>CBDASJ010000006.1:0-924330 GCA_965199555.1 Acetobacteraceae bacterium | reverse complement strand
CGCGCGGTCGACCGTGGCGATGAAGATGTGCCGGCCGCGCAGCGCCAGCGCGTCGTTGCCCGCGGCGAAATACGGGCTGCCCACCGTGTTGTAGACGATGTCGGCGCCGCGGCCGCCCGTGTGGTCGCGCAGCGCGGCCGCCGGGTCCCCGCTGCTGGCGTCCAGCAGGCGCACGGGCCGGCTCGCATGGCCGACATACTCCTCCGCCCGGCGCGTGACGCCGAACACCTGGGCGCCCAGCATGCTCGCGATCTGGATCG
The DNA here is from genome assembly GCA_965199555.1 of Acetobacteraceae bacterium. Taxonomy (GTDB): domain Bacteria; phylum Pseudomonadota; class Alphaproteobacteria; order Acetobacterales; family Acetobacteraceae; genus LMUY01. The sequence goes on along the minus strand of CBDASJ010000006.1, from coordinate 924,070 downwards.
CGGCCTGGCCCACCTTGCCGTTCGCGCCCATGACGAGCACGACTTCGCCCGGCTGCGGCAGCCCGACGCGGCGCAGCCCTTCATAGGCGGTGATGAACGGCACGCCGACGGCGCCCGCCTCCTCCAGCGACATCGCGCTGGGCTTCACCCGGACGTAGCTGCGGGGCACGACGATGTGGCTGCCATGCGTGCCGTCCCGCCGGATGCCGAGGTCGCCGCTGGAACCCCAGACTGCCTGGCCCATCAGCTCCGCCGGGCCGTCCACCACGATGCCGGCCCAGTCCCGCCCCGGCGTGCGCGGCCACACGGCATACGGCATCGCGCCCAGCGCGGCCTTCACGTCCGACGGGTTGACCCCGGCGGCGCGCACCGCCACGACGACGCCGTCAGGCGGCGCGGCGCCGGGCTCGAACGGGTCCAGCGACAGGTTGAGCGCCTCGATATCGGCGGCCTTTTCGGTGACGCGCAGGCGCGGCATGGGTGATTCCTCCGTGGGCGGGCAACTTGCCACCGATGAAGCGCGGCCGTAAACCGCCCGTCGATCCCGCGAGGAGCCCGTGATGCGCGTGCGAATCTTCCAGCGTCCCAAGACCGCCATGCAGTCCGGCCTCGCCGGCACGGAAAACTGGGTGTTGGAGTTCGCCACGACCCTGCCCGAGGTCAACGACCCGTTGATGGGCTGGTGGGGCCGCGGCGACACGCGGGGCCAGGTGAAGCTGCGGTTCGACTCGCGCGAGCAGGCGGTTGCGTATGCGGAGGCGAACGGCTTCGCCTACGACGTCGAAATCCCGCCGGCGCCGGTCAAGCACAAGCCCAAGGTCTACGCCGACAATTTCCGCTTCAACCGCCCGGAAAACTGGACGCACTGAGCGGGCCGGGGCGTTTGGCGTCCGACCCGGTCTCCGCCGCGCTGGAACGACTGGCGAAGCTGGCCGCGGCGGGCACGGCGCCCGACCGGATGCAGCGGGAAACCAACAAGCTGCTGGATGCGTGGCGGGATGACCCGGCGACGTTCCAGGACCGGCTGGCCGTCCTGCGGGAAAACCTGGAATCCGGTGTGGCCGCCGTCCAGGACGGCGTCGATGACGCCGACCGCGACGACAAGGCCGCGATGCGCGGGGCGGAAGCGACGCTGAAGGCGTTGGCTGGCGCGCTGGCGCGTTTGCCCTGACCCACCGGGGCGAGGCCGCGCCCGGAACTCGCACCCCCACGCCGTCGTAAAGCTCCCCGCCAGTGTCCCGCATACCGCTCGACGCCGTCAGGAAGGAAACGTGCGAACATGTTCATGAGGATCGACAGGCTCCAGGCCGAGCTTCCGGAACCCAAGAAGCCTAACCCCAACGCGGCCGCCGCACTCCAGGAACTACTGGGTGGGAAGTATGGCGAGATGTCGACGCTGGGGAACTACATGTTCCAAAGCTTCAACTTCCGCAACAAGTCCAAGCTGCGGCCGTTCTACAGCCTGGTTTCCGCGATCTTCGCCGAGGAACTCGGGCATGTGGAGTTGGTCAGCACCGGCATCGCCATGCTGAACAACGGCCCGGGCGACCCGACGCCGAACGTGGACGTGTCCAAGGCACCGTTCAACGCCATGGAAGACATCGCGCTGCCCGGCTCGTTCCTGTCCAACGGCGGTGGCTCCACGCCGGTGAACAGCAACGGCCTGTCGTGGAACACGGACATGGTCACCACGACCGGCAACGTGATCATCGACCTGCTGCACAACTTCCACCTCGAATGCGGCGCCCGCATCCACAAGCTCCGCGTCTACGAGACCATGAAGGAGCCGACCGGGCGTGAGGTGTGCGGCTACCTGCTGGTTCGCGGCTCCGTCCACGCGCATGCCTATGCCTTGGCGCTGAAGAAGCTGACGGGCGTCGAGATCGAGAAGATGCTGCCGACGCCGAACATCAACCTCGACAAGATTCCGGAGTGCCAGAAGTACCTCAACGAAGGCAGCCATCGTCGGCTGTATCGCTTCAGCCCGGACGACTACAAGGAAGCCGCCGGCATCTGGGGCAATGGCGAAGTCGCGCTGCCGGGCGACCCGCCGGGCGAGTTGGAGGTCGTCGACGGCCATCCGGAAGGTGGCCACATCCCCGATCTGCTGGGCAATTACGGTGCTTTTGCACCGAATTACGCGCCCGAGGAGATGTTCGAGGTCGCCAGCAAGCTTTACAAGAAGTCCCGCTGAGGCAAGGCGGCCAGGCGCAAGTAGCCTGGCCACCCCTCACGCTACATTGCCCCGTGGGCGATGCCCATGGCACGGTGCAGGATGGCCGGATTGTTGCCTGACCTGGACCCTATTCCCGCATCACCGCTTAGTGCCGAAGGGCATCGTCAGCGCTTACGCCAACGTTTGCTTACCAGTGGCTCCGACAGCGTAGCGGATCATGAGTTGTTGGAAATGGTGTTGTTCCTCGCCTTGCCTCGCCGGGACACCAAGCCCATCGCCCGCGCGCTGCTGGGCCGATTCGGCTCCTTCGCCAACGCCATTGCCGCCCCACTGGCCGAGTTGCGCGGCGTTGAGGGCATGGGTGAGGCTGGCAGCGCCGCACTGAAAACCGTTCAGGCCGCGGCGTTGCGCCTGATGCGCTCCGAACTGCAGGACCGCCCCGTCTTGTCGAATTGGGAGTCGCTGATGGGCTACCTGAACGCCCAATTGGCGCGCGAGCGGGTAGAGCAGTTCCGGGTATTGTTCCTGGACGGCAAGAACCGCCTGTTGGCCGACGAGGCGCAGGCGCGCGGCACGGTGAACCACACGCCGGTCTACCCGCGAGAGGTTGCCAGGCGCGCGCTGGAGCTGCACGCAACCGCGCTGATCCTGGTGCACAATCATCCCACTCGCCCATTGAAGAGCACGTTCGATCACGCACAAGCACGTTGAAACACAACAGTTTTCCTTCTTGTGCGGTGGTATCGTTCTGCGGCATATTGAGGGCGGTTAGAGGGGGGTCAGTCGTCATACCGACCTCAGTTGCCTCCGTGCAACCGCCCTCAGCGAGCAAGGAGATCGGCTATGGCGAGCCTCACCGATGGCGCGATCCGACGAGCCCTCAAGGACGTCGAGATTGGCGGCAAGCAGAGAACTTTGGTTGATGGCGAGGGCCGCGGCGTCGGTCGTCTCGTGCTGGCGCTTCGGCCGATGCCCGCCCGCGTAATCGCGGAGTGGATGGCCCAACAGTGGCGCGACGGGAAGCGCATCAAGAAGAAGCTGGGTGACTACCCATCCATGTCCCTCGCTGCCGCCCGAGAGGTGTTCAAGCGCGACTTCTCGGACGCCATCCAGAAAGGACGCAGCATCAAGATCGCCGGCGACACGCGACCGGGGACAGTCGCCGACCTGTTCGAGGCCTACGTGGCCTCGCTCAAGGCGGCTGACAAACCATCGTGGAAGGAGACCGAGAAGGGCCTGAACAAAATCGCCGACACGCTAGGCCGCAACCGGGCTGCACGGGAGATTGAGCCCGACGAGGTCACGGAGGTCCTGCGGCCGATCTTCGATCGCGGCGCTGCGGCTATGGCTGATCACGTGCGCAGCTACATCCGCGCAGCCTACAGCTGGGGGATGAAGTCGGAGCACGACTATCGTAACGCCTCGCTTCGGCGTTTTCGCCTCGTCTACAATCCTGCAGCCGGCATTCCGACCGAGCCCAAGAAGGTCGGCACCCGCTGGCTAGACGAGGATGAGTTCGCCCACCTCTGGCGCTGGCTGGAATGCCCCGACGTTCCGGTTCACCCGCCATACCTTCGGGCCGTTCAGGTCCTGATGCTAACCGGCCAGCGGGTCGAGGAGGTCGCTCGCCTTCATGTAGATCAATGGGACGCGGCCGAGCGGATCATCGACTGGTCGAAAACCAAGAACTCGACGCCGCACGCGGTTCCTGTTCCCTCGCTCGCCGCGGAGCTGATCGAGACAATCAAGCCGAACGAGTATGGCTGGTTCTTTCCGTCGCAGAAGGACTCCTCAAAGCCCGTCAGCCACGGCACGTTGTATTCGTGCATGTGGCGCCAACGAGATCGTGGTGTCATCCCTGTCGTCACGAACCGTGACCTTCGGCGCACCTGGAAGACCCTGGCCGGGAAAGCCGGCGTGCCGAAGGAAATCCGCGATCGCATCCAGAACCACGCCCTCCACGACGTCAGCTCCAAGAACTACGATCGCTGGAACTACATGCCCGAGAAGCGGGCCGGCATGGCGCGTTGGGATCGGTTTGTCCGTGCCCTGCTCGCGAAGAAGCCTCTAAGAAGGGCAGCTTGAACCTTGATTCGACGTTCTAAGGGGACCGCGAGTTGACCGAAGCGACCCCTAACTTTCAACCTCTTAGCATCGCTGAGTACGCGGCTCAGGCTGGCCTATCTGATCAACGGAGCGATGGCGGTTCGCTGGCGTTCCCGCTGCTCGGCCTCTTTGGCGAGACCGGCAGCCTGCTCAGCGAGGTCAAGAAGAAGCAGCGCGACCGCATCTCCTATCGCGGCTACGCCAGCGCTGTGGTTGAGGAATTTGGTGACGTGCTCTGGTATCTCGCGGCGGTCGCATCGCGGACGGGCGCGTCCCTACCGGACGTATTTGCGGCGGCAGCGCCCGAGCGGGTGCATGGGGCGGATGGCGGGCTGACACTCACCGCCCTCCAGCCCCCGATCATGCCGCGGGGTGGCGAACCTACGGCAGCGTTTGAACGCACTCTGCTGAAGCTGGCGGGCGAGGTTGGCTTGCTCGTTAGCGAGAGTGACGGCCAGAGCACGGCTACGGCCGGCCGCCTCTCCGGGGTCGCGCGAACCCTGATCCAAGCCGCCGACGAAGCCGGCGTTACCTTGGAGGCTGCCGCCATCAAGAACCTCGCCAAGATCAACGACCGCTGGCCGCGCGAGCGCGTCTACCCCGAGCCGCTGGACGCAAGCGCGGAGTCCGAGGAGCGCCTCCCGCGTCAGCTCACGATCGAAATCTTCGAGCGGGAGGTGCGAGGCCGGACCTACGTCTTTCAGCGCTGCAACGGCATCAACATCGGCGACAGGCTGACCGACAACGCAATGACTGCCGACGACTACCGCTTCCATGACGTGTTCCACTATGCATACGTCGCCGTGCTGGGCTGGTCGCCGGTCATACGCGCGCTCTTTCGCCTTAAGCGCAAATCGGCGCCGAAGGTCGACGAGGCGCAGGACGGCGCCCGGGCCACGCTGATCGAGGAGGGTATCACCACCTGGATCTTCGGGCAGGCGCTCGAGCTCAAGCTCTTCGCAGGCATGAAGCCCGGCGACCTGCCCTTCGACCTTCTGAAGCATGTCCGCGAGTTCGTCGCAGGCTACGAAGCCGAACGCTGCCCCTTGTGGCTGTGGGAGGAAGCGATTCTGCAGGGCTACGCCGCATTCCGGTTTCTTCGGGAGCACCGCAGCGGTCGCCTGCAACTCGACTTGGAGGCGCATCGCATGACCGTGGAGCCACTAGCGTGAAGACGCCGCGCACCTTCGCCGACGCGCTTGCCGACACGACGCTAACGTCCGTGTTCAACCCGTACAGCGATCATTGCTCGCTGCACGATCGCGAGGACGGCGCGCGCGTCCGCAAGCGCAATCTCGTCCGGTGCTTGGAGGCGGCCGTCGAAGCTCGGGTCGACACGATTTGGATCGCCCGCGATCTGGGGTATCGCGGCGGCCGGCGCACGGGTGTTCCGCTTACCGATGAGGTGCATCTGACCTCAGCCGGCTCGCTTCTCGGTGGCATCGACCTTCAACGTGCGACCCACGGCCCGGCAGTTGCAGAACGCACTGCGGCCGTCGTCTGGCGTGTGCTCGCGCGCGTCGGAGCGCCCGTGGTCCTGTGGAACGTCTTTCCACTACACCCGCACGAGGCGGACGATCCGCTCTCGAACCGTTGTCACACCCGCGCTGAGCGCGAGGCGACCTGGCCATTCCTAACCGCCCTCATCGACATGATTGCGCCGAGCCGCATTGTCGCGATCGGCCGCGACGCCGCTCTCGCGTTGAGAGGCATCGACGTTCCAGTGATGACGGTCCGCCACCCGAGCTATGGGGGACAAACCGAGTTCATCGCAGGCGTCCGTGCCATTTACGGCTTAGATGACGACGATGTCGTACCCGAGCTGCCGCTCGCGGCTCACGCTGCTAGCGGGACCATCATCTGATCGAATTGGTCCAAGAGAGCCTTAAGCTCGGTTCGGCTCGCGCCGCCGGGCCGATCGATTGTCGCGTGGGTCGAGACGACGGTCAGCGGCCCCACCGCGAGCCCTGCCTCGCGCGCGACGAAGCTCATAAGCCGGCCCAATCCGATTAGATTGCCGAGCAGCTTCTCGACATAGTAGTGGTTCCGGTACTGCGCGGTCAGGATCACCTTGCGCGGGGTGCCGGGCACGATCTTGAAGCTCAGGAAGCTGAGGCACTGACCGCCATAGGGCGAATTGTCGACGTCCCGGACAGGATCGAATAGCGACAGTTCAAACTTGTTCAACGCCTTTACGTTGCCGTTCTTCATGCGGGTGACAATGTCCCAAAGCTGGTTTGGCGGATCGCCGACCGCGACGGGATAGTGCGTCATGCGCTCAAAATAGTAGCCGGACCAGCGCTCGCCCCGCCGCACCTTCGGCAGCACGCGCGTCGAGAATATGTCGAAGAACGCCGGAGCGCCGTGCCGCATGTAGAGCGAGGCCGGGAAAATGGTGTTCGCGACCGTGTCGATCGGCTTTGCGCGCGGCGTCAGGAAGGCGTCGACAATGGCGATGCCGGGATGAGCGACCGTCGCGTTCGCCACGGGATCGGCGACGTCGATGATAACGTTGTAGGCTTGGTGACCCGGCGCGGCGTCGACGGCGCGCACCGCCCCCCGCCAGGCAGCGGCGCAGTCAGGCTGCGGCGGAACGGGCAGATACATCAACATTCTCCGTCAGCAGCGCCGCCCCGAACAGGCGCGGCGCGATGAAGGTCTCGGTCAGCCAGGCATGCCCCGCCGCACCCCAACCCAGACCCCAGCTGTTGCGAACAAGGATCGCGCGGTCGCCATCGACGCTCCCGTGCGCGACAGCGAGAACCGCATGCCGTCGCGCGGGCTCCGGCGCTTCGCCGGGTGCCGGACGGACCACCGCGTCGGCGGTCGGCGCGTAGAAGGAGCGCGATAGCACGAGCAAGAGGATCACGGGACGGCCATGATCAAGCTCGCCAACGAGCGCATCCAGCACGCACGAGTGTGCCGCGCCGGCGCGGCCGAATAACGGACCGGACGCGGCGGGCGGCTGCCAAGCCGTCACGTCCGTCGGCGTGGCGGGCAGATACGGCCAGCCGTTCTCCTCCGGTTGCCCGTCGTACCGGAGCGCCGCAAGCATGTCGGGAACCGTCGCACCGCTGTCCGGCGAGCGCCCGCCACGGCGTTGGGCGTGATAGAAGGCGAACTCGCACGACAACGGCGACCATCCAGGCCGCAACGCGGCGTGCGCGTCGCTGGCCGCAAACGCGAGGCACGTCGGCCGTGGCCCCTGGTTGCGGGCCGCGCCGAGCTCGGACCGCAGATCCTTCTGAACCGTGATCAGGGTCATGCGGCTTCAAGCAGCCTCCGCCGTTCGGCCCGGGACAAGCCTTCCTCTTCTGGGCCCGTCAGGTCGAAGTCGAGCTGCAAGCGGGACAGCGGTGGCTCAGGCTCCCACGGTCGCCGCTCATCGAGCTGCAGCATGCCGCGCCCGCCTTCCTCAGGAGCGGCGGTCACGCGGCGGATGACCGGTCCGCCGATGCCATCGCCATCAATGGCCTCAAGTGCGTCACGGACGATCGCGAACCCGCTCGCGGCGAGCTGGTCGATGTTCCAGAGGTAACCGCCGCCGCTATGCTCCCTCAGCCGGAGCACGAAGAGGTCGTTGCGACTGCCGTCGATACGCGTCCCCGCGTCGCGCTCGGTCAGCAGCCAGACGTCGCCGCGGTAGTCCTGCGGCCGGTAATCTTCGAGCAGCGCGACTTTCAGCTCGCGCGGCTGCGTCTGCTGTAGCTCACGGGCGAGCGCCGCCGTGATCAGGCGATGGCGAACCAGCGTCCAGCAGGTCGCCTCGTAGCTGGCGCCGAGCCTCAGCGCGAGCTGATAGATCCGGTTCGGCCGGCGGAAGTCTTCGACGGTCCAGCCCTGCCGGGCGGCATGCCACTGGATCAGCCATCGCGGCATCATGAAGTTAACCGCAAAGGCGTCGGCCTCGACTTCCTGAAAGTCCTCGGCGGGCGCCCCGGCCATGGGCATTCGCCGCAGAATGCTGTCGTCGTCGAGGCTCGGCTCGTGCCGCATCGTGAAGTGGCCGAGCTCGTGGGCTGCGGTGAACCGCTGGATCGCCATCGGCCGCTGCGTCGTGACCAACACGCCCGGCGCGGGATCGCTCAGGTAGGCGCCAAGCAGGCCGCTCAATGGCCGCAGTAGGAGCGGCAAGTCGAGCGCCTGGATCGCGCCGAACACGTCGACGTTGCCGCCTCGCGCCTCGACGGCCGTGCGCAGGTCGATCCGCTGGTGAAGGCGCGCCGCAGCCTGCGTCCCGGCGCGCACCGCTCCCGCATAGTCGACCGAAGCCATGCGCGTCAGCCTTGTCCGGCGCGCGAGCGCGACCGGAGATAGTCGGCGAACCGGCCTAGCTCATCGCGGTCCTGCTGCGATAGCGCGGCCGCCCGACGCGCCAGGTGCGCGACGTCCACTGGCAAGCTCGCCGCCACCTCGTCCTCGCCGGTGAAGAACGCCGCCGGCTGGCGGTAGAGCTTGGCGAGCCGGGTCAGTTCAAGCGCCTCCACACGACGCTGCCCATTCTCGATGTCGGTAAGCGCCGTCCGAGGGATCTTGAGATAAGTCGCGACCTCCTCCTGCTTCAGCCCAAGATATTTGCGGGCCTCGCGGAGACGATCACCCAACCGGCGCCTCTCGTCTTCATCGCTGTCCTGCTTCAATGCGGCCTGTGTCATGGCTTTGATCCTTTGCGTTTCTTCCACTGAGCTTCGATCCGCGGCACCAGCTGGCCGATTGCCTGCTCGACGGAGGTGTAACCTCCCGTCCGCACGACGCTCTCCGGCAGCTCGAACCCGACGAGCGGCTCGACCACGCAGAGGATTGAGACCACGACGAGCGAGTCGACCTGAAAGGGCGTCTGCGCGATGGCGGCGGTCGCCGCTGGCAGCGCCACGCCCTTGATCGCCGCCTCGGCCTTGATCGCCTCGATCAGCTCGGAGCGAAGGTCCGCCTCGACGGCGGCGGTCGGAAAGGCCGGCGCGGCGACGACGGCTGCGGGCGGCGCCAGTGTGCTGACTGACATAGCGTGTCCTTATTAGACGTGGACACTTTTATAATGTCGGATTTCCAGACATGCAAGGGGCGAACTCGGCTTGGCCAAGGAGTTCACTGCCCGATCGCACGCTTGATCCGACGGGTCTCGACTAGAAGGAGCAGCTCATCATCCGAAGTGATCAGCCGCGCGTGCATGGTCGCAATCCGCAGGGGGAACATGCGCTGGAAGGACTCACGTACGTCTTCGGCGCGTCCGAACACCGGCTTGAACACCATCGACCAATTGTCGCGGCGTTCGATGATGGCCTTGTACTCGGTAAAGTCGGCGTAGTTGATCAGCGGCTCGGCGGTGAGGCCGTCCTGAACCGCCTTGTCGCGCTTGGCGGTCCATGCGTCGAGCATGCCGGCCGGAAGCTGCCGCCTCATCCAGTCCGGGCCGAACGCCGCCTCCATAGCCCGCACGATGAACTGCCGAATGGCGCGCTCGAGCTCCTGCAGTCGCGCGAATGCCTCGCGCGACCGCGCCAGACCCTCCGCCTCCTCGGCATCGACCTCGGCAGCGTGCGCCTCCGTCAGTCCGGCTGCCCCGACGGCCTCTGCAAACCCTTCGCGCGTGAAATCGGTGAGTGCGGGATCAAAGCCGCGCTCACGGTAATATCCCGACCGCAGGATAGGGTCCTGCCATTCGTCGACGATGCTGATCGGATCGCGCCAATCGCCGAGGCTCGGACGCAGCCCTTGCGCGAGCAGTTGCGCGTAGGGCGGAAACGCTGCCAAGCCGTGACCGATGCCGATCAGATCGCCGAAAGCGCGTGTCGAGCGCAACTCGTGCTCGATGTTGAGCCACGGGGACCGCATCGCGCGCATGGCCTCTTCGACCGCGCTGACGCGTCCGTTCGCGGCTAAGACCGACTCGGCCAGCGTCCCGGTGCCCAGAGCCTGGCGCGCCAGCCGCCCGACCTCGGACATCGCTGGCAAGGCGAAGGATTGCCGGTAACGCTCATGTTCGGCGGTGATCGTGGCGAGCGACGTCCGAAGGTCCGAATTGGGATCCAGCAGCCCCAGCCGCCGCGCCTGCTCGATCGGCCCCTCGATCAGCTTCCGGCGCTCGTCCATCTCTCGCATGAGCTGACCGACCGCGCCGCCGTCGTAGATCGACGAAAACATCTTCCGACGCTCCTCATCGGCCTTGAATAGGCGCATCGCCTCGGAGGCTGCCCCGACCTGACCGTAGATGTCGGTCACCGATTTGTTGGTTCTGAGGATGTCACTGAGCGGATCGGTCAGCCGGCGCATCGCGTCCTGCTGTTCCAGCAATTGCCGAATGCCGTCGGACATAGCATCACCTCTTCACGAGCAGCTCTTCTCTCGGGAGAACGCTGTAACAAACCTCGCCAGTCATCGACGGCGCGCCGGCACCCGCTTGCCTGCCGGTGGCGTCAGGTCCTGGTCAGGTGGCGCCGGCAGCATCGGGCTCACCTTGCCGATCCCAAGCTGCACGCGCTGCGCTGCGTCTACCAGCGCGAGCGTGCCCGACTTGCCGAACGAAATCTCCAGGCGACGCTGCCGCAAGTCGAAGGTAAACGTGGCGCCGTCGCGCTCATAGCCGACGCGCTTGGCCCGATCGTCGTCTCGGACCGAGCCGCCGTGCTCTTCCTGGATATCTTCGAGCCGGTCGACCAGCTCATCGAAACTCTCGTCCATGCTGTCGAACTCAACTACCAGCCGGTCGAACTCGGTCTCGAAGAGTTCGTCGATAACTTCGCGATGCGCTTGCCAGCCTTGCCGAAGCTCAAGTTGCCGGCGGATGACGTACTCCGCTGGATCGTCGGGGTTCTGCCCTGTCGTTACGGAATAGCGGAAGGCCGGCGTGTCCAGATCGCCGCCCCCCGCGTCCGCCTCTTTCCGCAGGTCCTTGCGCCGAGCGTTCAAGGCAGCCCGGGCCCGGTCGTACAGGTCCTGCAACTCTTCGGCGACACGGTCCTTCAAGAGACGGTGACACCATCCCTCTGCCGAGTCACTGATCTTGTCGGGTACAGTGTGGTAGCCGCGCTGGAAGCCGTCGAGGCTGCGGATCGCTCCCGTCTCGCTCCCTTCTAGGAACTCGCTGTTGTTGCGCAGCCGGATGCCGGCGAGCGCCGCGTCGGCCGGAACGCTGGGAGGTCGAGGCACGTGGCGGATACGAAAAGAATTTGAGCCCGAGAGCACAGCTTGCGGCGTCTGGGTGCCGCGGATCTGCATCTCGCGGGTGATGAAGCGCGGCACTTCAGACCGCAGGTAATCGCGCAGGCCATAATCGGTCAGCCAGCGCTCACCGGTGAGCGCCTCCTCGGCGCGACCCGACAGCGCCACCAAAACGAAGTGCGTCCACACGCCGTGGCGCAGCGACGACGCGGGATAAGATTTCTCGCCGGGCGAGCAGGACAGGAACACGCCCAGATACCAGCCGCTGTCGAGGAACTCCTCCGCTTCGCGCACATCGAGGTTGGTGATCACGTCCCGCGAGGCGACCACCTCGCGGAACTTCTCAGCGCAGGCATCGACGAAAACGAGCGCCTGCCGACTCGCGCTGTTTGCGAGTGGCTCCAGGAGATCGTCACGCATCGACAGGGACGTTCCGCCCACGTTGGTGCGGTTGGTGTCGTAAGCGCTCAGCCGATTGCCGCCTGCCCCGTGGAAGCCGTGACCGGCATAGTAGAAGATGAACAGGTCGTTGTCGCTCAGCCCTCGGATCGTGTAGCCGAGATGATCGCGGAGCGCCGTGAGGCTCGCGTCGCCGTCCTTGATGACGTCGATCGACAGGTCTTCCGCCGCCAGATTGGCGTAGGCCTCACGAAGGAGGTTAGCGAACGCGTCCGCGTCGGCGTGGGCGTAATCGACCGTCGGCAGCGCATCGCCGCTCGACGGCTTGCGATAGTGCTCAAGCGCGACGATCACTGCCACGACCCGGGTGAAGCCGCCCTCGCGAGGCTCCCGCCGCAGCGCGACGGTTCGCTCCCCCGCTGTGCGGCCAGACTTCTTACTCGTCTTCTTCATCGCCGAGATACTCTCGTTCGAGCCGGCGCGCGATCGACCGCAAGCGGTCGAGATCGTGGCCGCCCTCGTGCAGAGCCAGGAAGAGGAAAAGCAATCGTCGCGCCGAGGGGCTCAGCGCGCGTTTGCGCCCCTCGCTGGCGCCCGCCGCCCCCCACGAGCGCACGGTGGCGACGCTCGATCCCATCAACCGAGCCAGCCTTGCGCTCCGGCCGCTGCGATTTCCGCCGTTCAGCGCCTCCGCAATCTGCCGGACGGCCTCGAACTGCTCCACGCCAGCCTCTATAACAGTGTCACCGTCACAGAGTTAGGTATCAGGCCATTAATCGACAAGGGCTGGGTCGCCCCGACGTGTGACAGATTGACTCCTCAGAGCATGGGGGAACATATCATGAACATGGGAGTCGTCCGACCCGTCAGGAGTGTATGCGCGCAGTCGAGCAAAGCCGTGTCGTCAACGACCTTCGCGCCAGGATCGCTCACCTGGAGCAGGGCAGCCGCTCGCGTCGGATCGCCGGCCTCAGGCTCGGCGTGCCGGTCATTGACGACCACCTCCCCGACGGCGGCTTGTCGCGCGGCGCGCTTCACGAGGTTGTCGGTGCCGGCGCCGATCTCGCGCATGGGGCAGCCCCCGCGCTATTCGCTGCAGCCGTCCTCGCCCGCGCTAAGGGCTCGGTCTTGTGGGTGCTCAAGGCGCGTGACCTGTTCGCGCCGGGGCTCGCCGGAGCCGGCCTACATCCCGACCGGCTGATCTACGCCGAGACGGGCAAGGAGGAGCATGTCCTGCCGGTCGCCGAGGATGGAGCGCGCCACCGCGGCCTCGCCGGCGTCGTCGCCGAGACGACACGGCTCACCTTGACCGCCAGCCGTCGCCTCCAGCTCGCCGCCGAAGCCTCGGGCGTGACCGTGTTCGTGTTGCGGCGGTGGGACGGTCGCGCCGAGCCGGAGCTGACCGGGACCGTAGCCGCGACGCGGTGGCGGCTGAGCGCGCTGCCGGCGGTTCCGCCCGCCGATGGCGTGCCGGGGGTCGGCGACCCGCGATGGCGCCTTGAGCTTCTCCGCTGCCGCGGCGCGGAGCCCGCCCTCTGGACCGTGGAGGCCTGCGATGAGACGGGTCGTCTCCGTCTGGCTGCCGACTTGGCCGACCGACCGGCTCAGGCGGACGTCAGACGCGCCGCCGCCGGATAGGCCGCTCATCGTCGCCCGTCGCGAAGGTTCCCGTCGGCTGATCCACGCGGCCGACGCCGCCGCCCTGACGCTCGGCCTCAACCCCGGCCTGACGGTTGCGGTCGCCCAGGCGATGCATCCGCAGATCACCGTCTTCGAGGCGGACGTGGCGGCCGATCTCGCCGGCCTGGAGCGGCTTGCGGTCTGGGCGCTGCGGTACGCGCCGCTCGTCGCGGCCGACCCGCCTGATGGGCTCGTCCTCGACATCGCCGGCGCCGCCCATCGCCGATCGAATCGTCGACCTGTCGGACGTGCTCCGGAAGGTCGGGGCCAGCGATGGCGGGAGCGTTCGCGTGCCGCACGGCCGCGCCGACGAGGGTCAAGGCGGCGGTGGCCCGAACCCGCGCGGCCGCGACGTCGCGCGTCGCGCCAAGGAGGACTACAATCCGGACCTTCGCTTCGACCGCGATCAGAGCATCCGGGTCACGCCCCGAAACTTCCGCTGATCCGGCGATACGGAAAGCCGCGAACACGGCTCTACGTTTTTCCGTCCTGGTCCACGGACGCGAACCAAGCCGCGTAAGGCGTGTTCCGCGCGAGGTGGCGGTTGTAGTCGGGCGCCCCGTCGTCCCACCAGACCGGCCCGCGTTCGCCCAGCGCCCGCTTGGCCACGTCGGCTGAGCGCCGGGCTTCTGCCAGGGCCTTTGCATCCGCTGCGGCGCTCCTGACAGCGCGCCTGGCCGCCATCAGGTCTCCGACGAGCAGTTCCCGTACGTCCTCGCTCGAAGCAGGGTTGCTGGTTCGCCATAGCCGTCCACGCACGACGAAGTAGCGCCCGTCCGGCGTGCGCGGGTGCTGCGGTGCGCCCTCGCTCAATCCTTGCCGACCCTGACGGTCTCGACGCTCAAGGAACCCGCCGGCAGCGGCCGAAGCAACTCGGCCTCCGGTCGACTGAGGTCGATCCAGGCGCTCCACTGCTCGGGTCGCAGGATAACGATCTGGCGGTTGTGGTAGGGAGCGACATCATCCCCAGGCTCCGTCGTCAGCATGGTGAAAGAAGCAGGCTGATTACCCGCACCCTCGCGCCACAAACCGGCGATGGCCGGGAACGGTGCATCTTTGAGCGTGAATCGGTGCTTGGTCTTCGGATACTTCGAGCCGGTGAACTCGAAGAAGGCGGACGCCGGGATCAGGCAGCGCTGGCTCTTGTCGAACCGCCGCCCTTCAGACCGGAAGTTGAAGACCGGGCCGCCCTTCGGACTTGCTGGCGGAAACCCGAACTTCATCGGCGTCAGCTCGATTCCGTTTCCCGCCGCGCGCATCACCGGACCGAGGTCGTTGATCCGAATGTCGTCCGCCTGCGGGAGGTCGCGCTCGCTCTGATCGGTGGGCACGCCAAGCTCGAGGGCCTGCATCATCTCGCAGTATTCGCGCCATTTCACATGCTGCTCGTAGTCGTTGCACATCCGCCCCATTCGCCCAGGCTGAGTTACGCTTCCGCAGGCAACCGTAGTTCAGGCAGGCCGAAACGTGGAGGGGAAAGCCTTCCGCTGCGGCCGAGTCTTGTGTCTCGGCCGACCCCTTCTGCGGGCGCTTTGCCCCGCAACGCCCCGAGAGGGAGAGGGCCGCGGCTGTCGCCGTGACGGGTTGAGGGTCGAGAGAAAGGCTCCCGGCCAGCCCGTCCGGAGACCTCCCATGCTTCAGACCCTGCCTTCCCGCCACGCCGAGCCGGCGGGCTCCGCCCCGCCCGCAACCGGCGCCTATAAGGTCGACATCAGCCGCGGCCAGCGGATCGGTCGCGTCTCTTCCGAGTGGTTCAGCCGTCCCGACGACGAGCGTTATCTCTCGCTGACCGAACTGCACGCGGCCGTCCGCGGCCGCGCCGAGCGCGCGACGGCCCGCACCGTCGAGACCAAGTCGCTCCGGGTCGAGGCTAATCGCGATGACGCCGAGCGCCTGACGCTGATCGTGCCCGGCCGTGCCGAGCCGATCGCGCCCACCCACTGGTCTTATGGCCAGCTGTGCAGCCTCGTCGGCGCGCCTGCCAGCTACCTGCGTCAGCTTCCGGCGCCGCTCGCCGGCATCAACCTCCAGCACGGGCTGCTGTCCCACCGCGCCGAGCTGGTGAAAACGCTCGAAGCCGATGACGGCCGGGTCGAGCTGCGCGCCGTCACCGGCCCGGATTACGGACGCATCTGGGATCACGAGCTGGTCGAGGCGGTGATGCGCATCGCTGGGAACGGCGCCGGCGACACGCGCTGGAAGGTGCCGGGCCTGCTCGACTGGTCGACCATGACGCACAACCCGTATGTCGAGGTGACCAAGGACACCACAACACTCTATGCCTCCGACCGCGATGTCTTCCTGTTCCTGGTCGACGACGCCCACCCGATCGAGGCCGGGCGGCTGCCCAATGGCGATCCGGACCTCTACTTCCGCGGCTTCTACGCCTGGAACAGCGAGGTCGGCTCCAAGACGCTCGGGATCGCGAGCTTCTACCTTCGCGCGGTGTGCATGAACCGCAACATCTGGGGTGCGGAAGGGTTCGAGGAGATCTCGATCCGGCATAGCAAGTTTGCCGGCCACCGCTTCGCGCACCAGGCCGCGCCGGCGCTTACCCGGTTCGCCGACAGCTCGCCCATGCCGTTCATGGCCGGCATCCGCGCCGCGCGCGAAGCGATCGTTGCGAGGAAGGACGAGGATCGCGAGACCTTCCTGCGCAAGCGCGGCTTCTCGCGCCCAGAGACCGAGAAGATCATCGCCACGGTGCTGGCCGAGGAGGGTCGGCCGCCGGAGAGCGTGTTCGACTTCGTGCAGGGCATCACCGCGCTCGCGCGCACCCGCCCGCATCAGGACGCCCGGCTGGAGCTGGAGGCCAAGGCCGCCAAGCTCCTGTCGGCGGCAGCGTAAGGGAGGGGATCATGGCCGATCGCGTCTCAGCATCAATCGCGCTGGGCGGCATCGTCACCGCCGCTCAGCTCCACGAACTCACGCAGCTCATCGGCGACGAAGGGCTCTCGACCGAGTGGGACGGCGAGCCGTTCGAGCCGTCCCAGCTCACGCCGAGCGAGCCGCTCCAGCTCTACGCGCACGAGGTCGCCTGGGGCATGTTCGAGGAGTTGGAGGCGTGGTGCCGCGAGCACCGCGTCCCTTACATTCGCCGGTCCGGCGGCTATGGCGGCGAATGGGGCGCTGAGCGCGTTGTCTTCGACGGCTCCGGCGACCCCCGAAGCTACGACGCCGACGAGGGCGACCGCGTGTTCGTCGACCGCGCGACGGTCGAGCGTCTCGGCTCGGTGGAAGCGATCCTCGCCCACTTCGATGCGGCAGAGTTCGCCCTTCCGCCGCTCGCCGTCGGGCAGGACGTAGAACCGTAAGCCCGCCTTTCCGGGTCCGGGTCCTTCCGGTTCTCCGACTTTCCGGCTCATCGCTTCCCTAGAGGAAGAGGTGGGCCGGAGTTTCGTGACGGGTTGAGGGTCGAGAGAGAGGCTCCCGGCCGCCCGTCACGGAGAACTACCGTGGCCAAAGCAGTCCAGAAGATCACCCTGTCGTCCTCGCGCGACATCCCGTTCGACAAGCTCCTGCTGAGCCAGTCCAACGTCCGCCACGTCAAGGCGGGCGTCTCGATCGAGGAGCTCGCCGAGGACATCGCGCGCCGCGGCCTGCTCATGGGCCTGAGCGTGCGCGCCGTCGTTGACGAAGCCGGCGCGGAGACCGGCATGTTCGAGATCCCCGCCGGCGGTCGCCGCTACCGCGCGCTCGCGCTGCTGGTGAAGCAGCGGCGGCTGGCGAAGACCGCGCCGGTCCCCTGCGTCGTGCGTGAAGGCGGGCTCGCCGAGGAGGACAGCCTCGCCGAGAACGTGCAGCGCGCCCCGTTGCACCCGCTCGACCAGTTCCGCGCTTTCCTCGCGCTTCGCGCCAAGGGCCAGTCCGAGGAGGAGATCGCGGCGAACCAGTTCGTCTCGGTCGCGGTCGTGAAGCAGCGGCTGCGGCTGGCGTCGGTCAGCCCCAAGCTGCTCGACGTCTATGCCGAGGACGGCATGACGCTCGACCAGTTGATGGCGTTCACCGTCAACGGCGACCATGAGCGCCAGGAGCAGGTGTTCGAGCGGCTGTGCCAGTCCTACGACAAGCAGCCCTACGCCATCCGGCGGATGCTGACCGAGGGTGCGGTGCGCGCGTCCGACAAGCGGGCGCAGTTCATCGGCGTCGCCGCTTACGAGGAGGCGGGTAGCACGATCCTGAACGACCTGTTCCAAGGGGATGGCGGCGGCTGGCTGCAGGACGTCAGCCTGGTCGACATGATGGTGGCGGAAAAGCTCAACGAGGCTGCCGTCACGATCGGGGCGGAGGGTTGGAAGTGGGTCGAGGTCGCGCCCGACTTCGCCTACGGCCACAGCTACGGCTTGCGCCAGCTGCGCGGCGAGACCGTGCCGCTGACCGACGCGGAGGAGGCGACGCTCGCCGCCCTCCAGCAGGAGGTCGACGACATCGAGACGGCAGCGGCCGAGGCTGAGGAGCTGACCGACGAGCAGGACCAGCGCATGGCCGAACTCGAGACTGCGATCGAAGCGCTCACCGCCCGGCCGATCGTGTTCAAGGCCGACGAGGTCACCCGCGCCGGCGCGTTCGTCAGCATCGCCGCCGACGGTTCGCTGCGCGTCGAGCGCGGTTACGTCCGGCCGGAGGACGAACTCCCGGCCGAACCCGAGCCGGATGTGGAGATCGGGACGGACGAGGCCCCGGCCTACGCTGCCGCTGCCCAAACCGAGGACGACGAGGCCATCTACGCCACCGCCGCCCCGGCCGAGCCGGAGGAGGACGAAGGACTGCGGCCGATCCCCGACCGGCTGCTGACCGAGCTGACCGCGCACCGCACGCTGGCGCTGCGCCATGCGCTTGGTGGACGGCCCGACGTGGCGTTCCTGGCCGGCCTGCACGCGCTCGCGCTGGGCGTGTTCTACAGCTACCGCTCGGATACCTGCCTGGAGCTCGACCTCAAGAGCGTCCAGTTCGGGAGCCAGGCACCGGGGTTGAACGACACTCCGCTCGCCCGCGCGCTCGACGAACGGCACCAGGCATGGCGGTCCGTGCTGCCCAAGGAGTCGGGCGATCTCTGGGACGCGCTGGAGACGTTCGACACCTGCAACCGCGATGCGCTGTTCGCTCATTGCGTGTCGCTCAGCGTGAACGCGGTCCACGAGGCCTGGAACCGGCGGCCCCGCGCCTTCGCGCACGCCGACCGGCTCGCGCAGGCGGTCAACCTCGACATGGCCGAGAGCTGGACGCCGACCGCCGCCAACTTCCTCGGCCGGGTCACCAAGGGGCGCATCCTACAGGCGGTCGCCGAGGGCAAGGGCGAGCGAGCGGCGGACCGCATTGAGCACCTCAAGAAGGTGGAGATGGCGACCGAAGCCGAAACGCTGCTCGCCGGGTCGGGCTGGCTTCCCGAGCCGCTGCGCACTCCCGGCCACGCGTTGCCCGAGCCGGCCGACGCTGCCGAGGCGGTCGGAATCGACGAGGCGATCGAAGCCAAGGAGCCGGTCGAGGCCGACGAGGCGGAGCCGTCCGAGGCTGAGGCGTTCGACCGGGACTTCGAGCCCGCGCACGCCATCGCTGCGGAATAGCGCGACCCTCGCGGGGCGGCCTCGGTCGCCCCGCACCCTTTCTCCCTCACGCCCGGCCGACGTGCCGGGTGTTCCCATTTCAGGAGGCGAACATGGCCGACTACTTCACGCAGTTCTCCTGCGCCTTCGACCTCGGCTCGGCCGATCGCGCCACCGCCGCTCTCGCGCTGCTCGACACGATGCGGGACGAACCCGATGATGATGACTCGCCTTATGGCTTTGACGCGGTCGTTGATTTGGCGAGCCCCGGCGTCCTTTACATCAGCGATGGCGACGGTCAGGGCGACCCCGAACACGTCATCGCCTTCGTGCTCGCCTGCGCCGAGGCGTTCGACCTCACCGGCCGGTGGGGCTTCACCTGGGCGCCGACCTGCTCACGGCATCGCCTCGACGGCTTCGGTGGTGGCGCGCAGCTGATCGACCTCGGCCAGCGTCGGACTCTCGCGTGGCTCGACTGCGATCACTGGCTGCAGGGCGCGCTCGACTCGGCCTTCGACGCCGACACAGGCGTCGCGCAATCGGCGCTTCCCGGCGGCGAACCGGCCATGGTCAGAGGCGAGCCGGTCGGCGATGGTGACGGCGCCGGGGTCGCGACCCCCTCGGCCACGGCGCACTGAACGTCCCACAACACGCCAGCCCACCTTCGCCCGCCGGCTCGGCACACGAGCGGCGGGCTTTTGTTTTCGGAGGCCCCGATGTCGGACACCGCATCCGATCTGGCGCGACGCCTCGCCCGAGATGCCGAGGCCGTGTGTCGTCACTACCTGCCCGCCGGGCGCCGCGAAGGGCGCTATTGGCTCGTCGGCGATGTAGAGAACTCCCCGGGCCGCAGCCTCTATGTTCGCCTGCGCGGAGCGGAGTCGGGCAAGGGAGCTGCGGGCAAGTGGACCGACGCCGCCACTGGCGAGCATGGCGACCTACTCGACCTGATCGCCGCCCGCGAGCACCTGACCGAGTTGCGCGACATCCTGGACGAAGCGCGCCGGTTCCTGAGCCTGCCTCGTCCCGAGCGCCACGACGAGCTCGCGACGCCGGCGCCGACCAACTCGCCGGAAGCGGCACGACGGCTATGGGCGATCTCCAAGCCGATCCGCGGCACGACCGCAGAAACGTATTTGCGCACTCGTGGGATCACGGCTCTACGGGATTGCACGTCGCTCAGGTTCCACCCGCGCTGCTTCTACCGGCCCGACCGGGACGATGATCCCGACGTTCGCACCGCCTGGCCCGCGCTGATCGCCGCTGTCACCGACCTCACGGGCGCTATCACCGGGTTGCAGCGCACCTGGCTCGACCCGGCCGGCAGCGACAAGGCGCCGATTGTCACGCCGCGACGAGCGATGGGTGACCTGTTGGGCCAGGGCGTCCGGTTCGGCCGACCGGCGGATACGATGGCGGCAGGCGAAGGCATCGAGACCATCCTCTCACTGCGGCAGGTCGCACCGAACCTTCCCGCCGTCGCCGCACTCTCGGCCGCGCATCTCGCCGCCCTGATCCTCCCGCCGACATGCAAGCGCCTCTACATCGCCGAGGATGCCGACCCGGCGGGGCGGAACGGCGCCGACCAGCTTGCATCCAGAGCGGAGGCCGCAGGCATCGAAGCGCTCCGGCTCCGACCGACGCTGGGCGATCTCAACGAAGACCTCGTCCGCCTGGGGACCGACGCGCTGATGTTGGCGCTCAGGACGCAGTTCGCACCGGAGGACGTCGGGCGATTTCTCGTGATCGGTGGAGCGAGGCACGAGCGAGTCCGAGCCGCGTAGGCCGGCTTGGCCGGACCGGGGTCATGCACCGGCTAAGTCCCGCACCGTACCGAAAGAGCGCGCCCTGGCCTTCTAGGGGGCGACCTGACCGGAGCCGGGGCCGGACGCAACGGCTGCGGACAACTTTCTTCCCCTGACGGCTGCGCCGCCATTCCTCGCGAGGCAAGAAAGCCGCCCTTCGCCGTCCTCCGCTGCGCTCCGGCCGCCGCGAAGGCGCTGCGGTGCAGTCCGTCCCCTGTGGCCCCGGTCGGGTGATCGCCACGAAGGCCGCGACGGGCGCGGTCTTACGAACGGCGAAGGATCACTCCAGTGGCGCACGACCCCGATCTCGACTTCGAGCCCCCGCACGCCTCGTCTCCCACCGCTCACATCGTCGACCAGATCGAACTCTACGGCTTCACGCCCTCCGACGATGAACCCGACCCGCGCGAGCCCGCCGACGACAGCCGCATCGCCGAGGTGATGCAGGAGGCTTTCGACAGCATCGCCGCCGCTTTGCGAGGCACGCGCTCCGAGCCCGACGGCTCCGATTTCCTCTGGGGCTTGGTCAACGCCTGCCACCGCGCCGCCGAACGGGTCGGCCGCATCCTCGACGACAACGAGGTCGCGCAGCGCGACAGTCAGCGGGAGCAGGACGGCAGCGAGGTCAAGTCGGTCGAACTGGAACGGCTCCTCGGCAAGGGCCAGGTGCTCCTCGACCGCCGCGACGCGCTCGAAGCCTTCCGCGACGCCGCTGCCCATAGCTACCGCCGCATCACCGGCGAGCCCTGGACGCCCCGGCACGGCAGCAAGGTCAACCACCGCGCCATGACCGCATCGATGATCGACAGCCGCGACTTCATCGCCGCCAAGCGCCGGGCCGAGACCCAGGTACTCCTGCCGCCGGGTGCGAAGATCGCCTTCACGGGCGGAACCGACTGCAACGACCACCGGGCCATCTGGGCCGCGCTCGACCGGGTTCACGCCAAGCACGGCGACATGGTGCTGCTGCACGGAGGCTCGCCCAAGGGTGCCGAGCTGATCGCCGCCAAATGGGCCGACGCTCGCAAGGTGACCCACATCGCGTTCAAGCCCGACTGGGATCGTCACAAGCGCGCCGCGCCCTTCAAGCGCAACGACGCCATGCTGGAGACGCTGCCGATCGGCCTCATCATCTTCCCCGGCACCGGCATCAGCGACAACCTCGCCGACAAGGCGAGGAAGCTCGGCATCCCGCTCTTCGACTTCAGGAAGGCGGGCGCGTGAGCGCCCGTCCACTCACAAGCATCAGGAGACGACCATGACCGACGCCGACTTCGACGCCGAATACGCTGAGCAGCAACTCGCCATGCACGACACGATCGCTTGGGACGAGATCTACGCCCGCGCTTGCCGCCATGCGACGGACACGGGCTTCGCTCAGCTGATCCTCGAACATGGTCCGGCCGACTACGCAGTGGTGAACGGTCGCGATCCTGACGCGCTCAAGATCGCACGCCTTCGCGGGGCCAAGGTCCACGTCATCCTGGACTGGGCCGAGTAGCAGCGGACGGAGCGGGATCGACAATGCGGCAATACGGACCAGAAGCTCCAGCGCTCTGCACGGCAACGACGGCGACGGCTCCGGTCGCGGAACTCGCCCACTCTCATAGTCGCTGATCCTTGGTCCAGGTCAGGCCCTTGTTCGATCAAGCCTCAAGGGCTCGGCACCTGGTGCCGCCCTCCGGCTGCGCCTGCGGGTGATCGCGGCCCCGACCCGGACATGTCGGGCGCCTGTCGAGCGGGACGGTCCCGCTCCGAACAGGAGCCGCCACGATGTCTCTTCCCACCGCGCAAGCCTTCGCCTGGAGCCTCGCCACCACGTTGATGACCTGCATCGTCCTGATCCGCACGGCCGAGGGCTACAGTGCGATGCCGGCCACCGAGTTCGACGGCGACCCCGCTTCGGTGATCTCAGAATATGATCCCCACGCCCGTTGAACCCGTCGCCCAGCCGCTGGGAACCGCAGTCCCGCTTCGACGGGACTGCGCCTTTGCGGTTCTACTGAGCCCCGCAATCTGCTATTTTTCGCCTGTAGCGCCAAGGTGGTGGTGGCGGCGCTCCAGACACCCTCTTGTCTTGGAGTTTTGCTATGATCCTCGGAGTTCTCTTCAGCCTGACCGGCATCTGCCTGCTAATCGCCCTGATGTTCAACATGGCTATCTACGCGCTCCCGCTGTTCGCGGGGGTGACCGCTGGCCGCTTCGCTTACGATACCGGCGCGGGCTGGCTCGGCGCTATGCTGATCGGCCTTGTGGCGGCCATCGCCACCCTCGGCGTTGGCCAGCTCATCCTCGCCATGACCAAGTCGAACCTGCTGCGGCTGGGCATCGCCGTCGCGTTCGCCGCGCCCGCGGCCTTCGCGGGCTACCACGTCGTGCTCGGGCTAACGCGCATTGGCGGAGCGCATGGCATCTGGCAGCCCATCTTTGCTGGCGTCGGCGCGCTCATCATCGCCTGCGCTGCGCTGATGCGCTTGGCAACTCCCATCGTTCCTGTCGGCCAGGAAACTCGGACTGTTTGAGCATTCGATCGAGCTTCTACTCTGGCGATCTACAGTCGCTGATGTTGATGTTAGGACCGTCCTAAGTTTCAATTCCGCGGCGAGATTTGTACCGGGAAGGAGGATTGGGCGTCGCCCTCCGGGCCGGGCTCTTCGGCTACGCTCGAACCGGCGTGGCCGTTTCGACCCTGCGGGCTCGATCCCTGACGCGGCGGGGCGAGCGCCCCGCCCGGGTGGTCCCGGTCAAGCGTCGTGATGGGCACGCTCGCCTCGCGCAGTGAGGCGCACCTGATGAACTCCCGGCCCCGCCGCCAGCGTCCGCTGCTATCGGTGATCGGCGTCAAGCAGGCCGTCATTGGCCTTGAACACGTCGCGTCGTCGTAGTCAGCCCAGGCGGCTACTCGGCTCCGGGCCGACTTGGGGCGCTCCGCCGTTCCGTTGAGGCAGTCACGAAGGTCATCCGTTTTGTGCGCCGGGGCCGCCGTTTGCACGCCACCTGCCATTGCCGCCTTGAGAGCTCGATGAGGTGCCGCCACGGGTTCCTCCAGGACAGCGCCTGAGCACGCGACCCACGCCGCCTCTGTGATGGACTGGTCTGGCCGAAGGACGGCTGACGCCTCGACCGCCTTAGCCGCAACGGCGGCCCGTCGACTTTCTTCCCCTGGCGGCAAGCCGCCATTCCTCGCGAGGCAAGAAAGATCGCCCGGCCGCCATCCTCCGCGGTGCTCCGGCCTGGCAAGCCAGGTGCGTCGTCGGTCGCCTCCGGCCTCTGGACCGCCATCGAGGCCGCGATGGGCGCGGGCTCGAGACACTGAAAGGAACCTCACCATGGCGACCATCGGCACCTTCAAGAAGAGCGGCAACGGCTTCGTGGGCGACATCACCACCCTCTCGGTCCAGGCGCAGAACGTCCGGATCACCCCGGTCGAGACCCGCTCGTCCAACGAGAAGGCTCCGACGCACCGGGTGCTGGTCGGCCGGGCCGAGATCGGCGCCGCCTGGGCCAAGCAGTCCAACGAGGGCCGCGACTATCTCTCGGTCAAGCTGGACGACCCCAGCTTCAACGCCGCGATCACCGCCAACCTCTTCGACGACGACGGCGGCGACACCTACAGCCTCATCTGGTCGCGCCCCAACGGCAAGCGCAACGGCGACTGAGCCGGATCACGCCGCCCCGCTCGGGACCAACCGGGCGGGGCGCTCGCGTGCAAGAAGCCGCGGATCAAGCAACCGATGAACCTTATCGCGACGTCGCGACGACTTCGCCGTCCTCCTTAGTGAAGCTGTCCGGCGTTCGTTCGAGCAGATCGAGCACGGCTTCCGATGGTCGGGAAAGCTTCGTGCCCTTGGGCGTGACCACAATCGGCCGGTTCACCAGGATGGGGTGCTCGACCATGGCGTCGAGGATCTGTTCGTCCGTCGCTGCGGGATCGAGAAGCCCGAGCTCCGCAGCGGGCGTGCCCTTCTCGCGCATGACATCGCGGGGGCGCAGGTGCATGGCCGCGAGCAGGTCGCCGAGCTGCTGTCGCGTCCATCCCGCCTTGAGATACTCGACCACCTCGGGCTCGTACCCAGCGGCTCGGACCATAGCGAGCGTGTTGCGCGACGTGCCGCACGCAGGGTTGTGAAAGATCGTGATCGGGAACTCAGTCATGCAAAACGCTCCTGTCTGAACAGCCAGCCGCTCAGCAGCGCAGCGAGCGCCGCGCCCGCGAACTGGGCGATGATGAAGGCGGGTGCTGACGACGGCGCGATCCCGGCGAAGGTGTTGCTGAGCGACCGGGCGATTGTCACCGCCGGGTTGGCGAACGACGTCGATGCCGTAAACCAGTAGGCGGAGGTGATGTAGAGCCCGACGATGAACGGCGTCGCCTCGGCCCGGAAACGAAGCGAACCGAGGATCGCGGCGATCAGCCCGAAGGTGGCAACACCTTCCGAGAAGGCCTGAGCGGGTCCAGCCCGCAGCTTGGCCGAGACCTGGAGCAGCGGCTCGGCGAACATCAGGTGCGCCGCCCACACGCCCGCGACGGCACCGATGACTTGAACGGCGATGTATGCTGCGGCCGTCCGCGCGTCGAGCTCACGACGCGCGGCGAAGACGAGCGTGACGGCAGGGTTGAAGTGAGCCCCGGAGAGCGGACCGAACATCGTGATAAGCACGACCAGACCCGCGCCTGTCGCGAGCGTGTTGCCGAGCAGGGCGACTGCGACGTTCCCGCCCGCGAGCCGCTCGCCCATGATACCCGAGCCGATCACGATGGCGAGCAGCAGGGCCGTCCCCAACGCCTCCGCGACGAGACGGCGCGGCAGATCGAACTGCTGGAGGGGTGGCTCGAGACTCGGCGACGTCATGCTGGCGCCGGCTCGCTATCTGGACAGCAGGCGACCCGCGCCATGATCGCCGCCAGCGGCGCGCAGATCGCAGGCAAGCCCTGGCAGCAATCTTCGACAAGGTAGGCGAGCAGCCCTGCCATGCGCTCGTAAGCTGCGGTGTAGATGATCGAACGGCCTTCTCGCCTCGACTCGATCAGCCCGGCATGGCTCAGGACGGTCAGGTTGGCCGAAAGCGAGTTGGCCGGCACGCCGAGCCGGCGCGCGATCTCGCCGGCCGCGACGCCGTCGGCTCCTGCCTGCACGAGCATGCGGAACACGGCGAGCCTTCCTTCATGAGCGAGCGCCCCTAAAGCAGCGACAGCGAGCTTGCCTTCCATACTTCCACGTTATTAGAAGTGTGCGAGCTTGCCAACCATCATGTTGCGCTCGCCTCGCCAGAGTGAGCAATGATCGACGACTTGCCAGCCCTGTTACCCGAGCATATCGACCGGCCGTCGCTGGCGAAACTGACGCCCGAGAGGGTATCGGCCCATCCGCCTCGGTTCCTGCTTCTGTACGGCTCGCTTCGCGAACGGAGCTTCAGCCGCCTCCTGATCGAAGAAGCCGACCGTCTTCTGCGGACTATGGGCGCCGAGACGCGTATCTACGATCCGCGCGGCTTACCGCAGCCCGACGATGCGCCCGAGACCCATCCCAAGGTCGCCGAATTGCGCGAGCTGTCGATCTGGTCGGAAGGGCATGTGTGGTGCTCGCCCGAGCGGCACGGCGCAATGACCGGCATCTTCAAGAGCCAGATCGACTGGCTGCCGCTGGAAAGTGGTGGCGTTCGGCCCACCCAGGGCCGGACGCTCGCGGTGTGCCAGGTCAACGCCGGCTCGCAATCGTTCAACACGGTCAACCAGCTCCGCATTCTGGGACGCTGGATGCGTATGATCACGATCCCGAACCAGTCGTCGGTGGCGAAAGCCTACAACGAGTTCGACGACGCCGGCCGGATGAAGCCGTCCGAATATTATGCGCGGCTCGTCGACGTGATGGAGGAGCTCTATAAGTTCACGCTGCTGACCCGCGATCGCGCCGACTATTTGGTCGATCGCTACAGCGAGCGGAAGGCGGATCTTCGTCATCCGGCGGTCCAGGCGCTTTCGGACGTCGGCGTGAACCAAGGGCCCGCATAGTTGCTCCCGAGGCTACGGCTCGGAGCATTCCGGACATCCTGCTCGAGTTCAGGTCAGGCAGTCGAACGAGGAACTCACCACGGCTTCGGTGGATGAAGGGCTACACCGAATCGGCCTTGGGGCAGGCGAGGCTGTTCGCCTTGAGCAACCGGCTGCGGTTCATTTCTCCTTCCGATCCATCGCAAAAACCCCCGAGACAGCGGCCAAGGCGACTATTATAGTCGTTTTCATGGCGCGCGGACGGCCCGCGTCAGACGTGATCGTGGATGATCACCTCCCGCCAGGTGCGGGCCGCTCGAGCGCTGCTGAACTGGACGCAGGAGACGCTCGCTGACAAGGCCGTGGTGGCGCTCACCGCCCTCAAGCGCGTGGAGTCCGAGAGCGGAACTCCGGTGCGGGACGAGACGCGCCAGCAGGTCCGGCGAGCGCTGGAGGCGAATGGCATTGTCTTCATCAGCTCCGACCGGGGACGCGGCGTCCTGTTCCTGGAGCGTACGGCCGAGCCCTGAACGGCGCCCAGCCGGCAATTGCGGCTGCCTCGGGCGGCTGCCCCGTGGCGCCAACCCTTCCGCGCACTGCCAAGGACAGGCCAAATGACCGACGCTCCCGTGCGAGACGCGCCGCCCGTCTCCGAACACTTGACCGACTACGACCGCTCGCACCTGAAAACTTACCTGCGCCTGCTCGACGCCGCCGCCGAGCAGGCCGACTGGCAGGAGGTCGCGACGGTCGTGCTGGGCCTAGATCCCTGGACCGATCCCGAACGCGCTCGCCGAGTTCATGCCGCTCACCTCGACCGGGCGAAATGGATGACCCAAGTCGGCTACCGCAATCTCCTCTCCGGCCGCTACGCCCACTAAGTCATTGATGTTGCGTCGCCGGCAACACCCGTTGCCACAAGCCGATCTACCAGCGCCCGACCACAACTGAGTAGGCTTCAGGTGGGACGTTCCTCCCGAGTCGCGGTGTAGGCGTCCCTTTTGGAGGAACGTCGCATGTCCGTGGTGGGCGGCGACTGGCGGAACGGCCCCGCCTACGACTATGTGGACGAGATCGGCGTCGAGAAGATCGCGCACGAGTTCTTGCGGCGCAACGACCAATACGCCGCCGATTACGCGACCCTGCCCGACAGCCGGGACGGTGACGACCCTCCGCCGGCGCTGACGCGCTGGGGGTTGCGATTTTGCGGCGGACCCGCGCGTCCGAGCCGACCAGACAACCACCGTGTGGCTGCCGCGGGTCGATCCGCGCCTTGCGTTGCTGACCCGACTGCCAGCCGCGCTGTTCGCAGCCCCGACACTCCCCTCAGCCGCCCCGACGCTGATCGCGTCCGGCGCTGAGGGCGACTATGTCGAACTGCTCGCGCTTGCTCCGTCCCGCAGTGCGCTCCTCCTCCCAAGCCAGCCTGAAGGTGCGGTGGCTTTCGTGCTGCCGTTCGACGATCTGTTCGAGGAGCGGATCGAGACCGCACGGCGGCTGTATCGTCTGCTCGTACAGCGCCGTGCGCCGCCCGCCAGCCTGACGACCTACCGGCGACGGCGATTGAAGCTGGCGCTGCGTGCGCTCGACGGCTCGCTTGCTGGCGCGGATTACCGCGCCATCGCCGAGGCGCTGTTCGGCGAGCGAGTGCCGAAGGGCGCCGACTTCCGCGACAATAGCCTGCGGGGCCAGGTGATCCGCCTCGTGCGCTACGGCACTCACCTCATGCGTGGGGGCTACCTCGACCTGCTCCGGCCCGCCCGCCGCGACCACCGATCGCGACGGGGGTGACGCCACCCCGCCGATAAGTTCGTCATCTACCCCGCCGAGCCTGCTCCGCCAGGGTGCTCACCGACCGCCGCCGACACCCGGCGACGGGGCACGCACCACCGGAGCTACGCCATGCCCGATCCACTCACCGGTTTCCCGCCGCGCTACCTGCGCACGCCGGAGGCGGCGCGGTTCCTTGGCCTGTCGCCCCGCACGATGGAGAAGCATCGGACCTACGGGACTGGCCCGCGCTACTCCAAGCTCGGCGGGCGGGTGGTCTATCGCGTCGACGATTTGCAGGCCTGGGTCAGCCAGGGTTCGAAAGCGTCAACCTCGGACGACACCGGGCAGAGCGTGTCGCCCGCCAAGCCGCATTACGCGCCGCTCGCCCGCTACGCCGGGCAGGAGCGCCGCTGAGGCTGTCGCAGCTCCGTGCGTCGCTTCCCGCCAGCCAGCGAGCGCGCCTCGCTCGACGTCTTCGAGGCGCTCTCCGGTCCCGTCGCTCCGCGCGACCAACGCGACCTGATGGAGCGGCCCTTCTTCTCCCTCGCCAAGGCCAAGCGCGTGACCCCCATCCACTACATATCCGGCTCTACGGAAGTGCAGGTCTACGCCGTTCCGGAACATGGGCTGGCGACCATCTGGGACGCCGACGTCCTGATCTGGGCAGGCTCGCAACTCGTCGAGGCCGCCGATCGCGGTTTGCCGACGTCGCGTTTTTTCCGCTTCACGCCTTACCAGCTCCTGACCGCTATCGGCCGAGCAACCGGCAATCGCGAGTATCTGCTCCTGCGTGGCGCGCTCTCGCGCCTGCAATCCACTGTCATCCGCACCACCATCCGCCAGGGCGAGCATTGGCGACGTCAGCAGTTCTCGTGGATCAATGAGTGGGAGGAACTCGCGACCCGCACCGGCCGGATCGAGGGCATGGAGTTCGTGCTCCCCGACTGGTTCTACCAGGGCGTTCTTGATCGTCGGCTCGTTCTCACCATCGACCCCGGCTATTTCGCCCTGACCGGCGGGATCGAGCGCTGGCTGTACCGCGTCGCGCGTAAGCACGCCGGCCGCCAGCCCGCTGGCTGGTCGTTCGACATGAAGCACCTCCACGCTAAGAGCGCGTCCACCGCCCGGCTCTCCGACTTTGCGCTGGACCTCCGCCGCATTGCGGCGCGTCAGCCGCTGCCCGGCTATGCGCTTGAGCTGAGCCGCGTCGTCGAGGCCGACGGCAGCGCTCGCGAGCTGATCGCGATCCGGCCTGTGGATAAGTCTGTGGACGGCGCTGTTGATGAGTTCTCGCCATATCGGGACTTCGGGCGCACGGATATCGGGACTTCGGGCGCAGCACTATCGGGACTTCGGGCGCAAGCCGCTTTTCAGGCCGGCCGAAAACACACGCAAAACCAGCAACTTCCGCTCGCGCTCGATCCGCCTAACTTATCTAACGAATCTAACATCTCTTCTTCTATTGGTGACTCCCCCGCGCGCGGGCGCGCGAGCGCTGACTCCCAACAACCCCATTCCAATCTTCGGCCGAACCTCGGACGGGAGCCGCGGCCATGATCGTCGCGCTCGTCAACCAGAAGGGTGGCGTAGGGAAGACGACGCTGGCGCTGCACCTCGCCGGACGCTGGGCCGGTAAGGGGAAGCGCGTGGTGGTGGTCGACGCGGACCCGCAAGGGTCGGCGCTCGACTGGTCGGAGGCGCGCGCCCGCGAAGGCCTGCCGCGCCTGTTCGGCGTCATCGGCCTGCCGCGCGAGACGCTGCACCGCGAGCTACCGGCGATCGCGGCGGATGCGGATCACGTCGTCGTCGACGGGGCGCCGCGCGTCGCCGGGGTCGCGCGGTCCGCGCTGCTCGCCGCCGACCTGGTGTTGATCCCAGCGACGCCCTCGCCGTTCGATGGCTGGGCGTCGGCCGAGATGCTACGGCTGCTGGGCGAAGCGCGCGTGTTCCGCCCCGAGCTTGCCGCGCGGATGGTGCTGAACCGCTGCGCGGCTCGCACCGTCATCGCGCGCGAGACCGCGGACGCGCTCGCAGATCACGACCCGCCGGTGCTCGCCACTCGCGTTGGCCAGCGTGTGATCTTCGCCGACGCGGCGCGCACCGGGCGGCTCGCCGACGAGCTCGATCCGGGATGCTTGGCCGCCGCCGAGATCGCCGCGCTGGCGGCTGAGATCGAGAGCCTGACGCCGTGACCCGGCGCGCTCCTGCTCCGCCCTTCGCAGCGCGCCCGAGCGCGGCCGACGCATGGGTCCGCGCGCCGGAGCCGCGCTCCGGCCCGAAGGACGCCTACACTGCGCGACTGACGATCGACATCACGCCCGTGCTGCGCGGCCGGATCAAGATCACCGCCTTCGAGCGCGGGATCACCGTCGCCGACATGGTGCGCACGCTGCTCGAACGCGAGTTCGGCGGCACCGACAACAGCGCGGAAGACGTGCCGTGAGCGCGCTCACCGAGGTCGAGCTGATGCACCTCGAAGGCAAGGTGGAGCGCTGGGTGCGGTTCGGCCGGGAGCGCCAGGAGCGCATCCTCGACCGCCGCCGCCGCGTGCTCGCCTTCGCGCCCGGCAGCGTGTTCGCATTCGTCCGCTGGGCGTCGAACGAATACGGCACCGTGGTCAGCCGCGTCGATGTGCTTCGCGCCGTCTCGGCGGGCGAGCCGCTCTCGACCGTCCCTTTCGTGACGCCCGGCGCGGAGATCCTGCTGCGCATCTCGGGCTGGCCGAAGGTCAGCCAAGTGCTCGCCGCCATCGACCAGGTCGAGGCGCTCGATCTCGCTGCCGAGGACGCCTGCCCGGACCATTGGCGGCACGTACACAACCGCATCACCGCCGGCGAGATGCCGCGCGCTTACACACGCGAGCGCCATTCCGCCTGGCTCCTGCGCAGGAGAATTGCTGCATGACACTTGCCTGGAAAACGCTGCTCGCCACGCTTGCCAGCGCGAGCATAGTTGTGCTCTCGACGCCTTCGGCGCACCCCGCGCTGATCTGGAACGCGTCGCCGAGCGCACCGCTCGGGCTCTACCGCGTTGTGGCGGCACCGGCCCCTAAGCTCACCGACCTCGTCGTCGTGCGCCCGCCCGACGATCTTGTCTGGTTCCTGGCGGATGGCGGCTACCTGCCGCGCGGCGTGCCGCTACTCAAGCGGGTGGCTGCGCTCGGCGGGCAGCGCGTTTGCCGCACCGGCGTGGCCGTCAGCGTCGATGGCGTGCCGCTCGGGGACGCGCTGACGCGCGACCATCGCGGCCGTCCGTTGCCGGACTGGCAGGGCTGCGTCGTGCTGACCGACGATCAGGTGTTCCTGTTCAACCCCGATCGGCCGGACTCGCTGGACGGGCGCTACTTCGGGCCGCTGGACCGCAGGACCATCGTCGGCCGCGCGAAGGCGGTCTGGACCGACGAGGAGCGGTGACGGTGCGCGCCGCTTCTCCTTTCCGGTCGCCTTCACGGCTGCAAAGCCGCCCGGTGGTCGCGTTGCTCGCCGCCTTTGGCGTGCTCGCGTTCACCCCGGACCTCGCTCTTGCCGGCCCTGAGCCAGTCCCGGTCCCACGCGCGTCGACGCCCACGCCGACGTTACAGGACCTGATCGCCGAGGCGTCGCGGCGGTTCGGCGTGCCTGCGCCATGGATCGCCGAGGTCATGGCGGTTGAGAGCCGCGGACACGCGCAGGCGCTGTCGCCCAAGGGCGCGATCGGTCTCATGCAGGTCATGCCGGAAACCTACGCCGATATGCGGGCTCGCTACGGCCAGGGCGCCAACCCGTGGAAGCCGCGCGACAACGTGCTGGCGGGCACGGCCTACCTCCGGCTGCTCTACGACCGCTACGGCACGCCCGGCTTCCTGGTCGCCTACAATGCAGGTCCGGGACGCTGGGACGACTACCGGCTGCGCGCCCGTCCGCTACCCGCAGAGACAGTCGCCTATCTGGCGCGTCTCGGTCCCGTAGCAGGCGGCAGCGTGCTGCCCTTGCCGACGTTCGCGGGGTGGAGCGCGCGTCGGTCGCCCCTTGCCGCGCCGATTTTCGTGTCGCTGGGGAGCACAGCGGCTCTCGCGCGAACCGCAACCGAGCGTGCGCGGATTGTGCGCGTCATCGAAGCCAACGCGTCGATTGCTGGACGCTCCGATGCGATTTTCGTGACCCGTCCGGGTGCGGTCGGCGCGCAGTCCGATACGCCGTCAGATGGCGAGCAGACGGCAGACCGCCCGGCACCGGGCCGCGCTTCGCCCGTCGTCCCTGCGCCACCGCAAGCGCCGCGCAATGAGCTGTTCCCCGCTCGCGACGCCGCCGGATCACGCCGATGACGAGGTCAGAACGGTGCGGGAGTTCGCCTGATCGGGTTCGCGGCGATTGTGGCGTATCCCGGCAGGTTCTCGGCTGCTGCGGCAAGCTCTCGTGTGGCCCTCAAATCAGGGGGAAGAAGGTCAACGAAGCAACGGGGGAGAGAGGGCGAGATAAAACGGCTGCCAGCCTTGGGTGTTCGGGTGGTGCGCTCCGCTTATCAGATCAACGACTTAGCGATGCCAGGGCTGCCAGTTTCCATCACCTCCCGGCTGGCTCAGGTCTCATATCTACGAGCAGTATCAGTGATTTAGTCGTCAGCTTCGGGCACCGCGGCGAAAGTCGCGCCTCGTGAGCGCCCATGACGACGAGTTGCGGGTTCGGCCAGGACGGGTCCGCGACGGCGGACGAGGCGCGGGTAGGCCGCAGAGCTTCGTGGGTCAGGTCATGCGCGCCGCCAGGAAGGCTGGGCATACGGGTCCAGGGCTCGGCCGTGGCCCATCTGGCCGGAGCGCCGGCTTCGGGCGCGGGCGCGCCGCAGCAGCGGCGCTCACGCTCCGGTCGCCTCAGCGCCGGGTGGTCATCAAGGCGCGTGTCGTGCGCCAGCGCGGCACGCGGTTCCGCTCCGCCCCGCTCGCCAAGCACCTGAGCTATCTTCAGCGCGACGGCGTAACCCGTGACGGGGCGGACGCGCGCATGTTCGACGCGCGCGGCGACGCAGCGGAGGTGCCCGCGTTCGCTGACCGCTGCGACAGCGACCGGCACCACTTCCGCTTCATCGTCTCGCCCGAAGATGCTCCCGAGATGACGGACCTGCGCGCTTTCACCCGCGACCTCATGGCCCGCGCCGAGCGCGACCTCGGGACCAAGATCGACTGGGTGGCGGTCGACCATTGGAATACCGACCAGCCGCACATCCATGTGCTCGCCCGCGGCGTCGACCAGGACGGTTCGGACCTTGTTATCAGCCGCGAGTACATCAGCCGGGGATTCCGAGCGCGAGCCGAGGAGCTGGTCGGGCTGGAGCTGGGGCCGCGCTCCGAGCGGGCGATCCGATCCGGCTTGGAGCGCGAGGTCGGAGCCGAGCGGTGGACGGGACTTGATCGGAAACTTCGGGCAGTAGCGGACGAAGGCGCTGGCGTGGTGAATCTCCGGCCGGGAGGCGTCGCGCCATCCGACCCGGAACTGCGCCGGCTGATGATTGGTCGCGCCCAAGTGCTGGAGCGGCTCGGCTTGGCCGACCCGGTCGGGCCGGCGCAGTGGACGCTCAGGCCGGATGTCGAGTCCACCCTGCGCTCGATGGGCGATCGCGGCGACGTCATCCGCACCATGCACCGGGCGCTCAGCCGTGGCGGACGCGAGCCGGACACGGGCGCCTTCGCCATCCACGGCGACGACGCACCCGCGGTTCTGGGACGCCTTGCCGATCGCGGTCTGCACGACGAGCTGAAGGGCTCGGCTTATGTCGTGATCGAGGGCGTCGACGGGCGCGCGCATCACCTACAATTCGGCACCCTCGAAGCGACCGGCGATACCTCGATCGGCGCGATCGTGGAGGTTCGGCCGTTCACCGGCAATGACGGGCAGCGGCGGGTGAGCCTCGGCGTCCGCTCGGACCTCCCGCTGGCGGCGCAAGTGACCTCGCCGGGTGCGACCTGGCTCGACCGTACCTTGGTCGCGCGCGAGCCTTCTCCGCTCGCCGGCAGCGGCTTTGGGGCCGAGGTGCGCGAAGCACTCGAACGCCGGACCGCTCACTTGGCCGCCGAAGGACTGGCAACGCGGCAGGGAAAGCGCACCGTCTTCGCGCGCGACCTGCTCGACACGCTGCGACGGCAGGAACTCGATGCGGCGGCGGGGAAGCTCTCGGCTGAGACGGGCCTACCTCGCCAGAGCGCAGCCGAGCGCGAGCACGTCGCGGGCGTCTATCGCCAGCGCGTGCAGCTCGCGTCGGGTCGGTTTGCGATGATCGACAACGGGCTCGGATTTGAGCTGGTGCCATGGAAGTCGGCGCTGGAGGAGCACCTTGGGCGGCAGGTGTCCGGCGTCGTGCTGCCGGGAGGCGGTGTAGACTGGAGCTTCGGGCGTAAGCGCGGACTTGGGATCGGCTGATCTCTCCGAGAGTTTGTCGCGACCATTCACGCCCCACCTTCGGTCACTCGAGCCATAAGGCGCGCGTTCCGAAACACCAGCCGATCGTTAATGCCGCGCCCGATCTTGGTTGGCATCATTCGTCTCGCCGTCAGAGGCCGAGCTACATACCTCTACGACAACATTGCGGAGCCACCGATGAGCTGGATCGGCATCCATGCGGGGGTGCCACATCGCAGATACGGCAATCTCGGGCGTGAGAACGGGAAGGTTAAAGCTTCTGACGGAATTGGAAAGCGCGTCGAGGCTTGCGAGGCATGATCGCGGGACGAGCGCCACCAAGTCGGACTGCCGAGCGATCCGCAGCGCATCGAGGAAGCCCGGCACAACCGCGACAACGATGCGTCCGAGCCCCAGCTCTTCCAATGCATCGTCGACGGGTCCGCGAAAGGCTCCCCTGCGTGACGCGGCGACATGCCGGCACGCTGCGTAGCGTTCCGGCGTGATGTCACCCGTCAGCAAGGGGTGGCCGGCCCGAGCAGCACCAACGAACCTGTCGCGGAAAAGCAGCTTGGTGCGCAGTTCGGGGGCCGTTGTGCCGAGCACGCCGATGTCGAGGTCAACGGCGCCTTCGCGCAGCGATCCAGCTTCCTTCTGCGGTTTGGGTGCGAAGCGTAGGCGAACGCCGGGGGCCACGGCCGCGACGGCAGTGACCACGGCGGCGGAGAAGAGATCCAACCATCCCTCGCTGGTTCGGATGGTGAAGGTGCGTTCCAGGCCGGAGAGGTCCAGATCGACGTTGCGTGGGGAAAGCGCCGCTCGCACATCACGCGCAAGCTCATGAACCTGGGCCTGAAGCTCGGCCGCCCGGGGCGTGGGGACCATTCCGCGCCCCGCACGCACGAGCAACGGATCGCCCGTCGCGGCTCGAACGCGCGCCAGTGTTCGGCTCATGGCCGAGGCGCTCAGGTTTAAGCGACGCGCCGCGCCTGTCACGCTGCCCTCCATCAACAGCGCATCCAGCGCGACGAGCAGGTTCATGTCGAGGTCGCTCATGGACGCTCTCATAGGCCCGCGCCCAGCCAGACCATAGCGTCTCGTGCAATAATACAGTGCAGGACATGCGTCTGGCGCGGCTCATGTCTGGACCGCACATCGGGGCAGCACAAGAAGCGAAAGGAACTAAAGTGCCCACATCCGCACGCGAAAACCCTGGTGCGATCCTCCTCATCGGCGCTTCGCGCGGTCTCGGCCTGGCCATGGCAGCCGAGTTCGTGACGCATGGATGGAACGTCGTCGCGACCGTTCGCGGGTCCGATCGGACGGCGCTTCACGATCTCGCAGACGAGCATCCCGACCGCCTTGCCGTCGAGCACGTCGACATCACGCGGCCTGACCAGATCAAGGCATTGCGCGATCGTCTTTCGGATCGCCGCTTCGACATGCTGTTCTCAAACGCCGGAACCGCCGATCGGAACCAGGAAGAAACAATCACGGACATCTCCACCGACGAATTCGTGCACGTCATCATCACCAACGCGCTCAGCCCGATGCGCGTCGTCGAGGGATTGCAAGGACTGGTCAAGGACGATGGTCTGATCGGTGTGATGTCGTCGGGTCAGGGCAGCGTCAGCAACAACAACAAGGGCGGCCACGAGGTCTATCGCGGCACGAAGGCCGCCCTGAACATGTACATGCGCAGCTATGCCGCGCGTCATGCCGGCGAGCCTCGCGCCTTGGTGCTGATGGCGCCGGGCTGGGTCCGAACCGATCTCGGCGGCCCAGACGCGCCGCTTGGGATCGAGGACAGCATCCCCAAAGTCGTGAAAGTACTTCTCTCAGAGCAGGGCAAGCCGGGGCTGCGCTTTCTCGATCGCGACGGGAACGTCGTTCCCTGGTGAATGCGAGACCTGCCGCGCCGAAATTTCCGGCGCGGCGTCCTGCAACGTGCCGATGGAGACGCTGCATGAAGCTGATCGGGATCGAGGAGCATTATCTGACCGAGGAGATCCGCGACGCCTGGACCGCGATCGGCCTCGAGGCGATCGATCCGAGTGTCGCGATCCACTCCGGCGTGATCGGACGCCGCCTGCTCGACCTTGCCGGCGAACGACTAGCGCTGATGGACGAGACCGGCGTCGACGTGCAGGTTCTCTCGCTGACGACGCCGGCACTTCACGATCTCGGGCCGGAGAGCGTCATTATGGCGAGGCGCGCCAATGACACCGTGGCCGAGGTGATCGCGCGCCATCCGACCCGCTTCCAGGCGCTCGCCGCGCTCCCGGTCGCGATGCCGGACGAAGCCGCGCTGGAACTTGAGCGCTGCATGCGCGAGCTGGGGCTCAAGGGAACCATTCTCTGCGGCCGGGTAGGCGCGCGCAATCTCGACGACGCGGCGTTCTCACCGATCTTCCGATGCGCCGAGGCGCTGAACGCGCCCATACTCCTTCATCCGCGTACGCCGGACACGGCGGTGCGATCAGCCTATTATTCCGGCTTCAAGCCTGAGGTCAACGCCGCATTCGCCATGTACGGCCTGGGTTGGCATTACGATGCCGGCATTCAGTTCGTCCGTCTGATGCTCGCGGGCACATTCGACCGTATGCCGGGCCTACAGGTTATCCTCGGTCATTGGGGCGAGCTGGTGCTCTTCTATGCCGAACGTCTCGCAGCGATGGATCGCGTGGCAGGGCTGAAGCACCCGATCGCGACCTACCTGCGCCGCAACGTCCACGTGACGGCGAGTGGCATGTTTCTGCGCGACTATCTGGAGCGTGCCGTCGCCATCGTCGGCGCCGATCGCCTGCTCTTTTCCACCGACTTCCCTTACCAGTATCGTGCCAGCCACGATGCGCGGCGCTTCCTTGACGAGTGCGGGCTTAATGAGGTGGAGAGGGCGGGCTTTGCCCATGTAAATTGGGAGCGGCTGACTAGCCGGCACGTAGTCGCGCAAGAACGCTGCAAAGGGTCGAAGGACGTGAAGGAACCGGCCGCTGACCCCAGGGTCTATGCCCAGAAGCGGACAGAGAACTAACCACGAAGCCCGGTCATTGCACGCCATTCTTCGCCAGCCTGCGACGCCCTCCGTTTCGCCATTGCTTCATTCGCCACGGATGACTTTAACCACGCCCCGTCTCTTCGACGGGGTCACACGTGAACGCCACCCGCATCCTCTGGGGCCAGGTCCTCACCGTCTGCTCGATCGCGCTGGCTTTCGTCTGGGCCGCGACCCAGTGGACGGCGGCGCAGCTCGGCTATCAGGCGCAGCTCGGCCATCCCTGGTTCATGGCCGGTCGCTATCCCGTCTATCACCCGCCGGCGTTCTTCTGGTGGTGGTTCGCCTACGACGCATACGCCCCGCACGTGTTCGAGCATGGCGCTTACATCGCCGCCGCAGGCGGGTTCGCGTCCGTCGTCGTGGCGATCGCCATGTCGGTGTGGCGGGCGCGCGAAGCGAAGACTGCCGACACCTACGGCTCCGCGCGATGGGCGACCGAGAAGGAGGTGCGCGCCGCCGGCCTGCTCGGACCTGACGGCACGGTGCTGGGGCAGCTCGGCAAAGCCTATGTCCGTCACGACGGCCCCGAGCATGTGCTGTGCTTCGCCCCGACCCGCTCGGGCAAGGGCGTCGGCCTGGTCGTGCCGACGCTGCTCACCTGGGCGGGTTCGGTTATCGTCCACGACATCAAGGGCGAGAACCATGGCCTGACCGCCGGCTGGCGGGCGCGGTTCAGCCGCATCGTCCTGTTCGATCCCACCAACCCTGACAGCGACGCCTATAACCCGTTGTTGGAGGTCCGCCGCGGGCCGAACGAGGTGCGCGACGTCCAGAACGTCGCCGACATTCTGGTCGATCCCGAAGGCGCGCTGGAGAAGCGCAACCACTGGGAGAAGACCAGCCACGCGCTGCTGGTCGGAGCCATCCTGCACGTCCTCTACGCCGAAGCCGACAAGACGCTGGCCGGCGTCGCCAACTTCCTCTCCGACCCCAAGCGTCCGATCGAGACGACGCTGCGGGCGATGATGACCACCACGCACCTGGGTAAGGCCGGGACGCATCCGGTGATCGCCAGCGCCGCTCGGGAGCTCCTGAACAAGAGCGAGAACGAGCGCTCGGGCGTGCTTTCGACCGCCATGTCGTTCCTCGGCCTCTACCGCGACCCCGTGGTGGCCCAGGTGACGCGCCGCTGTGACTGGCGCATCCGCGACCTCGTCGACCACGCTCGGCCGGTCAGCCTCTACCTCGTCGTTCCGCCGTCGGACATCTCGCGGACCAAGCCGCTCGTGCGCCTGATCCTGAACCAGGTCGGGCGGCGGCTGACCGAGGAGCTCGAAGACAAGCGCAAGCGCCACAAGCTTCTGCTCATGCTGGACGAGTTCCCGGCGCTCGGCCGCCTCGACTTCTTCGAGTCGGCGCTGGCCTTCATGGCCGGCTACGGCATCCGCTCGTTCCTGATCGCCCAATCGCTGAACCAGATCGAGAAGGCCTATGGCGTCAACAACGCCATTCTCGACAACTGCCACGTCCGCGTCTCCTTCGCCGCGAACGACGAGCGCACGGCCAAGCGGGTGTCCGACGCGCTCGGCACCGCGACCGAGATCCGCGACGCCAAGAACTACGCAGGCCACCGCCTCTCGCCCTGGCTCGGTCACCTGATGGTGTCGCGCCAGGAGACCGCGCGCCCGCTGCTCACCCCTGGCGAGATCATGCAACTTCCGCCCACCGACGAGCTGGTGCTGGTGTCGGGACTCGCCCCGATCCGCGCCAAGAAGGCACGCTACTACGCCGACCGGCAGCTCGCCGCGCGGGTGTTGCCGCCGCCCGAGCGCAAGCCGGGGCGGAGCCACTTGGCTGCGCCCGCTGACGATTGGAGCGCGCTGAAACCCATTGCGGCGCCTCCGCCGCCTGTGCCGACTCCCGCGCCAGCCGGCAAACCTGCCGCGAAGCCGGCCGAGACGGAAGACCCGGCTAACGCCGGCATCCGGCGCGAACCCGAGCTACCTGAACACGAAGCGATCGCGCCCGAGGCGCCGCCCGCCCGTCCCGCGCGAGAGTTTGAGGATCTGGATGAGGAGCCGGACGCCGAGCAGGAAGCCGTGAAGGCCCGCGTGCTGCAGGCTCGCGCCTCCCGTAGCCTGGCGCGGCAGGTCTCGCTCGACCCCGGCGACGGCATGGCGCTCTGACCATGGTCGCGCGCGGCAAATACACCTTCCGGCTGTCGACCGAACTCGCCGCTCGGCTCGCCGACTATTCGGCGCGGGCGCGCGTGCCGCAGGCGCAGGTGGTCGAGGCGGCGCTCGCTTCGCATCTGTCGCCCGACGCCGCCGACCGGCTCGAAGCCGCGCTCGCGCGGCGGCTCGACCGGATGACGCGCGCGATCGAGCGGCTGGAACGGCACGGCACGATCGGCAACGAGGCGCTGGCGCTGTTCGTGCGGTTCTGGCTGACCAGCGTGCCGCCGCTTCCCGACAGTGCCCAGCCCGCCGCCCAGGCCAAGGGCCGCGAGCGCTACGAAGGGTTCGTCGAGGCGCTTGGGCGGCGACTCGCCAAGGGCAAGTCGCTCTCCGACGAGGTCTCGCGAGACATCGACCCCGAAGGTTCCCAAGCCGAGACCTGAGCCGACCCGCCCGCGCGTTTCTCTCTCTACGCCACCGCCCTACGCCCCCATCATCCTTGTTGAGCGGCCCCCGATCGGGCGCTTTCTATTCACCCCGTCAGCCATCCGCGCCTCGGCGCACACAAGCGGGGTAGAGTTTCCTTGAGCACGGTCCCCTTCCTGTCTGGAGCCCATGCCCGTGGCGCGCGGATGCTGCGCACGGCGCTTGGGCCTGCGATCGCCGGCTGGCTCGACGACGCCAGCATCGCCGAGGTGATGCTCAACCCCGACGGCCGGCTTTGGATCGACCGGCTGGCGGGCGGGCTGGAGGACACCGGCGAACGACTCTCGGCCGCCGACGGTGAGCGCATCATCCGGCTCGTCGCCCACCATGTCGGGGCCGAGGTCCATCCCGGCTCCCCGCGCGTCTCCGCCGAGCTGCCCGGGACGGGGGAACGGTTCGAGGGCCTCTTGCCGCCGGTGGTGGCCGGCCCGGCCTTTGCCATCCGTCGGCCCGCGGTCGCGGTGTTCACCCTCGGCGACTACGTCGCGGCCGGGATCATGGCGGAACGCCAAGCCGAGATCCTGCGCAAGGCGGTCGCGGCCCGCGCCAACATCCTCGTCGCCGGGGGCACCTCCACCGGCAAGACCACGCTCGTCAACGCGCTCCTCGCCGAAGTGGCGAAGACCGGCGACCGCGTGGTGCTGATCGAGGACACGCGCGAGCTACAGTGCGCCGCCCCGAACCTGGTGGCGCTGCGCACCAAGGACGGCGCCGCCACGCTGACCGATCTCGTCCGCTCGGCGCTGCGCCTGCGCCCCGACCGCATCCCGATCGGCGAGGTGCGCGGGGGCGAAGCGCTCGACCTGATCAAGGCGTGGGGCACCGGCCACCCCGGTGGGATCGGCACGCTTCACGCCGGCTCGGCCATCGGCGCGCTTCGCCGCCTCGAACAGCTCGTGCAGGAGGCGGTGGTCACCGTCCCGCGCGCGCTGATCGCCGAGACCATCGACCTCATCGCCGTGCTGGCCGGCCGTGGCTCCGCCCGCCGCCTCGCCGAACTCGCCGACGTACAGGGCCTCGGCCCGGACGGCGACTACGCCCTCACCCCCGCAGGAGATTGCCCATGATTGCGTCCGCCCGCCGCCGATTGTCCGCCGGCGCATCCTTCCTCGTGCTCGCCACCCTGTCCGCGCCCGCCTACGCGGCCGGCTCGAACATGCCGTGGGAGCAGCCGCTCCAGCAGATCCTGGACTCGATCCAGGGTCCCGTCGCCAAAATCCTGTCGGTGATCGTCATCGTGGTGACCGGCCTGACGCTCGCCTTCGGCGACACCTCCGGCGGCTTCCGGCGGCTGATCCAGATCGTGTTCGGCTTGTCGATCGCGTTCGCCGCCAGCTCCTTCTTCCTGAGCTTCTTCTCATTCTCGGGCGGGGCGCTCGTCTGATGAACGAGAACGAAGAGCCCGCAATCGGCTTCTACGCGCCCGTGCGCCGGAGTTTGACCGAGCCGATCTTGATGGCCGGCGCGCCCCGCGCCGTCGCCATCATCAACGGCACGCTCGCCGCGGCGGTCGGCCTGGGCCTGCGGCTCTGGATCGTCGGCGCGGTGCTCTGGCTGATCGGCCACATGGCCGCGGTCTGGGCGGCGCGACGCGATCCGGCCTTCGTCGACGTGGTCCGCCGCCACCTCCGCTACCCCGCCCATCTCGGCTGCTGAGGCGCGCGCGATGCTGAACCTCGCCGAGTACCGCAAGAAGCCCCAAGGCCTCGCCGACTTCCTGCCCTGGGCCGCGCTGGTCGCCCCGGGCGTGGTCGTCAACAAGGACGGCTCCTTCCAGCGCACCGCCCGCTTCCGCGGGCCGGACCTCGACAGCGCCACGCCGGCCGAGCTGGTTTCCACCACCGCGCGGTTGAACGGAGCGCTGCGTCGGCTCGGGTCCGGCTGGGCGGTGTTCGTCGAAGCGCAGCGCATCCCCGCCAACCGTTACCCGCGCTCGACCTTCCCCGATCCGGCTTCGGCATTGGTCGAGATGGAGCGGCGCGCCCAGTTCGAGGAGGCGGGCGCGCACTTCGAATCCGCCTACTTTCTCACCCTCTGCTGGCTGCCGCCGGCCGACGCCGCCGACCGCGCCGAGGGCTGGCTGTACGAGGGCCGCGCCAAGGAGAGCGGCGCCGACGGCCGTGCGGCGCTGTCCGGCTTCATCGACCGCACCGACCGCGTGCTGGCCTTGCTCGACGGCTTCATGCCCGAGGCCGCCTGGCTCGATGACGAGGAGACGCTCACCTACCTGCATTCGACCGTCTCGACCCGCCGCCACTCCGTGCATGTGCCCGAGACGCCGATGCACCTCGACGCCATCCTGGTCGATCAGCCGCTCGCCGCCGGGCTGGAGCCGCGTCTCGGCGATGCGCACCTGCGCACGCTGACCGTTTTGGGCTTCCCGTCGCGGACCTGGCCCGGATTGCTCGACGACCTCAACCGGCTCGCCTTCCCGTATCGGTGGTGCGTGCGCGCCGTCGCCATGGACAAGACCGACGCCACCAAGGTGCTGACCCGCATCCGCCGGCAATGGTTCGCCAAGCGCAAGTCGATCGCGGCCATCGTCAAGGAGGTGATGACCAACGAGGCTAGCGTGCTGATGGACTCCGACGCCGCCAACAAGGCGGTCGATGCCGACATGGCGCTGCAGGAGCTCGGCTCGGACCTGATCGGCCAAGCCTACGTCACCGCCACCGTCACCGCCTGGGACGAGGACGCCCGCGTCGCCGACGAACGGCTGCGATTGGTCGAGAAGACCATCCAGGGCCGCGACTTCACCTGCATTCGCGAGAGCGTCAACGCGGTCGAAGCTTGGCTCGGGTCCTTGCCCGGCCAGCTCTACGCCAATGTCCGCCAGCCGCCGATCTCGACCCTCAACCTTGCTCACATGATGCCCTTCTCCGCCGTATGGGCCGGTCCGGCGCGCGACGAGCATTTCGATGCGCCGTCGCTGTTCGTCGCTAAGACCGAGGGCTCGACCCCGTTCCGCTTCTCGCTCCACGTCGGCGACGTCGGCCACACGCTGGTGGTCGGACCCACCGGCGCGGGCAAGAGCGTGCTGCTGGCCGTCATGGCCATGCAGTTCCGGCGTTACGCCCGCGCCCAGGTGTTCGCCTTCGACTTCGGCGGCAGCATCAGAGCCGCGGCGCTGGCGATGGGCGGCGACTGGCACGACCTCGGCGGCAGCCTGTCGGAGGACGCAGCCGAGCCGGTCGCCTTGCAGCCGCTCGCGCGCATCGACTT
Organism: Acetobacteraceae bacterium; assembly: GCA_965199555.1. GTDB lineage: Bacteria > Pseudomonadota > Alphaproteobacteria > Acetobacterales > Acetobacteraceae > LMUY01. Next base: position 880,187 of record CBDASJ010000006.1, on the reverse strand, counting down.
GCCCGAAGAGCGCGGCTGGGCGGCGGAGTGGGTCGCGGCGATCCTCGCTCGCGAGAAGGTCGCGGTGACCCCGGAGGTGAAGGAGCACCTCTGGTCGGCGTTGGGCTCGCTCGCCTCCGCGCCCGCGAACGAGCGGACGCTGACCGGCCTGTCGGTCCTGCTGCAGAGCCAGGCGCTGAAGCGTGCCCTGCAGCCCTATTGCCTGAACGGACCCTGGGGCCGGCTGCTCGACGCCGACGCCGAGCGGCTCGGGTTCACCGACGTCCAGGCGGTCGAGACCGAGGGGCTGATCGGCACCGGCGCGGCCGCGGCCGTGCTGGCCTACCTGTTCCACCGCATCGAAGACCGGCTCGATGGCCGCCCGACGCTGCTCATCGTCGACGAGGGTTGGCTCGCGCTTGACGACGAAGGATTTTCCGGCCAGCTCCGCGAGTGGCTGAAGACGCTGCGCAAGAAGAACGCCAGCGTCGTCTTCTCCACCCAGAGCCTCGCGGATATCGACAGCTCACCCATCGCGCCCGCGATCATCGAGAGCTGCCCGACCCGGGTGTTCCTCGCCAACGAGCGCGCACTCGAGCCGCAGATCGCGGCGACCTACCGGCGCTTCGGCCTGTCGGATCGGCAGATCGAGATCCTGAGTCGGGCGACGCCCAAGCGCGACTACTACTGCCAGTCCCGTCGCGGCAACCGCCTGTTCGAGCTCGGCCTCGGCGAGGTCGCGCTCGCCTTCGCGGCCGCCTCGTCCAAAACCGACCAGGCGCTCATCACCGAGCTGTTCACCAGCCACGGCCGCGAGGGCTTCGCCCGCGCTTGGCTGCAAGCGCGCGGCGTCGGCTGGGCGGCCGACCTGATGTCCACCTTCGCCCCGGAGCCTCAGCCATGACCTTCCGCTCCCTTCGCCGCGGCGCGCTCGCCGGCGCCGCCGTCCTCTCGCTCGCCCTGGCCGGCGCGCCCGCCCACGCGCAGTGGGTCGTCTACGACCCGACGAACTACGCCCAGAACGTGCTGACGGCGACGCGCGCGCTGCAGCAGGTCAACAACCAGATCGTCTCGCTGCAGAACGAAGCGCAGATGCTGGTGAACCAGGCTCGCAACCTCACGAGCCTGCCCTATTCCGCACTGGCGCCGATCCAGCAGGACATCGCCCGCACTCAGCAGCTAATCAGCACGGCGCAGGGGATCGCCTACAAAGTCCAGAACATCGATCGGGCGTTCAACACCACCTACGCGCCGGCGAGCACGTCCGCTTCCGATCAGGCGCTCATCCAGAACGCGCAGCAGCGCTGGCAGCAATCGGTGCAGGCGTTCCAGGACGCCATGCGCACCCAGGCGACCGTACTCGGCAACCAGCCGAGCAACAGCGCGCAAATGTCGGCGCTGGTGACGTCGAGCCAGTCGGCCACCGGTGCGCTCCAGGCGACCCAGGCCGGCAATCAGCTCCTGGCGCTCCAGTCGCAGCAGCTCGCCGACCTCACGGCCGCGGTCGCCGCCCAAGGACGCGCGCAGAGCCTCGACATGGCCCAGCGGGCCGCAGCGCAGAGCCAGGGTCAGGAGCAGCTCCGCCGCTTCCTGCAAATGCCGACCGGCTATCAGCCCTCGACCGTGACGATGTTCCACCAATGAAGGTGGGGCTGTCACGGCGGTTGCGCCTCCACGCAGCTTGGGACGCCAAGGTGGTCCGCCGGTCGCTCGTGCTGGGCGGCATCGGCGTCGCGCTGGTCGCAGCCGCCGTCGTCATGGCCGGGAAGGAGGACCAGGACGGGCTTCGCGTCCGTTCGGTGACGCTGGCGCCCGCGTTGACCGAGACCCCGCTCGCGGCCGAGTTCGCCCGCTGCAACGCGCTGGGCACGGACGCGGCCGACGATGCGGCCTGCCGCGCCGCCTGGGCCGAGAACCGAAGGCGATTCTTCGGCGGCCGCGCTCACCCCATGCCGGAGCACTGACATGGGCGGGCACCGGCGTCATCGACCGCTTTCTGGAGGTCTTCACCCGCTACATCGACAGTGGCTTCGGCCTGCTTCAGGGCGAGGTGAAGTGGCTCGCCGGCGTGCTGATCGCCATCGACCTGGTGCTCGCCGCCCTGTTCTGGGCGATGGCGCCCGACGAGGACGTGATCGCCCGGCTGGTCAAGAAGACGCTGTTCATCGGCGTCTTCGCCTACATCATCAACAATTGGACCAACCTCGCCCGCATCGTGTTCGAGAGCTTCGCCGGACTCGGGCTGAAGGCGTCGGGCACCGGCCTCAGCGAGGCCGACTTCCTCCGCCCTGGCCGCGTCGCCCAGGTCGGGCTCGACGCCGGCAAGCCGATCCTCGACTCCATCTCCGGGCTGATGGGGTTCGTGTCGTTCTTCGAGAACTTCATCCAGATCGCGGTCCTGCTGTTCGCCTGGATGGTGGTGCTGCTCGCCTTCTTCATCATGGCGATCCAGCTGTTCGTCAGCCTGATCGAGTTCAAGCTGACCACGCTCGCCGGGTTCGTGCTGATCCCCTTCGGTCTGTTCAACAAGACCGCCTTCGCGGCCGAGCGCGTGCTGGGCAACGTCCTGTCGTCCGGCATCAAGGTGCTGGTGCTCGCCGTCATCGTCGGCATCGGCTCGACGCTGTTCTCGCAATTCACGCAAGGGTTCACCGGCCAGCCGACCATCGAGGACGCAATGGGCCTCGTGCTCGCCGCGCTGTCGCTGCTCGGTCTGTCGATCTTCGGCCCGGGCATCGCCAACGGCATCGTCTCCGGCGGCCCACAGCTCGGCGCGGGCGCCGCGGTCGGCACGGGTCTAGCGGCGGGCGGCATTGTCGCCGCGGGTGCCGGGCTCGCCGCGGGCGGTGTCGGTGCGCTCGGCGCAGCCGGAGGCGCTGCGGCCGGCACGGCGCGCGGCGGCGCCAGCATTGCGGGCGCGGCCACGACCGCTTACAGGACCGCGGCCGCTGGCGAGAGCGGCGCCGCATCCGTGGCCGCCGGCATGGGCGGTGTCGCGCGCGCGGGCGGTTCGGCCGCCGCGCAGGCCGCAGCGAGCCCACTCCGGCGCGCCGCCGCGAGCATGGGCGAAAGCTACCGCTCCGGCGCGCGCAGCGCCTTCAAGGCGACCGGCGGCACGATCGGCGGTGAAGGTGCGGGCGCCGCTGCTGCACCGGCTCAGGCCACCTCTGGCGGCGAACCCGGTTGGGCACGCGCCATGCGCCGCCGCCAAGCCACCCACCAGGGCGTCTCGACCGCCGTCCACGCCGTGCGCGCGGGCGACGGCGGCGGCTCCGGATCCTCCAGCGTCCCTGTCAGCGAAGGCGAGTGATGTTGTTCAAGCGAACCGACGTGCGCTACGGACGCACACCCGAACCCGAGACCCCCTACCAGCGCGCCGCCCAGGCCTGGGACGACCGCATCGGCTCCGCCCGCGTCCAGGCGAAGAACTGGCGGCTGATGGCCTTCGGCTCGCTGTTCCTGTCCGCCGGGCTCGCCGGCGGCCTCGTTTGGCAGTCCGCCACCGGCCGCGTCGTGCCGTGGGTGGTGCAGGTGGACCGGCTCGGCCAGGCGCAGGCGGTCGCGCCGGCCGACGCCGCTTATCAGCCGACCGACCCGCAGATCGCCTGGCATCTGGCGCGGTTCGTCGAAGAAGTGCGCTCCATTCCCGCCGACCCGATCATTTTGCGGCAGAACTGGCTTCGCGCCTACGACTACACCACGACCCAGGGTGCGGCGGCGCTGAACGACTACGCCCGCACCAACGATCCCTTCGGCAAGCTCGGCAAGACCCAGGTCTCGGTCGACGTCTCCAGCGTGATCCGCGCCTCGCCGTCGAGCTTTCGCGTCGCTTGGTCCGAGCGCCGCTACACCGATGGCGCGCTCGCCGCGACCGAGCGCTGGACCGCCATCCTGACGGTCGCGATCCAGACACCCCGCGACGCCGAGACGCTGAAGAAGAACCCGCTCGGCGTCTACGTCACCGCCCTCAACTGGTCCAAGGAGCTCGGCTGATGCGCCGTTCGATCACTCTTGTGGCGCTGCTCGGATCGGCCTCGCTCGCCGGCTGCGCCCACTACACCCCGCCCGAGATCTCCTACGACAACACACCCCACGAGGCCGTGCTCGCGGCCGACCCGCCCAAGCCCGTGCAGATCATGACCGTGCCGCAGCCGCTGCCCTTACCGGGCCAGCTCAAGCCGTTGCCGGGCGCCCGCACGGCGACGCCCGAACCCGCCGATCCGCGCGCTCGGATCGAACTCGCCAACCGCGCCGCCCGGATGCAGCCGAGCCGGTCGGGCTACGTCAACGCCGTGCAGGTTTATCCCTTCTCGGACGGCGCGCTCTATCAGCTCTACGCCGCACCGGGGCAGGTCACCGACATCGCGCTCGAGCCCGGCGAGCAGCTCGTCGGCTCCGGCCCTGTGGCGGCCGGCGACACGGTCCGGTGGATCATCGGCGACACCGAGAGCGGATCTGGCGCGACCAAGCGCGTCCATATCCTGGTCAAGCCGGCGCGGCCGGACCTCCTTTCCAATCTCGTCATCAACACCGACCGGCGCACGTATCACCTGGAAATGCGCTCGGCCGAGCGGACCTACATGGCCAGCCTGTCCTGGTCCTACGCCACCGACCAGCTGATCGCGCTGCGTCAGCAGAACGCGCGCGCCGAGGCCGTGCAGCCGGTCGCGAGCGGGGTCGATCTTGACACGCTGAACTTCCGCTATCGCGTCGAGGGCGACACCCCGGCCTGGCGACCGCTGCGCGCCTACGACGACGGCCGGCAAGTCTTCATCGAGTTCCCGCGCGGCATCGCCCAGGGCGAAATGCCGCCGTTGTGGGTCATCGGGGCCGAGGGCGGCGCCGAACTCGTCAACTACCGCGTCCGTGGCCATTTCATGATCGTCGACCGGCTATTCGCCGCCGCCGAGCTGCGGCTCGGCGGCGAGCACCAGAAGATGGTGCGCATCGTCCGCACGGACGGGAGGCCGACCTCGTGAGCGGCCACGACGAGGAGGAAGGCGCGAAGGGCGAGCCGGAGGAGCCCGGCCGGCTGGACGAGGTGCGGCCGGAGCGAGCCCAGACCGAAAAGCCGCGTTCGGATCGGGAGATCGCCGACGAGCTCCGTTTAAGGCCCGAGCGGGCGAGGGTGACGCGGCTGTCACGGCGCGTGCTGGCCGGCCTCGGCGCAGTCTCCGCGATCGTGCTCAGCGGCGCGCTCGTGTTCGCGCTACGCCCTCACGGGCCGGGCTCAAATGGTCCAGAGCTGCTCTCGACCGACAATCGTGCGACGCCGGACGGCCTGAACGGCCTGCCGCATGACTATGCCGGCGTGCCTCGCCCGGTGCCGCAGCTCGGGCCGCCGTTGCCGGGCGACCTCGGCAAGCCGCTCCTGAACGCCGGAGCGCCGGCGCCGGGTATGCCGCAGCCGGCTCAGGCAGCCGCGCCCAATCCGGAAGCCCAGCGCCTGGCGCAGGAGCGGGCGCGGCTCGCCCAGGAGCTGGAAGCGGCCCGCACCAGCCGGCTGTTCGCCAGCGAGGCCCGGGCTGCTGTGCAGCCGGTCGCGCTCACCTCTGGGACGATGTCTGTGCCGCCCGCGCCCGGGCTGGATTCAAACGCGCTCGGGCCGAGCGCGGGCGGCACCCAACAGCCCAGCGAAGCGGACCGCAAGCTCGCCTTCCTGACTGCACCCGTTGATCGCCGCACGACCAGCTCCGACCGGGTGCAGCCGCCGGCGTCCCGCAACGTCGTCCAGGCCGGGTCCGTGATCCCCGCCGCGATGATCACCGGCCTGCGCTCCGACCTGCCCGGGCAGATCACCGCCCAGGTGACCGAGGCCGTCTACGACAGCCCCACGGGCAAAATCTTGCTGATCCCGCAGGGCGCACGGCTCATCGGGCAGTACGACGCCCAGGTGGCGTTCGGGCAATCCCGGGCGCTGCTGGTCTGGAACCGCATCGTCATGCCGAACGGCCGCTCCATCGTGCTGGAGCGTCAACCGGGGACCGACCCGGAGGGCTATGCCGGGTTGGAGGACCAGGTCGACAATCACTGGGGCTCGCTGTTCAAGGCGGCGCTGCTCTCGACGATCCTTTCCGTTGGTTCGGAGGCCGGCACCTCGTCGAACAGCGAGAACAGCCTCGTCGATGCGATCCGGCGCGGCTCGTCCGATTCCTTCAGCCAGACCGGACGTCAGGTGGTCGGCCGCTCGCTGCAGGTTCAGCCGACGATCACGATCCGGCCCGGTTTCGCGGTCCGGGTGATCGTCACCCGCGACCTCCTGATGGAGCCCTATGCGGGCTGATAGAGCGTACGATGGCGAAGCTGAAACTCGGACCGATCGCAGACGACAAGCCGGTGCGGGTGACCCACGATCTCCCGCCCGGTGTTCACCGCGACCTTGTCGCATACGCCGAGGTTCTCGCGCGCGCGAGTGGCCAGCCGGTCGAGCCCGTCAAACTGATCGCCCCGATGTTGGCGCGGTTCATGGCGACCGACCGGGAGTTTGCGAAAGCGCGGCGAACGCCCGACAAGTCTGAAGCAGAACTGGACGATCTTAGGAAAACTGCTTCGCCCGGCGGCTGATCCGACGAGCATGGCTGAGGAATGGACCCAATGCCGGGTTTTCGTTACCGGGCAACCACGCCATGCGCACCGATACGGCCGCGTTCTCGTCCGCAATGGGACGGTACACGATGCCGGGATGAATAACGGCGGACGCGGCCTCGCTAACAACGGTGAGCGCGAAACCAGCGCTCACCAAGCCTATCAGACTCTCGCGACAGACAGGATGCTGACGTATATTCGGCGCATAACCGCCCGGGTTAAGCTTACCGGCCAGCCAAGCATAAATCACCGGCCCGGACCCATAGGCGCGAACAACAAAGGCTTCGCCGCGCAACTCCGCCCAGGTCAAAGCCTCGCGCTTCGCCATGGAGTGCTCCTCAGGCAGCGCTACATAGACGCGCTCCTCCCAGAGGTGCTCGCTCTCGGCGCCGGGTGCCTCATTGACAGCAGTCAAGAATGCCACATCGACCCGATGCTGGCGCAGTGCCACGAGTTGATCCGTCGATGCACCCTCCAGAAAGGAGAAGGCGACGTCAGGGAAGCGTCTCCGGTGAGAGCCGAGCAGGTCATGCAGCCGCCCAGAAGCAAGCGAGGGGTAGAATGCGATCCCGAGCGTCCCGACCTCTCCGCGTTCCACGCTTGTCGCGTCTCGACCGGCAAAGTCGAGTTCGGCCATGGCGCAGCGCGCCCGTTCGAGGAAGCGGCGCCCCGCCAGTGTTGGTCGCACACCAGCACTATGGCGTTCAAACAGCGTGACCCCAAGCTGCTCTTCAAGCGCCCGGATGCGCCTGCTTACGGCCGAGGGCTGCAAGCCAAACTGCTCGGCGGCGCGGCGGATGCTTAGGTGGTCGGCAACCGTTAGCGCGTACGTGACAGAGCGGAACTCGAGTGGGAGAGGCCCGAGTTCTCTGCTCCCCTTTGGCAACACAGTTCCGGGTGCCCGCTTTCTACTCGAGGTTGAAGCACGGGGACGCACGAGACATCAAATGCCCAGCCGACTGCCGGCCGCTTCAGCCGCCAGTCGCGCCTGCTGATCCATCCACATTCGAGACTGTCGCATGGCAGCGACGCGCTCAGGCCCGGCTTCCGCGGGCGTGCCGTTCCTGAACGGTGGTTCGGGCGCATATTCGATCATGAGCTGGACACGGCGCGCCGCCTCTTCACCACGCAACGCTGCGGCGAGCGTTAGTCCGAAGTCGATTCCGGCGGTGACGCCGCCGCCCGTCATGCGGTTACGGTCTCGAACGACGCGCTTGTCCACGTGCCGCGCGCCCATCAGCGGCAGCAGATCGGCGACCGCCCAGTGCGCCGTCGCGTCATAACCCCTGAGCAGGCCAGCCGCGCCGAGAAGGAGCCCGCCGGTGCAGACGCTGGTGACCCATTTGGCGCGCGCGCCTCGATCAGCGAGAAAGTCGCATACCTGCGGGTCGTTCATGCAGTCGACCGTGCCAAGAATCCCGCCCGGCACGAACAGCACGTCGACATCCCGCGGACACTCGGAGAACGTGTGCGTCGCGGCGAAGGGGATGCCGACATCGGTGGAAACCGGCGCCTTGTCCTTCCAGACCAGGTCGATCCGGCAGCGCAGGATGGTGAAGACCGTCATCGGCCCGATCAGGTCGAGTGCGACCATCTTCGGATAGATGAGCATGGCGATCCGTGGTGCGTCGGGCGGCATCTCCATCATCCGCCGCATGTGCTGGTCGCCGGTTTCGCCTTGCGCCAGCGCCGGTGTGCCTGTGGCGATCCCGGCCAGAGCCCCGAGGGCGAGGAGTGAACGTCGGTCGATCGTGCCTGTCATTCCTTGATCCTTCAAAGCAAGCGCTGTCTTAAATCTATCCAGGCTTCACGACCGCCAAGATCGCGATGACGAGGATGGACCCGAGGATGATCGGCGCCGTTCGGAGAGGGCGAGCCGCCGTCCCGCCAGCCAGCCGACGCAATCGGCCGGACTGAACACCGTGGATGCCGGAGAGGACGATGACGAAGATGAGCTTCGCCCATAGCCAGATCTCGGCGAACCAGTGCCCGGAGATCGCGAGCGCGATGCCGAACCCCCAGACCAGCAGCATCGCCGGCGTCGTCACAACTTGATCCCAGCGCCACACCGGACGTGCAGCGCCGGTCATGTCCATGGCGTCCGCGCCAGCGGCAGCGAGGAACAATGACGTGGCGAGCACACCGCCAACGAACGTCAGCGCAGAGGCGACGTGCAACGCCTTCAGCCAGGGAAGAGCTCCGCCAAGCTCACGCCGCGGCTCGCATGTCGCGCAGCGCGCTCGCTTTACGCGACAGCAACGGTAGATTGAAGAAGCCGCCGAACGGAATGAACGCCGACACGAAGAGCCGCGCGCGCTCGCTTCGGCTCCAGCCCGCCGAGTCGCCAGCGAGCGTCTGGAGCGCGGTCCAGATGAAGGCAAGAAACGCCAAGCCATGGACAGGCCCCATGACCCGCACGCCCACGTTCCAGCCGCTCAGGTGCTTGAGCGGAACGGCCACGCCGATGAGAAGAAGAAGCGTTGTCGCTTCGAGCATCGAGACCAGCTCGAGCCGGCGGAGCTGCGCCAGCTCGATGGCGCCACGACGCATGGGGATCATCCCGAGTTTCGAACTCGGCTTGATCCCACGTCGCGTGCGATCTCGCGACCCTGGGCGAGGACGTCTTTGAGCAGCCCCATCATGGCCGCGGTGACTTCCGGTCCGGCCTCGTGTGGCAGGCCGGCGGCAAACGGCGGCTCCGGGGTATATTGGATGCCGAGTTGAATCATCCTGGCGAACGCCTCGCCCCTGAGTTCGGCGAGTAGGGTCAGGCCAAAGTCGATTCCAGCAGTCACGCCGCCGCCGGAGAAGCGGTTACGGTCGCGAACGACGCGATCATCGCTGGCCTCGACCCCGAGCTCGCGCAGCAGATCCATATAGGCCCAGTGGCAGGTTGACTTGTACCCGTCGAGCAGGCCCGCGGCACCCAGCAGCAACGAACCGGTGCACACCGAAGTCACATAACGCGCGCGTTCCCCGACCTCGCGGAGAAAGCCCAGCGTCTCATGGTCTTGCATAAGCAGATTGTTGTTGATGGCACCGGGGACGAACAGCACATCGACGTCGCGAGGGCAGCTCTCGAAGGTGGCGTTCGGATTCACGGAAACGCTCGCGTCGGAGAGGACCGGCTCCAGCGTCTTCCATACCAGATGCGTCCGGCCGTGCAGGCCGAGCACGCATTGAGGCCCCGCCATGTCGAGCAGGGTCATGCCAGGGTAGATCAGCATCGCGATCTCGAGCGGCTTTGCGCCTGTGTCGTGCGATTGGTCTTGCATGCCGGGCCTCTCTCTCACGTGCGGCGCAGGGACGGCGTCGCCCGCCATTCAAGCGGCCTGTGCAACGCGCCGCGCCTTTGCGATCTCGATTCCTTCGCGAACCGAGTCCTCGCCCATGAGGCGGCGCGCCATCGCGGTCAGCTCAGGCCCGGCGATATCAGGATGGCCGGTATTGAAGGGCGGCTTGGGGTCGTACTCCATGAGGAGCTGCGTCACCTTGGCAACCTCTTCGCCGCGAAGTTTGGCGAGCAAGGTGAGGCCAAAGTCCACGCCTGCCGTCACTCCACCTCCGGTGAAGCGGTTCCGGTCGGCGACGACCCGCTCGTGGCCTGCCTGGATGCCGAGAGCCTCGAGAATTTCGTAGACCGCCCAATGCGTAGCGGCACGATAGCCGTCCAGCAGCCCCGCCATACCGAGCAGCAGCGAGCCCGAACAGACGGAGGTTATGTAATGAGCCCGCTTTCCGACCTCGGCGAGGAAGCCGATGATCTCCTCATCCTTCATCGCGTCATTGGTGCCGAAGCCGCCCGGCACGAACAGCACGTCGAGCTCGCGCGGCGCATCGGCGAAGGTCGTGGTCGGGTTGAGCGAGATGCCGCTGTCGGTGGGCACCGGATCCATGGTCTTCGAGAACAAAAAGGTCTGACCATGTAGGCCGAGAGCAGATTGCGGTCCCGCGAGATCGAGCAGCGTAAAGCCGGGATAGAGCAACATCCCGACGCTCAGCGGCGGACCAGCGGGCGTAGGCATCTGGGCGGACATCGGGAGGCTCCTGGGAGTGTCGCGCATCCTTGTAGAGCCAGGCGCACGCGTCGGTGAGTGGCATAAAAGACAACGACCGATCGTTTACTGCCAACCGGTCTGAGGCTATCATCCGCAAGCGATGAGCCGACCGCGAAGGAATTTTCGATGCACGACGTCGCCGTTCTCGCCATGCACGGCGTAGTTCCGTTCGATCTGGGCATCGCTTGCGACGTGCTCGCGAAAGTCGAGGCGCCGGGCTTGGGGGCCGCTTATCGCGTACTTGTATGCGGTGAGGCAGCGGAGGTGAAGACGAGCGCGTTCAAGCTTCGTGCGCCCTGGGGACTGGAGCAGCTCGCGAAAGCCGATACGGTGCTCATCCCCGGCATCGAGGATGCGTCCGTCCCCATTCCGAAGCCTGTGCTCGAAGCGCTTCATGCCGCGTGGGAACACGGCGCACGGATCGCCTCGATATGCTCTGGCGCTTTCGTACTGGCCGCGACGGGCTTGCTGGATGGAAAGCGCGCCACCACGCACTGGATCGTGGCGGCGGAGTTGGCGCGGCGCTATCCCGCTGTAAGTGTCGATCCTGACGTGCTGTTTGTGGACGAGGGTCGCATCATCACCTCGGCCGGCGCGTCCGCAGGGCTCGACATGTGCCTGCATCTCGCGCGGCGCGACCACGGGCAGGTAATTGCTGCACACGCAGCCCGGCTCGCCGTCGCGTCGCTCAATCGCGACGGTGGCCAGTCACAGTTCATTCGTCAGGAGTTGCCGTCATCGAATGCGAGCCTTGCGCCGTTGCTCGACTGGATGCTTGAAAACGTCGACAAGGCTCTCGACATCGACGCGCTCGCCGATCGCGCTTGCGTCAGCCAGCGCACGCTTGCGCGCCGGTTTCGAGAGCAGACCGGCACCACACCCGTCCAGTGGCTTCTTACCGCCCGGGTCCGTCGCGCTCAGGCGTTGCTCGAGGGCGCAGCTATGTCGATCGAGTCGGTCGCCGCGGCGAGTGGATTCGATTCACCCGTCACATTCCGCGCCCGCTTCCAACGCGTCGTTGGCTTGAGCCCCGCGGCTTACCGGCGGCGTTTCAACGGGCACGCTTCGAATTCTAGTGTCGGCGAGACCTCAATCACGGTAGCCACGTAGGCGAATTGAAGAGTGTCGCTCCCGCGGCATTCCGGCCTCCTCCTCGGCAGCATTGTGGGGTGACCGCGCTCGCTCGGATGCGGCTGCTATCCAGCGGCTAAAGCTTGACGACGGTCATCTTGAACGGGCCGCCGTTCTCGGCGGCGTGGCTCACCGCCTCATTCACCTGGTCGAGATCGAACTCGGTGATCTCGTAGCGGCCGAGGTCCAGCAGGCCCGAGCGGACGAGCGCGGCGAGCCGCGGGCCGGCGGTCGTCGGATACATCCATTGCCCGTGGATGGTGATGCAATTCCGCATGATCCAAGGATAAGGCAGCGCCAGATCCTCGCCGCCCAACATGCCGACGCCGCCCATCAGGACGGCGCGGCCGTAGGGGCGCACCGTCATCAGCGCCGTCCTGCTGACCGTCGCGGGCACCGACGGCGGCAGGATGTCCAGGACGCAGTCGATCGGCCCCGGTGCCGCCTTGCGCATGGCCTCTCGATCCTCGTCCTCCCGTCCGATCAGCTTGACCGGCCGCAGGCGATCGCCGAACCGGCACCGCAGGTCGTCCAGCGCCCGCTCGTTGCGGCCCGGCGCCACCACGCGGGCCGCGCCCATCGCCAGCGCGACGCTGACCGCCGCACTGCCGAAGTTGCCGGTCGCGCCGCTGACGAGCACCGTCTCGCCGGGCTGGAGCCTCGCCGCCAGGAAGCCGCCATAGGGCACGAGCGCGGTCCCGAGCGCACACCATCTGGCGGCGTCCGCCGGCTCGATCGCACCGATGCGGACGGCGTTCTCGGTCGGAATGCGAATCTGCTCGGCCAGGGCTCCATCGTGAAAATACTCCTGCAGGCGCAGGCCGCCGTCTCTGCGTGCGCTCAACCCCTGCAAGGTGATGTCGGGCGAGAACGGGTCGTCGCGTGAGCGCACGGTGCAGTCGCAGTAGACCCAGTCGCCCGGCTGGAGGCGCGTCGCGTCCGGACCTATGGCTCGCACGCGGCCGACCCCGCCCGCGCCGGGCACCGCCGGCAAGACCAGGGGATATTTGCGCTCTCCGCTCAAGACCTCGGCGGCGTAGGAAGGCAGGCTCGTGGCGACCATGTCCACGATGACCTCGCCCGTGCCCAGGACCGGGTCGGGGATGACCTCGACGGAAAGCGGCTTGCCCCACTGGCTGAGAACGGCGGCTTTCATCGTACGTCTCCTTCCAGCGAAGCGGAGGTGTGCGGGCCGCCACGCCGTTCCCGCCGCTCATCGTCAGGCGACGAGGGCTTTGAACGACTCTATCGAACCTTTGCGGTAGTCGGCAACGAGCGGCTCCATGACTCTCTCGAACTGCGCGAGAAGCGACGGATCAGCACTGGCGGGATTGCCCATTCCGTAGATGGTGCGAGGGTCATATTCGATGGCCACCTCGGCGAACTGCGCCGCCTTCAGGCCGAAGGCGGCTTCGACGACTTTGAAGGCAGCCTCGTAGCTGCCGACGCCGGGGCCGGACGTGTAAAGATTGCCGTCGACCACGACGCCCTTTCCAGCGGGGACCACCTCGGCGACGCCCAGCTGGCCCAATATCGGCAGCGCATTGTGGTTGGTCGTGGCGCGGCGACCCCTCAACAGCCCCAGGGCGCCGAGCACGAGGACGCCGTTGCAGACCCCGATGACGTAGGAGGCCGTCTTGGCCTTCTCGGCGACGAAGGCCACCACCTCAGGATCATTCTGCGCTTCGGGAGCCAACATCGGGACCGCGATGACGTCGAGCCTTTCAGGGCATTCGTCGAACGTCGTGTTCGGCCGGGTCCACCAATCGGGGAAGCCCTCGACCAGGTCATGCGTCTTCCACAGCAGATGGATCCGAGCGCCCCGCGCAACCGTGAACACCGTGTGGATGCCGACCATGTCCATGGGATTGTACCCCGGTCCGATGACGATCCCGACATGAAAGGGCGGCGTGCCGTCAGGCGCCATCGCCGCGCGGAGATGATTGAGTGAGGGAAGCTTGGTGGACTCCAAAGGGCATCTCCTTGCCTTCAACGAATGAGGAGAGGGTAGGTCCGGTTGGCTGTGGCGGAAAGAGCATAAAAGCCTTAAATTCGGACATCACGACCGGGATCCGGAGGCGCTCGCTGTGCGGTTCGCCTCGACCCTACGGGTACATCGGGGAGGAGTGGGCGTCATGTCTCGCAGGATTTCTTTCGTCGTCGCTCCCGCTTTCGAGCTGCTCGATCTGAGTGGTCCGATGTGCGCGTTCGATTGCGCCCGCTCGCTGTACGGCGCTCCCTATGAGGTGAGTGTCGCCTCGAGTGCGGGGGGAGCCGTCTTCGGCTGCGCCGGCCTCTCGATTGACACCGTCGAGGTCAACGCGGCGAAGCATGCCGACACCGTCATCGTCGTCGGCGGCCCCGAAGCGCACCTTCCCGGGCGGCAACCAGCGATTACCGGCCTGCTGAGATCCTTGGCGCCGGTCACGCGGCGTATGGCAAGCGTCTGTACCGGCGCATTCTATCTGGCCGAATCCAGCATTTTGGATGGACACCGCGCGACGACGCATTGGCGGTGGGCACCCCTGCTGCAGTCGCGGTTCCCCCGCGTGTCGGTCGACGCCGATCGCATATACATCAACGATCGCACGATCTGGACCTCGGCGGGCGTCACCGCCGGCGTCGATATGGCGCTTGCCATGATCGAAGCGGATTTCGGACTGGATCTGTCCAAATCGGTCGCTCGTGAGATGGTCGTCCATCACCGTCGGCCAGGCGGGCAGTCGCAGTTTTCCGCCATCCTCGACCTTGAGCCCGCGTCTGACCGAATTCGGGAGGCGTTGACCTACGCGCGCGAACATCTGCGCGACAATCTTCCGGTCGAGCGTCTGGCGGAGGTTGCGTGCATCAGCAGCCGCCAATTCGCGCGCATCTTTCTCAAGGAGACCGGCGAGACGCCGGCGCGGGCGATCGAGCGGCTACGCGCCGAGGTCGCTCGTCCCAGGGTCGAGGATAGCCGCGAGCCGATCGAACTCATCGCACAGGACGTGGGCTTCGGCGACGTCGAGCGAATGCGGCGCAGCTTTTTGCGCCTGTTCGGGCAATCGCCGCAGGCCGTCCGCCGTGTCGCACGGGCGTATTCCCACGGGTCAGCCTGACCCGCGCCGCTTCCCGCTGCCGCCGTTCGCCTTATGTCAGGATTCGAGGGATTTATGTCGTTTCAGACAAGCGCTCATCGTGGCAGTGTCGTTCGTGCCACGGACGGATGAGTCCGTTGCACCAGGATCGCGGTCTCCTCGCCCTCTCTTTGCGAAGGCGGGTCAGCGCCGATGCGAGAGGATAAGTCATGTCCGGCAAGCAAAGCTTGTGTCACGTCAACAACGTCGACATCAACGTCGTCGAGTTGGGCGAAGGCAGCCCCACTCTGCTCTTCCTTCACTATTGGGGTGGGTCGATCCATAGCTGGATTCCGGTCATGAACGGCTTGTCCAAGAGCCATCGCTGCGTCGCCATCGACTTTCGCGGCTGGGGCCGCTCGAGCAAGGACGCCACGGATTACCAGCTGGAAACGCTCGCCGATGATGTCGTCGAAATCATCAACGAACTCGGCTTGCAGGACTTCATCCTCCTGGGCCACTCGATGGGCGGCAAGGTGGCCCAACTCGTCGCCGCGCGGCAGCCGCGCGGCTTGAAGAGCCTGATCCTGATGGCGCCCGCGCCGCCGAACGCGCTCGATGTGCCGGAGGAGCAGCGCCAGGGGATGGTTGCCGCGTACCAGACGCGCGAAGGCGTGATGGGCATCGTGTCGGCACTGCCGTTGTCTGACGCGCATCGCGAGCAGATCGTCGAGGACGCCTTGCGCGGATCGCCGGAAGCGAAGCGCGCCTGGCCCGAGCAGGGCATGATCGAGGATATCAGCAATGAGGCGTCCAGGATCACCGCGCCCGTACACATCATCGTCGGCAGCGCCGACGTGGTCGAGACCGAGGCCTCTCTTCGCGCCGCCTTCAGCAAGGTGATCCCGAGCGCCGGTTATACCGTGCTCCCCGGCGTCAGTCACATGGCCCCGCTAGAGGCGACCGCCGAGGTGGTCAGTGCGATCCGCTCCGCGCAGAGCGCCTGATCCCGCAACGGCCAATCAGAAGAAACCGAAGGACATGGTCATGATCGCAGACATCAGGATCCCAGACAGCAGCATAGTGCGACAGGCCGAAGCGCTGGCGCGTTCGGTGTCCTCCGACTTCCTCTTCAACCATGTCATGCGCTGCTACTGGTTCAGCGAGCTTTTCGCTCAAGCAGAGGGCACCAGGGTCGATAGCGAGCTCATGTTCCTGTCGTCCGTGCTGCACGACCTGGGTCTCACCGAGCATGCTCATGGCCCGCACCGCTTCGAGATCGAGGGAGCAGGCGCGGCGCGGACATTCCTCATCGGCAAGGGGATCTCGCGCGAGCGGGCGCAGAGCGTCTGGGACAACATCGCGCTCCACACATGGGACATCAATCTGTTTCGTGACGATACCAGCCGCCTGATGGAGCTTGGCGTCGTGCACGACGTCGTCGGCTTGGCGGACGCGAAGCTGGATCCCGCCGACGTCGCCGAGGTCGTACGCCGCTATCCGAGACTGAGCTTCAAGCGCGCGTTCAACGATACGCTGACGAAAGAGCTCGACAGCAAGCAGCCCTATCCGCACTTTTTTCACATCTGCACGCACATCGCACAGAATCGGGCGCCGATCCCGATGCCGGACGTACCGACCATGCTGAACAATGCGCCGTTCGACGAGTGAGTGGCGGCGGTGACGGTAGAGCCTTCCCCCGCGCCATGAAGTGCCGCGAAGTCCCGCGACGTCTGTCCGGTCGCGTTCGCGCGGACTAGAGGTAAACCGGCCACTGCCGGCACGCCGGCAAGCAACATTCCCCGGCGCTGGCTTTGAACCGGGCGCGCGAACTCGGCGCGCGACACGTGCGATCACTCCCTAGCTACGCCGGACCACAAAGGACGACAACCGTGAGCCACCCCTACATCCCCGACGGATATCAGTTTCCCGAAACGACACCCCGGCTCCGCTATGCCGATACCGGCAGTCCCGCCGTCAAGCCGGTGTGGGATCAGCTCGGCTTCGTGCAGGACAATCTATTCCGCATGCTCGCCCATGCCCCGTCGACCTTCGGTCCGCTTGGCGCTCTGGTGCACGCGATGCTTGGAGACCTAGCGCTCGACGTGCGTCATCGTGAACTGGCGATCATGCATGTCGACCATGTGCGCAACGCAAACTACGGATGGGCATGGCATTTCACGATCGCACGCGATGACGCCGCGATCACGGATGAGCAGCTCGCGGCCCTGCAGCAGGGAGACATCCGCAGCCCGCTCTTCACCGACGAGGATCGCGTCATCCTGGCTTTCATCGACGAGCAGATCCGCAACGGCGTGGTGACGGGAGAGACTTTCAACGCAGTCAAAACTTTGCTCGATGAGCGGCAAGTGATCGAACTGATCATCATCATCGGCGCCTACGCTCTGATCGGAAATGTGATGGAGACGACGCAGCTGCAGCTCGAATGGGAACCCGACAATCAGCTCCAGCGCTCAGCGCGCGCACTCGAGCAAACCGACGAATGACAAACGATTTTACCGTGGACGTCAATGGTCTACAAAGGCCGTTGCGCGCCGTCCTCGGCACCGCTCGATTGCTGCTGACGGGACGGAACGTCGCGACCCCTCCGGAGACTGACGCATGAGAGCCCTCCATTTTGTGTCGGTCGGGAAGCTCGCCTGGCGAGAAGCGGCTGACCTTTCGATCGAGGGGCCGCTCCAGGCGATCGTTCGTCCCGTGGCTTCGACGACCTGCGACCTCGACCGGCGTATCATTGGCGGCCACGTCGACTTCGGCAGCGAGTTTCCGATCGGGCATGAGTGCGTGGCTGAAGTGCTCGATGTCGGCGACGAGGTCCGGACGGTGGCACCTGGCGACTTGGTTGTGGTGCCATGGCACATCTCCTGCGGGGTGTGCACCGAGTGCCGGCGCGGCCTCCAATCCGCCTGCACGTCGGCACCGGGGCTGGCTGGCTACGGAGTGCCGATCGGCGGCGCCTGGGGCGGGCTGTTCTCCGAGGAGGTGCGAGTGCCCTTCGCCGACGGCATGTTGACTCGCCTGCCTGAGGGAATCGATCCCGTTTCCGCCGCCAGCGCGAGCGACAATCTCACCGACGCCTACATTGCCGTCTGGCGCGGCTTGTCCAAGCATCCAGGCGCATCAGTCCTGGTCAACAGTAGCCTGCCGAGCCTGGGCCTCTTCGCGGTGGATCACGCCGTGGCAGGAGGTGCCGATGGTGTCGTCTTCGTCGATGCAGACGAGCGTCGTCGAGAAGTCGCCCAGAAGCTCGGTGCGACTGTTTTCGCCACCATTGAACCGGAAAGACATCACTCGCGGTTTCCGGTTGTGATCAACGCCGCCCGTCAGCCAGACCAACTCGCACAATCCTGCATATGCCTTGCACCGGGCGGCCATCTATCCAACCTCGCCATGTTCTTTCAGGATACGCCGATCCCCGTATGGGAGCTCTACAAGCGCGACATCACCTTTTCAACGGGCCTGGCTAGCATTACCCCGCACTTGCCGAAGGTGCTTGAGCTTCTGCGTTGCGGCCACCTCCACCCTGAGCTTGTGATGACGCCCTACGACGCCGAGGACGCTCCCGAGGTGCTTGCCCAGTCCGACCTGAAGCCCGTGATCGTGCGCCCGCGCCGTTTCGCCTGATCCCAAGGAGCCGCCGCATGACTGCTTACGTGATCTTCGTCCGCGACGCAGTGACGGACCAAGCCGAGATGGGCGAGTATACCCGCCTCGCGCGCCTCGCGCGGGGCGATCACAAAATTAAACCCCTTGTGTTCTACGGCAGAGCCGAAGCGCTGGAAGGTCCGCCGGTCGATGGTGTGGTCGTCCTTGAGTTCGATGACATGCAGGCGGCGCACGCCTGGTACGACAGCTCTGTCTATCAGGAGGCAAAATCACACCGGCTCAGGGGGGCGAGCTACAGGGTAGTGCTCGCCGAAGGCGTCAAGGAAAGCACCTGAAGGCTCCTCATGACCCTTCATCAGCGGGCATCTCGAAATCATGAACGGAACGGCTCGCCAAGTCTACCGCGATGTCAACCGCTGGCGCGAGAAGTCTAACCGTTTGCGCTCTGCCCATTCACCCCCGCTGACGAACGCGATCAGAGTGGTATAGCGTAGACGTAGTGCCCGCCTTCATCCTGCCCGGCCCGCCTGACAAAGTAGTGGCTTGGGTAAGCTTAGGAGATCCGCGCGGCTTGGCGCAGTAAGGCGCGCTAGAGCGAACTCGGGAGAGCGGGCGGCATTTGAACCGCGCGACGCACTCTCGTTCGCTCATCGCGCCAAATGATTCTAATGGCGACTGGTCTGTTTCAGCTCCTCACTCCAAGTGACAGTAGGCAAATGCTGAGCTCTTCAGCCGAGAACGAGCTTCACGTAGTCGGGAATATCCTCCAACAGGTCCGAGCGACTCGCTCCGGCGCGCGCCCGAAGCATCAGACCCTGCATCAGGTCCACGACCAGACGGCTTCTCGTTAGCGTCGGAGTGGAGGGGGAGAGGCGTCCGCTGTTCGTCTCCTCGCCGAAGCGCCGCCGCACGACGTCCGTCAGCCTGGCGAGCCCCTGCGCGAGCGTCGCCCGGATCTCGTCGGATCGCTCGGCCTGGGTCACCGCGACGCAGGCCATGAGGCAGCCGCTCGGACGGCCTTGCGTGGTGGCGGCCTTTACCGTGCCCTCGAGCAGGGCCCGGACCGCGTTCTTGAGATCCGCCTCCGCCTCGAAGGCGATCAGCGGCGCGGCGCCAATCGTCTGTCCGTAACGGTGCAGGGCGTGACGAAAGAGCGAGGACTTGTCGCCGAATAGCTTGTACAGGCTGGGCTTCGTGACGCCGGCGGCACGGGCGATACGCTCGACGTCGACGCCTTCGAATCCATCCGCCCAGAACAGCTCCACCGCCCGGTCGAGCGCTGCGTCCGGATCGAATTCACGGGGGCGTCCGGGCCGTCTTTTTTCCTGAGCATTGGCTACCATCGCGTACACAACCCTTGACTCCGCCGCCCCATGCTTATTAGCTACTCAAGGGTAGTTAAATGACCGGCGGAGGGCAAGGTGGATCGTAGTCGCGGGAAAGTGGCGCTGGTTACGGGCGCGAACGCCGGTCTCGGCAAGGAAGCGGCCCGCCAGCTGGCGGCGTCGGACCAGTACCGGACGATCTATCTCGGCTGCCGCGACCGGACCAAGGCCAATGCCGCGAAGGGCGAACTCGAGAAGGCGACGGGCAAGGCAATCTTCGAGGTCCTCATTGTCGATGTCGCCGACCTCGCGTCGGTCCGAGCAGCGCTCGCCGCGCTGACCGAGCCGATCGACGATCTGGTGATGAACGCCGGCGGCTCCGGGGGCAAGACGCCGCTTGCGCCGTCCAAATCGGGTGTGACGGAGATCTTCGCATCCAACGTTCTCGGCCATGTCGTCCTACTCGAAGGCCTCATCGCCGCCGGGAAGCTGATCCACGCCGCGGTCTTCGCCGGCAGCGAGGCCGCCCGCGGGGTGCCCAAGCTCGGCATGAAGCGCCCCGCGCTGACGACGGGCTCGGTGAACGAGTTCGCCGCGCTGTGCGACGGGGCTTACTTCCGCGACCGCAAACCCGACAGCACGCTCGCTTACGGGCAGGTCAAGCTGGTCGGCGCGATGTGGCTGGCGGCGCTCGCGCGGCGCACCCCCGGGCTGCGGCTCATCACGATCAGCCCCGGCAACACCGCCGGCACCAAGGTCGCGCGCGATTTCCCGCTGCCGGTGCGCGTTCTGATGAAATACGTGCTGATGCCGATCGTCATGCCGGTGCTGGGCATCGTGCAAGGCGTCGACAAGGGGGCCGGGCGCTACCTCGAGGCGTTGAATGATCCGGCGCTGAAGAGCGGCGTGTTCTACGCGAGCAAGGCCAACGCGCTCACCGGTCCCGTCGTCGACCAGAGCACGATCATGCCGGAACTGGCGAACACGACCTATCAGGACCATGCCGACGAAGCGGTGCACCGCTTCGTCATGAGCTGACCCAGGCCGCTTCGGGGCCGGAGCCCCGCACCGAGCGATCCGGACACGGCGCTCCACCCTTGTCAATAACCAGAGTTCGACGACCATGGCACATACCAACGGCGAACTGACGCCTTTCCCCGACAGCTTCACCACCCAGATCATCGAGACAAACGGCGCTGCCATTCACGTCCGGATCGGCGGCAGCGGACCAGCCGCCCTGCTGCTGCACGGCTACGGCGTGACCGGCGATTCGTGGGCGCCGCTGGCGGCCGCGCTGGCCGACACTCATACGGTGATCGTTCCCGACCTCCGGGGTCTCGGGCTCTCGTCCAAGCCGGATGGCGGCTACGACAAGAAGACCCAGGCCGGTGACATGGCCGGGGTGCTCGACACGCTCGGTGTCGATCAGGCCGCGCTGGTGAGCAACGACATGGGCAGCCTCGTCTGTTTCGCCTTCGCCGCGCAACATCGCGAGCGGGTGAGCCGCTGGGCGCAGATGGAAGCGCCGATCCCCGGCGTCGGTCCTTGGGAGCAGATCCTCGCCAATCCCAAGACTTGGCATTTCGGCTTCGGCGGCCCCGACATGGAGCGATTGGTGGCGGGTCGCGAGCGCATCTATCTCGACCACTTCTGGAACGATTTCTCGCTCGACCCCGCCCACATCAGCGAGTCGATGCGGGAGCATTACGCGGCGCTCTACGCGTTGCCGGGCGCGATGCGAGCGGGCTTCGCGCAGTTCAACGCGTTCGAGCAGGATGCGGTCGACAACAAGGCCTCTCTTGAACAGGGAAAGCTCACGATCCCGGTGCTCGCCATGGGCGGCGAGGCCTCCAATGGCGCCCGGACGCAAGCGCTGATGCAGCTCGTCGCCGAGGATGTCTCGGGTGTCGTCGTTCCATCGGCCGCGCACTGGCTGATGGAGGAAAACCCTGACGCCATCATTGCGGCCGTGCGGCAGTTCCTCGCCTAGCGCCGCAAGCACCTCGAACCGAAGCGCCCTCGGGCTCGGCTCCAAGCTAGAAATGATCAAACACAACGAGAGGTCTGAACCATGCAGAACATGCTCGACGGGAAGATTGCGCTCATCACCGGCGGGAGCAGCGGCATCGGCCTCGCAACCGCCAGGCGTTTCATTGCAGAAGGCGCCAAGGTCGTCATAGCCGCACGCGATCAGGCGAGGCTCGACGCCGCCTCGGCCGAGCTCGGGCCTGACGCGATGGCGGTGCAGGCCGACGTGAGCCGGCTCGATGAGCTGGACAGCCTGTTCGACGCGATCAAGAAGCGCCACGGCCGCCTCGACATCGTGTTCGCCAATGCCGGCGGCGGAACGCCGGGCAAGCTGGCCGACATCACGGAAGAGCAGTTCGACCACGTGTTCGATCTGAACGTGAAGGGCGTCCTCTTCGTGGTGCAGAAGGCGCTCCCGCTGCTGTCGGACGGCGGCGCGATCGTGCTGACGACGTCGATCGCCAACGTGAAGGGCCTGCCCGGCTCGAGCAGCTACAGTGCCGCCAAGGCAGCCGTGCGCGCCTTCGCCCGCACCTGGACGGTCGAGCTGAAGGACCGTCGCATCCGCGTCAACGCGGTTAGCCCCGGTCCGATCGACACGCCGCTGCACAACAACCTCGCCGCGAGCCACTCCGACACGGCGAAAATTGCGGCGGCGATGGTGGCGCATATTCCGGTAGGGCGCATTGGACGGGCCGACGAGGTCGCCGCCGCCGTCACGTTCCTCGCGTCGGACGAGGCGAGTTTCATCACTGGCGTCGAATTGTCCGTCGACGGCGGCATGACCGAGGTTTGATCGTCTCCCGATCGCCTGCGGCTGTCCGTGCATGCGCGGGCTGCTCGGCAATCGGCGAAGGAGGCGATCTGTTTCAAGCCCGTCGCTTCTTACGCTCGACCCGAGAAGCTTTGCCTACGCTTGCGCGCAACCCCGCGCCCAGCGCACGCCTCGTCCAATGGTCCATCAGGTCCGGGTCGTCGAACGCTTCTTCCGGAATGGACCAGTAGGGCATCAACACTGCACCACGGTGCCCGTGATAAGTCCATTGTGTCGCGCCGGCGGCCGCGAAGTCAGGTGCGCTGACGACGTCAGCCTTAAGCCGCAGCTCGTCCTCATACTCTATGGCGACGATCACGCCGTCGACGTAAACACCTTTGCCGCTGAACATGCGCCGGATCGTTACGGGGCCGAGCGCGGCAAAGATCTCCATGAGGTCGTCGTCGCTCATGGCCGTTTCGCGAGGCCCTGCGTCTGAATCGTCGAATGTCGCATCGTTGGCAGGCTCATCCGGGAAACGGCGCTATGGCGACATCGACGGCCGAATATAGCTCCTGTTTCCCGGCCCCTGCCTGCGCCTCGACGGCAAGGCCGCCCGCCACGGTCACGACGAAGCGAGCCATCACTTTCGGGTCGAAATCATCGGGCAGCTTGCCGTCCGTGCGGTCCCTAGAAAATCGCTCTTCCAGTCGGACACGCAGCGCCTCTCGAAATTCTGCCAGCCATTGCCGCAGGGCGTCGCCGACTTCGGTCGCCGGTGAGCTGTTGACAACGAGACAGCCTGGCGCGTGGCCTGGATCGGTCACCACATCGACGTAGCCAAGGAGCAGAACCCTTACGCCGGCACGAGTCGTCGAGGCCTGGAAGGCGCGTTCGAACGCTTCGGCTTGGAAGACGATGTAGTCGTCGACCACGCGGCGGAAGAGCGCCTCCTTGCTTTCGAACGCATGATAGAAACTGGCGGGCGAAATCTTCAAGGCACCGGTCAAATCGGTGAGCGAGGTCCTGTCGTACCCCCGCCAGAACAGGTTGGTGGCGGCGGCTATCGCCTCCTCCATGTCGTAGCCGCGAGGTCGTCCCATACAGGAAATGCCTTGTTTTGGATTGGACGCTAAAGAAGCGATTGACTGGCGCTTCGCGTATTGTAATGGTCACTCCACTAAATCGCAAGCGGGTGGGAGGGTATGGCTCCCATCGGCTCGGGCGAACTATCAAGGAGCAGCCAAGTGACCGACGGCCCTTTCGCGCCCAAGAAGTTCATCGAGATCAGAGGCCGGAAAATGGCCTATATCGACGAGGGCGAAGGCGCGCCGATCGTCTTCCAGCACGGCAATCCGACCAGCTCCTATCTGTGGCGCAAGGTCATGCCCGCCTGCGTTGGTCTCGGCCGGCTCATCGCCTGCGACCTGATCGGCATGGGCGACTCCGACAAGCTGCCGAACTCGGGGCCTGACCGTTACACCTATGTCGAACAGCGCGAGTTCCTGTTTGCCCTCTGGGAAGAGCTGGGCCTCGATCGCGACGTCATCCTCGTGATCCACGACTGGGGCGCGACGCTCGGCTTCGACTGGGCTCACCAGCACGCGGATCGCGTTCAGGGCATCGCTCACATGGAGGCGGCGCCGCTGCCGCTGACCTGGAGCGACTTTCCCGACGACGCCGCCCGCGACATCATCGGAGCGTTTCGATCGGCCGCGGGCGACGAGATGGTCCTGCGCGACAACCTCTTCGTCGAGGCGTTCGTGATCGAGACGGAGAAGGAGCACCTGACGGAGGCCGACAAGACGGAATACCGTCGCCCGTTCCTCAACGCCGGCGAAGACCGGCGGCCAACGCTGACGTGGCCACGGCAGATTCCGCTGGATGGGACGCCGGCGGACGTGGCGGACATTGTTTCGGGTTTTTCCGGATGGCTCAAGGACACGCCGATCCCCAAACTATGGGTCCGCGGCGATCCGGGCTTCATCGGCATCGGCCGGTTCGCCGCCTTCTGCGAAGGCCTCCAGAACCAAACCGAGCTGCGCGTGAAGGGCGTCCATTTCCTGCAGGAATCGAGCGGAGCGGAAATCGGGCAAGCTGTGGCTGACTTCGTCCGCGCGCTTCGGAAGTGAGCACCGGACCGACGGTGACCACACCCCCATTCTTGCGAACGGAACGCACCATGCCATTCTCCGCCGAGCCCTACGCCACACTGAAGACCATGACCGTCCGCGATCGGAACATGGCCTACATCGACGCGGGCGAGGGCGACGCGGTCGTCTTCCAGCACGGCAATCCGACATCGTCCTATCTGTGGCGCAACGTGATGCCTCGTTGCGCCGGGCTTGGACGGCGGCTCGTCGCCTGCGACCTGATCGGCATGGGCGCGTCGGACAAGCTGCCCCACTCCGGACCGGGCCGATACACCTACGCCGAGCAGCGGAAGTATCTTTTCGAGTTGTGGGAGAAGCTCGCGCTCGGAGACCGGATCGTGCTGGTGCTCCACGACTGGGGCTCGGCGCTGGGCTTCGACTGGGCGACGCGGTTTCCCGAGCGCGTCGCGGGCATCTGTTACATGGAGGCGCTCGTCACGCCGTTCTCCCGCGAGGAATGGATGGATCCGGCGCGCGCGCCGCTGCGCGCCATGTGCTCGGCGGCCGGTGAAAAGCTGGTCCTTGAAGAGAACATGTTCGTCGAGAAGTACGTCCCCGCATTGATCGAGCGCACTTTGTCCGAAACGGAGATGCAGGCTTATCGCGCGCCGTTCGCAGAGCCAGGAGAGGGACGCCGCCCGACGTTGACCTGGCCGCGGCAGATTCCCGTCGAGGGGGAGCCAGCCGACGTGGCGTCGGTCGTCGTCGGCTATGGTGAGGCGCTGGCGCGGAATACGATCCCAAAACTATTCATCAACGCGGAGCCCGGGCGACTGTTGACTGGGCGGGCACGCGAGCTCTGCAGGGCTTGGCCGAACCAGACGGAGGTAACCGTCGCCGGCCGCCACTACATCCAGGAGGACAGCCCCGATCAGATCGGCGGGGCAATTGCCGCGTTCGTGCGAGGAGTAGATGGGCCGGACCGTTCGTCGTCGAAGCACCATAGTAGAGACCGCATGTGATCAGCGGACCGGCTTCGGTCTAACAGAACAGGACTCGCGCATGGTCCTCCCAGACGGCTGAACTCGCGAAAGCTCCATGTACTCGCGACGGTTCTGGCGCGGTGAGGCGCGTAGTAGCGCACCCGACGGGGCGTGCGGGATTCGAACTCGTTCCGACATCCGCGGCGCGGGACATCGCCGCGCCTGAAGCGCGGGATTCGAGCAAAGCCGCCGAGTGCCGCCGTCGACTTCTCTTTGCACTCCGCTCCCTAAATGGCCTTTCAAGTCGTGCCTGTGATCGCATTCTCTTGCCCGTGACCAAGATGCGCAGGAGGTGAGAATGAGTGATCGCATGTATCTTACTGCGGAGGAGGTATCGGAGCGATACCGCGGAGAGGTCAGCGTAGGGACACTGCGCAACTGGCGCTCGGCCCGAATAGGGCCAGCCTTCGTCAAAATCGGGAAGGCGATCCTGTATCCCGCGGAGCAGCTCGACGCGTGGGATCAGAAGAACCTGGTTGCCTGCCGTGCTTCGCGCGGACTACCCATGAGCGCTGAGGACGCACGATGATGATCACAACGGCTCACCAGCAACCGCTATCAGGGACCGCCCTCAATGGGCACCAAGAGGGGCGGAATTTGCAGCTAAAACAGGTGATTACTTCGTAGGTGCCGGTTGATGCACAACCACCCGAGCGGCGACCCATCACCCTCACCGCAGGACCTGCAAACAACGGGCCTGGTCCGACGTGCCTTGTCCACGATCGACGTCGTGCTGCACGACCACATCATCGTCGGCAACGGCGCCTGGCGCAGCCTGCGCCAGGAAGGACTGTTGGGCGGCTAGGAACGCTTGACGGCCAGCGGCCCGGGCGCCTGGCAGGTGGGCATCATCTCGACCCGGTTGATGTTCACGTGCTGTGGCAGGCTGACCAGCCAGCCGACCGTTTCCGCGATGTCCTCGGCGTTCAGCGGCGTGGTGCCCTGGTACACGCCGGCGGCCTTGCCCGTATCGCCGCCGAAGCGAACGCTGCTGAACTCCGTGCCGCCGACCAGCCCGGGCTCCACACTGGTGACGCGCACGTTGGTGCCGACCAGATCGGCCTTAAGGTTCTGCATGAAGTGGGCGACAAAGGCCTTGCTGGCGCCATACACGTGGCCGCCCGGATAGGGGTAGGTGCCCGCCGTGCTGCCCAGGCTGATCACCTGGCCGCGGTTGCGCTCTACCATGCCCGGCAGCAGCGCCCGCGTCACGCCGAGCAGCCCGGTGACGTTGGTCGCCACCATGGTGTCCCAGTCGGACAGGCTCGCTTTCCAGGCCGGGTCCAGCCCCAGGGCGAGCCCGGCATTGTTGACCAGGATGTCTACCTCGCGCCACGCCGCCGGCAGGCTGCCGGGAAGCGCCGCCACCGCCGCGGCATCTGTCACGTCCAGTGGGAACGCCAGCACCGCACTGCCAAGCTCGGCTGCCAAGGCATCCAGGCGATCCTTGCGCCGCCCCGTCGCGATGACCCTGTGGCCATCGCGCACGAGGCGGCGGAGAATCGCTTGCCCGAACCCGGCCGTGGCCCCGGTGACAAGCGCCGTGCTCACAGGACGGACAGCTCCACCTTCACGTTGTTGCGCGTCGCCTTGCTGTAGGGGCACACCTCATGGGCCTTGTGCACCAGCTTCTCCGCCGTGGCGTGGTCCACGTCGCCGATCTTCACGCCGAGCTTTACGGAAATGTAGAAGTCCGGGCCGGGATCGACGTGCAGGGTGACGTCGGCCGCCACGCTGATCTCGCCGACCTTCACCTTCTCCGCCGCCGCGACCGCGCCCACCGCGCCGCCGAAGCAGGCCGAATAGCCGGCGGCGAACAACTGCTCCGGGTTGGTGGCGCCCGCCTTGCCCGGGCCGCCGATCTCCTTCGGCAGCGTCAGGTCGTGCTTCAGCACGCCGTCATTGCTTTCCACATGGCCATTGCGACCGGCGACCGTCGTGGCGTGGGCGGTGTATTCTGGCATGGGGTGCCTCCAGTTCGGGGATGACGCGGTTCTAGCCCGATCACCCCGGCAGATGGAAGCGCGCGGACACCGGGCAATGGTCGGACAGGTGCTCCTTGCGGTCCGCACCCTCGCGATACACCAGGACTCGCAGGGACGACCTGTCCAGCCATCCCCGCGCCACGCCGCCGGCCAGAATGTGGTCGATGAAATGCTCGCCGCCCCAGCACGGGCTGTCATGCCCCTCGGTGGCGCGGGCCAAGGCACCCGAACCCTGCAAAGCGGCGAGCAACCCGTCCGCCGGGTCCATCCAGCGGTTGAAGTCGCCCAGCACGATGAAGGGCACGCCCTCGCGTTGCCGCTGCGCCAGCCAGCCCTGCAGCACCACGGCCTGTTGCCGCAGGTCGGCGCATTGCGGCCGGCGCGACCGGTCTAGTGGGTCGCGTTGGCAGCCGGTCTTGAGGTGGACGGCAAGCACGCGCAACGGCCCGGACGGCAGCTCCAACGTCAGGTCCGCGCCGCTGCGCAGGCGGTGCGCGGCGCCGGGCGTCACGTCCAGCGCTAACAGATCAGGGTTCTGGTGCACCGGGATGCCGTTGCGCACGGCAATCCCGACCCGCTGCACCACGTGGTCCTGCGTGAAGAACAGCGTGTAGCGGTCAGGCGGGAACAGGGTTGCCGCGACCGCGGGCCCGTCCACCTCCTGCAAGGCGACCAGGTCGGCGTTCAACTGCTCGGCATAGTGGCGCAGTTGCGCCCGGTCGGCCGCGTCCTTCGGTTGCACGTCCGCCGGCAGATCCGGGTCGCCCGCCGGGCGGGTGGTCAGCCATTCCAGGTTCCAGGTGGCGACCTTGAGGTCCGCGGCGCGTCCGGCGGCCGGTGTCAGCGCGACGGCGCATAGCAGCAGCCACCGTGCCCACATCACCGGACGCCCCCCACGCGATGGGCGCCGCAGGACAGCAGGTAGTCGGCGGTGCGGTCCAGGGCGGCCGGGTCGCGCGTCGGGTCGGCGGGGTCGCCCGGCGGCACCCAGATCACCGTTTCATAGCGCGCCCGGGTAAGCAGCACGCGATACGCATTGCGTTTGTTCAACCCCTTCTCCGCCGCGCGCGGGCGCGTCCACAACGTGCCGCGGAACGCCCGCGCCTGCCAAGCGGACCCGTCCCACACCAGGTCGCCGTCCCAGCACAGCCCGGCGGCGTCCAGTTCCAGGCCTTGGGCGAAGAACTCGGTGGCCGCCACCTCCAGCGCGTCGGACGCGCGCACGTCCGGGAAGCGGTCGAGGAACCAGCGCGCCACCGCGGACGGATCGTCATGCGGCAGGGTGGCGCCCAGCCCCTCGGCCCGCAGCCGCCGCGCACCGGAGGAGCAAAGCAGGCCAGCACGGCGGGTGCCGCGGCAGGCGCGGCGCAAGCGCGCCCGCAACACCGCCAGGTCGCGGGTGACGCTGAAGGGCACGCCGTCCCGTGCCAGCGCGCGTGCCGCAGGCGCGTCGCCGGCGAGCACCGCGTCCACCCAGGCCGGCGCCACCGCGCTGCGCAGGGAGCGCACCGGCGTGTCCAGATGCAGCGCCGCGTCCACCGCACGGTTCGGCAGCGCCGGCAGCCGGTGCCGCGCCGCCGCGGGCGGTTGTGGCGCCGGGCGCGGCGATGACCTTCCAGGCCGGCCGCGTCTGCAGCGCCTCTCCCCAGCCGGCCAGGCCGCCTTCGCCGTCATGGATTTCCTGCCCGGTGCCGACCAGGCACAGGATCACCGGCCCGTCCGTGCGGCGCGCCATGATGTCCAGCAGCAGCGCCGGTTCGCTGTCCGCCAGCTTCACCGGGCGGGTTGCCGTCTTGGCGCGGGCGTGGGCGGCGGACCAGCAACGTTGCGCTTCGTCGATTACCACCACCCGTTCGGGTGGGATGCCGCCCCCGGCATAGCAGTCGCGGAACGCCGGCAGCGCCTGGATCACCCCTTCCATCCGCTGCCGCGCGGCTCGCAGCGACAGGCCGGAGTCGCGCGCCAACGCTTCCCGCAGCACGTGCACCAGGCTGGGGTTGCCGGTCAGGAAGGCCGCTTGCCCGGCGAACGCGGTGTCCAGCCCGCACAGCGTCTTGCCCGCGCCGGGAATGCCGGTGACGAACAGGATGGTCGGCTGCTTCGTCACCGCCGCTGCCGCGACCGCTTCGGCAATGGCGGCACGGGTCGCGCCGAGGTTGTGCGCGTCGGCATGGGCCGTGCGGATGTCGGCCACGCCATGCCGGGCGTACAGCATGCGCGCGGCCTCGATCAGCGACGGCACCGGGCGGTATGGCGCGTCCTGCCAGTCCGCCGAGGCCAGCAGCGGCCCGAACGCGGCGGCGCTCGCGATGTCCCTCAAGGTGGGCTCCAGCGTGGCGGCGTTGGCTTCCAGCACCGGCGTCACGCCGGGCAGCATCAACGGCCGCGCGGCGGTGTTGCGGGCGGCGTCCAGTGTGACCAGCAGCGGCACCACCGGGTGCAGGCGGCTGCCGGCGTGGAAGTCGTGCAGGTCCAGCGCCGCATCCTCCGCCGCGTCCCGGTCGCGCGCGCTGTGGCGGCGGCCAGCGCGCACCGTGCAGGCGACGATGGCACGCGGCATCAGCACCACGGCGTCGATTCGCCGACGCAGCCGCGGCAGGTGCCAGTCGGGCAGGACGGTCCAGGGGCCGGACGGGAACATAAAAGGAATATAGGGTGGCCGAGGCGGGAGGGGTTAAGGTGGGGCGCTGCCCCGTGCTCCGCCAAAGGACGGTCGTCCTCTGGAAACCTGCGCTGGGGGCGGTGGCAAGCTTGGGGATGGGCTGCTATTTGCCGGTCAAGCAAACCGGAGGACGAACCATTGAGCGGGGCCATCCAAACCAACATCCCCGCCCGGCTCGATCGCTTGCCGTGGAGCCGGTTCCACCTCCTGGTGGTCATCGCCCTCGGCGTCACCTGGATCCTCGACGGGTTGGAGGTGACCATCGTCGGCTCGCTCGGCCCGGTGTTGCAGGACAAACGCACGCTGGGGCTCACCCCGCAGGACGTGGGCAGCGTCGCTTCCATCTACGTGGTCGGCGCCGTGGTCGGGGCACTGTTCTTCGGCTGGCTGACCGACCGGCTGGGCCGCAAGCTGATCTTCAACGTCACGCTGGGGCTCTACGTGCTGGGCGTGCTGTTGTCCGCCTTCGCCTGGGATTTCTGGAGCTTCGCGGCGTTCCGCTTCCTGACCGGGCTCGGCATCGGCGGCGAATACGCTGCGATCAACTCCGCCATCGACGAGCTGGTGCCGGCCAAGCTGCGCGGCCGCATCGACCTGATGGTGAACGGCAGCTACTGGGGCGGTGCCGCCATCGGCGCGGCGGCGTCCATCGCCTTGCTGTCGGGCACATGGGTGCCGCTCGATTGGGGCTGGCGGCTGGGCTTCGGCGTGGGCGGCGTGCTCGGCATCTCCATCCTGTTCCTGCGCCATTGGGTGCCGGAAAGCCCGCGCTGGCTGGTCACGCACGGGCAGGAGGACGCGGCGCGCAAAACCATCGACGATATCGAGCACCGGGTCAGCGAAAGCGGCGGCGGCGCCCTGCCGCCGGTCAACGGGTCGCTGACCATCCACCCGCGCAAGACCTTCGGCTTCGGCCTGGTGTTCGGCGCCATGTTGGGCAAGCATCGCGGCCGCTCCGCCTTGGCGCTGACGCTGATGGTCGCCCAGGCCTTCCTGTTCAACGCGGTGTTCTTCACCTACGGGCTGGTGCTGCAGCATTACGAGGGCGTGTCGGACGCCCATATCGGCCTCTACATCCTGCCGCTTTGCTTGGGCAATTTGATCGGGCCGTTCGCCCTGGGGCATTTGTTCGACACGGTGGGGCGCAAGAAGATGATCGCCGGCACCTACACCATCTCGGGCCTGTTGCTGATGGTGGTGGCGGTGCTGTTCGGCATGGGGCTGTTGAACGCGACCACGCAAACGTTGTGCTGGGTCACCGTGTTCTTCTTTGCTTCGGCGGCGGCCTCCTCCGCCTACCTCACGGCCAGCGAAATCTTTCCGCTGGAAACCCGCGCCCTGGCGATCGCCGTGTTCTACGCGCTCGGCACGCTGATCGGCGGGGCGGCGGCGCCGTGGCTGTTCGGCAAGCTGATCGCCGCCGGGTCTGCCTGGGCGCTGTCCGCCGGCTACGGGGTGGCGGGCGTGCTGATGCTGGCCGGTGCGGCGATGGAGGTGTGGCTGGGCATCGACGCGGAAGGCAAGTCGCTGGAAGACATCGCGGAGCCCCTGTCGGCGTGACCCGTCAGCCCGACGCGGCTTCGCGCGATGCTGCGGCCGGGTGCGGCGCCGACAGCCGGGCACCGGCGCCGAACAGCTTGTTGCGATAGGTGCCGGGCGCGTAGGCGTGCTTGTAGGCGCCGCGCGCCTGTAATTCCGGTACCAACAGGTCGACGATCGCCTGCCAGCATTCCGGCGCCACGGTGCGGGACAGGTTGAAGCCGTCCACGTCCGCCTCCGCCACCCAGGCCTGCAGCTCGTCCGCCACCTCGGCCGCGCTGCCGACGATCGGCGGCTGGCGGCTGCCGAGCACGAAGCGGTCTGCCAGCATGCGCTTGGTCCATCCCGCGCCAAGCTGCCGGGTCATGGATTCGACGTTGGAGCGGATGGCGTCCGTGGGGGAGGCGTCCACCGGCTCGTCGGAGCCGTAGCGGGCGAAATCGATGCCGAGCGAGGCGCCGGCATGGGCCAGCGCGCCTTCCACGCTGCTGTGATGGCGATAGTCTTCCAGCAACGCGTGGGCGTCCGCGGTTGTGCGGCCGAGCACCGGCGTCGCACCGACGAACACGCGGATCGGCCGCGGCGCGGCCCGGGCGCGAAGGTCCGCCACCAGCCGCGCCACCGCCGGCTTGCTGCCGCCGTTTACGAACACGCATTCGGCATGTTGCCCGGCAAAGGCGCGGCCGCGGTCGCTGCTGCCGGCCTGGAACAGCACCGGCGTGCGCTGCGGCGTTGGCGCCACCAGCGCCATCGCGTCGAGGCGGTACTGCGCACCGGCATGCCGCACGCGCCGCACCCGCGCCGGGTCCGTGAACTGCCCCGGCTGCTTGCGAACGGCATCGTCCTGCCAACTGCCTTCCCATAGGGCGTAAACCGCCGCCATGAACTCGTCCGCCAGATCGTAGCGGTCGTCATGCGCCATCTGTGCGGCGAACCCCATGGCCCGCGCGGCGCTGTCCAGATAGCCGGTGACGATGTTCCAGCCCATGCGCCCGTTGCTCAACTGGTCCAGCGTCGACATGCGCCGGGCGAACGCGAACGGCTGCTCGTAGGCCAGGTTGACCGTCACGCCGAAGCCGAGATGCTCCGTGACTGCCGCCATGGCCGGCACCAGCATGAGCGGGTCGAGCAGCGGCACCTGCACCGCTTCGCGCAGCGCCGCGTCCGGCGAGCCGCCATACACGTCGTAGACGCCGAGCACGTCGGCCAGGAACAGCCCGTCGAACAAGCCGCGCTCCAGCAACCGGGCCAAGTCCGTCCAGGCGGCCAACGTGTCGTACTCAGTCGAGCGGTCGCGCGGATGCGTCCACATGCCCTGCTGGATGTGTCCGACGCACGCCATGTCGAAGGCGTTGAAGCGGATCTGGCGGCTCATCCCGCTTGGCGGCCGCACGCCCATTCCCGCCACAGCAGTATCAGCGCGGCCATGATTGCCGGCCCGAGGAACAGCCCGATCAGCCCCCACTCCTCCACCCCGCCGAGGATGCCGAGCAGCACCCACAGGAAAGGCAGCTTGGTGGCGCCGCCGATCAGCACCGGGCGGATGAAGTGGTCGGCGGTGAAGGTAACGGCCATGCCGAAACAGATGATCACGATGCCCCAAACCAGCGAGCCTTGGGCGATCAGGATCAGGGCGGCCAGGGTGAACACCACCGGCGCCGCAAACGGGATCATCGCCGCCACCGCCGTGAGTGCGCCGAAGATGCTTGGGTGCGGCACGCCCGCCACGGCATACAGGATGCCCAGGATGAAGCCCTCACCGATGCCGACCAGCACCAAGCCGTCCACCGTGCCGTGCACGGAGGCGATGATCTGCCGGCCGATGCGCTCGCCGTTCGGCCCGAAGGCGCGCTGGCTGGCTAGGCGCAATTGCTCGTTGACCGCGTGCCCCTCCTTGAACAGGAAGAACAGCGTGACCAGCGTGAAGGCGAACAGGGTTAGCCGTCGCGCCACCTGGGCGCCGATCATCCGGCTGACGTCGGTCACGTGGCCGCGGGTGGTGCGCTGGACCAGCTCGCGGGCGCTGCCGGGGTCGGCCATGTTGGCTTGCCACCATTGGTCCACCTGCGCCTGGCCGAACGGCAGGTGGTGGAGCACGTCCGGCTGCGGGATGCCGTTTTCCTGTGCGTTGCGCACCCATTCGGTGGCACTCCGCGCCTCGTGCGCCACCTGCATCCCGACCAGGCCGAGCGGCGCGATGAACACCAGCGCCACCGCCAGGGTGAAGATGGACGGCAGCAGGATGTTGTGCTTCCCGGTGCCGAACCGCCGGACCGCCCGGCTGTACAGCGGCCACAAGGCGATGGCGAACACGCCGGCCCATACCAGGGCGCTGAGGAAGTTCCAAAGCGTGTACAGCCCCAACAGAAAAAGGCCGAGGGCGAGCGCCCCGATAGCGAGTTGCTGCGGTCGGCTGGCGCCGACCCGGGCTGGCGGGAGGGGCATCGTGTCCATCAGGCGGCCTTCCGCGTGGGCTCGGTGAAGCGGGCGAAGCGGAATGGCGCCGGATCAACGATCGGCGTGGCCCCGGTGACCAGGTCCGCCATCAAGCGTCCGGCGCCCGGCCCGATGCCGAAGCCGTGGCCGGAAAAGCCGCTGGCGAGATGGAAGCCCGGCACGGCGTCAACGGCGCCGATCACCGGCACGCCGTCCGGTGTCACGTCGATCATGCCGCCCCAGCTCCCAGCCACCTTCATGCTGGCGAAAGCCGGAAAGGCGCGGACGAGTTCCTGCCGCGCCACATCCAGGTCACCCTGGTTCGGCGCCGGGTCCAGCACCCGCACCGCCTCGAACGGGGATGGGCGGTCAAGCGCCCAGTGCCGCGGCATCCGCCATTCCGCGACGAAGCGGCGGTCCAGTTGCAGCTTCAACTCGCCGTGGTTGCGGAGAAACGAGGGACCGAACTGCGGCAGCAGGCGGAAGCTGTCGGGCACGATCGGGGTGCGCATGCTGCTGCGCCGGGCGATGGTGTATCCGCCATCGGTGCGCCGGCGAAACGCCCAATGCTGACCGCCGACGGAGATCGCCGGGCCGGGCAAGGGCGCGGTGCGGAACACGGAGCCCAGCACCTTCAGTTGCGGGAAGCCGATGCCTTGGTTGCCGCAGAACAGGCGGGACCACGCGCCACCCGCCAGCACGGCGCTATCGCAGGCGATCCGCCCCCGCTCCGTCACCACGCCCGCGACGCGGCCGGCCGCGACGTCCAGCCCGCGCGCGGCACAGCCCTCCAGGATGACGGCGCCCAGCCGGCGGGCAGCAGCCGCCATGGCTGGAACGGCGCGCTCGGGTTCGGCGCGACCGTCCGACGGCGTGTAAAGGCTGCCGGCGAAGCGGCGGCCGGCTTCTGGCAGCAGGGCGGCGGTTTCGTCGGCATCCAGCATGCGGGACTCGACCTGGTATTCGCCGGCCCGGTTCAGCCATGCGGCATGCACGTCGAGCTTTTTTAAGTCGTCGGCGACCCAAATGGCGCCAGGCCGCTGAAACCCCACATCGGTGCCGATCCGCTCGGCCATGCGCGCCCACATCCGCACGCTTTCGATGGCCAGCGGCACTTCCGCCAAATCGCGTCCCATGGTCCGGCACCAGCCCCAATTGCGGCTGGACTGCTCGGCCCCGACGCGGCCTTTTTCCAGCACGGTGACGGCGACGCCCTTTTCCGCCAGGGCCAAGGCGGTGCTGATGCCGGCGATGCCGCCCCCGATCACCACCACCCCGGTGCGGCGCGGCAACTCGAGGTCGGTGTCCACGGTGTCGAGCAAGTGCGCCATCTGTCACGGGTCCTGGTTGCGGTCACCCGCTACGATGGCCCAGTTGCGCGAAGATTGCGACCGTCAGTCGCCGCGGTTCCCAGGTTGACGCAGGTCGTGAGCGATGTGCGCGGTTGTAGGCCCCGCATCCATTCGGTAGCGGGCCTCCAGGAAGCCAATCGTAAACGTTGCTTTGTCAGCATATGTAACAATCGACCGCATTATAGTACTTGAAGTCTTGCGGCAAATAGTTTAAGCGGACAGCCCAAACCGTCAAGGAAAGATTGGTCAAATGCGCATTAATACTTTTGTAACGGCTTCTCTTGTGTTTCTGAGCATGGCTGGCCTCGCCCAAGCCAATAATGCCGACTTCACGTTGAAGAACAAGACTGGCTACCAGATCGACGAAGTCTACGTTTCACGGCATTCCAGTTCGAACTGGGGCAGTGATCGAATGGGCGACGACGCGTTGGCCAATGGTGAAACCAAGGACATCAACTTCCCACACGGCAACGGCGCTTGCCAATTCGACATCAAGGTGAAGTATCACGATGATGACTCCTCCGCCGAGTGGCATGACGTCAATCTGTGCCAGTACAATACCATCTCGCTTTTCTGGGACGGCAAGAACCAGGTAAGCCGCGCCGTCGGCGAGTAGAAGCAAGCGGGTGCTCCCGGCGGGTTGCGCCGGTAGCGCCCTTGTGGATGGCTTTGCGCAATGGCCACTCGCCATGGCGGGTTCGGCGCACCGGCGTCAGTGGGCGATGGCCAGCATGCCCTCGACCTCCGTCCAGCGGGCAAGCAGCGCCTCGCGGCTGCCGGCCAGGCGGACCCGGCCGCGCTCCAACACCACCGCATGTTCCGCCAGGTCCAGCGCCAGCCGTGCGTGCTGCTCCACCACCAGCATCGAGGGGCCGCCATCCCGCCGCAGCGCCTGCAACGCGTCCAGCAGGGAGTCGACGACCACCGGCGCCAGGCCCTCGAACGGCTCGTCCAGCAACAGGCAGCTTGGTGAGCCCATCAGCGCGCGGCCGATCGCCAGCATCTGCTGCTCGCCGCCCGAAAGCTGGCCGCCGCCGTTGCGGCGCCGAGCCGCCAGTCGCGGGAACAGCGCGTACACGCGGTCCAGCGTCCAGGCGCCCCGGCGGTCCGCCACGCGGAGGTTCTCTTCCACCGTCAGCGTGGTGAAAATCTGCCGCTCCTGCGGCACCAGGCCGATGCCGGCGCGGCAATGCGCGCTGGGGGCCAGGCCGCCCAACTCCATCCCGCCCAACCGCACGCGGCCCGCTTGCAGCCCGACCCGGCCGGCGATCGTGTTGAGCAGCGTCGTCTTGCCGGCGCCGTTGCGGCCCAGCACCGCCAGGCCGGTTCCGGCCGGCACCAGCAGGTCCACGCCGTCCACCACCCGCGTCGGGCCGTAGCCGCTGGCCAGCCCGGTGACTTCCAGCGCCCCGCTCATCGCCGCGTGCCCAGATATGCGGCGCGCACGGCCTCGTCGCGCTGGATCGCGTCCGGGTCGCCCGTGGCGATCACCTTGCCTTCCGCCAGCACCGTGATCGCGCGGGCAAAGCGGAACACCAGCGGCATGTCGTGCTCGATCAACAGCACCGCGACGTCCTCCGGCAGCCGGTCGAGCGCGTCCAGAACGGTGGCGTGGTCGGAGGCCGGGAGGCCCGCCGCCGGCTCGTCCAACAGCAGCAGCCGGGGGCGCGACGCCAAGGCCAGGGCCAGTTCCACCAGCCGCTGCTGGCCATAGGCCAGGCTGCGCACCGGCCGGTCGCCCACGGCGCCCAACTGGGTGCGGGCGGCGATCGCCTCCGCCTCGTCGGCGACATGGGCGGGAAAGCCGCGCCCGCGCAGCGACAAGCCGCGCCCTTCGCGTTCGGCCACCGCCAGGGCGATGTTTTCCAGCGCGGAAAACGAGCCGAACAGGTTGGTGACCTGGAAGGTCCGCACCAGGCCGAGCCGGACCCGCCGGTGCTGGGGCAGCCGGGTCACGTCCGTGCCGGCCAGAAGCACCGTGCCGCCATCGGGACGCAGGCGCCCGGTCACCTGGTTGACCAGCGTGGTCTTGCCGGCGCCGTTCGGCCCGATCAGCGCGTGGCGGGCGCCGCGTTGCAGCGCCAGGGACACGCCGGCGGTCACCGTCAGGCCGCCGAAGCGCTTGACCAGGTCGCGCAGCTCCAGCACCGGGATCATCGGCGCAGCCGCTTCGCCAGCCCGGCCAGGCCGCCGGGCGCGAACACCACCGCGGCGACGATGATCACGCCGAGCCACAGCTCCCACTGCACCGGGTCTTTCTTGGCAAGCCAGTCCTGCGCCACGATGAAAACCGCCGGCCCGACCATGGCGCCGTACAGCCGCCCGGGGCCGCCCAGGGCGAGCATGACGAGCACGGTGGCCGATTGCTCGAACCCGATATCCTTCAGCCCGGCAAACTGGTCGATCTCCGCCTGCAACGCCCCGGCCACCCCGGCCAGGCCGCAGGCGATGGCGTATACCAGCGTCAGCCGCGGCAGCACCGCCATCCCGATCGCTTCCGCGCGGCCCGGATTGTCGCGGATCGCCATGATCGACTGGCCGAACGGCGCATGCACCAGCCAGCGCAACCCGAGCCATACCAGCACCAGCACCCCGGCCGCGAAGCCAAAGCCGGTACGGCCGAACAGGTCGAACTCCCACACCCCGAACAGCGGGGCGGTGGACACGCCGGTCAGCCCGTCCGCCCCGCCGGTCAGCCAGCCGGCCTTGTTGGCGGCCTCGCTCACCAGGAAGACGGAGGACAGCGTCAGCATCAGCAGGGTGAAGCGCGCGGTGCGGAGCACGATCGCGCCGAGCGCCGCGCCGGCCAGCGCCCCCACCGCCCCGCCGATCAGCAGGCCGCTGACCGGTTCGCCCCAGCCATGCACGGACGCGATGCCGCTGGCATAGGCGCCCAGCCCGAAGAACACGCTGTGCCCCAGCGTGACGATGCCGGCATAGCCGACCAGCAGGTCCAGCGAGAGCGCCAGGATGACGGTTATGGCGACCTCCGTCGCCAGCGCGTAGTACGCGTCCCCCAGCAGCGGGACGGCCAGCAGGGCCAGCAAGGGCAGGGCTTCCGCCGGGTGCACCCGGTGCTTGCGGCGCAGCGTCGCGGCGAAGCCGTCGGTTGCCATGGCTCAGACCCGCCCGAACAGGCCGCGAGGCCGGGCGAGCAGCAAAAGGAACACCACCCCGAACAGCAGCACGGTGCCCAGCGCGGGCGCGTAGTAGCCAGACAGGGTTTGCAGCAGCCCGATCAGCAGGGACGCCAGCAGCGATCCCCGCAGCGTTCCCAACCCGGCCACCGCGACGACGATCTGCACGTACACCAGCACGTCGAACGGGTAGCCGGGGTTGATGCCGAACACGTTGGCGCCCAGCACCCCGCCCAGCGCGGCCAGCGCGCCGCCCAGCGCGAAGGTCACGGTGAACAGGCGGGACGTGCGCAGCCCCACCGACTCCGCCATGCCGCGGTTTTCCACCGCCGCGCGCACCGTGGCGCCGAACCGCGTCCGCTCCAGCCCGGCGAACACGCAGGCCGCCACCAGGAGCCCGATGCCGATCACCAGCAGCTTGTACAGGTAGAATCCGAACGGCCCGGCCTGCACCGTCTGCTGCAACGCGTCCGGGATCGGGATCGGCTGCAGCAGCGGCCCGACGATCAGCCGCGCCGCCGCTCCGGCCACGAAGATCAATCCGATGGAGAACAGCACCTGGTCCAGCTCGCTGCGCCCGTACAGCCGGGCGTACAGCACCCGTTCGGTGACGGCGGCCAGCACCGCCACCGCCGCCGGCGCCAACACCAGCATCGCCGCCCAGGGCACGCCCCAGCGCGTGATGGCGAGTGCGGCGACGTAGCCGCCGGCCATGGCGAAGATGCCGTGCGCCAGGTTGACGAACCCCATCAGCCCCAGCGTGACCGACAGCCCGACCGAGATCAGGTACAGCACGCTGGCATAGGCGAGCGATTGGAAGGCGATGTCGACCAGGGCGACCACGGGGTCAGGCCGGGTTGGCGGCTTTCCACGGGTCCTTCACGTCGGGGATGGTGTCGATCTCCACGTTGGCGACCTCGTCGCCCACCTGCCGGACTTCGCGGATGTAGATGTTCTGCACGATGTCGCGGGTGGCCGGGTCGATGCTGATCGGGCCTTTCGGGCTGTCCGCCTTGAAATTGCTCAGCGTCTTCATCGCGCCCGCGGCGTCGGCCTTGCCGCCGGTGGCGGCGATCGCGGCGCAGATCGCGTGCATCCCGTCCCAGGAGCCGGCGGCCATGAAGTTGGGCCGGATCGCACCCATGCCATAGGCCGCCTTCCAGGCCGCCACGAACGCCAGGTTGGCCGGCCGGTTCGCCACCAGGCTGTATGGCCCGGCCGTGATGACGCCCAGCGCGAGCCGGCCGATATTCGGCAGTTCCTCGTCGCTGGTGATGTCGCCGGGGCCGACCAACTGGATGCCGGCTTCCTTCAACCCCGCTTCCGCATAGGCCTTCATGAAGGCCGTGGTTTGCACGCCGCCGGGATGGAAGGCGAACACCACGTCCGGCTTGGCGTCCTTCGCGCGCAGCAGGAACGGCACGAAGTTCGGGCTTTGGATCGGCATGTGGACGGCGCCGATGATCTCGCCGCCCTTTTCGGTGAAGCCCTTGGTGAAGGCCTGCTCCGCATCCATGCCGGGGCCGAAATCGGTCACCAGCACATAGGCCCGCTTAAAGCCCCGCGTGCCGGCCGCCCATTGCCCCATCGGCAGGCAGGTTTGCCATTGCGTGAAGGCGGTGCGGATGAACCAGGGGGACAAGCGCGTGGTGGGCGCCCCGGCGGCGTTGAACAGGACGCAGGGGAGCTTCGCCTGGTTCAGCAGCGGCGCCACGGCGTTGGCGTTCGGCGTCCATTGGAAGCCGCCGAGGTATTGCACGCGGTCCCGCGTCACCAGCTCCTGCACCAGGCGTTTGGCCGTATCGGGATTGGCGCCGCCATCGTCCCGCACGATCAGCTCCACGGTTTGGTCGCCCAGGATCGCCTTGCCATCCGTGGCCAGGAACAGCTTGGCCGCGTCGGCCATGATCTCGCCGGTTGCGGCGTATGCGCCGGACATGGTCAGCACCAGCCCGACCTTCACCGGCTCGGCCGCCCGGGCGCGATGCGTCGCGGCAATGGCCGGTGCCGCCGCCAGCATGGCCAGTGTACGCCGTCGCGTCGCGTTCATCGTCGTATCCTTCCCCGTCGGCCGGTTTGCCCCGGCATCGTTGGTTGACTCAGGCAGCATCCAGGCGTTCCGGCAAGGCCCCCGCGGCATTGGCCGGCCAGGTCGCCGCCAGCATGCGGGCAACCGCCTCCGCCGCCGGGCGCGGATCGGCCAGCGGGATGGCGGCGGCGACGTAATGGTCCGGCCGCAGCAGCAGCGCCCATCCGCCGTATCGCGCCATCGTGGCCGCCAAGCCGCCGCTTTGGTCCGCCACTGCGATCCATCCCGGGCCCGCTGCCGGCGCACCAGTTGGCACCACGGCGACCCGGCGGACATCCAGCGCGTCCCACACCGGCTGGTCGAGCGCCGCGAAGCTCGCCGCCGGGTCACCCGTGACCGCCAGCAGGGTAAATTGCTCACCCAGCACGTCGTCCAACAGCACAATGCGGCCGTCCGCGATGCGCACGGTGGGCTGCGGCAGCATGCGGCCGACCAGGCTGTGCCGCCCTTTGCCGTCCGGCAACAGGAACCCGGCGTGGAAGCGCGGCGGCGGCTTGTATTTCATCTGCGTCACGTAGTCGCGCGCCGGCGGCACCAGGTTGAGCGCCAGCAAGCCCGCCTGGGTCAGCAGGCCGTGCAGCCAGGACGGCGGCGACATGATCCGCCCCATGCGCAGCGCCAGCCGGATCATCTGCCAGATGTGGTCCTTACGCTCCTGCTCGTAGCTGTCGAGCAGGCCCGGCCCGGCCTGGCCGCGCAGCACGGCGGCGAGCTTCCAGGCCAGGTTATGGGCATCCCGCATGCCACTGTTCATGCCTTGTCCGGCAAAGGGCGGCGTGAGGTGGGCGGCATCCCCGGCGATCAGCACGCGGCCGAACGACCAGCGCGGCGCCACCCGGGCATGGAAGCGATACACGACCTGCCGCCGGACCGTGGCGGCCGGATCGGCGCCGTGGCTGCGGATCAACGCTTCCGGCACGCCGGGCGCCAGCAGCGCCGCGTCGGTTTCGCCGGGCAGCAGCTTGAACTCGAACCGGCGGGTGCGGTCGGGTCCGGGCAGGGTGATGCAGGGGCGGCGGCGGTCGCAGAAGACCTCCGTGTGCTCCGTGGTGTTCTCGTTGCCTTCCAGGTCGACGATCAACCACCGCTCGTCGAACGTCGTGCCTTCCAGCATGACGCCTTGTGCTTCCCGCACCCGGCTGGCGGCCCCGTCGCACCCGACCAGATAGGCCACCGTCACGGTCCGCGTGGCCCCTTGTGGGCCGGTCAAGGACAGGGTCACGCCGTCCGCATCCGCCACCGAGCTGTCGAGCGACCAGCCAAACAGCGCTTTCACGTGGGCGAACCGCGCCAGCCCGTCCCGCAACTGCCCTTCCAGCACCGGCTGGCGGAAGGCGTTGCGGCGGGGATAGCCGTAGGGCCGGCCGGTCGGTTCCACCTTGGCGAAGCGGATCCCGCCGGGCGTGTAATAATGCGAGCCGTAGCCCGGCACGACGGTTTGCAGCACGGTGTCGACCAGCCCGGCCGCTTGCAGCGTGCGCAACGATTCGTCGTCGATGGACACGGCGCGGGGCTCCTGCACGGTGGTCAGGTTGCGCTCCACCACCAGCGTGCGCACGCCCATCGTGCCCAGCAGATTGGCCAGTGCCAGCCCGACCGGGCCGCTGCCGATGATTGCCACGTCCCATCGGTCGCCATCCTGCGGCGTCATTGGCAGGCCTTCCTGGCTTGGCACTTCGCGCGTCGCGGCCCTAGACCCGCATGATCGCCCGGCCCCAGGAATTCAGGGTGCGGGGCTCGTGGCGCCATTCCTTCACCGGGCGGTCGTGGATGACCTCGAGTTCGGCGGATATCTCGATCCAGTTCTTGTCCGGATCCTCGATGAAGATGAACAAATTGTTGCCCGGCCCGTGCCGCCCCGGCCCCCACATGATCGGGATGTGCCGGTCGCCCATGCGGTCGCACCAATCCTTGATCACGGACCAGTCGCCCGCCTCGTAGCTGTGGTGGTCGACGCCGGTGCGGTCCTGCCGGAAGCAGGCCAGCGAATGGTGTTCGTGGTTGGAGCGGGTGAACAGCGTGTTCACCACACCCTCGTCGGAGCGCACCCGGTCGGAGGTGAGGAAGCCGAGCTTGCCCACATAGAACTGCTCGATCGCGACGGGGTCCTTGGTGGCGAGCGTCAGGTGCTGCAGCGGCCCGCGCAGCCCTTTGAGCGGAGGCTCTTGCTGACCCAGGCCGAACACGGCCAGATTGCCGTCCGGATCGCGCACGGCGAAGGCTCCCGGCTGGAACAAAGAGGTCGGGGATTGCAGGATGTCCAAGCCAGCCCGTTCCGCGGTTTCGCGCATGTCGGCCAGGCTGTCCGCGTCGCGCACGCCGAACCCGGCATAGCCGAGCGCGCGGTTCTCGCCGGGCGCGAACAGGACGCGGCGCTGCGGCCCTTCGCAAATCCATTCGCCGCCGCCGAGCTGGCTCGCCGTCATGTCCATGGCGTCGGCGTAGAACTGGGCCATGCGGGCCGGGTCGCTGCTGTGAAGCTGGATGTGGTGCAGGAACGTGCTTGCACGGACTGCTGCTGCCATGGTGACGCCCCCTGTTTGCGGCAAACCTGCGCTTCCGCCCGCGACCCGTCAAGGCAAAATTCGCGTTTATTGACAATAATGCTGGAGGCCTGACTGCAGGATGGCTGGAACGGAGCGGGCGATTGGGGCGCTGAAACTGTTCACGGTGGAACAGCCGGATTGGACGGTGGAGCAGGTGGCCGCCGCGTTGCGTGTGTCCACCTCCAGCGCCTACCGCTATGTGGCGACGCTGGAGGATGCCGGCCTGCTGACCAGCTTCGCCACCGGGCGCTACACGCTCGGGCCGGCCTTTATCGCCTATGACCGGCAGATCCAGTTGACCGACCCGCTGTTGATCGCCGCGAGGCCGGTGATGGCGGCGCTGCTCGGCCAGGCGCCGTCGGGGAGCACGGTGCTGCTGTGCCGGCTGTTCCGCAATGCCGTGCTGTGCGTGCAGGAAATGGCGCAGGCCGACCGGCACGAAGGCGTGGCCTACGAACGGGGCCGGCCGATGCCGTTGTTCCGCGGCGCCACCTCCAAGGCGATCCTGGCAAGCATGGCGTCCCGCGAGCTGCGGCGGCTGTTCGCGACGCGCGACGCGGAGATCCGGGCGGCCGGGCTGCCGACGGAATGGGCGGCGTTCCGCACCGCCATGGCGCGGCTGCGCAAGGCGGGCCACGTGATCTCCCACGCCGAACTGGACGCGGACCATACCGGCATCGCCGTGCCCATCCTGCACCCTGGGGGCCGCGTGCTCGGCAGCCTCAGCTTCGTGCTCCGCGGCAATCCCGGCGACGCGGTGGCGGCCCAGTTGGCGGCGCTGCTGGCGGGAAGCGCACGGGAGATCGAAGCCGCCACGGGCACGGCGGGCACGAAACTTGCTGCATCGGCCTGATGCCTGCGGCGCTGCGGATACAACGGAGAATGCGGATGCTGATCGTTGCCGGAGACCACGTCCTGATCGACCCGGCGCAGGGCCGCACCCTGGCGGATGCCGCCGTGCTGGTGGATGGCGGCCGGGTTGCCGCCCTCGGTTCGCTGCCGGCGCTGCGGGACGCGCATCCGGAGGCGGATGTCCTCGGCGGTGCCGGCAGGATCGTGATGCCGGGACTGATCGACGCGCACAGCCACGGCCGCGGGCTGTCGCCGATCCAGAAAGGCGTGCCCTACGACTTCCTGGAGAACGCGTTCCTGGACTGGTCGTCCATGGTCTACCTGCCGAACGAGCTTTGCGCCGCGCTGAGCGCCGTGCGCCACCTCCGCATGGGGTGCACGACCATCCACCACACCGGGTGGAACGACGAGGGCCCCAACGCCCTGGCCGAGGCGCGCAAGGCGGTCGCGGCCTATGCACGCTGCGGCATACGGCTCGCCTATTCCCCGGC
The DNA here is from genome assembly GCA_965199555.1 of Acetobacteraceae bacterium. Classification (GTDB taxonomy): domain Bacteria; phylum Pseudomonadota; class Alphaproteobacteria; order Acetobacterales; family Acetobacteraceae; genus LMUY01. The sequence continues at coordinate 835,419 of CBDASJ010000006.1, read as the reverse complement.
CGTCCGCAACCGCAACCGCTTCGTGCCGGACGAGCCGGGCTTCCTTTCCACCCTGCCGGCGGAGTTGGCGGATTTCATCCGTCCGACCCTCACCTACGATGCCGAGGCGATCGAGCACGGCTATTTCGAGCAGTTCGAGGCGTTGCGGGAGGAATACGAAACCGGTTCGGGCGGCATGACCCGCGTGCTGCTCGCGCCCTCCTGGGCGCACGGCACGACCGAGCGGTTCCTGGCCCGGGTGCGCGACCGGGCGCAGCAGCTTGGTGGCCTTCCGGTCCACATCCACACGCTGCAAACCCCGCACCAGCGCGCGTACGGCATCAAGGCGTTCGGCAAGTCCCTGGTCGCCTTCCTCGATGACCAGGGGCTGCTGGCGCCGAACCTCACGCTGGGGCATGCGGTGTGGCTGAGCGAGGCGGACATCGCGGCGATGGCGGCGGCCGGGGCGGGCATCACCCACCATGCGAGCTGCAACCTGCACGTCCGCAACGGCATTGCGCCGGTGTGGCACATGATGCAGGCCGGGGTGCGCGTCGCCATGGGCCTGGACGACAAGAGCCTGAACGACGACGACGACCCGTTCCAGGAGCTGCGCCTGGCTTCCGTGCTGCACCGCGTGCCCGGTTTCGACCTGGCGCAGGACAAGGTGCTGCCCGCCACGGCCTGGCTGGCCACGGGGACCACAAACGCCGCCACCGCACTCGGCCATGGCGGCGCGCTCGGCACGCTGGAAGTGGGGCAGTGCGCCGACCTGGTGGTGTTGGACACGGCGGAGATGCTGGCGGATCCGTGGACCACGCCGGACCTGCCCGTGCCCGACCTGATCCTGTCGCGGGCCAAGGGCGCCCAGGTGCGCGACGTGGTGGTGAACGGCCAGGTGGTGGTGCGCGACCGGCGGATCACCACGATCGACGAGGCGGCGCTGAACGGGGAAATCCGCGCTTTCGTGCAGAAGCATGGCGGGGCCGCGCCCGACCCCGTCAAGGCCGAGCGGATGCGTGCGCTGCGGCCCTACGTGCATGCCTGGCAGGCCGACATCCTCGGCCATCTCGACGTGAAGGAGCCTTTCTACATGCTGAATGGTCGCCGCTGATGCGCCGGCGCAGTGTCCTGGCCGGGCTGGCCACGCTGGCCGCAATCCCCGCCCGCGCGGCAGGCCCGTTGGACGCGGTGAAGACCGCCGGCGTCCTGCGGATCGCCACCACCGGCGCCAACAAGCCCTACACCTATGCCAGCGCCGACGGGCAGTTGCAGGGCTACGACATCGATTGGGGCCGCGCGATCGCCGCCGGGCTGGGCGTGCACGCCGAGTTCGTCCGGCTGGACTGGCGCAGCATCCTGCCCGGCCTGATCGCCCATCAGTTCGATTGCGCGGTGTCCGCCGTGCGGGTCACGCCGGAGCGGGCGGCCGCGTTCGACTTCTCCGCCCCGTACGGCACGGACGACGTCACGATCGCGGTTCCCGCCAGCGACACGGCGGTGAAGGGGATCGAGGATCTGGCCGGCAAGGTGGTGGCGACGGCCGCCGGCTCCGTGCAGGACCAGTTCGCGCGCGACAACGCCCATGCCGCCGAGCTGCGGCGCCTGCCCGGGCTGCCGGAGGTGATGCTGTCGGTGCAGGCCGGCCAGGCGCAGGCCGCCGTGGTCGGCCGCGGCGGGGCGGCGGCGTTTATCGGGGAAACCCACGCGCCGCTGCGCCTGGTCGGCAGCTATGTCGGCGGCGATCTGGCGGTGGTGTTCCCGAAGAACAGTCCGGACCTGGTCGCGGCGGTGAACGCGGTGATCGCTGACCGGCGCGCCGACGGCACCAGCGACGCCATCTTCAAGCACTGGTTCGGCTCGGCGTGAGCCGGATCGAATCGGTCGACGCCTTCTTCCTCGAACGGCCGGCCGACGCGGCCAACCCGCGGGCGGAGCATTGCTTCCTGCTGCGTTTGGTGACGGAGGACGGCCATGTCGGCTGGGGCGAGGGCCATGGCAGCCCGTTCATGATGCGCGCCGTCGTGCAGGCGCCCGTAACGCATGTTTCGGCGCAAGGCCTGGTGCACATCCTGCGCGGCGCCGACGCGTCCGACATTCCAGCGCTGCGCGGCCGGCTGGACCGCGGCACGCAATGGGTCGGCCGCGACGGCACCGTGGCCCAGGCGATCGCCGCCGCCGAGCTGGCACTGTGGGATTTGGCGGGCCATCGCGCCGGGCTGCCGGTGGTCCGGCTGCTGGCGGCCAGCCCCGCGGCGTCGGTGCGCGCCTATGCCAGCGGCAAGGTCCGCGCAACGCCGGAGGCGACGCATGACCGGCTGGCGCGCGAACGTGCGCTGGGGTTCGACGCCTTCAAGATCGGCTGGCCGCCCTTCGGCGCCGTCGAGGCGGCCGACCTCGCCTTTCTCGAAGCCGCGCGCGACGCGGTGGGTGCGGACGAGCTGATGGTGGATGCCGCCCAGGCCTGGGATTTGGCCACCGCCACCGCACGGGCCCGGCGGTTCGCGCCCTTTCGGCTGGGCTGGATCGAGGAGCCGTTGCACCGCGACGACCTCGCGTCCCAGGCGGCCTTGCGGCGCGAGGGCGTGGTGCCGGTGGCCGCCGGGGAAGGGGAATGCGGGCCGCGCGGCCTGCTGGCGCTGGTCGAGCAAGGCTGCGTGGACGTGCTGCAGCCGGACGCCACGCGCTGCGGCCTGCTGGCGGCGTTTGCGGCGGCGCGGCGGGCGCAGGCGGCGGGCCTGCGCGTCGCCAGCCACTCCTTCACCACGGGGCTGAACGTGGCCGTGCACCTGCATCTGCTCGCCGCCCTGCCGCAGGGTGCGGGCGTGGACCGCCCGCTGCTGGAATGGCCGCTGTCCCAGCTTGCGTTCTGGTCCGGGCTGTTCCCGGCGGCGCCCCGGGCGGAGGGCGGGCGCGTCGCCGTGCCGCAGGCGCCGGGCTGGGGGCTGGTGCCGGATGCGGGCGTGCTCCGTCAATTGACCGTCGCAGGCTGACTGGGGTCACGCCGCCCGGCGGCGGCGCAGGATCACCAGGAAGAACGCGCCGCCGATCGCCGCCGTCATCACGCTGAATGGCAGCTCCTTCGGCGCCATCGCAACGCGGGACGCGGCGTCCACCCACACGGTGAACACCGCGCCGAACCCCGCCGCGGTCGGCAGGCTCCAGCGCATCTGCGCGCCTACCGCCCAGCGGGCGCAATGCGGGACCATCAGGCCGACGAAGCCCACCGCGCCGGAGGTGGACACGAACACCCCCGTCATCAGCGCGGACGCGATGAACATTTCCAGCCGCAGCGCCGTCACGCTGACGCCCAGCGTGTGCGCGCCCTCGTCGCCCAGGGACAAGGCGTCCAGCGCCCGTGCCCGGTGCAGCACCCAGGTGCCGCCGCCCAGCAGCGCCAGCGCCGGGGCGGCCAGCACGTTCCACCGCGCGTTGCCGAAGCTGCCCAGCATCCAGAACAGGGCCGCGTCGGCACCGCGGTCGTTGGCGTTGTAGATCAGCAGGTTGGTGACGGCGCTGAACACGAAGTGCACGGCAACGCCGGTCAGCACCAGGCGCTCCGTGGTGAAGCCGCCACCCTGCTGCGCCAGCACGAACACCAGCGCCATGGACACCAGCGCCCCGGCAAACGCCGCCAGCGGCAGCGTCAGCACGCCCAGCACGGAGCCGGTGTAGAGGATCACCGACACGGCCCCCACCGCCGCGCCGGCGGACACGCCGAACAGGTACGGGTCGGCGAGCGGGTTGCGGGTGATGCCTTGCAGCACCGACCCAACCAGGCCCAACCCGGCCCCGACCAGGGCGGCCAGGATCGCGCGGGGGATGCGCAGGTCCAGGATGATGTGCTGCTGCCCGATCGACCAGGGATGCACCGCGCCGCTGGGGAAGACCGCGTCCCCCACGATGCCGAGCACCGACGCGGCGGGGATGGCAACGGCCCCCACCCCGACCGTCAGCACCGTGGACACCACCACGGCCAGGCCCAGCCCGACCAGCAGCACGACCCGCCACGCGACGGCGCCCGTGCGCAGCCGCGCCAGGGGCAGGGCTGCAGCAAGCATGCTCAATGGGGGAACAGCTCGGGGTGGATCGTCCTGGCCAGCCGCTCCAGCGCGTCGACGTTGCGGGTGGACGGGGAGCGCTCCGCATAGGTCATGAAGATGAAGTGGCGCTGCTTGACCGCGGTGATGGTTTGCAGCGCCGGGCTGGTGGTCAGGTAGCGGATGCTGTCCTCGTGCGGGACGCGGGGGTTGGAGATGACGATCCATTCCGGATCGCGGTCGATCACGCTGTCCCAACTGACGTTGACGTAGGAATCCTTGATGTCGTCGAAGATGTTGCGGCCGCCCGCCAGGTCGAACAGCAGGCGCGGCATGCCTTCGGCGCCGATGGTCCGCGGCGGGCTGTCGTTGTTGCAGCCGCCGCAATACATGATGCGCGGCCGCTGCGTGACGCCGGCGACCTTGTCCGTGACCACGGCGACCCGGCGGCGGAAATCGGCCACCATCGCTGCCGCCTGCGCCTCGATGCCGAAGATGCGGCCGAGCGCGGTGATGTCCGTGTACATGGTTTCCATGGAGATCGGCGGCCGCGGCCCGATGCGGATGCAGCTTTCATACAGCACGTAGCTTTTCACCCCGACGGCAGCGAGCTTGGCCGGCGTCACGTCCGCGTCGCTGAAGCCGTACTGCCAGCCGGCGAAGTAGAAATCCGCGTCCTGGCCCAGCACCGCCTCCGTGGTGGGGTAACGGTCGGAGAACTGCTTCAGCCCCGCCACCACGCCGGGCGCCGCCACCAACTCGTCTTCGCCGCCCGCGATCCCGGCAAAGCCCACGAAGCGGGGCGCCAGGCCCATGTCCAGCACGGTCTGCGTCATGTTGAAGTCGTTCACCACCGGCCGCTTGGGTGCGGCGTCGAAGCGCACCCGGTCGAAGCAGGATTGCACCTCCACCGGGTAGGCCGGCGCTTGCGCACGCGCCGCCTGCGCGGCCACCAGGAGGATGCAGGCGAGGAGGAGGCGTACCATGAGCGTGGCCCTTGCCAAGGAAAGTCAGGCGTCGAGGTAGTAGGACAGCCGCGGGCGGCCGGTGCGGGGATCGCGGTCGGCATCCACCTGCACGCCGTACACGGCGCCGATCAGCGCCGGGGTCAGCACCGCGTCCGGCGGGCCGGTTGCCCGGATGCGCCCGGCCTGCAGCAGGCACAACCGGTCGCACCAGCGGCCGGCTAGGTTCAGGTCGTGCAAGGTGACCAGCACGCTGACCCCCTGGTTGCGGGCGGCGCGCAACAATTCCAGTTGGTGGCGGATGTCCAGATGGTTTGTCGGCTCGTCCAGGATCAGCAGGGTCGGCTGCTGCGCCAGCGCCCGGGCGAACAGCACCTGCTGCTTTTCCCCGCCGGACAAGGGTGCGAACGGCCGGTCCCGCCACGCTGCCAGCCCCAGCGCGGCCAGCGCGCCGGCAATCGCCGCCGCGTCGCCGGCCTCCGTGCGGCCCCAGGCGCGGTGATGGGGCAGGCGGCCGAGGGCGACGACCTCGCCCACCGTCAGGCCCAGCCCCGCTTCCGAATGCTGCGCCAGCACGGCGATGGCCTGGGCGCGCTGGTGCGCGGGCAGGGTGAACAGGTCCGCCCCATCCAGCAGCACGGCGCCTGAGGTCGGGGCGTGCCAGGCATACAGGCAGCGCAGCAGCGTGGACTTGCCGCTGCCGTTGGGGCCGATCACGCCGATCCGTTCGCCCGGCGCCACGGCCAGGTCGACCCCGCCCAGGATCGGCCGCCCGGCGGCGGAGAAATGGATGGCGCTGGCAGCCAGGGCGGCTGCCTTCACGACGGCGCGTCGGTGATCATAGCCATACGACCCTCCCGCCTCCGTCCCGCCGACGGCTCGGTCCTTGTCGCGCAGGCCGGTCTCCTGGCTCGCGGGTCACCGCTCCGGGCTGCCTTCCCGACCCATGGACGGGTCAGTGGTGGAGCGCCCTTCGCTCGCCGCTTACAGTTGCGGGGGCAGCTACGGAGTGGGCCAGTCCGGCCGTCACCGCATTCCCGTTTCACCCCGGCCAATCCGGGGCACCTGCGCGGCATCAGCCTGCCAAGTTCGGCCGGGGGCTGCAATGGCGCCGCCGGTCCGGCCGTGCGACGGCCGGTTCCGAGGGGCGCGACGGGAAGGGGGCGGCGGGCCGGCATGGCTTGCGTCATCGCCGAATTGATACAAGATAGCAAATCGGGTGCGGGCCTCGTCGCGCGCGTTCTTCAGAAAGTCTTGCCATGTCGGTCCGGTCCATCCTTGCGCTGTTGTTGTGGTCGGCCGTGGTGCCCGAACCGCGATGACCCCGACCGTGATGGATCTTTCGCCGCTCAGCCTGTTCCTGGCCGCCGATGTGGTGGTCAAGGCGGTGATGGTGCTGCTGCTCCTGGTGTCGGTCGCGTGCTGGACCGTGATCATCGAGAAGCTGGCGGCGCTGCGGCGGCTGCGGGCAAACGCCGGGGCCTTGGCGGCGATAGCGGCGGCCAAGCGCATTCCGGCCACGGCGGACGGCCAGCCCGCGCTGGTTGCTGCGGCGTTGGCGGCGGTGCTGCCGGAATGGAGCGAAGGGCAGGGCGAGCGCGAAACCGACGGCGAGTTCCGCAGCCGGCTGGAGCGGGCGGCGCGTCGCGGCGTCGGCGTGCCGCTCGGTCGGGCGCATGCCGGGTTGCAGCTCCTGGCGACGACGGGGTCCGTGGCGCCGTTCGTCGGTTTGTTCGGCACCGTTTGGGGGATCATGAACTCGTTTTCCGGCATCGCCGCCAGCAACGACACCAGCCTGGCCGTGGTGGCGCCGGGCATTGCGGAAGCCTTGTTCGCGACGGCGATCGGCTTGGTCGCGGCGATCCCGGCGGTGGTGGGCTACAACCGCATCTCCGCCTCCGCCAACGCGGTGCGGCAAGCGGCGCTGCTGGCGGCCGGAGACCTGGCGTATCGCCTGGCACGCTCGCCCAGCCCCGCCGCCGCGGCGCGGCCCCACCTGCATTTGGCGGAGTGACCGGGCGATGGTGATGCGCGTTGGCGGCGGCCCGGTTGCGGCGGAGGACGACGATCTTGCGGCGCCGATGGCGGACATGAACGTGACGCCGATGGTGGACGTCATGCTGGTGCTTCTGATCGTGTTCATGGTGGCGGCCCCCATGATGATGGTCGGCGTTCCCGTGCAACTGCCGCGCACCTCGGCCGCCCGCGTCGCGCACACCGCGCCGCCCGTGGTGGTGACGATCGCGCGGGACAAGGGGCTCTTCCTGGGCCGCGACGCGGTGACGGAGGCGGAGCTGGGCGCCCGACTGGCCGCGGCCCGGGCGAACGCGGCAATGGACGCGCCGGTTTACGTGCGCGGCGACCGCGCGGTGCCGTATGGCGACGTGATGCGCGTGATGGGCCTGGTCAGCGCGTCCGGCGTATCGCGCGTTTCCTTGATCGCGGAAGGCGACGCCGGGGCCACGGCGATCCAGGCGCGTTAGCGATGCCGGGCAGCTTGTCCCTGCCGTTGCCGCCGGGTGGGGCCGGACGGGGCTACGCCGCTGCAGCAGGGATTGCCGCGCTGCTGCACGCCGGATTGGCGCTGCCCTTCCTGCTGTGGCCGACGCGTCCGGCGCCTCCGAACACCGTCGCCATCGTGGAGATCACCCCGATCCCGCAGGGCATGCCGTCCGCCGCGCCGTCGATGGACAGCGTGACGGAAGCGACGCCGCCGCCGCCCGCCCCGCAGGCCGCACCGGCACCACCGGCGCCGGAACAAGCATCGACGCCGCCGCCGCCATCGACCGTTGCGGCGGCACCCCAGCCCGAGCCCGCGCCGCCGCCGTCGCCCGAAACCACGGTGCCGCTGCTGTCCTCACCCGAACCGGCGACGACGGTTCAGCCGTCCGACATCGTCCACGCCGCCCCGCCGCCGGAAATCCCGCGGGCTGTCCCGCCGCCGCCGCGACCGGCGCCCCCTGCCAAGCCCGTGCCGCGTATGCCCCGGCCCGTGGCCACGTCGCGTCCGGCGGCGCGTCCCGCTCCCGCCCCGCAAGCGGAGGCCGCCGTTCAGCCGATGACGGCCGCGCCACCTGCGGCCGCGGCACCGTCGGCAGCCTCCCCCGCAGCGGCGTCGGCGAGCGCCATTCCCGGTTGGCGCAGCGCGTTGATCAGCCGCTTGCAGCAGGCCAAGCGCTACCCGGCCGGCGCCCGGTCCAGCGGCGAGCAGGGCGTGGCGACGGTCACCTTCACCATGGACCGCAGCGGGCACGTGCTTTCGGCCGTCTTGGTCCGCAGTTCCGGTTCCGCCGCATTGGACGCGGAAGCCACAGCGATGGTGCATCGTGCCGAGCCGCTGCCGCCGCTGCCCGCCGACCTGCCCGGCAGCACCGTCACCATGACGATCCCGGTCGGCTTCCGGCTGGAACAGTGACCAATCCGGTACGCCGTTAGGCGAAGCCTACGTCGGCAGCCATTGGGCGAAGCCGGGTGGATCGTGCGACTGCCGCCGCCCGGGATGGCAAACCGGCGGTGAATCTGCTGCTATCCCGCCGGGGAAGCGCGCGGAAGGACAACACATGGCACGCCAAGCGGCCGACAGCTTCGATTACGTGATCGTCGGCGGCGGGTCGGCGGGGTCGCTGCTGGCCAACCGGCTGACGGAGGATGGCGTCACCACCGTGTGCGTGCTGGAAGCCGGGCCGCCCGACCGCAACCCGTTCATCCACATTCCCGCCGGCTTCATCAAGACGCTGTTCGACCCGGCCTATACCTGGCAGTTCCGCACCGAGCCGACCGAGCGCACCGGCGGCCGCGCCATCGCCACCACGCAGGGCCGCACGCTCGGCGGCTCCTCTTCCGTCAACGGCATGATCTGGAATCGCGGGCAGCCGGCGGATTTGGACGCCTGGGCGCAGCGCGGCAACCGGGGCTGGGGGTTCGCCGACGTGCTGCCCTATTACCGCCAAACGGAGCGGCGGATCGGCCTGGGCGATGACGGCGTGCGCGGCCGCAGCGGTGGCATTCCCGTGACCGACATGGACTGGCTGCACCCGTTGTCGGAAGCGTTCATCGCCGGCTGCGTCGCGGCCGGCATCCCGCGCAACCCGGACTACAACAGCGGCGAGCAGGCGGGCGTGGGCTACTTCCAGCGGGCGATCCTCAATGGCCGCCGGGTCAGCGCCGCCCGCGCCTTTCTCAAACCCGCGCGCGGGCGCCCCAATCTGGAGGTGCGCACCGGGGCGCGGGCGGCCGGCGTGGTGCTGGACGGCCGGCGTGCCACGGGCGTGCGCTTCGTGCGGCAACGCGGCGGCGCGGAGCAGGTGGTGCACGCCCGGCGGGAGGTGATCGTCAGTGCCGGCACGGTCAACACCGCCCGGCTGCTGCAGGTGTCCGGCATCGGGCCGGCGGACCTGCTCGCCGAGCTGGGCGTTCCCGTGCGGCACGCCTTGCCCGGCGTCGGCGCGAACTTCCGCGACCACTACGCCGTCCGCCTGGTGGTCCGCGCCAAGCCCGGCACGGTGACCCTGAACGAGCTGTCGCGCGGCCCGCGTTTGGCCGCGGAGGTGGCGCGCTGGGCGACGCGGCGGCCGAGCATCCTGGCCACGGCGCCGTCCCACGTGCACGTGTTCTGGCAGTCCTTCGAGGGGCTGGACCTGCCGGACCTGCAATGCGTGTTCACCCCCGGCTCCTACAAGCAGGGCGCCGTCTACGTGCTGGACGACTATCCCGGCATGACCGCCGGGGTGTGGGCGCACCGGCCGCAAAGCACCGGCCACGTGCACGCCCGCGCCGCCGACGTGTTCGTGGATCCGGTGATCCAGCCAAACTACCTGTCCGACCCGATCGACCGGCGGGTGACGCTGGGCGGCATCCGGCTGATCCGCCGCCTGCTCGGCACGCCGGAGCTGGCGCCGTTCGTCGACAGCGAGGTACTGCCGGGGCCGGCGGTGCAGTCCGACGACGAGCTGCTGGCTTTTGCCTTCGCGAACGGCTCGACCACCTATCACCTGATCGGCACGGCGCGGATGGGGCCGGCCACCGACCCGATGGCGGTGGTGGACGACCAGTTGCGCGTGCACGGGCTGGACGGGCTGCGGGTGGTCGATGCGTCGGTCATGCCGAGCATGCCGTCCGCCAACACCTATGCGACGACGTTGATGATCGCGGCCAAGGCGGCAGACATGATCCGCGGCCGGGCGGCGCTGGCGGAAGCGGCCTAAAGGCCGGGCTTGACTCGGGATGCTTGATATTTGAAGTGATTCGGTGCTGCCAGCGCTCAAATGCCGCGGCGGCATGATCCCCAGCGTGACCCGTGGCTGGATGTCCTGGCCGGTGTCGGGCTGGGTTTGAGGATGGGGACCGGCCATGGCAGAACGTTCATTTGCCCGTGAAGTCGAGGATCTGCGGCTCGGCGCCGGAGAAACCTTCCGCGGCGAAGGCATCCTGGCCATCACCAAGGCGCTGCTGCAATCCGGCGTGGCCTATGTCGGCGGCTACCAGGGCTCCCCCATCTCGCACCTGATGGACGTGCTGGCCGACGCGCGGGACGTGCTGGACGAGCTGGGGGTGCATTTCGAGTCCTCCGCCTCCGAAGCGGCCGCAGCGGCGTCGCTGTCGGCGTCCGTGATGTACCCGTTGCGCGGGGCGGTGACGTGGAAGTCCACGGCGGGCACCAACGTCGCCTCCGACGCGCTGACCAACCTGGCGTCCGGCGGGGTGACTGGCGGGGCGCTGATCATCCTGGGGGAGGATTACGGCGAAGGCTCCTCCATCCCGCAGGAACGCAGCCACGCCTTCGCCATGAAATCGCAGATGTGGCTGCTGGACCCGCGGCCGAACCTGCCCTCCATCGTCAAGGCCGTGGAAGACGGGTTCGAGCTGTCGGAAGCCACCAACACGCCCGTCATGCTGCAGGTGCGCATCCGCGCCTGCCACGTGCACGGCCAGTTCACCGCCAAGGACAACCGCCGGCCGGCCTTCACGCTGCGGGAAGCGTTGGAAAACCCGCGGCGCGACGTGGACCGGATCGTGCTGCCGCCCGCCTCCATGATCCAGGACCGGCAGAAGCTGGAGCAGCGCTGGCCCGCCGCGGTGCGCTTTATCACCGAACACAAGCTGAACGAGCATTTCGGCCCGGACACCGGCGAGGTGGGCATCATCCTGCAAGGCGGCATGTACAATTCGGTGATCCGCGGCCTGCAATATCTCGGCCTGGCGGATGCGTATGGCGAAAGCCAGGTGCCGCTTTACGTGCTGAACGTCACTTACCCGCTGGCCGACGACGAGGTGGCGGCGTTCTGCCTCGGCAAGGACGCGGTGCTTATGGTCGAGGAAGGGCACCCGGAATACATCGAGCAGGCGCTAAGCCTCGTGCTGCGGCGGCGCGACATCAACACCAAGCTGCGCGGCAAGGGCATGCTGCCGCTCGGCGGCGACTACACGGCCAGCGTGGTGGCGAACGGCATCCAAAGCTTCCTGGACGCCCACGCGCCGGGGCTGCTGCGCAACCGGCCGCCGATCCCCAATGCGGACCCGGTCCTGGCCACGCCGCAGGTCAAGGCCCTGGCGCAGATCGTGCCGCCGCGCCCGGCCGGGTTCTGCATCGGCTGCCCGGAGCGGCCGATCTTCGCGGCGATGAAGCTGGTGGAGCAGGAGCTTGGGCCGCACCAGATTTCCTCCGACATCGGCTGCCACCTGTTTTCCATTCTGCCGCCGTTCAACCTGGGCGGCACGACCATGGGCTATGGGCTGGGGCCAGCCTCCGCCTCCGCCTTCAACGTGCCGGCGGACAAGCGCCCGATCTCCGTCATGGGGGATGGCGGGTTCTGGCATAACGGCCTGTCGTCCGGCATCGGCAACGCCGTGTTCAACAAGCAGGACCAGGTGGTTGTGGTCGTGGACAACTACTACTCCTCGGCGACCGGCGGGCAGGACATCCTGTCGTCCCGCGCGCAGAACGCCCGGCGGTCCACCAACAACTCCATCGCCAAGGCGGTGCGCGGCATCGGCGCCCGTTGGGTGCGACAGATCGACCGCACCTACGACGTGGCCCGGCTGCGCGACACGCTGAAGGCGGCGCTCACCTCCCGCGAGCCGGGGCCGAAGGTGATCGTCGCGGCGTCCGAATGCATGCTGAACAAGCAGCGCCGGGAAAAGCCGCTGTTCAACAAGGCGGTGAAGGACGGCCGCCGCATGGTCAAGCAGCGCTTCGGCGTGGACGAGGATGTGTGCACGGGGGACCACGCCTGCATGCGCCTGTCCGGCTGCCCGTCCCTGTCCGTCAAGCAGTTGGACGACCCGCTGCGCGACGACCCGGTGGCCGCAATCGACAATAGCTGCGTCGGCTGCGGCAATTGTGGTGAGGTCGCCGAAGCGGCGGTGCTGTGCCCGTCCTTTTACCGCGCCGACATCATCTTCAACCCGACCTGGCTTGACCGCGTGCTGGCGCGAATTCGCGGGGCGGTGATCGGCGCCTTGCAGCGGCGGCGGGATGCGAGGCGGGTCGTGTTCGCGTGAACGACGGGGGCAGCGCGCCTCACGAAAAGCCGCTTGCCGTCGCGGTGCTGGCCATGGGCGGACAAGGCGGCGGCGTGCTGACGGATTGGATCGTTGCGGCGGCTGAGCATGCCGGGTGGGTGGCGCAATCGACCTCCGTGCCGGGCGTGGCGCAGCGCACCGGCGCCACGATCTATTACGTGGAGATGCTGCCCGCGCGCGGCGGCCGGCTGCCGGTGCTGTCGCTCAGCCCCACGCCGGGCGACGTGGACGTGGTGCTGGCGGCCGAGTTCATGGAAGCCGGCCGCTCGATGCTGCGCGGCCTGGTCACGCCGGACCGCACGACGCTGATCGCGTCCACCCACCGCGCCCTGGCGGTCAGCGAAAAGGAAACGCCCGGCAACGGCATCGCCAGCTCGGTTCCGGTGGACGACGCGTCCGGCATCGCCGCCCGGCACGCGATCCTGTTCGACATGCAGGCCCTGGCCGAGCAGAACGGCAGCGTGGTGTCCGCCGCGCTGTTCGGCGCCCTGGCGGGCGCGGAGGTGCTGCCGTTCCCGGTGGCTGATTTCGAGGCCGCGATCCGCGCCGGCGGCAAGGGGGTGGAGCCGAGCCTGCGCGCCTTTCACGCCGCCCGCGACCGGGTGCGCAACCCGGTGGCGCCTGTCGCGCTGCCCGCGCCGGCCGATGGCATCCCGCCCAGGACGGGCACAAAGGTGTTGGACGACCTGCTGGCGCGGCTGCGGAGCGAGTTTCCCGCTGCGACCCACCCGATGCTGTTCGCCGGGCTGAAGCGGCTGACCGACTACCAGGACGCGGCCTACGCCGGCGAATACCTGGACCGGGTCGCGGAGCTGCTGGCGCTTGACGAGGCACTGGGCGGTGCCAGCCGGGGCCACGCGCTGACCCGCACGGCGGCCAAATACGTCGCGGTCGCGCTGTGCTACGACGACGTCATCCGCGTGGCGGACCTGAAGACCCGCGCGTCCCGCTTCACCCGCATCGACCGGGAAGTCGGCAAGCGGCCGGACCAGTTGCTGTACATGACGGAGTTCATGCATCCCCGCATGGACGAGGTGGTGGGGACGCTGCCGGTGCGGCTGGGCAAATGGCTGGAAGGCCGGCCGGGCTTGTTTCGGCAGTTGGACCGGGTGGTCAATCGCGGCCGCCGCGTGCGGACGGGCACGGTTGCCTGGTTCCTGTCGCTGTATCTGGTCGCGGCGCTGAAGCCGATGCGGCGCCGGCTGCTGCGGCACCAGCGGGAAATGGCGCACCTCGAGTCCTGGCTGGCGCTGGCCCGGCGCATGGCGGAAGCGGATTACGACCTGGGCGTCGAGGTGCTGGCATGCCGCCGCCTGGTGAAGGGCTATTCCGACACGCATGCCCGCGGCACGTCGAAGTTCGACCGGGTGATCGCGGAAGCGCCGGCGCTGGTGGGGAGGCCGGACGGCGCGGCCTGGCTGCGCCGGCTGCGCGAAGCGGCCCTGGCCGACGAAGCGGGCGTGATGCTGGACGGCGCGATCCGCACGGTCCGCTCCGCCTTCGAACAGCCGCCCGCCACGGCCCCGGCTGGCTGAACGTCCGGCGGGCCTGCTTGCCGGCGGGTGAATCTGCCGTATGTTCACCGGCAAAACCATCCGGGGGCACGTGCATGGCAATGGAACAGGGGCTTCACTGATGCCGTCGCTGGCAAGCGTGATCGACCCGCGATCCGCCGCGTTCCGCGCCAACGCCGCCGCCATGGCGGGCCTGACGGAGGATTTGCGCGCCCAGGCCGAACGGGTTTGCGAAGGCGGCGGGGAACGGTCCCGCGCGCGCCACGTCGCCCGCGGCAAGCTGCTGCCGCGCGACCGGGTGCAGATGCTGACCGACCCGGGATCGCCCTTCCTGGAGCTGTCACAGCTCGCGGGGATGGGGCTGTATGGCGGCGAAAGCCCCGGCGGCAGCATCATCACCGGCATTGGCCGGGTGCGCGGCCGCGAATGCATGATCGTCGCCAACGACGCCACGGTGAAAGGGGGTACCTATTACCCGATCACCGTGAAGAAGCACCTGCGCGCGCAGGAGATCGCTTGGCAGAACCGGCTGCCCTGCATCTACCTGGTGGACAGCGGCGGCGCCAACCTGCCGAACCAGGACGAGGTATTCCCCGACCGCGATCATTTCGGCCGCATCTTCTTCAACCAGGCGCAGATGTCCGCTGCCGGCATCCCGCAGATCGCCGCCGTGATGGGCTCCTGCACCGCAGGCGGCGCCTATGTCCCGGCCATGGCCGACGAATCCGTCATCGTGCGCAACCAGGGCACGATCTTCCTGGGCGGGCCGCCGCTGGTGAAGGCGGCGACCGGGGAGGTGGTGACGGCGGAGGATCTCGGCGGCGCCGACGTGCATAGCCGCGTGTCCGGCGTGACGGACCACATGGCGGAAAGCGACGCGCACGCCCTGGGCATCGTCCGCCAGATCGTCGGCACGCTCAACACGGTGAAGCAGGTCGCGCTGGACGTGGCGCCGCCGCAGGAGCCGCGCTTCCCCGCGGAGGAGCTGTACGGGATCGTCCCCGCCAACAGCCGCGAAAGCTATGACGTGCGGGAGATCATCGCCCGCATCGTCGACGACAGCAGCTTCGACGAGTTCAAGCGGCTGTACGGCACCACGCTGGTGACGGGGTTCGCGCGCATCTGGGGCTATCCGGTCGGCATCGTCGCCAATAACGGCATCCTGTTCGGCGAAAGCGCGCAGAAGGGTGCGCATTTCGTGGAGCTGTGCGGCCAGCGCGGCATCCCGCTGGTGTTCCTGCAGAACATCACCGGCTTCATGGTGGGGCGGAAATACGAATCCGGCGGCATCGCCAAGGACGGCGCCAAGCTGGTGACCGCCGTGGCCACCGTGGCGGTGCCGAAATTCACCGTCATCATCGGCGGCAGCTTCGGCGCCGGCAATTATGGCATGTGCGGGCGTGCCTATTCGCCGCGCTTTCTGTGGATGTGGCCGAACGCGCGCATCAGCGTCATGGGCGGCACGCAGGCTGCCTCCGTGCTGGCGCAGGTGCGGCGGGACGGGCTGGCGGCGCAGGGCAAGGACTGGCCCGCCGAGGAGGAGGCCGCGTTCAAGGCGCCGATCGAGCAGCAATACGAAACCCAGGGCCACCCGTACTACGCCACCGCCCGCTTGTGGGATGACGGCGTGATCGACCCGGCGGACACCCGCACCGTGCTCGCCCTGGGCTTGTCCGCCGCCTTGAACGCCCCGATCGAACCGTGGACCGAGCAGCGACGGGCGGCCGGCGGGTTCGGCCTGTTCCGGATGTGACGATGGGCCAGATGTTCCACACGATCCTGATCGCCAACCGGGGCGAGATCGCCTGCCGGGTGATCGCGACCGCCAAGCGGCTCGGCATCCGCACCGTGGCCGTGTACTCCGCCGCGGATGCCGACAGCCGGCACGTGGCGCTGGCCGACGAGGCATATCCGATCGGCCCGGCGCCGGCGCGCGAAAGCTACCTGGACGGCGCGAAGATCCTGGACGTGGCGCGCCGCGCGGGGGCGCAGGCGATCCATCCCGGATACGGCTTCCTGAGCGAGAATGCCGAGTTTGCGGAGAACTGCGCCGCTGCCGGGGTGGTGTTCATCGGCCCGCCGCCCGCGGCGATCCGCGCCATGGGCTCCAAATCCGCGGCCAAGGCGCTGATGGCGGAATCGGGCGTGCCGCTGGTGCCGGGCTACCACGGCGCGGACCAGGACCCGGCGGTGTTGCAGGCGGCGGCGGACGCCATCGGCTACCCGGTGATGATCAAGGCCTCGGCCGGCGGCGGCGGCAAGGGCATGCGCATCGTGGACGCGGCACCCGGCTTCGCGGCGGCCCTGGCCCTGGCCCAGGGGGAAGCGCGCTCCGCCTTCGGGGACGACCAGGTGCTGGTCGAGCGCTATCTGACCCACCCGCGCCACATCGAGATCCAGGTGTTCGGCGACGCCCACGGCAACATGGTGTCGCTGTTCGAGCGCGACTGCTCGATCCAGCGCCGCCACCAGAAGGTGCTGGAGGAAGCGCCGGCGCCGGGCCTGTCCGCCGAGCGCCGCCGCATCATGGGGGAGGCGGGGTGTGCCGCCGCACGCGCCGTGGGCTATGTCGGGGCGGGAACGGTCGAGTTCATTGTCGAGGGCGACGCCTTCTACTTCATGGAAATGAACACCCGGCTGCAGGTGGAGCACCCGGTGACCGAGATGATCACGGGGCTGGACCTGGTGGAATGGCAGTTGCGCGTCGCCGTGGGCGAGCCCCTGCCGCTGCGGCAGGACGAGCTGTCGATCACCGGCCACGCCATCGAGGCGCGGCTGTATGCCGAGGACCCGAACCGCGACTTCCTGCCCTCCATCGGGGTGCTGCGCCATTTCGCCACGCCGGCACCGGGGCCGCACGTGCGGGTGGACACGGGCGTGCGCAGCGGCGACGCCATCTCCCTGCATTACGACCCGATGATCGCCAAGTTGATCGTCTGGGACCAGGACCGCCCGGCGGCGCTGCGGCGGCTGGCCGGGGCGCTGGACGCGTGCGAGATCGTCGGCATCCACAGCAATGTCGGCTTCCTGCGGGCGATCGCCACCCACCCGGCCTTCGCGGCGGCGGAGCTGGAAACCGGCTTCATCGCCCGCCACGCAAACGCGCTGATCCCCCCGGTCGCCCCGACCCCGTCCGCCGTGCTGGCCGCCGCCGTGCAGGCCGTGCTGGCCGCCGCGCCGGTCGCGGCGGCAGGCGACCCCTATTCTCCCTGGAACGGCGGCACCGCCTGGCGGCTGAATGGCACCGGCGCCCGGCTGGTGCATCTGCAGGACGGCGACACCGCCGTTGCGATCCGCGCCACCTGGCTGCCGAACGGGACCGTGCGGCTCGACCTACCGGATGGTCCGGTGCAACTCGGGCCGCGGCGGGCGTCCGATGCCGCGGGCACCCTGTGGCTGGACGGAACCAAGCTGGTCCTGGGCGTCACCCGCCAGGGCGAGACGGTCACCGTGACGACGGGCGGCCGCAACTACGACCTGCGCGTGGTCGACCCGCTGGCCGTGAGCGGCGGCGCGGCGGAGGCCGGCGGGCTGCTGACCGCCCCGATGCCGGCCCGTATCGTCAGCGTCAGCGCGACGCCCGGCCAGGCGGTGCAGCGTGGGGCGGTGCTGATGGTGCTGGAAGCGATGAAGACCCAGATGCAGATCACCTGCCCGGCGGACGGCGTGGTGAAGACGGTGCACTTTGCGGTGGACGATCAGGTGGATGAGGGTGCGACGTTGGTGTCGTTTGAGTCCGCGGGGTAGCGGTCGAACCCTGATCTGGACGGGTCATACATAGGTCCGCCTTCAGGGCGGTCTGGCCGAAAGCGGACAGTTCGCTGTGGAGCGGCGACGAGCGAAAAACAGACCTTCAGCCCTGCGAACGCTTATCATCTCGTCAAACGGTCGCTTGACAGAGTGATACACCAATGCCGCTGGGCTAGGATCCAGAAAACTGGGCCTTCGAACACTCTGTTCACGACCTCGAAAGGAGGTTAAGGAGATCGGCTCGACGTACATCTTCGGAGCACTGTTTTGTCCCTACCGACGATACGAGCGGCCTTAACCTCGATCGGGTTCACCGCGGACCCACACGGTGCGGTCTGGAATCGCGATTTCGCGGGCGGCATTCGTATCAAATGCAATCTTGGGACAAGCCCCGCCGATTCAAAGATTGATTATCCTAAGGCTATCCGCAAGGGGCGCAAAACGACTGCAACGTTCGCCCAGCCCGAGTCATTGGTGGTGCTTGACTGCGTATGCCGCCTTCTAGCTCAGGGATACGCCCCAGGCTCAATAGTACTAGAGAGAAGCTATAAGGTTGGCCTTGACCCTAAGTACCTTGACATCCTAGTCGAGCGTGATGGGGCGCCGTATCTGATGGTTGAATGTAAAACTCCTGGAACGGAATTTAAAGCCGAGACAGCACGATTCCTCGCGTCTGGTGGGCAAGTGTTAACTTATTTTGTACAGGACCGCTCATCTGAGTGGCTGGTCGTTTACACTGTCGACTTTGCCGCTAACAAGCGAGCAGAGTCATATGTGGGTATGAGTGCCCAGGGGCTGATAGGCTCGAATGTCGAGGATATATATTCAAGTTGGGACAAAGAGACTTTTAAGACGGGCCTATTTGAGAATACGCCTTACCTGTTTAAACAGCCCACTCTGCTCATCCGCGATCTTGTGGATATGAAGCAGGAGGATGGTCAAACAATATTCAACGAATTTGAAGAGATACTTCGTCGGCACGTGGTCTCCGACAAGCCCAATGCGTTTAATAAGATATTCAACCTATTTATTTGCAAGATATTTGACGAGCAGAAGGTCTCCTTAAGTGTCGATCCAAGATCATGTTGAGTCTGGTGAGTCGGTTGTGATTCCATCGCTTTGCGTCGAGTCGCGAGGGTAGTGGAATGTGGACGGTTGAGAACCGCGGTCGGTATGACCGTAGTAGGTTGCGATATCCAAGCGACCTGACGGATGCCGAGTGGTCGCTGACCAAGCCGCTGATCCCTCGCGCCAAGCGGGGTGGCAACAAGCGGACGGTGGATGTGCGCGAGATAGTCAACGGGCTGATGTATGTGCTGAGCACCGGGTGCCAGTGGGCCGCGATCCCCAAGGACCTGCCGCCGCGCAGCACGGTTAACTTTTACTTCAAGCGTTGGGAGCACGACGGCACGCTCGACCGGCTGCACCACGCGCTTTACGTCGCCTGCCGCGAGCAGGCAGGGCGCCAAGCGAGCCCGACTGCGGCCATTATCGACAGTCAAAGTGTCAAGAGCGCGGAAAAAGGGGGATTTCGGACCCGCCCGGCTTTGATGCGGGCAAGAAAATCAAAGGCAAGAAGCGCCACGTCCTTGTCGATACGCAAGGCTTGCTGATGCAAGCGATCGTACATGCCGCCGACATCCAAGACCGTGATGGCGGTGTGCTGCTGATGGCCTCGTTGTTCGGGCTCTACCCGTTCCTGCTCAAGCTCTATGCCGACGGTGGCTACCAGGGACCACGCTTTCAGGACGGGTTGGCCCACGTCTGCAGCCAGGTCAACATCGAGATCGTCAAGCGATCCGACGTCGCTCGCTTCGTCGTGCTGCCAAAACGCTGGATCGTCGAACGCACGATCGCCTGGCTGAACCGCTGCCGACGCTTGGCCAAGGATTGGGAGTGCCTGAACCGTAACGCCCTCGCTTTCCTGCGTTGGGCGTCAATCAGGCTGATGCTCCGACGCCTATGTCAGAAAACAACATGATCTTGGATCGACTCTAACTGATAAATTAGAATTTCAATGGCGGAACGGTGAAAGACCAGAAGACGTACTAAGTCGGCTTACCGACTTGTACCGGAAAGGCATGCGCGAGTTTCTCCGCCTCACTGTGACCGATCATTCAGATGCGGAGATCTCGGGATTCTTAGCCAATGCCACTGAGGAGAACAGGGCGGCAATACGAAAGGCATTCGTAGAGCTTCGGCTTTACAAAACCAATGAATTTGCCTTCCTAGATGTGTTTGATGAAAGCACATTCAAGCTTAACTCTGCGATAGTAAGAGAAGTTGTTCGACTACTCCAACATAAGCGACTTAGATATACACAGAAACAGCCATTTATGGGCGAGTTTTTTGAACGCCTCCTCGCGACCAGTGTGAAGCAGGAGTCGGGGCAGTTTTTTACGCTACTTCCCATCGCAAGATTCATATTGGAAGCCCTCCCGATAGAGTCAGTGGTCGAGCAGAAGCTCTCTGAAGATAGAGAGGACTTTCTGCCATATGTCATTGACTACGCCTCTGGCAGCGGCCATTTCTTGACTGAAGCGATGGATCGTATAGACCACGTCCTACAAACATATCAGACTAATGATGCGCGTCTAAAAAGACAGCGCCAACGCTCAAACCTGAAGGGTTGGAAAGACGGTTATGCATGGGCAAAGACGTTCATCTATGGACTCGAAAGAGATTACAGACTGGCCAAGACTGCTAAAGTCAGTTGTTTTCTAAACGGCGACGGAGAAGCTAACGTTATACGTGCCAATGGCCTAGATAACTTTCAACTCAGTGATGATTACCGAGAAGCTGGCGGCATTCTTCCCAACTCAAATCCCTCAAGAGATAATGGCAGGTTTGACGTTGTCGTTGCCAACCCCCCGTTCTCTGTCAGACATTTCAAGCGCACTGTAAACAATGGTCCACAGTCCTTCGAGCTCTGGGATAAGATGTCTGAGACAAGTCCGGAGATCGAACTCCTCTTTGTGGAGAGAACAAAGCAGTTACTTCGTTCCGGCGGTGTAGCTGGTATTATCCTTCCGAACAGCGTTCTCCAAACGGGTGGAATCGGTAGGGAAGCAAGACTTTTCTTACTCAGGCATTTCCAGATGATAGCCGTAGCTGCTCTGGGGCCAAACACATTCATGAAAACCGGCATAGGGACGGTCGTTCTGTTTTTGAGGCGGCGGCGAGATGGTGAATTTCACGATCTCCTGTCTTCAGCGGAGCGCATAGTGAACCGTGGTCCGATGGCTGGCGACCTTGGCCTAGAAACAGCCTATGCTGAGGATGTTCTTACATCGTCAGCGACAGAGTTCCGAGCCGCTTTGTCAGACCCAAACTCCAGCGACATTAAAATCATTAAGAATGAATGTGCGTCATTTGCAAAGTCGAGAGCGCTTCAGAGTCTCGAGCGTAGAAGGGACTTCAAGTCTGCTTCTAAGAAAGATCAGCAAAAACACAAGAGAGACGCCCTGGTCGCGTTTATAAAAGCCGGTCAGCTCGACCGCATCGAGGTCTTTGCATTAATCCGCAAGCAAGCCGTCCTAGCCGTGGTACCGCCGGAAGATCAAAAGCAGGAGATTGAATTTCTAGGATATAAATTCAGCGAACGAAGAGGGCGGGCTGGGATGATGTTCATGTCTGGTGAAGAGCTAATTTCAACGCCCCTGTTTGATCCTAAGGATTCTCGTAATCCAGATAAAATCTCTACTCTGATCAGACAATTCTTTGACGCAGAGACAAAAATACCTGCTTCAATCCAGATGTTCTGCAAGACACTCCTAGCACAAGATCTAATTGAATTTGAGCAATACCCCTTCGATGCAGCGATTAGAACAAGACCTCGTACCGAAAGACAAGCGTTCAAAGTTCCATCCGAGAAGATGTCCGTCATTTGCACGCCAACAATTGGAGGCACCCCACCTACCAACAAGCCTCAGTTTTTTACGGGCAAAAATCTGTGGGTATCAATAAAAGATATGAAAGGTCAAGTCACATTCGATACTGCAAAAAAGATTACCGATACTGCTGTTAACTCGTCAAATGTTAAGCTGATTAGCAAAGGCACCACACTCGTTAGCTTCAAACTTTCTGTTGGTCGCACTGCTAAGGCAGGAGCCGACCTTTATACAAATGAGGCCATTGCAGCGCTTGTGATTAAGCCCGCCTGGGCAGAGAAGATATCGGACGACTATCTTTTCGCCTTGTTTACGATGTTTGGAAAGGAATTGATCAATGCCGGGGATGTAGGAGGAAAGAAACTTGGGACTGTTATGAACAAAAAATCGTTTGGAGCAATCGATGTCCCCATCCTTTCGAAAGCGGATATGCGCCGTTTTGTAAAGCGTTTTGAGGCGGTGGGGATTAAGGCAGCCTCGGAACTTAGAGATATGGTCTGGTGAGCTAATTCTGGACGAGGGCTGGGCGAACAGTCGTTATTTATCTTCCCAACCCCAACCCGCGCCCTTCCCTCTGCCGCTCATGGTTCTGCTCCGGCTCTGGCGGCAGCCCCGGCGTTCCCGCTCCTCGGCCTGCACGCGCTGCCGTTCGGCCTCCTTCGCCTCCCGCTCCACCTGCTGGCCCCAAGCCGCGCTGAGCGTTATCCCGTCCCGCCCCTGCACGAAGCTGCGGGCCAGCTCGTCCAACTAGGCCTGGTGCTCGCGCCCAACGCCGGGCACGGTCATGCTTCTGCCGCTGTTGGCAGCGCGAGACGCATTCGGCATCCCCTCCTCGCCAAGCTGTTGGCTGGCTGCGGTCATGAACCCGTCCAGCTCGTTCGCGACGCGCGGATCGGCCCGGCCTTCGTGCCATGCGGCGGATACCAGCTCCTCCTTCCGCCGCTGTCGGGCGTCATAGCGTTCGCCCTCGCGCGGTATCTCCGCTGTCAGCCCGGCCATCTGCACGGCCTTGAGCGTGGCCAGCGCCGCCGGAGATAGGCCCGGCACCTCCACGGCATCCCGCGCCCGCTGCTGCTCCACCTCACCCGTGTGATGGCGCACGGAGGCATCTTGTGCCGCCGCCTCCCGCTCCAGGCTGCTGCCGATCGCGGCGGCGGCCGACCTGGCACGCGCCCGATCATCCTGGGCGGCACGGCCGGCAAACAATCCCTCCCGGCCGCACAAGGTGCCCAGCACCTCCGGCCCGTCCTCCCGCAACGTCCGTGCGGCGACTCGAAGGTCACGGCCGGATTTCTCGATGAGCTTGTCCAACGTGTCGGCCGCCTGGTCGGGGTCGCGGTAGGCACCCCGCAGATAATCCTCCTGCGCCTCCACCTCGCGCACGGCAGCCGGGGCCTGACTAGCAACCTGCGCCAGCTCCTCGGGCGACGTGCTGCGTCCAAGGCTGTCTCGGCCTTGCCCGGTCGGTCAGGGTTTTGCCCTGGCCCTTGTAGATCGTCCCCGCGTAGCCGTGCCGGAAGCCTTCGAAGTCGGCGCGCGAACGCGCGCTGCGCAGTTTTTTGATTCGAACCAACGTCCACTATCAAGAAGCTCGTGATCGCGTGGAAACGTCTGAGATGCGGCGCATAGCAGGCGTAAATGAGTGATCAAGCATGTTGCTTCAATAGAGCGATGAATTCGTAAGCTGCCCACCCCAAGAGTATTAAGCGCCTATTCCAACAGCACCGCCCCGCCCGTCCCACCCTTGGTGAGGAAGCGGAAGTCGCAGCCATCCTCCGCCTGGGTCACCTGCTCTAGATACAAGGTGAGGTAGCCGCGCTCCGCCCCCGGCAGCGTGGGCGCCGTCCACGTCGCGCGACGACGAGCCAACTCGGCTTCGTCCACCAGCAGCTCCAGCCGTCCATTCGGGCCGTCCAGGCGGATCAGGTCGCCGTCGCGCACCAGGGCGAGCGGGCCGCCCACTGCGGCCTCGGGGCTGGCGTGCAGCACGATGGTGCCGAAGGCAGTGCCGCTCATGCGGGCGTCGGAGATGCGGACCATGTCCTTCACGCCCTGCGCCGCCAGCTTCTTCGGGATCGGCAGATAACCGGATTCGGGCATGCCGGGGGCGCCCTTGGGGCCGGCGTTCTGCAGCACCAGCACGTCGTCCGCCGTCACGTCCAGCGCCGGGTCGTCGACCCGGGCGGCCAGGTCTTCCAGGGAGGTGAACACCACCGCGCGGCCAGTATGGGTCAGCAGGGCGGGGGTGGCAGCGGATTGCTTGATGATGGCGCCGGCGGGCGCCAGGTTGCCGCGCAGCACGCGGATGCCGCCGCCCCGGTGGATTGGGTTGCCCCGTGGGCGCACCACGTCCTGCGCCCAGCCGGGCGGGGCCGCCGCGATCACTTCGCCCAGGGTTTGCCCGGTGACGGTGGTGCAGCCGAGGTCGAGTTGGTCGGCGATCTCGCGCAGGACCGGCAGCAGGCCGCCGGCCTTTTCCAGATCCTCCATGTAATGCTGGCCGGAGGGTTTCAGGTCCACCAGCACCGGCGTTTCCCCGCCCATGCGGTCCAGCAGCGCCATGTCGAACGGCAGGCCCAGCCGCCCGGCGATCGCCGCCAGGTGTATCACGCCGTTGGTGGAGCCGCCCACCGCCTGCAACACGCGCATGGCGTTGCCCAGCGCGCCCGCGGTGATGATCTGGCTGGGCCGCAGCCCTTCACGGGCCAGCGCCACCGCGCGGGCGCCGGTGGCTTCCGCGTGGCGCAGGCGGTCCGCCGTCACGGCGGGGATGGCGGCGCCGCCGGGCAGCATCATGCCCATGGCTTCGGACACCAGCGCCATGGTGCTGGCGGTGCCCATCACCATGCAGGTGCCGGCCGCGGGGGCCAGGCGGCCGCTGATCGCCTCGATCCCCGCCGCGTCGATCGCGCCGGCGCGGTGCTGGCCCCACAGCCGGCGGCAATCGGTGCAGGCGCCCAGTCGCTCGCCCTGGTGGTGGCCGGTGATCATGGGGCCGGTCACGGTCAGGATGGCGGGCACGTCCGCGCTGGCGGCGCCCATCAGCAGGGCGGGCACGGTCTTGTCGCAACCGCCGATCAGCACGACGGAGTCCATGGGCTGCGCGCGCACCATCTCCTCCACGTCCATCGCCATCAGGTTGCGCAGGAACATGGAGGTCGGGTGACTGAACGACTCGGCGATGGAGATGACGGGGAACTCGATCGGCAGGCCGCCGGCCAGCATCACGCCGCGCTTGATGGCGTCGATCATGTCCGGGACGTTCTTGTGGCAGGCGTTAAAGCCGGAAAAGGTGTTGGTGATCCCCACGACGGTGCGGTCCAGCGCGTCGTCGGAATAGCCCATTGCCTTGAGGAAGGCCTTGCGCAGGAACAAGGAAAAGCCCGTGTCGCCATATTGGGCCAGGCCCTTGCGCATGCCCGTCGGCTGGTCGGTCATCGGGCGCGCCCTGGTTCGGCGTCTCGGTCGGCCAGGAACGCGCGGATCACGGCGTCGAAATCGCCATCCGCGGTGAAGCCCAGCGCGGTGGCGTGCTCGGCGGCAAAGGCGCCGGGCCAACTGGTGACGATGGCCTCCACCGCCGGGTCACGGGCCATGCGCACGCGGCTGGCCACCTCCGCCCCGCACACCCGGCGCAGCGCGGCCAGCATCTCCGCCACGCGGACCGACAGGCCGGGCATGTTGATCACGCGGCGGCGGCCGAGCGTGTCGGCTGGCAGGTCGAAGCCGTGCAGGATGTTGCGGATCGCCTGGCCGGGCGACATCAGCCACAGCACGGTGTCCGGCGAAACGGGGCACACCGCGTCCGCGCCGTTGACCGGCTCGCGGATGATGCCGCTGGCGAAGGAGGAGGCGGCGCGGTTCGGCAAGCCGGGGCGCACCACGATCGTCGGCATGCGCAGGCTGCGGCCGTCCACCCAGCCGCGGCGGCTGTAATCCGCCAGCAGCAGGTCGTTCATGGCCTTTTGCGTGCCGTAGGAACTGGCGGGTTCCCACACCTGGCTGTCCGGCACCACCGCCGGCAGCGCGCCGCCGAACACCGCGACCGAGCTGGTGGTAACGAAGCGGGCGCCCGGGCAGGCCTGGCGCACGCGTTCGAGCAGGGCGCGGGTCGCGTCCACGTTGACGCGCATCCCCAATTCGAACTCCGCTTCCGCCTGGCCCGACACGATTGCGGCCAGGTGGAACACCGCGGACACGGGGCCGTCGACCAGCGACGCGAGCACCGCCGGGTCCGCGATGTCCCCCTGCACGGGGGTGACGCGCGGGTCGGTGAACCCGTCGGGCGGGACGCGGTCGAAGGCGCGGATCTCGGTGATCTCGGCGCGGGCCAGCAGCGCGTCCACCACCCGGCGGCCCAGGAAACCGGCGGCGCCGGTGACGACGATCCGCATGTCAGCGCCCGCCCGGCGCGACGGAGGTGGGCGCCGGCGTCTCGGCCACCGGGCGATCCAATGAATCCATCGCGTCCTCCATCCTCATGAAACCCGTTGCCGGGTTGTCCGTATATACGCCCCATGCAACGACCTGTTCCGGCTCGCCCGTCCCGCCATCCCTGGCTGCCGTGACGGCGCGCTGGGAACCGACGGCCGCCGCGGTGCCGGCGCGGGATGAGCGCGACACCATCCTGCAATGCCTGCAGGCGCTGGATGCGCAGGTGGGCGCGCGGCTCGACCACATCGTCGTCCTGGTGAACAACGCCACCGATGGTACGGCTGCGCTGGCCCGATCGTTCCGGCCCCACCCGGCCACGCAGCTTCACGTGCTGGAACGCAGCCTTGCACCGGCGCAAGCCAATGCCGGCCATGCGCGGCGCCTGGCGATGGAGGCGGCGTTCGCGCTGGCCGGGCCGCAGGGGGTTTTGCTGACCACGGATGCCGATGCCGCCGTGGACCCCGACTGGCTGGCCGCCAACCTGGCCGCACTGCGCGCCGGCGCCGATGCGGTTGCCGGCTGGGTGGAGCTCGATCCGGTGGGACACCGCGCGATCCCGGCCCGCCTGCATGCGGATGACGCGCGGGAATGCGCCTATGACGCGCTGTGCGATGAAATCCACGCCCGGCTGGACCCCGACCCGGCAGACCCGATGCCGCGGCACACGCAGCACTCCGGCGCCAGCATCGCGGTGACCGGTGCGGCCTACCGCCGCTGCGGCGGCATCCCCGACATCGCGGTGGGTGAGGACCGGGCGTTCATCGCCGCCCTGCGCCGCGTCGATGCGCGGGTGCGGCACGCGCCGGAGGTTCACGTCGTGGTGTCCGGCCGCACGGAAGGGCGGTCGCCCGGCGGCATGGCGGACACCATCCGCCGCCGCCTAATCCGGCCTGATCCATTCCTGGACGACCGGCTGGAACCGGCCACGGATTGCGTCCGCCGTGCCCGGCTGCGTGCGGCGCTGCGCCGGCTGTATGACGAACCGATGGACGATCCGTCTGCCATCGCGCAGCAATGCGGCCTTGCCCCGGAGGCGGTCGCTGCGGCGGTCAACGCGCCGTATTTCGGGGCTGCCTGGCAGGCCGTCGAGAGCGCCGCACCCTTGTTGCGCCGCCAGCTGGTCGCGGTGTCAGACCTTCCAGTCCAGATGGAGGTCGCGACCGCGATCGTTGCAACGCTGCGAGGAGCCCCGGGCGTCAGCGGTCCAGACGATCAATCCGGTAGCCAGTTTCTCGCAGCTGAAGGGCTGGAGTAAGGCCGGTCGCGGCAATGAACCAATCGGCAGCCTCGTCACCGGTTGTCGGGTAGTCCGTTTCGCCGAGGTAGTGGACCAGCAGGATGCTGCCCCTCGGTCGCAGCGCCTGCATCGCCCGGGCCGCTGTGGCCTGGATGTCGGCGGCGACCAGGTAATACAGCATCTCCGAAAACACGATGAGGTCGAACTCGCCGACCGGCCAGTCGCCAGGTGCCATGCCGCACAGGAACGTCACGTCCGGGCAGCGCGACCGGGCCTGGTCCAGCGCCGCGTTCGCCCCGTCCATGCCGAGGAAGCGATCGCAGCGCCCGGCGAGTTGACTGGTCAGCACCCCGATGGAGCAGCCGACCTCCAGCCCGGCTGGAAAGCGCCGGTCCGGTAGGGCGGCCAGGGTCGCGGCGTATTTGCCTTTCTCGTAATCGCTGGTGGCGAAACGCCATGGGTCCGGGTCGGCAGCGTATAGCGAATCGAAATACGTGCCGGGAATGGTGCCGGTCCGGCGCGTCATGCCGCCCTCATGAAAAGCTCGAACGGCGTGTCGAACAGCGCCATGAAATCCGGTTGCATTTGGAACCCCGAAGGATCGTCGGTGATCAGGCCCGCCCATTGGGAGCGGTGACAGCGTATCGCCCGGCGCTTGGCATCCTGCCAGCGCGTCACGTCCAACCTCACGCCGGTCGCGTCGGCCACGGTCGCGTCGGGCGGCAGCGTGCGGCCCCACACCGGGTAGCACCAATGCGGAATGCCCGCCTCCCGCGCGGCGGCGGCGGCGATAGCGGCGGCGGCCTCGTGGTCGCAATGCGGGTCGTATCGCCAGCTCGCCACCACGGCACGACAGGCGGTGCGACGGATATGTGCGCCGAGCGTCGCCACGGCTGCGGCGAATGCGCTGCCCTCCGTCGGCGCCGCCGTGTCCGGCAGGCCCAAGAAAACGATGCGGGCGGCGTCCAGGCCGAGGCAGCGCGCGGCGGCAACGGTTTCCGCTTCCCGCAACGCCCGCAAGCGCGGCGCCGGGTAGGCGCGCGAGCGTGGGTGGGAGCCCGCACCGTCCGTCAAAATCACGAGCAGTGGTGGCTGGCCCCGGGCGCAGCTTTCCGCAATCAGGCCGCCGCAGCCCAGGCTTTCGTCGTCGGGATGCGGGGCCAGGATCAAGGCGGCGCCGCCCGTAATGGCGTCCAAGTCGGCTATGGGCCACGTCGTTGCGGTGGCGAACAAGGCGGCAGCGGTGGTCACGCGGCCAGCACGCGCGCTGCGGCCTCGGTCAACACCATGTCGCCCGCGGGCTGGCACAGATAGGTCGTCAGGTCGCGGCAGATACGCTCGACCGGGTTGTCCCGCATCGTGGCGGCGACCCCCAGGGAGCGACGCGCCAACTCCATGACGTCACGGGCGGCCCGCTCGACCGCCAAACGCGCCAGTCCGACATAGGCAACGGCATCTGCCGGATCGGACGCCGCTTCCGCCCGCTCGGCGGCCTCCGCCATCCACAGGCGCGCCGTTTCGGTCGCCAGCAGCGCCTGCCCGACCCGCGCCTGCTGATGCGGGTCTTCCGCCCGGCCGCGGGCCACCAGTTGTGCGCATAGCAGGTCGGTCACCGCCTCGATCCCGCCCAGGGTCACGGCGGAGGTGCGCCACGCGCCGCAGGAAAAGTCCGGCTCGCGCAGGTAGTCGCCAGCCTGGCCGAACACCGCGGCGGCCACGTGGTCGTATCGAACCTGCCCGGTCGTCGCCGCCCGCATGCCGGACAGGCTGCTGGCGAGTGGCGCCGCACTGAACCCTGCCGCGTTGGCGACATAGGCCAGCCGGATATCCCCGCTCGCCTCGGTCGCCGTCACCACAGCACGCAAAACATGGCCGGCGCCGGAACAGAATTGCTTTGCCCCGTGCAACACGCCTCCCGGGCGGAGCACCAGACTGCCCTTCGCGGGATCGGTCACCCATAAGCCGATCAAGTGACCCTCCCGCACGTCCTGTGCCGCTTGCTGCCGCAGGGCCGCATCGCCGAAACGGAAGACCAGGCGCAAGGCGTTGACGTGCGCTTCGAACAACCGACCCACGGCGAGATTGCCGCGCCCGATCGCCCGCATCAGGCCAAGCGCCGCTGCGGCACCGGCGGGCTCGGTGCCCAGGCCACTTCCGCCCAGCGCGATGGGGATAGGCGCTGCCAATGCGCCGCTGTCGTGCAACTCGGCGATGTCGGCGGCCGGGAAGCTGCCAGTAAGGTCGAGTGCGGCGGCGCGTGCCTGCATGGCGGCAACACGCTCAAGCAGCGGGATCGCGCCATGGGTCATGGCACGCCCGAACGCAAGCTGTCGCCATCGGGTTGCGGACGGGCGCAGGCGTCACGCAGTTTCTTTCACGCGGGTGCACCCAAGGCCGGCAGCCCGCGTAGTAATGCCGCTCCCCGCCGGATCACCGCCAGCCCCATGGTGCCGCCTGATGTCCCCTCCGCCTCCCCGAACCCTTGTCAGACCCGGGCCGCTGCGCCGGAATTGGGAGTTGTTGGCCGCCGCCCTCCTGACGCTGTGCTGCGTGGCGTGCTTCGTCGCCGACCGCCTCGCCTCCGCCGAAGCGGATGCCGACATCCAGCGCAATGCCGAGGTGACGATCCTGTCGGAACGGCTGCTGTCGGCGGTGAAGGACGTGGAAACCGGGCAGCGCGGTTTCCTGCTGACCGGGGACGAGGCCTATCTGGCGCCGTTCAACGCCGCGCTGCCGACCTTGCAGACCCAGTTGGCGGCGCTTCGCGCGTTGGGCTTGCCGCTCGACGACGTGCCGACGCTGATCGACGCGCGCGTCGCGTCGGCCCAGGCCGGCATTGCCATCCGGCGCGCGCAGGGCTTGGACGGGGCGGTCGCGGCGATCACCGCCGGGCGCGGCAAGGATTTGATGGACGCGGTCCGCAGCGAAGTGCAACGCGTCCAGCAAGCGGCGCAGGATCGGGTGCTCCGCCTGCAACAGCATACAAACGACGTCGCGATCTGGCTGACGATCGGGTCGGTGCTGGCCCTGGCCGGGGCGGTCGGCGCCGTGGCGGCTTTTGCGGCCAGGCGGCGCCGCGAAGCCGTGGCACTCGGCCGGCGCATCCGCGACAGCGAGGCGCGGTTCCGCAACCTGGCCGAAAACAGCGCCGCCATCATCTGGACCACCGCCGCCGACGGCCGGTTCGAGGCGGAGCAGCGGCAATGGAATGCCTTCACCGGGCAGGCGGCCGGCGAATCCCTCGGCGACGGCTGGGCGGCATCCATCCATCGCGATGATCGGGACGAGGCGGTGCGGGCCTGGAGCCACGCGGTCGCCACGCACGAGCCATACGTCACGGAACACCGGCTGCGCCGCGCCGATGGTGAATGGCGGCACATGGCCGTGCTCGGCGTCCCGGTGCTGGACGAGGACGGCGCGGTGAAGGAGTGGGTCGGCAGCCACACCGACATCACCGAGCGCCGCCATGCGGAGGAAGCCTTGGCGAGCGCCAAGGACGCCGCGGAGGCCGCCAACCGCTCCAAGAGCACGTTCCTCGCCAATATGAGCCACGAACTGCGCACGCCGCTCTCGGCGGTGATCGGCTATGCCGAGATGCTCGAGGAGGAAGTGGAGGATCTCGGCCAGCCCCATTTGCTCGCCGATTTGAAGAAGATCGAGACCAACGCCCGGCACTTGCTGAGTCTGATCAACGACGTGCTCGACCTGTCGAAGATCGAGGCCAACAAGATGACCAGCTACGCCGAGGATTTCGATGTGGCCGCCCTGGCGCGGGACGCGGCGGGCACGGTGGACGCGCTGGTGCAGAAGAAGTCGAACACGCTGCGGGTCGACCTGGCACCCGATCTCGGCACCATGCACAGCGACGTCGTCAAGCTGCGGCAGTGCCTGTTCAACCTGATCAGCAACGCGGCCAAGTTCACCGAGAACGGGTCGATCGTGTTGTCGGTGCGCCGCGATGGCGAGTGGATGGAGTTCCGGGTCGCCGACACCGGCATCGGCATGACGGAGGAGCAGCTCGGCCGCCTGTTCCGCCGGTTCGAGCAGGCGGATGACAGCACGACGCGCAATTTCGGCGGCACTGGCCTAGGCTTGGCGCTGACCCGCGCCTTCTGCCGCCTGCTGGGGGGCACCATTGCGGTGGAAAGCCGCGTGAGGGAGGGCACCGCCTTCATCCTGCGGCTCCCGGCCACCATGCCGGAACAGGGGCCCGGCCCGGCGGCGGAGCAGGCCGTGGCGGACCCCACGTCCGGCAAGCAGGTCGTGCTGGTGGTCGATGACGACGCCGCGCAACGGGAATTGCTGACGCGGTTCCTGGAGCGCGAAGGGTTTGCCGTCCGCTCCGCCACGAATGGTCGCGCCGGGCTGGAACTCGCCCGGGCCATCCGGCCGCGGGCCATCCTGCTGGACGTGATGATGCCGCAGATGGACGGGTGGTCGGTGCTGACCGCGTTGAAGGCCGATCCCGACGTGGCCGGCATCCCCGTGGTGATGGCGAGCTTCATCAACGAGCCGGCGATGGCCAACGCGTTAGGCGCCGCAGACTACCTGATCAAGCCGGTGGAATGGGAGCAACTGAAATCCGTCATGCAGCGCTTCCTGGCCACCGAAGGCTCGGTGCTGGTGGTGGACGACGACGCCGACGCCCGCAGCCGCCTGCGCACCGTGCTGGAGCGGCAGGGCTGGGTGGTGGCGGAAGCCGGCAACGGGGAGGAAGCATTGTCCCGCGTGGCGGAGCACGCGCCGCAGCTCATCCTGCTGGACCTCACCATGCCGGTGATGGACGGCTTCACCTTCCTGCACGCGCTACGGGCCACGCCGGGGGGCGCGGACATCGCCGTGGTGGTGTTGAGCGCCCGCGACCTAAGCAAGGACGACCGGGCACGCCTGGAAGGCGCCGACCGCGTGCTGCGCAAGGGCGACGTGGATTTGCGCACCCTGCCCGGGCAGCTTGCCGAATTCAGGCTTGCCGAGGAGTGAGCGGCGATCCGGGCCCGTCCGCCGCCCTCCACCGTGATGGAGCCACCATGTCGTCCGCCACCGATGTTCCTACGCCTGCCTGGACCCAGTGGGAGTTCGTCGACGCGCTCGGCGATGGCGTGTACGGGGTGGACCCGCAGGGCTGCTGCATCTTCGTCAACAAGGCCGCTCTGCGCATGCTGGGCTACGGCAGCGCGGACGAGCTGCTCGGCCGCAACATGCACGAGGCGATCCATCACACGCGGCCAGACGGCTCGGCATTTCCGCAGGCGGCGTGCCCGTTGCTGCATACCGGCATCAGCGGGCACCCGGTGCGGCTGGAAAACGAGATGCTGTGGCGGCGCGACGGCACGCCGTTCTTCGCCGAATACTCGTCCTTCCCGGTGGTGAGCGGCGACACGATCACCGGATGCGTCATTACGTTCAGCGACGCCGCGATCCGCCGCGACGCGCAGTCGCGCTTGGCGGTGCAGTATGCCGTCAGCCAGGTGCTGTCCGGCACCGGCGACCCCCGCGCCATGCCAGAGCGCATCCTCCAGGCGATCGGGGCCGGGCTGCAATGGGATGTGGGCCTGTTCTGGCGGCGGGGCGATGACGGCTCCGGCCGCGACGTGCTGCGCTGCATCGCCGATTGGCGGTCGCGCGAGGCCGGACCGTCCGGCGCGTTCGGGGCGGAAAGCCAGGGTGCCACGCTGGAACTCGCCGCCGGGCTGCCCGGCCGGGTGTGGCTGATGGAAGCGCCGATCCATGTCGCCGAGCTTGCGGCGGAAACGCCCAGCCCGCGCCAGGCCGAGGCGGCGCGGCGCGGCTTGTGCAGCGCCTTTGCCTTCCCGATCATGGATGCGTCGACGGTGGTGGGGGCGATCGAGTTCTACAGCCGCCGCGCCATCGCCGTGGACGAAAGCCTGCTGGAAGCGGTGTCCACCCTGGGGCACCAGATCGGCCAAACGCTGGAACGGCGGTCCGCCGGGCTGGCGCTGACCGAAAGCGAGCGGCTGAAGGCGGCCATCCTGGCATCGTCGCCGGATTGCGTGATCACCGTCGATGCAAGCGGCTGCATCGTCGAGTTCAACGACACGGCGGAGCGCACCTTCGGCCGGCCGGCGGCGGACGTGCTGCATCACGACCTGGCCGACATGATCTTTCCGGAGGAGGATCGGGCGACGCACCGCCGCGCCTTTGCCCGGGCCGTGGCCGGGGATGCGACGGTGCTCGGCCGGCGGGTCGAGCTCGACGCCGTGCGGGCCGATGGTGGGCGGTTCCCCGGCGAGTTTTCCATGACCAAGACCGCGGACACCCCGCGGCTGCTGTTCACCGGCTATCTGCGCGATATCACGGTGCGCCGGCGCGACCAGGTGCACATCCGGGAAAGCGAGGCGCGCTTCCGCACCATCGCCAACGCCATCCCGCAGCTTGCCTGGATGACGGACGCCATGGGGTCGGTCGTGTGGTACAACCAGCGCTGGTACGACTACACGGGCACCAGCTTCGCCGAGATGGCCGGCTGGGGTTGGAAAACCGTGCACCATCCCGACCACATCGAACGGGTGGAGCAACGGCTGCGGGACAGCTTTTCCGCCGGCGCGGAATGGGAGGACACGTTCCCCCTGCGCTCCCGCGACGGCAGCTACAACTGGTTCCTGTCGCGCGCGCTGCCCATTCGGGAGGAGCCGGACGAGGAAAACCCCAAGGGCCGGCTGATCGGCTGGTTCGGCAGCAACACCGACGTGACGGAGATGCGGGACGTCACGCAGGCGCTGGAGGTGGCGCGTGACGAGGCCGAAGCGGCCAACGCGGCCAAAAGCACCTTCATCGCCAATATGAGCCACGAGCTGCGCACGCCGCTCTCGGCCATCATCGGCTACGCGGAGATGTTGACCGAGGAGATCGACGACGGCGCCGCACCGGACGAACTCGGCGGCGACATCCGCAAGATCGAAGGCAACGCCCGCCACTTGCTCGGCCTGATCAACGACGTGCTGGACCTGTCGAAGGTCGAGAGCGGCAAGATGGAAGCCTATGTCGAGTCCTTCGACGTGGCCGAGATGGCGCGCGCCATCATCGCCACGGTCGGCCCGCTGATGGACAAGAAGGCCAACACCGTCGAACTCCGCCTTGTCGGAGACGTGGGCACGATGCGGTCGGACGTGACCCGCATCCGGCAAATGCTGCTGAACCTGCTGAGCAACGCGGCGAAGTTCACCGAGAACGGCACGGTCACCCTGGCGATCGAGCGGGAAGCCAGCCCGGCGGGCGATGACTGGCTGCGCTGCACGGTGGCCGATACCGGGATCGGCATGACGGAGGAGCAGTTGGCCAGGCTGTTCCAGCGCTTCCAGCAGGCCGATGCGTCCACCACGCGGCAGTTCGGCGGCACCGGGCTGGGGCTGGCGCTGACCAAGGCCTTCGCCACGCTGCTGGGCGGCGACGTGGCGGTGACGAGCACGCCGGGCGGAGGCAGCACCTTCACCGTGCGGCTGCCGACCGTGCTCGACCCGGCGGCGGCGCCACGCCCGGCGGAGGAGGCCGCGCCGCCGCCGGACGGGCGCGACGTGATCCTGGTGGTGGATGACGACCAGGCACAGTTGGACCTGACCAGCCGGTTCCTCCAGCGCGAAGGCTTTGCCGCGCGAACCGCGACGGACGGCCCCGGCGGCCTGGCCCTGGCGCGCCGCCTGAAGCCTCGCGCGATCCTGTTGGACGTGACGATGCCGGGCATGGATGGCTGGTCGGTGCTGGGCGCGCTGAAGGCCGATCCGGAGTTGGCCGCCATCCCCGTCGTCATGGTCACCTTCCACCACGAGCGCCCGCTGGCGGCATCGCTGGGCGCGGCGGATTACGTGTTCAAGCCAGTGGATTGGAACCGCTTGCGCTACGTCATGGAGCGGTTCCGCGAGGCGGAAGGCGACGTGCTGCTGGTGGAGGACGAGGCGGACACGCGGCAGCGCACCCGCCAGGTGCTGGAAAAGAACGGCTGGCGGGTGGTGGAGGCGGCGAACGGCCGCGTGGCATTGGACCTGGTCGCGCGGGCGACCCCGCGGCTGATCCTGCTCGACCTCAACATGCCTGTGATGGACGGTTTCGAGTTCCTGGCGGAACTGCGCCGCCGGCCCGGCTGCGAGGCCATCCCCGTGGTGGTGCTGACGGCGATGGACCTCACGGCGGAGGACCGGCGGCGCCTTCGCGGGGCGAACCAGGTGCTCAGCAAGGGCGATGTGAGCTTGCAGGAACTGGCCGAGAAGCTCCGGCAAACTGGCTTGAACGGCGCGCCGTGACCGGTCCTGCCCGGCGGGTTCAGTCCCCGGCGTCTTCCTTGCGCAGCAACACCTCGTCGATCTGTCGCAGCAACAGGTCGAAATCGACCGGCTTGGGATGGTACTCGTCGCATCCCGCGGCCAGTGCCTTGTCCCGGTCGCCCATCATGGCGTGGGCGGTCAGCGCGATGATGGCGATGGGATTGGAGTCCGCCCGCAGCGTGCGGGCCACCGTCCAGCCATCCATCACGGGAAGGTTCATGTCGAGCAAAACCAAATCCGGCGCCTCGGCCGCCACTTGGTCGAGCGCTTGCTTGCCGTCATGGGCAAGCACGACCTCGAACCCGCGCCGGCGCAGCCGCCGCGACAGGAAATCCCAGAGTTCCTCATGGTCTTCGACGAGCAGGAGCTTGGTCACGGCCGGTTCCGACGTTTTGCTGACCCTGCTACCCGGCCCTGGCACGTCCGTCCAGCGGCCTCCGCTTCACACCCTGCCGGAGCAACGTTGACGTGAGTGATTTCAGCCCACCCGATGCGGTGATCGCGGGCACGCCGCGGAATGCCCGGTCGGCGCTTGCCGGCCTCAACGCGGCGGCGATCGTGGTCGCCGCGTTGTATTTCGGCGCGGAGCTGCTGATCCCGCTGGTGCTGGCCTCGCTGCTCGCCTTCGTGCTCGCCCCGGGATGCCGGCTGCTGCAGCGGGCCAGGCTTCCCCGCACCCTGGCCGTCCTGCTGGTGGTGGCGTTGGCCTTCGCCACCATCGGCGGCATCGGCACCGTGGTCGGGCGGCAGATCGCCGTGCTCGCCGGCAGCTTGCCGTCCTACGAGACCACGATACTGGGCAAGTGGCACGCCTTGGCCGACGGAAGCGGCCCGCTGCATACGCTGCTGCGCGCGGTGCTGCCGGCGACGAGCACCCCCGGCACGGCGGCGCCGAAGGAGGCGGCGTCGGCGCTCGGCCTCGGCAGCATTTCCGGCCTGACCCTGGCGCGGACGGTGGCGCTGCCGCTGCTCGGCCCATTGGGCACGGCGGGCGTGGTGCTGGTGTTCACCGTCTTCATCCTGCTGTCCAACGAGGATCTGCGCGACCGGCTGGTGCGCCTGGTCGGGCGGCGGGACTTGCACCGCACCATCCTGGCGATGAACGACGCGGCCGGGCGGTTGTCCCGGTACTTCCTGTTCCAGTTGGGGCTCAACACCGGCTTCGGCTGCGTTATCGGGCTTTGCTTGTGGCTGGTCGGGCTGCCCAACCCGATCCTGTGGGGCATCCTGGCCGCCCTGATGCGCTTCGTGCCGTTCGTCGGCGTGTTCATCGCGTTGCTGCCGCCGTTGCTGCTGGCGGTCGCCGTGGTGCCGGGCTGGACGCTCGCCCTGATCGTGCTGGCGCTGTTCATCGGCTCGGAGATGACCATGGGCCAGGTGGTGGAGCCATTGATCTACGGCCACAGCACGGGGCTGTCGCCGATCGCCGTCATCGTCGCAACGGCGTTCTGGACGTTTTTGTGGGGGCCGGTGGGCTTGCTGCTGGCCACGCCGCTGACCGTTTGCCTGGTGGTGATCGGCCGCCACGTGGAGCCGCTGGCCTTTCTGGACGTGATCCTGGGCGACACGCCGCCGCTGCAACCGGCGGAAACCTTCTACCAGCGCGCCCTGGAAGGCCGGGCCGCGATGCTGTTGCCCGGCGCGCGCAAGCAGGTCGAGGCCTCGTCGCTGGCCGAGTACTACGACACCGTGGCCCTGCGCGGGCTGGCCCTAGCCCAAGGCGACCTTGCCCGGGATTCGCTGGCGTTCGAGCGGCTGGAAGCGATTCACGACCAGATCGACGTGCTGCTGACCAAGCTCGGCGACATACAGGTGACGCCGGCGGACACGACGGTGCCGCCGGCCTGGCGCAGCGACGGCACCATCCTGTGTATCCCCGGGCGCGGCCAGTTGGACGACTTAACGGCGACGATGGCGGTGCAAGCCTTGGAAAAGCACGGGTTCGGCGCCCGGGTGGAACCCAACCTGATCCTGGGCGGGGTAGGCGCGTTGCCGCCGGAGGTCGCCGCGGCCCGGTTGTGCTGCCTGTCCGTGCTGGAACAAGGCAGCACCGCGTCCGGCATCCGCTACTTCATCCGGCGCATTCAAAAGCGCATCCCCCACGCCGCGATCGTCGTCTGCCTGTGGCACTCCACCGCGGACAGTCCGCTGTTGGCGGATTTGCGCTCCGAAGGCGAGGACGAGCACCAGGTGCTGTCCATCGGCGAATTGCTCGCCCTGGCGCAGGCGCTGTCGACCCGCCGCCGGGTCAGCCAGGGGGAGGTGGCAAGCCCGTAGGGAGCCATCGCGGCGGGAGCGTGCGCACTGGCGTCTAGACCGCGCGACGGTCCAGATGACGGGTGTGCATCGCGGCGCTTGCCACGGGGCCGGCGGTCCGGCAGGAACGCCGCCGTAATCCGGAGGCCACCGCCCGTATGGACGCCTTGCAAGCGATCGTCATTGCCATCCTTCAGGGTGCCACGGAGCTGTTTCCCGTCAGCAGCCTGGGCCATGCGGTGGTGTTGCCCGCCGTGCTGCGTTGGCCGCTGGACCAGGGGTCGCCGGCGTTCCTGCCATTCCTGGTGATGCTGCATGTCGGCACCGCCGTGGCGTTGCTCGCGTTCTTTTGGCGGGATTGGCTGGCGTTGGGTTTGGGGGTGCTGGGCTTGTCCGGCGCACACCAGAACCAGGAAAGCCGCCGCGTCTTCCTGCTGATCGTGGTCGCGACCATCCCCGCGGTGATCGTGGGTTTCCTGCTGGAGCATTACGTGCGCGGCCTGTTCGCGTCGCCGTTGATCGCGGCGGTGTTCCTGGCGATCAACGGGCTGCTGTTGCTGTTCGGCGAACGGCTGCGCGCCCGCGGCAACGAGCGGGAACTCTCCTCCCTGACGGTGGGGGACGCGCTGGTGGTAGGCGTTTGGCAGTGCGCCGCGCTGATCCCCGGCATTTCCCGTTCCGGCGCCACCATCGTGGGCGGCCTGTTGCGCGGCATCAACCATGAAGGCTCGGCGCATTTCTCCTTCCTGATCGCGACGCCCATCATCATCGGCGCGACCGTGCTGGAGGTGCCGAAGCTGCTGCATACCGATATCCCGCCGGGCACGCTCGGGCTATCGGCCGTGGCGGCGGTGGTGTCCGGCATCGTGGCGCTGCTGAGCACCTGGTTCCTGATGCGGTACTTCCGGCACAACGACAAATGGGCGCTCAACCCGTTCGCTTATTACTGCCTGGCGGCGGGGATCGCGGCCGCGGCCTATCTGGAGTTGCGGGCGTGACGCGGGCGTGGCTGGTCTTGGCCGCGCTGCTGGCCGCTGCGGCCGGGCCGGTGAACCCGGCGGCCACCCCGCTGTCGCGCGACAACCTGCCCTGGTGGCACGCGCGGCACGCAGAAGCGCTGGCCCGGGTGCGTCAGGGGCATGTGGACCTGGTGTTCCTCGGCGACTCGATCACCCAGGACTGGGAGCAGCATGGGCCGCCGGAGTGGAAGGACTTCGCACCGCAATGGCAGCGCTTCTACGGCGACCGCAACGCTGTCAATCTGGGCTTCAAGGGTGACACCACCGCCAGCCTGATCTGGCGGCTGCAGCATGGCGAGGTGGACGGCATCCAACCCAAAGCCGCCGTGATCCTGATCGGCGCCAACAACAACGGGCGGGTGCACTGGTCGGCGGAGCAAACGCTGGGCGGCATCGCCGCCGTGATCGTGGAAGTGCACCAGAAGCTGCCGGCAACGAAAATCCTGTTGCTGCCGGTGCTGCCGTCCGACCGCTCCGCCTGGGTCGACCAGACCACGGCGGAGATCAACCGCGGCCTGGCCGCGCGGTATGGCCATGGCGAGGACCCGGCCGTTACCTACGTGGACGTCACCGGGCTGTTCATGCGGGACGGAAGGCTGGATCGCGCCGCGTTCCTGGACGGCTATCTGACGCCGCCCGACCCGCTGCTGCACCCGACCGCCCAGGCGCAGGCCCGCTTATCGGAAGCGATCGAGCCCACCTTGGCCAAGCTGATGGGCGACCGCGTCCACCACTGACGTCATGGCGGGGCGAGGTCCGCCGCCCCGTCGCCGGACAGCGTTCGCACCTGGCGCACCAGGGTGACGGAGGCCGGCAGCTTAAGGTCGATGTCGGCGATGGTGTAATGGTGATGGATGAAGCCGATCTCGTTCTTGGTCGAGATCACCAGGGTTGCGCCGAAGCGCTGGCCGACGAAGTCGAGCCCCCATTCGGCGGCCGGCGTTTCCCGCCATTTCGGGTCGGCAGGGTGGTAGCCTTCCGCGCCGCCGATCGGGCGGCCAGACACCGTGACCGTCCCGTTCGAAGCAGGCTCGGTCGTGGCAGCATCGGCTGCCGAAGCGCGCAGCACCACCTTTGTGATGCCCGCGGCATCAAAGGCCTGCACCACACGGGCCGGGGCGCGGCCCGCCTGCGAACACGCGCCGACAAGGATGACCGTGAGCAGGGCGGCGGCGCGGCGCAGCGGCAGTGCGGTCCTGTCGGTTTGGCCGTGTTGGGGCATGCGGGCGCTCCGGAACCGTGCTGCCCGGCAACCTGCCGGTCGCGTTCCCCCTTGGCAACGGCGCGGCACCTTCGAGTGGACACTGCGCCCCCATGCCGCTTCATTACCGGGTGTCCTGAACGGAGCGTGCCGCATTGCCCAAGCAGCAGATGAAGCTCGGCCTGTCCATGCGCTACCTCGGCTACCACGATGCCGCATGGCGCCATCCGGACGTGCCCTCCGGCGGCGCCACGGACTACCGCCACTTCCTGCACTGCGCGCAGCAGGCGGAGCACGGCCGCTTCGACATGGTGTTCTTCGCCGACGGGCTGGGCGTGCGCGCCAGCGACCAGCCGCCGGGCTCGCTCAGCCATTCCAACCGCAACGTGGAGCTGGAGCCGCTGACGCTGTTGGCGGCCTTGGCGCCGATGACGCAGCATATCGGCCTGGTGAGCACCGCCTCCACCACCTACAACGAGCCGTTCCACATCGCGCGCAAGTTCGCCTCGCTGGACAACATCAGCGGCGGCCGGGCCGGGTGGAACATCGTCACCTCCTGGTCGGAACAGGAAGCGTGGAACTTCAGCCGCGACACCCACCTCGACTACGACACGCGGTATGACCGGGCGCGCGAGTTCGTCGACGTGGTGACGGGGCTGTGGGACAGTTGGGAGCCGGACGCCTTCGTGCACGACAAGGCGAGTGGCCAGTTCTACGACCCGGCCAAGCTGCATACCCTGCATCACAAGGGCAAGCATTTCGCCGTGCGCGGCCCGCTGAACGCGCCGCCCACGCCGCAGGGCCGCCCGTTGCTGGTGCAGGCGGGCGCCAACCCGGCGGGGCAGGAGATCGCGGCGGCGGACGCGGACGTGGTGTACGCGTCCACCAACGGCCTGGGCGCGGCGCGGGAGTACTATGCGTCGGTGAAGGGCCGCATGGCGAAGTACGGCCGCGATCCGGCCGCGCTGAAGATCATGCCCGCCTTCGTCCCCATCGTCGGCCGCACCGAGGCGGAGGCGCGCGCCAAGCTGGAGCAGTTGCAGGCGCTGATCGATCCGCTGGTCGGCCTCGCCCGCATCTACGGCCTGATGGGCGACCTGTCCGGCCATGATTACGACGGCCCGGTGCCGGAGCCGGTGGGCGCCCGGGTGCGCAGCCTGGCCTATGGCTGGTGGGAGCGGTCGAAGCAGGAAGGCTGGTCGATCCGCCAGATGTCTGCCGAGTACGCGGTGGGCGAGGGCTTCCGCGCCATCGGCACGCCGAGCCAGGTGGCCGACGTGATGGAGGAGTGGATGGACGCGGGCGCGGCGGACGGGTTCAACATCACGCCGAGCCACCTGCCGCAAGGCATCGACGATTTCGTCGCCATGGTGGTGCCGGAGTTGCAGCGGCGCGGCCGCTTCCGCACCGAGTACGAGGGGGCGACGCTGCGCGAGAACCTCGGCCTGCCGCCCTTCGTCAGCCGCTGGAAACGCCCACAAACGGTTTGACGCCGCCGAACCCGCCCCGCCAAGATGACCGGGTGCAGCGTGGGAGCGGCGGGATTGGCCTTGCAGCGGCAGATGAAGCTCGGCTTGAACATCGTCGCCAATGGCGCCCATGCCGCGGGCTGGCGCATGCCGGGCGCGCGGACGGACGCGGCAATGGACATCCGGCTGTGGAAGCGCATGGCGCAGGCGGCCGAGCGCGCGCGCATGCATTTCATGTTCTGGGCCGACGGCATCGCGGTGCGGCACTCCGCCCGGGACGACGACGAGCTGAGCTACAACGCGCGCATTGACGTGTACGAGCCGCTGACGCTGATCGGCGCGCTGGCCGCGGTGACGGAGCGGTTGGGCTTCCTGGCCAGCGCGTCGACCACCTACAACGAGCCGTATCACGTCGCCCGCAAGTTCGCCTCGCTGGACTACATCAGCGAGGGCCGGGTGGGCTGGAACGTCGTCACCTCCTGGTCGGAGCAGGAGGCGTTCAATTTTGGCCGTGACGCGCACATGGAGCACGGACTGCGCTACCGCCGGGCGGAGGAGTTCGTCGACGTCGTGTTCGGGCTGTGGGACAGTTGGGAGGACGACGCCTTCATCCGCGACAAGGAAGGTGGCCGGTATTTCGACCCGGCGAAGCTGCACACGCTGAACCATCAGGGCGAGGTGTTCGCCGTCAAGGGGCCGCTGAACGTGGCGCGGCCGATCCAGGGCTACCCGGTGATCGCGCAGGCCGGCTCCTCCGGGCCGGGGCAGGGGTTGGGCGCCCGCATCGCCGACCTGATCTACACCGCGCAGAAAAGCCGCGAGGATGCCGTGGCCTTCTACAGCAGCGTGAAGGCGCATGGCGAGGCAGCCGGGCGCGACCCGGATTCCATGCTGGTGATGCCGGGCATCCTGCCGATCATGGGCCGCACCCGGCAGGAGGCGCAGGACCGGTTCGAGCAGTTGCAGGCCCTGGTGCATCCGCGCGTCGGCCTGCCGATGCTGACCGACACCTATGGCGACCTGTCGGAGCACGATCCCGACGGTCCGCTGCCGCCGCCGTTGGACAGCCACAACGCGGTGAAGAGCGGGCACG
The DNA here is from genome assembly GCA_965199555.1 of Acetobacteraceae bacterium. Classification (GTDB taxonomy): domain Bacteria; phylum Pseudomonadota; class Alphaproteobacteria; order Acetobacterales; family Acetobacteraceae; genus LMUY01. The sequence continues at coordinate 792,775 of CBDASJ010000006.1, read as the reverse complement.
AGAAGCTGGCGCTACTGGGCCGGCAGCCGGGCATGACGATCCGCAAGCTGTACCAGATCATGGCTGGCGCGTCGGGCCACAACGTAGTCGTCGGCACCGCGTCGGACGTGGCCGATTTGATGGAGGATTGGTTCACCGCCCGCGGCTGCGACGGCTTCAACGTCATGCCCGCCTTCATGCCGGACCCGGCGATCGAGGCGTTCGAGTGGCTGGTGCCGGAGTTGCAGCGCCGCGGCCTGGCGCAAACCGAATACTCCGGCGACGGCACCATGCGCGGCAGCCTGGGCCTGGCCCGGCCAGCCCATGGCAGCCATCGACGTCGTCCATAGCGCGTTTATAGGAAAACCGATGTCTCTCCCTTTGCACCGCACTGCTCTTTGGCTGGCGCTGGGAGCGTCACTGGCCGTGGCCGCACCGGCCCATGCGCAGTCTGACGCCATCCCGACGCAGGCGCCGCAGTCGGACTTGGTGAAGCTGCTGCCGGCCGGCGCCAAGACCTTCACCCTCGCCGTGTCGCTCGGCTCGCCGCCCGACGACTTCCGCGATGCCAATGGCGACATCGTCGGGTGGGAGGTCGACATCATGCGGGCGGCCACGGAGTCGCTCGGCCTGCAACTGGATTTACGGCCGACCACCTTCGACACGCTGATCCCGGGGCTGCAAGCCAAGCGGTTCGACGGCGCGACCGGCCAGATGGGCATTCTCCGACGCGCGGGAGAAGGTGGTCGACATGATCGGCACTCTCACCGGCAACGAGCTGTTCGCCGCCTTGGCCGACAGCGACACCAAGGTGAACGGGCTGGAAAGCCTGTGCGGCCTGTCGGTGGGCACCACGCGCGGCTCGCGGGAGATGGTGTTCGCGGCGGAGCAGAACCCGAAATGCGAGGCCGCCGGCAAGAAGCCGATCAACGCCATGGCATTCGCCGACGGCAACGGCGCGGCCGAGGCGCTGATGAGCAAGCGGGTGGACCTGTACTGGCTCGGTTCGACCGCGATCAGCTATTTCGTCGCCCAGTCCAAGGGACGCACCAAAGTCGTCGGCAGCTACACCGACCCGAGCTACCTGGGCGTCGCCCTGCCGAAAGGGTCCGAACTGGCCAAGCCGGTGCAGGCGGCGATCCAGCACATCATCGACAACGGCACCTACGCCAAGATCGTGACCAAGTGGGGCCTGGCCGACGACGCGATCAAGACGGCGCCGCTGAACCCGACCGGCACGCCGCGTTGACGCCTGGCGGCGCGGCCGGGCCGTCGCCGCAGCGTGTCGTCCCGCTTCGCCATCCCTGGATGTGGGTGGCGAGCGCCGCGGTAGCGGTTGTGGCCGCCACCGCGCTGTTCAGCGTGGCGACCAACCCGGCGTTCCAATGGCCGGTCGTGGCGGAATACATGCTGGACGGCCAAATTCTGCTCGGCCTCGCCCGCACCCTGGAGCTGACGGTGATCGCCATGGCGATCGGCCTGGTGCTGGGTACGCTGCTGGCCATGATGCGGCTGTCGCCCAACCGGCTGCTGCAGGTGGTGAGCTGGGCCTATATCTGGTTCTTCCGCAGCGTGCCGGCGCTGGTGCAATTGATCTTCTGGTACAATTTCGGCGCGCTCTACCCGGTGATCGCATTGCGCGTGCCGTTGGGGCCGACGCTGTTCAGCGCCAACACCAACACGCTGATCACCCCCATGTTCGCCGCCCTGGCCGGGCTGGGCCTGGCGCAGGCCGCCTACACGGCGGAGGTGATCCGCGGCGGCATCGCCTCCGTGCCGCGCGGGCAAACGCGGGCGGCGCTGGCGCTGGGCATGCGGCCGCTGACCATCTTCCGCCGCATCGTGTTCCCGCAGGCCATGCGGGTGATCATCCCGCCGGTCGGCAACGAAGTCATCTCCATGGTGAAGAACACGTCGCTGGTCAGCGTCATCGCACTGGCGGAGCTGCTGTACACCGCGCAACTGATCTACGCCCGCACCTACGAAACCATCCCGCTGCTGATCGTGGCGTCGTTGTGGTACCTGGTCGTGGTGTCGGTGCTGTCGGTGGGGCAGCACTTCCTTGAACACCGCTACCGCGCGCGGTGACGAGCATGGTGCGCATCCGCGGGCTGGCGAAGCGCTTCGGCGGCCGCGAGGTGTTGCGCGACATCGATCTGGACGTGGCGGCCGGCAGCGTCATGTGCATCATCGGCCCGTCCGGCTCCGGCAAGAGCACGCTGCTGTCCTGCATCAACCACCTGGAACGCATCGACGCCGGGCGCATCTGGGTGGCGGGCGAGCTGGTGGGCTATCGCGAGCGCGACGGCGTGCTCTACGAGCTGCCGGAGCGGCAGATCGCACTCATGCGGCAGACCGTCGGCATGGTGTTCCAGCAGTTCAACCTGTTCCCGCACATGACCGCGCTGGCCAACGTGACCGAGGCGCCGGTCCAGGTGAAGCGCATCCGCCCGGCGCAGGCGCGGGCGCGGGCCATGGCGCTGCTGGACCGGGTGGGCCTGGCGGCGAAGCACGCGATGTTCCCGGCGCAACTGTCGGGCGGGGAGCAGCAGCGCGTGGCGATCGCCCGGGCGCTTGCGATGGACCCGCAGGTGATGCTGTTCGACGAGCCGACCTCCGCCCTCGACCCCGAACTGGTGGGCGAGGTGCTGGCGGTGATGCAGGATCTGGCCCGGTCGGGCATGACGATGATGGTGGTCACCCACGAACTCGCCTTCGCCCGCGAAGTCGGCGACGAGCTGGTTTTCATGGATGCCGGCACCGTGGTGGAACGCGGTCCGCCCCGCCAGGTGCTGAGCGCCCCGCAGGAGCGCCGCACGCAGGATTTCCTGTCGCGGGTGCTGTAGCAGCACGGAGGTCCGGGTTGGCCGTTGTGGAGCGAGCGAGGTATTTGTAATAACGCCGGCGTTACATTGCTTTACCCTGCTGCGATGAAAGCGGCCTCTCCCAGCACGCCCGCCCGGCGCGACACCCTGAACCTCCGTATCAAGCCCCAGGATCGGGGATTGATTGATCGTGCCGCCCTGCTCACCGGCAAAACCAAGACCGATTTCGTGCTGGAGGCCGCTCGCAGGGCCGCGGAGGAGGCGTTGCTGGACAGGGTGTTCCTCCTGGTCGATCCCAAGGCGCTTGAAGCGTTCAAGCTGCGGCTCGACGCGCCGCCTAAGCCGAACCGCAGACTTCAACGTACGCTGCAAACGCCCGCACCCTGGGAATAGGCGTGCCGCTGCTGGCGCCGCAGCCGCTTGGTGAGGCGCACGACTTGGCGGCTTTTTCGTCCGGGGTCTCGTCTCTCGACGATTGGCTGAAGCGGCGGGCACGAAGCAATCAAGCCAGCGGCGCGTCCCGGACCTTCGTTGTCGCGGAGGACCGGCGCGTCGTGGCCTATTACGCCATCGCGTCCGGCGGCATCGCCGCAGGGGGTGGCACAGGGCGGTTCCGCCGCAACATGCCGGACCTCATTCCTGTCGCCGTGCTCGGGCGCCTGGCGATCGACCAAGCCTGGCAAGGGCGGGGCATCGGTCGGGCCCTGTTCCGCGACTGCTCCCAGCGTCTTGTGAACGCCGCCGACACGCTCGGCATACGCGGGATCATCGTCCATGTGATCTCGGACGAGGCGAAGGCGTTCTACGGGGCGCTGGGCTTCGTCGCGTCGCCTCTCGATCCGATGACGTTGATGGTCACACTTGCCGACATTCGCGCGGTGCTCGGCGATCAGGGCATGTAAGACCCGCCGTTCACGTGCAGCACCTGCCCGGTCATCATCGCGCTTGCCTCCGACGCCAGGAAGGTCGCGGCCTGCGCGATGTCCGATGGCAATGCCATGCGGCCGAGCGGGAGGGCCGCCGCGGCCGCGGCGATCTCCGCTTCCGTCATGCCGAAGCGGGGTTGCGCCGTGTCGGTCAGCCCCGGGGCGATGGCGTTGACCCGGATGCGGTGCGGCGCCAGTTCCAGCGCCATGGCCCGGGTGAGCGACACGATGCCGCCCTTGCTGGCAGAGTAATGCACCCCCAGCACGGAACCGCCGACCGCCCGAGACGCCAGGTTGATGATGGCGCCCGGCGTGCGGTTCGCGACCATGATCCGCGCCGCCGCCTGGCTGCAAAAGAACGTGCCCTTCAGGTTCACGTCCAGTACGGCATCCCAATCCGCTTCCCGCATCTCCAGCATGGGCACGCGGGGATAGATGCCGGCGTTGTTCACCAGCACGTCCAAGCGGCCCAGTTGCTGCGCCACCGCTTCCATCATGGCGCCGGCCTGCGCCACGGCGGACACGTCGCCTTGCAGCAGCAGCGCCCGCCGGCCCAGCCGCTCGATCTCCGCCGCCACGGCCTCGGCGGCGGCGCGGTCGTCCAGGTAGTTGAGCGCGACGTCGGCCCCGGCGGCGGCGAATTCGGTCGCGATGGCGCGGCCGATGCCCTGCTGGGCGCCGGTCACCAAGACGACGCGGCCCGCCAAGGGCTGAGCACGGTCAGGCATGGGGGTTTGCAGGGCCGCCTCCTGTGAGTCGGGGGTCATACTGGCTGGCCGCTGCCGCGGAGTCATCCACCGGCCGCACCCGTGACACCGCCATCCCCGACCGGGTAGGATCGCGCGGCATGAACGAGATAACCCAGATCGACGCACCACCCGACACTGCGGCGTCGAGCATGGCGGACAGCCCCGAGCGGTTCATCAACCGGGAGCTGTCGTGGCTGGACTTCAACCACCGCGTGGTGGAGGAAGCGCAGAACGTCCGGCACCCGTTGCTGGAGCGCCTGCGCTTCGTTTCGATTAGCGCTTCCAATCTCGATGAGTTCTACTCGGTCCGCGTCGCCGGGCTGATCGGGCAGGCCAAGGCAGGGGTGTCCTCGCTGTCCGCCGACGGCCGCACCGCGGCACAGCAGCTCAGCGAAATCCAGCTGCGCGCGGCGGCGCTGATGGCGATGCAACAGACCACCTGGCAGGAGGTGCGCGGCCTGCTGGCCGAGGCCGGCATCGTGGTCTGCGACCCGGCGGCCCTGCAAGGCGCCGACCACGATTGGCTGGCCGCCTGGTTCATGGACCGGGTGTTCCCGATCCTGACCCCGTTGGCGATCGACCCGGCGCACCCGTTCCCCTTCATCCCGAACATGGGCCTCGTCATGGTGATGAAGCTGCACCGGGACGAGGACAACACGACGATGAACGGGTTGATCCCGTTGCCCAGCCAGGTGGACCGCTTCATCCGCCTGCCCGCTGGCGCGCCGGGCACCCCGATTCGCTTCGTGCTGCTGGAAGACCTGGTTTCGCTCAACCTGCACAGCGTGTTTCCCGGCTTCACGGTGCTGGGCCAGGGCATGTTCCGCTTGATCCGCGATACCGGGGTGGAGTTCGAGGAGGAGGCGGAGGACCTCGTCCGCTCCTACGAAACGGCGTTGAAGCGGCGGCGGCGCGGCGTGCCGATCCACCTGTCCGTCGACGCCGGCATGCCCGCCGATCTGCGCGCCCTGGTAGTGGACGAGTTGAGCGTTAACGACGATGACATCCCCGGCGAGGAGGTGCTGGTGCAGGCCGGCATCTTGGGCGCCGTGGATCTGCGGCAATTGATCGTGGACGATCGCCCCGACCTGCTGTTCCCGCCCTACACGCCGCGCTTCCCCGAACGCATCCGCGACTTCGCCGGCGACTGCTTCGCCGCCATCCGTGCCAAGGACATCATCGTCCACCACCCGTTCGAGAGCTTCGACGTCGTCGTGCAGTTCCTGCGCCAGGCCGCGGCGGACCCGAACGTGGTGGCGGTGAAGCAGACGCTGTACCGCACCAGCCGCGACAGCCCGATCGTGAAAGCGCTGATCGAGGCGGCGGAAGCCGGCAAGTCCGTCACCGCGATGATCGAGCTGCGCGCCCGCTTCGACGAGGAAGCCAACATCCGTCTCGCCCGCTCCATGGAAGCGGCAGGCGTGCAGGTGGTGTACGGCTTCGTCGAGCTGAAGACCCATGCGAAGTTGAGCCTGGTGGTGCGGCGCGAGAGCGGAGGCATGCGGTCCTACGCGCATTTCGGCACGGGCAACTACCACCCGATCACCGCGCGCATCTACACCGACCTATCGTTCTTCACCTCCGACCCCGACCTCACCCGCGACAGCGCCCGGCTGTTCAACTACATGACCGGCTACGCCCGGCCGGAGCGGATGGACAGCCTCGCCTTCAGCCCGCTCACCATCCGCTCCCGCCTGATGGAGCTGATGGACAACGAGATCGCCCACGCCCGGGCTGGCCGGCCGGGGACGATCTGGCTGAAGATGAATTCGCTGGTCGATGACGCGATGATCGACCGGCTGTACGCGTGCTCGCGCGCCGGCGTGAAGGTGATGTGCATCGTGCGCGGCATCTGCTGCCTGCGACCGGGCGTGCCGGGGCTGAGCGAGAACATCCGGGTGAAGTCGATGATCGGCCGCTTCCTGGAGCACAGCCGTATCTTCTGCTTCGGCAACGGCCACAAGCTGCCGTCGCGCCACGCCCTCGTGTTCATCAGCAGCGCCGACTGGATGGCGCGGAACATGGATTGGCGGGTGGAAAGCATGGTGCCGATCCACAACCCGACGGTGCACGCCCAGGTGCTGGACCAGATCATGGTGGTGAACCTGAAGGATAGCCTGCAATCGTGGGAGTTGGAGCCGGGTGGCGCGTGGCGCCGGGTCGCGACGGGAACCAAGCCGATTTCCGCCCATGACTATTTCATGACCAACCCGTCGCTGTCGGGCCGCGGCTCCGCCCTGCACGGGTCCCCCGTCGCGGTCGGCGGCCCTGCGCATCGCCGGCCAGACCGGGTGTCGCAGGATTGAGCACGGCGGAACGGGCCGCCGTCGTCGACCTCGGCTCCAACTCTGTCCGCCTGGTGGTGTTCGAAGGCACCGGTCGCAACCCGGTCGCCATCTTCAACGAGCGCGCCGTGCTCCGCCTCGGCCGCGGCCTGCAAACCACAGGCCGCCTGAACGAGGAGGGCGTGGTGGCGGCGTTGAGCGTCATGCATCGCTACGGCGCCATCGCGCGAGCCATGGGGTGCGAGGTGTTGGACGTGCTGGCAACCGCCGCCGTGCGGGACGCCAGCAACGGCGCCACGTTCGTCGCCGGGCTGCGGGAGCGCATGCCCGGCGTCACCATCCGCATCCTGTCCGGCGAGGAGGAAGCGGAGCTGTCCGCCGCCGGCGTGCTGTGCGGCATCCCGCAGGCCAGCGGCATCCTGGCCGATATCGGCGGCGGCTCGCTGGAGGTGGTGCACCTGTCGGACGGCGAGCCGGGCCTGGCGCAAACCCTGAAGCTGGGCGTGATCCGCCTGGCCGACCGGGCGGAGGCCGACCTGGCGCGCGCCCGCGCCCTGGTGGAGGCCGACATGGCGGAGGTGCCGTGGCTGTTCCGCTATCCCGGCCGTGACCTGTACCTGGTGGGCGGCGCGTGGCGGGCGCTGGCCCGCATCCACATGGCCCAAACCAATTACCCGCTGGCCATCGTGCACCACTACACGATCGACCGGGAGGCCGCGCGCGACCTGGCCAACACGGTCGCCGCCGCACCGCGCCGCGTGTTGGAGCGTTTGCCCGGCGCGCCGCGTCGCCGCGTCGATGACCTGCCCTACGCCGCCACCGTGCTGCGCCAGTTGCTGCGGACCACCGCCGCCCGGCGCGTCGTGTTCAGCGCCAACGGCATCCGGGAAGGCTGGTACATGGCCCGCATCCCGGCCGAAACCGCGCGGCAAGATCCCCTGCTGGCCGCCTGCCGCGAGCTTGGCGAACGCACCGGGCGCGACTCCGGCATGCCGGCGGCCCTGCTCGGCTGGACGGGAGCACTGTTCGCCGGGGAAGCGCCGGACGCGGCCCGGCTGCGGGAAGCGGCCTGCCTGCTGTCGGACGTCGGCAGCCACGACCATCCGGAGTACCGCGCCGAACAGGCCTTCCACCGCGTGCTGCGCCAATCCAGCGTGGCGCTGGACCACGCGGGCCGCGCCTTTCTGGCGATGACGGTGGCGATCCGCTACGAGGCCGAACCGGACGCCGCCATGCTGTCCGCGGCGCGCCAATTGATGGACGAGCCGAGCGTGCGGGCGGCGCAGACCCTGGGCCACGCGTTGCGCCTCGCCTACCTGCTGTCGGCGGGCACGCCCGACTTGCTGGCCGGCACCACGCTGCTGCGATCCGGGGCCAAACTCCGCCTCGTGCTGCCGCAGGACGGTGCCGCCTTCATCGGCGATGGAGTCACCCGCCGCATGGAGCGGCTGGCTCAAACGCTCGGGCTGGCGCCGGAAGTGGTGGTGGGCGGGAAATAGCCGCGCGGTCTTGGGCCGCTGGCCTTTGCACCGCCTTTGTGGCTCCCTGCCGAAAACGGGAGGGACGGGACGATGCCTGACACGAGGACGGAGCCGTATTCGGCCGCGGCCATTCTTGCCCGGCTGGATCGCTTGCCGGCGACCCGGTCGATCTGGGTGCTGGTGGCGCTGCTGTCGATCGGCGGGTTTTTCGAGTTCTACGACCTCTTCCTGACCGGTTACGTCATCCCCGGCCTGGTCAAGGCGGGGCTGCTGAGCAACGTGGCCGTGGGTATATTCACGGGGCCGGCACTGTTCGTCGCCTCGACGTTCACCGGCCTGTTCATCGGAACCTTCGTGTTCGGCTTCGTCGCCGACCGGTTCGGCCGCCGGGCGATCTTCACCTGCTCGCTGCTGTTCTACTGCGCGGCCACGCTGATCATGGCGTTCCAGAACAGCGGCCTGTCGGTCTGCCTGTGGCGCCTTGTCGCCGGGGTGGGGATCGGGGTCGAGCTGGTGACCATCGACACCTACATCGCCGAACTGGTGCCCAAGCAGGTGCGTGGCCGGGCATTCGCCTTCAGCCAGGTGGTCATGTTCGCCGTCGTGCCCGTGGTGGCCTTGCTCGCCTACCTTCTGGTGCCGACGGCGCCGTTCGGCATCGATGGCTGGCGCTGGGTGGTGGCGATCGGCGCGGCCGGCGCCTTGTTCATCTGGTTCCTGCGGCGCGGCATCCCGGAAAGCCCGCGCTGGCTTATCCAGCAGGGCCGGCTGGCGGAGGCGGACAGCGTGACCGCGCTGATCGAGCGCCGGGTGGTCGCCGACCTGGGCGGCCAGGCCCTGCCGCTGCCGGCGGCGCATGCGGTCGAGCGTGCGGAGGTGAAGGGCAGCTTCGCGGAGATCTTCTCGCCGCAATACCGCAGCCGGACCATCATGCTGATGGTGTTCCAGTTCTTCCAAACCTTCGGCTTCTACGGCTTCGCCGCCTGGGTGCCGACGCTGATCGCCCAGCAGGTCGGCATCAACCTCGGGTCCAGCCTGCTTTATTCGTTCATCATCGCCATCGCGAGCCCGTTCGGCCCGCTGCTGGCCATGGGCTTCGCCGACCGGTTCGAGCGGAAATGGCAGTTGGTCGGGGCCGCCTGCGGCGTCGGCGTGTTCGGCGTGCTGTTCTCCTTCCAAACCACCATCACGCTGCTGATCGTGTTCGGCGTGCTGATCACGCTGTGCAACAACGTGCTGTCCAATACCTTTCACGGCTACCAGACGGAGCTGTTCCCCACCCGGGTGCGCGCCCGGGCGGTGGGCTTCACCTACTCGTTCAGCCGGATCAGCACGGTGTTCGCCAGCTTCATCATCGGGTTCTTCCTGCAAACCGCTGGCACCAAGGGCGTGTTCGGGCTGATCGCCTTCGCCATGGCGATGGTGGTGCTGTCGATCGCCGTGTTCGGGCCGCGCACCAACACGCTGGAGCTGGAACAGATTTCCCGGTAGGGCGCGGGAGCGCTCCTTCCTTTTTAGGTAGGGCGTTGCGTTTGCAGACACCCTCTCCCGCCAGCGGGAGAGGGTTTGGTGAGGTGAGTCCGTCGTGTGCGATCGTTCTTTCCCTGGAAGAGGGAATCGGACTTCAGGCGGGAATAAGCTTGATCCGCTTGCCTGCCACACCCAGCGCCACCTGGCCGCCTTTCAATGCCAAAGCATCGTCCCCGAACACTTGCCGCCGCCAACCCCCCAGCGAGGGCACGTCGGGCTGGTCCTCGCTGGCCAGCCGGTCGATGTCGTCGGAGGACGCGACCAGCTTCGGCGCCACGTCGTGCTCCTCGCACTTGGCGGCCAGCAGCACCTTCAGCAGCGACACCAGGGCGGGGGATGGGCGGGGGCCTTCGCGGCTGCGCGGCGCTTCCGGCAGGGCGTCTTCCGGCAATGCGGCAGCCCCGGCGATGGCGGCGAGCAGCCCGGCGCCGCTCTTGCCCTCGGCAAAGCCGCGTGTGATGCCGCGGCAGCGTGTCAGCGCTTCCGCCGTGACCGGCGCAGTGGCGGCGACCTCCAGCAGGTTCTCGTCGCGCAACAGCCTTTGGCGCGGGATGTTGACGCGCTGCGCTTCCCGCTCCCGCCAGGCCGCCGCGGCCCGCAGCACGCCCAGCAGGCGCCGGTTGCCGGTGCGGGGGCGCAGCCGCTCCCACATCGTGTCCGGGTCCGCCCGGTAGGTTTCCGGCCGGGCGAGCACCTGCATCTCCTCCAGCACCCAGTCACTGCGGCCGTCCCGTTCCAGCCGCTCGCGCAGGCGCAGATAGGCGGTGTGGAGGTGCGTCACGTCCGCCGCGGCGTAGCTCACCTGCGCGGGGGACAGCGGCCGGGCGGACCAGTCGCTGAAGCGGTGTGCCTTGTCGATCTGCCCGCCGGTCAGTGCCGACACCAGCGCGTCGTAACCCACCTGGTCGCCGAACCCCGCCACCATGGCGGCGACCTGGGTGTCGAACACCGGCTCCGGCACGGTGCCGAACAGTTCGAGGAAGATTTCGATGTCCTGCCGGGCCGCGTGGAACACCTTCAGCACGGCGGTGTCGCGCAGCAGCGCGCCCAGCGGCGCCAGGTCTAGCCCGGCGGCCATCGCGTCGATCACGGCGTTTTCCCGCTCGCCGCCAAGCTGCACGACGCACAGCTCCGGGTAATAGGTGCGTTCGCGCATGAACTCGGTGTCCACCGTGACCACGGGCTCGGTGCGCAAGCGGTCGCACAGGGCGGCGAGCGAGTCGGTGTCGACGATCAGGGACGGCGCGGGATACTCGATGCGGCGTGGCATCCGCCTTTATCGTCGGATTGCGGCCGTGCCGTCAAAATCCGGCTGCGTCACAGCAGCTTGCGGAACCGCAGCAGCGCCAGCGCCGCAAGGCTCATCCCGTCCTGCAACAGCCCCGTTTGGATCATGTGTTCCAGCTCGGCGAGCGGCACGGCGCGGCAGGTCATGCCCGATTCGGTAGGCTCGCGCGCCACCGGGCCGGGCCGCAGCCCGGTGGCAAGGAAGACGTGCCCCACCTGGTTGCTGTAGCCGGGTCCCTGGAACAGGCTCGCCGCGAAGGCGATCTCAGTGGCAACGAAGCCGGTCTCTTCACGCAGTTCGGTTGCCGCCGTTTCGGCAGGCGTGGCGCCGGGTTCGCACGTCCCCATCGGCAGCTCCAGCAGGCGGCGGCGCACCGGGTAGCGATACTGTTCCACCATCGTCACGCAGCCGTCCTGCCACGGCACGACGACCACGAAATCCGCCCGCTCCACCACGCCGAACAGCCCTTCGGAGCCGTCGCCGTGGCGGACGGTATCCTCGCGCAACCGCAGCCATTTGTTCTGGTAAGCCACCCGGGTCGTCACCTGCGTGACTTCGGGCGGGGGCGGGTTTCGGGCGTCGGAACTGGGCATGGGACGGACGTAGCACCTCCCAGGCACTGTCACATTAGCTTCATCGTTCTGTCACAGAGCTGTCGCGGACCGCCGCCTAGAACCCACCGCACGATGAGCCGGCCAGCCGGCTCCATCCCATTCAGGAGGTTGCATGAAACTGTCACGCACGGCGCTGGCCATTGCCTTTGCCGGAGTCTCGTTCGCGGCTGGCGCACAGGAGATCACCGGCGCGGGCGGCACGTTCCCCGCACCCGTTTACGCCAAATGGGGCGAGGCCGCGAAGGCCGCGATCGGCATCGACCTCAACTACCAGGCGATCGGCTCGGGCGGCGGGCAGAACCAGATCACCAACCGCACGGTCGATTTCGGCGCGTCCGACGCGCCGATGGACCCCGCCAAGCTCGAATCCGCCCACCTGCTGCAATTCCCCACCGTGATGGGTGCGGTGGTGCCGATCGTGAACATCCCGGGTGTCGCCACCGACCAGTTGAAGCTGACCGGTGACGTGCTGGCCGACATCTACGCCGGCACCATCACCAAGTGGAACGACGCCAAGCTCGTTGCGCTCAACCCCGGCGTGTCGCTGCCGAACCTGGCCATCGCCCCGGTGTATCGCGCCGAAGCGTCGGGCACGTCGTTCGTGTTCACCTCCTACCTGTCCGCGGTAAGCCCGAGCTGGAAGTCCGGCGTCGGCGCCAACACCAGCGTGCGGTGGCCGGCGGGCGCGGGGGCCAAGGGCAATGACGGCGTTGCCGCCACGGTCGGGCACACGCGCGGCGGCGTCGGCTATGTCGAGAACGCCTATGCCACGCAGAACCACCTGACGACCGTGCAACTGCGCAACAAGTCCGGCGACTTCGTCAAGCCGACCACCGACTCGTTCAAGGCGGCCGCGGCCGCGGGCGACTGGACCGGCGCGCCGCACTTCGCCGTCAGCCTGATCGACCTGCCGGGCGCCACGGTGTGGCCGATCGTGTCGCCGACCTTCATCCTGTTGCCGGAGGACCCGAAGGACGCGACCCGCAGCGCCAACGTCATGAAGTTCTTCGACTGGACGTATAAGAGCGGCAGCGCGATCGCCGAGCAGCTCGATTACATCCCGCTGCCGGCTTCCGTGCAGGACACGGTCCGCGCCGCGTGGAAAAAGGACGTGATGGCCGGCGGGCAGCCCGTCTACAAATAGGCTACTGCGAACGGGGCGGCCGGCGCGTGGCCGCCCCCCTCCCAGCCCGAACCCGGACGGCACCGTGCAGCAACTCCTTCTCGTAACACCTGAGAGCCAGCCGCCGCGGCTGCGCCCGGCCTTGTCCAAGGGTGCCCGGGGGGACCGGGTGTTCGCCGGCCTGACGCGCGGGGCGGGCATCCTGGTGCTGGTCCTGCTGGGCGCCATCATCGTCATGTTGCTGGTAGGCGGGTTGAAGGCGTTCCGCGCCTTCGGACCGGGCTTCCTGTTCAATGCCGACTGGGACCCGGTGCAGGATATCTACGGCGCCGCGGTGCCGATCTACGGCACGCTCGTCACTTCCGTGCTGGCGCTGTTGCTGTCCGTTCCGCTGGCGTTCGGCATCGCCTTTTTCCTGACCGAGATGGCGCCGCAATGGATGCGCCGCCCGATCGGCACGGCGATCGAGCTGCTGGCCGCCATTCCGTCCATCATCTTCGGCATGTGGGGCTTCTTCGTCATCGTCCCGTTGATGGCGGAGTACATCCAGCCGTGGTTGATCGACAATCTGGGCGACGTCCCCGGCCTGGGCGTGCTGTTTTCCGGCGCGCCGTTCGGCACCGGCATCTTCACCGCGGCATTGATCCTGGCGGTGATGATCATCCCCTTCATCGCCGCCGTGATGCGCGACGTGTTCCTGACCGTGCCGCCGATGTTCAAGGAATCCGCCTACGGCATCGGCTGCACCCGGTGGGAGGTGATGCGGTCCATCGTGCTGCCGTACACCCGTGCCTCCGTCGTGGGCGGGATCATGCTGGGGCTGGGCCGGGCGCTGGGTGAAACGATGGCCGTCACCTTCGTGATCGGCAACACCAACCGCATCTCCGCCTCGCTGTTCGCGCCCGGCAACACCATCGCCTCCTTGGTGGCGCTGGAGTTCCCGGAAGCGCCGGCCGGCAGCCTGAAGCTGTCTTCCCTGCTGGCGCTCGGGTTCATCCTGTTCGTGATCTCCTTTATCGTGCTGGCGATCTCCCGATTGCTGCTGCGCCCCCGGATCAAGGGCTGACGGCGATGGGCACCACCACCCTTGGCGCCGTTCCCAGCCGCGCGCGGGACCACGGCCTCGGCGCCCGGCTCGCCCGGCGGCGCCGTGCCGCAGACCGCGTCGTGGCCGGGTTGTGCATCGCGGCCACGGTGATCGGCCTGCTGTTCCTCGCCTCCATCCTGGTCACCCTGGTGGTGCGCGGCATTGGTGGCATGTCATGGGGCGTGCTGGTCAGGAACACGGCCCCGGCCGGCTCGCATGGCGGGCTGGCCAACGCGATCGTGGGCAGCCTGCTGCAGACCTTGGTCGGCACGCTGATCGGCACGCCGATCGGCCTGCTGGTGGGCACCTATCTTTCGGAATATTCCGGCGGCTCCGCGCTGGGCAACGCCGTGCGCTTCGTGTCGGATGTGCTGCTGTCCGCGCCGTCCATCCTGATCGGCCTGTTCATCTACACGCTGCTGGTGCTGCCGTTCGGCGGCTATTCCGGGATCGCCGGCTGCGTCGCCTTGGCCGTGATCGTCATCCCCATCGTGGTGCGCACCACGGAGGACATGCTGCGGCTGATCCCCGTGTCGCTGCGCGAGGCCGCGGTGGCGCTGGGCGCGCCCAAGTGGAAGGCGATCATCCTGATCTGCTACCCGGCGGCGCGGGACGGCATCGTCACCGGGCTGCTGCTGGCGATCGCCCGCATCGCCGGCGAAACGGCGCCGCTGCTGTTCACCAGCCTCGGCAACCTGAACGCCACGGTGGACTACCACCACCCCACCACCCTCATCACCGCGTTCGGCACCGCCATGTCCAGCCTGCCGGTGACGATCTACCAATACGCCGGGTCGGCCTATCAGGACCTGGTGGACCTATCCTGGGTCGCGGCGCTGCTGATCACGGTCGGCGTACTCGCCCTCAACATCGTGGCGCGGGTTGCCCTGCGCCGCCGCACCTAGCGCCGACAGGAACGGAAATGAGCATGTCGCAGAATTTCGCCGGCTTGCGAGCGGATGCCGGCGCACCGTTTCCCGACGCCACGCCGGCGCGCATCGCCATCCGCGACCTGGATTTCTATTATGGCACCAACCGGGCGCTGAAATCCGTCTCGCTGGAACTGGCGGACCGGAAGGTGACGGGCATGATCGGCCCGTCCGGCTGCGGCAAGTCCACGCTGCTGCGGGTGCTGAACCGGATGTACGACCTGTACCCCGGCCAGCGGGCGGAAGGCGCGGTGATGATGGACGGCAGCAACATCATCGACCCGGCGGTCGACCTGAACATGCTGCGCAGCCGCATCGGCATGGTGTTCCAGAAGCCGACGCCGTTCCCCATGTCGATCTACGACAACATCGCATTCGGCGTGAAGCTGCACGAACGTCTCAACAGGGCGCAGATGCAGGAGCGGGTGGAATGGTCGCTCACCCGCGCCGCGCTGTGGCCGGAGGTGAAGGACCGGCTGACCGCGTCGGCGGCCGGGCTGTCCGGCGGCCAGCAGCAGCGGCTGTGCATCGCCCGCACCATCGCGGTGCGGCCGGAAGTGATCCTGCTGGACGAACCCACCTCCGCGCTGGACCCGATCAGCACCTTGCGGGTGGAAGAGCTGATCGACGAGCTGAAGCGCGACTTCACCATCGTCATCGTCACCCACAACATGCAGCAGGCCGCGCGCTGCGCCGACCAAGTGGCGTTCTTCTACCTGGGCGAGCTGGTGGAGGTGGCGCCGGCCGCGCAGATGTTCACCGCGCCGAAGCAGAAGCGCACCCAGGAATACATCACCGGCCGGTTCGGCTGAAGGGAAGCACCACCATGGCCGACATGCAGCCGGAACATATTGTTCGGTCCTACGCGCAGGAACTGACGGCGCTGCGCGACCGCATGACCCAGATGGGCGGCCTGGTGGAGGCGCAGGTGGCCGCCGCCGCCGCCGCCGTGATCCACCAGGACAGCGCCGCCGCCACCCAGGCGGTGGAGCAGGACCCGGCGGTGGACGCGCTGGAGCGGGACGTCGAAGGGCAGGTGATCCGCATGCTCGCCCTGCGGCAGCCCATGGCGCAGGATCTGCGGCAAATCGTCGCCGCGCTGAAGATCACCGCCGGGCTGGAGCGGATCGGCGACTACGCGGCCAACGCGGCGAAGCGGTCGATCGTGCTGGCGCAGTTCTCCTTGCCGTTCAGCCTGTCCGGCATCGCCAACATGACCCGGCTGGTGCAGGAAAACCTCAAGCTGGTGATCGACGCCATCGGGGAGAACGACGCGGCCAAGGCCATGCAGGTGTGGCGCTCCGACCAGGCGGTGGACGACATCTACAACGCGATTTTCCGCGAGCTCGTCACCTACATGATGGAGGACCCGCGCAACATCACGCCTTGCACGCACCTGCTGTTCATCGCCAAGAACCTGGAGCGGATCGGCGACCACGCCACCAACATCGCCGAAACGGTGCACTACGCCGTCACCGGGGAAAGCCTGCCGGAAAGCCGGCCGAAGGGCGACACCTCCTCCTACGCCGTGATCCGGGCGCGGGACTGACGCCGTGGCCGTGGCGGAGCTGATGTCGAGCCAGGCCAAGCCGCTCGTGCTGGTGGTGGAGGATGAGGCGGCTTTGGCGACCATGCTCCGCTACAACCTGGAAAAGCAGGGTTTCCGGGTGGACGAGGCGGGAGATGGGCAGGAAGCGTTGACCCGCATTTCCGAAGCGCGGCCCGACCTGGTGCTGTTGGACTGGATGCTGCCGGTGATGAGCGGGATCGAGGTGTGCCGGCAAATCCGCCGCCGGCCTGGCACGCGCGACCTTCCCGTCATCATGGTCACGGCGCGGACGGAAGACGGTGATTCCGTGCGCGGCCTCAACACCGGGGCGGACGACTACATCACCAAGCCGTTCAACATGGACGCGCTGCTGGCCCGCATGCGCGCGTTGCTGCGCCGGTCCGGCGGGGTGCCGGCCAAGGGCACGTTGGAGTTCTTCGACATCACGATGGACCTGTCGACCCATCGGGTGCAGCGCAACAACCGCCCGTTCCATTTGGGGCCGACCGAGTTCCGGCTGCTGGAATTCCTGATGCACCACCCGCGCCGGGTGTTTTCCCGCGAAGAATTGTTGGACGCGGTGTGGGGGCCGGACATCCACGTGGAGCCCCGCACGGTGGACGTCCACATCCGGCGGCTGCGCAAGTCGATCAACGGCCCCGGCGAGGTGGACCTGGTCCGCACGGTGCGCGCGGCCGGATATGCGTTGGATTCCGAGGGCGTCTGACACCAGGCTGCCGGCGTAGCGGCGCAGGTTGATCCCCACGCCACGTTGTGATGAGCATTGTGGCGGCAACAGGCTATGTGTGGCGATGCACATGGCGGGGGAATTGGGCATGGACGAGATTTCGGTAACCCGGCGCGGCGTGATCGGCGGCAGTGCCGCCGGCCTGGCCCTTCCTTACGTCCTGCCGGCGCAGGCCCAGCCCATTGCGGCACCCGTCGCCGCGGCCGCGGACCCCGGCAAGGTCGAAATCGTGTTGCAGGTCAACGGCAAGCGGGTCCCGCTTTCGATCGAGCCGCGCACCTCCCTGCTGGACGCGCTGCGCGAATATGCCGGGCTGACCGGAACAAAGAAGGGCTGCGACCGCGGCGCCTGCGGTGCCTGCACCGTGCACGTGGACGGCCGCCGCGTGGTGTCCTGCCTCACCTTGGCCGTGCGCGCCGAAGGAAAATCGGTCACCACCATCGAGGGGCTGGCGAGCGGCGACGATCTGCATCCCATGCAGGCCGCCTTCCTGCACCACGACGCCTACCAATGCGGCTACTGCACCCCCGGGCAGATCATGTCCGCGGTGGCGCTGGTGCAGGAAGGGCACGCCGGGTCGGATGCCGAAATCCGCGAGAACATGAGCGGGAACATCTGTCGCTGCGGCGCCTACGCCAACATCGTCGACGCGATCCGCGACGCCGCCGGGCGGGCCTGAACGATGCAAGCCTTCACCCTCGCCCGGCCCCGCAACGTGGACGACGCGTTGACCGCCGGGCCGCAGCCGGGCGCCAAGTACATCGCCGGCGGCACGGACCTGATGCAACTCGCCAAGGACAATGTCGAGGCGCCGCGGCAGCTCGTCGACCTCGCGGGCCTGTTGCCAAGCGCCATCTCGGTCGCGGCGGATGGCTCGCTGCACCTCGGCGCGCTGGCCCTGATGGTGGACGTGGCGAACCACGCCGACGTGCGCTCGACCTGGCCGGCGGTGAGCGAGGCGTTGCTGCTGTCGGCGTCGCCGCAAGTGCGTAACATGGGAACCATGGGCGGCAACCTTCTGCAACGCACCCGGTGCGGCTACTTCCGCGATACCGGCTTCCCCTGCAACAAGCGCGCCCCCGGCTCCGGCTGCCCCGCCATCAAGGGGGACAGCCGCAACCTCGCCGTGTTCGGCGTCAGCGACCATTGCATTGCCACCCATCCGTCGGACATGCCGGTCGCGCTGATGGCCATGGATGCGTCCGTGCAGTTGCGTGCGCCGAGCGGCGGCGTGCGCAACGTGCCGTTGAGCGAGTTCTATCGCCTTCCCGGCACCACGCCGGAGGTCGAAACCAACCTGCTGCCAGGCGAACTGATCACCGGCATCGTCGTGCCGCCCAGCCGGTCCGCCCGGCGGTCGCGCTACGTGAAGGTGCGGGACCGGGCATCGTTCGAGTTCGCCGTCGTGTCGGCCGCCGTTGCCATGGACGTGTCCGACGGCGTGGTGCGGGAAATCCGCATTGCCCTGGGCGGTGTCGCCCCCAGGCCATGGCGCGTCCCGGCCGTGGAGGCCGCGTTGCACGGCGGACCCGCGACGCCGGCGGCGTTCCAGGCCGCCGCTGCACTGGCCGGGCAGGGGGCGGCGCCGACGCAGGACAATGCCTTCAAGGTCAAGCTGATGCAGCGTGCCGTGCTGCGCGGCCTGCAACTGGCCGCGGCGTAGGGGATTGGGCATGATCACTGGACAACCGATCGACCGCCGCGACGGCCGCTTCAAGGTCACCGGCACGGCCAAATATGCCGCGGAGTTCCCGATCCCGGCCGTGGTCCACGCCGTGCTGGTGCAAAGCACCGTGCCCGCCGGGGAAATCACCGGGTTTGAACTGGGGCAGGCGCAGGGCATGCCCGGCGTGCTCGCCATCATCACGCCCGACAACGCCCCGAACCTGCGCAGCGACGGCAAGGTGCCGCAGGCGATTGCCCACCCGCTGCTGCAGGACAAGGAGATCCTGTACAACGGCCAGCACATCGCGGTCGTCGTGGCCGACACGCTGGAGCGCGCCGAGGCCGCGGCCGCCGCGGTTCGGCCGCAGTATCGCGAAGGCGAGGCGCAGACCACGATGGCGGGCGCGCTCGACCAGGCCTACGTGCCCAAGAACTTCCGCAACGGCCAGCGCAAGCCGGACAGCAGCCGCGGTGACCCGCTGGGGAGCTTCAATGCCGCCCCGGTTCGCTTCGAAGCGACCTACACCACGCCCGTCGAGCACCACAACCCGATGGAGCCGCACGCCACCATTGCCGCTTGGGACGGCGACCGGCTGACGGTGTGGACGGCGACCCAGGGCATCACCGGCGCGCAAACCACCCTGGCTTCCCTGTTCGGCATCGACAAGGCGAACGTCCGGGTGATCTGCCCCTATGTTGGCGGCGGCTTCGGGTCGAAGGGCAACACATGGCCGCCGGCGACGCTGGCCGCCATGGCCGCGAAGATGGTCAACCGGCCGGTCAAGCTCGTGCTGTCGCGCAGGCAGATGTACACCTCCAATGGCTACCGGCCGATGACGGTGCAGAAGATCGCCATCGGCGTGCAAACGGACGGCACGCTGGTATCCGTGCGGCACGATGGCATCAGCCAGATGTCCATGCCGAAGCTGGGCGAGTTCGTGGAACCCGTCGCCCTTGCCACCGAGATGCTGTACGCCTGCCCGAACCTGGCGGTGACGCATCGGCTGGTGGGCGTGAACCAGGGGTTGCCGACCTACATGCGCGCGCCGGGCGAAGCGCCCGGCGTGTTCGCCATCGAATCCGCGATGGACGAGATCGCCGCCGAGCTGAAGATCGACCCGATCGAGCTGCGCTTGAAAAACTACGCGGACAGCGACCCGCACGAGAACCTGCCATTCTCCTCCAAGCGGCTGCGTGAGTGCTATGCCCAGGGTGCGGCGGAATTCGGCTGGAGCCGCCGGACCGCCGAGCCGCGCTCCATGCGCGACGGCGACTGGCTGGTGGGGATGGGCATGGCGACGTCCACCTACCCGACCAACCGCAGCCCGGCGAGCGCGCTGGTGCGGCTGATGGCCAATGGCGATCTGGTGGTACAGTCCGGCACGCAGGATTTGGGCACCGGCACCTACACCGTGATGGCGCAGCTCGCGGCCGACGAGTTCGGCCTGCCGATCGAGCGGGTGCGGTTCGAGTTGGGCGACAGCCGCTTCCCGCAGGCACCGGTGTCCGGTGGTTCGCAGACGGTGGCCAGCGTCGGCTCCGCCGTGCTGGCGGCCTGCCAGCAAGCGCGCGAGCACGTCGTCGCCATGGCGATTTCGGATGCGGGGGATCGTTGGCAGGGCGCCCAGCCGGGCGATTTCCACATGGCAGACGGCGCGGTGGTCGGGCCGCCCGGCCGCATGACGCTGGGCGAGATGCTGGCGCGCCGGGACGTCCCATCCATCGACATCCAAGCCGACTCGAAGCCGACGCCGCACGACCATGAGACCCACTCGCTGCACGCATTCGGGGCGCAGTTCGCCGAGGTGCGGGTCGACCCGTTGCTCGGCGAAATCCGCTTGTCGCGCCTGGTGGGCGTGTTCGATGGCGGCCGGGTGCTGAACGCGAAGACGGCGCGCAGCCAGCTCATCGGCGGCATGACCTTCGGCGTCGGCATGGCGTTGCTGGAGGAGACCATGGTGGACGAGGGCAGCGGCCGCATCGTCAACGCCAACATCTCCGACTACCTGGTGCCGGTGAACGCGGACATCCCGGTGATCACGGCCAAGCTGCTGGACGGCGACGATCGGGTGGCCAACCCGGTGGGCGCCAAGGGGCTGGGCGAGTTGCCCATGGTGGGGATGGCCGCAGCCATTGCCAACGCGGTGTTCCACGCCACGGGCGTGCGGGTCCGCGACCTGCCGATCCGGCTGGAGGACTTGCTGGTCTAGCGGTTGCGTCGCTGACGCAGCGGCGTAGGTTCCCGGCAAACGCGACGGAGGGTAGTCTCATGTATGCAGATACACAGTTGCTGATCGACGGTGCCTGGGGGCCGGCGGCATCCGGCAAGACGCTTCCCGTGCTGAACCCGGCCACCGGCGAGCAGATCGGCACCGTTGCGCATGCCGAACGGGCCGATCTGGACCGGGCGCTGGCCTCTGCCGCCGCGGGGTTTGCCACGTGGAAGCGTATGTCCTCGGTGGAGCGGTCGAAGATCATGCGTAAGGCGGCCGACCTGCTGCGCGAGCGCGCCGATCACATCGCCACGCTGATGGTGATGGAGCAGGGCAAGCCGTTCGCCGAAGCCAAAGGCGAAACCATGCTCGCCCCGGAGAACATCGAGTGGATGGCCGAAGAAGGCCGCCGCTCCTATGGCCGGGTGATCCCGGCGCGGATGCCGGGCGTGTACCAGATGTCGCTGCGCGAGCCGGTGGGCGTGGTCGCGGCGTTCACCCCGTGGAACTTCCCGATCAACCAGGCGGTGAAGAAGATGGCGGCGGCGCTGGCGGCCGGCTGTTCCATCATCGTCAAGGGGCCGGAGGAAACCCCGGCCAGCGTTGCCGAGCTGGCCCGGGCGTTCGTGGACGCGGGCGCGCCGGCCGGCGTGGTCAGCCTCGTGTACGGCGTGCCGTCGGAAATCAGCTCCTATTTGATCCCGCATCCGACGATCCGCAAGATCAGCTTCACCGGCTCCACCGCCGTGGGCAAACACCTGGCAGCGCTGGCCGGGGAGCACATGAAGCGCGTGACCATGGAACTGGGCGGCCATGCCCCGGCCATCGTGTTCGACGACGCGAATTTGGAGGTGGCCACCAAGGTGTTGGCCGCCAACAAGTTCCGCAATGCCGGGCAGGTGTGCATCGCCCCCACCCGCATCCTGGTGCAGGAGAAGGTGTACGACGATTTCGTCGACCGGTTCACCAAGGCCGCCGCGGCGGTGAAGGTGGGCAACGGCCTGGAGAAGGGCATCACCATGGGGCCGCTGGCCAATGATCGGCGGGTGCAGGCCATGGAGGGCTTCATCGCCGATGCCGTGCAGCATGGCGGCGAGGTCCGCACCGGCGGCGCCCGCATCGGCAACGTCGGCAACTTCTTCCAGCCGACGGTGATGACGGGCGTGCCGACCGAAGCCCGCGTCATGAACGAGGAGCCGTTCGGCCCGCTCGCCGTGATGAGCCCGTTCCGCGACCTGGAGGAGGCCGTGACCGAGGCCAATCGTCTCGCCTACGGCCTGGCATCGTACGCCTATACCAGTTCGGCGCGCACGGCAACGCGGGTGGCGGCGGAGGTCGAGGCGGGCATGATGTCGATCAACCACCACGGGCTGGCCTTGCCGGAAACGCCGTTCGGCGGCGTGAAGGACAGCGGCTACGGCTCGGAAGGCGGCGTGGAAGGGCTGGAAGCCTATCTGTCAACCAAGTTCGTGACCCAAGCCGGCGTCTGACACGCGCGCGCCGCTCCCAGAACAAGGCCCTTCCTTTGGAAGGGTCGGTTAGGGCGGTGGGTAGATCTTGTTGAGGGCGGCCTGGTAAGCAGTTGGGTGGTTGAGCAGGAAGCCGGCGGCGTCCAGGTCAGCATCCTGGCCTTCGGCGGCCGGGCAGGCGTTGCGTAGCTCGACCACTTGCGCCACCGGCAACGGCGCCCGGGCTGCGTTGTGCCGGGCCAAGGCGGCAGCGAAGCTCTGCTCGCCCCTTAGCAGGCTGGCCAGTTGGGTGCGCAGCGAGTCCTCGCCCAGGCTGGTGCAGACCTCCGGCATGATACCCAGCCCCTGCAACGGCCAGCCGCCCGGTGCCAGAACGCGGCTCCAGGTGACGAACAGCTCGCCGCCATCGGGCAGGGGGGAGATGGTTTGCACCAGGCCCTTGCCCAGCGTGGCGCTGCCCACCACCACCGCCCGGCCATTGTCGCTCAACGCCGCAGCCATGATTTCCGCGGCACTGGCCGTCCTGCCGTCGACCAGCACCACCATGGGCTGGCCGTGGGCGGCGTCCTCGCCCGTCCCGCCGGGCCAAACGTGGCTGCTTTGCGGGTTGCGCCCGGCCGTGGTCACCACCAAGCCGTCGGTCACCACCTGATCCACCATCGACACGGATTGCCGTAGCAGCCCGCCGCGGTTGCCGCGCAGGTCGATCACCAGGCCGCGGACCTTGTGGCCGCTGAACGCCGCGTCCAGGGCGGCGGCGAACTGCTCGTCCGTGTCGACGCTGAACCCGCTGACGTGGATCAGCACCAGGTCGTTCAGCCGCTCCGCCGTCACCGTTTGCGGCGGCACCAGGGCGCGTTCGATCTCTGCCTGCCGCGCGCGGCCCCGGGTCCGCCAAGCCAGCCGCACCGCCGTGCCTTCCGGCCCGGCGATCCAGCCCGCCACGACGGCAGCGTCTTCGCCGCGGACCACGTGATCGTCCACGCTGACCACCCGGTCGCCCGGGCGCAGGCCGGCGTCGTCGGCCGGGCTGCTGGGCGTCACGGTCTGGATCGTCACGGCGCCGCGCGCGCGCACCAACGTCACGCCCAACCCGGCCTGGCCGGACCGCCGGTCCCGTTCGGTATCGGCCGCGCCGGGCGGGACATAGCGGGAATAAGGATCGAGGTGGTTGAACAGCTCGTCGAAGAACGAGCGGATCAGCCCTTCGGTGCCAACCTGGCGGATCGGCTCGGACACGGCATAGGCCGCGGCCGACATGCTGGCCGCCAGCCTGCCCCAGCCTTCGGCATTTTCCCCTTCCGGCAGCGGGGCGGAGAACACCGGTCGGCCCGCCTGCAACAAGCGGATCTCCTTCTCGCGTAACTCCGGCACCAATGCCGGGTCGACGGCGGTGATGCCGCGCAGGCCCCATTCGGTGAGCTGCGGGATGCCTTCCGGCTCCAAGGTGCGGGGCGCGATGAACGCCAGGGCGGTGCTGAACACGGATGCCGCCAGCGGCTCGGCAAACCCCTCCGCCGCAAAGGCCAGCCCCGGCACCAGGCAGAACAGCACGACGAGGATCGCGTGCCGGCTCAACGGGAGCGGGTTCGCAGCTTCGACGATTTCGGCGCCGGGCCACCCTCCGACCCGACCGGGCTGAAGATCAGGCCGCCGGTGACGGGGCTTGCCTCCACCAGCCGCACCTCCATGGGCTGCGCCAGGTGGAAGGACATGCGGGTCCGCCGGCCGGTCAACGACTTGGTCGCCTCATCATGCACCCAGAAATCGTCGGGCAGCGCGGACATGGGCACCAGCCCGCTCGCGCCCGTTTCCGCTAAAGTGACGAACAACCCGAAGCGTGTCACCCCCGAGATGCGTGCGGCGAACTGCGCGCCGGTCTTATCGGCCATGAAGGCGGCCAGATACCGGTCGATCGCTTCCCGTTCGGCCAGCGCGGCGCGGCGTTCGGTGGCGGTGATGTGTTCGGCCGTGTCCTCGAATCGGGCCGACTCGGCGTCAGTCAGCCCGTCCGCCCCGGCGCCCAGCCCGCGGATCAGCGCGCGATGGACGCATAGGTCGGCATAGCGCCGGATCGGGCTGGTGAAATGGGCGTAGCGCGGCAGGGCCAGGCCGAAATGGCCGATATTGTCCGGCGAGTATTGCGCCTGGCTTTGCGACCGCAGCACCACCTCGTTGACCAGGGGGGCCGCCTCGGTGTCGGCCACCTGCTTCAGCACCGCGTCCAGGTCGCGCGGATGCACCTGGCCTTGCGGCGGCAGCGTCACGCTCATGCCGTGCAGGAACGACCGCAGCGCCTCCATCTTCTCGTCCGAGGGCGGGGCGTGGATGCGGTACATGCACGGCAGATGCAGCTTTTCCAACGCCTCCGCCGCGGCGACGTTCGCCAGCACCATGAACTCCTCGATCAGCCGGTGGCTGTCGAGCCGGGGGCGCGGCGTGATGGCCAGCACCTGGCCGTCCGCGTCCAGCATGACCTTGCGTTCCGGCAGGTCCAGATCCAGCGTGCCGCGGGCCTGCCGGGCGGCGAGCAGGGCGCGAAAGGCGGCGTACAGCGCCGGGACCGGCAGGCCGAGGTCGTCGCCGCGGTCCTGCGCGTCCTGCACCTGCTCGTAGGTCAGGCGGGCGGCGGAGCGCATCAGCCCGCGGCCGAAGCGGTGCGCGGTCTTGCGGCCGGTGGCATCGACCCGCATTTCCACGAACAGGCAGCCGCGCTCCTCGTCCGGGCGCAGGCTGCACCAGCCGTTGGACAGCGCTTCCGGCAGCATCGGCACCACGCGGTCCGGGAAATACACGCTGTTGCCGCGTTCCCATCCCGCCCGGTCCAGCGGGGAGCCCGGCGCCACGTAATGCGCCACGTCGGCGATGGCGACGATCAGCCGGTGGCCGTCGCCATCGGCTTCCGCGAACACGGCGTCGTCGAAGTCGCGCGCGTCCTCGCCATCGATGGTGATCAGCGGGATCGCCCGCAGATCCTCGCGCCGGCTTAGCGGAACCGGGCCGGCCGCTTCCGCCTGCTCGATCGCCGCCGGGGGGAACACGGTGGGGATGTCGTGGGTGTGGATGCACACCAGGCTGACGGAGCGGGCGTCCCCCATGCGGCCCAGCCGTTCCACCACGCGGGCGGATTTCAGGCCGTAGCTGCGGCTCGGCAGCGGGGTGCCGAGCACGATCTCACCGTCCTCCGCGCCTTCCGTGTCGCCGGGCGCCACCTGCCATTCCGCCTTCTGGCGGCGGTCGGTCGGCTGGATGCGGCCGCCTGCCGCCGCCGCGCGGAACACGCCCAGCACGCGGCCGGGGGCGTCGGTCAGCCGCTTCAGCGTGCGGCCCTCGTATTTGTTGCCGCCGATGGGGCGCAGCCGGGCCAGCACGCGCTCCCCGGGCGCCAGGGCCGGGGCGTCGCGCCGTTCCGGCACCATCAGCACCATGGGCGGCGGCCCGTCGCCCTCCCAGCCGACCGGCCGGCCCACTGGGTCGCCATCCGGGTCGGTGCCAGTGATCTGCACGATCGTCGCGTCCGGCAAGCGGCCCGGCGGGGTGAAGCGGCGATGCCCGGCCGGGGCGATGGCGCCCTCGCCGGCCAAATCCTTCAGCAAGCCGCGCAGGGCGACGCGATGCTCGGGGCCGAGGCGGAACGCGCGCTCCACTTCCCGTTTGCCGACCCGGCCCGTGGCGCCGCGGATGAAGTCGCGGATGGCGTCGCGCGACGGCAGAACGGGGGGTGGCGCGTCCTCCTTGCGCCGTCGTGCCAACTCAGCCGGCCTTGCGCGCCCGGGCCTTGGCGGCGGGCTTCTTCTTCGCAGCCGGCTTGGCCTTGGCGGCTGGCGTGGCCGCGGCCGGCTTGGCGGCCACCGGCTTGCGGGCCGCCTTCTTGGCGCCCGGCTTGCCCTTCAGCGGCTTGCCTTTCTCGGCCAACAACGCGACGGCTTCCTCGACGCTCACCTCCTCCATCGCAACGCCGCGCGGCAGGTTGGCGACGGTGCCGCCGCCTTGCACGTAGGGGCCGAACCGTCCCTTCTTCACCACCAGCGGCTCGCCCGTTTTCGGGTGCGCGCCCAGGGAGCGCACGCTTTCCAGCTTCTTCTGCAACGCATCGACGGCGCGGTTGAGGCCGATCGACAGCACGTCGTCGTCCTTGTCCAGGGAGGCGAAGATCGCGCCCATCTTCACGTACGGGCCGAAACGGCCGATCCCGGCCTCCATCCGCTCCCCGGTGACCGGATGCGCGCCCACCTCGCGCGGCAAGGACAGTAGGCCGAGCGCCTGGTCCAGGGTGATCGTGTCGCCCTCCATGCCGCGCGGCAAGGAGGTGCGGCGCGGCTTGGCCTTCTTGTCCGCCGGGTCCGGCGTGCCCTGCTGCACGTACAGGCCGTAGGGCCCGCGGCGCACGGTGATGTCCTCGCCGGTGTCGGGATGGTGGCCCAACTCCCGCATACCTTCCTTCAGCGTGCCGCCGGCGTCCTCGCCGCCATCCACCGCGAGCCGCCGGGTGTACTGGCAGGTCGGGTAGTTGGCGCAACCGATGAACGAGCCGTGGCGCCCCAGCTTCAGCCCCAACCGGCCGGAATGGCAGGCCGGGCACAGCCGCGGGTCGCTGCCGTCCTCCTTGGGCGGAAAGAAATGCTCCCCCAGATCCTGGTCCAGCGCGTCGATCACGTCGGAAATCTTCAGTTCGCGCGTCTGCTCCACGGCGTGGGAGAAGTCGCGCCAGAACGCGTCCATCACCTCGCGCCAGTCCTGCCGGCCGTCCGACACGTCATCGAGCTGCTCTTCCAGCCCGGCGGTGAACCCCGTATCGACGTAGCGCTGGAAGAACGAGGTTAGGAACGCCGTCACCAGCCGGCCGCGATCCTCCGGCACGAAGCGGCGGCTTTCCATGCGGACGTAGTTGCGGTCGCGCAGCACCGACAGGATGGAGGCGTAGGTGGACGGGCGGCCGATCCCCAACTCCTCCATGCGCTTCACCAGGCTGGCTTCGGAAAAGCGCGGCGGCGGCTGGGTGAAATGCTGCTCCGCCGCCACCTTGTCGCGCCGCAGCGGGTCGCGCTCGTTCATCGGCGGCAGCATGCGGGAGTCGTCGCGGCTGTCGCCCTCCGGCGCCTCGTCCGTCGCCTCGCGATACAGTTTGAGGAAGCCGTCGAACGCCACGATGGAGCCGTTGGCGCGCAGATGCGTGCCGCCGGACGCGACGTCCACCGCCACCTGGTCCAGTTCCGCCGATTGCATCTGGCTGGCGACGGCGCGCTTCCAGATCAGTTCGTAGACGCGGCGCTGCTCGTCGTTGAGGTAGCGGGCCACCGAGTCCGGCGTGCGTGCCACATCGGTCGGCCGGATCGCCTCGTGCGCTTCCTGGGCGTTCTTCGCCTTGGAGCTGTATTCGCGTGGGGCGGCGGGCAGGTAGTCGCGGCCGTACGCCTCGCCCACGTGGTCGCGGATCGCCGCGATGGCTTCGCGCGCCATCTGCACGCCATCGGTTCGCATGTAGGAGATCAGGCCGACGGTTTCGCCGCCGATATCCACACCCTCGTAGAGCTGCTGCGCCACCCGCATCGCCGCCTGCGCGCCGAGCCCGAGCTTGCGGCTGGCATCCATCTGGAAGGAGGAGGTGGCGAAGGGCGGCTGTGGATGCCGCTTGACCCGCCGGCGCTCCACGGACGCGACGGAAAAGCTGCCGGCCTCCACCGCCGCCTTGGCCGCCTCGGCCTTGATGGCATCGTTCAGGTCGAACTGGTCGAGCCGCTTGCCGTCCAGATGGGTCAGCCGGGCGGTGAACGGCGCGCCGGACGGGGTGGTGAAATGCGCCTCCACCGTCCAGTACTCGCGCGGCCGGAACGCCTCGATCTCGGCTTCCCGCTCGCACACCAGGCGCAACGCGACGGACTGCACCCGCCCGGCGGAGCGGCTGCCCGGCAGCTTGCGCCACAGCACGGGGGACAGGGTGAAGCCCACCAGGTAGTCCAGCGCGCGCCGGGCGAGGTAGGCCTCGATCAACGGCTGGTCCAGGGCGCGGGGATGCGCCATGGCGTATTGCACGGCGGTCTTGGTGATCTCGTTGAAGGTGATGCGCTGGACGTCGACGCCCTTCAGCGCCTTCTTCTCTTCCAGCATGGCGCGGACATGCCAGGAGATCGCTTCCCCTTCACGGTCCGGGTCGGTGGCGAGCCACAAGCGGTCCGCCCCCTTCAACGCCTTGGCAATGGCGGCGACCTGGCGGTTGCCCCGCTCGTCGGACGCCCAGTCCATGGCGAAGCCTTCCTCCGGCCGGACGGACCCGTCCTTCGGCGGCAGGTCGCGCACGTGGCCGAAGCTCGCCAGCACGGTAAACTTGTCGCCGAGGTATTTATTGATGGTCTTTGCCTTGGCGGGCGATTCAACGACGACGACGTCGGTCATGGGATCCTTGGCTTCAGGCGATGCGCGCCACGCGATGGCCCGGCAGGGTTTCCACCACCCCGTCCAGCTCCAACACCAACAGCGCGGCCATCACGTTGGACGCCGACAGTTGGCAGCGCCGTATCAGATCGTCAACTTGCGCCGGGTCGGGGCCGAGCAGCTCCAGCACCGTCGCCAGGGTTTCCGGGCCGCTTTCCGCCTCCGCCGGCTCGTCCCAGGCGGCGGCCGCTTCCTCGAAGCCGAGCGGCAGCCCGGCGGGTGCGATCGTGTGCCAGTCGGGCAGGGCTTCCAGCACGTCCGTGGCCTGGCCGACCAGCGTGGCACCGTTGCGGATCAGGTCGTTGGAGCCCTGGCAGCGCGGGTCCAGCGGGGAGCCGGGAACCGCCAGCACCTGGCGGTTGGCGTCCAGCGCCTGGTGCGCCGTGATCAGGCTGCCGGAGTTGCGGGCCGCCTCCACCACCACGACGGCGAGCGAAAGCCCGGCGATGATGCGGTTGCGGCGCGGGAAGTGCCGGCTTTGCGCCGCCGTGCCCAGCGGCGCTTCGGCCAGCACCACCCCGCGTTCGGCGATGCGGGCCTGCAGGGCGGCGTTTTCCGCCGGGTAGGGCATGTCCAGCCCCCCGGCCACGGCGGCGGCGGTGGTTCCGGTGTGCAGGGCGCCGGTATGCGCCGCGGTGTCGATGCCGCGGGCCAGGCCGGACACCACCAGAATGTCGCGCGAGGCCAGGTCGGCAGCCAGCGCCTCCGCCATGCGCTGCCCGTTGGCGGACGCGTTGCGCGCGCCCACCAGCCCCACGGCGCGGCGCGACAGCAGGGCCGGGTCGCCCAGCACCGCGAGCACGGGCGGTGCGTCCTCCAGCAGGGCGAGCAGCTCGGGGTAGTCCGGTTCGCCCAGCACCAGCATCCGGCCGCCCAGCCGGTGCAGGCGCGCCAACTCCGCCTCCACGGCAGCCGGCTTGGCCACGACCGGCGGCACGGCGCGGCCGCCGGCGCGCGCCAGGCCGGGCAGGCCGTCGATGGCCGCCTCGGCGGAGCGGAAGCGGGACAGCAGGCGGCGGAAGGTGAGTGGTCCGATGCCGGAGGTTCGCGCCAGGCGGATACGGGCCAGGCGCTCCGCCGGACTCACCGTTGGCCGATCCGCGGCTCGGTGCCGGCGCGCAGGCGGGCGATGTTGGCGCGGTGCCGCCATACGATCCAGGCCGCGATCAGCGGCACCGGCCAGGGATAGGGCACCACCATCAGGGCGACGAACGGGGTCGCCGCGCAGGCCAGCAAGGCCGACAAGGAGGAAATGCGGACCAGCAGGGCGCTGGCCAGCCAGATCGCGGCGGCGGCGAGCCCAAGCGGCCAGGCGATGCCGAGCAGCGCGCCCGCTGCGGTGGCGACGCCCTTGCCGCCGCGGAACCGCAGCCACGGGGTGAGCGTGTGCCCCAGCACGGCCGCCAACCCGGTGGCCGCAACCGGGCCGCCCAGCCAGCGCGCCAGCATGACCGCGGCGAGACCCTTCAACAGGTCCAGCAGCAAGGTGGCGGCGGCGATGTCCTTGCGCCCGGTGCGCAGCACGTTGGTGGCCCCGATGCTGCCCGATCCGATCGCCCGGATGTCGCCCAGCCCCGCGGCGCGGGTGAGCAGCAGGCCGAACGGCACCGAGCCGAGCAGGAAGCCAGCGAGCAGGATGAGAGCGGTGGTCACGTGCCAAAGAGCAAACCCTCTCCCGCTGGCGGGAGAGGGCGAAGGGGCCAGAAGGTTCCGACCGCGAAACGGGTGGAATGGCCCCGGAGGGAGGGTGAGGGTGGCCGGCCCCCAAAGCCGATGCAGCCCGTGCGAGGGCGCGGCCACCCTCACCCCGACCCTCTCCCGCCGGCGGGAGAGGGAGATGATGGGGCCTCACCCGAACACCCGCCTTCCTGCCTTCCACGTGCCGATAACGCGGCCTTCCAGCGCCCGGCCGTCGAACGGCGTGTTGCGGGCCTTGCCGGGCAGGGCGCTTGCTTCCACCCGCCACGCCCGTTCGGGGTCGAACAGGCACAGATCCGCGGGCGCCCCCTTGGTCAGGCGCCCGGCGCCGCTGCCCAGCAGGGCGGCCGGGCGGGCGGTGAGCAGCGCCACCGCATCCGCCAGCGCCAAGCCGCCGCCATGCACCTGCGCCAGCGTCACGCCCAGCAGCGTCGCCAACCCGGCGCCGCCCGCGGAAGCCTGCGCGAACGGGAAGCGCTTGTCGTCCGCGTCGCGCGGCTGGTGGTCGGACGCCACGGCGTCGATCGTGCCGTCGCGCAAGGCCAGCGACCACCGCCTGCCGGTCGCTGTCCGGGCGCAAGGGCGGGGACAGCTTGGCGTAGGTGCGGAAATCGCCGATCGCCGTTTCGTTCAGGTCGAAATACGGCGGGGCGGTGTCGCAGGTGACCGACAGCCCCTCCTCCTTCGCCCGGCGGATCAGCGCCAAGGCGCGGGCGGTGGAAACATGGGCGAAATGCACCGCGCCGCCGGTCAGCCGCGCCAGGCTGATGTCCCGCGCCACCAGGATTTCTTCCGCCGCCGCCGGGATGCCGGGCAGGCCGAGCCGGGTGGCCAGTTCACCCTCGGTCGCCGCCCCGCCGGCCGCGAGCGCCGGGTCCTCCGGATGCTGGATGATGCGGAAGCCGAAGCCGCGGGCATAGGACAAGGCACGGCGCATCATACGGGCGTCGCCCACCGCGCGCTGCCCGTCGGTAAAGGCCACCGCCCCGGCTTCGCCCAGCAGGCCGATCTCCGACAGCTCCTCCCCGCGGCAGCCGCGGGTGACGGCCCCATAGGGAAGGATGGTGAGGCTACCGGTTTCCTCGCCCCGCGCGCGCAGCAGCCGCACCAGCGCCGGGTCGTCGATCGCCGGCGCGCTGTCCGGCAGGGCGGCCAGGGTGGTGATGCCCCCGGCGGCGGCGGCCTCCGCGGCGGAGGCGATGGTTTCCCGGTATTCCAGCCCGGGCTCGCCCAACGCGGCGCGCATGTCCACCAAGCCGGGGCACAGCACGGCGCCATCGCCGTCGATTTGGGCAGCCCCATCCGGGCGGCCGAGATTGCCGCCGTGGTCGGCGATCAGCCCGTCGCGGATCAACAGCGCGCCGGGGCCGTCCAAGCCGCCGGCCGGGTCGAACAGGCGGACGTTGGTGATCAGGGTGTCGGTCATGCGACGTGCTCTCCCTCTCCCGCTGGCGGGAGAGGGTCGGGGTGAGGGTGGAGCCGCCCGTCAAGATCACGTCGAGCCAATCGCATCAGTCCCGTGGGACGGCCACCCTCACCCTGCCCTCTCCCGCCAGCGGGAGAGGGTGTAAACGGTTGCGAATGCTCAAACATTGCGCCGCGCCCGGCGGGATAGCGTGTCCAGCACGGCCATGCGCACGGCCACGCCCATCTCCACCTGTTCCCGGATCAAGGAGCGCGCCGGATCGTCGGCGACGGCGCTGTCGATCTCCACGCCGCGGTTCATCGGGCCCGGGTGCATCACCAGCGCGTCGTCGTCGGCCTTGGCCAGGCGAGCGGCGTCCAGGCCGAAGAAGCGGAAATACTCGCGCGCGGATGGCACCAGGCCGCCATTCATCCGCTCCCGCTGCAAGCGCAGCATCATCACGATGTCGGCGCCGGCCAGCCCGGCATCCATGTCGTGGAACACCTCCACCCCCAGCCGCTCGGCCTCCGCCGGGATCAGCGTCGGCGGCCCGACCACGCGCACCCGGCTGCCCATGGTGGTCAGCAGATGGATGTTGGACCGCGCCACCCGGGAATGCAGGATGTCGCCGCAGATCGCCACCGTCAGCCCTTCCAGGCGGCCCTTGCGGCGGCGGATGGTCAGCGCGTCCAGCAGCGCCTGGGTCGGGTGCTCGTGCAGCCCGTCCCCGGCGTTGATCACCGCCGCGTCCACCTTCTGCGCCAGCAGCAGCGGCGCGCCGGATTGGTCATGCCGCACCACCAGCAGGTCGCATTGCATGGCGTTCAGCGTGCCGGCGGTGTCCAGCAGGGTTTCGCCCTTGTTCACGGAGGAGGACGCGACCGACATGTTGATCACGTCGGCGCCCAGCCGCTTGCCCGCCAGCTCGAAGGAGGTGCGGGTGCGGGTGCTGTCCTCGAAGAACAGGTTGATCAGGGTGCGGCCGCGCAGCAGGTCCCGCTGCGTCTGTCCGGAGCGGTTGAGCAGCACGTAGCTTTCCGCCAGGTCCAGCAGGTTCGCGATCTGCGGCGGGTGCAGCCCTTCGATCGCGAGCAGGTGGCGGCCGGGAAGGTTCACGCGGCGGCGGCCAGCAGGCGGGCCATGGCTTCCTCGCGGCCGAGCGCCGCCAGCGTGGCGTCGATGCCGGGGCTGGTGGTGGTGCCGGTCAGCGCCGCGCGCAGCGGCTGCGCCACCTGGCCAAGCTTGCGGCCGGAGCGTTCGGCGAAGCTGCGCAGCGCGGCGTCTAGCGCCGCGGCGGAGAAATCGGTGGCCGCCAGGTCGTTCGCCACGTCCCGCAGCATGGCGCGGGCATCGGCCGTGAGCAGGGCGGTCGCCTTGGCATCCATCGCCAACGGCATGCTGCGGGCCAGGAAGGCGGCGCTGTTGGCCAGCTCGACCAGCGTCTTGGCCCGTTCCTTCAGCCCGGGCATCAGCGTGCGGATGCGGGCCACCGCCGGGCCGGTGGCGCCCAGCCGCGCCGCGACCTCCGCCGTCAGCCGGTCATCATCGGCTTCGCGCAGCCAGATGCCGTTCAGATTGTCGAGCTTCTTGTAGTCCATGCGGCCGGGGGACTTGCCGACGCCGTCCAGGTCGAACAGCCGGATCGCTTCCGTCCGGCCGAGGATTTCCAGGTCGCCATGCGCCCAGCCGAGCCGCAGCAGGTAGTTGCACAGCGCTTCCGGCAGGTAGCCCGCCTCGCGGAACTCGGTCACGGAAGCGGCGCCGTGCCGCTTGGACAGCTTGGCGCCGTCCGGGCCGTGGATCAGCGGCAAATGGGCGAATTGCGGCACCGCCCAGCCGTTGGCCTGGTAGATCAGCACCTGAATGAAGGTGTTGGTCATGTGGTCGTCGCCGCGGATCACGTGGGTGATGTCCATGTCGTGGTCGTCCACCACCACGGAATGCAGGTAGAGCGGCGTGCCGTCGCTGCGCAGGATCACCCGGTCGTCCAGCTCGGCGTGCGCAACGCGGATCGGCCCCTGCACTAGGTCGTCGACCACCATCTCGCCCTCGCGCGGGGCGCGCAGCCGGATGACGAAGGGGGCGTCCGGCCCGTCCGTGCGGTCGCGCCACGGGCTGTCGAAGCGCAACGGCCGGCCTTTGGCCCGGGCCGCCTCGCGGGCGGCGGCGATCTCCGCCTGTGTGGACCAGCAGCGATACGCGGTGCCGTTCGCCAGCATCGCCTGCGCCACGTCGGCATGCCGGGCGGCGCGGGTGGATTGGAACACGTCCGGCTCGTCCCGGTCCAGGTCCAGCCAGTCCAGGCTGTCCAGGATCGCCTGCGTGAAGGCGGCGGTGGAGCGCGCGCGGTCCGTGTCCTCCACCCGCAGGAGGAATTGGCCGCCATGGTGGCGGGCGAACAGGTAGTTGAACAAGGCCGTGCGGGCGCCGCCGATATGCAGCAGCCCGGTGGGCGAGGGGGCAAAGCGTGTGCGGACGGTCATGGCGCAACGGCCATAGCACGCAGCGATGTGGCCTGGGGAGGGCGCGCCCGCTATCCTGCGATGCGTGAACGCTGCCCTGCTCGCGATCCGTGCGGTGCGGGCGCCCCAGGCGCCGACCTGGCTGCTCGCCCTGGCCGCGGCGGAGCGGGGGCGGCTGGTGCCGTGGCTGGCCGTGCTGGTGGTGGGCGGCGCCCTGGCCTATTTCGCGCTGGACCACGAACCGGCCCCCGTGACCGGCCCGGTGCTGGTGGCAAGCGCGGCGGCGCTTGTCCTGCTGCTGCGGTCGAGCGCGCCGGGCCGGGCGGCCGCGCTGGCGCTGCTGGCGGCGGCAGCCGGCTTCGCGTCCGCGCAATGGGCCGCCGGGCGCGCGCCCGCCTTGCCGGAGCTGCCCCGCACCGCGACGGTGGTGACCGCCACCGTGCTGGGGGTGGAGCAACTGCCCGAAGGCCGCCGCCTGACCCTGGGGGAAGCGCAGTTGGACGGCGGCCCGGCGCCGTCCCGAACCCTGCACGTCCGGCTGCGCGACAAGGAAACGATCCCTTTGGCCGCTGGCGACACCGTTCGGCTGCGTGCTGTGCTGCGTGCACCGGCGCCGCCGGCCTATCCCGGCGCTTGGGACTTGCAGCGCGACGCGTTCTTTTCCGGGCTGGGCGGCTCCGGCACCGCGCTCGGGCCGGTGGAGCGCACCGGGCAGGCGGCGTCCGGCCGCTGGCTGACCCGGCTGCGGGAAGCCGTGGCCGCGCGGGTGATGGCGGGCCTGCCGGGCACGGAGGGTGCCGTGGCCGCGACGATGCTCACCGGGCTCGGCACCACCATCCCGCCGGCGGATCGGGCGGCGTTCCGCGATTCCGGGCTGGCGCACCTGCTGGCCGTGGCGGGGCTGCACATCGGCATCGTCATGGGCGTGGTGATGGCGGCCACCCGCTTCGCCCTCGCCTTGTCGGAACGGGCGGCGCTGCGCTGGCCTTGCAAGCAGATCGCCGCCGGTGCGGCGCTGCTGGCCGGCGCGGGATACGTCCTGCTCACCGGGCTGCACCTGCCGGTGCTGCGGTCGTTCGCCATGGCGTCGCTGGTGACGTTGGGGGTGATGGTCGGGCGCCGCGCGGTTTCGCTGCGCGGGTTGGCGCTGGCGGCGATCGCGCTGGTGCTGCTGTGGCCGGAGGAGGTGGTCGGCGTTTCGTTCCAGATGAGCTTCGCGGCGGTGCTGGCTTTGATCGCCGGGTACGAGGCCATGCGGGAACCGCTGGCCCGCTTGCGCCGCCACCGGACGGTGCTGCACGTGGCCACCCTGGTGCTGACCAGCCTGCTGGCCGGCACGGCCGCGGCACCGTTCGGTGCGTATCATTTCGGCCGGGTGCAGGCGTATTTCGTTTTAGCCAATCTGGTGGCCGTGCCCTTGACCGCGCTGGCGGTGCTCCCAGCCGGGCTGCTGTCCCTGTTGCTGATGCCGTTGGGATGGGAGCGGCTGGGCCTGGTGCCGATGGGGTGGGCGCTGGATGGCGTGCTGTTCGTGGCGCGCAGTGTGGCAGCGCTGCCGGCGGCGACCTTCGGTGTGCCGCACATGCCGGCCTGGGGCCTGGCCCTGGTGGCGCTGGGGCTGGCCTGGCTCGGCCTGTGGCGGTCACGGCTGCGCTTGGCGGGGCTGGGCTTGGCGGCCGCGGGGCTGTTGTCCGGCTTGTTCAGCCCGCCGGCGGACCTACTGGTGTCGGCGGATGCGCGGCTGATTGCCTGGCGCACGCCCGCGCTGGTGCAGACCCGGCCGGGCTTTTCGCGCTTCGTGCTCGATTCCTGGTCGCAATACTGGGCGGTGCCGCTGGCCACGCCATTCCCCGAAGTCGACGCGCCCGGCCCGATCGGCTGCAACCGAGACGGCTGCCGCATCGCGCAGGCCGGGGCGACCGTGCTGTTGGCCCGCAGCCTGCGCCCGATGGATTGCGCAGGCGTTGTCGTCGTTGTGGCGTCGGAGGCGGCGCGGGCGGTGTGCCCGGCGTTGCCGCATATCGACCGCTCCGTGGCGTGGCAGGACGGCGCCCATGCCGTTTGGCTGCACGGGGGCGTCGCAACGATCCTGTCGGACCGGGCATATCGCGGCGAGCGGCCGTGGGTGGCGCCATCGCCCGGGCAGGGGCGCACCACGCTGCCGTTGGCAGCGGCGGACACCGGGGACTAGCATCGGCCGCGACTCGGCTGCGGGGAGTGGTGTGTTGAAGACGGTCTTCTCGTTCAAGGCTTTGGCGGTGTTCTGGACCGGCCTGCTGGTAGCGCTCGGCTCCGGGGCGGTCGCCTTGCAACTGACCACCCCGCCCCCGGCGCCACCCAAGCCGCCGGTGACGGTGGCCGCCGCGTCGCCGGTGATCGAGCCCGTGGCGCCGCCACCTCCCATGCCGGCCGCTCCGCCCTTGCCGTTCGAGAACCGCAGCCTGCTCGCCATGCTGCCGCCGCGCCCGGCCCTGCGCCCGCCGGCGCCGCCGCTGCCGGTGCCGCCGGTGCCACCACCGCCCCACCATTTGGCACGGGTGGAACCGCACCGTCCGGCGACGGTGTACGCTGCCGAACCGGTGCGGGCCTATGATCCGGTCGGGTGGGGCAGCCCGGTGCCGTATCCCGCCCCGTACGGCCGGGCGCAGCCCTACGGCTATCCGGGGCCGCAAGCCTATTACGGCTGGTAGGCCCTACACGACGTGAGCCGGGCGCAAGGCGCAGCGTTCGGC
This sequence comes from Acetobacteraceae bacterium, assembly GCA_965199555.1. Taxonomy (GTDB): domain Bacteria; phylum Pseudomonadota; class Alphaproteobacteria; order Acetobacterales; family Acetobacteraceae; genus LMUY01. The sequence continues at coordinate 755,586 of CBDASJ010000006.1, read as the reverse complement.
AAGGTCGGCGGTTTCCAGTTGGAACGTGCAGTGGCTGATGGCGAACTCTTCGCGCAGCAGGGTGCAGGCCATCGGCACCACGTTGGGCGCCGCGGCCCCCGTCACCAAATGGGCGGTGGCGGCGGTGCGGGTGGTGGACAGCGCCCAGATGTGCAGGTCGTGCACTTCCGTGACGCCGGGCAGCGCCAGCAGGCGGTCGCGCACGGCGGCCGGGTCGATGGCGGGGGGCACCGCGTCCATCGCCAGCGCCGTGGCGTCCCGCAACAGGGACCAACTGCCGACAACGATCACCGCCGAGATGCCCAGGCTGGCGACCGGGTCGAGCCATAGCGCCCCGGTCAGGGTGATCAGCCAGGCCGCCACCAGCACGCCGGCCGATACGCCGGCATCAGCCGCCATGTGCAGGAAGGCACCGCGGATGTTCAGGTCGTGGTGTCGGCCGCGCATGAACATGGCCGCCACGCCGCCATTCACCAGGATCGCCACGCCGGCCACCAGCATGACCGGCATGCCGGCGACCGGCGCCGGGTCCAGCAGCCGCTGCGCTGCTTCCACCACGATCGCCCCGGTGCCGAGCAGCAGGACGGTTGCGTTGGCCAGCGCGGCCAGGATGCTGCCGCGGCCCCAGCCGTAGGTCAGCCGGGCGGTCGGGTGTCGTTGCGCCATGCGTGCCGCCATCCAGGCGAACAGCAGCCCGAGCACGTCGCCGGCATTGTGCACCGCATCCGCCAGCAGCGCGGTGGACTGCGCCCAGGCGCCCACGCCCAGTTGCACCGCCACCAGCGCCGTGTTCAGCGCGATGCCAATGGTGAACGCCGCCCCGAATGCAGCCGGCGCGTGCGAGTGGCCGTCGTGGTGTCCGCCATGGTGTTCGTGAGGCATGGCCGATCATGCCCGGCCGGCCGCAACGCCGCCATCCCTTTGACGGAGTCGTCCGGCACCTTAGATGTGGGGCATGAGCAACAGCCTCCCCACCCTGCTGACCCTCCTGCCGGAGGGGCTTGCCGCCGTTCCTGCATCCCCCGGCCAGGCCGCCGCGCTTCCCGTTTGGGATCTGTCCGACCTGTATCCCGCGGTGGACAGCCCCCTGGTCGCCGCCGATCTGGACGCGGCGGAGGCTGCTTCGGTCGCCTTCGCGGCGGCCTATGCCGGCAAGCTGGGGGACCTGCCGGGCGCCGGGCTGGCTGACGCCCTGGCGGAGTACGAGCGGATCGACGAGGTGCTCGGCCGCGTCATGTCCTTCGCCCAGCTCAAGTTCAGCGGCGACAGCACGGACAGCACGATCGGGCAGTTCACCCAATCCTGCTCCGAGCGGGCGACGGCGATCAGCGCCCACCTGATCTTCTTCACGCTGGAACTGAACCGGCTGGACGACGCGCTGCTGGAGCGCCGGCTGGCGGACCCGGCGCTGGCGCGCTGGCGGCCGTTCCTGCGCGACCTGCGCGTGTTCCGCCCGCACGAGCTGTCCGACGAGGCGGAAAAGCTGCTGCACGACAAGTCGGTCACCGGCGCCCAGGCCTGGAACCGCCTGTTCGACGAGACGGTGGCGGGAATGCGCATCCCGTTCAACAGCGACACGCTGTCGGTCAGCGACGTGCTGAACAAGCTGTCCGATCGCGACCGGGCAGTACGCGAGCAGGCCGGCCACGCCATCGGCGCCGCGTTCGGCGAGCGGGTGAAGCTGTTCAGCCTGATCACCAACACCTTGTTGAAGGACAAGGCGATCAGCGACACCTGGCGCAACTATCCCCGCCCCGGCAGCTACCGCAACCGGTCCAACATGGTGGAGGACGAGGTGGTGGACGCGCTGGTGTCCGCCGTGACCGCCGATTACGGCCGGCTGTCCCACCGATACTACGGCATGAAGGCGAAATGGCTCGGCCTGCCCAAGCTGCAGCACTGGGACCGCAACGCCCCGCTGCCCGGCGACAGCGACCGGGCGATCCCGTGGGAGGAGGCGCGCAGCCGCGTGCTGGGCGCCTACGGTGCGTTCAGCCCGGAACTGGCCGACATCGGGCGGCGGTTCTTCGACAAGCCGTGGATCGACGCCGGGCTACGGCCGGGCAAGTCCGGCGGCGCGTTCGCCCACCCGACCGTGCCGTCGGCGCACCCCTATCTGCTGCTGAACTATCACGGCCGCACCCGGGACGTGATGACGCTGGCGCATGAACTGGGCCACGGCGTCCACCAGGTGCTGGCGGCGCCGCAAGGCTACCTGCAATCCGGCACTCCGCTGACCTTGGCGGAAACCGCCTCCGTGTTCGGGGAGATGCTGACCTTCCGCGCCCTGCTCGACGCCGAAACCGACCCGGCGCGCCGCCGCATCATGCTCGCGTCCAAGGTGGAGGACATGCTGAGCACGGTGGTGCGGCAAACCGCGTTCTATCGGTTCGAGGTGCTGCTGCACGACGAGCGGCGCGGCGGCGAGCTGTTGCCGGAGCGGATCGGCGCGATCTGGCGGCAAACCCAGACGGAAAGCCTCGGCCCGGCCTTCGAGCTGGCGCCGGAATACGACGTGTTCTGGGCCTACGTGCCGCATTTCGTGCACTCGCCCTTCTACGTCTACGCGTACGCGTTCGGCGATTGCCTGGTGAACGCCTTGTATGGCGTGTTCCAGGACGGCCATCCCGGCTTCCAGGCCAAATACCTGGACATGCTGCGCGCTGGCGGCACCAAGCGGCACAAGGAGTTGCTGGCGCCGTTCGGGCTGGACGCGTCCGACCCGGCATTCTGGCGCCGCGGCCTGGACGTGATCTCCGGCTTCATCGACGAGTTGGAAGGAGCGTCCGCGTGAGCGAGGACCGGTCCAATTTGTTTGGCGAGGTCCGGCGCATGGCCCGCACCTCCGGCGCGGTGGGCGGCATCGCGGCACGGCTGGCCGGGCAGCGCGTGTTCGGCATCAAGACCAACCAGGCGGCGCATGCCGGCGACCTGAAGGCGATCCTGGGCGGCCTGAAGGGCCCGCTGATGAAGGTGGCGCAGTTGCTGTCCACCATTCCGGACGCGCTGCCGGCGGAGTATGCGGCCGAGTTGGCGCAGTTGCAGGCCAACGCGCCGCCGATGGGGTGGGCGTTCGTCCGCCGCCGCATGGCCGGGGAGCTGGGGCCGGACTGGCAAGGCAAGTTCGCCAGCTTCGGCCAGGATGCTTCGGCCGCTGCAAGCCTGGGCCAGGTGCACCGCGCCACCCTGCATGACGGCCGCACAGTCGCCTGCAAGCTGCAATATCCAGATATGATGAGCACGGTGGAAGCCGACCTGAAGCAGCTCAAGCTGGCCATGTCGGTCTACAAGCGCTTCGAATCCACCATCAACACCGACGACGTCTATGTGGAGCTGGCGGAGCGCCTGCGCGAGGAGCTGGATTACCGCCGCGAAGCCGCGCAGATGCGACTGTATGGGCTGATGCTGGCGGGCGACGAGTTGGTCAGCGTGCCGGCGCCGGTGCCCAGCCATTCCACCGGCCGCTTGCTGACCATGGACTGGCTGGAAGGGCGCGGGCTGCAATCCCGCTTGGACGAGGGCATGGCGCTGGAAGAGCGCAACCGCCTGGCGACCGCCATCTTCCATGCCTGGTATTTGCCGCTGTATCGCTACGGGGTGATCCACGGCGACCCGCATCTCGGCAATTACCAGGTGCGGGCGGATAACGGGCTGAACCTGCTGGATTACGGCACCATCCGGGTGTTCCCCGCCAAGTTCGTCCGCGGCGTCATCGACCTCTACGAATCGATCCGCGACGACGACATGGACCGCGCGCACCACGCGTACGAGCAATGGGGCTTCGACGGGCTGACCCGGGAAAAGATGGAGATCCTCAACCAATGGGCGCGCTTCATCTACGAGCCCCTGCTGGATGACCGCGTGCGCCTGATCCAGGAGCATGGCAGCCCGGATTACGGCCGCCAGGTGGCGGAGCAGGTGCATGCCGGGCTGAAACGCACCGGCGGCGTGCGCCCGCCGCGGGAATTCGTGCTGATGGACCGCTCCGCCGTGGGGCTGGGCAGCGTGTTCCTGCGCTTGAAGGCGGAGTTGAACTGGTCCCGCATGTTCAACGAAATGGTGGAAGGCTTCAACGCCGGCGAACTGGCTGCCCGGCAGGCAGCGGCGCTCGCGCAAGCAGGCGTCCCACCGCCGGCCTGACGCACCGGCGGCCGGCCGCTCTTGCGTCGGCTCCTTGGGTCCCGCATCTTCCGCGTAACGAGGCGGTTGCCGCCCTAGGTAAGGAATGACGGATGCGCCTGGCGGTGCTGAAGGAGACGGCCGCGGCGGAAACCCGCGTTGCCGCGACGGCCGACACGGTCAAGAAGCTGATCGCGCTGGGCATGACGGTGGCCGTGCAGTCCGGTGCCGGGGCGCACGCCTCCATCGCGGACGACGAGTTCGCGGCGGCGGGGGCGGAGATCGCGGCCGATGCCGCGGCCGCGCTGAACGGGGCCGGCATTGCGTTCGCCGTCCAGGTGCCGGAGCCGGCGGTTCGCGCGCACATGGCGCGGGGCCTGTTGCTGGTGTGCGTGGCCAATGCGGGGGCCGATCCGGCCCTGGCGTCCGGCCTGGCCCAAGCCGGCATCGACGTGGCGGCCATGGAATTGCTGCCGCGCATCACCCGCGCACAATCGATGGACGTGCTGTCGTCCCAGGCCAACCTGGCCGGCTACCGCGCGGTGATCGAGGGTGCCGGCGCGTTCGACCGCGGCTTCGCCATGATGATGACCGCCGCCGGCACCGTGCCGCCGGCGCGGGTGTTTGTGGTCGGCGCCGGTGTGGCTGGGTTGCAGGCCATCGCCACCGCCCGGCGCCTGGGCGCCATCGTGTCGGCGACGGACGTGCGCCCGGCCGCCAAGGAGGAGATCAAGTCGTTGGGCGCCGCCTTCGTGGGCGTGGAGGACGAGGAAACCGCCGGGCAGACCGGCGCCTATGCCCGGACCATGAGCGACGCATTCCGCGCCAAGCAATCCGAACTGATGAAGGTGACGGTCGCCAAGAACGACCTGGTGATCTGCACCGCGCTGGTCGCGGGCGGCAAGGCGCCGGTGATCGTCACGGCGGAGATGGTGGCCGGCATGAAGGCGGGCAGCGTCGTGGTCGACCTCGCCGCCGATGCGGGCGGCAACTGCGCCGCCACTGTGCCGGGCGAGCTGACCGTCACGCCCAACGGCGTGAAGGTGCTGGGCTGGCGCAACTGGCCCGGCCGCATCCCGGTCGCCGCCAGCAGCCTGTATGCCCGCAACCTGCTGACCTTCCTCACGACGTTCTGGGACAAGGACGCCAAGGCCCCCAAGCTGCCGGAGGACGACGCCATCATCGCCGGCACGATGCTGACCCGTGGCGGCGCCGTGGTGCACGAGCGTTACAAGCCCGCCGCAACCCCGTCCGGAGCCGCCGCATGAACCCGAACGCCCTGGCCGACCAGGCCAACAGCATTTCGCAGCAGGCGGCCGAACTCGCCGTGCACCTCCGCAGCATGGCGGATGGCGCCGGTGCGGCGATCGCGCCGGTGGGCGCCGCGGTGGAGCCGTTCGTGTTCCTGTTCGCCGTGTTCATGATGGCCTGCTTCGTCGGCTATTACGTCGTGTGGAACGTGACGCCGGCGCTGCATTCCCCGCTGATGGGCGTGACCAACGCCATTTCCTCCGTGATCGTGGTGGGCGCCATGCTGGCCACCGGTCTGGGCGACAGCGTGGTGGCGCAGATCTTCGGCTTCCTGGCGGTGCTGCTGGCCAGCGTGAACATCTTCGGCGGCTTCACCGTGACGCAGCGCATGCTGGGCATGTTCAAGCCGCGCACGCCGGCCAAGAAGTAGGGCGTTCGCGATGTCCCCCAGCCTGACCGCGTTCCTTTACCTTATCGCCGGCGTGCTGTTCGTGCTGGCGCTGCGCGGCCTGTCCAGCCCGACCAGCGCCCGGCAAGGCAACATGTTCGGCATGGTCGGCATGACCATCGCCATCCTGGCGACGCTGGCGCGCAGCGGCATGTCCGGCAGCGGCTACGTGCTGATCATCGTGGCGATCGCCATTGGCGGCGGCATCGGCGTGACCGTGTCCCGCCGCATCCAGATGACGGCGTTGCCGCAACTGGTGGCGGCGTTCCACTCCCTGGTCGGCCTGGCCGCAGTGTTCGTGGCCGCGGCGGCGCTGAACGCCCCGGCGGCGTTCGGCATCGGCGTGCCGGGGCATATCCACGGGCAAAGCCTGGTGGAAATGTCGATCGGCTTGGCCATCGGCGCCGTGACGTTCACCGGCTCGCTGATCGCGTTCGCCAAGTTGCAGGCGCTGATGAAGGGGACGCCGATCACCTTCAAGTACCAGCACCCGTTGAACGCGGCGCTGGGCGTGCTGCTGGTGCTGCTGGTGATCGTGTTCTGCCTGACCGCTAGCCAGGCCGTGTTCTGGCTGATCGCGCTGGTGGCGCTGGCGCTTGGCTTCCTGCTGATCATCCCGATCGGCGGCGCCGACATGCCGGTCGTCGTGTCCATGCTCAACAGCTATTCCGGCTGGGCGGCCTGCGGCATCGGCTTCACCATCCAGAACCTGGCGCTGATCATCACCGGGGCGCTGGTGGGCGCGTCGGGCGCGATCCTGTCCTACATCATGTGCAAGGGCATGAACCGCTCGATCTTCAACGTGCTGTTGGGCGGATTCGGTACGGAAAGCGGCGGCGCGGCGGCGGGTCCGGCCGGTGGCGAGCAGCGTCCGGTGAAGTCCGGCAACGCGGACGACGCGGCGTTCATCATGAAGAACGCGTCCAAGGTGATCATCGTACCGGGCTACGGCATGGCCGTGGCGCAAGCGCAGCACGCCCTGCGCGAGATGGCGGACCTGCTGAAGGAGGAGGGGGTGACGGTGAAATACGCCATCCACCCCGTCGCCGGCCGCATGCCGGGCCACATGAACGTGCTCCTGGCCGAAGCGAACGTGCCGTATGACGACGTGTTCGAGTTGGAGGAGATCAACAACGACTTCGCCACCGCGGACGTCGTCTACGTGATCGGCGCCAACGACGTGACGAACCCGGCAGCTAAGACGGACAAAACCTCCGCCATCTACGGCATGCCGATCCTGGAAGTGGAAAAGGCGGCCACCGTGCTGTTCATCAAGCGCTCCATGGCGTCCGGCTACGCGGGCGTGGAGAACGAGCTGTTCTTCCGTCCCAACACGATGATGCTTTTCGCCGACGCGAAGAAGATGACGGAGGAAATCGTCCAGGCGCTTGGGCACTAGCCCGGCCGGTTGCCGCTCCGGACCAAGGGGCGGCCGAGGCCGGCGGGCTTGGCCGCGGGATGCGGCAGCCGGACCGGGTGCCCCGCCGGCGTCGGCATGACGGGCACTGGCGATGCCGGGTATTGGGCGCCGTCGGGTAGCGGAACGTCGCGGGGCGAGACGGGGGCTGGCAGCGCTGGCGGCGGCGGCGGCATGGCCATGGATGCGGCCGGGGCATCGGCGTACACGTACCAGCCGAACAACAACACGGTTGCGGAAGCGGTCCCGGTCAGCGCTAGCGCCGCATGGCGGGACGGCTGGACCGGTTTCACCGGCGGCCCGCGCGGCGGCTCGACATAGGCGGGCAGGCGACTCAGGTCGGGGCTTGTTCCGGCGCTGGATGCTTCGTGTCGGAGACCGCGCGCGCTCGCCGTGTCAATCATGGCCTTCCCGGGGTTCCTCCGGGATTGCTGTACGCCGAAACCGTTGCTGCTGGCTGAACGCCGGAGTGGCTTTATACCGCAGCCCTTGGTTCTGGCCGGTTCACGGTGGGCTTCAGCCCACCACGGACGGTCGGCCTCAAAGGCCGCTGATGTTACACCGACCCCTTGGTCAGCGCGTCATACGCTTTCAGCCGGGCGAGCAGCGCCGGCATGTCCCGCAGCGGGATCATGGTGGGGCCGTCGGACGGGGCGTGGTCCGGGTCCCCGTGGCACTCGATGAACACGGCCGCGACACCGACTGCCAGCGCGGCCCGGGCCAGCACGGGGGCGAACTCGCGCTGGCCGCCGCTGCTGGTACCTTGGCCGCCCGGCTGCTGCACGGAATGGGTGGCGTCGAACACCACCGGGTAGCCGGTGGCGGCCATGATCGGCAGCGACCGCATGTCCGATACCAGTGTGTTGTAGCCGAAGGAGGCGCCGCGCTCTGTCAGCAGGATGCGCTGGTTGCCCGTGGCCGCGATCTTGGCGGCGACGTTCGCCATGTCCCATGGGGCGAGGAACTGGCCCTTCTTCACGTTCACGGCCGCGCCGGTCTCCCCGGCGGCGATCAGCAAATCGGTTTGACGGCACAGGAAGGCGGGGATTTGCAGCACGTCCACCGCCGCCGCGGCGGCCTTGCACTGGCCGGCATCGTGCACGTCGGTCAGCACGGGGATGCCGAAGCGCTCGCGCACGGCGGCCAGGATGGCGAGCCCCTGGGTGAGCCCGATGCCGCGCGCCGCGGTGGCGCTGGTGCGGTTGGCCTTGTCGAAGCTGCTTTTGTAGATCAGCGCCACGCCGCATTGCCGCGCCAGGGTGCTAAGCGCGTCGGCCATTTCGAAGGCGTGGGCTTGGCTCTCGATCTGACAGGGACCGGCGATCAGGGTGAACGGGCGGGCGTTGCCGACCGTGATGTCGCGGATGGTTACGTCGGGCATGGGGCGTCCGTGTTGTGGGTGGCGCCTTTACCCAAAGAGCGGCAGCGGCACCGCCTTCGACGAATCTCCCTCTCCCGCTGGCGGGAGAGGGTCGGGGTGAGGGTGGTGTCGCCCGTGTGGATTCGAACTGCACGAGCGGTCGCCGTGCGGTCGGCCACCCTCACCCTGTCCTCTCCCGCCAGCGGGAGAGGGTGCTTTGGCCCAATGCGGCCGGGGGAGGGCGCGTGACTCAAACCAACCGCGCCTGCTTGACGGCCGCGGCGATGAAGCCGCGGAACAGCGGGTGGGGGTCCAGCGGCTTGCTTTTCAGTTCCGGGTGGTACTGGACGCCGACGAACCAGGGGTGGGCCGGCAGTTCCACCGTTTCGGGCAGGATGCCGTCGGGCGACATGCCGCTGAACCGCAGCCCGGCCGCTTCCAGCCGGTCGCGGTAATGGACGTTGACTTCGAAGCGGTGCCGGTGGCGCTCGCTGATCTCCGCGGCGTCGCCATACACGCGCCGCACCAGCGTGCCTTCTGCCAGCATCGCCGGGTAGGCGCCCAGACGCATCGTGCCGCCGAGGTCGCCGCCTTCTTGCCGACGTTCGCGCTCGTTGCCGCGCGCCCATTCGGTCAGCAGACCGACCACCGGCTCATCGCACGGCCCGAACTCGGTGGAGGAGGCGCGGGGCAGGCCGGCCAGGTGCCGGGCGGCCTCGATCACCGCCATCTGCATGCCGAAGCAGATGCCCAGGAACGGCACCTTGTGCTCCCGGGCGAACCGCACCGCCTCGATCTTGCCTTCCGTGCCGCGTTCCCCAAACCCGCCGGGCACCAGGATGCCGTGCACCCCTTCCAGACGGGCGATGGTGTGCGGCTGCTCGAACACCTGGCTGTCGACCCAGTCCAGGTGGACGCGCACGCCGTTGGCGATGCCGCCATGGGTCAGCGCCTCGTTCAGCGACTTATAGCTGTCGAGCAGGTTGGTGTATTTGCCCACCACCGCGATGCGCACGTCGCCTTCCGGCCCGCGCACCACGTCCACGATGCGCTGCCACCGCGTCAGGTCCGGCGTGACGTCGGACCGCGGCAGGTTGAAATGGCGCAGCACCTCGCCGTCCAGCCCTTCGCGATGGTACGCGTTGGGCACCGCGTAGATCGTGTCCGCGTCCAGCGCCGCGACCACCGCCTCCACCCGGACGTTGCAGAAGGATGCGATCTTGCGTCGCTCCGCTTCCGGGATCGGGCGGTCGCAACGGCACAGCAGCATCTGCGGCTGAATGCCGACGTTCTGCAGCTCCTTGACGGAGTGCTGCGTCGGCTTGGTCTTCAGCTCCCCGGCGGAAGGGATGTAGGGCACCAGCGTGAGGTGCACGAACATGGTCTGTTCCGGACCCAGCTCGTTGCCCAACTGGCGGATGGCTTCCAGGAACGGCAGGCTTTCGATGTCGCCGACGGTGCCGCCGATCTCGATCAGGGCGAAGTCCAGCTCCGCCCCGTTCTCGTCGTGCAGGTCGCGGACCACCATGTCCTTGATCGCGTCCGTGATGTGCGGGATCACCTGGACGGTGGCGCCGAGGTATTCGCCGCGCCGCTCCTTGGCGATCACCTCCGAATAGATGCGCCCGGTGGTGGCGTTGTCGCTGCGGGTGGCGTGCACACCGGTGAACCGCTCGTAGTGGCCGAGGTCGAGGTCGGTTTCCGCCCCGTCATCGGTGACGAACACCTCGCCGTGCTGGTACGGGCTCATCGTGCCCGGGTCGACGTTGAGGTAGGGGTCGAGCTTGCGCAGCCGCACGGAATAGCCGCGGGCTTGCAGCAGCGTGCCGAGCGCGGCGGCCGCGACGCCCTTGCCCAGGGAGGAAACCACGCCGCCGGTGATGAATACGAACCGCGTCATGGGCGGCCCTCATATCCGGCAAACCGGCCGGCGTGAAGCCGGTCCGTGTCAGGGCTTGTCGGTATTCGGCGCAGGTGTCGCAGGGGCGGGCTGCGGCGTGGCCGCAGGGGCGGCCGGAGCCGGGGGCGGCGCGGCGGGTGCTGGCGCCGGCGTCACGGGCGCGGACGTCGGAGGCGTAGGTGTCGCAGGCGCGGGCGCGGGCGTCGCAGGCGTAGGCGTCGCAGGCGCCGTTGCCGCTGGTGTGGGGCGCGGCGGCGGCACGTCCAGGATGGAGCTGCCGTTGCCGACCGTGGTGCCGCGGTTCAACAGCGCCAATCCCAGCGACAGCACGAAGAACGCGGTGCCCAGGATCGCCGTGGTGCGGGTCAGCAGATTGGCCGTGCCCCGCCCCGACATGAACGACCCCATGCCCTGCGACGTGCCCACCCCCAGGCCGCCACCCTCGCTGCGCTGGATCAGCACCACGCCGATCAGGGCCAGCGTGACAAACAGGTGGATGACGAGCAGCACGGTGGTCATGGTCGATCCTTGGGGCGCGGCGGGGTCATAGCGTGGCGGCACCGCCGATAGCAACGCGGCCTTCCGGAGGATAGGGCGATCCAGGACCGGTCACCCCACCCGCAGCACCGTCGTGGCCGGGCCGGAGCGTTCCCAGCCCTGCAACAGCATGCGCCCGGTCGCGGGGTTGGCCATCAGCACCAGCCGGGTGTCGGCCTGCAGCATCGGCGGTTCCAGCCAGTCGAGCGACCAGCCGGGCAAGCTGGCGAGCAGGCCGCACATCGCCGTCCGCCGGGCCGGGCTGCTGGGGTGCCGCGGCCGGCCAGCCGGGCCGGGCTTGCTGGCCCAATGGTTGGCTGCCACGGGCTCGGCGGGTTGGAAGCTTCGGGTGGCCGTGCGCTCCACCACCACCGTCTGCCCGGCCAGCGGGCCGGCGAGGGTGAAGATCGCCGGGATGCACAGCCTGGTCCGGCGAATGGTGGCAAGCGCGTCGTCGAAGTCGCGGCATTTGTCGAACACCTGCCGCAGCAGGTGGCTGGGCGGCATCGCGGTGGACCGGCCCACGCGCAGGCGCGCCGCCGGCCAGCCGATCGCCTTGCCCCAGCCCGGCAGCGGAAGCGGCGGCTGGTTGATGGCGATGGCAAACCGGCCCGGCGCCAGCCCCGTCAGCACGCCGACGAAGCCGGGCCAGGTGGCGCTGTAATACGGCCCCGCCCCGCCATCCCAGCGCGTGACCACCAGGCTGCGGCCCAGCCCGTCGAACGGCCAGTCCAGCGTGCGCAGCAGGGTGGACCCGCCCAGCGCCGGGTCCGCGCCCGCGCCCGCGGTGCAGCCCCATTCATAGGAATGGTTCATCAGATAGGCGCCGTGGCCATGCATCGTGCGGCCCACCGCCGCGACGGCGGCGGCGTAGGGGCTGACGTTCCGTCCCGCCCAACGGCGCGACAGCGCGTCGGCGAGCCGCATGCCGGCTGGCGTGTAGGTTTGCCGGCCCGAGCCGAGCAGCAGGGACAGCCGTGCCGGCTCCGCTGCCATGGCGGCCAGGCCCGGCTCCTCCGCCGCGGGCACGTCGATCAGCGGGATCGACGGCAGGGCGCTGCTTACTGGCATTCGATGGTGCCCCGGCTGCCATCCACCAGCAGCGTCCGGCCACTGGGGAGGCGCTGCATGGCGCCGCGCACCGCCATCACGGCTGGGATACCGTACTCCCGGGCGGCAATGGCGCCATGCGACAAGGGGCCGCCGCTTTCGGCGACGATGCCGGCGGCGCGGGCGAACAAGGCGGTCCAGGCCGGCGTGGTGGCGCGCACCACAAGGATCGCACCCGCCGGGCAGGCCGCGAAATCCTCCGGTGAGCGGACCACGTAGGCCGGTCCCGTCGCGCGGCCCGGGCTGCCGGGGATACCCCGCAAGGCGTCCTCGGCGACCGTGGGTTCCGGCGCCTCGGCCAATGACCAGACGGGCGAGGTCGCCTGCTGCCGGGCATAATCGCGCTTAGCGGCGGCGATCGCGGTGCCGAGTTCCTGCCAGGTGGCCGGCCCGTCGGCGGCGATCGCCCGGGCCAGCGCGTCTTCGCGGGCGAAGAACAGGTCCAGCGGGTCGGGCAGTGGCAGGCGGTCCGCCAGGCTCACCCCCAGCGCCTGCACCGCGCGCCGCAGCAACGGCCCCAGTCGCGCGGTCTGGTAGTGTTCGAGGTCGTCCAGCTCGGTGTACAGCCGCGCCAGCCGCACCAGCTCCTGCAGCAGGAAAGCGAGGTCGTCCGGCAGCCCGGCGCAAAGCCGCTGCAACACCGAAGCCGCCTTCTGCCGCCGGGCGGCGCCGTCGCGCGGGGCCGGCGTGGCGTCGAGCCGGGCGGTCACCGCGTCCAGCGCCGTCCAGGGCGCGTCGCCCCAGGCCGGCTGGTAGGGGTCGGCGTCCAGTTCCCGATGGGCGTGGTCGTGCAGGAACGCGTCGAAGGCCTGCTGGAAGTCCGGAAAGGCGGCCAGCCCGCCGGCTTCGACGATCCGCCGCGCCGGGACGGTCCGCAGCATCGCGTCCAGCGCCGGCTCGGCCCGTGCCAGCTCGGCCAGCCCGTCCAGGCCGCGGTTGAGCGTGGCGGTGCGCGTTTCCACCGCGGCCAGCAAGGCGTCGTACGCGGCGGTCGCCTCCGGCCCTGCGACATGGCCCAGCAAGCCGCGCAGGGCGCGATGCACCACCGCCTGGCCGATGGAGATGGCGATGTTGTGCCGGAAATAGCGGCGTCCGGTGTCGTTGATGCCTTGGATGTGCGCCCAGATTTCCGCGGGCGTGCGCCCCGCCAGCTCCGCCTGGCCGAGGCGTCCGGCGTCCAGCAGGAAACGGTCCAGCGTCAGCGGCCATTCGCCCGGCAACTCGTCCACCCAGGCGAAGCGGCGCAGCAGTTCCGGCAAGGCGGCGCGGAGTGCTTGGAGGCTTTCGGCGCCGGCGATCGGGCGGCCCAGAGACAAATCCACCGCGGTCTGGTTGCCGTAAACGTAGCCGTCGAACCAGGCGAACCACTGCCCCTGCATCGGCGGCAGCCCCATGCGGGCGAACGACGCCCGCAGCGCCGCGTGGAAGCCGGCATCGGCGAAATCCCAGGCCAGCGGCGTCACCGGGTTGGGGAACCGCTCGGCCGACTCGTCCCGGGTCCAGCGGGCGGGAAGCGCGGTCACCGGACGCGCTTGCAGCAGGTGCACGCCGGCGGCGTCGATCGCCCACTCGATGTCCTGCGGCGCACCCAACGCAGCCTCCACGGCGCGGGCGATGCCGGCGACGGACGCCGCCTGCGCCGGGGACAGGCAAAGCGCCGCTCGTGCGCCCTGGGCGCTGCGCAGGGTCAGGTCGGCCTTGGCCAGCACGAACCGGTCCACCTCCGCCTCGCCGTTGACCACGCTTTCGCCCAGCCCGGGATGGGCGGAGATGTGGATCTCGTCCAGCGCGCCGCCGACCGGGTCGAGCGTGAAGGCGACCCCGGCGGCCTCGGCTGCCACCATCCGCTGCACCACCACCGCCATGGCGAGCCCGGCCGGCGCGATGCCGCGGTCCCGGCGGTAGGCGACGGCGCGGTCGCCGCCGAGGGAGGCGAAGCATTGCCGCACCGCGTCCAGCACCGCCGGCAGGCCGGTGCAGTTCAGGATCGTGTCGTGCTGCCCGGCGAAGGAGGCGTCGGCCAGGTCCTCGGCCGTGGCCGAGGAGCGGACGGCGTAGGCGCAGGCCGGGTCCAGGGCGGCCGCCAGCTCGGTTGCCAGCCCGGGCGGCAGGACGCCCGCGGTTGTGGCGCCGAAGGCTTCCGTGGTGACCACGAAGCCGTCCGGCACGCTGAATCCGTTTTGCAGCAGTCGGGCCAGCCCGGCCGCCTTGCCCCCGGCCAGATGGGGTTGCGCGGCCTGCGGGTCGGTCAGGGCGATGAGGTATGGCATGCCGAAGCTCCATGGTTGGCGGCTGAGGTGAAGCGGGGAGGGGCCGTGCGCGGCAGCAGAACCGCGGCCACGAGGAGGCAGGCGGCGGCCAGGACGAAGCCGGCGCCGACATCGACGGCGTAGTGGAAGCGCAGGGCCAGGGTGGACAGCCACAGCAGCGCCACCGGCAGCGCGCACCAGACGGCGCGGCGGCGATGGCCGGCCATCAGGTCAAACCCCAGGATGAACGCCGTGACCGCGCAATGCAGGCTGGGGAACGCGTCGGCCCGGTTTGTGCCCAAGGGCACCAGGCGCAGCAGCAGCCGGGTCACGCCGGCGCCTTCCACCGGGTGGGCAAAGGGCATCGTGGCGTAGGGACCCAGCGCCGGCAGGCTGATGTAGCCGGCGAAGCCCACGGCGTAGAGGGTGAACAGCCCGGCGTAAAAGGCGCGGGCTTTCGCGGCCGGCGCGAACAGCCACCCGATCGCGGCGGCCAGCAGGTACGCGAAAAACAGGCTGTAGCAGATGCTGAGCGCCTCGGTTGCCCCCCGGCCGAGCCGGCCGTCGAACCATTGCGGCAGGCTGCAGCCGAGCAGCCGGAGGTCCCACGCCTGGAGCAACGCGTCCGCGTGGCCGGGGTGGAACAGCGGAATGCTGCGTCGCAGGTCGCCGAACACGAACCACATCAGCGGCACGAAGGCGAACAAGCGGGCGCGGCCGGGGCAGGCTCCCTGCCAACGGCGACCGGACCAGCGTGCCAAGCCAGCCGCGGCGGGAATTGCGACGACGAGGGCGGCATAAACCAGGGTTTCCGGCGCCGTGAGCCCGGCGGACGCGGCCAAGCGCGCCCAGATCAATGCCAGCAAGGCGATAAACGCCGCCTCGTGCAGCATCAGCCGGGGTTCGTTGCGCCAGTCACGCATGGCTGTGCGCCCGCGCCGGCCAGGCCGCGTACAGCGCCGTGGCGGCGGCATGGAACAGGGCGGCCCATGGCAGCCCGGCCCATAGCAGCCCGGCGGTCGCCGCCACCGACCACACCGCCTGGACCGGCAGCCCGACGATGGCGGCCCAAACCAGCACGACGTTGTCGCCGTCCGGCAAGATCCGCACGGCCAGGCGCATCGCCAGCACCGTAGGCAGGTTCAGGGCCACGGCGAGCCAACGGAACGGGTCGCGGGCCACGGGCGGCATGCGGCCGTCCGGCGCCTCGATCGCTTCCAAGGCCGCCGTGACCGCGGCCTGCGCCGCCCGGGGCGCGATGCCCGGTGAAAGGTGGAACGGGGCGCCAACCACCACCGTGACGGCGGTGCCGAGCCGGGTCGGTTCGGCATAGTGGATGGCGAGCGGCACGATCGTGGTCGCCGGGCAGGATCGTGCCAGCAGCGCGGCGCCGGGCTGGAACGGCAGGTGCCGGGGCGCCAGCGTGCTGGTGCCTTCCGGGAAGATGAAGATCGTGCCGCCGACTGCCAGCTCCTGCCGGCATTCCGCCAGGGCGGCGCGGTTGCGGCTGGCATCGCCGCCGTCCTGCCGCCGGGCCATGCCGATGCCGGCCACCAGGGGGCGCAGCCAAACTTGCCGCAGCCGGACTGCTGCCACGGTGAACACGGTGCGCCGCGGCAGGGCGTGGGAGTACACCCACCCGTCCATCAGCCCCGCGCGATGCAACCCGATGAATAGCACCGGCCCCGATGCAGGCACTTGCTCAGCGCCGACCACGTGCAGCCGCCCGATGCACAGCCGTACCATGAGGCGCGGCAGCGCGCCTTGGAACCAGAGCCAGAACAACGGGCCGCGTTTATGAACAGCGTTCATGAGTGGAAGATACGCTTCGGCTGAACGACGTTCAAGCACATCCTTGAACAATGTTCAGATATTTTTGCTCTACACTATCCCCTGTCGTACCGGGCTAAGCTGCCGCATCATGTTCAGCACCATCGATGCCCATCGCGAACGTCTGCGCGTGCGGTATGCCGAGCCGCATCGGGCGTACCACAACCAAACCCACATCGACGCCATGCTGGCCGGCTTGGCGGCGGTGCGGCCGGTGCTGAAGTGGCCGGATGCCGTCGAACTGGCGATCTGGTTTCACGACGCGATCTACGACCCGGCCGCGTCGGACAACGAAGCCCGCAGCGCTACGCTGTTGCTGGAAGAAATGGGCGGCCTTGCCGACCCTGCCATGCTGGCCGGGGCCGCCCTGCTGATCCGCTTGACCGCGAGCCATGCCTTGCCGCCGGACCTCCCGCCGGATTGGTCCGCGGACGCTGCCGTGTTCCTGGACCTGGACATGGCGGTGCTGGGCGCGGACGCCGCGTCATACGACGCCTACGAACGCGGGATCGCCGCGGAATACGTGCCGGTGTTTGGGGCGGCGCGGTATGGGGCCGGGCGGCGGCACTTCCTGGAAGAACTGCTGCTTAGGCCGCGCCTGTTTCACACCGACGAGGCGCATCGGCGCCTGGATGAAGCGGCCCGACGGAACATCCAGCGGGCGCTCGCAGCAACCGGCTGACCGGGCCGGCTGGCCGCATCAGCCCGGCACGCCCAGCCAGGCTGGGAGCATCGCCGCCGCCCAGCCGATCCCCAGCAAGGCGAGGAGCAGCCAAACCAGCCGCGCCCGGCGTCGGGCGCGGCGTGGCGCAGCGGCGGGCAGTTGCGCGGGCGTCATCGGCGGCGGCGCGGGCCTTGGCGGGGGAGGGGCGGTTCGGCGCCGCGCCGGGGGCGGCATCGGCGCCGGCCGCGTCGCGCCCGGCACGAAGCGGAGCTGCCGGTCGGCCACCGACACACGCAGCGTCCGCCCCCACGCGAAATCCAGCCGGTCGCCTTCCATGCCGTCCGCGAACACCACGCCGCCCTCGTTCATCCGCGACACCACCAGCAGCGTGTCGCCCTTGGCCAACCGTCCGGAGGTGAGCGCGCTGCCGGTCGCCTGGCTCGGCCACGGTTCCCGCACCAGGAACATCGCTGCGGCCTCGCTGGGGGCCAGCTCCACGGCGATGCCAGTCGCCCGGCTGATCGACAGCGCCCAGCCGGTGGCGCCGGTGCCGCTGGCCACGATCAGGCCGGACGAGGACTGCACCTCCTCCTTGCCGGCATGGCTCAGGCTGTAGCGGGCTGATTGGTGGCTGGCATGTCCCACGAAGACCTCGTTGAGCGCCAGCAAGGCCTGGCCGTCATCCAGCTCCGCCCGGACCATGGTGCGGTTCTGCGTCGGCAAGGCGCCAGCCGTGGCCTGCGTCAACAGCGCGGCGGCGGCGGAAGCGGTGTGCGGCACCAGCACGCCGGGGTTGCGCGTGGGGTCGCCGTTCACGCCGATCACCGGCTGGCCGTCCAGGTACTTGGCCAGGTTGGCGACCAGCCCGTCCTGCCCGACGGCGACCACCACGTCCTCCGGGCCGAACAGGAACCGGTCCAGCTCGGCCCGCCGCACGGCGGCGATGCGCCAGCCCTTCGGCACCGCCGCGCGGATTTCGGCCAGCATCTCCTGCAAATGGTCGCGTTGCTGGTCCAATCCCTCCAGCGACTGCGCCCGCCGGCGCAGGAAAGCCGCCGCCTGGCCCCGGGTGGCATGGCGCGCCATCAGGCCCTCGTACTCGGTTTCCCGCGTCACCAGGACGAGGCGCGGGGCGAGCGCGCCCGTCACCGCGGCGGCGGCGCGGCCCGGGGCGCCGGGGGCATGGGACCCCGCAGCAAGCCGCCCAGGGCCGCGGTAAGGTCCGGCGTGACGTTGAGCGTTTCGATCTTGGTCAGCTTCTCGGCAAAGGCGCGCAGCGTCAGGGTTTGCAGCACCGCCGGGTCGATGTCGCGCAGCAGGGCCAGGCGTTCGCCTTCGGTGGCGTTGCGCGCCGCCTCCACCACGCGGATGCGTGCGGCTTCCGCGTCCGCGGCGATGCGGCCGGCCTCGGCGCGGCCCGCGGCGACGCGACGGGCGTTCTCGTCCTCCTGCGCGATCAGTGCGGCCTGGCGCCGTGCCAGCTCCACCTTGGTGCCCAGTTCGTTTTCGGCGATGGCGCGTTCCTTCTCGACCGCCAAGGCGCGGCGGGCGAAGGAGGCCTCGTCCGCCACGCCCTGCGCCCGCTCGAAGGTGGGGGTTTCCAGCGCCCGGGCCAGTTCCGCACTGGGGCTGACGCCGGCGATGCGCACGGTGACCACGGACAGCCCCATCTCGCGCAGCCGCAGATCGGCGGCCAGGGCGGCGGCGATGCCGTCCTGGATCGGCGCCGCCCCTTCCGCCAGCAGGTCGCTGACGGTGCGGTGCTCGACGTAGCGGGCGGCCTGGTATTGCGCCAAGCCGATCAGCAGGCTGGCGATCCGGTCCAGCGGGTCCGTCCGCAGGCGGCCGGTGCGCAGGTCGATCGTGAAGTCCACCCGGGTGGCCAAGGCGTCCGGTTCCGCCGCGCGCCAGGTGATGGTGCCCTGCACCGTCACCACCTGGTAGTCGCGGGAGCGGGACTGGAACACGAAATCCGTGTCCCGATCGTCCGCCGGGATTTCCATGATGCTGGTCCGGTCCGGATTGAACCAAAAGGCCAGGCCGCGGCCGGAGCGCATCTGCTTGCCGCGGCGGAACACCACCACGTAGCTGGCGGCTTCGCTACGGATGTGGCGATAGGCGAAGAAGCGGGTGATCTCTGCCACGGCCGCTAGCCCCTCCGTGCCCGCGCGGCGGCGGGCCGCTGCGTCACCACAGGCGGCTCCGCAACGCGGACAGGCCTTCGACGCGCACCATGCGGCCGTCCTCGAACACCGTTTGCAGCATGCCTTGCGCTTCCTGCTCCCAGCTTTGCAGCTCGTGCAGCACGAAATGCCCGCCTTCCCGCTCCACCCGCAGCAGGCCGCGGGCGGAGTTCTTGGTCCCGGTGTCGGTCTTCGGCGCCTTGAACAGCACCCGGTCCTGTCCGCCCACCACGCCGAACGTCGCCTTGATCGCGGTGCCGAAGCTGTCGCGGGTGACGTGCTGATAGGTGAAGGAGCCGATGCCGAACACCACGTTGCCCGACGCGAAGCCCTTGGCGGCCAGCGCTTCCAGGATGCGGCTGGCCCGGTCCAGCGTAATGGAGTCGCCGTAGATCATGCCCACCCGCGGGTGCAGCACGCGAAAGCCCTGCGGCGTGGTGGTGCCGCCGAAAATGTCCCACAGGCACTCGACGGCGCCCTTGTGCTCGGGGCTGCCGGGTGCCGCCGCCGGGTCGCCGGCGAGGATGGTGACCGGGTCGCCGCTGTCGGGGCGGAACACGACCTTGGCGTTGCCCAGCGCATCCGGCGTGCGGGCCAGGATCTCCGGCTTCAGCGTGGCGGCATATTCGGTGATCACCCGCCAGAAATCCCAAGTGTCGCTGACGATGCTGACGATGCCGGACGGATAGGTCTGCGTCACCAGGCGGCGGAAGGTGCCGATCTCGTCATCCTCGCCGCCCATGCACATCACCGAGTGCTCGGTCGCCGGCACGGAGCCGCCGATCAGCGTGGGCTCCGCGTCCGGGTAGGACGCTTCCAGGTAGTCGATCGCGGCGACCGAGTCGGTGCCGCAAAAGGATAGCAAGTGCCCGGCGCCGCTGGTGGCGCCATCGCTGATGCCGGACATGCCGCGGGCGGAGAAATCATGCCCGAGCCAGGGCAGCATCGCCTGGTCGGCGCCGGTGCGCTCGGCATAGCGGGTGAACAGGCGGCGATATTCGTAGGCGATGGTGGCGGAGGTGATGGCCTTCCACAGCTCGGCCGAAAGCTGCGTTTCGATGTAGTTGGTCACCCAGTAGAAATCCGGGTGGGTGTTCACGACCGTCAACAGCGGAACGCGCATGTCCACCCGGCTGCCTTCCGGCAGCGCCTTGATGCGCAGCGGCAGGAAGCCGAGGTCGTGCAGGGCCGCGACGTGGCTGACATCCACCGCGCCCTTGCCCAGCGACAGATCCATGCGGCGCTGGTAGGCGGCCGACCACCTCGGCCTTCGGCTTGCGGAAGAACTCGTCGTTCCAGGCGTCGATCAGCAGCCATTGCGCCAGGCCTTGCAGGCCGAAGAACACCACGCGGTGGTCGAAATCCGGCAGCACCTCGGCCAGCCGGTCGCTGCGGCAGGTGAAGTTGGAATAAACCAGCGTGGTGCCCGGCGGGTACTGCCGGATGTGGCCGGTCTTGTAGAAATCAGTCGCGTGCAGCGGTGAAATGCGCATCGCACTATCCTCCAATGGTTTGAACGAAGCCGGGCAGCTCGGCGGGGAAGGGGTTGGCCACGAAGATGCGGTCGATAACGGCGGCCAACGCATCGAACCCGGCGCTGAAGATGCCGTGGGTGACGTAGAGCTTGACCTGCCCGGTCGTGAGCGGACGCAGCACCTTGGCCAACTCGGTAAAGGTGCGGCCGCCGTCGCAAATGTCGTCCACGATCAGGAAGTCGCGGTTTCCCACCGGCTCGCTGTGCACCACCGTGCCCGTGATGGCGCCGGTGTCGGTGCTGCGGGTCTTTTCCGCGTGCACCAGCGTGGCACCGGCCAGGCGGGCGCAGGCGGATGCCCGCTTGGCCGCGCCGAGGTCGGGGGCGACGATCACGTCCTGGGCCGTAGCGACCCGTCCGGCGAAATCGCTGGCCGGGCGGTTGCGCACCCGGTCCAGCAGGGCGAGCGACACGTCGCTATGCGCGTCCCACACCTCGACCGAGCGATAGTTCTGGCTGTTGAGCAGCCGGCAGGCCACGGCGGCGGACAGCGCTTCCCCCGGATACGCCACCCGGTCCTGCCGGGCGTAGGGCAGATAAGGGCACACCAGGTCGATCGCCGGGTTGCCGTACTGGCGGCGCACCGCGTCGGTCAGCAGCAGCAGGGCCATCAGCGAGTCGGCATCGATCAGGTCGGCACGGATGGTCACCGCGTCGGCCGGGGCGGGCGGCGCTTCGATCCGCACCTGGATTTCGCCGCCGGGAAAGGTGAAGCAGCGCAAGGGAACGGCCTGGCCGGCCACATGGAGGCTGAGGCGCATGGCGTGATGCTCCGGAGGATTGTGTTTGGGGGTTGTCATGCGGGCGCACCTTGCGCTAGTTTCACGTATAATGCAAGTTACAATTTAAGCGATGGCCGGCCCGACCTTCCCCGCCCCTATCGTCACGGTGGACGCCGTGCTGATGACGTTGAGCCAGGGCGCGCTGGCAGTCGGGCTGGTCCAGCGGGACAGGGCCCCCTTCGCCGGTGTCGCGGCCCTGCCCGGCGGCTACGTCCACGTGCCGGAGGACGCGACGCTGGAAGCCTCGGCCGCGCGCATCCTGTGGGACAAGGCGCAGGTGGAATGCCGCTTCCTGGAACAGCTCGGCACCTTCAGCGGTGCGGCGCGCGACCCCCGCGGCTGGTCGTTGACGGTGGCGTATTTCGCGCTGGTGCCCGAGCCCGAGCTGCTGGCAGCCGAGGCAGCCCTGTCCTTGCACCCCGTGGCGGCCTTGCCGCCGCTGGCCTTTGACCACGCGGCGATCGTCGCGGCGGCGGTGGCGCGCCTGCGCGGCAAGTCCAGCTATTCCGCACTGCCCGCCTTCCTGTTGCCACCGTTGTTCACCTTGGCCGAGCTGCACGCGGTGTACCAGCAGGTGCTGGAAACGCGGCTCGACCCCGCATCCTTCCGCCGCAAGATCGTCGACCAAGGCATCGTGGAGGCGGTGGACAGCCGCCGCGTCGGCGCCCATCGTCCTGCGGCACTGTACCGCCTCCCGGCGGGACGGGCCAACCCGTTCCAGCATCGTATCTGATGCCTTCGCCGCTTCCGATGGAGCCATGATGCAGCACGTTTCCTTTGGCCGCACCGGCTTGCAGGTGTCCCGCGTTTGCCTCGGCACGATGACCTTCGGCCTGCAATGCGACGAGGCGCAAAGCCACGCCATCCTGGACGCCGCGGCGGCCGGGGGCGTCGACTTCCTGGACACGGCCAACGTGTATCCGCTGGGTGGCGGCCCCGGCCTCGCCGGGCGGACGGAGGAGATCGTCGGCCGCTGGCTGCAGGGCAAGCGCCATGCCTTCGTGCTTGCCACCAAATGCGCCGGCGTGATGGGGCCGGCGCCGTGGGACCGCGGCATGTCGCGCAAGCATATCCTGGACGCCATCGACGCGTCGCTGCGCAGGCTCGGCACCGACTACGTGGATCTCTACCAGCTCCACCGCTTTGACCCGCACACGCCGATCGACGAGGCGCTGGAAGCGTTGGACACGGTGGTGCGCCATGGCAAGGCACGGTATGTCGGGGTGTCGAACTGGCCGGCCGTCAAGGTGGCCCGCGCCATCGGGCGCAGCGAAGCGCGGTCCCTGATGCGGTTCGAATCCGTGCAGCCGCGCTACAACCTGCTGTTCCGCAGCTTCGAGCGGGACTTGCTACCGCTTTGCGCCGAGGAAGCCATCGCCGTGATCCCGTACAACCCGCTGGCCGGCGGGTTGTTGACGGGAAAGCACGACGGCAACGCGGCCCCTCCCGAAGGCTCCCGCTTCCGCATCGGCACCGCCGGGGCAGGGTATCAGGACCGGTACTGGCACGCCGAACAGTTCCACGCGGTCGAGGCACTGCGCGTTGTCGCGCGGGACGCCGCGATGAGCATGGCGACCATGGCGATGCGGTGGGTCATCTCCAACCCCGCGGTGACCGCCCCGATCATCGGCGCCAGCCGGCCGGACCAGTTGGCCGACAGCCTTGCCGCGGCGGAAGCCGGCCCGCTGCCGGACGACCTCAAAACCAGGCTCGACGCGATCACGGCGGGCTGGCGGATGGTTGAAGCAGACCGCTAGGCTGCGGCGAACCAGAGGAAGGGCCGGAGATGAAGCGTAGAACCCTGCTGACAGGGGCGGCGGCCGCCCTGGCCGCGCCGCGGATCAGCCGTGGCGCCGACGCGCGCACGCTGCGGTTCATCCCGGAAGCCGACGTGACGATCGTCGACCCGATCTGGACCACGGCGACCGTGACCCGCAACCACGGCTACCTCGTGTTCGACACGCTGTATGGCCAGAACGACGCCTTCGCCATGGAACCACAGATGGTGGAAGGCCACACGGTCGAGGATGATGGCAGGCTGTGGCGGCTGACCCTGCGCGAAGGCCTGCGCTTCCACGACGGCGAGCCGGTGCGCGCGCAGGACGTGGTGCCCAGCGTGAAGCGGTTCGCGGCGCGGGATGCGTTCGGCCGCGCGCTGATGGACAACACGGCCGAGCTGCGCGCCGCCTCCGACCGGGTGGTGGAGTTCCGGCTGCACAAGCCGTTCCCGCTGCTGCCGAACGCGCTGGGCAAGAGCGGCACGATCATGCCTGCCATCATGCCGGAACGCTTGGCGGTGACCGACCCGAACAAGCAGGTGACGGAGATGGTCGGCAGCGGCCCGTTCACCTTCGTTTCCGACGAGCACGTGTCCGGCTCCCGCGTGGTGTACCAGAAATTCGCCGGCTACGTGCCGCGGCCGAATGGGGCGGGCAGCTTCACCGCCGGGCCGAAGGTGGTGCATCTCGACCGCGTGGAATGGCACGTGATCCCCGACCCGTCGACCTCGCTGTCGGCGCTGATGGGCGGGGAGGTGGATTGGTGGCAGGAGATCACGCCCGACCAGTTGCCGCTGCTGCGCAGGGGCAAGTCCATGATGTCCCGCCAGTTGGACCCGGGCGGCGGCATCGGCGTGCTGCGCTTCAACGCGCTGTTCCCGCCGTTCAACAACCCGGCGATCCGCCGCGCCCTGCTGGGCGCGATCAACCAGGCGGAGTTCATGACCGCGGTGTGCGGCGACGACCGCACGCTGTGGAAGGACCGCGTGGGCGTGTTCAGCCCGGGCACGCCGATGGCGAGCGAGGCGGGGATCGAGGTGTTGACCGGCCCACGCGACCTGGACCGCGTTCGGCAGGCTATCAAGGCCGCGGGCTATGCGGGCGAGAAGGTCGCGGTGATGACGCCGGCGAACTATCCCAGCACCAACCCGCTGGGCGTGATCGCGGCGGACGTGATGTCGCGGGTGGGGCTGAACGTTGAGTTGCAATCCATCGACTGGGGCACCCTGGTGCAACGCCGCGTCAGCCGCAGCCCGGTGGACAAGGGCGGCTGGTCGGCCTTCGTCACCTTCCTGAACGGCACCAACAATTTCGACCCGGCCGGCCAGCTCGGCATCCGCGGCAACGGCGACAAGGCGTGGTTCGGCTGGCCCACCGCCCCCAAGCTGGAGGAAGCGCGCGACGCGTGGTTCGCCGCACCCGACCTGGCCGGGCAGAAGGCGGCATGCGAGCGGCTGCAACTGCAGTTCTGGCAGGACGCGCCTTACCTGCCGCTGGGCGTGGAATACCCGACCACGGCGTTCCGGCGCGGCGTGACCGGGATGCGCAGCGGCTTCCCGCAGTTTTACGACATCCAATTGGCTTGATGCCGTAGAAGCCCCGTCCCCGACCCGGCGGCAATCGGTTGCGTAAACTGGAGTCCAAACGGGCGGCGCCACCCTCACCCCAACCCTCTCCCGCCAGCGGGAGAGGGAGACCTGCTTAAGGAAGCAGGCGCGTCCTAACCCGGCTGGGCGATGGCCATGATCACGATGATCACCATCAGCACGGTCGGCACCTCGTTGGCCATGCGGTAGAAGCGTTGCGGGCGGGTGTTGCGGTCTTCCAGGAAGTCGCGCCGCCATTTGGACGCCGCGCCATGGAAGCCGCTCATCAGCACGACGCCCGTGAGCTTCACGTGCCACCACGTGGCACCCCAATCCACCGCGCCCGGCGTCAGCACCAGCAGCAGCCCCAGGCACCAGGTGGCGATCATGGCCGGGGTGGTGATCTGCTTCAGCAGCCGCCGCTCCATCACCTTGAAGCGCTCGCTGGCCGCCGAGCCGCGGGCGACGTCGCAATGGTACACGTACAAGCGCGGCAGGTAGAACAACCCGCTCATCCAGGCGATCACCGCGATCACGTGCAGCGACTTGGTCCATTGCAGGTAAGGACCCAGCGCGTCGATGGTCACGCCGCTTCCGCCTCGGCCCGTTCCAGCAGGCGCAGGAAGTTGCCGCCCCACAATGCGGCGATCTCCGACTCGTCGTAGCCGCGGCGCACCAGTTCCGCCGTCAGGTTGGCGCTTTCGGACGCGTCGCGCCAATCCGCCAGCATGCCGCCGCCGTCGAAGTCGGAGCTGATGCCGACATGCTCCACGCCGCAGCGGCGCACGGCGTAATCCAGATGGTCCATGTAGTCGGCGACGGACACCTTGTCCGCCTTGCCCTGTGGCCGGATGAAGGACGGCACCGCGGTGATCTGCACCAGGCCGCCCGTGTCCCGCAGCACGTCCAGTTGCTCGTCATCCAGGTTGCGCGGCACCGGGCACAAGGCGTGGATGCAGGAATGCGTGGCAACCACGGGCGTGCGGGACAGGGCGGCGGCCTGCATCATGCTCGCCTTGGACACGTGGCTGACGTCCACCAGCATGCCCAGCCGGTTCAGGGTCGCGACGGCTTCCCGCCCCAGGGCACTGAGCCCGCCATGCAAGGCCGCCCCGTCGCCCAGATCGGTGCGCGGGTTGCTGCTGTCGGCCAAGGCGTTGTGGCCGTTATGGGTCAGGGTCAGGTACTGGGCACCCAGGGCGCGGAACTGCTCCAGCACGCCGACGTCCTCGCCCACCGCATGCCCGTTTTCCACGGCGGGGACGACCACCGCCACGCCGGGTTCGGCGGCGGCCTCCCGGATCGCGGCGGCGTCGGTCGCCAGCCGGGCGCGCAGGCCGTTGCGCTCCGTTCCCATGCCGCGGATCGTGGCCAGCATGGCCAAGACCCGCTCCCGCGCCGCATCCCAGCTTTCCGGCGTGCGCGGCCCTTGCGCGACATAGGCGGCGAAGCACCCGGCGCGCAGCCCGCCTTGCACCATCTTGCCGATGTCGGCGCGCCGCTGGCTGGGCGCGAACGGGTCCGGCCCGTCCGGCCAGGGCAGGATGTCGATATGGCTGTCGAGCGTCAGCAGGCGGGCGTGGAGGGCCGCGGTCTCGGTCGGATCAGGGTGCATCGATGCTGGCCGGGCTGCGGCCACTCCATGGTGGGGCGCGGGCATCCAATCGCCCAATCGTGAGGAGTCATAAGATGCTTGTTCCGGAGACCTCAAGCGGGAATCCGGCGCGGGCTTGGCCAGGCGCCGCTGCCGCTTGTAGCCTCCGCGCATGTTGTTCGCGCCCGAAGACCCGATCTCCCCGGAAATCCGCCGCCGCGCCGTGCAGGCGGCGCAGGGCGCGGCGGCGTTCGACCTGCTGCTGGCCGGCGGCACCGTGGTGGACGTGGCGACCGGGGAGTTGCGCGCGGCGGACGTGGGGATCGTCGGCGGCCTGATCGCGTCCGTCCATCCGCCGGGGAGCCGGACGGATGCGGCGGACATCCACGACCTCGCGGGCGAATTCGTGGCACCGGGCTTCGTGGACAACCACGTGCATTTCGAGTCCTCGCACATGGCGCCGGCCGACTACGCGGGCGTCGTGGTGCCGCACGGCACCACCACCGCCGTGTGGGACCCGCACGAGCTGGCGAACGTGGCCGGGCTGGACGGCGTCCGCTGGGCGGTGCAAGCGGCACGCGGGCTGCCGCTGCGGGTGCTGGCCGCGGCGCCGTCCTGCGTACCGTCGGCGCCTGGGCTGGAAGTGGGCGGTGCGGATTTTGGCCCGGCCGACATCACAGAGATGCTGTCCTGGCCCGGCGTGGCCGGGGTGGCGGAGGTCATGGACATGGCGGGTGTGCTCGCCGGGTCGCCCCGCATGGAGGGGATCGTCGCGGCGGGCATGGCGGCCGGCCGCAACGTCAACGGCCATGCGCGCGACCTGTCGGGGGCGGCGTTGCAGGCCTATGCCGCGGCGGGCGTTACGTCCGACCACGAGATCATGACCGGCGAGGACCTGCTGGCCAAGCTGCGCGCCGGCCTGACCGTGGAGCTGCGCGGCAGCCACGACGCCGTGTTGCCGGGCGCCTGCGCCGCGATCCGCAGCCTGCCGGCCTTTCCCGCCACGCTGGTCGCCTGCACCGACGACATCCTGCCGGACGAGCTAGTCGCCAAAGGCGGCCTGCGCGACACGCTCGCTCGCCTGGTGCAGCGCGGGCTGACGCCGATCGAGGCCATCCGCATGGCGACGCTGAACTCCGCCCTGCGCTTGAAGCGGGACGATATCGGCCTGGTCGCGCCCGGCCGCCGGGCGGAGATCGCGGTGCTGTCGGACCTGGCCACGATGCAGGTGGCGCGGGTCTACGTCGCCGGGCGGCTGGTGGCGCAGGACGGCGCCATGTGCCTGCCGCTGCCCCGCAACCTCGCGGGGGCGCCGCGCGACACGATGAAGCTGGCGCCGGTGCGGGCGGAGGCGCTGCGCCTGCGCGTGCCCGGCGTGGCAGACGGCCCCGTTCGCCTGCCCGTGGTCGGCGGCGTTCGCGTGGTGCATTGGGCGGAGGCGGTGGTGACGGTGCGTGGTGGCGTGGCCGAGTTGCCGCCCGGCCATAGCCTGATCGCGGTGATCCACCGTCACGGCCGCCGCGACGCCACGCCGATGGTGTGCCTGGCCAATGGCTGGGGGGAACCGCGCGGGGCGATCGCCACCACGATCCTGCACGACAGCCACAACCTGCTGGTGCTGGGCCGCGACCCGGTCGACATGGCGGCGGCGGCCAACGCGCTGATCGCGTGCGGCGGCGGCATGGCCGTTGCGGCCGGCGGCGCGGTGACGGGGTTGCTGGAGCTGCCGATCGCTGGGCTGCTGGCCGACACGCCGGCGCTCCAAACGGCGGCGGCGTTCGCGGCCCTGCGCCGGGCCGCCGACGCGATCATCGACTGGCTGCCGCCGCACCGCGTGTTCCGCGCCGTGACCGGCCTGTCGCTGGCCTGCAACCCGGGGCCGCACCCGACCGATCTGGGCATCTCCGACGGCGGCACGGCGACGATCCGCAACCCGGCAATGCCGCTGGTTGCCTAGGCGGGAGCGTGGGGATGATGCTGACCAAACGGGCCTTGCTGGGCTACACCGCGGCACTGGCCGCCGGGCCGGCCTCCGCCCAGGCCGCGCCCAAGACGTTGCGCTACGCGTTGACCACGATGCCGAACGTGATCGACCCGCATTTCAGCACCGGGTTCCAGGTCCGCGACATCACCTACGCCGTGTTCGACACGCTGTTCGCCGTGAACGACCGCTACCAGCCGACGCCGCAGATGGTGGATCGCTGGACGGTCAGCGACGACCGCATGACCTACCGCTTCACCCTGCGGGACGGGCTGCATTGGCATGACGGCCCGGCGGTCACGGCGGAGGACTGCGTGCTGTCGGTCCGTCGCTGGTCGGCACGGGACGCCATGGGCAGCCTGCTGCGCGCCGCCACCGGGCGCATGGAGCCGCTCGACGCGACCAGCTTCGAACTGGTGCTCAAGCAGCCTTTCGCGTTCGTGCTGGACGCCCTGGCCAAGCCCGGGTCCAACGTGCCGGCCATGCTGCCCAAGCGGCTGGCGGAACTGCCGCCGACGCAGCCGATCAAGGAGCTGATCGGCTCCGGCCCGTTCAGATACGTGCCCGGCGAGTCGCTGTCCGACCAGCGCCTGGTGTTCGCCAGGAACGAGGCCTACCAGCCCCGCGCGGAACCGCCGTCCTGGGCGTCCGGCGGCAAGGTGGTGAAGGTGGACCGGCTGGAGATGCTTGCCATCCCCGACCCGTCCACCCAGTTCAACGCCCTGCTCAGCGGCGAGGTCGACTACATCGAGCGGTTGCAGGCCGACTTGATGCCGCTGCTGCAAACCACCGCGCGGGGCAAGGTGCGGCTGATCCACAAGACCGCGGTGCAGCTCGTGGTTCGCTTGAACCATTTGCAGCCGCCATTCGATAACGTGCAGGCCCGGCGCGCCGTGCTGCTGGCGCTGAACCAGCAGGACATGATCGACGCGACGGCCGGCTCGCCGGAGCTGGAACGCAGTTGCGCGGCGATGTTCGGCTGCGGCGGCCCTTATGCGACCGATGCGGGCGCACCCAAGCCCGACATGGCCGAAGCCAAGCGCGTGCTGGCGCAAAGTGGCGTGGATTTGGGCAAGCCCGTGGTTCAGTTGTTCGTCGGCAACGACCCGACCGTCACCCCCGCCGGCCTGGTGATCGGCCAGGCGCTGAAGGATCTGGGATTCAAGCTGGACCAGCAGGTGATGGATTTCGCGACCTTCGCGCAGCGGCGGCTGAAGATGGGGCCGATGGCGGATGGCGGCTGGAACGTCGCCAACACGACGATCGGCACGGCGGAACTGGCGACGCCGCTGCTGTCCTCGCCGATCATCGCGTCGGGCCGCAGCGCGCTATGGGGCTGGCCGGACGACCCGAAGCTGGAAGAACTGCGCCACGCCTTCGCGGCCGAAAGCGATCCTGCCCGCCGCAGTGCCCTCGCGGCCGACATCCAGCGGGAGGCTTATGCGGATGTCGTCTACATTCCCGGCGGCGAGGTCATGACGACGAGCGCCATCGGCAATCGGGTGCGTGGCGCCATCGACGCGCCCATGGTGGTGTTCTGGAACATCGAAGTCTGACGCTCGGGAATGGTGATCATTGAATCGCAACATGCTTGAAGCAATGCCTGCCGAGCATTTTGCCCGGACCACGGCAAGGAAGCGGAAAACCGACGCGGTGGTTAGATCAGTGCCACGCCCAGCACCACCACGCTGACGCAGGCGATGCAGACAAGCCGGGTGATGAGCCGGCGTTCTGCGGCGGCAAAGCTGCTGCGCTGTTCGGCGGAGAGTTCGGGAAAGGCGTCACTGAAGTACATGGCAGCTCCTCACACTTGAGTATGTCGCGATTTCTCGCACACGTCTCATTAAGTTAAACAATGGCCAACATTGTTGCAAGGGTAAATTGATCGCTAACGGTGCTGCCGGCATGAGTGGGCCAGTTGGGCAAACGAAAACGGCGCCCGGTGACCCGGGCGCCGTTCGGCCGACGCGAAGAAACCGGCTGTTTACTGCGACGCTGCCGGGGTGGCCGGCGCCGCCGAATGCGTCGCGTGGTGGTGCCGGACGCGGTGGCGAACGCGGCGGTGACGGACGGGGCGCGGGGTGGTCACAGCCGGCTCCGACGTCATCATCGGTGCCGGAGCCGGTGCGATCGACGGGGCGGTCCGCGTGGTGCTCAGGTTGCCGGACGCGAGCGGCGGCTGCGCGTTCGGGGCGCCAACGGAGGCACCGGGCGGCAGGCCGGGCTGCGGCGAGGCGTTCTGCTGGGCGTGGGACTGATGGAAGAATGCCAGGCCGAACAAGGCCGTGCTGAGCATCGCGAGTTTGCGCATCGACGGAAGACTCCTAGGAAGACAATTGTTTGTCCGCAGCTTCAATATGCCTCGAGGCCAGGTCTGGCAATCAGACTGCGCTAAATATCCAACACTGTTGCGGTAAGGGTACAGTTGCGTCGCAACCCGGCGCATCGTTTGTTCCAGCGAAAAGCCGTTGGAGGAACACCCTGTGAAATTCCCACTTCTCGCCGCGTTCAGCTTGGCGACCGTCGTGTCCGCGCACGCTGCTGACCTAGCCGCCGTCCGGGCGGCCGGCGTGCTTCGCGTCGGCACGACGGGTGACTACAAGCCGTTCGCGTTCCGTGAAACGGATGGCAGCTACCGTGGGGCAGATATCACCATGGCCCGCGACCTCGGCGCCGCCCTGGGCGTGAAGGTCGAGTTCGTGCCGACGACGTGGGCAAAGCTCAACGATGATTTCGCCGTCAACCGATTCGACATCGCGGTCGGTGGCGTGACCATCCTGCCTGCACGGGAAAAGATCGCGGCGTTTTCCACGGCCACCTTGGTGGACGGCAAGCGCCCCATCGTGCGGTGCGCCGACAAGGATCGCCTCAACACGGTGGCGGCGATCGACCAGCCCGGCGTGCGGGTCGTGGTGAACCCCGGCGCGTCCAACGAGGATTTCGCCCGCAGCCATTTCCCGCACGCCAAGCTGACGGTGCACCCCGACAATGTCAGCGTGTTCGACGAGATCGTCGCCGGGCGGGAAGACGTGATGGTCACGGACGGGGTCGAGGTCGACCACCAGGCCCTGCTGCACAAGGAGCTGTGCGCCGCCGCCGTCGCCGCCCCGTTCACCCGGCTGGAAAAGGCCTTCATGCTGCCGCGCGACCCGGCTTTCGTCCAGGCGGTGGACCAGTGGTGGGCGGGTGAGGTGGCGTCCGGCGGCTGGACGCGTGCCCTGGACGCCGCGCAGCACGAACAATAAGGGCTGCTTGCCAAACCGCCGGGGTAACCCCTCCTACACGCGATGACCCTGTTCCCGTGGCGCCGTCCCCGCATCTCCGTCATTGAGCTGCACGGCGTGATCGCCGGCCGCGACGGGGCGCTGAACATCCGCTCCGCCGCGCCGCTGGTGGAGCGGGCCTTCGCCGCGGTCCGCAAAGGTGGCGTCGTCATCCTGGACATCGACAGCCCGGGCGGCTCCCCCGTGCAGTCGGAGCTGATCGCCGGGCTGGTGCGCCGCCGGGCGGAGCAAAAGGAGGTCCGCGTGCACGCCGTGATCGGGGAAGCGGGTGCCTCCGGCGGCTATTGGCTGGCCTGCGCCGCGGACGAGATCCATGCCAGCGCCATGAGCATCGTGGGCTCGATCGGCGTGGTGGGCGGCGGCTTCGGCTTCGAGCAGCTCATCGCCCGCTATGGCGTGGAACGCCGGCTGTACACCGCGGGCGAGAACAAGGCGCGCCTCGATCCGTTCCGGCCGGAGCGGCCGGAGGATGTGGCCTTCGTGCAAGCCCTGATGAGCGACATCCACGGCCGCTTCAAGGCCTGGGTGCGGGAACGGCGGGGTGCCCGGTTATCCGCTGACCCGGCGGTGTTCGACGGCAGCTTCTTCCTGGGTGCGCGCGGGCGGGAACTGGGCCTGGTGGACGGGTTGACCTCCGTGGACGAGCTGATCCGCGCACTGGCCGGCGAGCGCGCCCGGCCGCGCCGGTTCCGCCCGCGCCGGCGGTTCAGCCTCGCCCGCTTGCCGCGTTTGCTGCTGGAGGCGGCGTTGGCCGTTGCGGAGGAGCGTCGGTTGGAGTTTCGCTGAGGCACCCCATGGCGCTGCGGTTTCAACCCGCCGGCGCGCTGCCGCCGCCCATGAAGGCGACACTGTCCCGCAGCGTGGGTGCCAGGAAGCGCAACGGCACGCCGAGCGAGCCGACGATCTCCTCATGCTGGATGCCGGGGTAGATGCGGTCCTGCGCGGAGCCGCCGGCCTGCCGGATGCGCGCGGCCAAGCGCAGGGTGTTGCCGGGATCGACCGTGGTGTCCTTGTTGCCGGCCAGCAGCAGCATGGGCGCGGCCTTGCCATCGACGAAGTTGATCGGCTGGGACAATGTCAGCGGCCGCGCCGGGGCGAAGATCGCCCGCAGTTCGTCCGTGTCCAGCGGCAGGAAGTCATACGGACCTGCCAGTCCGATCGTGCCGCGCAGGTCGGTGCGGGCCAGGCCGACGGCGCCCAGCCATTGCGGGTCCAGCGCCAGCATCGCCGCGTTGTAGGCGCCGGCCGAATGGCCCATCAGGGAGAACGGCCCGGGCGCGCCGCCATAACGGCCGATCGTGTCCCGGGTCCAGCGCAGGGCCGCGGCATTGTCCTGCAGGAAGCTCGGGAAGCGCACGTCGGGGAACAGCCGATAGTCCGGGATGACCGTGACGAAGCCCTTCTCGGCCAACGCACCACCGACAAAGCGATACATCCCGCGGTTGCCGTCCTTCCAGCCGCCGCCATACACGAACACCACCACGGGAAACGGCCCGACGCCTGTCGGCACGTAGACGTCCAGCGTTTGCCGCGGCCCCTCGCCATAGGCCACGCCGTCCGCGGCCAGGCGGGAGGGTGCGAGGTCGTTCAGGACCTGGACGGGCGAGCAGCCGGACGCCGCAAGGGCGCCACCCAGCATGAGCAGTGTACGGCGGAGCAACGGCATTTGCGGTGGATTCCGAGAGGATGCCTGGAGGAAAGCCCAGGAAGCGCGAACGGATGCATGGCCGGCGGAAGATCACGGTCCGAGCGGAGGATTGGCAGCGGCCGTTGCGACCGGTAGATCGAGGGCCAGGAGAAACGCCATGACGGCTCGGACGGTTTTGCTGTTGACGATGGTCGG
This sequence comes from Acetobacteraceae bacterium, assembly GCA_965199555.1. Lineage (GTDB taxonomy): Bacteria > Pseudomonadota > Alphaproteobacteria > Acetobacterales > Acetobacteraceae > LMUY01. The sequence continues at coordinate 722,136 of CBDASJ010000006.1, read as the reverse complement.
GATGCTGGCCGGCTGCGGTGGTCCGACGGTTCTGTCCACCGCACCCGGCGGCGGCGGCCTGGAGGCAGGGCAGTCGGTTCTGGTAGATGACGGGAAGTGCCCGGCGGGCCAGGTCAACAAGGTGACGGGGGGCGCATCGCTGACGGCTTCGCGCAACTACGCCTGCGTGCCGAAGCCAAAATCCTGACGGGACACGTTGCGGGATCACACCGGGCGCCGGTTTTGGTGCCCTCAAACGGCGATCCAGTCGGCCAGACGCGGCTTCCGTCTACACGACGGTGTTCAACAAGCCGGTGCTGGGAACGGAAGAGTTGATCCGATCGGACGTTTGCTGCGTTTGGTGATCGACATGGCTGGTATCGCGGGCGTTCGGCTTCACGTCGGGTGTCCGCGCAGTCGGCCCGGGATAGGGCGGGATAGCCAAAGACGAGGCGTAGGCGCTGATGCTCATCATACCTCCCATTATCAGTGAGCACGGGCATTGTCCCGCAATTTGGCTTAGCGAAGCGTGAAGATGCGAGGGCGAGCCGCAACGGCCGGTGTCGGCCAGGAAGGGACGCGAGGATTGGGGATGCGCAGTTTAGTTCGGATCGGCAGCGTGGCGATGGTGGCGGGTGTGGCGGGCTGCGTCCTGCCCCCGCCACCACCGCCGCCTTTGGTGGCGTTGCCTGGCCCGGGCAAGACGCAGGAGCAGTTCCAAGCCGACGACGCGACGTGTCGCGGTTTTGCCGACGCAATGCCCGCCGGCCAAACCATCACGGTGCCTGCACCGGCCCCGGCGCCGGTGGCGACCACGACCGGCCAGGCTCAGGCCGTGGCTCCGGCGGCAGGCCAGACGGTGGTGCAGGTCACCCCCGGCATGGTCTACCTGCGGTGCATGGCCGACCACCACGACGTGGTGCAGCCGCTTGCCCCGGTTCAGCCGCTTTATTACGGCTACTACTCGGCCTATCCGATCTATTACGGCTTCGGCGACACATATCCTTGGCTCTACGGCGACTATTTCGGCATAGGCTTCTTTGGCGGCGGCTTCTACGGGCGCGGCTTCTATGGCGGTGGCTTCCGGGGCGGCTATGGCTTCCACGATGGGTTCCGCGGTGGCGGCTTCCGTGACGGCGGCTTCCGTGACGGCGGCTTCCGGGGCGGCTGGCGAGGGTTTCCGCGGCGGTGAAGGCTTCCACGGCGGTGGAGGTTTTCGGGGCGGCGGGCGGCGGTGATGGCCGTCTTCCGCACCGGCGTTGCGGCCATGGCGATGTCACTCGTTGCGTCGGTCGCGGTCCAGGCGGCAATCCCGACGGACCGTGCGGCGATCAGCGTTTCCGCGACGGTGCTGGCCCGCTGCAACGATACGTCCTGCCAGGAGATCCCGCGGACCGTGCAGTCCGGCAACCTGGATCAGCCGAGCTTCGACCTTGCAGGCGGCGCTGGGCGGCCCGTGGTGACGATCACCTACTGAGGCGGATCAGGCCACCACCAGTTCGGCGGCCTGGCGCAGGTCGGCGACGAAGGCGGCGTATTCGCGCTGCTTGCTTTCCTCATCCGGCAGCCGCAGCAGGTAGGACGGGTGCACCGTCACCAGGGCCTGGCTGTTGCCGTCCAGCGCGATCGGTCGGCTGCGCTCGCGCGAGATGGTGACCGTGCGCCCCAGCACCGCCCGCGCTGCGGAGGCGCCCAGCAGCACCGTCAAGGCCGGGCGGATTTCCCGCCGCTCCAATTCCAGCCAGAACTTGCAGGCTTCGATGTCGCCGCTATCGGGCTTGGCGTGGATGCGCCGTTTGCCGCGCGGCTCGAATTTGAAGTGCTTGACCGCGTTGGTGACGTAGGCGGTGGTTCGGTCGATGCCGGCGTCCGCCAGGGCGGTGTCGAACAATCGCCCGGCTGGCCCAACGAAAGGCCGGCCTGCGAGGTCCTCCTGGTCGCCCGGCTGCTCGCCCACGAACATCAGCCGCGCATCCGCCGGGCCTTCGCCGAACACGGTCTGGGTTGCCGGCTCCCACAATTTGCAGGCGCGGCAGCCGGCCGCTTCCAGTGCGGCCCGGCGCAGCGGCGTGTCGGGCAGATGGTCCAGCGTTGGCGGCGCCGCAGCGGCCGGGGCACGGGCGGGTTTCGCGGGTGAGATCACGGGTGTCTCCACCATGGTTGCCACACGGGACGCGGCGTTGCGGATCAGCTCCGGGATCGCAGCGGCTTCCGGCAGGTTGCGCCAGTATTTCCGCGGCATTTCGGACGTCATCGCGCCGATCTTCAGCCTTGCCGGGTTGAAGATGCTGCTGAAATATGCGCGCCAATAGGCTTCCAGCCGGTCGTCGTCCGGAATGTCGGCTCGGGACGCGCCGGCGGTGAAGCTGAGCTCCTCGCCGTTCCAGTGCACGCTGCGATAGGGCGTCAGGATCGACCACACCATGGTGGCGAAGCGCCGCACGAAGAACGCCGCGTTGGCTTCCAGGATGAAGTGGTCCGGTTCGAACCAGGCGACGTAGCGTGTGCCTTCGGGCTCGCCCACCTCACGGAAGCGGACAAAGGCGCGCATCTTGTGCGTGTCGCGCCGCACCGCCTGCGCCAGGCGGTTGGCGCGCTGCACTTCCGGGTCGGTCACCTGGTCCAGCAAATGCCGCTCGCCGCCATGGGCGCGCCAAAGCAGGCGATACAGCAGGGTGAACCGGGCCGGCTCACGGGCCTGGATGGCTGTCTGCGCCAGATCCACCAGCGCGCGGGGCACGTTGAAGGTGGCGCCGGTAGCGGCTGGCGCGGCAGCCTCCTCCGTGCCTTCCGCGGCGAACAAGTCGTCCGGCGCCCGGACGGACCATACGACGTCCTCCGGCGGCACGCCGGCCAGGGCCAGCCGTCGCGCCGCGTCCCGCCAACCGCCCCAGTCCACCTCGTGCGGCAGGACGACGCTGTGGCTCATCCGAACAGATCGGCCTGCGCCGGGCGGGGGAGCAGGCGTTGGCGCAGCCGCTCACTATCCAGCCCGGCCCCGCCGGAATGGCCGGACGCGGTGACAAAGGCGCTAATCTTCGCCAGCGGCAGCCGCAACCGTGCCAGATCGTCCATGCGCAGGCGGCGATGGCGGCGGGCGCGCAGGATGGCGTTGACCGATTTCACGCCGATGCCGGGGATGCGCAGCAGCATCTCCTTGGGCGCGGTGTTCACGTCGACGGGAAACTGCTCGCGATGCGCCAGCGCCCAGGACAGCTTGGGGTCCACCGACAGGTCCAGATTGCCTGCCTTATCGGTTTCCAGCTCCGGCGCGGAAAAGCCGTAGAACCGCATCAGCCAATCCGCCTGATACAGCCGATGCTCCCGCACCAGCGGCGCGTGGTCGGGCGGCAGGCTGGCGGAGGCGTCCGGGATCGGGCTGAACGCGGAGTAATACACGCGGCGCAGGCCGTAGGCGCCGTACAGGTTCGTGCTCATCGCCAGGATGTCGCGATCCGAACTGCTGTCCGCCCCGACGATCACCTGCGTGCTTTGCCCGGCGGGGGCGAAGCGCGGCCCCTTGCGCTCCGCCTTGGCCTCGTCGATGCGCAGCCGCATGCGGCCCATGGAGCGGCGGATGCCCGGCAGGTCCTTTTCCGGGGCGAGCGCGGCAAGGCTGCCCTCCGTGGGCAGTTCGACGTTGATGGATAGCCGGTCGGCATAGCGCCCTGCCTCGGCGAGCAGCGCCGGGTCGGCGTCCGGGATGGTCTTGAGGTGGATGTAGCCGCGGAACCCATGCTCTTCCCGCAAGATACGGGCGACGCGGACCACCTGCTCCATGGTGTAATCCGGGTTGCTGATGATCCCGGACGACAGGAACAGCCCCTCGATGCAGTTGCGCCGGTAGAAGCCGAGCGTAAGGGTGACGACCTCCTCCACCGTGAAGCGCGCCCGGCGCACGTTGGAGGAGCGGCGGTTGATGCAATACAGGCAGTCATACACGCAGGAATTGGTCAGCAGGATCTTCAGCAGCGAGATGCAGCGGCCGTCCGGCGCGTAGGCGTGGCAGATCCCCATGCCCTCGGTGGAGCCGACGCCGTCCTTCGCCCCCAGGGAGTTGCGCTTTTCCGTGCCGCTGGACGCGCAGGACGCATCGTATTTCGCCGCATCCGCCAGGATTTCGAGTTTCTGCAGCAGCTCCATCGTGCACCCATGGTTGCGATTTTGTTCTAATCACTTTCGGGCGGTCTTCAACCGGTGACACGCCCCCTTGCGCAACAACGCCAGCCGGGGAGGATAGGTGCATGACCGCCCCATACGCTGCCATCGGCGCTGCCGCCGCCCCCGCCTTCTCCTGCGACGGCAGGACACTGTACCACCTGCGCGGCGCCGGCACGCCCTCGCTGTGGGCGATGGGGCTGGACGGGGCCGACGCGCGAGCCTTGGCAGAGCCCGACGAAAAGATCGCCTTCTTCCGCCGGGCGCCCGGCGATGAGCGGATCATCTTCGGCATCGATGCCGGCGGCGACGAGTGCCAGCAGCTTTGGCTGGTTCAAGGCGGCGCGCCGGCCGCGCTGACGGCGGCGCCGGCGGCCAACCATGATTTCGGCGCCTGGTCGCCGGACGGCACCCAGTTCGCCTACGCCGCCAACGACCGCGACCCGGCGCATTTCGACGTGCTGGTGCGCAGCGTTGACGGGCCGCCGCGCCGGCTGTTCCACGGCACGCACCAGCTTGCGGTGGCGGCGTGGCATCCGGCTGGCGACCGCTTGCTGCTGGTGGCGGACGAGGCGGAAGGCGACCAGGTTCTGCTGGTCCTGACCGTGGCGGATGGCAGCGTGCGGCCGATCCCGCATCCGCGGCCGATGGCGGTGAAATCGGCGCGGTGGACCAAGGGCGGCGACCTGATGGCGCTGTCCGACGGCGGCGGCGAGTTCCTGGCGTTGTGCCGCATCGACGCCGACAGCGGCGCCGTCACCCCGGTGGCCGCGGCCGCCGGGTGGGATGTCGAGGCATGGTCGCTTGCGCCGGGTGATGCGGTGCTGGCGACGGTGGAAAACGACCGCGGCTATGCGGTGGTCCGGGTCGGTCCGGTTGGCAGCGAGCGCGGGGTGGTGTCCGGGTTGCCGCACGGAGTAGCCGGTGAGTTGGCCTGGTCGCCGGACGGCGCGCTGCTGGCGCTGTCGGCCAGCGGCCCGACCACGCCGTCCGGCATCTACCTGGTGGACCCCGCCACCCGGCAGGCACGGCCGGTTTGGCTGCCGGAGGCGCCGGCGGGGCTGGTGGCGTTCGACCTGGTGGAATGGACCAGCTTCGACGGCCGGGCGACGCCGGGCTGGTTTGCCCGGCCGAACGGCACGGCGCCCGCGGCAGGGTGGCCCGTGGTGGTGTGGGTGCATGGCGGCCCGGCCGGGCAAACCCGCGCCAATTTCCGCAGCGACATGCAGATGCTGCTGGCCCAGGGCTATGCCGTGCTGATGCCCAACGTGCGCGGCAGCACCGGCTATGGCCGGACGGCAACGGCCAGCGACGACGTCGGTGCCCGGCTGGACACCGTGCACGACCTGGCCGCCGCGCATGCCTGGCTGGTGGCGCAGCCGGGGATCGACCCGGCACGGATCGGCATCATGGGGCAATCCTATGGCGGCTACATGGTGCTGGCCGCCGTTGGCGAGTATCCCACGCTGTGGCGCACGGCCGTCGACTACTACGGCATCGCCGACTTCACCACGCTGCTGGCGGAAACCGGCCCGTGGCGCCGCGCGCATCGAAGCCGGGAGTACGGCGACCCGGTGCGCGACGCCGCGCTGTTCGCGCGCATCTCCCCCATCCGCCAGGTCGACGCCATGACCGTGCCGCTGCTGGTGCTGCACGGCACTCGTGACCCGCGCGTGCCCTACCGGGAAAGCGAGCAGATCGTCGCAGCCCTGCGCGATCGCGGCCGGACGGTGGAGTTCGAAACCTTTACCTATGCCGGCCACGGCTTCATCCGACCAGAGGACCGCGCCAAAGCGTATGCGCTGGTGGCGGCGTTTCTGAAGCGGATGCTGTGACAGGAGCGGGTGGCGAGTTCTGGTGGTACGTTTTGGAAACAGGTTCCGGGAAAGCGCCACCTGTTCGTGCTGCCCTGCCTCACAGGGGGTCGTGGCTTTCCCGTTCTACGTTCCTTTATAAGAAGGCAGCGACGGGTGGGTATACCCGTCTCTCACGCCCAGCGGATTAGATGATGCCTTCGAGGAGTTACTGGACGAATTACCCTGCCCGCCCCTGGTCCACGTGCAAGGCGAAGCCGGACACGCCAGGGTCACCCAGTTCTGGCCGCAACTCCAGGCTGGGAACTTGGTAGTCTCCGCCGTTCTGCATTCGATAGAGTATGGGCGCAGCGGTTTCGATGGTCCGCATCCTTTCCTTCAACTGCTCCGCCACCAGCCCAAAGCCGGCCTCGTCCATCCGGTCCACGCGGTAGGCCACGAAGGACGGCAGGACGGTGTAGCCGGGGTAGTAGAGGATGCCGTGATTGATCGGAAACAGGATGTCCTCGATCGGGCCGTTCACACCGCGCGGGGCGTAGTGCGTCGCCCAGCCGCCCACGGTCACGATCAGCATGGCACGCTTGCCGGCCAGCGTGCCTTCGCCAAAGCGGTCGCCCCAATGCGTGTCGCTCCGTTCGCCAACTCCGTAGGCGAACCCGAAGGCATATACGCGGTCCACCCATCCCTTGAGGATGGCCGGCATCGAGTACCACCACAGCGGGAATTGCAGGATCAGGGTATCGGCCCAGAGCAGCTTCTCCTGTTCGGCCTTCACGTCCTCCGTTAGTGCACCGGCAGCGAAGGCCCGGCCGGACGCGCCAGCCACCCGCAGCCGCTCGTCCGGTGCCACGCCCGGAAAGTCCGATCGATCGACGGCCGCCTTCCATCCATCGGCGTAAAGGTCACTGACCCGGACCTCGTGCCCCTGTGCCTGCAACTCGGCCACGGCAACGTCGCGCAGCGCGCCGTTTAAGGAGCGGCGTTCCGGGTGGGCGAAAACGAGAAAAACCTTCATGGTGGTCTGTTCCTGCTGGTCGGGGCTTGTCAGAATTCGACGACGATCTTGCCGAAATGGCCGCCTGACTCCTGGAACCGGAAAGCGTCCACGATCTCGGCCAGAGGAAAGGAGCGGTCGATCACCGGGTGGCCATGGACGGCGTCGATGCCGCGGATCAGGTCCAATTGATGACGGCGGCTGCCGACGATCAGGCCTTGGAGGCGCTGTTGCCGGGCCATGAGCATGGCCGTCGGCACAGCGCCCGCCCTCCCGGTCAGGACGCCGATCAGCGAGATGTGGCCGCCGACGCGCGCGGCCCTGATCGACTGCGCCAGCGTGCCCGGGCCACCCACTTCAACGACGTGATCCACGCCGGTGCCGCCGGTCAGCTCCCTCACCCGATCGCCCCAGTTCTCGTCCCGGCGGTAGTTGATGCCGTGCGCGGCGCCCATCGTGCGAAGCCGCTCCAGCTTCTCGTCGGAGGAGGAGGTCGCGATCACCGTGGCCCCCATGGCCCGCGCGATCTGCAACGCGAAGATTGAGACCCCACCCGTGCCGAGCACCAGCACGCTGTCCCCAACCTTCAAGCCGCCGTTGACCACCAGGGCGCGCCAGGCGGTCACCCCGGCCGTGGTCAGGGTCGCGGCGGCGGCGTGGCTCCAGCCGGCCGGCGCGCGCGTAAAGGACGTGGCCGGTGCCACCACGACCTCCCGGGCATAGCCGTCGATCCCGTCGCCCGGCGTGGTGGCGAAGTCGGCGAGGGTGGCCTCACCGTCCAGCCAGGTCGGGAAGAAGGTGGATACGACATGGTCGCCGGGCCTGAACTCCGTGACCTCGGATCCGACCGCCTCCACCACCCCGGCGCCATCCGCCATGGGGATGCGTCCATCGGCGGCCGGCAGCCGTCCCGTCACCACGCCCAGGTCGTGGAAGTTCAGAGAGGTGGCATGAACGCGCACGCGAATGGCGTGCGGTCCGGGAGTGCCGGGATCGGGGAGGTCCACCAACGTCAGGCCGTCGAGCCCTTGCTGCGGATGAGCCTGGATGGCCTTCATGCGAGTACTCCTCGGCCGCGCGAGGGCAGCCATTGCAGGACGGTTGCGGTCGCCGACACGATCAGGACGGCGCCGAGATAGGCCTGGGTGGTGCCCAGGAAGCCAGTGAGCGGAACGGCAAAGCCGGCGGCGATGGGCGGGACGGCCAGGGACAGGTAGGTGACCAGGAAGATCGCCGCGAAGAGTTCGGCGCGCTCGTGCACCGGGGTGAGCGGCACCAACGATTGGATGAGGCCGCTGAACGAGGTTCCCAGCCCGGCACCGGCGACCGCGCTGCCAACGAAGAACAGCGCCAGGGTGCCTGTACCAATTGCCACGAGAAGCAGGCCAACCCCGGCTGTCACCGCCGCCATGCCCAACACCGCCATGCGCCCAGGTGGCTGCCCCCGCATCAGGAGCGAGGATGCGGCGCCGGCTCCGCAGAGCACGGCGACGGTGGCACCGTTCAGCAGTCCGCTGTTGACCGCGAAGACGGTGCGCAGCAGCGACGGCCCAAGCGCGATGACGAAGCCGCACAGCGCCCAGATGGATAGGAGCAGGGGCAAGCCACGCATGAAGCCGTGCCGCGCCGCCCGGGCGACATGCACGCTTGGCACCATGGACCGGAGCAGACCGGGTACCCGGCTTGCCGTTTCGGGAATTAGAACAACCGACACTGCGCCCAGGCAAAACAGCCCGCCCAGCAATCCAAATGCCCAGATTTCCGCCTGGTTCGTCACCCCAAGCAGGGCACCAGTGGCGAGGGCACCCGTTGCGAGACCGGCCAGGGGCGAGACGCTGGTCAGCAAGCTGCCGAGCGCCTTTCGAGCCGGGGGCGCCGCCTCGATCACCGCAGCGGAGAGCGCGCCGTTGACCACCCCCATGGACAGCCCCTGGACGATCCGGGCGACCAGCAATCCGCCAATGCCGTCCGCCGTCAGGAAGAGGGCCATGGATGCGACTTGTATGGTCAGTGCCGCGACGATCACCGGCTTGCGGCCCAGATGATCGGAGAGCGACCCGGCCACGAGCAGCGTGACCAGCAGCACCAGCGAGTAGATGCTGAACGCGAGCGTCAGCATGCCCGAGGAGAATCCCCACCGCCCCTGGAACACGACGAACAACGGGGAGGGCACACTGGCCGATACGAAGAACAGGAACAGGGTGATCGCGAGCAGCGGGAAGGCGATCGATGAGCCGGGTGGTAATGCCAGGGAGGTCGCTTTGGGCAAGTTGGTATCCGTGCTGTCGATTGGAGTGTCACGGGATCCAGCCCGCTCCTGAATCATATGACGCAGCCGCCTTGGGCATTGAAATTTAACCCTTTGCGTGCCGTTATCGACACGATGGATACCAGGAACCTCGATCTCGGACTGCTCGTGACGCTCGAAGCCTTGCTTGCGGAGCGCAACGTCACACACGCCGCGCGCCGGCTGAACCTCAGTCAGCCGGCCTTGTCGGCACGGCTGGCAAGACTTCGCGATGCACTCGGCGATCCGCTCCTGATCCCGGCTCAGCGCGGGATGGTGCTGACCCAGCGGGCACTCGAGCTGATGCAGCCACTGCACGAGGCGCTGGAGAGTGTCCGCCGCGTGGTCGAGCAAGGGGCACCGATTGATCCGGAGACCATGCAGGCAACCCTGGTGATCGCGGCGAGCGACTACGTCCAGTATGCGCTGCTGGCGCGTTTCTCGGTCGCGTTGCGGGCCGAGGCGCCGATGATCCGCATCGCGTGGCGGGCGCTCGACGTGATGGCACTCTCCACGCAATTGGAGCGTGGTGAGGTGGACCTGGCCTTGGCGGCGCCTGAACACGCGCCGGCGGCGATGCGCCAGCGTCGACTCTACGAGGAGGATTACGCGGTCATCGCGCGACGAGGGCATCCAGGCGTGCAAGAGCGGTCTTGGCCTGGACGTGTTCTGCGCGCTGGACCACGTCGTCGTATCACCTCAGGGTGGCGGTTTTGCCGGGCCTGCCGACGCGGCGCTTGAGGCGATCGGCCGCCGCCGCACCGTCGCCTTGTCCACGTCAGGCTTCCTGATCGTGCCGGAGGTGGTATCCCGGTCCGACATGATCGCGCTGATCCCGCGCCGGATCGCAGAAGGCTGGTCGGATCGGGTGCAGGTGCTGGAACCGCCGCTCACCATACCTGGCTTCGTCATCGCCAGTATCTGGCACGAACGGACGACTACCCACCCGGCACAGAACTGGCTGCGCGACCGACTTGCCGCGTTGGCATGATGCTGTATCCCAATGTACCGTAGGTCCAAGCTTACTTTCCCAAAACACCATCGTTTCCAGGAAAGGCGAGGTGCCGTTGCGAGGACGGCGGGCGTCTGTTTTGAGGTCGTAAGCAGCCGTTCCGCAATCGCCAAACCAGGTTCTCAGCAGGTGGTTTGATGTAAGGCGCTACGCCCCCATCGCCTGGCGCATGAACAGGCGCTTGAGCGATGGCATGCGGTGCACGCCCGCGATGCCGGCATCCCGCGCGAGCCGCACCACCGGGTTGTCGGTGGAGAACAGCCGGTCCAGCGCATGGGTCGCGCCGAGCATCAGCAGGTTCGCCGGGCGGCGCGTTGCCTGGTAGCGGGCGAGCAGGGCCGGCTCGCCCGGGTCCGTGCCAGCCGCGACGGCGTCGCGGATCAAACCACCCAGCGCGATCACGTCCCGCAAGCCGAGGTTGAGGCCCTGGCCGGCGATCGGGTGGATGCCGTGCGCGGCGTCGCCCACCAGCGCCAGGCGCTCGGCGGTGTAGCGGTGGGCGTGCAGCGCGCCCAGCTTGTACAGCCACCGCCGCCCCACGGGGCGCACGGCACCCAAGTGGTCGCCCAAACGGCGCGCGATCTCCCGCCCGAAGGCGGCGTCGTCCAGCGCCATCATGCGGGGCGCCAGGGCGGCCGCCTCGGTCCAGACCACGGCGGACAGGTTGGGGAAGTCGGCGGTGCCGGTCATCGGCAGTTGCGCGAACGGGCCGGCGGGCAGGAAATGCTCCAACGCCGTGCCGCCATGCGGACGCTCGTGCGACACCGCCGTGACGATGCCCTGCTGCCGGTAGCCCAGGCGGGATACGGCGATGCCGGCCTGCGTCCGCAGCGGCGACTCCCGCCCCTCAGCCGCTACCACCAGGCGGCAGCGGATCGCCGGGCCGCCGGCCACCTGCACCACCGCCGCGTCCGCCGAGCGGCTGACGGTCGCCTCCGCCGGGGCGAACACCAGGCCGCTGCCCAGCGCGTGCAGTTGCGCGTTCAGCGCCACGCGCAGGCTGCGCGCTTCCACCATCCAGCCGAACGGCCCGGCCCCGGCCTCCGCATGGTCGAAATGCAGGAACAGGGGCGAGGCCGGGCGGCCGATGCGCCCGTCGGACACCCGGATGTCCAGGATCGGGCAAGGGATGAAGGGCAGGCGCGCCCATACCCCCGCCTCCTCCAGCATCTGGCGGGACCCGGCGGCGATCGCATAGGCGCGGCCGTCGAAGGCGGGGTGTTCCATGGGCGGCAACGCCGCGCGGTCCACCACTGCGACGCGCATCCCGCCCGCCGCCAGGCTGCAGGCCAACGCCGCCCCGACCGGCCCGGCCCCCACCACGCACACATCGGCTTCGAGCACGGTCATCCTCCTAGACTGCCTGTTGTTTAGGCACGCCATCGCGCCTACCGGGACGGCAGGCCGCACGCCTGTATGCCCAAACCGCCATCAGCCGGCGTCGAACGCCGATCGCGCCATGCAGATGGGGCCGGCACGCTTCTTGTTTAGCGCAGCCCGGTAACGTCGGTCACCAACGGGCGCCCGACGCCGAACAGGCAAGCGAGGACGGCGATGAAGCTTATCATGGCGATCATCAAACCCTTCAAGCTGGACGACGTGCGCGAAGCGCTCACGCCGCTCGGGGTGCAGGGTTTGACCGTATCGGAGGTCAAGGGGTTCGGCCGCCAGAAGGGCCAGACGGAAATCTATCGGGGCGCGGAATACCACGTCAATTTCCTGCCGAAGGTGAAGATCGAGGTCGCGGTGCGCGCCGACCTGGCCGAGCAGGTGGTCGAGGCGATCATGAAGGCCGGCCAGACCGGCAAGATCGGCGACGGCAAAATTTTCGTCCTGGACCTGGAACGCGCCGTGCGGATCCGCACGGGCGAGGTCGACGCCGAAGCACTATGAAGGATCTTACCGGAATGAAGCGTCTCCTTGCCCCGGCTGCCGGGCTGTCCACCCTCCTGATGGCCGGGGCGGCCTGGGCCCAGGTTGCCGCGCCCACCGCGGCCCCCGGCACGACCGCCGCCCCCGCCACACCGACCCCCGGCATCGACACCGGCGACACCGCCTGGATGCTGGCCAGCACGGCGCTGGTGCTGATGATGACGGTGCCGGGCCTGGCCCTGTTCTATGCCGGCATGGTGCGCAAGAAGAACGTGCTGGCCACGCTGATGCAGTCCTTCGCCGTGTGCTGCCTGATTACCATCGTGTGGATGGTCGCCGGCTACAGCCTGGCCTTCACCAACGGCACGGGCGCCACCGCGCCCTATATCGGCGACTTTTCCCGCGTGTTCCTGAACGGCATTGCCAGCCACATCGCCAAGGGCGTGGACGTCCCGTTCACCCTGGGCGCCGGGTCCGATAACCCGACCGTGCTGACGATCCCCGAGACCGTTTACATGATGTACCAGATGACCTTCGCGATCATCACCCCGGCGCTGATCGCCGGGGCGTTCGCCGACCGCATGAAGTTCAGCGCCATGTGCGTGTTCATGGTGCTGTGGTCGCTGGTGGTCTACTGCCCGATCGCCCACGTGGTGTGGAGCGCCACCGGCATCGTCGGCACCACCATCGGCGCCATCGACTTCGCCGGTGGCACGGTGGTGCACATCAACGCGGGTGTGGCAGGCCTGGTCTGCGCGCTCGTGCTGGGCAAGCGGGTAGGCTACGGGCACGACAACATGGCGCCCTATAATCTCACCTACGCGATGATCGGCGCCTCCCTGCTTTGGGTCGGCTGGTTCGGCTTCAACGCCGGGTCGGCGGTGGGCGCCAACGGCCGCGCCGGCATGGCGATGACGGCGACGCAGATCGCCACGGCGGCGGCGGCACTCGGCTGGATGTTCGCGGAGTGGGTGACCAAGGGCAAACCGTCCGTGCTGGGCATCATCTCCGGCGCGGTGGCCGGGTTGGTGGCGATCACCCCTGCCAGCGGCTTCGTGCTGCCCGGACCGGCGCTGATCATCGGCGTGGTGGCGGGCGTGGTCTGTTTCTGGTCGGCGACCGGGCTGAAGCACATGCTGGGCTACGACGACAGCCTGGACACCTGGGGCGTGCACGGCATCGGCGGCATCGTCGGCGCGCTGCTGACCGGGGTGTTCGCCTATGGCCCCTTGTCGGCCACCGACGCCAGCCCGGCCGGCGTGGTGGGCGGCACCGAGCAGTTGCTCAAGCAGGCCGAGGCGGTGGTGATCACCCTGGTGTGGAGCGGCGTGGTGTCCTTCATCCTGCTCAAGCTGATCGACGCGGTGATCGGCCTGCGCGTGACCCGCGACCAGGAGATGGAGGGCCTGGATATCGTTCTGCACGGCGAAACCATCAACTGAACCGCGGCAGATTGGCCACGCAAGGGGGTGCGGCAAGCGTGTCGCACCCCTTTTCCATTCTGGATGCGTCGTTTCCCGGCTATAGCTCGCGTCTCGCATGAACCAGCCTGGGACCTCCTGACGCATGTCCGCCGCTGCTCCGGCACGCCTGCTCGCTTCTCCCGCCATCCGCACCTTGGTCACCCGCCGCCTTGCGGAGCTGGGCGGGCTGGTGCTGGGGGTGGGCGGTGTGGCGCTGCTGGTGGCGCTGGCCTGCTACAACCCGCTCGATCCCTCGTTGAACACGGCAACGTCCCGCCCGCCGACCAACCTGGCCGGGCCGGTCGGCTCCATGGCGGCGGATCTGCTGCTGCAAAGCTTTGGCGTGGCCGCCGTGCTGCCGGGGATCGTGGCGCTTGCCTGGGCGTGGCGGATCGCCTCCCATCGCGGGCTTGGCAGCTTCGCCGCCCGCTTGGCCAGCACGGTGGGCGCACTGCCGGTGCTGGCGGCGCTGGCGGCCGCCGTGCCGGCCGCGGCGCCGTGGCCGAGCGAGGCCGGGCCGGGCGGCGCGATCGGCCGCGTGCTGGCGCAGTCCGTCGCGTCCTATGCGCAGGGGGCGCTGGGGCCGCTCGGCGCCGGGATCGCCCTGCTGCTCGGGATCGCCCTGGGGGCGGCGCTGTTCTGGGCCGCGCTGGGGTTGTCCGCCGGGGAATGGCGGGCGGCGGGCCGGGTTGCCGGCGGGTCGATCGTGCAGGGGCGGCGTGCGGTCGGCGTGCTGCCGAGGCTGATGGCGCCGCTGCGCCTGCTGCGGCGCGCGCCGAGGGTCGAACCGCCCGTCGCGCGGCCGGCCGAGCCGTCGCTGCGGCCGCGTCCCGCGGCACTTGCCGCACCCCCGGAGCCGGCGGTGGCGAAATCACCCGCTGCGGAGCCGGTGGCCGTGCCGGCGGCGCGCCCCCGCATCAGCTTGCCGCTGCGCAAATCAGCGCCGACGCACCAGCCAAGCCTGCCGCTGCCGGAAGCGACGCCGGGCAACTGGCGCATGCCGCCGTTGTCGTTGCTGAAGGCCGCCCCGCCGCGCGCCAATGCCGGCCCCAGCGAGGAGTCGCTGCAGAACAACGCCCGGCTGCTGGAATCCGTGCTGGACGAGTACGGCGTGCAAGGCGCCATCCGGGAAATCCGCCCCGGCCCGGTCGTCACGCTGTACGAGCTGGAGCCGGCGCCGGGCATCCGCTCCGCCCGGGTGATCGGGCTGGCGGACGACGTGGCGCGCTCCATGTCCGTCACCGCGGTGCGCATCGCCACCGTGCCCGGCCGCAACGTCATCGGCATCGAGGTGCCGAACGCCAAGCGGGAAACCGTGTTCCTGTCCGAACTGCTCGGCTCCGACGCGTGGGAAAAGCATCCCGGCCGTTTGGCGCTGGCCCTGGGCAAGGATATCGGCGGCGAGCCGATCCTGGCCGATCTGGCGCGCATGCCGCACTTGCTGGTGGCCGGCACCACCGGCTCCGGCAAGTCGGTGGGCATCAACGCGATGATCCTGAGCCTGTTGTACCGGCTCAGCCCCGATCAATGCCGGCTGATCCTGATCGATCCGAAGATGCTGGAACTGTCGGTGTACGACGGCATCCCGCATCTGATGGCGCCCGTGGTGACGGAGCCGGCCAAGGCGGTGACGGCGCTGAAATGGACCGTGCGGGAGATGGAGCGGCGCTACCGCGCGATGAGCCAGCTCGGCGTGCGCAACGTCGGCGGCTACAACGAGCGGGTGGAGGAAGCCAGCGCCCGCGGTGAGGTGGTCACCCGGCGCGTGCAAACCGGCTTCGACGCGGAAACCGGCAAGCCGATCTTCGAGGAACATCCGCTCGCCCTAGAGAAGCTGCCCTTCCTGGTGGTGGTGATCGACGAAATGGCCGACCTGATGATGGTCGCCGGCAAGGAGATCGAGGCCGCGGTGCAGCGCCTGGCGCAGATGGCCCGCGCGGCCGGCATCCACGTGGTAATGGCGACGCAGCGGCCGTCCGTGGACGTGATCACCGGCACCATCAAGGCCAACTTCCCGACCCGCATCTCCTTCACCGTGATCAGCAAGTTCGACAGCCGCACCATCCTGGGCGAGCAGGGGGCGGAGCAGCTGCTGGGCCAGGGCGACATGCTCTACATGCAGGGCGGCGGCCGCATCGGCCGCGTGCACGGCCCGTTCGTCACCGACAAGGAGGTGGAGGACGTCGTGGCCTTCCTGCGCGAGCAGGGCGAACCCGCCTACCTGGACGAGGTGACGGAGCCGCCGGACGACGAGGAAGCGCCGGCGATGAGCGGCATCGCCGGGGCGAGCGAGGGCGAGAAATCCCTGTTCGACCAGGCGGTGGCGGTGGTGGCGCGCGAGGGCAAGGCCAGCACGTCGTTCATCCAGCGGCACCTTGCGATCGGCTACAATCGCGCCGCCAAGCTGATCGAGCAAATGGAGAAGGAGGGGATCATCACCCCGGCCAACCACGCCGGCAAGCGCGAGATCCTGGTGCGGCGGACGAACGACGATGATTAATGACGGCATCATCGTCCACCAGCCAAGCCTAGGCCGAACCGCGCGCCGGGCGGAGAGAACAGCGGGAGGTGACACCATCGCCTCAAGCAAGCCTGATGGAGGATTGCAGGGCGAAGGGCTATCGAGCATCCTTCAGGAAGGAGGTGGGAGCGCCTAATGCTTTGCGAGTTCACGTGGCCGAACGTCTCGTTTCGCGCCGCATTTCGGGAAAGCGATTGGGCGATTGGCTCGACCTATGGCGCTTCCGTCGGCGTCGAGCTGTTTGCCGAAGGGCTTTGGCGGCGACGCCGTCGGCTACGCGCTGTCGGTGACCAAGCGGACCAAGGAAACGCCGGACGAACCGCCCTGGCCGGCGGCGACGCTTGGTGCCTCGCGTCGACCATTGCGGCAGCCGGAACATCGTTTGTGCCAGCCCCGCAATGAACGAGACGACCGACCGAACGCTCGGTGCGGTGCTCGGCCCAGCTGTGGCAGTGGGGGAAGTGCATGGTGGCGATTGCAACGCCATGCTGCGGATCGACGGCGGCGCCTCGCCGGTCAGCAACGTCATCGCCGCATTGCGTCCGACGACGGATTGCGCCGCCGCGAAGGCGATTCTGGCGCTGCGCCTTACCTTTCCAGGACCGGGTGCGGATGCGGTGCTGGCCGCCATGCGGCCGCGGCTTGGAACCCCATGCTTTAACGGGCTCGGCCCCGACGCGGCGGCAAGGACGCGCTATGGTCCGACGCGCAACGGCTTACCGGTGTCATCCGCGACAAAGCGCCCGGTGCGGCGTTCTCGGTAGTCTACGTCAACCGGAAGACGAGCGGTTCGACGGCGCCGGCGGTGGAGGCGCAGCTTCGCGCGATGCTGGAGGCGGACCTGCCGGCAGCCTGCCGGGATCGACCCGCCGGTTGACTTGAAGCGTAGCGAGGGCGCTGACGGTCATCACAGTGCCGATCCCGATCATAACGGCGGACCGGCCCCAAACATCCACGGCGTTGTCGATTACGGCGGATTGCACGGGGGCGGCCGGGTCGTAAAGTAGCGGCAGGGTGTCACCGGGCCGAAGATCGCGGGATACGCTGCCTGCTTGGTGCCAGGCAGGGCCGGAATCCGTGCTGAAGCGCAGGAGCGGGTGCCGATTGGCAATCCCCGGCCGTTCGACGATGCCAGTCGTGTGGACGGCCGCCGCGAGGAAGCGCAACACGACAGCAGTGTGGACGGCAGCGGCAGCCAGCAGCAAGAGGCCGAGGCCGAGAAACAAAGGTGCGGCCTTCCTCGGCCGGATCGCTCCTTCGGCCCGCATAACAGGATCCTGTTGTGAATCGGTCGCCCGGCGTGCAGCCATGCATAGCCATGGCACACTGCCACACGAACCCTGCATCCACCAGCCCGGCGGGTGCGGCAAGGCTTCAGCAACTATTGCCGGCTCCACGCCTCGCGGGTTTGGCAGGCATAGACCCGGCCAAACAGTCCTTTTCGCTTGCAACCCGCCGGTCTAGACACCGGCACCGACACACGGGATGAACATGGATTTCACCATCGGCTGCACGCTGCGCTACCAGGTGCAGACCCTCACCCCATTCGTCTTCAACCTCGAAGCCGTGCGCATGCCCCGGCAGCGCGTGGTGGCCGAAACGCTGACCACCGCCCCCGATCTGGGCGCACCGGACCGCTACGACGCGACGGAAAGCGGCAACCGGTTCATCCGCTTCCTGGTGCCGGCGGGTGACTTCCAGATCGACTACCAGGCGACCGTCACCCTGGACCCGCAGATGCTTGACCCGACGGACGTGACGGAGATCGCCGGCGGCTCCCTGCCGATGGACGTGCTGCCGTATCTGAACGCCAGCCGCTACTGCCAGTCGGACCGGTTGAGCCGGTTCGCCAACCGGCAGTTCGGCCAGGCGCCGGCCGGGCACCAGCGGGTGACGGCGATCTGCAACTGGATCCGCGACAACGTCGACTACCAGGCCGGCACGTCGGACGCGCTGACCAGCGCCTATGACACGCTGGGCGACCGGGCCGGCGTGTGCCGGGATTTCGCCCACCTGGCGATCACGCTGTGCCGGGCGGTGGGCATCCCGGCGCGCTACATCAGCGCCTATGCCTGGCAGCTTTCCCCGCCGGACTTCCACGCCGTGTTCGAAGCGTTCCTGCACGGCCCCGGCGGCGGCGCCTGGTACCTGTTCGACCCCACGCGCATGGCGGCGCTGAACGGATTGGTGCGCATCGGCGCCGGGCGTGACGCGGCGGACGTGGCGTTCTGCTCGATCTACGGCAATGCGGAAGCGCAGCCGCCTTCCGTGTGGATCAAGGGGCCAGCGCCCGACCCGATCCGCACGACCCAGGCCGTCAGCACCCAGGCGCCCTGAGAACAGCCGGGCGCCGGCGATGCAAACGAGTTCGCGATGGCTGCCGCCGTTGCTCGGGTTCCTGACGGCGGTCGGGCCCTTGTCGACGGACATGTACCTGCCCGCTTTTCCCGCCATCGAGGCGAGTTACGGCACGGCGGAAGGCACCGCGCAGATCACGCTGGCCAGTTGGTTCGCCGGGCTGGCGGTGGGGCAGATCGCGCAAGGGACGATGGCGGACCGGCTGGGCCGGCGCCGGCCGCTGATCGCTGGGCTGGTGCTGTATACGCTGGCCTGCGCCGGCTGCGCGCTGGCGCCGAGCCTGGGGATGCTGACCGTGTTCCGCGCCGTGGCGGCGTTCGGCGGCTCCGCCAGCATGGTGTTGCCGCGTGCCATCGTGCGGGACCTGGCGGACGGGCACGCCGCGGCGCGGCTGATGTCGCAATTGATGCTGGTGATGGGGGTGGCGCCGATCCTGGCGCCGACGCTGGGCGGCCTGATGCTGAGCGTGGCGTCCTGGCACCTCATCTTCTGGTTCGCCGCCTGCCATGGCGCGGTGGCGCTGCTGCTGGTGTGGCAGGTGCTGCCGGAAACCTTGGCGCCGGCGCGCCGGGTGCGCCTGGGGCTGGCGGGCCTGCTGTCCCGCTATAGCGCGGTGCTGCGGGACCGCCACTTCTTCCTCTACATGACGATCGGCGCGTGCGTGATGTTCAGCATGTTCGCCTACCTGAGCGGGTCGCCGCCGATCTACATCGAGCTGTTCGGCCTGTCGCCGCCGGTGTACGGCATGCTGTTCGGCCTGTGCGCGGCGGGCTTCATCCTGGGCGCCCAGGTCAATCCGTTCCTGATCCGGCGCTTCGGCGCGTCCCGTGTGCTGCGGGTGTCGGTGCGGCTGTTCCTGGCCGCGACGGTGCTGCTGGTGGTGCTGTCCTTTGTCGGCGGCTTCGGCGTGGGCAGCGTGTTCGTGCCCATCCTGCTGGGGATGAGCACGCTGGGGTTCATCATGCCCAACACTGCGGTGGGCGCGCTGTCGCGCCATGCGAACCACGCCGGCAGCGCGTCCGCCCTGATGGGCACGGTGCAGTTCATCTTCGCGGCGATCAGCGGCTCCGCCATGGGCTTGCTGACGGACGGGACGGTGCGGCCGATGGCGCTGATGATGCTGGGGGGTGCCATCTGCGCGACGGTGGCGGATGCGTGCCGGCGATCGTGACAGCTTACGGCGCCGGCACCACCGGGTTCGTCAGCGCGGCCAGCAGCACGGCGGCCGCTTGGGCGACGTTCAGGCTTTGCACCTTGCCCGGGCCGATGATGCGCACCCGGCGGCGGCAATTCTCCAGCGCGTCGAACGACACGCCGCGCTCCTCGTTGCCCAGCACCAGGGCGACCGGCCGGTCGCGCGGCAGGGTTTGCAACGGCATCGCATCCGGCGTGAGGGTGGCGGCGACGGTGCGGTAATGCGGCTCCAGCGCCGCCAGCGCCTTGCGCAGGTTGCGCGTCTTGTGCAGTTCCAGATGCTCCAGCCCGCCTTCCGCGGTGCGGTAAGCCGCGTCGGACGGCATCGCCTGGCCGGGGATCTCGTGGAACAGCAAGCCGCCCGCGCCGAAAAACGCGGCGGAGCGGGCGATGGCGCCGAGGTTGTGCGGGTTGCTGACGCCGTCCAGGATCACCAGCAGCTTGAAACGGGGCGGCCGGACGAAGTCGATGATGCCGACGTATCGCGGCTCCGCCACGGCAACGATGCCGCCGTGATGCACGGAGCCGGCGGCCTTGGCGATGTCCGCCTCCTCCAGCAGGCGGTACGGGCGGCGCTGCTGCGCCATGACGGCGCAAAGCGGGCCGGCCAGCTCCTTCATGGCGTGGGTGTAGAACAGCCGCTTGGCCGCCTCTGGCCGCTTGGCGAACAGGGCGGCCACGGCGTTGGCGCCGCTGATGCGGTCTTCCTCCACGGCTCAGCCGGCGTCCAGGCGCTGCTTGGCGTCGGACACCACCGCCCCGAACATCGCTTCCGTCAGGCGCCCGGTGTTCGTGTTGTAGCGGGACACGTGGTAGCTGTCCGCCAGCAGCAAGCCGCCGGGCAGGGCGTGGACGTCGCCGTGGCGGAACTTGAACAGCGCCTGCCGCACGCCCAGCGCCCGCAGCACCGCCGCATGCGCCAGCAGGCCCAGCACCAGGACCACCCGCAGGTGCGGCATGGCCGCCAATTCGGCCGCGAGGAAGCGGTTGCAGGTCTTGGTTTCCGCCGGGGTAGGCAGGTTGGCGGGCGGCACGCAGCGGACGGCGTTCACGATCCGGCAGTCCTGCAAGGCGAGGCCATCGTCCGGCTCTGCCCGGTAGTCACCGGTGGCGAAGCCGAACTGGCCGAGCGTCTGGTACAGCAGGATGCCAGCATGGTCGCCGGTGAACGGCCGCCCGGTCCGGTTGGCCCCTCGCACGCCCGGCGCCATGCCGACGACCAGCAGGCGCGCCTGCGGGCTGCCGAAGCTGGGGACGGGAGCGTTGAACCAGTCCGGGTGCTCCGCCCGGTTGGCGGTGCGGTACTCGACCAGGCGCGGGCATAGTGGGCAATCCGGCGCCGGCGCGAGCCCCTCGCTCAAGCGTCGGCCGGGGTGGTGTCGGGCTCGGTTGAACGGGCCGGCCGGGTCCGCGGCTCGGTTTGGCGGCGGGTGAATCCCCCGGCGATGTCCGCCAGCTCGATAAAATGGTCCGCCTGGCGCCGCAGTTCGTCGCCCACCATGGGCGGGTTGCTGCGCACCGTGGACACGACGGATACGCGCACGCCCAGGCGCTGCACCGCCTCCACCAGGCGGCGGAAGTCGCTGTCGCCGCTGAACAGCACCACGTGGTCCAGCTTGGGCGCCAGTTCCAGCATGTCGACGGTCAGCTCCACGTCCATGTTGCCCTTGACGCGGCGGCGGCCCGTCCCGTCGGTGAACTCCCGCGCCGGTTTGGTGATCAGCGTGTAGCCGTTATAGGCCAGCCAATCGGTCAGCGGCTTCAGCGGCGAGTATTCCTCGGTTTCCAGCAGCGCCGAGTAGTAATACGCGCGAATGACGCGGGTCTTGCCGCGAAAGAACTCGAGCATGTTGCGGTAATCGACATCGAAGCCAAGATTGCGGGAGGCGGAATAAAGATTGGCGCCATCAATGAAAAGCGCGGTTCGTTCGTCGGGTCGAAACAAGACGGGGTGTCCTTTGAAATCGCGTCGCGGCGGCGCAAGAGAAAGCCCGGTCGCACACCATAGAAGCTGCGGCGACGGGCAGAAAGGTGCAAGCGGATGATACTGGTGGCGCTGGGTGCGAACCTGCCGGCGGCCGATGGCACGCCGCCGCTGGAAACCTGCCAGCGGGCGGCCGCGTCGCTCCACGGCCTGGCCGGCCTGCGCTGCGTCGCCGTGTCGCGGTGGTTCGCCACGGCGCCGATGCCGCCCTCGGGCCAGCCGCCCTACATCAACGGCGTGGCCCGGTTGGAGGGCGCGGTCGAGCCGGACCGGTTGCTGGCGGCGTTGCAGGCGCTGGAAGCGGCCCATGGCCGGCAGCGCAGCGTGCCCAACGCGGCGCGCACCCTGGATTTGGACATCGTCGCCATGGGGGCGCTGGTCCGCCCGGCGTCAGACCCGGTGCTGCCGCACCCACGCATGCACGAGCGCGCTTTCGTGCTGGCGCCGCTGCTGGACGTGGCCCCGGATTGGCGGCACCCGGTGAGCGGCCAAACCGCCCGGGCGTTGCTGGCGGCGTTGCCGGACCAAGGCGCGCGGCCGATCCCGCCCGAGGCGATCGGCTGACCTCCCGCCCGGCGGGCGTCTTCGCACTTGCGAGACGACGCGGCGGCGCCTAACTAGGCAAGTCAAACCTCTTTTCCGCTTGGAGACCGTCCATGGCACGCGTGACCGTCGAGGATTGCGTACAGCGCGTTCCAAACCGCTTCGAGCTGGTGCTGTTTGCGGCGCAGCGTGCCCGCAACCTCAGCCGCGGCGAGGAGCTGACGGTGGAGCGGGACGACGATAAGAACCCTGTCGTGGCATTGCGGGAAATTGCCGAGGAAACGGTTGCCCTGCCCAAGCTCGAGCAGGACCTCATCAAGTCGCTGTCCCGCGCCCCGGAGCCGGAGCCGGCGGACGAGGAGGTGCTGGACCTGATCCCGACCGACCAGAACATCTTCGGCCTGCAGGATGTGTCCGCCGACGAGGAAGCGGCCAACATGCCTGTGGAGGACATGTCCCCGGAGGATTTGGAGGCCGCGATCGAGGCCGAACTCGGCGGCCGCCGCCGTTGATGCCGGCCGGGCAACCGGGGGTGCATGGACAGCCGTAGCGCGACCGATTTCGCGCGCGCCCGGCCTGTCCACGCACCGGACGGGCTGGAAGGCGCACACGCTGCCCGCCAGGAGATCGTCCGCCAGTTCGAACTGACGGACTACGTGCTTTCCTACGACCCCAAGGCCGATACCGGCCTGATCGACGCCGCCTACGTCATGGCCATGCAGGCCCATGGCGAACAGCGGCGCGACAACGGCGACCCCTACATCACCCATCCGGTCGCGGTGGCCGGCATCCTCGCCGGGTATCGCCTGGACACCGGCAGCATCGTTACGGCGCTGCTGCACGACACGGTGGAGGATACGGGCGTCAAGCTCGCCGATATCGAGCAGCGGTTCGGCAAGTCGGTCGCCGGGCTGGTCGACGGCGTCACCAAGCTGACCAAGCTGGAACTGAAGACCGGGCGCGACAAGCAGGCGGAGAACTTCCGCAAGCTGGTGCTGGCGATGAGCCAGGACATCCGCGTGCTGATCGTCAAGCTGGCGGACCGGCTGCACAACATGCGGACCCTGCACTTCGTGACATCCGTCGAGCGGCGGCAGCGCATTGCCCGGGAAACCATGGAGATCTACGCGCCCCTGGCCGAGCGCATCGGCATGGACGCGGTGAAGACGGAGTTGCAGAACCTCGCCTTCGCGCAGTTGGAGAAGGAAGCGTTCGACACCATCCAGGCGCGGCTGAACTTCCTGCGCGGGCAGGGCGCGGACATCATCGAGGAAGTGCGGGGCGAACTCGCCCGGCTGGGCCGCAGCGCCGGGCTGGACGCGGTGGAGGTGAGCGGCCGGGAAAAGAGCCCGTTCTCCATCTGGGAAAAGATGCAGCGCCGCAACATCGCGTTCGAGCAGCTTTCCGACATCATGGCGTTCCGCATGGTCGTGCCCACCCGCTCCGACTGCTACGTGGGGCTGGGCGCGGTGCACGCGAACTATCCGGTGATCCCCGGGCGGTTCAAGGACTACATCTCCACGCCGAAATCCAACGGCTACCAAAGCCTGCACACCGGCGTGACGCTGCCGCACCCGCGCAACCAGAAGATCGAGGTGCAGATCCGCACCGCCGACATGCAGCGCGTGGCCGATAACGGCGTGGCGGCGCATTGGGGCTACAAGCTGGGCGTCGCCGGGCCGGACGAAGGGCAGGATTTCCCTTGGGTGCGCGACCTGCTGGAAATCCTGGAAAACTCCACCTCGGGCGAGGACTTCCTCGAGAACACCAAGCTGGAACTGTACCAGGACAAGGTGTTCTGCTTCACCCCGAAGGGCCAACTGATCCAGTTGCCGCGCGGGGCCACGCCGATCGACTTCGCCTACGCCGTGCACAGCCACGTGGGCGACACCTGCGTCGGCGCCAAGATCAACGGTCGGCTGCTGCCGCTGCGCACGGAGTTGCAGAACGGCGACCAGGTGGAGGTGATGACCGCGCGCGGCGGCTCACCCTCCCCAGCGTGGGAGCGGTTCGCCGTCACCGGCAAGGCGCGTGCCCGCATCCGTCGCCACATCGCGCTGCAACAGCGCCAGCAGCATCTGGATGCGGGCCGCTCCGCCCTTGCCAAGGCGTTCCGGCAGGAGGGCGTGGACGGCTCGGAAAAGGTGCTGGACGCCACGTTGAAGCTACTGAAATGCGCCGCGCTGGACGACCTCTATGTCGCGGTAGGCAACGGCAATATCGGCCCGAAGGACGTGGTGCACGCGGCGTATCCGGAGTTGCGGCAGGCGTCGCGCGCGCCGCGCATGCTGCCGCAGATGCCGTCCCGTGCGCCTAGCCGCCCGGCCGGGATCAGCGCGGCGATCTCCGGCCTGCTGCCCAACATGGTGGTGAACTATGCCGGCTGCTGCCACCCGCTGCCGGGCGACCCGATCGTCGGCATCGTGACCACGGGCAAGGGGGTCACCGTCCATGCCAAGAGTTGCCAAACGCTGGAAAGCTTCGCCGCCACGCCGGAGCGCTTCCTGGACGTGGGCTGGGAAGGCGACGGGTTGGCGGGCGGGCCCCACACCGGCCGCATCAGCGTGATCGCCGGCACCGACCCAGGCGTGCTGGCGAGCCTGACCAACGCGATCTCCAAGCACGAGGGCTCGGTCACCAACCTGAAGATCGTCAACCGGCAGCAGGATTTCTTCGAGATCCTGGTCGACGTGGAGGTCCGCGACCTGCGCCACCTGTCCACCGTGATCGCTGGGCTGCGCGCCGCCAACGGCATCACCCAGGTGGAGCGGGCGCGCGCATGATCCTGGGCACCGGTTCCGATTTGTGTGACATCCGGCGCATCGAGCGGGCGATGGCCCGGTTCGGCGACCGTTTCCTCCGCCGCGTCTTCACCGAGGCGGAGCGGGCGCGCGCCGCCCGACGTCACCCGCGCATTCAGCCCGGCACCTTTGCCAAGCGCTTCGCGGCCAAGGAGGCTTGTGCCAAGGCGCTCGGCACCGGGTTCCGCCGCGGCGTGTTCCATTCCGACATGGGGGTAGTGAACCTGCCCAGCGGCCAGCCGACCCTGGCGCTGACCGGCGGGGCCGCGGCGCGGCTGCGGGAGATCACGCCGCCCGGCCAGGTCGCGACGATCCACCTGACGCTGACCGACGAGCATCCGTATGCCTTGGCGCAGGTGACCATCTCCGGCGAACCCGCGTGAGTGGCGCCGCCGTCGACTGGGAAGCCCGCTTCCGTGCGGAGCGCACGCCGTGGGAGCGGCCGACCCTGCACCCGGCCTTCTCCGCCTGGCGGGCGTCCGGCGCGCTTGAACCCTGCCGCATCCTGCTGCCGGGCGCCGGGCGCAGCGGGGAGCCGGTGGCCCTGGCGCGCGACGGGTTCGACGTGACGGTGGTGGATGCGGCGCCATCAGCGGTGGCGGTGCAGCGGGTTCGGTTGCAATCCGCGGCGGTGACCGGGCACGTTCACGAGGCCGACCTACTGGAATGGGTTGCGCCGGCGCCGTTCGATGCCGTCTACGACCAGACTTGCCTGTGCGCCTTGCCGCCCGCCGCGCTGCCCGCCTACGTGGCGCGCCTGCATGGCTGGCTGCGGCCGGGCGGCCGGCTGTTCATCCTGTTCATGCAGACTGGCCGGGACGGCGGGCCGCCCTTCGACTGCCCGCCGGAGCGGATGCACGCGTTGTTCGGCGACAGGTGGCTGTGGCCAGACCTGTTGGGCGACGCGATCCCGCACGGCCCGGACAACAACGAGATCCCGGCCGTGGTGACGCGGCTGTAAGCGGGCTATCGCACCGTGCGGCGGTGCACCGGATGCCGGTCATGCAATCGCGCCAGTGCCCGGCGCCGTTCGGCCATGGTGCCCAGTCCATCGTCGCGCCGCTTGGGCGTGTCATCGAAGTTGAACAGGTGTTGCGGCGGTGGATTGTTCACGCTGCCCAGTTGCGCCTTGGCCGACAGCCCGGCGGTCAGCGCGACGGCGAGGGTGAGGCCGCACAGCAAGGGATGGAGGTTTGGGCGGAGCGACATTGTTTTGGTCCTGAACCGGCTTGACGCCCTTCATGCCTGTGCACGCCCGGCTGTCAATCGCCGCGAACGGTGGTCCGCCGCCGCATTGCCGGGCTTCCTTGACAGACCACCCCCCCATCGGCTTCATCCGTCCGCATTTTACCGGACCGCCGCACCTCAATGGCTAAAGCGAAATCGGGCGGCTGGCTCGATAACATCAAGACCATCGTTTACGCCGGGCTGATCGCCGTCGTCATCCGCACCGTCGCGTTCGAGCCGTTCAACATCCCGTCCGGGTCGATGATCCCGACCCTGCTGGTCGGCGACTACCTGTTCGTGTCGAAGTTCAGCTACGGCTATTCGCGATATTCCATGCCGTTCTCGCCCAACCTGTTTTCCGGCCGCATCTTCGGCAGCCTGCCCCACCGCGGCGACGTGGCCGTGTTCAAGAACATGCACGACGACTACGCCGACTACATCAAGCGTATCGTCGGCCTGCCCGGGGACCACATCCAGGTGCGCGCGGGCGTGCTGTACGTGAACGGCCAGCCCGCCGCGCGCCGGCCGATGGGCGAAATCCTGGCGACGGACGAGAACGGCGCGTCCATCGCGGAAAAGGAATACACCGAGGCGTTGCCCGGCGGCGTGAGCCACCTGATCGCGAAGATGGGCGATGACGGGTTCCAGAACAACACGCAGGAATTCGTGGTGCCGGACGGCAATCTGTTTGCCATGGGCGACAACCGCGACAACAGCCTGGACAGCCGCTTCATGGACGGGCGCGGCGTCGGCTTCCTTCCGGTCGAGAACCTGGTGGGCCGGGCCGAGTTCATCTTCTTCTCGATCGACGCCTCCGCGCCCTGGTGGCAGATATGGGAATGGCCGCTGGAAATCCGCTGGGGCCGCCTGTTGACCGGGATACGGTGAGCGACACCGCGTTCGGCCATGCGTTCCGACACCCCGCTTTGCTGCGCGAGGCGCTGACACATCGGTCCGCCGTGCCCCGCAGCGCCGGCCGCGCCGCCACCGTGCGCTCCAACGAACGGCTGGAATTTGTTGGCGACCGCGTGTTGGGCCTGCTGATGGCAGAGTGGCTGGCGGAACGGTTTCCGCACGAACCAGAAGGCTTGCTGGCCCGTCGCCATGCCGAGCTGGTGGCCGAGCCGCAGCTCGCAGCGGTCGGCGGCACGCTGGGCATCTCGGACAAGCTGATCGTGGCACCGAACGAAGCGCGCGCCGGCGTCGGCCGCGGCGTGGCGGTGGTGGCGGACGCAATGGAGGCGGTGCTGGGCGCGATCTACCTGGATGGGGGCCTGGACGCGGCGCGGCGCCTGGTGCGGGACGCCTGGGGCGGGGCGGTGGACGCCCAGGCCAAGCCGCCGAAGCACCCCAAATCCGACCTGAAGGAGTGGCTGGAGGCACGCGGCACGGCGTTGCCGCCATTCCTGGAGGTGTCGCGCAGCGGACCGGCCCACGCGCTGGAATTCACCGTCTCGGTGTCGGCGCTGGGCCAAACCGGCACGGGCTGCGCCGGCACCAAGCAGGTGGCGGAGCGTGACGCGGCCGCCGATTTGCTGCGGCAACTCCAAGCGTGAGGACGGGTCGGGCATGACGGCGCGATGCGGGTTTGCCGCCCTGGTGGGCGCGCCGAATGCCGGCAAGTCGACGCTGCTGAACCGGATGACCGGTGCCAAGCTGTCCATCGTCAGCCCCAAGGCGCAGACCACGCGCTTCCGCGTGCTCGGCATCCTGATGCGGGCGGATACGCAGATCCTGCTGGTGGACACGCCGGGCATCTTCACGCCGAAGCGCAAGCTGGACCGTGCCATGGTCAACGCCGCCTGGACCGGGGCGGAGGAGGCGGACGTCACCCTGCTGCTGGTCGATGCGAAGGCCGGCGCCCGTGATGCGGTGCGCGACATCGCCATCCGCCTGGCGCAGCGCGGCGGCCGGACCTGGCTGGTGCTGAACAAGGTCGACCTGGTTCCGCCGGCCGCCCTGCTGCCGTTGATCGCCAGCCTGAACGAGCTGGCCATGTTCGAGGAAACCTTCATGGTCAGCGCCACCACCGGTGACGGGGCTGACGTGCTGATGGACCGGCTGGCGGCCACCATGCCGGCCGGGCCGTATCTCTACCCTCCAGACGACCTGACCGACCTGCCGGACCGGCTGCTGGCGGCCGAGCTGGTGCGCGAACAGGTCTTCCTGCAAACCCACGAGGAAGTCCCGTACGCCACCACCGTGGAGACGGAAAGCTACACCGAGCGCAAGGACGGCTCGGTACGGATCGACGTCACGATCTACGTCACCCGACCAGGCCACAAGGCGATCCTGATCGGCGGCGGCGGCGCCCGCGTGCGGGAGATCGGTGCCCGGGCGCGGCAGCAGCTCGGCGGCTTGCTGGAGCGGCCGGTGCACCTGTTCCTGAACGTGAAGGAGCGCGCCGGCTGGGACGAGGAGGGCGCCCGGCTGCGCGCGATCGGGCTGGACGACCCGGGCTGAGCGCCGGTGGAGTGGGAAGCCCCCGCCATTGTGTTGGGCGTGCGCCCGTTCGGCGAGGGCGACGCGGTGGCCACCCTGTTGACGGAGGAGCACGGCGCCCATCGCGGCCTGGCCCGGGGCGGTGCCTCCCGGGCGCGGGCGGCGGTGTGGCAGCCCGGCAACCTGCTGCACGCGCGCTGGGTCAGCCGCTTGGCGGACCAGTTGGGCTCGTTCACCGCCGAGCTGGTGCATCCCGGTGCGGCACTGGCCATGGACGACGCCTTGGCGCTCGCCGTGCTGTCCAGCGCCTGCGCGGTGGCGGAAGGGGCGCTGACCGAGCGGGAACCGCATCCGCTGGTGTTCGCCGGATTGCTGGCGCTGATCACGCGACTTCCGGCCGGCTTGCCCGTGTTGGGCGATCTGGTGCGCTGGGAACTCGCCGTTCTGGCGGAGCTGGGCTACGGGCTCGACCTCGAACGCTGCGCGTTGACTGGGGCGGCCGACGGGCTGGGCTGGGTGTCGCCCCGCACCGGCCGGGCGGTGAGCGAGGCGGCGGCCGGGGTGTGGAAGGAGCGCCTGCTGCCGCTGCCGGGCTTTCTGCGCGGCGGGGAAGCCGATGCGGCAGGTTGGGCGCAGGGCTTGGCGCTGACCGGGCATTTCCTGGCACGGGACGCGTTTGGCAGCCAGCACAGGCCCGTTCCCGCCGCACGGCAGCGGCTGATGGATCGCGTCCATGCGTTGGACGGCCATGTCCGCGCCTGACCCGTCCCGCATCCTGTTCCGTGACACCCGGTTCGTCGTGCTGGACAAGCCCGCCGGGCTGCCGGTGCATCCTGGTCCACGCGGCGGGCCAAGCGTGGAGGATTGGTTCCCCGCCCTGTCCCGGCGCCGCGATGGGCCGTGGCTGGCGCATCGATTGGACGCGGACACGGCCGGGTGCCTGGTGGTGGCGCTGCGCCGCGCTGCCTTGCACGCCGCGCAGGCCGCGTTCGCCGCGGGAACCGCGCGAAAAACCTACTGGGCCGTGGTGCAGGGCGGGCCGAATCGCGACTCCGGCCGGGTGGATTTGCCGCTGGCCAAGCGCTCCGACCCGGCGGGGTGGCGCATGGTGGCGGAACCGGCGGGACCGCCTTGCGCGACCGACTGGCAGGTCCGTGGCCGGACAGGCGGGATGACTTGGCTGGAGCTGCATCCCCGCACCGGCCGCACCCACCAGATCCGCGTGCATTGCGCGGCGCTGGGTTGCCCGGTGCGCGGCGACCCGGTGTACGGTGACGGCGCGGGGCCGCTGCATCTGCTGGCCCGTGCGATCGCGCTGCCGCTGGAACCAGCCCTGGCCGCCGTGGCGCCGCCACCGCCGCACATGGTGGACGCGCTGCGGGCCTGCGGCTTCACGCCGTGACGATGGCGTCCACGGTGCGGGCAAGCGTGGGCCGCCAGGCGGGCAGCCGCACGCCGAACACGCGGGCCAGCTTGGTGCAGTCCAGCCGCGAGTCGGGCGGGCGCCGGGCCGGCGTCGGCCAATCCGCGGTGGTGATCGCCGCCACCGTGGGCATCGCCCGGCCGTGCCGCGCCGCTTCCTCGAACGTGGCCAGCGCCAGGCCGTGCCAGGTGGTGCTGCCGGTGCCGGCGGCATGGAAGACGCCGGCATAATCCGCCTGCCAACCGGCCTCGATCCGAGCCGCCACGGCCAAGATGGCGTCCGCCAGGTCGCCGGCGTTTGTCGGGCAACCCTGCTGGTCCGCCACCACCTTCAACGCGTTGGTCTTCTGCGCCGCGCCAAGCATGGTGCGGACGAAGTTCTTCCCGTGTGCCGCGTAAACCCAGGACGTCCGCAGCACCACGGCACGGCCGTGGCCGAGCACGGCCTGCTCGCCCGCCAGCTTGCTGCTGCCGTACACCCCGGTGGGTGAGGTCGGGTCGGTTTCAACGTACGGCGCGCCCTTGCAGCCGTCGAACACGTAATCGGTCGAAATGTGGACCAGCGGGATGCCCGCCGTGGCACAAAGCCGGGCGAGCGCCGCCGGGCCGTCGCGATTGGCGCGGAACGCCGCCTCCGCCTCGGTTTCCGCGGCGTCCACCGCCGTCCAGGCGGCCGCGTTCACCACCAGCGTGGGTCGGATGCGGTCGAACACCGCGGCCACCGTAGCGGGCTGGTCGAAGTCGAACTCGGGCCGGCCCACCCGCGCGACCCGGTCGCCGCCCCGTGCTGCCAGTTCCGTCGCTACCTGGCCGACGCCGCCCGTGACCAGGATCAAACGTGGAACCAATTCGTCATCTCGGCCCAGGCCGGCGCCACCTTGTCCTTGTCGGACAGTTGCACCTCCGCCGCCGACACCGGCCAGGGCAGCGCCAGGTCGGGGTCGTTCCAGATAACCGCCCGTTCGGAGGCTTTGTCGTAATAGCCCGTCGTCTTGTAGACGACCTCGCTGTCCGGCTGGAGCGTGACGAAGCCGTGCAGGAAGCCCGGCGGGATCCAAAGCTGCTGCCAGTTGGCCGCGCTCAGCTCCGCCGCGACGTGCCGGCCGAACGTGCGCGAGCCGTGCCGCGCGTCCACCGCCACGTCCCAGATGGCGCCCTTCACCACGCGCACCAGCTTGCCCTGCGCATGCGGGTCGAGCTGGCAGTGCAGGCCGCGCAGCACGCCGCGCGCCTGCGACATGCTGTGGTTGTCCTGCACGAAGGGCCCGTCGATGCCGGCCTCCTGCATCGCCCGCGCCGTCCAGGTTTCCGAAAAGAAGCCACGGTCGTCGCCATGCCGTGCCGGGCTGAACAGCAGCACCTCCGGAATGGCCAGGCGTTCAAACTTCATGCGTGCACCCCGTCGGCGATTTCCAGCAAAACGCGCCCCAGCTCCGTTTTGCGTAGCGCGTTGGCCCGCTCCCGCAGGGCCGGCGCGTCGATGAATCCCATGCGATAGGCAACCTCCTCCGGGCAGCCCACCAGCATGCCTTGGCGCGACTGGATGGTTTGCACGAAGGTCGAGGCCTGCAACAGGCTGTCCGGCGTGCCGGCGTCGAGCCAGGCGCAGCCGCGGCCAAGCCGCTCCACCGTCAGCGTGCCCGCTTCGAGGTAAAGCCGGTTGAGGTCGGTGATCTCCAACTCCCCGCGCGCGGACGGGCGGACCTGCCGGGCGAGTTCGGTGACGCGGTGATCATAGAAATACAGCCCGATCACGGCCCAGTTCGACAGCGGCGCGGCCGGCTTCTCGACGATGCCGGTGGCGCGGCCGGCGCCGTCGAAGGTGACTACGCCATACCGTTCCGGATCGCGTACCTGGTAGGCGAACACCGTGGCGCCCTCGGTCCGCGCGGCGGTGGCCTGGAGGGTTTTGCTGAGGTGGTCGCCGAAGATCATGTTGTCGCCGAGCACCAGCGCACAGGCCTCGCCGTCCAGCCAGTCCGCGCCGATCAGGAACGCCTGGGCCAGCCCGTCCGGCGACGGCTGCTCGGCAAAGCTGAAGCGGCAGCCGAGATGCGAGCCATCCCCCAACAGGCGGCGGAAGCCGGGCAGGTCGGTCGGCGTGGAGATGACCAGGATGTCGCGGATGCCGGCCAGCATCAGCACCGACAGCGGGTAGTAGACCATCGGCTTGTCGTAGACCGGCAGCAACTGCTTGCTGGTCGCCAGCGTCATCGGGTGCAGGCGGGTGCCGGAGCCGCCGGCGAGCAGGATGCCCTTCAAGCCGCTTTTCCCTTCGGGTCATCAGCGGTTCCCAGGCGTTGCCCGGCGTAATGGCCGGCGCGGATGCGCTCCCACCAGGGACGGTTGTTCACGTACCACTCGACGGTGCGTTGCAGGCCACGGTCGAAATCGTGCGGCGCGCGCCAGTCCAGCGTCGCTTGCGCGCGGGCCGGGTCGATCTCGTAGCGGAAATCGTGGCCGGGCCGGTCGGCGACGAAATGGATCAGCCGCTCGCGAGGGCCGGCCGGGTCCGGCTGCAAGCGGTCCAGGGCGGCGCAGATGCCCTGCACCACCTGGAGGTTGCTGCGGGGTTGCTGCGCGCCGATCGCCAGGGTGGCGCCCGGCACTGCCCGCTCCAGCGCCAGCACCAGCGCCTCGGCATGGTCATCCACGAACAGCCAGTCGCGCTGGTTGGTTCCGTCGCCGTAAACCGGCAGGGGCTTGCCTTCCAGCGCGTTCAGCGTGACCAGCGGGATGAGCTTCTCCGGGAATTGCCACGGGCCATAGTTGTTCGTGGTGTTGGTGACGAAGGTGGGCAGGCCATAGGTATGCCACCAGGCACGCACCAGGTGATCGGACGCCGCCTTGCTGGCCGAGTACGGGCTGCGCGGGTCGTACGGCGTGGTTTCACTGAACGGCGGATCGTCCGCGCCCAGCGCGCCGAACACCTCGTCGGTCGACACGTGGTGGAAGCGGAAGGCGGCGCGGCGGGTGGCATCCAGGCCGGCCCAATAATGCCGCGCCGCTTCCAGCAGCACGAAGGTGCCGACGACGTTGGTTTGCACGAACGGACCGGGGCCGTCGATCGACCGGTCCACATGGGTTTCCGCCGCCAGGTGCATCACGGCATCCGGCTGGTGGGTGGCGAACACCTCCCGCAGGGCGGCGGCGTCCGTGATGTCGGCGCGGACCAGGGTGTGGCGCGGGTGCCCACGCGCCTCCTCCAGCGCGTCCTCCGACGCGGCGTAAGACATCTTGTCCACCGTCACGACGCTGGCATCCCGCTGCCGCACCAGATACCGCACGACGGCGGAGCCGATAAAGCCGCAGCCGCCGGTCAGCAAAACGCGCATGGGCCCATCCATCCGAAGCGGCCGGCAATCTGGCAGGCGCGTCACGGGGTATCAACCGTGCCGCCGATGCGGAAAGGGGAAAGGGCGATCGGGCGATCGAGGCTCAGGCGCTGGTGACGTGAGGTCGACCCAACCCGAGAAAAGCCGCAAGGGCGTGGTCTACACTCTCAAGCACGGTTTCATTCAGTTGGCCGATCCGCTCGCCGACCTTCGCGCGCGGAATGGTCGTCGCCTTGTCCACCATCACCTGCGATCGCCGTCGCAGCCCGGTGTCGGCGCCCGGTTCCACCGTGACCCGCAGCAATGGCAAATCGTATAGCTCGCTTGTCAACGGCACTACGGTGATGGACGGGTGCTCGGTATAGGCGTCGGCCTGCACGATCAACGCCGGCCGCGGCTTGCCGTAGTCACCTGATGTGACGACTGTGACCAGGTCACCCCGCTTCACGCCGTCCAGCCATCGGTGTCGGCGACGTTCTCGATCCAATGCATCACTTCGGCCTCGTCGTTGCCAGGATCGGCGGCGGCGGCATGTTCGGCTAGCACGCGCGATTGCCGCTTGGCCTCGGCGGCAAAGGCGCGTTCACGCTGGCGTTCTACGTAAGCGCGCATGAAGTCGCGTAGCACTTGGGCAGCCGGCTTGTCCTCCGCTTCCGCAGCGGTTTGGAACGCGGCCTTGAGCTTGGGGTCGATGCGGAAGTTGAAGCTTTCTTCCTTCGGGTGCTGGCTCTGCCTTGGCATCTTGACCTCACGATGCATTTATTATGCACGTGCATAATGCGATGCGGTCGTGAACGGTTCAAGTCCAAGGATTGAAGGCGGCGGCCTGCCTATCCGGGACTCTTGGTCAGGCTTCGGCGATAGCGCTCCTGCCGCCGGCGCAAGGCCGCGTCGGACCCGACCAGCCGGCCGACCAAGTCCTGCACGCGCGCTATTTCCGCCGTCTGCTCCGTGACGGTCATGCGTGCGGTGACGCTCGCCGGGTGGCGGCGGTGGCGGTTGAGCGGCTCGGCAACATAGGCCACCTGGGCACCCTTGCGGGCCAGCACCTCGGCGTAGATGCGCCAGTCCCCGGCGAGGCGGAAATCACGCAATTCGGCCCGGCAGCGGCGCAGGGCGGCAAGCAAGTCCTGCCGGCGCCACAGCACGGCGCTGACGTTCAGGATCAGGTTTCGTTCGGCCAGGTGGCTGCGCAGGAAGGCGTCCCCCTCGAACACCTGGTCCTTGGCCAGGACGGCCGGCCCGTAATACTGCTTATAGTCCGGCCACAGCGTCGATCCGTGCTGGTCGATCGCACAACTGTCGCAGAACGCGAAGGCCGGATCCCGCGCCCCCTGCGCCGCCGCGACCAGGGCGGCGAGCAAGCCGGGCTCCGCGCCGTCATCGGCTTCGGCGATCCACAGCCACTCGCCGGTTGCCATCTCGGCGGCCCGGCGCCACTGCGTGAACACGGAGCCGGAGCGCTGGCGCTGCCGTTCCAGCCGGATGCGGCGGTTCCATGCCTGCGCGGTCTGCTGCGCCACCGCGACGCTGTCGTCGGTGGACGCGTCGTCCAGGACGATCACCTCGGCCACCGGGTAGGATTGGGCGAAGATGGACGCCAAGCGCGTTTGGAGGAAACGGCTGTAATTCCAGCTCGGCACCACGACGGACACCGGCAGCAAGCCAGGACGTGCCAATCGGAGCAGTTGGCCGGTATAGCCGTTGAAGCGGAAGG
Organism: Acetobacteraceae bacterium; assembly: GCA_965199555.1. GTDB lineage: Bacteria > Pseudomonadota > Alphaproteobacteria > Acetobacterales > Acetobacteraceae > LMUY01. The sequence goes on along the minus strand of CBDASJ010000006.1, from coordinate 687,013 downwards.
CGTCGCGGCATGTCCGTGCCAGCGTCCGGCGCTTGTCGGGGGTGAAGTCGGTCGCAGCCGCCAGCGCCGCGCGCGCCATCGCGGACACGTCGGCTCGCGGCACGGCGCTCCCGGCCCCGAACTTGTCCAATAGTTCCGGGATGCCGCCTGCGTCGCGGAATGCCACCACGGGCGTGCCGGCCACCATTGCTTCCAGGGCAACGGACGGCAGGGGGTCTTCCCGCGAGGTGAGCAGGAACACGTCCGCCGCCGCGAGCAGGCGGGCTGGGTCGTTGCGATGCCCCAGGAAGCGAAACGACTCGGTCGCCTCTGCCGACGCGATCTCGTCGCGCAGGTAGGTTTCGGTGGCCGGGTCGATCCCGCCGGCCCATACGAAGCAGGTTGCCGGCCGCATGCTGCGCGTCGCCCGCCACACCTGCAGGAACAGGTCGAAGCCCTTGCGCAGATCGGCATAGCCCATGCCGACGGCCAGGATCGTGCCCGGCGGCACGTGCAACGCCCGCCGCGTGCGCTCGCGATCGGCCGGCGAAACGGCGTCGTCGCAATCCACCCCCTGCGGCAGCACCACTGCGTGTTCGGGCGTGGCGTCCACCGCCGCGCAGCAGCGGTCGCGCACCAAAGCGGCCGGAAACACCGCCGTGTCCGTGACGGAAAGGCCCTGCCGCAAGCCGGGGATGAGGCCCTTTTCCTGCAACAGCAGCGGCAATTCGTGGACCAGCAGCACCGAGCGAAGCCCCTGCCGCTTCAACGAGGGGATCGCATGGGCACTGGCGGCGCTGCTGACGAGGGCGGCATCGCAGCCGATGCTGCGGGCAGATCCGATCAGCAGGTCCAACTGCTGCTGGCTGGTTGCAACCGCGGTGGGAGCGACTGCGCGATACTCCGCTTCCAGAACGCCGCCGCCGAGCAGCAGGAACGCGATGTCGACACCGTGGGTCGCCCGCATGGCCCGGCCGATCCGCAGCAGCAGCATCTGCGCGCCATGGGCCAACGCGTCGTGGCCCACCAGCAGGAGGTGGGTGCGCGCCGCCATCTGCGGCAGCCCGGCCGCGGCCCGGGCGGTGGCGTTCAGGAACGCGCCGCCCCAATGCACGTCCGGCTCCAGGGTGGCGCCTTCGGCCCATTCGTTCCAGGCGTTGATGCAGACCACCGCCTCGCCTTCGATCGGGTTGGCGCGGGCGTAGCGGATCAGGTCCGCCAGCCACGCCTGGAACAGCGTCGGCGTTGCGCCGTGCAGGATCGTGCCGGTGCCTTGCCGGCGCGGATCGTTGTCCCAGCCGGGCACGGCGGTCTTGATCAGCGGAAAGGACGGCGGCGGTTCCGCCACCGAGGCTTGGGCGATGGCGGCGTAATCGTAGACCTCGGCGTCGAAGGCGGGATCGAGCACGTGCAGGCTGTCCACGATCATCGGCACCTGCGCCGTCAGCTTGTGAGGCGGGAACTCCACGGCCGCATCCATGCCGAACGGGCGCGGGTCGGTGTCGGCGAAGCTTTGCGCCATGACGAAGATCGGATTCTCGTCATGCGCCACCTGGAACATGCGTCGCCACCGCGCCACCGTCGCTTTGGTGTCGGGGATCAGGCTGGCGCGGTAAACCATGAGCATCGGCCGGCCCGCCAGCCGGATATACCGCTTGTCCCGGAAGTGCCGGGCGAACTCGTCGACCAGGGCGGCCTCGTCCGCGGCCTGGTAGTCCTGGCTTATCAGGATTTGGTCGTCGGACCCGTCCCAGCGGCGCGTCCAATTCTCGTTCGCCCACATGAGGCAGAACGGCATGTCGAGGGCCGGGTCCGCCAGCATCGCCTCGACCGGGCCTTGCAGCAGTCGCCGGCGGTTGAACCAATAGAAGTAGAAGACGAACCCGTGCAGCCCGGCGCCCTTGGCCAGCGCGATTTGCTTCTGCAACGTTTCCGTCCCGTCCAGCCGGTAATGCCCGAGCTCGCCGGGGATACGCGGTTGGTAGTGGCCGACGAAGCGCGGCATCGCGCGGCCCAGATTGGTCCATTCGGTGAAGCCGCGCCCCCACCAGGCGTCGTTTTCCGGCACCGGGTGGAACTGCGGCAGGTAATAAGCGAGCAGCTTGGCTTGCGGCGCGAGACCCGGCGGCAGGGGCGCCACGTCCTCGAAGCCCGGATCGGGCCGCGTAAAACGCCTGACTTCATCGGCGATGTTGGGGACGCTGGCATCCAATCCGGATCGTTCGCGCCAGCGCAACAGGCCGAGCAACGGGTTGGGGTCGAGCTTGGCGCCGCCCCAGCGGCGCGGGTCGAACCCCGGGCAGGGCGCGCGACCTTCCTTGAACCCGCACAGCAGGTAATGCTCCATCGGGTCCATGGAGCTGGCCGCCACGTCGGCGTTTTCCCGCAGGTAATGCGCCGCATCGAACTCGGCGACCGGGCTGACCAGGCCGGTGTGACGCCGCGACAGGTAATGCGCCAGGCACAGCTCGCCGCCGGGCACCGAATGATGCCGCCGATACCAAACCGGATCGAAATGCAGGATCGGCCGGCGGCCTGCGGCCTCGCCAAGCTGGATGTAATGGAGCAGCGGGTCGCCGGCGCAGTCCGGATTGCGCGCCAGGTAGTACTCAAGATCGAAATACGGGTTGGGCCACCGGCCTTCCCGCCAGCCATAGCGGTGCCAATGCACCAGGGCGCCTGGTCCGCTGCCAACTAGGTCCGGGTTGCGCGCCAGGAACCAGGCGCCGTCGAACAGCCCGGATTGCTGAAGCACGCCAAGGCGTTGCTGTTCGCCATGGTCCGGCGCGGTCATCGTTGGCGCGGCACGCTGGTCCATCCGCGGAACGGCTTCACGACCACCTCTTGGCCAATCGTCAAGATGATACCCTATGCACGCCAACGGCGCTTTGCACTGGAAAACCGCCGCCGGTATGGTGCGATCCAACAAAACACTAGGGATGGAACCATGCTGCGGCGGAATTTTCTGGCGGGCCTGTCGGCTGCCGGCTTCGGGGGCGGGCTTGCCATGCCGGCCCTGGCACAACCGGCCGGCTCCCGCACGCTGATCTTCGTTCCGCAAGCCAACCTGACCAGCCTGGACCCGGTTTGGACGACCGCCACGGTGACACGGAACTTCGCTTACCTCGTCTACGACACGCTGTATGGCGTTGATGAGAAGTTGCAGCCGCAGCCGCAAATGGCGCAGGGCCACCGCATCGACGACGATGGCAAGCGCTGGACCGTCACTTTGCGCCCCAACCTGCGCTTCCACGACGGCGCGCCGGTCCGCGCGGCCGATTGTGCGGCCTCCCTGCGTCGCTGGATGAAGCGCGACTCGCTGGGGCAGACGGTGGCCAGCCGGCTCGACGCGATCGAAACCCCTGACGACACGACGCTGGTGTTCCGGCTGAACAAGCCGTTCGCCTCGCTGGCTTGGGCGCTCGGCAAGTCGCAGCCGAGCCCGCCCGTGATCATGCCGGAGCGGCTGGCGAATACGGACGCGTTCAAGGCGGTGACGGAGGTGGTGGGCAGCGGCCCGTTCCGCTTCGTGACGGACGAGTACGTGTCCGGCAGCCGGGCCATCTTCGCCAAGTTCGACGGCTACGTGCCGCGGGAGGAAGCGCCCAGCGGCACCGCCGGGGCCAAGCGTCCGCTGGTGGACCGCATCGAATGGCGGATCATCCCGGAAGCGGCCACCGCGGCGGCGGCGTTGCAGGCGGGGGAGGTCGATTGGATCGAACAGCCGCTGACCGACCTGCTGCCGCAACTGCGCGCCGACCGCTCGCTGCGGGTGGACAGGCTGGACCCGTTCGGCTTGTACCCGGTGCTGCGCTTCAACAGCATCCAGGGGCCGACCGCCAACCAGGGCGTGCGCCAGGCGATCCTCGCGGCGATCAACCCCGTGGAGGTGATGCAGGCGGTGATGGGCGACGACAGCAGTGCCTATCACGCGCCGATCGGCTGCTTCCTGCCCGGCACCGAATCCGCCAACGATGCTGGCATGGACCGGCTCGGCGGCACACGCCCGGTGGCCGACATCAAGCGGATGCTGGATGCCGCGAAATACGACGGCGCGCCGGTCGTGCTGCTGCACCCGACCGACCAGCCGTACTACGATGCGATGGCGCAGGTGACGGCGGCCACCTGCAAGCGGATCGGCGTAGCGGTGACGGACGCGGCGATGGATTTCGGCACCGTGGTGCAGCGCCGCGCCAGCAGGGAGCCGCTGGACCGTGGCGGCTGGTCGATGTTCTCTTCCTCCTTCCCCGCGCTCGACTACGTCGATCCGTTGGGCGCCCCGGCCTTGCGCGGCAACGGCGCGGGGGCGTGGTTCGGCTGGCCGACCGCGCCGAAGGTGGAGGCGGCGCGGGACGCATGGCTGGACACCAGCGACCCCGCCCAGCGCAAGCAGTTCGCGACGGAGATGCAGGCCGCGGTGTTCGAAGCGGCGCCGTTTGTCCCGCTTGGCCAATATTTCCAAAGCACGGCGTGGAACCGCCGCATCACCGGACAGCTCCGGGCGCCCGTCCCGGTATTCTGGAACATACAAAAGGCGTGACAGCCGCGCTGGTCCGGGGCGGCAGTCCACATCCCGCCCTGGACCGGCGCACCCGCCTGCGCTAGCCCTCCGCCATGCTTACGTCTGCCCCCACCCTTGTCACCGGTGCGACCGGCTTCGTCGGCTCCGCGGTGGCCCGGGCGCTGCTGTCGCACGGCCACGCGCTGCGCTTGCTGGTGCGGGAAGCCAGCGACCGCAGCAACATCGCCGGGCTGCCGGCCGAACTCGCCATCGGTGACCTGAAGGACCCGGCCTCCCTGGAACGGGCGGTGGCCGGGTGCCGCTATGTGGTGCACGTCGCGGCGGATTACCGGCTATGGGTGCCCGACCCGGAGGCCATGAACCGCGCCAATGTGGAGGGCAGCCGCGCCCTGCTGCTGTCGGCCCGGCAGGCCGGCGTGGAGCGGATGGTGTATTGCAGCAGCGTTGCGGCCCTTGGCCTGGTGGGCGACGGCACGCCGGGCACCGAGGCGACCCCGAACTCCCTGGCCAAGGTGATCGGCACCTACAAGCGGTCCAAATACCTGGCCGAGCAAGCCGTGCTCGCCCTGGCCCGCGACGGGGTGCCCGTGGTGATCGTGAACCCCAGCGCCCCCGTGGGGCCGCGCGACATCAAGCCCACGCCCACCGGCAAGATGATCACCGACACGGCCGCGGGCCGCATGCCGGCCTTCGTGGATACCGGGCTGAACGTGGTGCATGTGGACGACGTGGCGGAGGGGCACGTGCTGGCGCTGGAGCGCGGCCGGGTCGGCGAATGCTACATCCTCGGCGGCGAGGACATGGGCATGCAGGACCTGCTGGCCACCGTGGCGGAGGTCGCGGGCCGCAAGCCGCCGCGCGTGAAGCTGCCGCATGCCGCGCTGTACCCCCTGGCCTTGGCCAGCGAGGGTCTGGCCAAGCTGGCCGGGATCGAGCCGATCGTCACCCGCGACATCCTGGCGATGGCGAAGAAGAAGATGTTCTTTTCCTCCGCCAAGGCGCAGGCCGAACTGGGTTACAGCTTCCGCCCGGCGCGCGAGGCCATCGCCGACGCGGTGGCCTGGTTCCGCGCCGAGGGACGGGTGCCGGCGTGACGGCGGTCGCGCTGCTGGCGCTGGCCGCCTGGGTCTACCTGTTGGCCGGGCACGGCCGGTTTTGGTCCGCCGGGCCCAGCCTGGCCCCCGCCAAGCCGGCCACGGCGCCGGCGGTGGATATCGTGATCCCGGCGCGCGACGAGGCGGACAGCATCGGGCCCTGCCTCCGATCCCTGCTGGCGCAGGATTACTCCGGCGCCCTACGCATCATCCTGGTGGACGACCGCAGCAGCGACGGCACGGGCGCCCTCGCGCGCGGCCTGGCGGACGCCCGCCTGACGGTGATCGACGGCGCCGCGCGCCCCGCCGGGTGGAGCGGCAAGCTGTGGGCCGTGTCGCAGGGCGTGCGGGGCGGCAGCGCGCCGCTGGTGCTGCTGTGCGACGCCGACATCACGCACGAGCCGGCGCATGTTGCGACGCTGGTGGCGAAGCTGGAAGACGCCCGGCTGGACCTGGTGTCCGAAATGGTGGCGCTGAACTGCGCCAGCGCGGCGGAGCGGGCGCTGGTGCCGGCCTTCGTGTTCTTTTTCCAGCTGCTGTATCCGTTTGCCCGGGTGAACGACCCGCGCCGCGCCGCCGCCGCCGCCGCGGGCGGTACGATCCTGGTGCGCCGCACGGCGCTGGATCGCATCGGCGGCATCGAGGCAGTGCGCGGCAAGCTGATCGACGACGTGGCGCTCGCCATCGCGGTCAAGCGCGGCGGCCGCATCTGGCTCGGCCACAGCCAACTCGCCCGCTCCATCCGGCCCTATCCGAACGCGGTTGACGTGTGGCGCATGGTGGCGCGCACGGCCTATGTGCAGTTGCGGTTTTCCCCGCTGATCCTGGCGGGCACGGTGGCCGGGCTGGCGCTGGTGTGGCTGGCCCCACCGCTGCTCGCCGTGTTCGGCAGCGGCGTCGCGCGCTGGGCCGGGCTGGCAGCCTGGATCGGGTCCGCCGCCAGCTACCTGCCGACCCTGCGGCGCTTCCGCCAGTCGCCGGCCTGGGCGTTGGGGCTGCCGCTGGTGGCGCTGTTCTACATGGCGGCGACGCTCGGCTCCGCGCTGGACCATCACCGCGGCCGGGGCGTGGTGTGGAAGCGTCGGGCCTATGGCGAGGCCGGCATTTGAGCGCTTCGGTCGAGGCGCCGTCGGGCAAGGGCAAGGGCGACGAGAACTTCCCGGTCGGCTCCTGGCTGATCCGGCCGGCGCTGCGGACCCATGTCCACGCGTTCTACGACTTCGCCCGGCAGGCCGACGACATCGCCGACAGCGCCACGCTGGCGGCGGATGAAAAAGTCGCCCGGCTGGACGTGATGGAAGCGGTGCTGACCGGCGATGCCGCGGACGGGTCGCCCAGTGCCACCCGGTTGCGCGCCAGCCTGGCGCAGACCGGAGTCACGCCTCGCCACGCGCAGGACCTGCTGCGCGCGTTCCGCCAGGACGCGACCAAGCTGCGGTATGCCGATTGGGCGGAGCTGCTGGAGTATTGCCGCTATTCCGCCATGCCGGTCGGCCGCCACGTGCTGGACCTGCACGGCGAGGATCCGGACACCCACGCACCCTCCGACGCGCTGTGTGCCGCCTTGCAGGTGTTGAACCATTTGCAGGATTGTGCGGGCGACTTGGCAACGCTGGACCGCTGCTACATCCCACTGGACATGCTCGCTGCCGCCGGGCTGACGGTGGAGGCGGTGCGTGCCGATGCCGCGGCGCCGGGGTTCCGCCAGGTGCTGGACCGCCTGCTGGAAGCGACGGACGCGCTGAATAAAGAGGGCGCCGGGTTGCCCGGGCGGGTGGTGGACCGTCGGCTGCGGGTGGAAACCGCCGTGATCGTCAACCTGGCGCGGCGGCTGACCCGGCGGTTGCGGCGGGAAGACCCGCTGGCCGGCCGCGTCAAGCTGCGCCGCGGCGACGTGGTGGGCAGCGTGTTAGGGGCTTTGCCGTGGCTGCGGTGACGGCGCTGGCGGCCGACTTCGGCGACCTCGCCGCGGTGGAAGCCATCGTGAAGCGGGCGGGCACGTCGTTCTACCGCGGCATGCGCATCCTGCCGGCGGACCGGCGCGCCGCCATGTATGCGATCTACGCGTTCTGCCGCCTGGTGGACGACGTGGCGGACGAGCCGGCTCCGCTGGCCAATAAGCGGGCCGCACTGGAAGCCTGGCGCGCCGCCATCGCGGCCCTGTATGCCGGGCAGGCGCATGACGCGGTCACCCGGGTGCTGCTGGCGGCGGTGCGGGCGTTCGGCTTGCGGCAGGAGGATTTCTTGGCCGTGATCGACGGCATGCAGATGGACGCGGAAACCGTGATCGCCGCGCCCGACTTCGCCACGCTGGACCTGTACTGCGACCGTGTGGCCGCCGCGGTCGGGCGCTTGTCCGTGCGCGCGTTCGGCGATGCCTCGGCGGATGCGGAGGCGGTGGCATTCTCGCTGGGCCGGGCGCTGCAACTCACCAACATCCTGCGCGACCTGGCGGAGGACGCGGCGCGGGGCCGGCTGTACTTGCCGCGCGAGTGGCTAGACGCGGCCGGCGTGCCGCACGACCCCGCCGGCGCCTTGACCGCCCCGGGGCTGCCTGCGGTGTGTGAGCGCACCCTGGCGGAAGCGCGACGCCGCTTCGACCTCGCTTATGCAGCCATGGCGGCCTGCAACCAGCGGGCGATGCGCCCCGCCCGGCTGATGGGCGCCACCTACGCGGCGCTGCTGGAGCGGCTGGCCAAGCGGGGCTGGGCGGCGTTGGACCAGCCGGTCCGCCTGCCGACCTGGCAGAAACTGGCGATCGCCGCGCGTCACTTGCTATGAGCCGGGTGCACGTGATCGGCGCGGGAATGGCCGGGCTGGCGGCCGCCCTGGCGCTGGTGGATGGCGGGCGCGACGTGACGGTGTATGAGGCCGGGCCAGCCGCCGGCGGACGTTGCCGGTCGTACCACGACAAGGAGCTTGGCTGCCGCATCGACAACGGCAACCATCTGTGGCTGTCCGGCAACCGCGCCATTGCCGGCTTCCTGCGCCGGGTCGGGGCGGAAGGCACGCTGGCCGGGCCGTCTACCGCAATGTTCCCGTTCCACGACCTCGCCACCGGCCGAAGCTGGGCGGTGCGCCCGAATGCCGGGCGGGTGCCGTGGTGGGTGCTGGTGCCGGGCCGCGGGGTGCCGGGGGCCAGGTTGCGCGATTATGCCGGGCTGCTGCGCATGCTGCGTGCCGGGCCGGAGGCCACGGTCGCGGACGTTATGCCGGCGGGTGCGCTGAACCAGCGCTTGATCGAGCCGCTGGTGATCGCCGCCCTGAACACCGCCCCAGCCCGCGGCAGCGCCGCCCTGATGGCCGCCGTGATGCGGGAAACGTTGGCCTTGGGCGGGCAAGCCTGCGTCCCGGCTTTCCCGCGGGAGGGCCTGTCCGCCAGCTTCATCGACCCGGCGGTCACCGCCTTGCAGCAGGCGGGGGCGGCGCTGCAAGTCGGCCGCCGCGTGTCCGCGCTGACCGTGGGCGATGGCAGGGTGGAGGCCATCAACACGCCGGACGGCGCGATCCCGCTGGAGGTGGGTGACGCCGTGGTGCTCGCCGTGTCCGCCCCGGTGGCGCAGGCGCTGCTGCCCGGGCTGCCAGCGCCGGACGAGTTCGAGTCGATCGTGAACCTGCATTTCCGTCATCGCGCGGAGCCCGGGCCGGCCGGTTTCGTCGGGCTGCTCGGCGGCACGGCGGAATGGGTGTTCGTGAAGCCGGAGGTGGTTTCCGTGACGATCAGCGCCGCAAACCGCCTGGTGGACCGAGCGGCCAGTGACTTGGCTGCAACAGTGTGGCCAGAACTGTGCGCCGCGCTCGGCATTGCACAACCAATCCCGGCCTGGCGTGTCGTAAAGGAGAAGCGCGCGACCTTTGCCGCGACTCCGGGGGAGAACCGCAAGCGGCCAGGGGCGCGGATCGGCCTCGCGAACCTGGCGCTGGCCGGCGATTGGACCGATACCGGCCTGCCTGCCACCATCGAAGGTGCCATCAGGTCCGGTCAAACTGCCGCGTCGGCCCTGAATGCCGCCGCATGAGCCTGGATGGATGATGCCGAGCGAAACGCTGAGCCGCCCCGACACCGACACGCTCCAAACCGCCATCGACGCTGCCCACGCCGCCTTGCTCGCCCGGCAGGGGGCCGATGGCCATTGGCTGTTCGAGTTGGAAGCGGACGCGACCATCCCGTCCGAATACGTGCTGCTGGAACATTACCTGGACCGCATCGACCCGGTGCTCGAAGCGCGGATCGGCGTGTATCTACGCGGCATCCAGAACAGTGATGGCGGCTGGCCGCTGTTCCATGACGGCGCGTCGGATCTGTCCGTCAGCGTCAAGGCCTATTTCGCGTTGAAGGCGATCGGCGACGCGGCGGACGCGCCGCACATGGCCCGCGCCTGCGCCCGCATCCTGCAGATGGGCGGCGCGGAGCGGGCCAACGTGTTCTGCCGGGTGCAACTGGCGCTGTTCGGCCAGGTGCCGTGGCGGGCCACCCCGGTGATGCCGGTGGAAATCATGCACCTGCCGCGGTGGTTCTTCTTCCACCTGTCAAAGGTGTCGTACTGGTCCCGCACCGTGATGGTGCCACTGCTGGTGCTGATGGCGCTGCGGCCGCAAGCCCGCAACCCGCGCGGCGTCGCCGTGCCGGAACTGTTCCGCGTGCCGCCGGATACGGTGCGCGACTGGTTCCGCGGGCCGTATCGCTCTGCCTGGGGGCCGGTGTTCCGCTGCCTGGACACGGTGCTGCGCCCGCTGGTGCCGCATTTCCCGCGCCGCGCCCGGGACCGCGCGGTGCAGGCGGCGGTCGCCTTCACGGTGGAGCGGTTGAACGGGGAGGACGGCTTGGGCGCCATCTACCCGGCCATGGCCAACAGCGTGATGATGTTCGACGCGCTGGGCTACGCACCGGACCACCCGCATGCCGCCACCGCCTGGGGCGCGGTGCGCAAGCTGCTGGTGGTGGAGCCGGACCGCGCCTACTGCCAGCCCTGCCTGTCGCCGATCTGGGATACCGGGCTGGCCGGCCACGCCGTGGCGGAGGCGGAAGGCGACCGTGCGCCGCCGGTGCAGGCTGCCTGCGACTGGCTGGTCGGTCGCCAGATCACCACGCTGCCGGGTGACTGGGCGGCATCCCGCCCGAACGTGGCGCCGGGCGGCTGGGCATTCCAGTACCAGAACGCGTACTACCCGGACGTGGACGACACCGCCGTGGTGGCCATGCTGCTGCACCGGAGCTGCGACCCGGCGCATGACGAGGCCATTGCGCGCGCGCGGGACTGGGTCGTCGGCATGCAGAGCTGCAACGGCGGCTGGGGCGCGTTCGACGCGGACAACGACTACCAGTTCCTGAACCACATCCCGTTCGCCGACCATGGCGCCCTGCTCGACCCGCCCACGGTGGACGTGACGGCGCGATGCGTGTCGTTCCTGACCCAGCTCGGCCACGACGTGCACGAGCCGGCCGTGGCGCGCGGCCTGGCCTATCTCCGGCGGGAGCAGGAAGCGGATGGCAGTTGGTTCGGCCGCTGGGGCACGAACTACATCTACGGCACCTGGTCCACGCTGTGCGCGCTGAACGCCGCCGGCCTGCCGCATGACGACCCGGCAATCCGCCGCGGCGCCGCCTGGCTGGTGGCCTGCCAGCAGGATGACGGCGGGTGGGGCGAGGACGAGGAAAGCTATGCCGGCGCGCCGCCCGGCCAATACAAGCAAAGCACACCGTCGCAAACCGCCTGGGCCTTGCTGGGCCTGATGGCCGCCGGCGAGGTGAACCACCCGGCGGTTGCAGAAGGCATCGACTACCTGCGCCGCACGCAGCGTGCGGATGGCGAGTGGGAGGAGCTGCCCTACACCGCCGTCGGCTTCCCGCGTGTTTTCTACCTGCGCTATCACGGCTACCGCTTGTTCTTCCCGCTGCTGGCGCTGGCGCGGTATCGCAATCTGCTGGAGGGCAACACGCACCGCGTCGCCCACGGGTTCTGACCCGCCTGCAAGGGGAGTCCTCGCGGCTCGGCATCGTGGTCGGCCTGGTAGCCGAGTCCCGACTGGCACGCGGGCTCGACGGCGTGGTTGTGGCCGGTGGCGGCGGCTCGGCGGGGGCATTTGCCGCGGCAACACGGTTGGCCAGGTCCGGTGTTCGGGGCTTGATTAGCTTCGGCCTGGCCGGAGGCTTGGCACCGGGGCTTCCGGCCGGGACGCTGATCGTGCCGGAAGGCGTAATCGATGCCGCGGGCCAGCGATGGGCGGCCGACCCGGGCTTGTCAGCGCGGCTGGGGCAGCCGGCCGGGTGGCTGCTGGCTGCCACGGACATCATCGCCACACGCTCGGCGAAACGGGAGGCTTGGGAACGCAGCTCCGCGTTGGCGGCCGACTTGGAAAGCGGTGCCGTGGCGCAAGTGGCGGCGGATCACGGCCTGCCCTTCGCGGTGCTGCGCGCGGTGTGCGACCCGGCGGAGCGCGACCTGCCGCCAGCCGCACTCACCGCGCTGGATGCGGCAGGGCACATTCGCCCGGCCGCGCTAGCCCGTTCCCTGCTGCGCCACCTGTGGCAGGTGCCGGCCTTGATCATGCTGGGGCGGGAAGCCGCGCTTGCCAGGGCGGCGCTGTTGGCACGGGTTGGGGCTATCGGTCGACTCGACTGACAGAGGCGTCAAGTAACCACTCGCCACCACGACATCGTGCGCCGGCAACGACCGGCGTAACTATGAACGGCGGCGACGGGATGGAAGTGTCGCCGCCGTTCGAAGTTGGTGCGTCCTAACAGCCGTGTGGAAAGCGGCAGCCTAGTCTGCGTCCGCCACTTCGGCCGCCTTCGGCTTGTGGCGGATTTGCGCCATTTTTTCCTGCACGTGCCGGCTGAACGTGTATTCGGCCGGGCGTTGGTTATCGAGCTTGATCTCCGGCGCCATCGGACCGGTCACGCGCGGGCCGCGCAGGGCGACGGTGAGCGTCTTCAACGGGCTCTTCACCGCGTCGACCACGGCGGTGGCCTCGTAGCCGGAATGGACCATGCAGTCGGCGCACTTCTCGTAGTTGCCGGTGCCGTACTTGTCCCAGTCGGTGGTTTCCATCAACTCCGTGAAGGTCTTGGCGTAGCCTTCGCCGAGCAGGTAGCAGGGCCGCTGCCAGCCGAACACGTTGCGGGTCGGCTTGCCCCACGGCGTGCAGTGATAGCTTTCGTTGCCGGCAAGGAAATTCATGAACAGGGGGGACTGGGTGAACTTCCAGCCCTTGCCCTTGCCGCGCGTGAGGATGTCGCGGAACAACTGCTTGGTCTTCTGGCGGGACAGGAAATGCGCCTGGTCCGGCGCCCGCTCATAGGCATAGCCGGGGGAGGTCATGATCCCGTCGACGCCCATCGCCATCACGTCGTCGAAGAACTTCGCCACGCGGTCCGCCTTGGCGCCGTCGAACAGGGTGCAGTTGATCGACAAGCGGAAGCCACGCTCCTTGGCCATGCGGATCGCGGCCACGGCGCGGTCGTAGACGCCTTCCTGGCTCACGGCGTGGTCATGCATCTCCTTGTCGCCGTCCAGGTGCACGTCCCAGGAGAAGAACGGGTTCGGCTTGAACTGGTCCATCTTCTTTTCGAGCAGCAAGGCGTTCGTGCACAAATAGACGAACTTCTTGCGCTCCAGGATCTTGGCGACGATCTCCGGCATTTCCTTGTGCAGCAGCGGCTCGCCGCCGGCGATCGCCACGACGGGGGCGCCGCACTCGTCCACCGCGGCCAGCGCGTCGGCGACCGACAGGCGCTGGTTGAGGATTTCCGCCGGGTAGTCGATCTTGCCGCAGCCGGAGCAGGCCAGGTTGCAGCGGAACAACGGCTCCAGCATCAGCACCAGCGGGTAGCGCTTGCGCCCGGTGAGGTGCTGCTTGACCACGTAGGCACCAACCCGGATGACCTGCTGCAAGGGAACCGACATCTACCTCAAACTCCTTCGCCAGGGCCGCTTGGCACCTGCCCGGTGCCGGTGTCGGCCATTTCCGCGCGCGACGCAAAGGCGCCTGTGGCGGGTGGTGGCGTGCTTAACGCCGCTGCGCCGCCATCGTAACACGTGACCTAGGCCTTGCCGCGGCGATTTGTAAGCTCGTGCTGCGTCGCGGCAAGAGAAGCGTGGCTGGGGTGCCGCATGCCACAGGCAATCTGTTGCGCCGAAGACGCAGGGGCGGGGGTCTAGCGCCGCCGCATCTTGCATCGGGGGGAGGGGCAGTGCTTGTTTGGGGCACTTATGCCTCCCCGGCCCCTCCGTCCGGAGGGTTCGATTCGAAGCTTTCCGGAAGGGCGCGTTTGTGTTCAGGGTCATGAATGTCGGCTGATTCGCTTGTGCGTGACACCGCCGATACGCTTGCGGCGACGATGGCGGACGCGGTCAGAGCCACCGAATCAGCCCTGGACGGCTTGATCGGCCAGCCGACCGGGGCGGAAGCCCGCCTGATCGAGGCGATGCGCTATGCCAGCCTCAATGGTGGCAAGCGGCTGCGGGGCTTTCTGGTGCTGGAGGTCGCCGGGTTGTTCGGCGTGCCGCGGGCGCAATCCGCCCGGGTCGCCGCGTCCGTGGAGATGCTGCACGCTTACTCGCTGGTGCATGACGACCTGCCGGCGATGGATGACGACGACTTGCGCCGCGGCCAGCCAAGCACCCACCGCGCCTTCGACGAAGCGACGGCGATCCTGGCCGGGGATGCCTTGCAGGCGCTGGCGTTCGAGGTGTTGGCAGAGGACGCAACCCACCCCGAGCCGCTGGCCCGGTGCGAGCTGGTCGCCGCGTTGGGGGCGGCGAGCGGCGCGCGCGGCATGGCTGGGGGCCAGATGATCGACATGGCGGCGGAAGGGCGGACGCTGAGCGTGGCAGAGGTGGCGCGGCTCCAGGCATTGAAGACCGGGCGCCTGATCCAGTACAGCGCCGAGGCCGGCGCGATCCTGGGCCGGGCCGACGTGGCGGCGCGGTCGCGGATTGCCGCCTATGGCCGCGACTTGGGCGCGGCGTTCCAGATCGCCGACGACGTGCTGGATGCGGCGGGTGACACCACCGCGATCGGCAAGACGGCCGGCAAGGATGCCGCCGCCGGAAAGGCGACGCTGGTGGCGCTGCTGGGGTTGGAACAGGCGACGGCCAAGGCGCGCGCGCTGGGCGAGGAGGCTGCCGCCCATTTGGACATGTTCGGCGCGCCGGCCCAGCGCCTGCGGGACCTGGCCAGCTACGTCGTGTCGCGGAGCTACTGAAGTGAACGCCCCGTTGTTGCCGCCCCGCCCGCTGACGCCGTTGCTGGACCGTGTTCGGGTTCCTGCTGATCTCCGCAACTTTTCTGCCGAGCAGCTTCGCCAAGTGGCGGACGAGTTGCGGGCGGAGACGATCGACGCGGTGAGCACCACCGGCGGCCATCTGGGTGCCAGCCTTGGGCGTGGTGGAGCTGACGGTGGCGCTGCACGCCGTGTTCGACACCCCCTCCGACCGGGTGATCTGGGACGTGGGCCACCAATGCTACCCGCACAAGATCATCACCGGCCGGCGCGACCGCATCCGCACCCTGCGCCAGCCCGGCGGCCTGTCCGGCTTCACCCGCCGCGCCGAAAGCGAGTACGACCCGTTCGGCGCCGCGCACTCCTCCACCTCCATCTCCGCCGGGCTGGGCATGGCGGTGGCGTCGGAGATGCAGGGCACGCCGCGCACGGTGATCGCGGTGATCGGCGACGGTGCGATGAGCGCCGGCATGGCCTACGAGGCGATGAACAACGCCGGCTCCATGAAGGCTCGGCTGGTGGTGGTGCTGAACGACAACGAGATGTCGATCGCCCCGCCGGTGGGGGCGATGAGCGCCTACCTGACCCGGCTGCTCAGCTCCAACTCCTACCTCAACCTGCGCGACCTGGCGTCCCGCATGGCGCGGCGCTTTCCCACGGGCGTGGCCAAGACGGCCAAGCGGGCGGAGGAATACGCCCGCGGCATCCTGACCGGCGGCACGCTGTTCGAGGAGTTGGGCTTCTATTATCTGGGCCCGATCGACGGCCACAATTTGGACCACCTGCTGCCGGTGCTGCGCAACGTGCGCGACGCGGAAGAAAGCGGCCCCATCCTGGTGCACGCCATCACGCAGAAGGGGCGCGGCTACGCCCCGGCGGAAGCCAGTGCCGACAAGCTGCACGCCGTCAGCCGGTTCAACGTGGTGACGGGCGAGCAGGTGAAGGCGCCGCCCGGCCCACCTTCCTACACCCGCGTGTTCGCCGACGCGCTGATCGCGGAAGCGGAAGCCAACCCGCGGGTGGTGGCGGTGACGGCGGCGATGCCGTCCGGCACCGGGCTGGACCGGTTCGCCAAGCGCTTTCCGGAGCGCTGCTTCGACGTGGGCATTGCCGAGCAGCATGCGGTGACGTTCGCCGCGGGCATGGCGACGGAAGGGATGGTGCCGTTCTGCGCCATCTACAGCACGTTCCTGCAGCGTGCGTATGACCAGGTGGTGCACGACGTGGCGATCCAGGGCCTGCCGGTGCGGTTCGGGCTGGACCGGGCCGGGCTGGTGGGGGCGGACGGTGCCACGCACGCCGGCAGCTTCGACCTGGCGTTCCTGGGCTGCCTGCCCGGCATGGTGCTGATGGCGCCGGCGGACGAGGTGGAGCTGGTGCACATGGTGGCCACGCAGGCGGCATACGATGCCGGCCCGTCGGCGGTGCGCTACCCGCGCGGGGAAGGCACCGGGCTGGACCTGCCGGCGCGCGGCACGCCGTTGCCGATCGGCAAGGGTCGCGTGGTGCGGGAGGTCCGCAACGCGGAGGTGGCGATCCTGAGCCTGGGTCCGCGGCTGGCGGACGCGCTGGTGGCGGCGGACGAGCTGGCGGCGCGCGGCCTGCCCACCACGGTGGCGGATGCGCGCTTTGCCAAGCCGCTGGACACGGCGTTGATCGAGCGGCTGGCGCGCGAGCACGCGGTGCTGGTGACGATCGAGGACGGCTCGGCGGGCGGGTTCGGCGCGGCTGTCATGCAGCATCTGGCCTGGGCCGGGCTGCTGGACGGCGGGGTGAAGATCCGCCCCATGGTGCTGCCCGACCGCTTCATCGACCACAACACCCCGGTCGCCCAACTGGCCGATGCCGGCCTCACCGCCAAGGACATCGTCCGCACCGCCGTGGACGCGGTGGGACAGCGGCTCGGCGTGGGCGCGGCGTAGCCTGGCGGCGGACCCTCACCCCGGCCCTCTCCCAGAGGGAGAGGGAGTAGCAAGCGCCACCCGTTCCCCTATCATCGAACCCTCTCCCTCTGGGAGAGGGCATGGCGGAGCTGGCAAAGGTTCCGCGGGCGTGAGCCCGTGGAATGCCAGCGGAGGGGAGGGTGGCGCCCCCGCAAAGAAAGCCCGCGCCGACCAGCTCCTCGCCGACCGCGGCCTGGTTGAAAGCCGCACTCGGGCGCAGGCGTTGATCCTGGCCGGCAAGGTCTACACGGGCGACCGCCGGGTCGAGAAAGCCGGCCAGGTCCTGCCGACCACGGCGCCGCTGGAGGTCAAAGGCCAGGACCATCCCTGGGTGTCGCGCGGCGGCCTCAAGCTCGCCCACGCTCTTGCCCATTTTGGCCTCGACCCGGCGGGGCTGGTCTGCCTGGATGTCGGCGCTTCCACCGGCGGCTTCACCGACGTGCTGCTCGCCCACGGCGCCGCCCGCGTCCACGCGGTGGATGTCGGCCACGGCCAGCTCGCCTGGAAGCTGCGCAGCGACGCGCGCGTAGTGGTGCACGAACGCACCAACGCCCGCCACCTGACCCTGTCCGAACCCGTGGGGGCGCTGGTGTGCGACGCCAGCTTCATCGGCCTGCGCACCGTGCTGCCTGCGCCACTGGCCTGCTGCGCGCCCGGCGCCTGGGCGGTGGCGCTGATCAAGCCGCAATTCGAAGCCGGCCCGGCGCAGGTTGGCAAGAACGGCGTCGTGCGCGACCCCGCCGTCCACGCGGCCGTGTGCGCGACAGTGCGGGACTGGTGGGCCGCCCTGCCGGGCTGGTCCGTGCTGGGCGTGGAGCCGAGCCCCATCACTGGCCCGGAAGGCAACCGGGAGTTCCTGATCGCCGCCCGGCGTGCCAGCCCGCAGCCTTGATCAGCGTCGTCCTTTGAGGGCCAGCGAGGCGACTGCAGCGAACACCGGGGATGACGGGTCCGCCAACTGGTCTAGCAGGGTGAAATGGTCCGCGCCCGGCCCCGTCACCGCTGTGCCGCCGGGCCAGGCCGCCGCCATGCCGGCATTCTGCGCCTGGAAGGCCGGCGTTTCCGCCCCGCCGACGAGGAAGCAGGCCGGCGGCGCCGGCGGCGCCACGCGGACCAGGGGCGAGTGGCGCCGGGCAGACGACGCGTCCAGTCGCAGCGCGTCGTTCAACGGCGTGGCGAGCAGGGGCTCCAGGTCAAACACCCCGCTGAAGGCCGCCACCGCGTCCGCCAGCCCGGCCAAGCCGAGCTCCGCCGCGATGTGGCCGCCGGCCGAATGCCCGGCCGCCACCACCGGGCCGCCGGCCTGGGCGCGGATGACGGGCAGGGCGGCCTTCGCGCTTGCCATCAACTCGTCGAAGCTCACGCCGGGGCAGAGCGGGTAGTTCACTGCCGCCCAGGCGATGCCGGCCTGCACGAACGGCTCGGCCAGGAACAGGAAGCCGTCCTTGTCGCGGCCCTGCCAATAACCGGCATGATAGAACGCGATCACCGGCGCACCGGGTGCGGCCGGGAAGAAGTCGAACCGGCATCGTTCGTGCGCGCCGTACGGCACGTCCCGCAGGTGCGGCAAGGCCGCCCGCGTCGCCTCGCTGCGGCGGGCGAACCCGGCCAGCAGGGCGTCGTGCCCGGGCCGGCGCTGGCCGGTCATGTACTCCCATATCGGGTCAGACATGCAGGGCCTGCTCCACCTTGGCGCGGTCCGCCAGGAGTGCGGCGCCGGTGCCGGCCCATACCACGCGCCCGCGCTCCAGCACCACGTGGCGGTCCGCCAAGCGCAGCAGCGCGTCCAGGTTCTTGTCGATCACCAGCATGGCCATGCCTTCCGACCGCAGCGTGGCCAGGCAGCGCCAGATCTCGGCGCGGGCCAGCGGCGCCAGGCCTTCCGTGGCCTCGTCCAGGATCAGCAGGCGCGGGTTGGTCATCAGGGCGCGGCCGACCGCCAGCATCTGCTGTTCGCCGCCGGAAAGCTGCCAGCCGCCATGGCGCCGCCGCTCCTGCAAGCGGGGGAACAGGGCGTAGATACCGGGCAGCGTCCAACGCGCCGAACCGTGGCGGCTGGCGGCGGTGGCCAACAGGTTCTCCTCCACCGTCAGGCGCGGGAAGATCTGCCGCCCTTCCGGCACCAGCCCCAGCCCGGCGCGGGCGATGCGGGTCGGCCGCGCGCCGGTGAAGACCTGCCCGGCGAACGCCACCCGGCCGCGCCAGGGCCGCAGCAGGCCCATCACGGCGCGCACCGTCGTGGTCTTGCCCATGCCGTTGCGGCCCAGCAGCGACACCGCCTCGCCGTCCGCCACCGCCAGGTCCACGTCGAACAGCGCCTGCGCGCCGCGGTAGCCCGCTTGCAGCCCGGTGACGCTCAGCACGCCTCGTCACCCAGATAGGCGGCGCGCACCGCCGGGTCGGCGCGGATGGCGGCCGGTGGGCCGCTGGCGATCACGGCACCGCCCACCAGCACGGACACCCGGTCGGACAGCGCGAACACCGCGTCCATGTCGTGCTCCACCAGCAGCATGGCAAAGCGGCCGCGCAGGCGTTGCAGCAGCGCCAGCAGCCCGGCCGCCTCGTCATGCCCCACCCCAGCCATCGGCTCGTCCAACAGCAGCAGTTTCGGCGCGCAGGCCAGGGCGACGGCCAGCTCCAGGTGACGCTTTTCCCCGTGGCTGAGCGCGTCGGCGGGGATGCCGGCGCGATCGCCCAGCCCGACGGCGTCGAGCGCGGCCTCGGCTTCGGCGTTCAGCGCCGCTTCCCGCCCGGCGTCCCGCCCGAAGCGGAAGGAACTGCCGTGCCGCCGCTGCACTGCCGTGGCCACGTTCTCGCGCGCGGTGAACCCGCCGATCAGCGTGATGATCTGGAACGAGCGGGCCAGCCCGAGCCGGGCGCGGCGCGACGGCGACAAGGCGGTGATGTCTTGCCCGGCGAAGATCACCCGCCCGCCATCCGGACGGATGCTGCCGGCGACCTGGCCCACCAGCGTGGTCTTGCCGGCGCCGTTGGGGCCGATCAGCGCGTGCACCTCGCCGGGCGCCACCGCCAGCGACACATCGCGCGTGACGGCCAGGGCGCCGTAGCTTTTGCGCAGCCCATCCAGTTGCAGCAGTGCGCTCACCGGACGAGCCGAAGCCGGCCGCGGGCGATCACCGCCAGCACCAGCAGCGGGCCGACCACGATGCGCCAATGCTCGGTCCACGCCGCCAGCCAGTCGGACAGCGCCAGATAGGCCACGGTGCCGACCACCGGCCCCACCAGCGTGCCCGCGCCGCCCAGGATCACCGCCACCAGCAGGTCGCCGGAGCGCGGCCAGGCCATGTAGGCGGGGGCGGCGAACTGCGTCAGCTCCCCCAGCAGCGCGCCGGCTACTCCGGTGATCGCCCCCGACACGGTGTAGGCGAGCAGCCGGAATGGGAACGGGTCGTAGCCCAGCGCGCGCATCCGCTCCGGCGCGTCCCGGCATCCCCGCAGCACGCGGCCGAAGCGGGAGCGGACGACCTGCCCCAGCCCGAGCAGCACGACGGCGAGGCAGGCCCAGGTGACAAAGAACAGCCCAATGCGGCTGCCGAGGATGGTGGTGCCGAACAGCGTGGAATGGTCCGGCAGGGTCAGCCCGTCATCGCCGCCATATTGCGCCAGGCTGCTGGCGGTGAAGAACGCCATCTGGCCGAACGCCAGCGTGATCATGATGAAGTACACGCCGCTGGTGCGCAGCGCGACTGCCCCGGTGACCAGCGCAAACGCCCCGCCTACCACCGCCGCCAGGGGCAGGGTCCACGCCGCCTCGGTCAGGCCGTGCACCGCGGCGATGCCCAGCGTGTAGGCGCCCAGCCCCATGAACGCCGCCTGGCCGAAGCTCACCAGGCCGCCGAAGCCGAGGGTGAAGTCCAGCGCCACCGCCGCGATCGCGTAGACCAGGATGCGCGTGGCGGGGAACAGCAGAAAGCCGTAGCCGAGCGGCGGCAACAGCAACGGCAGCGCCGCGAGTGCCGCCAGCACCCCGATCGCCAGGCGGCGGTTCACCGGGTGCGCGCGGGCAGCAGCCCGGCCGGGCGCACGGCCAGCACCGCCGCCATCAGCAGGTAGATCGCCATCGACGCCAGCGCCGGCCCCACCGTGTTCGCCGCCGACGGGCGCAGCAGCAGCCGCGCCAGGTCTGTGGCGAAGCTGCGGCCGAGCGTGTCCACCAGCCCCACCAGCAACGCCGCCACCGCCGCCCCGCGGATCGACCCGGTGCCGCCGATGATGATCACCACGAAGGCCAGGATCAGCACGCTGTCCCCCATGCCCGGCTCCACCGACAGGATGGGTGCGGCGACCGCGCCGGCGAACCCGGCCAGCATCGCGCCGCCGGCCACCACCAGCGCGAACAGTCGCCCGGTGTCGACGCCGAGCGCGCCCAGCAGGTCCGGATGGGTCGCCCCGGCGCGCAGCCGCATGCCGAAGCGGGTGCGGGTGATGACGGCCGCCAACGCCACGCCGCTGAGCAGGCCGGCGGCCAGGATCACCAGGCGGTACACCGGGTAGCGCAGCCCCGCCGTCAGTGCCACGCTGCCCGATAGCGCGTCCGGCACGGGCAGCGACAGCGGGTCGTTGCCCCACACCATCCGCACCGCCTCGTTGGCGGCCAGGATGATGCCGAAGGTGGCGAGCACCTGGTCCAGATGGCCGCGACCATACAGATGGCGGAACACCAGCCGGTCCAGCATCAGGCCGAACACCACCGTCCCCGCCGCTGCGGCCAACAGCCCCAGGGCGAAGCTGCCCGTGGCGGCCGCGGCGGACACGGCCAAATAGGCGCCGAGCATGTACTGCACGCCGTGCGCCATGTTGACGAAGTCCATCACGCCGAACACGAGCGTGAGGCCCGCAGCCACCAGGAACAGCAGCACGCCGAGTTGCAGGCCGTTCAGCGCCTGCACGGCCAACAGGGTCGCGGACATGCCCGATTTAATGCAGCGGGCAATCCTTCGCGTAGTCGTCCGCGAAGTCCTTGTAGACGGTCTGCACGATCTCGGTTTGGAACTTGCCGTCCGGCCGCTTCGCCACCTTGGTCAGATAGAAGTTCTGGATCGGGAAGCCGTTCGGGCTGAACGCCAGCGGGCCGCGCAGCGACTTGAAGTCGGCCTTCAGCAGCGCCGCCCGCATGCCCATCGGGTCGTCCAGCTTGCCGTGGGTCGCCTTCACCGCGCTGTCGATCATCATGGCCGCGTCGAAGCCCTGGAAGGCGTAGGTGGCGGGCACGTAGTGGTACTCCGCCTCGAACGCGGCGACGAACGCCCTGTTCTGCGGGTTGTCCAAATTGGGCGCCCAATTGGACCCGGCCAGCATGCCCAGCGCCGCGTCGCCCTGCGCCGGCAGCGTGCTTTCATCCACCGTGAAGGCGGACAGCACGGGCATGGTGAGGCCGGCCTGGCGGAACTGCTTGACGAAGGCCACGCCCATGCCGCCGGGAATGAACGCGAAGACCGCATCCGGCTTGGCGGCGGCGATGCGCGCCAGTTCCGCCGAGTAGTCGAGTTGGCCGAGCGGCACGTACAGCTCGTCCGCCACGTCGCCCTTGTAGTCGCGCTTGAACCCGGCCACCGCGTCGCGGCCGGCCTGGTAGTTCGGCACGATCGTGATGACCTTCTTGAAGCCTTGCTCCTGCGCGTAGCGGCCCAGCACCGCGTGCACCTGGTCGTTCTGGTACGATGTGGTGAGGAAAAACGGGTTGCACGCCTTGCCCGCCAAGGAGGACGGCCCGGCATTGTCGCTGATCAGGAAGCTGTGCGCGTCCGTCACCGGCTTGACGATGGCGCCCAGCACGTTGCTGAAGGTCGGCCCGACCACGAAGGTCGGATGCTCGCGGTCCAGCAGGGTCCGCACCTTGGTGAGCGCCACGTCCGGCTTCAGCTCGTCGTCGACCACCGTCAGGTGGGTGTCCATGCCGCCGAGCTTGCCGCCGAGCTGCTTCAGCGCCAGCGTGAAGCCGTCCCGCGTCTGCTGCCCCAGCACGGCGGATTGGCCGGACAGGGTGGCGACCAGGCCGACCTGCAACGTTTCAGCCGCAGCGGGCAGCGAAATGCACGCCATGGCCGTCGCCGCCAGTAGGAACCGTCGCATCGTCTGACCTCGCTTCACACTCGAAATAGTTTAAGTCTAAGATTTCTGGGCTGCCAAGCGGGTAAGGGGCGCGCATGAAGGTTATCGTCGCGGGTGGCGGCATTGGCGGCCTGGCCGCGGCACTGGCGCTGCATGCACGCGGCATCGATGCGGTCGTGTTCGAACGCTCGGCGACGATCCGCGAACTCGGCGTCGGCATCAACACCCTGCCGCACGCGATCGGCGTGCTGGCGGAGCTGGGCCTGCTGCCGGCACTGGACGCGGTGGCGATCCGCACGCACGAGCTGATCTACGCCAACCGGCACGGGCAAACGATTTGGCGGGAGTTGCGCGGCATCGCGGCCGGCCATCCGGTGCCGCAATTCTCCATCCATCGCGGCCGCTTGCAGGCGGTGCTGCTGGCGGCGGTGCAGCAGCGCCTGCCCGGCGCGGTGCGCTGCGGCCATGCGCTGGAGTCGTTCAGCGATGATGGAACCGGAGTGACCGCGCGCTTCCGCCTGCCGGATGGCGCCGTGGCGGAGGAGAGGGGCGACGTGCTGGTGGCGGCGGACGGCATCCATTCCGTCGTGCGGGCGCATTTCTATCCGGAGCAGGGGGCGCCGGCCTGGAACGGCATCATGCTGTGGCGCGGCGCGCTGCCCTGGGCGCCGTTCGGCACCGGGCGTTCGATGATCATTGCCGGGGGAATGGACGGCAAGCTCGTGCTATACCCGATCGCGGCAGAGCCGGATGGCCGCGTGCTGCTGAACTGGGCGGTGATGTCGCGGGTTGCCCCCGTGGGCTCGGCGCCGCCGCGGCGGGAAGATTGGAGCCGCCCCGGCTCGCCCGACGAGCTGATGCCACGCGTCACCGGGTTCCACGTCGACGCCGTGGACGTGCCGGCGGTGGTGCGCGCCACGCCGGAGTTCTACGAGTATCCGGTGTGCGACCGCGACCCGGTGGATCGCTGGTCCTGGGGCCGGGTGACGCTGCTGGGCGATGCCGCGCACCCGATGTATCCCGTCGGCTCCAACGGGGCGAGCCAGGCGATCCTGGATGCCAAGGCGCTGGCCAGCCACCTCGCCCAAGTCGGCGACCCGGTGGTCGCGCTGGCGGCCTATGAGGCGGAACGGGCGCCCGCCACTGCGGCCATCATCCGCAGCAACCGCCTGGGCGGACCGGAGCGGGTGATCGACCTGGTGGACAGCCGCGCCCCCGACGGGTTCACCCGGCTGGAGGACGTGGCGAGCGAGGCGGAGCTGCGGGCGGTGGTCGGCGGCTACGCCAGCATGGCGGGCTTTGCCCGATCGGCCTGAGCTACTTGTCCGCTGCCTTGGCTTCCCGCTTGGCGGCGCGGGCGTCTTCTTCCGACGCGACCTCT
Source organism: Acetobacteraceae bacterium (assembly GCA_965199555.1). GTDB lineage: Bacteria > Pseudomonadota > Alphaproteobacteria > Acetobacterales > Acetobacteraceae > LMUY01. The sequence continues at coordinate 662,796 of CBDASJ010000006.1, read as the reverse complement.
GCCTTGTGCTCCGCCACCTCCTCGGCGTGGTGCCGGTACAGGTCGACGGCTTCCATCGCCACTCGGTTGGCCAGCCCTTCCGCTTCCGCGGCCGAGACCGCCAGGCTTTGAGCCTTCTGGTAGTTGCCGGAGGAGCATTGCTTGGCGGCGTCGCGATGCATCTTTGCCGCAGTTTCAAAGTGATGCGCGGCGTCCTCGTGCCGTTTTGCGGCGTCGGCCTTGATGTTGTCCATGTCTGCAACCTTTCACGAAATCTCGGAAGCCGAACGCGCCCGGCGGGCCTCGCGTTGCCGCTCAGGGCGGCGGCAGGAACTCCACCTCGTGCAGGGCTGCCAGCCGCACCACTTCGGCCGGGTCGGCCACCCGGTCGATGGCGGCGAACAGAGCCCACAGGCTGCGGGACGGGGCCACGCCGAACAAGGTGCGCACCACGCCGGCGCTGCGGTTGAAAATGCCGTGCGGGATGCCGCGGTTCAGGCGCACCACGTCGCCGGGGCCGCCGCTGGTTTCCCGGCCGTCTAGCCAGAACACCAGTTCGCCTTCCACGATGTGCAGGAACTCGTCCTGCGTCGGGTGCACGTGCGGCGGCACGAAGGTGCCCGGCGGCAGCGTAGCGTGCCACAGGAACACGTCGTCGTTGTGCAATTTCGGCACGTAGGTCTGCCCCAGCACGTCCCACGCGATGCCGTCGATCCCGGTCGCCCCCGCCATCACGCCGGGCTGACTGCCGCCCATCGTCCGTATCCTTCCGCTGGCTGCGAACCACGTTTCCACCATCCGGCAGCCATGCTTCACTCGCCAGCATGGCCCGGCACACCTTCTTCTGCATTGACGCCCATACCTGTGGCAACCCGGTGCGCGTGGTTGCCGGCGGCGGTCCGCTGTTGCCGAACGTGCCGATGGCGGAAAAGCGACAGGTGTTCATGCAGCAGCACGACTGGGTTCGCCGCGCCCTGATGTTCGAGCCGCGCGGCCACGACGTGATGTCCGGCTCCATCCTGTACCCGTCGACCCGGGAGGATTGCGACCTTGGCGTGCTGTATATCGAGGTGAGCGGTTGCCTGCCCATGTGCGGCCACGGCACCATCGGCACCGTCACGGTCGCTATCGAGGAAGGGCTGGTGCAGCCGCGCACGCCCGGCCGCCTTGCCATCGAGGCGCCGGCCGGCCGGGTGGAGGTCGAATACGTGCAGCAGGGCGCCTTCGTGGAGCAGGTGCGGCTGCACAACGTGCCCGCCTACCTCCACGCCGCGGACGTGCTGGTGGAGGTGCCGGGCCTGGGCGCGTTGACGATCGACGTCGCCTATGGCGGCAATTTCTACGCGATCGTCGAACCGCAACCCAACTGGCCCGGGCTGGAGGAGTCGAGCGCGGCGGATCTGGTGCGATGGAGCCGGGCGTTGCGCCGGGCGGCGCAGGACGCAGTGGCGCCGGTGCATCCGGAGGACGCCCGCATCCGCGACGTGACGCACATCCAATGGTGCGGCACGCCGCGCAATCCGCGCGCGCATGCCCGCAACGCCGTGTTCTACGGCGACGCGGCGATCGACCGCTCACCCTGCGGCACCGGCTCCTCCGCGCGGATGGCGCAGTTGGTGGCGCGGGGCCGGCTGGCGGTGGGGGTGGAGTTCATCCACGAAAGCATCATCGGCAGCCTGTTCGATTGCCGCGTGGAAGCGGCGGCGCATGCCGGCAACCGCGACGCGATCCGCCCGAGCGTCGCGGGTTGGGCGCGGATCACCGGGCACAACACCATCTTCGTGGATGACCGCGACCCGTTCGCCCATGGCTTCCAAGTGGCGTAACTGCCGCTCCCCAGCTTCCGCCCCGCGGGTGGGCTGCCGCGACGCTTTCGCATGCAGCCGGGATCCGTTATTCTCCAACAGTGACCGAGCCCGCCTCCCTTATCGATGACAACGACGACGCTGCCGCCGATGCGCTCGCTGCAGCCATTGTCGAGTCTGACGCTGATCCGCGCACCGTGCCGCATGACGAGGTTCGCCGCTGGCTCATGCGGCTTGCCCAAGGGGAGTTCGACGTGGCGCCGCCCGAACCACGCTGATCGTTGCCTGTCGTTTGGCGCTCTTCGGCGCTGGCGGATGTTCGCCGGATCGTCCTCCACATCGCGACTGACGATCCGGTCGCCGCAAAACAGCTCGGTCATGAACTTCTGCTTGCTGGCGACAGCCTAGCGGTGCTTCCCCGGCGTGGCAGGTTAGGTCGCCAGCCCGGAACGCGAGAGCTGATAGCGACGTCATCCTACCTCATCGTCTATCGGATCACCGGCAAAGACCTGGTGACGATCCTACGGATATGGCACGCAGCGCAGGACCGTTCGGGACCTGTGGGTTCGTAGGCGGACGCGCTTCTTGACCTGTTCCGTCCCCCAAGCCACTTAACGACAGCAGACCAAGCCGAGGTCACCAAGGCGTCCATGTCCACTCGCGTCCTCATCGACCATCGCGTCGGCGGCGTGCTCCGGCATCCGGAGAAGGCGAACCGCCCGAGCACCCCGGCGCTGCGCAAGCCGGACTGGATCCGCGTGCGCGCGCCCAACCACCCGACCTATCACGAAACCCGCGCGCTGATGCGGGACAACAAGCTGGTGACGGTGTGCGAGGAAGCGGCGTGCCCGAACATCGGCGAATGCTGGTCGCAGCGCCACGCCACCATGATGATCATGGGCGACACCTGCACCCGGGCCTGCGCCTTCTGCAACGTCGCCACCGGGCAGCCGGAGGCGCTGGACGCGTCCGAGCCCGGGCGGGTGGCCGATGCGGTGGCCAAGCTCGGGCTGCGTCACGTCGTGATCACCTCGGTGGACCGGGACGATCTGCGGGATGGCGGGGCGGCGCATATCGCCGCCGTGATCCGCGCCATCCGCGCCGCCGCGCCTGCCACCACGATCGAGGTGCTAACCCCCGACTTCCTGCGCAAGCCCGGCGCCGCCGAGCTGGTGGTGGCGGCACGGCCGGACGTGTTCAACCACAACCTCGAAACCGTGCCGCGGCTGTATCCGATGATCCGGCCCGGCGCGCGCTACTTCCAGTCGATGCGTCTGTTGGACCATGTCAAAACGCTGGACCCCACCATCTTCACCAAGTCCGGCCTGATGGTAGGGTTGGGCGAAGCGAAGGGTGAAATCATGCAGGTCATGGACGACATGCGGATGGCGGATATCGACTTCATTACCCTGGGCCAATACCTGCAGCCCACGCCCAAGCACGCCGCCGTCGACCGCTTCGTCACGCCGGACGAGTTCGCCGACTATGCCAGCCTGGCGCGCGCCAAGGGCTTCCTGATGGTGTCCGCGACGCCGCTGACCCGCTCCTCCTACCATGCCGACAGCGACTTCGCGGCCTTGCGGTCGGCGCGGCAGGGCCAGCGCTAGGTGCCCACCCACGCCGAGCACAAGCTGGTGCCCTATACCGCCGAGCAGATGTTCGACCTAGTGGCCGACGTGGGCAAATACCATGACTTCCTGCCCTGGTGCGCCGCGTCCCGCGTGCGGACGCATACGGAAACCGAGTTGACCGCCGACCTCACCATTGGCTTCGGTCCGTTCCGCGAAAGCTTCACCAGCGTGGTGGCACTTGACCGGCCCCGCACGGTGAACGTGAAATACGAGAATGGACCGTTCCGTTACCTCAACAACCAGTGGAGCTTCACACCGGCGCCCAATGGCTGCCGGGTGGATTTCTTCGTGGACTTCGAGTTCCGCAGCCGCGTGTTGCAGGCGGCGATCGGCGTGGTGTTCAATCAGGCGGTGATGGCCATGGTCAAAGCATTCCTCAAGCGCGCGCGGGACGTGTACGGCCGCCCGACTGCGGCGATGTCGATGACCCCGGCCGCGGTGAAGGGCTGATGACCTTCGCCCCGCCGCCCTTCAAGTCACCGGTGCCGGTGCGGGTGAACCTGTTTTCCGACACGCAGACCAGGCCCTCCGCCGCCATGAAGGCGGCGATGATGGAGGCGGAGGTCGGCGACGAGCAGCACGGTGACGACCCCACGATCAACGCGCTATGCGAGCGCATGGCGGCGCTGCTGGGCAAGCAGGCGGCCATGTTCCTGCCCACGGGGACGATGTGCAACCAGGTCGCGATCCTCGGCCATTGCCGGCCCGGCGACGAAATCCTGGCGCATCAGACCGCGCACATCTTGACCAGCGAAGGCGGCGCGCCGGGGGCGCTGGCCGGCGCGATGATCCTGGGACTGCCGGGTGCGGACGGGCAGTTCACCGCCGACGCGGTGCGCGAGGCCATCCGGCCGAAGTCGCGCTATTCCCCGCCACAGGCCATGCTGGCGGTGGAGCAGACGGCGAACATGGGGGGCGGCGCGGTGTGGGCGCTCGACGCACTGAACGCCGTGGCGGACGTGGCGCATGGCGAAGGCATGACAACCCACATGGACGGCGCCCGGCTGATGAACGCCGTGGTCGCCGCCGGGGTGCCGGCCGCGGAGATGGTCGCCGGCTACGACACCGTGTGGCTGGATTTCACCAAGGGACTTGGGGCACCGCTGGGTGCGGTGCTGGCCGGCTCCACCGAGTTCATCGGTGCCGCGTGGCGGTGGAAGCAGCGTATGGGCGGCGCGATGCGCCAGGGCGGCATCTGCGCCGCAGCGTGCCTGTACTCGCTGGATCATAACATCGACCGCTTGGCCGAGGACCATGCCAATGCCAAGGCGCTCGCCCGTGGCGTCGCGCAAATCCCCGGATTGTCGGTGCAGCAGCCGGAAACAAATCTGGTGTATATCGACACTTCGGCATCTGGCATCGATGCGACGGAACTCGCCCGGCGCGCCGCCGAGCATGGCGTGCTGATCTCCGTCATGGGCCGCCACCGGGCACGGGCCTGCACCCATTTGGACGTGTCTGCAGCCCAGGTTGCGGAAGCGGAAGCCGTGATCCGGGCGGTCGCCGCGTGATGCCCCATCGCCTCAAAGGAACCATGCCGATGCGTTTTGCCGCCTTCGCCGCGTTGATCCTGCTTTCCGGCGCCGTGCAGGCGCAAACGCCACTGACCGGGACGACGGCGCCCATCGGGTCGCCGAATGCCCGGGCGGTGACTGCGCCCCGCGCCGCGGCCCCGCCTCCCGCAGCGGCAGCACCGGCGACACCCGCCACGGCGGCGTCACCCGTCGCGGCCGCACCGGCACATCGCCGCGGCCAGACCTTGCAGGATCGGTTCGACGCCGCCAACGTCACGCATGACGGCCACCTGACGCAGGAACAGGCGCGCGCACACATGCCGTCCGTTGCGCGGGATTTTGCCAAGATCGACACGGCCAACCAGGGCTACGTGACGGTTGACCAGATCCGGGAATATCGCCGGGCCACCCGCGCCGCCCACCGGGCGGCGAAAAAGGCGGCAGCGACCCCGGCGGCGGCGAGTGCCGCTCCGGCGCGGCCGTGATGTCGGGCCAGGCAGCCGGCTTCGTTGCGGAAGCCGGCACGCCGGAGGCGGTGGCGTTCCGCTTGATGGAGAAGGTGCTGGAAACCAATCCCGGCCTGACCGGCAAGGAAGAGCTGTTGAAGCTGTATGCCGAGTGCATCGCCACCGTGCGCGGCCCGGTGGCCGAGGACCTTCTGCACGCGCTCAGCTTGGAGGGGTAACCGGCACCACTCGGTTTACCCGTGCTTAACGTGGTGCGGGCATCTGGATGCAGATTCCCGTTGCAGGTCACGTGATGCGCCTCGGCTGCCTTGGCTTTCTCCTGCTGCTGCTGCCCGGGTGCGCCACGATCGTGGACGGCACAACGCAGACTTTGACGGTGCGGACCGCCCCTGTGGGCGCCACCTGTAGCCTGTTGCGAGGGGCGGATGTCGTGGGCACGATCCCTGCAACCCCGGGCACCATTCTCCTGCACCGCGAACGGCCGGACCTCTTCGTGGTGTGCGACAAGCCAGGTTGGGATCGCAGCGTGACGGTCATTCCAGCCAAGTTCACCGGCGTGACAACGGGCAATCTGTTCTTCGGTGGCCTGGTGGGCGTCGTGGTGGACGAAGCAACGCGGGCGAATTACCGCTATGACCATGACGCGATCATCCAAATGACGCCGATCCATGGGCTGCAACCCGGCAGCTAGGCGCGCGTCGACCATTATGATCGTTGCCAGGGTGTGGTATCATCGCGACCCGGGCTGCTCCGCTGTTTGGCCCGCGCACATGGGCCGAGCTGTGGGGGAATAAGTGGCGCTCGCAATGGACGACGCTTCTGCGCGATTGCGGGCGATCTGGTCGGATTTGCTGCCCGGCGCGCCGTCCGAACCGGATAGCAACTTCTTCGCGGCGGGTGGCCATTCCTTGCTCGCCACGCGCCTGTTGTCGCGCGTGGAAAAGGAGTTCGGCGTCAAGATCGCCTTGCCGCACTTCTACCAGGGGCCGACGTTGGACGCCTTGGCACGTGCCTTGGACCCGGGGCCGCAGGCGCGGCAGTTCCGCTTCGACCGGGTAGCCCGGCTGGGCCGCGGCACGGCCAAGCCGGTGTTCGCCGTGATGCACAGCAACGGGGCGTTCTTCCCGCTCGGACACGAGGTGGGCATGGAGCACGCCTTCGTGGCGCTGCAAACCGCCGATCGGCATTCCGGCGCACGCCTGCCTGCCACTGTCGAGGCGATTGCCGAAGGTTACGTGCGGCAGTTGCGCACCGTGGAGCCGCACGGCCCCTATGTGCTGTTGGGCTGGTGCCTTGCCGGCAACATCGCCTACGAAGCAGCGCAGCAGTTGCGCGCCGCCGGGCAGGAGGTGGCGGCCGTGGTGATGGTCGATACCTGGAACCCAGCCTATTTCGCACGCATGGGCCGATGGCGCCGCCAGGTCGCCGAGCGGTCGTATGGCTGGCAGATCATCCTGACGCAGTTCGGCAAGGTGCTTCGCGGCAGGCTCGGCTTCGGCGCGTTCCTGCGCGAGCGCAATGCGGTGCAGCGGCTGGTGAAGGCGCCGACTGCGGAAACCGGGCCGCTGAGTGCCGCCGCCGAGGCCTACCTCGCGCAGCAGGCGTTCGATGCCGACCTCCTGGCGCAACTGCACGCCGCCGCCCAATCCTATCGGCCGCGTCCATTCGCCGGGCGCGTGTTGCGCATCCGTTCGTCCGAAGAGCCGTGCGGCTTCGGTTTGGACCGGCGCTATGGCTGGGGAAATTTGGTGGGCAAGGGGCTCAGCCAGGTCACCGTGCCGGGCGACCACCTGACCATCTTCATGGAGCCGTCGATCCGCTTGTTGATCCGCTCCGTCCGCAGCGTGGTTGCGGCCGGGCCGACCTAGCCGATTACTTCGGTGCCACGACCTCGGGTGGCGTCGTACCCGGTGCCGCCGCCGGGGCAGGGGGCGTGCTGGGCGACGGCTGTGGGGCAACTGGCGCCGTGGCTGTCGGCGCATTGGGGCTGCTGGTGGTCGGTTCGGCGGTCGGGCCGGGCGTTGGCGGTGCGGCGGCCAAGGCCGGTGCCGCCAGGCCGAGCATCCCCACCAGTATGATCCGGATCATCGCCGCCTCCCTGTATGCCCGGTGTCAACGGGTGGCCGGCGACGCCGGTTCCCAGCTTGCCATCACCCCCTGTTTCCGCCATATCCCCGCGCGTCGGCGGCGCGAGCAGGCCGATAATTCACACGCGGGGCGCCTTCCTGGCTGCCACAGCCAGTGCCGGTGCCGAAAGGCCAGGCTCCGCGGAGGCCCAACCGGACTGTAGGAAGCAGCACAACCATGGCTTTGCCCGATTTCTCCATGCGCCAGCTCCTGGAAGCAGGCGTGCATTTCGGCCACCACACCCGCCGCTGGAACCCGCGCATGGCGCCGTTCCTGTTCGGCATCCGCAACCAGGTCCACATCATCGACCTGCAGCAGACCGTGCCGATGCTCGACCGTGCCTTGCGCGCGGTGCGCGACGTCACCGCCAATGGCGGCCGGGTGCTGTTCGTCGGCACCAAGCGGGCGGCGGCGGAGCACGTGGCGGACGCGGCCAAGCGCTGCGGCCAGTACTACGTCAACCATCGTTGGCTTGGCGGCATGCTGACCAACTGGAAGACCATCACTGGCAGCATCAAGCGCCTGCGCCAGATCGAGGAACTGCTCGGCGGCAACGTGGAAGGGCTGACCAAGAAGGAGGTGCTCGACATCACCCGCGACAGCGACAAGCTGGAGCGCGCGTTGGGCGGCATCAAGGAAATGGGTGGCCTGCCGGACATCCTGTTCATCATCGACACCAACAAGGAAAAGCTGGCCGTCGAGGAAGCCAACAAGCTTGGCATCCCCGTGATCGCCGTGCTGGACAGCAACTCGGATCCGGCGGGCGTCACTTTTCCCATTCCCGGCAACGACGACGCCCTCCGCGCCATCACGCTGTACTGCGACTTGATCGCCGGCGCCGTGCTGGACGGCATCAGCGCGGAGATGGCGGCGTCCGGCCGTGACGTCGGCGCCGACGAGGACCTGCCGATCGGCGCTCTGCCGGACGACATGGTGGTGGCGGACCAGCCGGCCGCCTGACCGCCCGCAACCCGAACTCAGGGAGACCACCGATGGCTGACGTGACTGCCGCCCTGGTGAAGGAGCTTCGCGAGAAGACCGGCGCCGGGATGATGGACTGCAAGCGCGCCTTGTCCGAAACCGACGCCAACCTGGAAGGCGCGGTCGATTGGCTGCGCAAGAAGGGCCTGGCCGCCGCTGCCAAGAAGAGCGGTCGCGTGGCTGCCGAAGGGCTGGTCGGCGTGGCGACGATGCCCAACAAGGGCGCCATCGTCGAGGTGAACGCCGAAACCGATTTTGTCGCCCGTAACGAGACGTTCCAGGCCTTCGTCGAAACCGTCGCCAAGTTGGCGTTGGAGATCGGCGAGGACGTGGAGGCGCTGAAGGCGGCGGACTTCCCCGGCTCCGGCCGCACCGTCGCCGACGAGTTGACGCACATGGTCGCCACTATCGGCGAGAACATGACGATCCGCCGCGCCCGTGTGCTGTCCGTCGGGTCGGGCGTGGTGGCGAGCTACGTGCACCAGGCGCTGAAGCCGGGTCTGGGCAAGATCGGCGTGCTGGTCGCGCTGGAAAGCCCGAGTGAGTTGGAGGGGCTGGAATTGCTTGGCCGCCAGGTGGGCATGCACGTGGCCGCGACGCAGCCGCTGGCATTGGATATCGACGGCGTCGATACGTCGGCGCTGGAGCGGGAAAAGGCGGTGCTGACCGAGCAGGCCCGCGCCTCCGGCAAGCCGGAGGACATCATCGAGAAGATGGTGATCGGCCGCATCCGCAAATACTACGAGGAAGTGGTGCTTCTGGAGCAGATTTGGGTGCATGACGGCGAAAGCCGGGTGAAGGCGGTTGCCAAGAAGGCCGGCGCCACGGTCACCGGCTTCGTGCGCTATGCTTTGGGCGAGGGCATCGAGAAGCAGTCGGGTGATTTCGCGGCGGAAGTCGCCGCCGCAGCCGGCGTGCCTCCCCTTTGACCTATGCAGCTCAGCGGCCAGTCGGTCGCTGAGCTGGGTCAAACGAGCTGGCCACCTAGCCGGCCATGATCAGCCAAAAGGCTGTCCGATTCTGCTCACGAGTTTTTGCCTCGGCACGCCGGCAGGCTAGTTGCTTTAGGCCGTTAACAAAGGTTAGGCCGGGTAAGGGTCGCCGAGAGGACAAGCTGATGGCTGAGGAATTTCCACTTCGCTTGGAGGAGCAACTTTGCTTCAACCTCTACGCGACGACCAACGCAATCACGCATCGCTACAAGATGTGCCTCGGCGACACGAACCTCACCTTCCCGCAGTACCTCGTGATGCTTGCTCTACGCGGCAAGCCACACCTGAACTCGGGCGAGCTGGCAAAGGCGCTTCGGCTGGACGCCGGCTCCCTATCGCCAATCCTGAAACGGCTTGCGCTGGCCGGTTTGATCAAGCGAGTGCGGCGGGACGGAGATAATCGCGTGATCTACAGCGAACTGACGCCCGCCGGCCTTGCGCTGGGGGATGCCATGATCAAGGCGCAGGCGGCGGTGTTGTCGCAAGTCGACCTTAATGAGGACGATCAAGCGAAGCTGCGCAACACGCTTCAAGGCATTGCGGAGACGCTGATGGCGTCTTAAGCCGCTCTACGCGCGCAGGGCCTTGGCTGCCGCCACCGCAAAATAGGTCAGCACGCCCGCGGCGCCCGCCCGCTTGAACGCCAGCAGGCTTTCCAGCATGGCACGGTCGCCATCGATCCAGCCGCGCTCCGCCGCGCCGGCGATCATCGCGTACTCGCCGGACACCTGGTAGGCGAAGGTCGGCACGCCGAACCGCTCGTGCACCCGCTGCACGATGTCCAGATACGGCATACCGGGTTTGACCATGACCATGTCCGCTCCTTCGGCCAGGTCCTGCGCCACCTCGCGCAATGCCTCGTCGGTGTTCGCCGGGTCCATCTGGTAGGTCTTCTTGTCGCCCTTCAGGGCGCCGCCGGTGCCGACCGCGTCGCGGAACGGGCCGTAGAACGCGCTGGCGTATTTAGCGGCGTAGCTCATGATCCGCGTGTCCGTCAGCCCGGCCCCGTCCAGCTGGGCGCGGATGGCGCCGATGCGGCCGTCCATCATGTCCGACGGGGCGATCACGTCGATGCCAGCCTGCGCCTGGTGCAGTGCCTGGGTGGCCAATACGGCGACACTGTCGTCGTTGTGGACGTAGCCGTCGCGGATCACCCCGTCATGGCCGTGGCTGGTGTAGCAATCGAGTGCCACGTCCCCGACCAGGCCGGTGTCGGGAAACTCCCGCTTCAGCAGCCGTGCGGCCCGGCACATCAGGTTGTCGGGGTGCACTGCCTCGCTGCCCTCCGCGTCCTTGCGCTCGGGCGGGATATTCGGGAACAGCGCCACGGCGGGGATGCCGAGCTGCACCGCCGGCTGCACGTGCGCCGCCAGCCGGTCCAGCGTGACGCGCTGCACGCCCGGCATCGACTCCACGGCGGTGACGCGGTTCTCCCCCTCGATCAGGAAGATCGGCCAGATCAGGTCATCCACCGACAAGCGCGTTTCGGCGACGAGCCGCCGCGTCCAGTCATCCCGGCGGTTGCGGCGGAGGCGGGTGGTGGGATACTGGCCGATGCTCATGGCCAAATGGTAGACCGGCGGGGTTGCGCCGGGTAGAGCGTTCGGCGGCGCGATGTTACGGTGGCGTCATGCGACTCCTCGCCATCATCCTGCTGCTCCTGTCGCCGGCCGTGCAGGCGGAGGCGATCCGTGTGCCGGGGCCGGAGGGCATCATGTTGAATGCCGAGCTGTTCGCCGCCCCGGGCAAGGCCCCGCGGCCGGCGATCGTGGCATTGCACGGCTGTGGCGGCCCCCTGGCCACCCGGGACGAAGCGTGGGCGCGGCAGCTCGCCGCCGCCGGCCATACCGTCCTGCTGCCGGACAGCTTCGGGTCCCGCGGGCTCGGCTCCCAATGCAGTTCGCGCGCCCATCCGGTGACCGCCGCCGGCGTGCGGCGCCACGATGCGCTGTCCGCGCTGGACTGGCTGGCTGCCCGGCCAGGAACGCCGCGGGGTGGGCTGGTGCTGGTGGGCTGGGCGGATGGCGGCAGCACGGTGCTGGCCGCCGGGCGAGCCGTGCCGGATTTGCCGGCGGGCCTGGTGCGCGGCATGGTCGCCTTCTACCCCAGTTGCCGCGGCGCGGCGGAGGCGAAGGACTGGGCGCCCGCCGCCCCGCTGCTGATCCTGATGGCGGATGCCGACGAGTCGAGCGCGGTGGCGGCCTGCCGCACCCTCGCCGACCGGCTGCCGGGCAAGGTGACGCTGGTGACGTATCCCGGCACCAACCGCGATTTCGACGTGCCAACCCCGAAGCCGCCCGCCCGGGGCCGCTTGGCGACGCGGATCGCCAGTGCCCCGCACGTGGCGGCTGACCCGGGCGCGCGCGAGGAGTCGATGCGTCGCGTGCTCAGCTTCATCGCTGCCTTGCCATAGCCGCGGTTTCGCGCCGCCGCCCGGTGTGTGATACCAACCCCCGTCCATCGCGAGGCCCCGCCATGACCGAACAAACCCCGGCCACCATTCCCCACCGCTTCTTTTCCGCCCCGCTCGCCGAGACCGACCCGGCGTTGGCCGCCGTGCTGCGCGCTGAGCTGGCCCGCCAGCAGGACGGCATCGAGCTGATCGCCAGCGAAAACATCGTGTCCGCCGCGGTGCTGGAAGCGCAGGGCTCCGTGCTGACCAACAAATATGCCGAAGGCTACCCGGGCCGCCGCTACTACGGCGGCTGCGCCGAGGTGGACGTGGCCGAACAGCTCGCCATCGACCGGGCCAAGCAGTTGTTCGGTTGCGGCTTCGTCAACGTGCAGCCGCATTCCGGCGCCCAGGCCAACCAGGCGGTGATGCTGGCGACGGTGAAGCCGGGCGACACCATCCTGGGCATGAGCCTGGCAGCCGGCGGGCACCTGACCCATGGGGCGGCGCCGAACCTGTCCGGCAAGTGGTTCCGCGCGATCCAATACGGCGTCCGGCGCGAGGACGGGCTGCTCGACTACGAGGAGCTGGAGCGGTTGGCCCGTGCCGAGCACCCGCGGATGATCGTCGCCGGCGGCTCCGCCTATCCCCGGGCGATCGACTTTGCCCGCATCCGCCGGGTGGCGGACGAGGTGGGCGCGATCTTCCTGGTCGACATGGCGCATTACGCCGGGCTGGTGGCGGCCGGGCTATACCCTTCGCCGATCCCGCACGCCCAGGTGGTGACGACCACCACGCACAAGACGCTGCGCGGCCCGCGCGGCGGCATGATCCTGACCAATGACGAGGATCTGGCGAAGAAGATCAACTCCGCCGTGTTCCCCGGCCTGCAAGGCGGCCCGCTGATGCACGTGATCGCCGGCAAGGCGGCGGCGTTCGGGGAGGCGCTGCGGCCGGAGTTCCGCACCTACCAGAAGGCGGTGCTGGAGAATGCCCGCACCCTCGGCGCAACGTTGCGCGAACTCGGCTGCGACATCGTCACCGGCGGCACGGATTGCCATTTGGTGCTGGTCGATCTGCGGCCGAAGAACACCACCGGCAAGGCGGCGGAAGCGAGCCTGGAACGCGCGCTGATCACCGCCAACAAGAACGCCATCCCGTTCGACCCGGCCAAGCCCGCCATCACCAGCGGCATCCGCCTGGGCAGCCCGGCCGCCACCACCCGCGGCTTCGGCGCCGCCGAGTTCCGCCAGGTGGGCGAGATGATCAACCAGGTGCTGGAGGGGCTGTCACGCTCCAACGACGGCGGCAACGCGGCGGCGGAGCAGGCGGTGGCGGCGCGGGTGCGCGAGTTGTGCGTGCGGTATCCGATTTATTGAGGGTGAGGGTCCCGAGCATCCCCGGGAACAAACCCTCTCCCGCTGGCGGGAAAGGGCAGGGCGAGGGTGGCTGCCCGGCCAGACTGTTGGAGTCCGATGGTGTTCCACTCGGGCGGGGCCACCCTCACCCCAACCCTCTCCCGCCAGCGGGAGAGGGAGTTATGCAGTTCGGTCGATCCATCCGATGAGATGCCCGTTCTGCGGCCATGACGACACGCAGGTAAAGGACAGCCGGCCGACCGAGGACTCCGCCGCGATCCGCCGCCGCCGCTTCTGCATCGGTTGCGGCCAGCGCTTCACCACGGTGGAGCGGGTGCAGTTGCGCGAGCTTACCGTGGTGAAGTCCGACAGCCGCCGCGTGGCGTTCGATCGGGACAAGCTCGGCCGCTCCGTCCGCATCGCGTTGCGCAAGCGGCCGGTCAGTGACGAGCGGATCGAGCGGATCATCACCGGCATCGTCCGCCAGCTCGAAGCCTCCGGCGAGAACGACATCCCGTCCAAGCAGGTCGGCGAGATGGTGATGGAAACGCTGAAGGAGGTGGACGCCGTGGCCTATGTCCGCTTCGCCAGCGTGTACCGCAACTTCCGGGAAGCGAAGGACTTCGAGGCCTTTCTCGGCTCGCTGGAAGAACCCACATAGCGCGGCATGGTTGACCTGTCGCATATGCGCGCCGCCCTGGCCCTGGCCCGGCGCGGGCTCGGCACCACCTGGCCCAACCCGTGCGTCGGCTGCGTGATCGTGCGCGACGGACGAGTGGTGGGCCGCGGGGTGACCCAGCCGGGCGGGCGACCGCACGCCGAAACGCAGGCGCTGGCGATGGCAGGCGCGGCGGCGCGCGGGGCCGACGCCTACGTGACGCTGGAACCCTGCAACCACACCGGGCAAACGCCGCCCTGCACGGAAGCGCTGATCGCCGCCGGCATCGCCCGCGTGATCGTGGCTGGCAGCGATCCGGACCCCCGCGTCGACGGCGCCGGGTTGGCCCGGTTGCGTGCCGCTGGGATCGAGATCGTCACCGGGGTGCTGGCCGCCGAGGCGGACGCCATGCAGGCCGGCTTCCTGCACCGGGTGCGGCATGGCCGGCCGTTGGTGACGCTGAAGCTGGCCAGTACGCTGGACGGCCGGATCGCCACGCGCGGCGGCGAAAGTCAGTGGATCACCGGCCCGCCGGCGCGGGAAGCGGCGCATGCCTTGCGCGGCCAGCATGACGCCGTGCTGGTCGGGGTCGGCACTGTTGCCGCCGACAACCCGTCGCTGACCTGTCGCATTCCCGGCTTCCGCACCCGGCCAATGGTTCGCGTGGTGGTGGACAGCCATCTCCGCACCTCGCTGACCGCCCGGCTGGTGGCAACCGCGTCGACGGACCCGACCTGGATGGTCCATCGCGGCGGCGTTTCGGCCGAGCGGCGCGACGCCTTCGGCAGCGCCGGCGTGCGCTTGTTCGACGTGCCCGGTGGCGAGCGGGGGGTGGATCTGCGCGCCGCTCTGCTGGCCCTGGGCACGGCTGGGCTGACGCGGGTGCTGGTGGAGGGCGGCGCGCAACTGGCGGCCGGGCTGCTGCGGGACGGGCTGGTCGATCGCATCGCCTGGTTCCATGCCCCCGCGGTGCTGGGCGGCGATGGCTGGCCGGCCGCACAAGCCTTCGGCGTCGCCGCCCTGGACGCCATGCCCCGCTTCACCCGCACCAGCGTACGCCCCGTGGGAGACGACATGCTCACCGAATTCAGCCTGGCCGCCTGATGTTCACCGGCATCATCACCGCCGTCGGGCGGGTCCGCAGCATCGACCCGATCGCCGCCGGGCAGGACATGCGCCTGGTCATCGAGCAGGCCTGGCCGCAGCCGCCGGCGATCGGCGCCTCCATCGCCTGCTCCGGCTGCTGCCTCACGGCCGTGGCGCTGGGTGCCGACTGGTTCGCCGTGGACGCCTCGGCGGAAACCCTGGCCCACACCACGCTCGGCACCTGGCGCGTCGGCACCCGCGTGAACCTGGAGCGGGCGCTGCGCATGGGGGACGAGCTGGGCGGCCACCTGGTGTCCGGCCACGTGGACGGGGTCGGCGAGGTGGTGTCCCGCACGCCGGAAAACGGCTCCACCCGCTTCCGCATCCGGGTGCCGGCGGCGCTGGCGCGGTTCATCGCCCCCAAGGGTAGCGTGGCGCTAAATGGCATCTCGCTGACCGTGAACGAGGTGGAGGGGGATAGCTTCGGCGTGAACATCATCCCGCACACGCTGGACCAGACGGACATGACGGCCCTGGCGCCGGGCTCCCGCGTCAACATCGAGATCGACACGCTGGCCCGCTACGTGGCGCGGCTGGCCGAGACGGCGTAGACAGCGCGAATGAGCGAACTGAAGCAGGCGTCGCTGCACGACTACATCACCAGCGCCGCCGACATCATCGAGGAAGCGCGCGCCGGCCGGATGTTCATCCTGGTGGATGACGAGGACCGGGAAAACGAGGGCGACCTGGTGATCCCCGCCCAGTTCGCCACGCCCGACGCCATCAACTTCATGGCCCGCCACGCCCGCGGGCTGATCTGCCTGGCCATGACCCGGCACCGGGTGGAGCAGTTGGGCCTGCCGCTGATGGCGCAGGCCAACGGCACCCGCCACCAAACGGCGTTCACCGTCTCGATCGAGGCGCGGGAAGGGGTGACGACGGGGATTTCCGCGCATGACCGCGCCCGCACCGTGGCGGTGGCCATCAACCCGGAACTGGGCCGCGACCACATCACCACGCCCGGCCACGTGTTTCCCCTGGTGGCACGGGAAGGCGGCGCGCTGATCCGGGCCGGCCATACCGAGGCAGCGGTGGACATTGCCCGCCTGGCTGGGCTGAACCCGGCTGGGGTAATCTGCGAGGTGATGAACGACGACGGGTCCATGGCGCGCCTGCCGGACCTGGTGGCCTTCGCCCAGCACCACAACCTCAAGCTCGGCACCATCGCGGACCTGATCGCGCATCGCCGCCGCACCGAACGGCTGGTGCGCCGCGTCACCGAAGGCGGCACGCTGCATGCCGAGGGCGGCGACTGGAAGACGATCGTCTACGCCAACACCGTGGAGTATGCCGAGCATCTGGTGTTGTTGAAGGGCGACCTGTCCGAAGGGCCGCCGCCGCTGATCCGCGTCCACGCGGTGGACCTGCTCGGCGACATGCTGGGGGGGCCGCACGGCAACGAGTTGCACGCCGCCATGCGCATGATCGAAGCCGAAGGGCGTGGCGCCTTGATCCTGATCCGCGAGGCGGTCCCGACTTCGCTGTCCGAACGCGTCCAGAAGATGGGCGCCGGCCCGCGGCCGATCCGATCCCTGCGCGATTACGGCGTCGGGGCACAGATCCTGGCGGATCTGGGTGTGAAGGACATGGTGCTGATCTCCAACACGCGGCGCATCGTGGTCGGGTTGGAAGCCTACGGGTTGAACATCGTCAGCCAGCGGCCGATCGAAGGAGTGGCCGCGGAATGAGCACGATCGACGCCCCGTTGCCGACTGCGCCGGAGGTGCCCGGCCCGCCCGCCCACCTGTTGCTGGTACGGGCACCGTATTACGCGGCCGTGGTGGACGGCATGACGGCGGCGGCGCAGCGCATCCTGGACGAGGCCGGTGCCACGCATGCGGTGCTGGACGTGGCCGGCGCGTTCGAGCTGGCCCAGGCGATCCGGATCGCCCTGCGCGGGCGCGAACGGTTCGACGGGTTTGTGGCATTGGGTTGCGTGGTTCGTGGCGAAACAGACCATTACGACTTCATCTGCGCAGCCAGCATGAACGGGCTGATGGATGTGGCGCTGCAATACGGCATCGCGCTCGGCACCGGGCTGCTGACGGTGGACAAGTTGGAGCAGGCCACGGCGCGGTCCGGGCCGGATAGCCACAACAAGGGTGCCGAGGCGGCCGTCGCCGCGTTGCGCCAGATCAACGCCGCACGGCGGCTCGGCGCCGCTTGATGGGAAAACCTGCGAAAGGCCGGCCGCGGACGGCCAGCCGCGTCGCCGCTGTGCAGGCCCTGTTTCAATCCGAGCAATCGGGCGAAACGGTCGAGACCATCGTCGACCAGTTCGTGCGTCACCGGCTGGGCGAGCTGCCCGGGTCCGGCGGGTTCGAGGAGGGGCGCGTGCCCGATGCCGACGTGAAGCTGTTTGCCCGCATCGTCCGCCAGGCGGTGCAGGACCAGGATGCGGTGGATCGCCTGGTGTCCGACTCGCTGCCGGCGGAATGGCCGTTCACCCGACTGGACCCGGTGCTGCGGGCATTGATGCGCGCGGCCGGCGCGGAGTTGGGCATGGCGAACGGGCCGCCGGTGCGTGTCGTGCTCAACGAATACCTGGACGTGGCGCACGGCTTCTTCACCGGGGACGAACCTCGCATGGTCAATGGGCTGTTGGACCGCATGGCGCGGGTGTTGCGCGCGGCGGAGTTCCAGGGCGCCACCGACACCGCCCGGTGAGCATGTCGCTGCCGCCGGAGTTTTCCCGCATCGCCAGGCACTTCCGGCCCCTTGCCGGACCGGGTTCGCTGAACCTGACGGACGATGCCGCGGTGTTCGCCCCGCCACCCGGGCGCGAGTTGGTGATGACGGCGGACGCGATGGTGGAGGGCGTCCACTTCCTGCCGGGCACGGCGCCGGACCTGGTCGCCCGTAAGCTGCTGCGGGTGAACCTGTCCGACCTGGCGTCCATGGGCGCCGTGCCGTTCGGCTATCTGGTGACGATGTCCGTACCGCGTGGCTTGGGGGATGACTGGTTCGCCGGGTTCGCCGCCGGGCTGCGCGCGGACCAGCAAGCGTTTGGCATCGCCCTGCTGGGCGGCGACACGACGGAGACGCCCGGTGCCTTGACCCTGTCGCTGACGGCCATTGGGCACGTCGCGCCCGGCCAAGCCATCCTGCGCTCCGGCGCCCGCGCCGGAGACGAGGTGTGGGTCACCGGTACGATCGGCGACGGCGTGCTGGGGCTGCACGCGGCGCGTGGCGAACTGCCCGACCCAGATGGTTACCTTCGTGGTCGTTACGACCTGCCGACGCCGCGGCTGGATCTGCCGCTCGCGGGCTGGGCGACGGCGGCGATGGATGTGTCGGACGGGTTGTTCCAGGATCTCGGTCACATCTGCCGCGTCAGCGGGATCGCCGCGACCGTGGATGCGTCGCGCATCCCGTTGTCGCCTCAGGCCGTCGCGGCTGGCCCCGCCTGGCAAGAGATGGCCTGGATCGGCGGCGACGATTACGAACTGCTGCTCGCCGCCCCGGCGGGGGAGGAGCCGCCGCCCGGCTTGATCGCCACCCGGATCGGGCGCTTCACGGTAGGCGAGGGGGTGACGGTGACCGGTCCGAATGGTGCGTCATTGCCGCTCGGCGATCGGGGATGGAGCCATTTCGGCTGAGTGCGGCGGGCGCCTTCAAGCAGCCTGCACGTGCAACCATTTCGTGGATAGGCCAAGCAGGCCCACCTTTTGCGCCGCCACGGTGATCCGTTGCTCCTGTGTGCCGGACGGGAACAGCATGCCGAATGCGGCGGGGCCGAGCTTGTGCATGCCGTCTACGATCCCCGGCGCATAGGCGCCACCAAGCGTCTCCGTCTCCATCAGGGCAAGATCGGGTCCGAGCGGGTGAAGGTAGACGGTTTCCTCCCAGGGCGAGTCGCAATCCGTTACGACCAGCCAACCAATCCCGTTTACGGCGAAATGGGCCACCAATTCCACACCGGGGAACATGCCCAAATCGCGACAGTGGAACGACAAACGGCCCTGCTCGCCGCCCATTGAAGAAAAAGGCAAAGCGCCCTGTGTCGGCCCCACCCTCTGTCATAGACCGGGCTTGCATCGGATTAGGAGCCGGTAAGCGCCGGGTCGGCATCGTGATAAGCAAAGTGGCGGTCGTCTGTGTCGGACATGATTTCCTCGCCCTGCGGTGTGCCGGCTCCCGGCGCGCTATGGCTGCCGCTGCCGGAGGAACGCCGCGCGACTGGCTGGCTGCTCGATATGCTGCGCCAACGCTTCCCATAAGGCGGCTGCGGAGGGTGCGGTCGCCATGGCGCGCTTGACCAAAACGCGTGCCACCGGCCCGATATGGTGCGTGAGCGCCGTCTGGACGCGCGCGATGTCGTCCGCCGGCAATTGCAGGCCAGTCTGAAGCGTTGCGCCGCTGGGTGGGGCGGCCAGATTGCCGGCCATCGTGCCGAGGCGGGTGAGATGGCCGCGGGCTTCACGCTCGAACGCGTCCCGATCGCTCGGCCGCTCGATCTTTGCGGCCAAGGAAGCGCACAGCGCGTCCATGCTGTCCCCGCGACGAATGGCGCTTTGCATCAGGTGACGCGCGATCGGCCCCACGAACTCGGTCAGCTTGCGCTCCAGCGTTTGCAGCGTCTCGGGGTCGAAGCTGCTGGTGCCGGTGGGAACGCCCGGTGCAGGGGACGGTCGCTCCGGCATGACGATGGTGCGGTCGGACAGGTTGGTGTCCGCCGCTGCCATCGCTTGGCGGAGCGCACCTGCCATCGCCTCGGCGGAGGCGAAGCGTTCGCCCGCGGGCTTGGCCAGGCTGCGCGCCAGGACCGGTTGCAGCGACGGTGGGATTGACGCCAAATCCACCGCGGCCGGGCTCAGCAAGGCGTTCCACACGGCGGCGAAGCTGTTGCCGGGGAACGGCTTGGTACCGCTCAGCAGTTCGAACAACAACACGCCGGTGGAGAACAGGTCGCTACGCAGGTCGACGGGTTCGCCCCTTGCCTGCTCCGGGGACATGTAGCTGGGCGTGCCGACCACGGCGCCGTCCTGCGTGGCGGCGGAGGTTTCCAGGCGGGAAATGCCGAAATCCGCCACCTTCACGTGGCTGCCGCGCACCAGCATGACGTTGGCCGGCTTGATGTCGCGATGCACGATGCCCATCGCGTGGGCGGCGCCCAGGGCGGCCAGCACCTGCAACACCACGAACACGGCGTCTGCCGGGTCGTATCGCGGCGTGTGCTGCAACGATTGCGCCAGCGTCACCCCGTCCACGAACTCCATGGCCAGGAACGGATTGCCTTCATGGGTGGCGAAGTCGTGGACCGTGACGATGTTGGGGTGCATGCAGCGCCCGGCCGCCTGCGCTTCCCGCCGGAACCGCGCCAGGTAATCGGCCCGCTCTGCCCCGTCCAGCAGGTCGGCGCGGATCAGCTTGATGGCGACCACGCGGTCAATGTCCGGGTCGTGGGCGCGGTAGATCACGCCCATCGCCCCGCGCCCCAGCACGGAGTCAATGCGGTAGCGGCCGATCTGCGCGGGGTCGTCGGCCACGCGCTACTCTTCCAGCATCTTCAGGGCGTTGGCCAGGCTGCGGCGCATGCGGTTGAACGCCTCAGCCAGGGCGTTGATCTCGTCCTTGCCGCGCACCGCGTATTCCGGTGCGTCCATGTTGCCCAGGCTGACTGCCGTGGCGGCGGCGGAAATCTGCCGCACCGGGCGGATGATGACGAAATGCAGCATCACGTTCAGCAGCACGACCATGACGGCGAACACGCCGGTCAGCCCGGTCATCACGGTGGTGAAGGTGTGTGCCGCCCGGCCCAGCGGCACCGCCATCGGAACGGACACGATCTGCGCGCCCAGCACCTCGTTCAGCGCCCAGCCGAACCCCCGCTCCGGCCCATACAAGTCAATCATCGTTTGCGGCGCGTTGGAAGGCACCGAGTGGCATTGCAGGCAAGCCGGGTTGGTGATGACGATCGGGCGTGCGACCGACAGGATGCGCCCGGCCGGCGTGTCGCGTTCGCTGACGATCTCGGTGGTTTTCGGGTCCTGCACCAGCGCCTTGATGATGTCCGCCTGCCAATCGGCCGGCAGGTCGGCCGGGTTGGTGGGGTTGGTCATGACGGTGCGATAGCTGTAGTCGGGAAACTGCTTCTGCAGGGCGCGGAAATTGGTTTGGGCCGACCAGGCCGGCACGGATTGCGGCAGGAAGCGGCGGTTGAACTGGCTGACCAGCAGCGGCGCGATCTCGTTGGCGGTGTAGTTGCCGATGGCGGTGGCTTGGCCGCTCATGATCGCGGCCTCGTTCAACACCT
The DNA here is from genome assembly GCA_965199555.1 of Acetobacteraceae bacterium. Classification (GTDB taxonomy): domain Bacteria; phylum Pseudomonadota; class Alphaproteobacteria; order Acetobacterales; family Acetobacteraceae; genus LMUY01. Next base: position 641,490 of record CBDASJ010000006.1, on the reverse strand, counting down.
CCTGCCGGGCGTTGGTGTTGACCATGCCGTAGGACAGCACGCCGGCCAGGCCGAGCCCGACGACGAACGCCACCAGCATGACGAGGTTGAACTTCAGCCTCAGCCCCATGGCGCATCTCCGGTTTGGCAGTGGACGCTCATCGTCCGTCCTCCAGCAAGCGGCTGGCTTGCTCCGCGGTCAACTGCCCGGTGGACGGAACGCCGGAATCTGCCTGGTAGCGGCGGATGGCGGCGGTGGTGTCGGGGCCGACCGTCCCGTTCACCCGGCCCTGGAAGTAGCCGAGGCGTTGCAGCGACAATTGCGCCCGCCGCCGCTCCGCCGGGTTCAGCACGGCGGGCGTGGCCGCTGCTGGGTCCGGCACGGCTGGGGCCACGAGAGCGGATGCGGCACCGACGAGATATGCCGGCTGCGCCGGTTCGAACGCCACCAGGCTGGCGGCGGATGGCCCGGTCAGCGCATTCCGGAGCGCCTGAACGGTCGCCTTTACATCCACGTTCGGCTGGACAAAGGCGGCGGACAGGGCGGCTGCCATCGTGCTGGGGCCTTGCGTCGGCGCCTTTGCCGAGGTGACGGCCACGAACCCGGTATCGTCCATCGCCGCCGGATCGACCAGACCGGCGAATGGAATGGCACCACTCCCTGGGGCGGCGATGGTGTCCAGGAGCACCAGGCCCGCCTTGGCTTTCGACCGGACGATGGTGTTCACGGGAAACTTGCCCGCCAGTCCCTGGGTCAATGCATCCGTGTCGCGCTCCAGCGTGGCGGACACGGGAAGCAGGAACACGCGTCCGTCGAACCCGACGGCATAGCCGCAACTGTAAAGCACGGCTGTCCCATCAGGCACTGCTGCCAGCGCGTCGGCAAAATCGCTTACTGCCGCGCCCATGCGGCCGTTCGACTCGTTGACCTGTTCCTTAACGGTGAAACCAGCGCGTTGCAGGGCGGCGGTGACGACATGGGCGGATGTGACGCAGTTGGATATCGCAGGCAGCCCTGTGTAGGCGCCGTTGCCGATTACCAATGCCAAGTGTGATGCGCGCGTCTCGGTCGCCGCATGGGCTTGCCAGGCTGCCGTTGAGGTGGCTGCTTGGATCGCCAGCGCCAGTCCCGTGATCCGCCGCATGCTGCTTCACTGCCGTTGATGTTGCGGAGTGAATAAGCCGTCGGACCGCTTGTGAAAAGGTTACAACTGCGTCGGTGTTGAGAGCCCGCTACGGCTCAGGTCATGATCCAATGCACCGCGCCGCACCCGGCTAGCGCGACGGTAAGTTGCATGAGCATGGCGACGCAGTGTCCCAGGCCGAGCTTCGGCTCGTCTCCGCATGCCGGCTCGGCAAGGGTTTGAAGCACCTGCTGTGTGGGAAGTGCACCGTCGATTGATTGAAGCTTCATAAAACGTCTCTGCTATTCTGGCTCTACCGCCGGCCGCAAACTAGGCAGCGTCCGATGGTGAAAGCGGCTTACGCCGTCCAAGCTGCGGCAGAAAGGCAGGGCATGATGTATATGTTATGCGCTGACGGTATGGCCTCCACCGCGTCCAGATCGCGGCACCTGCTTCGCCCGCATCGTCGGGCGTCACCGTTGCAGCTTGCAGCCCTCCCCGGTATATCCATCCGGTCGCCGGCGTAGCTCAGGGGTAGAGCAACTGATTCGTAATCAGTAGGTCCACAGTTCAATTCTGTGCGCCGGCACCAGCTCGTCTCGGTTTATCATCTAGTCCGCTGTTGCGTCACCGTCGCTACAGCACGCGCACAAACCGCGACGCCTCCTGGACGACCGAGCTACCGACACCCGGCACGTCATCCATCAGCATGCCGTGTGCCACCGCCAGCCGTTCAGCGTAACGCAAGAAAGCTATCAACACCTGCTGCTGAGTATTTCCCGTTGTCGTGTGCAGGAGCGGACCCCCGCGATATGGCACAGGGTCCATGACCAGTGCGGGGTCGGACGCTCGCATCGCCAACAACTTGCTCGCTTGGACCAACCACTTGGCCGGGTCGTCGCGTAATGCCTTGAACGCTGGCCGATATTGCTCGCTCCACCGGGAAGCCGCTCCCTCCTTGCCGGTTGCCAGGACTTTCAGCCATCCAAGCGCCGCCTTTCTGGCCACCTGCACGGCGGATCGCTCGGGGTAATGGGCCAGACAAACCCCGTGCAGGATCGGCGAGTCCACCTGATGTCCATCGAGAAATGAGAAATGCGCCCCGGCACCGACGGCAACCTTGCCGTCCGCGCCCGGGCGACGAACGATCACCTTGTGGATCGGTGCCTCGGACGCCTGCCGCAGCACGAGCCGTTCCATGCAGTTCACCGCCCCGGCACTCGCTTCCGTCGGCGCAACGTACGTGACCTGCGGTATCCGGACGGACGCAACCCCGCCCGCCACGCCCGCCAAGGCGAGGCGCAATCCCGCTGCCGTGCCCCGGTCGTCGATGAACTCGTCGCAATCCAGGAACACCATCCAATCCGCCGGGCCTTCGGCCATGGCGAGGTTGACCAGCGCGGTGTTGAAGATCGGCTCCACGAACACCGGTGAGGTGTTTTGGTAGACCGTCACCCGAAACCCCTCGCGTTGCAGCGCGGCCAGGATGGCCAGGCTGCGGTCGCTGCTGCCGTTGTCGAGGAAGATGTGCGACTGCACGAACGCGGCATGATGCCGGACGAAGGGCTCGATGAGCTCTTCCTCGTCCAGCAGCCGCGTGACCGCAGTCAGGAACACGGGGTGCCGCGCGCGGACCGCAGCCGCGCCGCGCGCTCAACATGGATCGGAGCCGGTGTGCTCATTGGCAAGGCTCGACGGACATAACGCGCCGGGCTGATCAACGGGCTTGCTCCAACAATGCAGCGGCGGATGAGGCCGCCGCGGAACCACTGGACCATACGGCTGACACAGCTGGATGTCGCGGCGGACCTGCTTGGGACGGTGTGGCTTCTGGCGGACCATCTTCCCGGCCAGGGCGGCCCGCGGTAAGCGCAGCCATGATCCGTTTGATGTTGCTGGGGCTGCTGCTCGCGGGCGGGGCGCAGGCGCAGGGCACGTTGCGCCTGCTGGCCAGTGCCGGCGCCGGCAGCATCGACCCGCAGATCAACTACACCGGGCAATACTGGCAGCTTTTCACCGTCGTCTATGACGGGCTGGTCGCCTTTCGCCGGGTGCCCGGCCCGGCCGGCCTGGCGCTGGTGCCGGACTTGGCGGATGCGGTGCCCAGCCCGACGGAGGACGGGCGGCTGTACACCTTCCACCTCCGGCCCGGCCTGTTGTTTTCGAACGGCACGCCCGTCCGCCCCAGCGATGCCGCGGCGTCGTTCCGGCGCATGTTCCGCATCGTGGGGCCAACCGCCGGCAGCTTCTTTGGCGGCATCGTCGGCGCGGCGGAGTGCCTGGGTGCACCGGCGGACTGCACGCTGCCCGGCGTCGTGGCGGATGACGCGGCCGGCAGCCTGACGATCCGGCTGGTGCGGCGCGACCCGGATTTTCTGCTGAAGCTCGCGCTGCCGCATGCCAGCGTGCTGCCGAGTGCGGCCCCCGGCCACGACGCCGGCCTGCACCCGATCCCCGGCACCGGGCCCTACGTCATCGCGCAGTACGATCCGGCGCACGGCGTGCGGCTGGAGCGCAACCCCTTGTTCCACCCCTGGAATGCGGAGGCGCAGCCGCCTGGCCACCCCGACGCGATCGAATACAGCTTCGGCCTGGAAGACGAGGCGGAGGTCACGCAGGTGGAAAACAACCAGGCGGACTGGATGTTCGAAACGCCGCCGCTGGATCGGCTAGGCGAACTCGGCGCCGACTACCCCGACCAGGTGCACGTCAACCCGGCGCCGGCCATCTGGTTCTTGCCGATGAACCTGCACGAGCGGCCGTTCGACGATCTGCGGGTGCGCCGGGCGGTCAACATGGCGATCGACCGCGACGCCGCGGTCAAGCTGTTCGGCGGACCGCGGCTGGCGGTGCCGTCCTGCCAAATCCTGCCGCCCGGCCTGCAGGGATACGAGCATTACTGCCCGTTCCCGCACGACCTGGCCGCCGCGCAGGCGCTGGTGCGGGAAAGCGGCACGACCGGCATGGCGGTGACGCTGGTGATCGACACCTCGGCGGTGCAGCGGGCGATCGGCACCTACGTGCTGGACGTGCTGCGCCAGCTCGGTTTCGACGCCCGGCTGCGGGTGCTGTCCGGCAATCTGCAGTTCACCTACATCCAGAACACCGCCAACCACGTGCAGATCAGCCTGACGCCCTGGTACGCCGACTATCCCGGTGCCACGGATTTCCTGCCGCTGCTGTTCGGCTGTGCCTCCTACCACCCGGGCACCGACGGCTCGGTCAACTTCGCCGGGCTGTGCGACCCGGCGCTGGACGCGCGCATGCGGGCGGTGGCGGATGCTGGCGTGCCGGCGGGTTGGGCGGCGATCGATCGGGAGGTGACGGACCGCGCCGCGTTCGCCGTGCTGTTCAACCCCAGCTATATCGACGTGACCTCCCTCCGGGTGGAGGGGTTTGCTTACCACGAGCAATACCATTGGCTGCTAGCGCAGGCGCGGGTCCGGTGAGGGCCAGCGCTGGGAGCGCCGCCGGGTTGGTGTTGATCGCGCTCGCCTGCCTGCTCGCGCCGGTGTACGCGAGCGTCGTCGCGGGCTCGGACCCGTTCCGCTCCAACATCCAGGGCACGGCCAGCCGGGACGGCCGAACGGTTGCGGTGCTGGCGCAGAACACGGCCGGGCTTGGGCTAGGCGCGACGCCGCTGGGGCCCGGCTGGGGCGGGGCCTTCCTGCTAGGCGCGGATGGGCAGGGCAGGGACGTTGCGGCGCGGCTGCTGTATGGCGGCCGGACTTCGCTGCTGATCGCCGCGGCGGCCACCGCTGCCACGCTGCTGCTGGCCGGTGGGGTCGGCGTGCTGGCGGGGGCGGTGGGCGGCGTCGTGGATGCGGTGCTCCGCTGGCTGCTCGACATGCTGTGGGCCTTCCCGGTGTTCCTGCTGGCGGTGTCGTTGTCGGCCGTGCTCGCCAGCGGCGGGTTGCGGCTCGGGCCGCTGGTGATCGATGCGGATAGCCCGGCGCTCACCGTGGTCATCCTGGCGCTGGTGTTCGTGCCGTATGTCGCGCGGCCGGTGCGGACGCAGGTGCTGTCGTTGCGGGAAACGGAGTTCGTGCAGGCCGCCGTCTCGCTCGGCGGCAGTTGGCCGCACGTCGTGCGGCGCCACATCGTGCCGCACGCCGCGGCCACGCTGCTGCTGCTTGCCCCCACGGTGATGGCGTTCGACCTACTGACCGAAGCGTCGCTGTCGGTGCTCGGCGTGGGCGTGCAGCCGCCCGGCGCGAGTTGGGGCACGCTGATCGCGGACGGGCAGGGACTGATCTACAGCCGCCCCGCCGTGGCGGTGGCGCCGGGGCTGGCGGTGGTGGTCACGGTGCTGCTGCTCAACCGCCTGGCCGACGGGCTGCGGCGGTGATCGGGCGCGCCGGGCAAACGATCGCGGTGCTGTTCGGCATCAGCGTGCTGGTGTTCCTGATCTTCTTTGCAGCACCGGGCGCCGACCCGGCGTCGCGTTTGGCCGGGCGTGGGGCCAGCCCGGAAACCATGGCGGCGGTGCGGGTGGAATATGGGCTGGATCGGCCGTTGCCGGTGCAATACGCCCGGCTGATGTGGCGGATGTTCGTCACGCGCGACCTGACCAGCCTGAGCAATCCCGGCGAGGCGGTCGTGCCGGCCGTGCTCGCCGCGGCACCGGTGACGCTGTTGCTGGCGGCAGGGGCCGCGGTGCTGTGGCTGGGCGGCGGGCTGGGCACCGCCCTGCTTGCCACGGCGTATCGCGTCGGCGGCCGGTTCGCCATCGGCGCCGGCCTGGTCGGCATGTCGATCCCGGCGTTCTGGCTGGGTGAGGTGGTCAACCTGCTCACGCAGCGCCTGTTCCACGGCACCTGGCTGCTGGGCTGGGTGCCGCCGTTGGGATTGGGCACGTCCTTTGCCGGCATGGTGCTGCCATGGACGACGCTCGCGCTGCTATACGCCGGGGTTTACGGCCGCGTGCTGCACGCCGGGTTGCAGCAGGCGTTGCTGTCCGACCCGATCCGGACCGCGCGCGCCAAGGGCGTCGGTGAGGCGGCGGTGCTGCTGCGCCACGCGCTGCGCTTGTCGGTGGCGCCGGTGGTGGCGCTGTTCGGCCTGGATTTCGGCGCGCTGGTCGGCGGCGGCACGGTGCTGACGGAGGTGGTGTTCGGCCTGCACGGCGTCGGCCGCCTCACCTACGACGCCCTGCAAACGCTGGACCTGCCGATGCTGATGGCGGTGGTCATGTATGGCGCCGTGCTCGTGGTCGCGGTCAACGCCGCCGCGGACGCGGCCGGCTGGGCGTTGGACCCGCGGCGGCGGGTGGGGTGATCAAGCGCCGTACCGAAGGTGTTCTGACTTGAGTTGGATGCAGTAGCGGAACAACTTCGCACAGTTGGGCGGTAGGTTGGCCCGCCCATCTGTGTCGTCGAGTTGTACGACGCCGCGGCATTTCTGCCCGCGCTGAGGAAATTGGCCGCTTAGGCAGCGGCCGGAAGCCTCAGACCCGCTCCAGCAGCGCGGCGATGCCTTGACCCACGCCGATGCACATGGTCGCCACGGCCAGGGTTTGGCCCCGCTGCTCCAGCGCGTTGACCGCTGTCATGGCCAGCCGGGCGCCGGACATGCCGAGCGGGTGGCCCAGGGCAATGGCGCCGCCATGCGGGTTCACGTGCTCCGCATCGTCGGCCAGGCCGAGCTGGCGCAGCACCGCCAGGCCTTGCGCCGCAAACGCCTCGTTCAGCTCGATCAGGTCGATGTCCGCCAGCTTCAGCCCGGCCTTGGCCAGCAGCTTGCGGGTGGCGGGCTCCGGCCCCATGCCCATGATGCGCGGCGGCACGCCCGCCGTGGCCATGGCGACCACGCGCGCCCGCGGGGTCAGGCCGTGCTTCTTGGCGGCTTCCTCGCTGGCGATGATCAGCGCGCCGGCGCCGTCGTTCACGCCGGAGGCATTGCCGGCCGTCACCGAGCCGCCCTCCTTGCGAAACGGAGCCTTCAGCTTGGCCAGCGCTTCCAGCGTGGTTTCGCGCGGATGCTCGTCCCGGTCGACGACCGTTTCGCCCTTGCGGGTCTTCACCGTCACGGGGGTCAGTTCCCGATCGAAGAAGCCGGAAGCCTGGGCCGCGGCAGCGCGCTGCTGGCTGCGCAGGGCGAAGGCGTCCTGGTCGGCACGGCTGACCTGGAAGTCCTGCGCCACGTTTTCCGCGGTTTCCGGCATCGAATCGACGCCGTATTGCGCCTTCATCAGCGCGTTGACGAAGCGCCAGCCGATCGTCGTGTCGTAGATCTCGCTTTGGCGGCTGAACGCCTCGGTGGCCTTGCCCTGCACGAACGGGGCGCGGGTCATGCTTTCCACCCCGCCCGCGATCACCAGCTCCGCGTCGCCGGCTCGGATTGCGCGGGCCGCGGTGCCGACCGCGTCCAGGCCGGAACCGCACAGCCGGTTGATCGTGGAGGCGGGGATCGCCGTCGGCAGGCCAGCCAGCAACAGCGCCATACGGCCGACATTGCGGTTGTCCTCGCCGGCCTGGTTGGCGCAGCCGTAATACAGGTCGTCGACCGCCTCCCAATCCACGCCGGGGTTGCGCTCCTTCAGCACGCGCAAGGGGATGGCACCCAGATCGTCGGTGCGGACGTCCTTCAGCGCCCCGGCATAGCGGCCGATCGGCGTGCGGACGTAGTCGCAGATGAAGGCCTCGGCCATGGCAGTGTTCCTTCGCTGTCCGGACCGGTTGACACGGTCCGTGTTTGCCCAATGAGTCTCGCCCCAACACGAGGAGACCGCAAGCCATGTCGGACGAAGGGGAGGTTCGCGCGGAACGCAGCGCCGCCGCCATGTGGGCGGAAGACGCCGCCAGCCAGGGGCTCGGCATGGTGCTGGAGGATGTGGGGCCGGGAGTGGCGCGCATCAGCATGACCGTGGAGCAGCGCATGTTGAACGGCCTGGGGCTGTGCCACGGCGGCTTCATCTTCACGCTGGCGGACAGCACCTTCGCCTTTGCCTGCAACAGCCGCAACCAGCGCACGGTGGCGCAAAGCTGCACCATCACCTACCTCAACCCGGCCCGCCTCGGGGAGCGCCTGGTCGCCACGGCACGGGAGGTGGCGACCGCCGGGCGCTCCGGGCTGTACGACGTGCGGGTGCAAACGGCGGAGCGGGTGGTGGCGGAGTTCCGCGGCCAATCACGCCAGGTCGGCGGCACGGTGGCGCCATGATCGGCCTGGACCCCATCGAGGGCGCTTCGGCCGACGAACTGGCAGCGGTGCAGACCGCCCGGCTGGGCGCCACGCTGCAACAGGTTTATGCGAGCGTGCCGCATTACCGCCGGGCGTTCGACGCGGCCGGTGTGCACCCGGATGATTTCCGCCAGCTCTCCGACCTCGCCCGCTTCCCGTTCACCGTGAAGACGGACTTACGCGACAACTACCCGTTCGGCCTGTTCGCCGTGCCGCGTGAGCAGGTGGCGCGCATCCACGCCTCCTCCGGCACTACGGGGAAACCCGTCGTGGTCGGCTACACGGCCGCGGATTTGGAGATGTGGGCCGGCGTCGTGGCGCGTTCGCTGTACGCCGGCGGGGCACGGCCGGGGATGACGATGCACAACGCGTATGGCTACGGCCTGTTCACCGGCGGGATGGGCATCCATGCCGGCGCGGAGCGGCTGGGCTGCACCGTGGTCCCGGTGGGCGGCGGCATGACGGAGCGGCAGGTCCAGCTCATCACGGACTTCCGGCCGGACATCATCACCGTGACGCCGTCCTACATGCTGGCCTTGCTGGACGAGTTCGGCCGGCAGGGCATCGACCCGCGGCAAAGCTCGCTCAAGGTCGGCATCTTCGGGGCCGAGCCCTGGACCAATGCCATGCGGACGGAGATGGAAGGCGCGTTCGGGCTGGACGCGGTGGATATCTACGGGCTGTCCGAGGTGGTGGGGCCGGGTGTGGCGCAGGAATGCGTGGAAACCAAGGACGGCCTGCACATCTGGGAGGACCATTTCTACCCGGAGGTGATCGACCCAGTCACCGGCGCCGTGCTGCCGGACGGGGAGGTCGGCGAACTGGTGTTCACCTCTCTCACCAGGCAAGCCGCGCCGATCGTGCGCTACCGCACCCGGGACTTGACCCGGTTGCTGCCTGGCACGGCCCGGCCGGCGTTCCGCCGCATGGAGAAGGTGACCGGCCGTTCGGACGACATGATCATCCTGCGCGGCGTCAACGTATTCCCCACCCAGATCGAGGAGGTGCTGCTGGCCGCGGAATGGTGCGCCGGCCACTTCCAAATTGAACTGCTGCGCGACGGGCGGATGGATTCGATGGTGGTCCACGCCGAAGCCCGTCCCGCCGCCTGGGATGGTGCCGGGTTGACGGCGGCAGCCGAACGGGTGGCGGCGCATATCAAGGGCACGGTCGGCATCACGGCGGCCGTCGTTGCAGAGCCGCCGGGCACGTTGGAGCGGTCGGTCGGCAAGGTGCGCCGGGTGATCGACCGGCGCCCCAAGCAGTAGCGGCTACCGCGGAAGTGCGGTGGCCGTATCGGGCGCCGCACCTGAGGCGGGTGCTTGCGTCGCAGATGCGGGCGCTTCCACCTGAGCAGGCACGTGAGATGGCGTGGCGCTGGACTTGGGCACCGAGGTTGCAGGCCCGGCCGCCGGCGCCGGAGCAGGGGCGGCAGCAGCGGGTGCGGCCGCTTCGGTCACGGGTGGCAGCGGCTCCGGATTATGCGAAAGGGTATGGAGGTAGTCGATGACGTCCGCCCGCTCCTTATCGTTGCTGATGCCGGCGAAGCCCATCTTGGTGCCGGGCGCGTAGCTGTTGGGCTTGTGCAGCCACTCGTTCAGCTCATCGAACGTCCACGGACCGGTCTTGCTCTTGATCGCGGTCGAGTAGCTGAAGCCTTCCATGTGGGCGTGCGGACCACCCACGACGCCATACAGGTTCGGCCCGACACCAGCCCGACCACCCTCGTTGAAGGTGTGGCAAGCAACGCATAGCTTCCTGGTATCGGCTTCGCCGGCGGCCGGGTCGGCTTTCGCCAGAAGAGGAGCGATCGGCGCCAATGGTGCTTCTGGTGCCGGGCCGCTGCTTTGTTCGGCCGGCGCGCCCTCGATCTTGATCACCGGTTTGTCCAAGCGGGTGGGGTGCACCAGCATCTGGGCCACCACGCCGCTGACCATGAAAGCGATCCCGGCGACCAAGATAGCCGATGCTGCCTTGTTAAGCTCCAAGCTACCCATACGATCTCAGTCCCCGCTCCGAATGCCGTGCCGACGATGTCCTATACTGGAACGACACGCGGGGCGGCAACTCGCGCCCCGCCATGCCTCATGCCGACTTGGCTCTCCTTGCCGCCGCGACAACCGCGCTGGCGTATTCCTTGTCGAGCAGCAGCTCGAACATCAGCAGGGAACGCCCGGTGGCGACGTAGTCCTGTTCGAAGTCGAAGCGCGTCGGTTCCGGCGAGTCGGCCAGGTTGGTGTCGATCACGCATTGCCAGGCGATGCCGCCCGGCACGGAGGGCAGGGTGAAGGGCACGCCGTCGTGGTAGGAGTTCATCACCACAAGGATGGTGGCGTCTGATCCACGGCGACGGATACCGGTGACCTGCGCCCGGCCGTCCAGCAGGATACCGACGCATCGCGTGTTCTCGTCATCCCACGCTTCCTGGTCCATCTCTTCGCCGTTGGATTTCAACCAGGTCACGTCGCGGATGCCGAGTTCCTCGTTCCACTCGGCGGTCAGGAAGCGAGACCGGTGCAGCAACGGCAGTCGACGGCGCAAAGCCGTGAGCCTGGACACGAAGGTGACCAGATGCTGGCCCTTGCTTTGCAAGTCCCAGTTCAACCAACTGATCTCATTGTCCTGGCAGTAGGCGTTGTTGTTGCCGCCCTGCGTGCGGCCGAATTCGTCACCTGCCAGTAGCATCGGCGTGCCACGGGACAGCAGCAACGTCGCCAGCATATTCTTGATCTGGCGCTCACGCAGGCCGTTGATGGCCTCGTCGTCGGTCTCACCTTCGGCGCCGCAGTTCCAGCTTTCGTTGTTGCTGTTGCCGTCGTTGTTGTCTTCGCCGTTGGCCTCGTTGTGCTTCTCGTTGTAGGACGCCCAGTCGTTCAACGTGAAGCCGTCATGCGCGGTGAGGAAGTTGACCGACGACCAGGCCGGCCGGCCGCGATGATTAAAGAAGTCGCTGCTGCCGGTGAACCGGGTGGCCAGGTCCTTGATCTTGCCGGCGTCGCCCTTCCAATAGGCGCGGACGTTGTCGCGGTAGCGGTCGTTCCATTCCGCCCAACCCGGCGGGAAGCCGCCCACCTGATAGCCGCCGGGGCCGCAATCCCAGGGCTCCGTGATCATCTTCACCCGGCTTAGCACCGGGTCCTGGCCCACGGCGCGCAGGAAGCCGCTTTCCTGATCGAAGCCGTAGGTTTCCCGCGCCAGAATGGTGCCGAGATCGAAGCGGAAGCCGTCCACCCGCATTTCCGTTACCCAGTAGCGCAGGCTGTCCATGACCATCTGGATGACGCGGGCGTTGGACAGGTTTACCGTGTTCCCGGTGCCGGTGTCGTTGATGTAGTAGCGCTTCTGATCCGGCAGCAGGCGGTAGTAGCTGGCGTTGTCGATGCCCTTGAACGACAGAGTCGGACCGTTTTCGTTGCCTTCGCAGGTGTGGTTGTAGACCACGTCCAGGATCACCTCGAGCCCGGCGGCATGGAACCGACTCACCATCTCCTTGAACTCGGAGAAGGCAAAATCCGGCACGCTGGCGTAGCGGCGGCTTGGGGCGAAGAAGGCGAGGGTGGAGTAGCCCCAATAGTTCACCAGCCCCTTGTCCACCAGGTAGCTGTCATCGGCGAACATGTGGATCGGCAAAAGCTCGACGCTGGTGACCCCCAATCGCTTGATGTAGTCCACCACCTCGCGGGTAGCGAGCCCGCGAAACGTTCCGCGCAACGGCTCTGGCACGGCCGGGTGCAGCTTGGTGAAACCCTTGACGTGGGTCTCGTACAGCACGGTCTGATCCCACGGCACGCGCGGCGCCCGGTCGTCGCCCCAGGTGAAGGCCGGGTCGATCACCCGTGATTTCGGCATGAACTTGGCGCTGTCGCGGGTGTCGAAGGTAGTGTCCTCTTCCCCCATTACGTAGCCGAACAACTCGGGCGCCCAGGTGATTTGGCCGACCACTGCCTTGGCATAGGGGTCGAGCACGAGCTTGTTGGGATTGAAGCGGTGGCCGTTCTCCGGCTCGTACGGGCCGTGCACACGGTAGCCGTAGACTGTGCCCGGCCGGGCGTCGGGCAGGAAACCGTGCCAGATCTCGTTGGTATATTCCGGCAGGGCGACGCGGCCGATCTCGGTCTCGCCATCGTCGTCGAACAGGCAGAGCTCCACCTTGGTGGCGTTGGCGGAGAACAAGGCGAAGTTGACGCCCAGCCCCGTCCAGGTCGCACCCTGGGGGTACGGACGCCCTTCCTCGATGCGGATGCTGCTGCTCTGGCTCATGTATGATCCTGTAGAAATGCCGGGCAGGAAGCGCGCGGCCGGGCTGAGGGTTCCGCGTGGCCGCTTGTGGACGGCACCCGCCATTACCGTTGCAGCAAAGCCGCCGGCTGCCGGCACTCCCACCCCAATCTTTCCAGTTCCGGTTGAACCTGGTCCGCCTGCGGATAGCCCAAGCAGAGGTAGGCGATGAACCGCCATTCCGCCGGCACGTCCAGCACCGCCGCCACCGTGGCCGGGTGCAGGATCGACACCCACCCGAGCCCGAGGCCGCGCGCCCGCGCCGCCAGCCACAGCGTGTGGATGGCCAGGATGGCGGAATAGGCCGTGGTTTCCGGCATGGTGGCGCGGCCAAGGCCGCTGCCCTGGGCCGGCTCGGCCTCGGCGAACACCGCCAGGTGGCAGGGTGCGTCGTCCAGCCCGGCCAATTTCAACCTTGCATACAGGGCGGCGCGGCCGGGCATCTGCTGGCCCAGCGCATCGGCGTTGCAGGCGGCGAAGTCGGCCCGGATCGCGCCGCGGCGGTCAGGGTCGTCCACCTGCACGAAGCGCCACGGCTGGCTGAGCCCGACCGAGGGCGCCAGGGCGGCAAGCTCCAGCAGTTCGGCCAGCAGCTCCGCGGGCACCGGCGCCCGGGTGAAATGCCGCACGTCCCGCCGCCAGCGGAACAGCTCCGCCAACTGCGCCCGGAATGCTTCGCTGAACGCGACCAAGACTATGTCGCCCGCACCGGGCCCGAGGTGGTCGGGGGCAGCGCCGCCGTCGTCTTGGCCCATGCGCTGGTCGGCCCAGCCAGCAGCAGGGCGATGCAGCCGGTCCACCCGGTCTGGTGCGCGGCGCCCAGGCCGCGGCCGGTGTCGCCGTGAAAATACTCGTGGAACAGCATGTGGTCGCGAAACGCCGGATCGCTTTGCCCCAGCGCGTCGTCACCCAGGAACGGCCGCCGCCCGTCCGCGCCGCGCAGGAACAGCCGCTTTAGCCGGTCGGCCAGCATCACCGCCACCTCGTCCATGGAGCACATCTGCCCCGATCCCACCGGGCATTCCACCTTGAAGTCGTCGCCGTAATAGCGGTGGAACTCGCGCAGGCTGTCCACCAGCAGGATGTTCACCGGCATCCACACCGGCCCGCGCCAGTTGGAGTTGCCGCCGAACGCGTGGGAGGTGCCTTCGCCGGGCTCGTAGCCGATGCTGAAGTGCTGGCCCTCCACCGTCAGCTCGTACGGGTGGTCCTGGTGGTATTTCGACAGCGCCCGCACGCCGTGCGGCGACAGGAACTCCGCCTCGTCCAGCATCTGCCGCAGCAGCATCTTGATGCGGTGGCCGCGCAGCAGGGACAGCAGATGCCGCTCCCCCGTGCCCTGCTCCGTCCAGCGGGAGATCAGCGCCGCCAGGTCCGGCCGATCGTTCAGGAAGTATTGCAGCCGCTCGGCAAACGCCGGCAGCGCTTCGAAGGCCCGGGCGCCGATCACCTCCACGGCGAAAAGCGGGATCAGCCCGACGATCGAGCGCACCCGCAGCGGGATGGCCTCGCCGTCCGGCAGATGCAGCACGTCGTAGAAGAACTGGTCCTGCTCGTCCCACAAGCCGATGCCGCCCGCCTTGGTCATGGCTTCCGCGATGTACAGGAAGTGCTCGAAGAACTTGGTCGCCATGTCCTCGTAGGCGTCGTCCTCGATGGCGAGCTCCAGCGCGATGCGCATCATGTTCAGCGTGAACATGGCCATCCACGCCGTGCCGTCCGACTGGTCGATCATGCCGCCGGTGGGCAGCGGGTGGGAGCGGTCGAAGATCGTGATGTTGTCCAGCCCGAGGAAGCCGCCTTGGAACAGGTTGCGGCCCTCGTCGTCCTTGCGGTTGACCCACCAGGTGAAGTTCAGCAGCAGCTTGTGGAACGCCATTTCCAGGAACTTGCGGTCGGCCTTGCCGGTCATCGCGCGGTCCATCTGGAACACGCGCAGCACCGCCCAGCCATGCACCGGCGGGTTGGCGTCGCCGAACGCCCATTCATAGGCGGGCAACTGCCCATTGGGGTGCATGTAGCGCTCCCGCATCAGCAGCAGGAGCTGCGCCTTGGCAAAGGCCGGGTCGATCAGCGCGAAGGTGACGGTGTGGAAGGCCAGGTCCCACGCGGCGTACCAGGGATATTCCCAGCTATCCGGCATGGAGATGACGTCGGCATTGTCCAAATGCCGCCAATCCGCGTTGCGGCCGGTCTTGCGGTCCGGCGGCGGCGCTGGCTGCCCCGGGTCGCCGTCCAGCCAGCGGCGCACGTCCAGGGCGTAGAACTGCTTGGACCACAGCATGCCCGCCAGCGCCTGGCGCTGCACCGCGCGGGCATCGGCGTCCGGCAGGTCGCGTTGCAGGGCGGCAAAGAACGCGTCGGCGTCGGCGCGCCGGTTGTCCATCACCGCGTCGAACCAGGCGAAGGCGTCGTCCGTCGCCTCCGGCCGCAAGCGCAGCCGCAGCTTCGCTTCCCCGCCGGCCGGGACGTCGACCCGCATGTAGGCCGCGCATTTGGTGCCGCGCCGCAGCGGGTTGACCGCGTCGCGGTGGCCGCCCACCACGAAGTCGTTGATGCCGTCCTTGAAGAAACCCGGCAAGCCGGCGCCGTATAGCCGGTTGAAGTTGGTTTCGTTGTCGCAGAACAGCCATTCGACGCCGGGCGCGTCCACCTCGCAGATGCGCAGGCGGGCCAAGGCGGGATGGGTGGCGCGCACGCGGCCGCCATCCAGCACCAGCGTGGGCTTTGGCCGGCCCGGCACCCAGGTCCAGGTGTTGCGGGACCAGAGTTGCGGCAGGATGTGCAGCGGCGCCGCGTCCGGGCCGCGGTTGTGCACCGTCACCTGCATCAGGATGTCGTCGGGGGAAGCCTTGGCGTATTCCACTTCCACGTCGAAATAGCGGCGCTCGTCGAACACGCCGGTATCCGCCAGTTCGAACTCGCGATCCCCGGTCCCGCGCGCGGCATTCACCGAAACGAGCTGCTCGTATGGGAAGGCGGCCTGCGGGTATTTGTAGAGCATCCGCATGTAGGAGTGGGTCGGGGTGCCGTCGAGAAAGTAGTAGAGTTCCTTGACGTCCTCGCCATGGTTGCCTTGGGCGTTGGTCAGGCCGAACAGCCGCTCCTTCAGGATCGGGTCGCGCCCGTTCCACAGCGCCAGGCCCAGGCACCAGCGCAGCTTATCGTCGGCGAAGCCGGCCAGCCCGTCCTCGCCCCAGCGATAGGCGTGGCTGCGCGCCTGGTCGTGCGGCAGGTAGTCCCAGGCGGTGCCGCCCGGGCTGTAATCCTCCCGCACCGTGCCCCATTGGCGTTCGCTGAGGTAGGGACCCCAGCGGCGCCAATCCTCGCCGCGCTCGACCGCGAGCAGGCGGCGGCCTTCCGCCGTGTCGAAGATCGGATCAGGCTCCATCGCGGGCTCCCAGCATGGCTTCGATGCGGATCAGCTCGCCCAGCGACCAGGCCTGGAACGGGCAGCCCCCCGGCCGGTGCGGGGCGTCGCCATCCGCCACTTCGGACACATGGCCGAGTCCGGCGGTGGCGAGATGCGCGTGCAGCGGCGGCAGGAACCGCGCCCGGCCCTCGGAGCGCGCTTCCTCCGTGTTGCCGCGACTGGCCAGCCAGGCGGCCACGAACGGCCCCAGCAGCCAGGGCCACACGGTGCCCTGGTGGTAGGCGCCATCCCGCTCCACCCGGTCGCCGCGATATTGCCCGTGGTACTCCGGGCTGTTCGGCGCCAGCGTGCGCAGCCCCAAGGGCGTGAGCAGGAAGCGCTCCGCCAACGCCACCACGCCCGCGACCTGCCGCGGCGACAGCACGGGGATCGGCAACCCGCCGGCCGCCAGCACCTGGTTCGGCCGCACCCGGCGGTCCCGCGCGCCCGGCACGCCGTCCGCGTCCAGCACGTCGATCAGGCCGCCGGTTTCCTTGTCCGGGAACCCGGCCATGACGCTGTCGCGCGCCCGCAGCGCGGCCGACATCCAACGGTCGCCGCCCGGCCACTGTCCGGCGATCGCCAGCGCGTTCACCCACAGCGCCTGCAACTCCACGGGCTTGCCGATGCGCGGGGTGATGACGTGGTCGCCGAATTTGGCGTCCATCCAGGTGAGCTGGACGCCGGGCACGCCGGCGCGCAGCAGCCCGTCCTTCGGGTCGGCGCCGATGCCGAAGCGCGTGCCGGCACTGTAGCCGTCCAGGATGGCGGTTGCTGCCGCGCGCAGCCGGGCGGTCACGGCGCGGGACGCACCGCCCGCCGCAATCAGCTCGTGCACCGCCACGATGAACCAGAGCGAGGCGTCGGCGGCGTTGTATTCCGGTGGCGCGTTGCCGTCCGGGAAGCGGTTGGGCAGCATGCCCTCGCTGACATGGCTGGCCCAGGCCAGCAGGATGTTCGCCGCTTCCACCAGCCGGCCGCGGGCGATCAGCAGGCCGCGTAGCGCGATGAAGGTGTCGCGGCCCCAGGCGGTGAACCAGGGGAACCCGGCCAGCAGGGTGGGGCCGGCGGGGCTGGCGGCGAGATAGGCGTCGGCGGACACGTCGCGGGCCGGGCGGCTGCGGCGGGTCCGCTCCGCCGCCAGCAGCGCCGCGGCCGGCGTGCTGCCGGAGGTGTCGGCGCGCAGCACCAACCACGCTTCCGTTTGGCCGTCCCACACGAAGCGGCCGGGGGAGGCGAGGTCCTCGCCGTCATCCAACCCGCGTTCCACCTCGGCCGCGTAGCTGAAGCGGCGATACCAGTCGGGCGCGTCCTCCCACGCGAAGTCGCCGCGGGCGGTGACGCCGGGCACCCCGGCATAGGGCTGCCAGGCCAGCGCGTCGCCGTTCCGCCGGGTGGTGAAGTCGAAGGCCGGGTTCTCGTGGTGCAGCGCGTGGTAGTCGCGGCCGGACAGCAGCGGGCGCACCGTCAGCCGGACGGGCCGGTCGGCGGACCAGCGCAGCACCACCTCCTGCGTGTCCCGGCTGACTGCGGTTTCGTGCCGGACCAGCGTGCCGTCCGGCAGGGTGAACTGCCAGCAAGGCCAGGGCAGGGCAGTGAACGCCGTGACAAGCCAGCGGCCCCCGGGGAACACGGCGCCGCCGTGGTAGCTTTGGCTGCTGAGTCCGAAACGGCCGGCCGGCGTTTCGACGAAGACCTCCAGCCCGTTCACCAGCACGAAGCGGCCAGCCTCGGTCGCGGCCAGCAACAATGCGTGGTAGCGCCGCGTCCGGACCAGGCCCGCCGTGCCGGACGCGAAGCCGCCGCCGCCATCCGCTTCCAGCCACTCCGCGTCGTGATCTTGGCTTGATCCGTCCATGGCACGCAGGATGCCCATACCGGCCGCGCCGGGGGAAGCCGGCTTAGCGGGGCGCACGCAATGCCGGCCGCCCTTGAACTCGCCCCGCCCGGCGTTACGGTGGCGTGCGCGGACGGGGGAACCGAACCAATGGCGGACATCCAGGGCAGCGGCGAGGACCTGTTGTACACGGTGGCGGACGGGGTTGGCCGCGTCACGTTCAACCGGCCGCAGGCCCGCAACGCCATGACCTTCGCCATGTACGACCGCCTGGCCGCGATCTGCGGGGAAGCGGCCGCCGATCCGACCATGCGCGCGCTGGTGATCACCGGCGCCGGGGACAAGGCGTTCGCCGCCGGCACCGACATTTCGCAGTTCCGCGCCTTCAAGACGCCGCAGGACGCGCTGGAGTACGAGGGGCGCATCGACCGCGTGTTGACGGCGCTGGAGCGCTGCCCCATCCCGACCATTGCGGCCATCGCCGGCGCCTGCACCGGCGGCGGGGCCGGCATGGCCGCCGCCTGCGACCTGCGGATCGCCACGCAGGCGTCCCGCTTCGGCTTCCCGGTGGGGCGCACGCTGGGCAACTGCCTGTCCATCGCCAACTACAGCCGGCTCGCCGCCCTGGTCGGCCCGGCCGCCGTGAAGGACATGGTGTTCACCGCCCGCCTGCTCGGCGCCGAAGAGGCCAAGACGGTCGGCTTCATCGGCGAGGTGGTGGAGGACCGCGCGGCGTTGGACGCCCGGGCGGAGGCGTTGGCCCGCACGGTGGCCAGCATGGCCCCGTTGACCCTGCGCGCCACCAAGGAAGCGCTGTATCGCATCCGCGAACGCTCCCGCCCGGAAGAAGCGCACGACCTGATCACCATGTGCTACATGAGCAACGATTTCCGCGAAGGCATGGACGCCTTTCTCACCAAGCGGACGCCCACCTGGACCGGCACGTGACCGAAGGGCTGCCCACCCTCGCGATCGAAGGCGCCATCGCGACCGTCCAACTCAACCGGCCCGCCGTGCACAACCGGATGGAGCCGGAGGATTTGGCCGAGTTGAGTCGGCTGCTGACGTCCGTGGAGGCGGAGTCCGCGGTGCGCGTGCTGGTGCTGACTGCGACCGGCAAGTCGTTTTCCTCCGGGTTCAACATCGGCAAGCTGAACGGCAGCGACGGCGACGAGGGCGGGGATGGCTCCTTCGACCGGGTGGTGGACGTGCTCGAGCGGTTTCCGCTCGTCACGATCTGCGCGCTGAACGGCGGGGTGTACGGCGGCTCGACCGACCTGGCGCTGGCCTGCGACTTCCGCATTGGGGTCGAGGGCATGACCATGTTCATGCCGGCGGCGCGGCTGGGGCTGCATTACTATGCCGGCGGATTGCGCCGCTACGTGTCCCGCCTCGGGCTGAACGCGGCCAAGACGCTGTTCTTGACGGCGGCGAAGCTGGATGCGGCGGAACTGCTGCGCATCGGCTACCTGACCGAGCTCGTGCCGCCCGACCAGTTGATGCCGCGGGTGCGGGCGTTGGCGGCGGTGATCGCCGCCAACGCGCCGATCGCGGTGCAGGGCATGAAGCGCGCCCTGAACGACATCGCCCGTGGCGAGCCGGACTTGGCCCTGATCGCCGCCAACCAGCGCCGTAGCCGCGAGTCGGCGGATCTGGCGGAAGGCCGCGCGGCCTGGCTGGAAAAGCGCACCCCCCAGTTCACCGGGCGCTGAACCGCGCCCCAGGAGCCGACACCATGATCAAGTTCTATTATAGCCTGGCGCCCAACCCGATGAAGGTGGCCCTGTTCCTGGAGGAAGCCGAACTGCCCTACGAGGCGATCCCGGTGGACACCCGCAAAGGGGAGCAATTCGCACCCGATTTCGCGGCGATCAACCCCAACAACAAGGTGCCGGCGATCGTCGACGGCGACGTCGCCGTGTTCGACAGCAACGCCATCCTGCTCTACCTCGGCATGAAGACCGGCAAGTTCATGCCGGGCGTCTCCGGCCAGGCGCATGCCGACCTGTATTCCTGGTTGATGTTCGCGGCCACCGGCGTGGGCCCGTATTCCGGTCAGGCCGTGCATTTCCGGCATTTCGCGCCGGAGCCGAAGGAATACGCTGTCACCCGCTACTTGTTCGAGGCGAAGCGCCACTACACCATCCTGAACGCGCGGCTGGCGGGGCGTGAGTGGATGCTGGGCTCGCAATACACCATCGTCGACATGGCGGTTTGGGGCTGGGCGCGCATGGCCCCGTTCGTGATGGGCAGCAACGCCAAGGACATGTCGGTTTGGCAGGAGTTCCCGCACGTCAAGCGCCTGCTGGACGCGGTGAATGCCCGCCCGGCCGCCGCACGGGCCGAGGCGCTGCGCGACAAGCACGCGTTCAAGGCTGAGTTCGATGCGGAAGCCAAGCGCAACATGTTCCGCCACATCAAGGACGCCGCCGAGTAACCCCGATGGCAACCAACGGAGCAAAAGGTCTGGTGATCGTCACCGGCGGCAGCCGCGGCATCGGCGCCGCCATCTGCCGTCGGCTTGCCGCGGACGGTTTCGCAGTGGCGGTGAACTACGCCGCCAACCGCGGTCTGGCCGATTCCGTCGTGGCAGAAGTCACGGCTGCGGACGGCCGGGCGGCGGCGTTCGCCGGGGACGTGTCGGTCGAGGCGGAGGTGGCGCGCTTGTTCGCCGGGGCGCAGGCGCAGCTCGGCCCGCTCGCCGGGCTGGTGAACAATGCCGGCATCCTGGGCGGCAGTTCCCGGTTGGACGGGCTGACGGCGGAGAACCTGGCGCGGGTGCTGGCCGTCAACGTCGTGGGCAGCCTGCTCTGCGCCCGGGAAGCGGTGCGGGTGCTGTCCACCCGGCATGGCGGCACGGGCGGCGCCATCGTCAACATGGGGTCGGTGGCGGCTCGGTTGGGCGGGCCTGGCGAGCTGGTGCATTACGCCGCCACCAAAGGGGCGATCGACAGCTTCACTGTCGGGCTGGCCCGCGAGGTGGCCGGGGAAGGCATCCGCGTCAACGCGGTCGCGCCCGGGCTGATCGACACCGAGATGAACTCGGCGGAACGGCAAGCGCGCTTCGCATCGAGCATCCCGGCCGGCCGCGTTGGCCGGGCAGAGGAGGTTGCCGAGGCGGTGGCCTGGCTGATGTCCCCGGCCGCGTCCTACACGACGGGGACGACGCTTACGGTGTCAGGCGGCCGGTAAGCTAATACCAGCCGTGCTTCTTCCAGAAGCCGACGGCGTTGTCCGCGGTCTGGTAGCGTTCCGCGACGTAGCGGATCCCGCCTTGCGCTTCCTCCACGGCGTTGCCGAACGACTGCACGCCGTGCGGGTTCAGGTGGTAGCTGGCCTTGGTAAGCTGGAACAGGCCGCGGGCGGTGTCGACGTGGTTCGCCGCGCCGACCTTGCCGCCGGATTCGCGCTGCATGATGAAGTGCAGCCCGGCTTCCCAGGTGTTCGGGACGCCTTCCTTGTCCATCGCGGCTTTCAACGCTTCGGTGACATCCGCCGACGGCTCCGCCAGGCTGGCAGTCGCGGTGTGGGAGGCGTGCGCGACGTGCTTGTGGAACGTGGCGGCGTGATGGGCCGTCGCGGCGTGTCGATGGCCATGATGGCTGGCGCGTCCGGTTCCGGACACGCTGGTGGCGGGGGTCGCGACCGGGGCGGACTTGGGATCTGACATCGCAACCGACCTTGCCGGGGCCGGGTTGCCGAAAGGTTAACCGTGGCCGCCCGCTTTCCCTGCACCGCCATCCGGGGTTTATTGCCGCAACACACCGGACAGGCGGGCAGGGCAATGATGAAGGACGCGATCTACGGCGGGGTGAACGCGGCGGTGTTGACCGCCATGCGCGCGGATTTGTCGGTCGACCTGGACCGCATGGCCGCGCACAGCAAGTGGCTGCTGGCCAATGGCTGCAACGGCCTCGGCATCCTGGGCACCACGGGCGAGGCCAACAGCCTCGGCGTGTCCGAACGCATCGAGGTCATGGAGGGCCTGGTCGCCCGCGGCCTGCCGCCGACGCGGCTGCTGCCCGGCGTCGGCACCCCGGCGTTGACTGACACGGTGCTATTGGCAAAGAAGGCGGCAGAGCTGGGATGCCCCGGCGTGCTGTGCCTGCCGCCGTTCTTCTACAAGAACCCCAGTGAAGACGGATTGTTCGCGTATTTTTCCGAGGTGATCCAGCGGCTCGGCACCGGGACGAAAATCTACCTGTACCACTTCCCCGCGCAATCCGCCGTGCCGTTCACGGTGCCGTTCATCGCGCGGCTGCTGAAGGCCTACCCGGGCACGGTGAAGGGCATCAAGGACAGCAGCGGCGATTTCGCCAACACCAAATCCTATGTCGACCATTTCGCCAAGGACGGGTTCGAGGTCTATGCCGGCGATGACGGTGCCCTGCACGATCTGCTGAATGCCGGCGGGGCCGGCTGCATCACCGCGGCGTCCAATGTCGGCAGCGCCTGGAACGCGCGGGTTTACGCGAACTGGGCAACCGACGTCGGCAAGCAGGCGCAAGTGACGCTGTCGGCGATCCGCCAAGCCGTCACGTCGGCGGCGCTGATCCCGGGGCTGAAGGCGCTGGTCGCCCGCCACACCGGCGACGAGGCGTGGAACCACATGCGGCCGCCGCACATGGAGCTGACCGCGGAGGCGAAGGCCCGCTTGTTCGCGACCTTCGACGCTTGCGGCGTGACGCTCGCCAAGGCTGCCTACGCTCTAGCCGGCGACGCCGTGCGCGTCGCGATCCACCAAAGCGGCGTGCGACCCGCCCGGCGGGCCTTTTCCTCGTAGCGGGTGGGCGGCCAGCCCTGCGGACGCTCGGTTGCCGGGGCCGGGACGGTGAACCATTGCTGCCCGGCCAGCACGGTTGCCGTCCACGCCTGGTAGGTCGGGTCATCGGAGGCGATGCGCCATTCTCCGCCGGGCCGCATTGCCCGGGCAACCAGTGCCACGTTGTCCGGGTGAACGAACCGGCGTTTGGCGTGCCGCACCTTCGGCCACGGGTCGGGGAACATCAGGAACAGCCGGGAAAGCGCGGCAGCCGGCATCTGTCGCAGCAGCAGGCGCGCGTCGTCGTCCCATACCAGGAGGTTGGGCGGCAGCGCTGCCGTGGCTTCCCCGTGTTCCGGCACCAGGGCGGACAGCAGGGAGCAGATGCCGTTCGCGTAAACCTCGGCCGCGATCAGGCCGGCCTGCGGGTTCGCAGCGATTTGCGCGCGGGCATGCTCCCCGCCGCCGAAGCCGACCTCCAGCCACAGCTCCGCGTGCGGGACGGGGAACGCGGCGGCCGGGTCACCGGCGTGCTGCGGATCCAGCCGCAGCCGCGGCAGCGTCGCGTCCAGAAGCAGACGCTGCCGTTGGCGCAACGTGTTGCCGCGGGTGCGGCCGTAGAGCCGTTCCGCTGCGGGTTTGGCCGCGGCGATGCTAGCGTCCGAAGGCGCTCTTCAGCTCCGGAACCAGGTCGGTCTTTTCCCAAGTGAAGGTGCCCAGCTCCGGGTCCGGCGTGCGGCCGAAATGGCCGTAGGCGCTGGTGACGGCGTAGATCGGCCGGTTCAGGTGCAGATGCTCGCGGATGCCGCGCGGCGTCAGGTTCACCAGTTCGCGCAGCGTGCGCTCCAGCTTGCCTTCCTCCACATCGCGGCCGGTGCCGCCCAGATCGACGTAGACCGAGAGCGGGTGCGACACGCCGATCGCATAGCTGATCTGGATGGTGCATTTCTCGGCCAGCCCGGCGGCGACCACGTTCTTCGCCAGGTAACGGCAAACATAGGCGGCCGAGCGGTCGACCTTGGTCGGGTCCTTGCCGCTGAATGCGCCGCCGCCATGCGGGGACGCGCCGCCATAGGTGTCGACGATGATCTTGCGGCCGGTCAGCCCGCAATCGCCATCCGGACCGCCGATCACGAAGGTGCCGGTCGGGTTGATGTAGATTTCCTTCTCGGGCGGCATCCAGCCTTTCGGCAGGGTGGTCTCGATCAACGGCATCAGCATGCGCTTGATCGCCGGCTGGTCCATGCCGGCATCGTGCTGCGTGGACACGACCACACTCGTGGCGCCCACCGGCTT
This sequence comes from Acetobacteraceae bacterium, assembly GCA_965199555.1. Lineage (GTDB taxonomy): Bacteria > Pseudomonadota > Alphaproteobacteria > Acetobacterales > Acetobacteraceae > LMUY01. The sequence continues at coordinate 617,620 of CBDASJ010000006.1, read as the reverse complement.
GCCATCCACGTAGCGCAGCGTCACCTGGCTTTTGGCGTCCGGCTGCAGCCCGGCGACCGACACGTCCTTGTTGCGGCGAAGCTCCGACATGCGGCGCAGGATCAGGTGCGAGTAGTAGATCGGCGCCGGCATCAGCGCCTCGGTTTCCGTGCAGGCGTAGCCGAACATGATGCCTTGGTCGCCGGCGCCCTCGTCCTTGTTGCCGGCGCTGTCCACGCCGACCGCGATGTCGGCGCTTTGCGCGTGCAGGTGGCACTCGATCTTGGCATTCCGCCAGGAGAACCCTTCCTGGTCATAGCCGATGTCGTGCACCGCCATCCGGCACAGATGAGACAGGTATTCCGGCGTAATGGTGTCCGGCCCACGAACTTCGCCAGCCAACACGATGCGGTTGGTGGTCACCAGGGTTTCGCAGGCGACGCGGGCGTATGGGTCGGCCGTCAGGAAGGCGTCCAGCACGGTGTCGCTCAGGCGGTCCGCGACCTTGTCCGGATGACCTTCGGAGACCGACTCCGACGTGAAAAGATATTCGCCTTTGTCGCGCATGGACTTACTCTCCGCTTGTCGCGATTGGAACACGGCAGCGCCGGCGCCCGCCGGATGCGGAGCGCCGCGTGTCTGACCGAAAGCGAACGGAGGGTCAAGGCAACCGGCAGGTCGCCTTGCCGCGGCTCAGTAGCCGTATGCCGGGCCGCCGTAATAGCGTGGCGGAGGGGCTGCGTAATAGCCCGGCTGCGGCGCGTAGACCGGCGCAGGTTCGGCGTAATAGCCGCCAGCCGGGCCTTGCGGCGTGGTGGCCGCCCCGCCGACGGCACCCAGCGTGCCACCCGCCAGCGCGCCGATGGCGGCGCCGCGGCCGCCGCCGGCCAGGGCACCGATTGCCGCCCCGGTCCCCGCCCCCAGCAGCCCGCCGCCCACCGCGCGCTGGCCAGGGTCATACGGGTTGGTGCAGCCGGCGAGCCCGGCCAGCAGCAGGGTCATTCCAGCGAGGCGATTTCGTGAGCGGGGATGCATCGAAGGCTCCATTCCTGAGGGGCCGGAGCATAACCCGGCCTTTGTGCCAAACTATGGCAAAGCTGCACCGCCGGCCATCCCGCACGCACCGATCCTGCCGTCTTTCGGCACCGAACCGGCGTTATGCTTGCCAAGGCAGGCACGGTTATGTAGCGACACCAGGATGGTTCCCACAGCGCGCGCGGCAGGCTCCGCCGAAACGGCCGACCTGACGGACGCCATTCGCCGGCTTGCCCGTGCCAGCGTCCTTGTCGTGGGCGACGCCATGCTCGACCGCTTCGTCTACGGCGTGGTCGACCGCATTTCCCCGGAAGCGCCGATCCCGATCCTGTCGGTGGAGCGAGACGTGGTGATGCCTGGCGGCGCCGGCAACGTGGTGCGCAACCTCACGGCCTTGGGTGCCGCCGTCGCCTTCGTGTCGGTGGTGGGCGACGACCAGGCCGGGTCGGACCTGACGGGGTTGATCGGCGGCCAGCCGAACGTCGAGCCGTGGCTGCTCGTGCAAAGCGGCCGCACCACGACAACGAAAACCCGCTACCTTGCCCAAGGGCAGCAACTGCTCCGCGCCGACCACGAGATCGCCGCCCCCATCCACCCGAAGCTGGCCGAGCGGTTGCTGCGGATCACCCAGGATGCGCTGACCGCGACCACGGTGACGGTGCTGTCGGACTACAACAAGGGGGTGCTGTCCGGCGACGTTGCCGCACGCATCATTGCCGCGGCGCGAACGGCGAACCGGCGCGTGGTGGTGGACCCGAAGGGCAGCGATTACGCACGCTATGCCGGTGCGGACGTCATCACGCCGAACCGGCGCGCCCTGGCGGAGGCGACCGGGCTGGCCGTGGACACCGACGCCGCCGTGGTGCACGCGGCGCAAGCGTTGCGGGCGCAGCACGGCTTCGGCGCCGTGGTGGTGACCCGGGCGCAGGATGGCATGACGCTGGTGGGCGAGGGCGCCCCGCACCATTTCCCCGCCGAAGCCGCCGAGGTGTTCGACGTGTCCGGCGCCGGGGACACGGTGGTGGCGACGCTGGCGGCCGGGTTGGCCGCCGGGCACGAGCTGCCGGTCGCGGTTCGCCTGTCCAACATCGCCGCCGGCATCGTGGTGGGCAAGATCGGTACTGCCGTCGCCAACGAAAGCGACATGCTGGCCGCCTTGTCGCCCCAGGGCAGCGCGCTGCGCAAGGTGGTGACGCGGGAACAGGCGGTGGAGCAGGCGGAGCGCTGGCGCCAACGCGGCTGGCGCATAGGCTTCACCAATGGCTGCTTCGACCTGCTGCATCCCGGCCACGTCCACCTGCTGGAACAGGCCCGCAGCGCCTGCGACCGCCTGGTGGTGGGCCTCAACTCCGATGCCAGCGTCGGACGGCTGAAGGGTCCGGCCCGGCCGGTGCAGTCGGAAGCCGCGCGGGCCGCCGTGCTGGGCAGCGTCGCCGCCGTGGACCTGGTGTGCGTGTATGACGAGGACACGCCGGAGGAGACGTTGCGGCTGATCCGGCCGGACATGCTGATGAAGGGTGCGGACTACACCATCGGCACAGTGGTGGGCGCCGATTTCGTGCAGGGCTATGGCGGCAAGGTCATGCTGGCGGAGCTGCTGCCGGGTCATTCCACCTCCGCGACGGTGGAGCGTTTGCGCGGCGCCTGACCGCCGCGCTGTTACACGAAACCTGGCCAGGAGGGTTTGACGCCGCCGCCGCGCAGCCCCTAAAGCCGGGCGTGTCCCGTGGAGGCCGCATGCCCGACGTGCCCGATTTCATCCTGCGAGACCAACCGCCCTGCGACCTGCGCCGGGTTGGCTCGCACCCGGACCACTGGTATCCGCTCGCCTGGTCGCGGGAGGTCGCCGTTGGCAAGACCTATGCGACGCATTTCGCCGGCGACCCGGTAGTGCTGGTCCGTCCGAAGGATGGCCCGGTGTTTGCCCTGGAAGATCGCTGCGCCCACCGCCAGGTGCCGCTGTCCAAGGGTGTGGTGTCGGGCTGCGCGGTGCGCTGCGGCTATCATGGCTGGACCTACGACGCGTCCGGCAAGTGCGTCGACGTGCCCTATCTCGGCAAAGGCAAGCTGCCCAACGGGGTGCGCGCATACCCGTGCCGGGAGCAGGACGGGTTGATCCTGATCTGGCCCGGCGATCCGGCCGCCGCCACCGACCTGCCGCCGCTGGGCGCCGCGGCCGACCCGGCGTTCAAGACCCGGCGCTTCGGCAAGCGCGTCAGTTGCCACTACACCTTCATGCACGAGAACCTGATGGACATGAACCATCAGTTCCTGCACCGCCGCCAGATGGGGCAGATCGCGCCGCGCTACCTGGGGCGCCGGGTGGGCGAGACCTGGCTGGAGATCGACTACAGCTTCGCCCGGACGGGCGGCAAGCAGCCGCTCGGCGAGGCCGCCATCCTGGGCAGCCGCCGCGGCGTGTCGAACGTCCACAAGGACCTGATGACCATCCGCACCGACTACCCCTACCAGACGCTGCGGATCTGGACCTCCGGCGACGAGCCGGTGATGCATCTGTGGATCTGCTATACGCCGGTGGATGCGGAGCAGCGGGTCAACCGCACGTTCGGCCTGCTGTCGGTGCGGCGGCCGAAGATACCCGGGCTGCTGGACGCCGCCTGGCCGCTGCTGGTGTGGTTCACGGAGCGCATCTTCCGCGAGGACCGCGAGATCGTGGAAATGGAGCAGCGCGCCCACGACTCCCAGGGCAGCGACTGGAACCAGGAAGTGTTTCCGCCGATCCGCGACCTGCGGGCGCTGCTGGCCGCCAACGGCCTGCCCATCACTCCGACCGCAAGGCCGATCGCAGCGAGGCCGTGATCATCGGGTCCTCCAGCGCGGCCAGCCGGGTGGCCGCGAGGGAGGCGAACCTGTGCGTCAGCGCGCGCCGCCGCGCCGCGGCCAGGGCGTGTGGCGGGGCTGGCCGCACCAGTTCGGCTTCCCGCCCGCAGGCGACGATCAGCCCAGTGTCGTCCGGGATCAGCTCGGTTGGGAACGCGTCGTCCACGGCGAAGTAGAGGGCGTCACAGAACTCGCGGTAGTCCGGCCATTTCCCGTCGGACAGGAAGTCGCGCACGCCGGACTTCACCTCGATGCAAACGAAGCCGCCGTCCGGCCGCAGCGCCAGCAAATCCGCCCGCCGCCCGTTCGGTAGCGGCACTTCATGCAAGGACACCCAGGCCAGCAACTGGCACAGGGCGGCAGTGGCACGGCGTATGGCGAGTTGACGTTCGGGGAAGCTCGGCTCCATCACGGCTTGATAGCCAAGAACGAACGAAAAGGGAATCTGCGGAACCGCTGGGGCGTTGGTGCATTGTGGTAAGATGGTTCCAACGCGGTTCGCCGTTGCCGCCCATATCCTGTTGATGGTCGCCGCCGAAAGGGGCGAGCCATCCACCAGCCAGCGGCTCGCGACCAGCATCAACACCAACCCGGTGGTCGTCCGGCGCATCACGGGCCAGCTTGCCCGGGCCGGTCTCGTGCGGGTGCGGCGCGGGCCTGGCGGGGCGGAGCTGACGCGGGCGGCGTCCGGTATCACCCTGCAGGATGTGTGGCGCGCGGTGCATTCGGATACCGCGCGGCCGCTGCTTCCGTTGCACGCCAACCCCGATCCGGCTTGCCCCGTCGGGTGTCGCGTGCACGCTGTGCTGGGGGAGGCATTCGGCACTGCCGAACGCGAATTGGAGCGGGCGCTGGCTCGGACAACCTTGGCCGACCTCCTCCATGGGGTGGCCGAGCCCGTCGTTTAAAGACGATATCGGCTACGTGAAGGTTGATTTCGACTTGGGCGCAGTTCGACCCGTGACGTATGCGCGGCGCAATTGCCGCTTGATTTCAGCACCGTCGGATCGCCGCAAGGCGTCTTCCAATATGTCGTTCAGGTAAACCAACCGTCCTTCAAATCCCGCCGGCGCCGAGACGCCCAAATAGGTGGGGATCGCGTTCAAGATCGCCGTCCCGACCGCGTTCCACACCCGCGTCTCATACAGCGCCAGTTGCGACGTGAGCACCTGGAACGTCAGCCCGGGCTTGGTGCCCGGCGGCGCACCGTCGGGCACCCGGCGCACGCGGACCAGGATGCCGCTTTGCTGCGGCCACATCTCGGCCGATAACCAAGGATAGCGGCGCCACCCGCAGTGCCAGGCCTGGCAAACGTTGGGACGGCGGTCGTAGATCGAACAGCCGACGCCATTGACGCAGTGGCTGCACGTCACCCCGGATAGCTTCTTGAAATCGGGTTCGTCGATCTTCAAGGCCGTACAGCATACGGTGCAAGACCCGCACGCCCGGCCTTCGACAAGGCTGTCGCCGCCCGGCAGGCCGGCTGTCACGTAACCCGACATGGATACCTCCCGTCGCTTTCCGCGTCCGCGCCGGGCGGCAACATAGCGTCCCGGCTTCAAGCAAAATCTGCCGTCGCACGCGGCGACGCAAGTCGCTACCGACCACGACTCAATCGAGAGGACCTACCTTGCCCTCCTACCACCCGCTGGTGACCGCTGCGTCGTGCTCGTGGGCGACATAACGCCTGCCAGACCCGTCCCAACGCCGCTGCTCCTATTCGGTGATCGCCCCTTCCTTGCTTGGACTCTTTGTGAGCTATGCCTCCGGAGGGGTGAGGAGTGCGTGCTGTTGTCTGAACCGCTGCCGGCGGTGCGCCGTGGCACGCGCGTGGGGTGTCGCAACAACGTTTCTTCTGCTGGGTGGCAGCAGCTTGTTAGATATGAATTTAGCGCTGCACATCACGGCCTAGCGGTGATCGCCGTTGCGTCCAGCCACCGCTCACTCTGTCAGTAGGCCCTTGCTCCTGCTCCAAGCAAGCACGGCAGCCAGACATTCCGCCATCTTCTCCGGCTGGTCTCGGTAGTAATGGTTCGCGCCTTCGATCCGGACGAACTGCTTGTCCGGCGTTGCCAAAGCAGCCCGGATGATCGGGTTGTGGGTCGCCGGAACGGCGTCGTCGGCGCCGTTCTCGATCTGCAGCACCGGCGTGCGGCCGATGCGTGCGGCGTTGCGTGGGCCATTCGCTTGCGACAGGTCGCAGCTCCATTGGCTCAGCCAGGAGCGCAGGGAGGTGTAGCGGGCCAGGCCAACGGGTGCCACGTTCACCGTGCGCGGGTCGCCAAGGTAGCAACTGTTCGGCGTACGGCCGTTCGGGTCCACTGCCGGGTCAATCCAGCGAACGTCGCACATCGTGCGATGCACGACGAAGGCGCGTTCCACCTCGGAACCGCCCCGCGCCTTCAGCCTGCCAATCCAGTCCTGGCACCATGCGGTGATGCGACGGTTGCGCGCGACCTGTCCGGCGCGGAAGCGGGCGACGAACTCAGCGCTGAACGGCGGCTTTTCGGCGCAGTCGGCGGCGTAGATGTCGAGTGCCGGGTCACGGCGGTCCGGGTCGGCCTCGTCCACGACCGACGGATCCAGCCATTCCGTCAACGTCTGCGCCCGCGACAGGTGCGCGGCAATGAAGATCACACCATCTGCGGGGGAAAGCCTTGCCGCGGCAAGGTCGATCGGGTCACCGGCCGGCGTCGCCGTCACGGTCGGGCTTTCCGCCTCCGCCTGGTAGAACAACGACAACGACCCGCCGCCCGACCAGCCGACCAGGATGACCTTGTCGTAGCCGCGGTCGCGGGCGTCGCGCACCCAGGCGCCCATGTCGACCGCAACGTTCTCCATGATCAGACCCGAGTCATTCTTCGGGTAGCGGCTGGCGCCGCACAGCACATGCAGGCCGGCCGCCGCCATGGCGGTCGGCATCGGCAGCAACTGCAACGTGGTGGCCGGGTGCATGAACAGATAGAGCGTGCGCGACGGGCGTCCGCGCGGCAGCAGGTATTGGCCTTCCAGGAACACCTTTCCCGTTGTCCCCGCGAAGCCGTAGCTTTCCGTGTAGGCCGCCGGGTTGGCGAAGATGACGATGGCGGGAACGCGTTCGAACGCTTCGATGGATGACATGGCTAGGCTCGCATCGCCGGGCACCGGCTGGCGGCGGCGGAGCGGAAGGCCTGGTCGGCGGGTACCGTCGCCAGGAGCCGGATGAAGTCCCACTCCTCCTTGGATTGCGCCGGGGTCTTCACCTGGCCCAGGGAAATGTCTTTGACCATCTTGCCGTCCGGCCGCACGCGTCCGTTGCGGACGAAGGCATCGTCGACCGCCATGGCCCGCATCGCCGCCATGACCGGCCCGGCCTCGATCGTGCCTGCCTGCTGCACGGCCTTGAGGTAATGCAGCACCCCGCTGTAGCTGCCCGTTTGGGCGAGGGTGGGCATGGTGCCGACCGCCTTCTGGAATGCGCGGGACCAGTGCCGGGATCGGTCGTCGGCGTCCCAATAGGACCAGATCGGCGCGAAGGTTCCCTGCGCCACTGGAAGGCCGAGCGCCTTGATGTTGGTGTCGAACATCAGGAACACCGCGATCTTTTGCTTATCACCGCCCAAGCCGAACTCCGCCGCCTGCTTCAGGCTGTTGACCGTATCGCCGGCGGAGTTGGCAAATGCGATCACGTCCGCGCCCGAGTTCTGCGCGGCCAGCAGGAAGGACGAGAAGTCGCTGGCCATCAGCGGGTGCTTGACGCTTCCCAGCACCTTGCCGCCGCCTGCCTCGATCGCGTCCGTGGCGTCGGCCTGCAACGCGTTGCCGAACGCGAAGTCGGCGGTCACAAAGAACCAGGTCTTCGCGCCCCCCGCCAGCAAGGCCCTCGCCACGACGTGCCCCATGGCAAAGGTGTCGAGGCCGATCTGGACGGTGTTGTTGGAGCAAAGCTGGTTCGACACGTCGCTCGCGAACGTCCCGGCCAACAGGGCAATCCGGTTGCGCTCGCGGGCCAGGGTGTGGACGCCGATGCCGATGGCGGAGTTGGGGACGTCAACGATGGCTTGGACATTGTCCTCATCGAACCACTTGCGCGCGATCTGCGTGCCCAGGTCGACGCGTTCCTGATGGTCGGCCACCAAGACCTCAACTGGCCGGTCGAGCACGGTGGGGCCAAACTCGGTGATCGCCATGCGCACCGCCTCCACGCTGCCTGGTCCGTTGGTGTCGCGTCCGAAGCTGCTCATGTCGGTCAACACGCCCAGCCGCAACGGCTCTGCCGCGCGGCAGGTGCGCGGCAGACCCGCCAGCAGCGCCGGCGCGCCTGCCAGCATCACGCGGCGCGTCAGGACGCCCGAACTCAATGCCGCCATGGCCGTCTCTCCCATCGTTTGCGCGATCGATACCGCGGGTCGGCGTATGTGCACAATAGGGCAGGATAGAACCGAGTGTGTGGGTGATCCCATCCGCGTCTTGTGCACAAGAGGAGTTTCAGCTACGCATATCGGCCTATCCAAGGGAGGATGCAGGCATGCTGAGGAAGCTGCACCACGTCGCGTATCGCTGCACCGATGCGCGTAAAACCGTCGAGTTCTACACGGAGCTGCTCGGCCTCAAGTTTTCCCACGCGTTGTCGAATGACCGCGTTCCGTCCACTCAGGCCTGGTCGCCGCATTTGCACATCTTCTTCCAGATGGAGGACGAGAGCTGCATCGCCTTTTTCGAGGTGCCATGCTCCGCGGCAGCGCAGAAGGATCCCAACACGCCCGACTGGGTGCAGCACCTCGCACTGGAGGTCGCAGACGAGGCAACGCTGCTGTCGGCAAAGGCAAGGTTGGAGGCAGCAGGCGTCAAGGTCGTCGGCGTCACCGACCATGGCTTCTGCCATTCCATCTACTTCTTCGACCCGAGCGGTCATCGCTTGGAGCTGACGATCCGCACGGATAGCGACGCGGAAAACGAGGACTTCGCCCGTGAAGCCACCGCCGTGCTGGACCATTGGGAAGCGCGCAAGGGCCGCGGTGAGCTGCAGCAAGAACCTGCGGCGGCATGACGGGTGGGCGGCGTTGACGAACGCCGCCGCCCACCAAGCTGCGTGACCAGCCGACCGCGCCCGATCCTCGATCAACTCCGGGCGCTCATCCTGTCCGGTGAGCTTCGGCAGGGCGAACGCCTGCTGGAGGAGACGGTCGCCACCCGGCTCGGCATCTCGCGCACGCCCCTGCGCCCGGCCTTGGCGGCGCTGGCGGAAGAAGGATTGCTACAGCCCCGCGGTCGTCGCGGTTACATCGTGCGCTCGGTCTCGCTTGCCGACCTGATGGATGCCTTTCAGGTTCGCGCCGAATTGGAAGGCCTGGCTTGCCGCATCACGACGGAACGCGGGCTTGATTCGGGCGCACGCGACAGCTTGGAGCGGCTGCTGCATGACGGAGACACGCTGCTTGCCGAGCGGCCCGATGATTTCGAGGGGCGGTTCCGCTCGGTCAACGAGGCCTTGCACGCCTTGCTGCTGGAGCAGTCCGGGAATGCGCTGCTGATCGAACTGACGGGCCGCGCGCTGGCCCGCCCGCTGCTGTCCGGCCGCGTCGTGCACTTCGCCGACCCGGCCGCACTCGCCAGGTCTCACAACGACCACTGGGAAATCTACCGCTGCATGTTGCGTGGCGAAGCAAACCGGGCAGGGGCGATCATGGCGGAGCATATCCTTCGGTCGCGCGACATCGTGCGAGACACGTTTCCACTGACGCAGTGAAGACCGCCACCGCGGTCGAACGCCTACGGCAGATGGTCGCCCCCAGTGGCTTGGCTCGACTCGTCCGTCTTCACGGCCTGCCAGGCCATCTCCATGGCGGCGAGGCCGGAATCCTGCGGCGTTTGTCCGGCAGCGGCCAGCCGGGCCTCCACGCCCTCGAACCGCCGGGTGAACTTGGCGTTGGCGGCGTAGAGGCAGGATTCCGGGTCTAAGCCCAGCTTGCGTGCCAGGTTCGCCAGTACGAACAGCATGTCGCCCACCTCATCGGCCAGTCGGGTGGGATTTGCCGCGGGCAGTTCGGCCTGCAACTCCGCTGTTTCCTCTGCCAACTTGTCCAGCACGCCGGCCGCGTCGGGCCAGTCGAACCCGACCCGGGCGGCCCGCGCCGTCAGCTTGGCCGCGCGGGTGAGGGCAGGGAGCGCCACCGGCACGCCCGCCAAGGCGCCGCCCTGCTGGCGCGCCGCACGCTCCGCCGACTTGCTGGCTTCCCAGGCCCCCGCCACGTCAGCGGCGCCCTCAAACACATGCGGGTGGCGACGGATCATCTTGTCCGTGATGTCACGCGCCACGTCGGCAAAGGCGAAACGGCCGGCCTCCTCCGCCATGCGGGCGTGGTACACCACCTGGAACAGCAGGTCGCCCAGCTCGCCGGGCAGCTCCGCCCAATCCCGCCGCGCGATGGCGTCGGCGACCTCGTAGGCTTCCTCGATCGTGTAGGGGGCGATGCTGCTGAAATCCTGCACGCGATCCCAGGGGCAGCCGTCCGGCGCGCGCAGCCGGGCCATCACGTCCAGCAGCCGGCGCAGCTCGCCTTCCGCGGTCGTGATCGGCTTGGCCATGTCGACGATCGTGAAGCCGGCGCGGCGCGGGTGCGGTCGCCGGCCGGTTTCGCGGAAGCCGCGCTTGGCATAGATGGCGATGTTCCGGGTCATCAGCGCGTTGGTGTAAAGCCGCAGTTCCGGCACACCCCAGGAAGCCGCCATCCGCTCCGCCGCATCCAGCAAGGTGCGACCCAGCCCGGCACCGTGCCGCAGCGGATGCACGGCGACGCTGTAGATCATGGCGTGGTCGGGGTGCCGCTCGATCACCAGCACGCCGTCCTCGTCCAGCAGCCACACCTCGCCGGCGGCGATGCGCGGGGCGTAATCCTCGTCCACCGGCACCGGCATCATGCCGAGCACGGGCAGGTAATCCTGATACGCGGCCAGGGTGATCGCCTTCACCAGCGCTTCGTCGGCCGCGGTGGCCTGGCGCATCATGCGTTGCTGCTCCGGATCGCGTCGCACACCGCGCGCGTCACCGCCGCCGTGGTCGCCGTGCCGCCCAAATCGGGCGTCAGCAGCCCGGCGGCGCACACCTGCTCCACCGCCGCCATCAGCCGCGCCGCCGCCGCCGGCTCGCCCAGATGGTCCAGCATCATCGCCGCCGTCCAGAAGCTGGCGACCGGGTTGGCGATGCCCTTGCCGGTGATGTCGAACGCGGAGCCGTGGATCGGCTCGAACATGGATGGAAAGCGGCGCTGCGGGTCCACGTTGCCGGTGGGCGCGATGCCCAGCGAGCCGGCAAGCGCCGCGGCCAGGTCGCTCAAAATATCGGCATGCAGGTTGGTGGCAACCACGGTGTCGACACTGCCCGGCCGATTCACCATGCGCACCGTCATGGCGTCCACCAATTCCTTGTCCCAGGTCACGTCCGGGAAGTCGGCGGCGACAAGGGCGGCGATCTCGTCCCAGAACACCATGCCGTGCCGCTGCGCGTTGGACTTGGTGACCACCGTCAGGTGTCGGCGCGGGCGCGCCTGGGCGGATTGGAACGCGAAGCGCATGATGCGCTCCACGCCAACGCGGGTGAAGATCGCCACCTCGGTCGCAACCTCCTCCGGCAGGCCGCGATGCGCCCGGCCGCCATGCCCGGCATATTCGCCTTCGCTGTTTTCCCGCACGATCAGCCAATCCAGGTCGCCGGGCCCGGCATGCCGCAGCGGTGAAGTGACACCGGGCAGGATGCGGGTGGGACGGACGTTGGCGTATTGGTCGAAGCCTTGGCAGATCGGCAGGCGCAGGCCCCACAGCGTTACGTGGTCGGGGATGTCCGGCGCGCCCACGGCACCGAAATAGATCGCATCCGCGCTCCGCAACTGGTCCAGCCCGTCGGCCGGCATCAGCGCGCCGGTGCGGCGGAAGCGCTCGCTGCCCCAATCATAGTGGTCCACCGCCAGCGTGAAGCCGCCGTCGCGGCTTGCCACGGCATCCAGCGCTTCCAGGCCGGCGGCGATGACCTCCGGGCCGATGCCGTCCGCCGGGATTGCGGCGATGCGATGCTCACGCATGATGTGTTCTCCGGGCGTGCATTCGGTCTAGCATCCGGCGCGCGGCTTGCAAGGTCGCGGGAACGACCGGGAGTCCGCCGCCAATGATCCGTCCGCTGCTCGCCTGCCTGTTCGCCGTGTTGCCGTTGGCGGCGCAGGCGCAAACCGCCCCGGTGACGCTGCGCATCGCCCTGCGGGAGGACGCGGACATGCTGGACCCGACCCTGGCGCGCACCTATGTCGGCCGCATCGTGTTCGCCGGGCTGTGCGACAAGCTGTTCGACATCGACGACAAGCTGCAGATCGTGCCGCAGCTCGCTACCGGTTATGAATGGGCGGACCCGAAGACGCTGGTGATCCACCTGCGGACGGGGGTGAAGTTCCAGGACGGCACGGCGATGGACGCCGCCGCGGTGAAGTACAGCCTGGATCGCCACCTTTCCATGGCCGGCAGCGCCCGCCGGGCCGAGATCAACGTCATGGACCACGTGGACGTCGTGGACGGGCAAACCGTGCGCGTGGTGCTGAAGGACGCGTCCGCGCCGTTCCTGTCCCAGTTGACCGACCGCGCCGGCATGATCGTCTCGCCGAAGGCGGCGGAAGCGGAAGGCAAGGATTTCGGCCTGCACCCGGTCTGCGCCGGGCCAATGAAGTTCGTCGAGCGGGTGGCGCAGGATCGCATCGTGTTGGAGCGGTTCGCCGACTACTGGAACAAGGACGCGATCCACGTTGACCGCGTGGTCTACCAGCCGATCCCCGACAGCTCCGTCCGTTTGGCGAACCTGCAGGCGGGCAGCGTCGACCTGGTCGAGTATATCGTCCCGACCGACACCGACGCCGTGAAGCGCAACCCGAAGCTGCGGCTGCTGACCTATGACGGGCTAGGCTACCAGGGCATCACCTACAACCTTGGCAACGGTCCGAAGGCGGACTCGCCCATCGGCAAGAACGTGCTGGTGCGGCAGGCTTTCGACCTGTCGATCGACCGCGATGCGCTGATGCAGGTGGTGTACAACGGCATGTTCCCGCCGACCGCCCAGGCCGTGCCGCCGGAAAGTCCGTTCTACGACGCCGCGGTGAAGCCGGTGACGCGCGACGTGGACAAGGCGAAGGCGCTGCTGAAGCAGGCCGGCGTCAAGCTCCCGGTCACGGTGGAGTTGATCGCGCCGAACAGCCCGGACCAACGGCAGATGGCGGAGGTCATCCAGTCCATGACGGCGGAAGCCGGCTTCGACGTGAAGATCACGGCAATGGAGTTCGCTTCCTCGCTGGACAATGCGCAGGCCGGCGGCTTCCAAAGCTATCTGCTTGCCTGGTCCGGCCGGATCGACCCGGACGGCAACCTGTACACCTTCTTGAACAGCCCAAACGGTCCGCAGAACTACGGCAAATACGCCAGCGCGGAGATGAACACGCTGCTGGATAGCGCCAGGCACGAGACGGACTTGGAGAAGCGCAAGGCGCTATACGGGCAGATCGCCGTGCTGACGCAAAAGGACCTGCCGATTTCCTACATCTTCACCACTCGCTACTTCAACGGCCTGTCGGCCAAGGTGTCGGGCTTCAAGCCCTTGGCGGACGGACTGATCCGGCTGCAAGGCATCAGCCTCGCGCCATGAGCCGGTTGCGCGGGCGGCTGCTGCAACTCATCCCCACCCTGCTGCTGGTCAGCCTGCTGGTGTTCGGGTTGCAGCAGTTGATGCCGGGCGACCCGGCGCTGGTGCTGGCCGGCGAGGAGGGCGCCAACCCGCAGGTGCTGGCGCAGATCCGTGCCGAGTTGTGGCTGGATCGCCCCTTGCCGGTGCAATACGCCCATTGGCTCGGCGGGCTGTTGCACGGCGACCTCGGCTATTCCTGGCGCATTCGCCAGCCGGTCGCCAGCCTGGTGCGCGAGAAGCTGCCGGTGACGCTGCAACTCGGCGTCATGGCGTTCGCCTTCGCCTTGCTGATCGGCGTGCCGGCCGGCGTGATTTCGGCCGTGAAGCGCGGCACCTGGTGGGACCATGCGGCCAACCTGATCGGGCTGGGTGGCTTGTCGACGCCGAATTTCTGGCTCGGCATCATGCTGATCCTGGTGGTGTCGGTGGACCTCGGCTGGTTGCCGCCATCCGGCTACGTACCGCTGACCGAAAATGTGTGGCAGTCGCTGGCCACCACGGTCATGCCGGCCTTCGTGCTGGGCAACGCCACCGCCGCGGTGCTGATGCGCCACGTGCGCAGCGCCATGCTGACGGCGTTGGACCAGGATTACGTGCGGACCGCCCGTGCCAAGGGATTACGGGAAAACCGGGTGGTGATACGCCACGCGTTGCGCAACGCCCTGGTTCCCGTGGTGACGCTGGGGGCTTTGGAACTCGGCACGCTGTTTTCCGGTGCCGTGCTGACGGAGCAGGTGTTCAGCATCCCCGGCTTCGGCAAGCTGGTGGTGGATGCCGTGTTCAACCGCGATTACCCGGTGGTGCAAGGCGTGGTGATGGTGACGGCCACGCTCTACATCCTGCTCAACCTGCTGGCGGACGTGTTGTATGTGCTGGTCAACCCGCGCCTCCGCGTCGCATGAGCATCGCCAGCACGGCTTCCACCGCCGAAACGCAGCCGTCGCCAGATCGGCGTCAGTCGCGTGCGCGCAGCCCGTTGGAACTGGGCCTTCGGCGGTTTGCCGGGCGGCCAGCGGCGTTGGCCGGGCTGGCCGTCATCGTCGTCTTCGTGTTGGTCGCGGTCGCGGCACCGTGGATCACGCCCTATGACCCGGTGCGGCAATCCTACAGCGTCATCCGCAAGGCACCCTCGGCCTTGCACTGGTTCGGCACGGACGAGAACGGGCGCGACGTGCTGTCGCGCGTGATGATGGGTGCACGGGCGACGATGTTGGCCGGGCTGGTGTCCGTGGGCATCGCCTCCGGCGTCGGCGTGCCGCTGGGGTTGCTGGCCGGGTTCGCCGGCGGCTGGGTGGACGCGGTGATCGGGCGGGTGGTGGACGCGATGCTGGCCTGCCCGTTCCTGATCCTGGCCATCGCGCTGGCCGCCTTCCTGGGGCCGTCCCTGACCAACGCGATGATCGCCATCGGCGTGACGGCGACGCCGGTGTTCGTCCGCGTGGCACGGGCCGCCACCATCGACGCGGCGGCCAACGACTATGTGGAAGCGGCACGCGCGCTGGGCAACCCGTCCTGGCGGGTCGCGGTGCGCCACGTGCTGCCGAACATCGTGCCGCCGGTGCTTGTGCAGGCGACGCTGGCCATCGCCATGGCCATCATCGCGGAAGCCAGCCTGTCCTTCCTGGGCCTGGGGCAGCAGCCGCCAGAGCCATCTTGGGGCTCCATGCTGAACGCGGCGCAGCGCTTCCTGACACAGGCGCCCTGGCTCGCCATCTTCCCGGGCGCCGCCATCTTCCTGACCGTGCTGGCCTTCAACCTGGTGGGCGACGGCCTGCGCGACGCATTGGATCCCCGGCGGCGCTAGCGTGCCGGGCACGCGTTGACCCGGCCCGCGTGCGGGTGTGTCATCCCGCCATAAGAAGGCGAGAGGAGGGACGCGATGCGCGCTTGGGCAGTGGTCGAGAACGGGGCGGACCTGAAGGAACTCGACTTCCCGACGCCGGAGCCGACCGGCAAGCAGGTTTTGCTGGAGGTGACGCATTGCGGCGTGTGCCATTCCGACCTGCATATCTGGGAAGGCTATTACGACATCGGCAGCGGCAAGCGCATGTCGCTGAAGGACCGCGGCGTCATCCTGCCGCTGGCCATGGGGCACGAGATCGTCGGCCGGGTCGCCAAGCTCGGCCCGGACGCGACCGGGGTGGCGCTGGGCGACGTGCGCATCGTGTATCCCTGGGTCGGCTGCGGCCATTGTGAGCGCTGCCGGGCGGAAGAGGACAACATGTGCCTCGAAGGCCGAGCCTTGGGCATCTTCCAGAACGGCGGCTACGCCACCCACGTGCTGGCGATGGAGCCACGCCACTTGGTCGATCCCGGCACGCTGGACCCGGCGCTCGCCGCGACCTACGCGTGCAGCGGGATCACGGTGTATTCCGCCATCAAGAAGATCATGCCCTTGCCGCCCGACACGCCCGTCGTGCTGGTCGGCGCAGGCGGGCTTGGGCTGAACGCCATTGCGGTGCTGAAGGCGATGGGGCACCGCGCCATCATTTCGGTCGACGTCAACGAGGAGAAGCGGGCGGCCGCCGCCGCAGCGGGGGCCACCGCCGTCGTGGACGGGAGCGGCGAAGGCGTGGCGGACCGCATCATGGCCGCGGCCGGCGGCCCGGTTCGCGCGGTGATCGACCTGGTGAACGGCACCGCCACCGCCCGCTTTGCCTTCGGTGCACTGACCAAAGGCGGCCGACTGGTTCAGGTCGGTCTGTTCGGCGGCGACATGACAGTGGCGCTGCCCATCATGGCAATGCGGGAGCTGACCATCGGGGGGAGCTACGTCGGCAACCCGAAAGAACTGCGGGAGCTGGTTGCCTTGGCGCAAACCGGTGCGTTGCAGCCGCTGCCCTATAGCACGGTGCCGATGCCTGAGGCGAACGACGCCCTGATGCGGCTACGGGCGGGAAAGGTCACCGGCCGGGTCGTCCTGCAAGCCGCCTGAGCGCTATCCGGCTTCGGCGTTCCGCACCAACTCCAATTCGGCCGTCCCACTGGAGGCCGAGTTGGCTGGGGCGCCGCTGCCGACGCGCAGCAGGGTCGCAAGGAACGTCCGGCCCCAGATGGCTGGCGTGGCCCCATCGATGGCGCGCCAGCAGGTCTGCCAACGCTCCTGCCGCTCCGCCAGCCCCATGCGCAGGGCGGTGTCCAAGGCGTCGGCCAACTCGTCCGCATCGTGCGGGTTGACGATCAATGCCGCTCCAAGCTGGCGCGCCGCCCCGGCAAAGCGGGACAGGATCAGCACACCAGGATCCTGCGGGTCCTGCGCGGCGACGTATTCTTTCGCCACCAGGTTCATGCCGTCTCGCAATGGCGTGACCAGGCCGACCCGGGCTTCCCGCATGTAGCCGCCCATCGTTGCGCGGGCGCCGGCGCGCGCCACGATGCGGAGCGGCGTCCAGTCCGCGTCGCTCCACTCGCTGTTGATGGCGCCCGCCTCGCGATCGACCTCTTCCCGCAAACTGCGATAGGCCTGCACGTCCTTGCGGCTTTCCGCCGCGATTTGCAGCATGGTCACGCGCCGGCGCCAATCCGGCCGGGTTTCCAGCAGGCGACGGTAACCCATGAGGCGCTGGATCAGCCCCTTGGTCGGGTCCAGGCGGTCGACGCCCAGCACCAGCTTCTGCCCCTGCAAGCTGCGGCGCAGCCGGTCGGTCGGTTGCGCGCGCCATGCGTGTTCGGAGATGGTGGCGAACTCCCGCGCCTCGATCTCCACCGGAAAGGCGCCCAGCCGGACCCGGCGGCCCGCGACGTGCAACCACCCGCCAGTCAGCCGGGTGGCACCCGCCAAGCGGTGCGCCGCTTCGGCGAAATTCTCAACATCGTTCTGCGTTTGGAAGCCGATCAAGTCGGCCGATATTAGGTCGCGGATCAACGCGCCTGCTTCCGGCACGCTGGCCAGCATGTCCGCGGACGGGAACGGAATGTGCAGGAAGAACCCGATCGGCGCCGTAACGCCCCGGGCGCGGAGCATCGCCGGCATGGCCATCAGATGGTAGTCGTGGATCCACAGGATGTCATTCGGCCGCAGCAGCGGCGCCAGGCTGGTCGCCATTCGCTCGTTGACGGCGCGATACACCTGGGCGTTGCGCCGGTCGAAGCTCATCAACTCCGGCATGGAGTGGAGCAGGGGCCACAGGGTGCTGTTGGAAAACTCGTTGTAGTAGCGGTCGTGCTCGTCCTTCGACAGATCGATAGTCGCGTATTGGACGGCGCCTTCCTTATAGGCATTCAGCTTGTGGTCGTTGGAGACCTTGCCGCTCCATCCGAACCAAACCCCGCCACGCTGCTCCATCAGCCCGGCAAGGGCGACTGCCAAGCCTCCCGCCTGCGCCCCGGCGCCCGGTGTCGGAACCCGGTTTGAGACGACGACGAGTCGGTTCATCGTACCTCCAGCAACGCCACTGGGAAGGTGGCCAAGATGTCAGACAGCGGCAAGCGTCCCGTAATCTCCCTGCCAGGCGTGCTATCCGCCGCCAATACGTCAACAGTGCGGCGCCCGATAAAGTTACGTGGCGCCACAAGGGAGGTTCCGTTCCAAACCGCCGGGTCGGGCAGGGGCTGAGCCCCGATCCCGGAAAGTTGCGCCGGCAGCCGCGTAACAACGGTGATGGCAGCCCGGCCTTCGAACACGCGGGCAAACGCAACAACGTTGTCGGCGCGCGGACCTTCCACCCGCAACGGCACGTAGCTGCCTTCGGTGAACAGCCCGCCCGACCCCGCCCGCAGCCGCAGCGCCCGGGCAAGCACGGCCTGCTTCACCCGCCCGTCCCGCCAATGCGCCAGCAGTGAGGCTGGGTTTTCGTCGGCCCGCAGCGCTTCCTGTCGCGCCGCGAAATCGACCGGGCGCCGGTTGTCCGGATCGACCAGGCTGAAATCCCAGAACTCCGTGCCCTGGTAGAGATCGGGCACGCCGGGGGAGGTGATGCGCAGTAGCGTCTGCGACAGCCCGTTGATCGCGCCTGCCGCGGCAATGCGCTCGACGAACTCCGCCACTTCGTGGAGGACGTGGGATGCCCGGCCCGGGTCCATCACCTGGTGCAGGAAGTCTCGGCAGGCGGCCTCGTATTCCTCGTTGGGCACGGCCCAGCCGGTGTGGCGCTTGCCTTCCCGCAAGGCCTTTTCCTGCCAGGCGGCCAGCCGCTCCTCCAACGCCGCCACGCCGTCGCGGTCATCCGCCGACAAGCCGAGCGGCCATGCGCCGACCATGCTCTCGTACAGCATGATCTCGTCGCAGGCATCCGGGGCCGGGCCGCCGAGGTCCTTCTTCAAGGGCGCGTTCAGCCGCGTCCAGCGGCCCAGTGCCGCTTCCCACTCTGCCGGCACCTCGCTGACCACGGCCAGGCGGGCACGGGTGTCCTCGCCTCGCTTGTGGTCATGCGTCGCGGTGGCCAGCAGTGCGATCGGGAAGGATTTGCGCCGGTTCCGCATGGCCGCATGGTAAGCGGCGGGGGAGATGGCGAACTGCGACGGTTCCGTGCCGACTTCGTTGCGGGAGATCAGGCGGCCATAGCGGTAGAAGGTGGTGTCCTCCACGGACTTCGCCGCCGTCGGAGCGGAAAGCTGCTGGAACTTCACCATGGCACGCAGCCGCTCCTGCCGCCGGCTGCCGGCGGGCACCTGGCGAATGCCGTCACCGGCCAGCCAACCGCCCAGCAGCTCCAGCAACTCGCGGTCGGTGGGCCGGATGGTGCGGCGCGCGCCGGCCATCGCCCAATCCATCTCCCGCTTGTCCGGCTCCGACATGCCGCCTAGCCCGGCATAGATGCGGTAGACGTGGAAATGCACCAGGATTTCCACCAGCGTGCGGCGGATCGCCGTCAGCGTGTAGTCGCGCGTGGACAGGTCGCGCCGGGCGATGCGGTGGATGGCAGCCGCGGTGGCGAACAACTCGCTGGACAGGCTTTCCCGCAGGATTTGCCGGCGCGCCGCCATCGCCTCGGTCTCGAACGAGGCCGGGCGGCCGGTGAGGCCGGTCCACAATGCGGTCAGCGGGGCCTCGCCCGCTGGGTCGTGCAGCACGGCGGACACGTCGTTCATGTAGTCGTAGCCGGTGGTGCCGTCGGTCAGCCACTCAGTGGCCAGGGATTCCTGCGGCGCCAGGATCTTCTCGATCCACAGCCCGGCGCGACACTGCCGCAGCTCCGCCGGGCGGTGCTCCTGCGCCGCGTCCAACTGCCGTCGCAGCTTGCGGCAATAGCCGCGCGGGTCGGCCAGCCCGTCCACGTGGTCGATGCGCACGGCGTCGATCAGGCCTTCGGTGTAGAGCCGCAGGATCGTGCGATGCGTGTCGTCGAACACGGCCGGCACCTCGGCGCGCACGCCGGCCAAGCCGTTCACGTCGAAGAAGCGCCGCCAGTTGATCTCGTCGGTCGCGGCCCGCCACCAGGACAAGCGGTAGTTCTGCCGTTCCAGCAGGCGGTGCAGGCGGTCGCGCCCGGCCTCGCTCGCCGGGTCGTAGTCGCGCAGGCATTCGGCGATCGGCTGCGCCAAATCCGGGGAGCGCAGGGCCGCACGGGCCGCCGCCGCTTCGTTGCGGGTGGCGTCGCGGTTGCTGGTGGACAGCTCGCCGAACTTGCGTGCGGTCTCCTCCAGCGGGCCGCCGCCGGTCAGCAGGATGGACGGGTAGTCCCGCGGGTTGATCGGGAAGCGGTGCGTGTAGTAGCCGACGAAGAACCGGCCATCCGCTGCGTCGAACTGCAGCGTCAGCTCCTTGTTGCGGAGGCAGTCGCCGTAGGGCGAGCCTAAGAATGGCGCCAGCATGCGACCGCGGAGCGAGGCGTTCGGCGGATCCCAGTCGATGTCGAAATACTCGGCATAGGCGCTGGCGCGGCCCCATTCCAGCACATCCAGCCACCATTCGTTGTCGGCACCGCCGACGCCCATGTGGTTGGGAACGATATCCAGCACCAAGCCCATGTCGTGCCGGCGCAACTCCGCGATCAAGCGGTGCAGCGCTTCCTCGCTGCCGAGTTCTGGGTCGATCTGGTTGTGGTCGACGATGTCGTAGCCGTGGGTGGAGCCGGGGCGCGACTTCAATAACGGCGATGCGTAAAGGTGGGAGATGCCCAGGCTGGCAAAATACGGAACCAGCGCCGCCGCCGCATCCAGGGTGAAGTCCTTGTGGAACTGGAGGCGGGCGGTGGCGGTGAATGGCTTCATCTTCGTTTCCTGATGGCGTCGAGGTCTCGGAGGCGGGCGCTGGCAGCCGGGTCGTCCAGTAAGCGTGGCGGCAGGCCCGGGCGTGCGGCGACGCCAATTCGGATGCTCATCAAGCGTGCCGGGCAGGTTTGGTTGCTCTGGCAAACCTAACACGTCCTCGATGGGGATGATGGCCAGATCACACCCGGCCGTGCCGACATGGCGGATCGCCGCGTCCACCGCGCCGCCGGGCCGGTCGGGCGGCGGCGGCTCCCCGCGGGCGGCGCCGCTGGCGCGCATCGCCGACCACAGCCTGTCCCGGTCAAGCGCCCGTTCCGCCTGTTCGCGCTCCACGCCGGTCTGGTCCAGCTTGCCGAGGCGTTGGCGCCACCCGGTGTCCCGGCCCGACCACCAGCCCGCCACGGTTGCCAGGTCATGCGTGCTGGTCATGGAGGCAGCGCCGCGATCCCAGCCGGACGGTGCGGTGAAGCCCTCGTCCTCCGCACGCTCGAACCACAGCACCCGCATGCCGAGCATGCCGGCGCTGCTGATGCGCTCCTGGAAGCCTTCCGGCAGCGTGCCGAGATCTTCGCCGAGTACGATCGCCCGGTGCCGGTGGGATTCCAGCCGCACCAGCCGCAGCATGTCGTCCACGGGGAAATGGAGGTAGACGCCATCCGCCGCACTGGCGCCGTCCGGCACCACCCACAGCCGTGCCAGACCCATCGCGTGGTCGATGCGCACGCCGCCGGCATGGCGCATGGCGGCGCGCAGCATGTCGATGAACACGCCGAAGCCGTGCAGTTGCAGCCCCCGAGGGGAGAACGCGGCCAGGCCCCAGCTTTGTCCCTGGGTATTCAGCAGGTCGGGCGGCGCGCCAATGGACAGGCCGAGCAGCGTCTGGTCCGGTCGTGCCCAGCACTGGCTGCCGCCGGAATCCACGCCCACCGCCAGGTCGGACACCAGCCCGATCGGCATGCCCGCCTGCTTGGCCGCCGCCTGCGCACCGGCGAGGCTTCGGTCGGCGAGGAACTGGTAGAAGGCGTGGCGTGTCACCTCCGCCGCGTGCTCCTTCGCAAAGGCGGCAACGGCGTCGCTGCCGGCGTCCGCAAAGCCGCCGGGCCACTCGCGCCAGTGCCATGGGCCGCCATTGCCGGTGACCGAAGCGTGCAGGGCTTCGAACCGTGCATGACCCTCCAGCGCGTCGCCTTCCGCGCTGCGGAAGCGCTGGAACGCGTCCCACGTCTCTCCACCCTGCGCCGCCGCCGTATAATGACGGTCCAGATGGCGCAGCCGCAACGCCGCTGCCTCCGGCCAGTCCACCAAATCCAACGCCTCCAGGTGGGCGGCGTCGGCGTTGTCCAGATCGAGCGTGGCATGCAGGACGTTCAGCAACGTGCGGCTGGACGGCGAATAGGGGCTGAACCGGCCCGGCGTGGCGGAGAATTGCGCGTGGACCGGGCTGATCGCCACCGCGGCCGCACCATGCCCGGCCGCGTTGCGCACGAAGTCCGCCAGGCTGCCGAAATCGCCGAGCCCGCCATCGCCCGGCCGCCGCAGCGAGTAGAGTTGCGCCGCGATCCCCCAGGCCCCGCCGGGCACGGCATCCGCCACGGACCAGCATCGCGCCGGGGCAACTGCCACCACCGTTTCCGTTTGGCCAATCTGCAGGTGATGGTAGCCCGGTTCCGCCGGCAGGGTGATTGCCGCAGCCCCATCACGAGCCTGAGCCACGCCGGTAGACATGCCGCCGTGTTCCAAACGGAACTCGTACGGGCCTGCTGCTACGGGCAGCGTGACCGTGCCACCTGCCTCCCCCGTCACCAACGGGGGCAGGTGGCCGGGGCTGCGCAAGGATTGCAGGCTGTCGGCGGCGGCAGCCTCGCCATCCGCGGGCAAACCCAACGACGCCAGTACGAGGCGCAAGGTGTCATCACCCACGTCATGCCACTGGCCATGCACGTCCTTCCACCGCAGCGCCAGCCCGGCGGCCTCGGCCAGGGCGTGCAGGCTCACGGCGCGGGCTCGATCCAGGCGACGGCAGACCGTTCCAGCAGGACGCCATACATCAGCGCGTCCCACGCACCCACCGGTGCCTCGAAGATCGTACCGCCCGCGGAGGGGCTCGCCAGCGCGGGCTTCTCGTCACCGAAGTTCACCGCGATGGCGAGCACGGCGCCGGTGCCGAGTTGCCACCGCGCAACCAGTGCCGATTTCCCCAACACGTCGACGCCGATGCTGCGGCATCCCGGGATGCCCGGCACCACGCGGTCCCGCCGCACCGCCAGTAGCTTCTGCATGAATGCGCTGTCGCCGGTGAAGTCCGGCACCGAGGCTTGGAAGGTGGCGGGCGCATTCGGGTCAGGGATTTTTTCCCGCCGCTCCGGGTCCTGGAAGGCGGCAAAGTGCTTGAATTCCGCGCGGCGGCCTTCCCGCACCAGTTTGGCAAGATCTTCGTTGTGGCTGGTGAAGAACAGGAACGGCGTGGTGCTCGCCACTTCCTCGCCCATGAAGATCATCGGCACGAAAGGCGATAGCAGCAGCAGCACCGTGGCCGCCCGTAGCGCCTGCGGCTCCGCCAACTGCGTCAGCCGCTCACCCATGGCGCGGTTGCCGATCTGGTCATGGTTCTGCAGGCAGATCACGAAGGACGTGGTCGGCAGATGCCCGGACGGCTCGCCGCGCGGCTCGCCCGAGTGCTTGGAGACTTCGCCCTGATAGGCAAACCCTTCCGCCATGGTGCGGGCCAGCCGCTGGATCGGCTGGTCGAAATCCTCGTAATAGCCTTCGGATTCTCCCGTCAGCAGCACATGGAGGCAATGGTGCACGTCGTCCGTCCATTGCGCATCGTAGCCTGGGCCGCCGGGGGTTCGCCGCAGATGCCGCGCGGCGTTGCCTTCGTGCTCCAGCACCAGGTGGATATGGCGGCCCGGCTCCACCGAGCGGCGCAGCAACGCGGCCATTTCGTCCAGGAAGCCCGGGTCGTTGATCGCGTGCACCGCGTCGAAGCGGAGCCCGTCGAAGCGATATTCCATCAGCCAATAGAGCGCGTTCTGCTCGAAATACTGCCGCACTTCCGGGCGGCGAAAGTCGATCGAGGCGCCCCATGGCGTCTTGACGTCCTCGCGGAAGAACGACTTGGCGAAAGCGTGGATATACGCGCCGTCCGGGCCGAAATGGTTGTACACCACGTCGAGCATGATCATCAGCCCGAGGCCATGCGCCGCATCGACCAGCGCCTTCAACTGCTCGGGCGTGCCGTATGCGGCGTCCGGGGCGTAGGGCAGCACGCCGTCGTAGCCCCAGTTATGCGCGCCGGGGAAGTCGGCGATCGGCATCAACTCGACGGCGGTGACGCCCAACGCGGCGAGCCGCGGCAGTTGGGCGCGGATGCCATCGAAGCCGCCGAAGGCGCCCGGGTGCAACTCGTAAACCACCGCCTCGTGCCAAGGCCGCCCCATCCACGTGCCGTGCTGCCACGCATAGGCTTTCGGGTCGACGACAAGGCTCGGATCATGCACGTCCCCCGCCTGGGCGCGTGCGGCCGGGTCGGGAAAGCCCATGCCGTCAGGCAAGGTGTAGCGATATTCCGCGCCAGCCGACGTCGCTATAGTGGCAGAGTGCCAACCACCTTGCTCCGCTTGCATGGGGTGATGCTCACCGCCAAGCTCCAACGACAAACCATCGGCAGAGGGCGCCCAGATGCGGAAGCGAGCCGTCGGGCCGTCAAGTTCGGCTCCGAACGGCAAAGGGTGGGCAAACCGTTCGGACATGCATTACTCCGAGGCAGCGGCTGCGCTATTGCGCAATGAGAACGACCGTCGCAAGCGGCGGCAGGGTGAGGTCGAGTGACGCAGGCTGGTCGTGGCAGGGCGACGATTTCGCAGTGACGCCGCCGCCGTTGCCGACGTTGCTGCCGCCGTACACGGCGGCATCCGTGTTCAGTACCTCCGTCCAGGTGCCTTCCACCGGCACGCCGAGGCGGTAGCCGTAGCGGGGAACGGGCGTGAAGTTACACACCACCAAAGCAGGGGGCGCGCCGTCGCTCAGACGGAGGTAGGCGAATACGCTTTGGTCCGCATCGTGCAGTACGACCCATCGGAAACCCTCCGGCTCGCAATCCTTGCGGTGCAAGGCGGGTTGGCCGCGATACAGCATGTTGAGGTCGCGGACCAGGCCTGCACGCCGCGGTTTTCGGCCACGTCCAGCAGATGCCAATCCAGGCCGTGGTCATGGTTCCACTCGTTGAGCTGGGCGATCTCCTGCCCCATGAACAGCAGCTTCTTGCCGGGATGCGTCCACATGAAGCCGAGATAGGCGCGCAGATTGGCGAATTTCTGCCAAGGATCGCCCGGCATCTTACCCAGCAGCGAACCCTTGCCGTACACGACCTCGTCGTGGCTGACCGGCAGCACGAACTTCTCGCTGAAGGCGTAGACCAGGCCGAACGTCATCTCGCCGTGGTGGTAGCGGCGGTAGATCGGCTGTTCCTCGACGTAGTGCAGGGTGTCATGCATCCACCCCATATTCCATTTGTAGGTGAAGCCTAAGCCGCCTTCGTCCGCCGGCCGGGTCACGCCAGGCCAGGAGGTGCTTTCTTCGGCGATCAGCACGGCACCGGGCACGCGATCGGCCACGGCACGGCTCAGTTCCTGCAGGAAAGCCACGGATTCGAGGTTTTCCCGGCCGCCATACTGGTTCGGCACCCACTCGCCCGGCTCGCGGCTGTAGTCGCGGTACAACATCGAGGCCACCGCATCCACGCGGATGCCGTCCACATGGTAGTGCTCCAGCCAGAACAAGGCGCTGCCGATCAGGAAGGCGCGGACCTCGTTGCGGCCAAGATTGTAGATCAGCGTGTTCCAGTCGCGATGGAAGCCTTCGCGCGGGTCCTGGTGCTCGTACAAGGCTGTGCCGTCGAACTGTGCTAGGCCGTGCGCGTCGGTCGGGAAATGCGCCGGCACCCAGTCAAGGATCACGCCGAGCTTGGCGGCATGGCAGCGGTCGACGAAGCGGGCGAACGCCTCCGGCGGGCCAAGGCGGGAGGACGGCGCAAACTGCCCAAGCGGCTGGTATCCCCAGGAGCCGCCGAACGGATGCTCCATGATCGGCAGCAACTCGATGTGGGTGAAGCCCATGCCGGCCGCATAGGACACCAACTGGTCCGCCAATCGGTCCCAGCCATCGACTCCCATGAGGGCGGCCGGCGACCATGATCCCGCATGGACCTCGTAGATCGCGATCGGTGCGGCCTCGGACTGGTTGGCACCGCGCGCGGCCACCCACTCGGCATCGGTCCAGGGATAGGCGATATCGTCGGCCACAATGGACGCGGTTTCCGGCGGGATTTGTGCCGCCCAGGCAACCGGATCCGCCTTCAGCGGCAGCAACTCGCCCCACGGGCCGAGCATCTCGTATTTGTAGAGCGTGCCCGGGCCGATGCGCGGGATGAAGAGCTCCCACACGCCCGGCCCATGCCGCTTGCGCATCGGGTGGCG
This sequence comes from Acetobacteraceae bacterium, assembly GCA_965199555.1. Lineage (GTDB taxonomy): Bacteria > Pseudomonadota > Alphaproteobacteria > Acetobacterales > Acetobacteraceae > LMUY01. The sequence continues at coordinate 591,442 of CBDASJ010000006.1, read as the reverse complement.
ACGCCCGTCCCAGGCGTTGAAGTCACCGACCACCGAGACGCGTTGCGCATTCGGCGCCCACACCGCGAACCGGACCCCGGGAACGCCGTCGATCTCGGTCGGGTGCGCCCCGAGGCAACGCCCGAAATCGCGGTGGCGCCCTTCGGCCAGCAAATACGTATCCATCTCACCCAGCAGGGGCGGAAAGGAATACGGGTCCTCCGTTTCCCACGTAGCCGCGCCACGGCTGACCCGCAGCCGGTATGGCTCGTAAGACCGGATCGGCCCGGCAAAGAAGCCAGCCGGGTCGATCAGCGACAGCTCGCCGACCACCATGCCGCTGGCGCGCTCCACCACCGACACGGCATCGGCGCCGGGGATGAACGTGCGGACGGTTCCCTCGTGCGGGCCGAGCACGGCGAAAGGGTCGCCATGCCGGGCATTGACGATCGCGTCGATGGCGCCAGGGTGAAGGCCGAGATCGGTGATGGCATCAAGCATCGGCGCCCTCCGGCGGCAGGTTCAGCAGGCGCGCGGCGATGACGTAAAGACCTTGGAGCGGGATGCCGATCCAGGTCGGCCGATTTGCCGCCTCGTAGCGGATTTCATAGGCGGCCTTTTCCAACAGGAACAGGTCCAGCACCGCCGGCTCGGCCGCCGGTGTAACCCACTTGTTCGGCGCTGCCGCCAGGGCCGCGCGGTAGGCATCCAGGAACGCCGTTTCTGCCCCGGCGCGGAAGCGTTGCAGGATTTCCGCGCGACGCCCCGCCGCGGCGGGCGCGGTGGCAACCCGCCCAGGCAAGGCGGCTGCGGCGGCGTAGTCGAAGGAGCGCAGCAGGCCGGCCACGTCGCGGACCGGCGAGGACTTGGCGCGGCGTTGTTCCATGGTGCGGGCCGGCTCACCCTCGAAGTCGATCAGGTAGGCGTCCGATTGCACCACAAGAACCTGGCCGAGATGGAAGTCGCCATGCACCCGTGTCCGCAACGAGCCCACACCGCGGGCCGCCAACGTCTTGGCCGCGGCACGCAGCGCATCCGCGTGGCCGAGCAAGGTTTTCGCTCGCGCTGCTGCGGCCGGGTTCGGCCACTCCGTCACCTTGGCCAGCATGTCGAAGGCCAGGTCGATCTGCCCGATCGCGCCGTCCGCCCATTCGCTGAGGATCGCTGGATCGGCGGGCTCCGGAGTGAACGCCGGGTCATCCGTGGGCGCCGAGAACACCGCATGCAATTCGCCCAGGCGCTGCCCCACCGCCGCGGCAAACACGTTGTAGGATGCGAACGTGTCTTCCTCGGTTTCCGCCTCGCCGTCGGTGGTCGAGAGCTCGTCGACGGTCCGCTCCAGAAACTCCAGCGTCCAACCCCAGCCGTCGCCTTGGTTGCGCACGAAGCCCTGCACCAGGCCGATCGTGTTGGGCGTGCCGTCCTGGTCCAGGCGGACGATCTCGCCATATAGCGGCGCGGTGTTGCCGAAGCCGCGTTCGGTCAGGTAGCGGGTGATCTCGCCTTCCGGATGCACGCCGGCGGATACCCGCCGCACGACCTTCATGACCAGCGTGTCGCCGACGATCAGGGAGGAGTTGGATTGTTCGGCCGACAGGCGGCGGATTTCCGCATCGTCGGCCAGGTCCAGCCCGGCCATGAGCGAGGTGGGGCGGAATTCCAGGCTGCCACCCTCGATTGGTTGGGACGTGCTGTCGCGCAGGTTGCGGATGACAGCGCGCGTGAAGCTGTCGATGGCAAACGCGTCCGTGAGATACCCCACCCGTGGCCCAAGCCGCACGCGCGCCATGGCGAGTTGTGCCGGCAGGTTGCCGACCGCTTCATCGTCCCAGACGACGCCCATCGGCAGGGCATAGCGCTCGCTGCGGTCGCCAAGGTGCGCCTCCACCTCCGTCATGAAGATCGGGTCGGGAGCCGGGTTGATCATCGCGTAGTAGGCGATGCGAACGCGGCTCAGCGTCTCCGTCTTCGACGCGAACCAACGGCGCTTCGGCAGGTAGATCGGCAGCGACTCGTTCTCCAGCACGGTGCGGCCGTAGCCGGGCCGAACCTCGTCGATGGAGTTGCGCAGCACGATGGTGGAGAATTCCGGCAGCGCTTCCGGCTGCGGCGTGTGCCAGGTGGGCATCTGAGTGTCCGTGGCCAATTGGAACCAGTAGAACGCGTAGGGCGGCAACGTCAGCAGGTAGGAGAGCTGCCCAACCGCCGGGAAGACGGACCCGCCGACGATATCGACGGGCAAACGCCCGGCCAGCGCCGACAGGTCGAGCTCGACGGCTTGGGCGGAGCGCGACAGGTTATAGACGCACAGCAGGGTTTCCTCGCTGCCATCGTCGGCCTCGTACTCGCGCAGATAAGCCAGCACCTTGCGGTTGCCTGGATAGAGGAAGCGCTGGCTGCCGCGGCCGAACGCCTTGTGCCGGGCCCGCACCGCCAACATGCGGCGCATCCAATTCAGCAGGGAATGCGGGTCGCTGGCCTGCGCCTCTACATTGACCGCCTGGAAGCCGTAGATCGGGTCCATGATCGGCGGCAGCACCAGCTTGGCCGGATCGGCGCGGGAGAACCCGCCATTGCGATCGACCGACCACTGCATGGGCGTGCGGACGCCATCGCGGTCACCGATAAAGATGTTGTCCCCCATGCCGATCTCGTCGCCGTAATAGATCACGGGCGTGCCGGGCATGGAGAGCAGCAGGCCGTTCATCAACTCGATGCGCCGGCGGTCGCGTTGCAGCAGCGGCGCCAGGCGGCGGCGGATGCCGAGGTTCAACCGCGCACGCCGATCCGCGGCATAGGTTTCCCACAAGTAGTCGCGTTCGCCGGAGGTCACCATCTCGAGCGTCAGCTCGTCATGATTGCGCAGGAACACCGCCCATTGGCAGTTGGCCGGAATGGCCGGAGTCTGCCGCATGATGTCGGTGATCGGGAAGCGGTCTTCCCGGGCGATGGCCATGTACATGCGCGGCATCAGCGGGAAGTGGAACGACATGTGGCACTCGTCGCCCTCGCCGAAATACACCTGCGCGTCCTCGGGCCATTGGTTGGCCTCCGCCAGCAACATCCGACCGGGCGCGTGGATGTCCAGTTCGGCGCGGATCTTTTTCAGGATCGCGTGGGTTTCAGGCAGGTTCTCGTTGTTGGTGCCTTCCCGCTCAACCAAATAGGGCACGGCATCCAGCCGCAAGCCGTCGATGCCGATGTCTAACCAGAACCGCATGACGGACAGCACTTCGTCCATCACGGCGGGATTGTCGAAGTTCAGGTCTGGCTGATGTGAGAAGAAGCGATGCCAGTAATACTGGCCAGCCGTTTCATCCCACGTCCAGTTGCTCTTCTCCGTGTCGGTGAAGATGATCCGAGTGCCGGCGTATTTCTCGTCGCTGTCCGACCAGACGTAGAAGTTGCGCTCCGGACTGCCTTTCGGGGCCGACCGTGCACGTTGAAACCATGGATGCTGATCGGAGGTGTGGTTGATCACCAACTCGGTGATGACCTTGAGCCCGCGTTCATGCGCGGCGTGGACGAAAGCCTGCGCATCCGCCAGGGCGCCGTAATCAGGGTGCACGCCGCGATAATCGGCGATGTCATAGCCGTCATCCCGCCGCGGCGACGGGTAGAACGGCAGCAGCCAGATCGCCGTCACGCCGAGTTCGGCGATGTAGTCCAGCTTGTCCAGCAACCCACGGAAATCGCCGACACCATCGTTGTTGCCGTCGAAGAAGCTCTTCAGGTGGAGCTGATAGATGATCGCGTCCTTGAACCAGCTCGGATCTTCGGCGGCTTGCAGCGTGGTCGGTGTTATCGGCAGGGCGGTATCTGGCAAAGCAACCTCGGAATTGTTGGCTTCAGAACGGCGCGCGGACGCGCCAGATGACGTAGGGACGACCGGGCTCGATGCGGAGCGATTGCTCCTTGCCGCGCCAGGTTTGCGTGGCACCGCCCAGCAGGTCTTCCGCCTCGAACGCGGCATGCTCATCAGCCTGCCACAGCCAGAAGGGAAACTCCCAACTGGTCTCCTGCGCCTGATGCGGGTCGAAGGAGATGGCGACCACCAGCACGTTGGACCGATCCGCGGTGGCCTTCATGAAGACGGTGACGGCAGCGTTGCGCGCGGGCAGGAAGGTGGTGGTCAAATGCGACCGCAGGGCCGGGTTGGCCCGTCGAACCCTGTTCAGGGCGGTAATCTCCGGCACGATGTTGCCTGGGCGATCCCAATCCCATACGCGGATTTGATACTTCTCGCTGTCGAGGTACTCCTCGCGGCCCGGCAACGGCGTTCCCTCGCAAAGCTCGAAGCCGTTGTAGACTCCCCACAGCCCGGACAGGGTCGCCGCAAGGGCTGCGCGAATGAGGTAGGACGCCCGGCCGGCGTTCTGTAGATAAACGGGATTGATGTCCGGCGTGTTGACGAAGAAATGCGGGCGGAAAAAGTCGCGCGGGCCGGGCTCGGCCAGCTCCGTCAGGTATTGCTCCATCTCGCTCTTGGTTTCGCGCCAGGTGAAATACGAGTAGGACTGGTCGAAACCGACCTTCGCCAGACGGTACATCACCTTCGGCCGAGTGAATGCCTCTGCCAGGAACACGGCGTCGGGATAGCGCTCGCGCACCGTGCCGATCATCCACTGCCAGAACGGCAGCGGCTTCGTGTGCGGGTTGTCCACGCGGATCAGCCGGATGCCCTGCTCCATCCAGAACATGACGACTTCAGCCAACGCGACCCACAGGCCAGGGATCGCGTCGGCGGCGTAGAAGTCGACGTTGACGATGTCCTGGTATTTCTTGGGCGGATTCTCCGCATACTTGATGGAGCCATCCGGCCGCCAATCAAACCAGCCGCGGTGCTGCTTCAGCCATGGATGGTCAGGCGAGCACTGGATGGCGAAGTCGATGGCGATTTCCAGCCCGTGCTCCGCGGCGGCGGCGATTAGGTGGCGGAAGTCGTCGAGGCTGCCGAGCTCCGGATGCAAGGCATCGTGGCCACCATCGCTCGAGCCGATGGCATACGGACTGCCCGGATCCCCCTCGGCTGGGGTCAACGTGTTGTTCGGTCCCTTGCGATTGATGCGGCCGATGGGATGGATCGGCGGGAAGTATAGCACGTCGAAACCCATGTCCCGCACCCGCGGCAGGTGACGCTCCACGTCACGGAACGTGCCGTGGCGCGTGGCATCGTCGCTCATCGAACGGGGGAACACTTCGTACCAAGCGGAAAACGCCGCTCCACTGCGTTCCGCGTCGATGCGGACCGGGTGGGGCAGGGTGGCCGCACGCGGGCGATCGTCCGCGCGTGCCATCAAGGCGGACACGTCTGGTGACAGGAAGCTGGCGAGGCGGGTGGAGTCGTCCGCATCCTTGAGTTTGGCGTGCAACGACTGCAGTTCGGTCCGGGTGTTTCCCTGGGCCCGCTCCACGGTGCGCTCCAGCAGCGCCAAGCCCTCTCGCAGTTCCAGCGACACATCGATGCCAGCGGCGCTCTTCTTGGCGATCTCGTCCTTGTAGCTAGCAAAGGCATCGCGCCAGGCCTGCACCGTGTAGCCATAGCGACCGATGACGGCGAGCGGGAACTCGGCGCGATAGCGGTCATTGCCGGTCGGCAGCATCCGCAACTCGTGTTGCACGGTGCTGCCCGGGCCACGCCATTGCAGCACCACGCCCAGCTTGTCGTGGCCGTCACAGATGACGTCCGCTTCAACGGTGACCACCTCGCCGACCAGGCGCTTCACCGGCAGCGAACCGTCATCCACGATCGGCGACACTGCCTCGATCGCCACGCGCGGGCTGTTGCCCATGCGCCGGGCGGCATCGGCGTCCACCTTGCCGGACAAGGCGCCCGCCGGCACGGCTTTCGCGCGACCCACCAGGACCTCGCCGGGCGCCAGCGAAACTGGCCCGCCGGAGGCGATGGATGTTTGCGTGTCGACCGTGACGAAGGGCGAGAACGATGCGTCTATCGCCGTCAGCACCGAGGATGGCTCGATCGCGGCCGTCCGTGCCAGGTCGACGTTGAGCAGCGTCAGCTCGGCGGTTTTGGCAAAACGCGCATCGGCCGCGTCGGTGTGCAACAGCGCCAGCACCGGCGCGCCACCGCCTGACAAGACCTGCACGCCGCGGGCCGGAGTTGCTGCGTCGATCCGGCGGTTGAACGGCGCGAGGTCGAGGGGCGGGTCGACCAACTGGTCGCGGGTGGAACTTGCCGGACCACGAACGTCCATGCTCCGGCGCGCGCCGGTTTCAAAGCCCTCCGGCACCAGCCACCCGTCGCCGATGGCACAGGCCATACCGGCCGCGCGGCGTAGGGTTGCCGGGATGGCGACGGGATCGTGCAACGTCGATGCAACGCGCGGCCCGAACGGTGCCTCCGGGCAAGCCAGGATCGGCGCGATGCGTCGCAGTGCCGTCAGCTCATCCCAGAACCAGTCGCCGTGGAAATCCCACCAGGGCAGCGACGGCACGACGTAGTCCGCCCCTTGCAAGCAGTTCATCGCCTTCCGCGACAGGCCCGGTGTCCAAGCCACCAGCGTGGCCTCGGGTGCCGCTTGCCGCAACGCCGCCAGTGCCTCGGGCGCCTTGTCCAGCCCGAGCACCCGGACGCCTGACAACCCTGCCGCCACCCACTCGCCCAGCCGCGGTGCCCACCACGCACCGAGTGCCGCCGCGTCTGCCACCGAGCGCACCCGGCCAGCCGACCCTTGCCGTGGATCAAGCTGGGATGCCGCCGATGCCGGGCTGAACGGTGCCGCGTCGCCGGCGAAATCCGCATCAACGGCGCCGAATGGCAGGTCGAGCATCGCCTGCAAGCCGTGCTGTCGGCAGGCGCGGACCAGGTCGTTGACGTACTCGACTGCCGCACCGCCGCCGAGCCGTGGGTGAACCTGGTCAAGCGAGGCCGGCACGAACCGGTCGCCGCCCGCCCCCGGCGCCCAGGGGGGCGGCAGCAGCGCGGCGGTGAACCCGAGGGCGGCGGCGCGCTCCAGCGACTGCGCCAGCGTGCTGCCGCTGGCCAATCCCAGCGGGTCGATATACCGGATGCGCAGGTGCGACAGGGCGCGGCCGGCGCTTTCCGTGGGGGCGGGTCGGTTGATGGCGTTCATGGCGCGTGCCTCGTGCGGCTGACGGAGGGCTGGGGGGAGTGACGCCCGGGCACGGGGGCGGTTCCCGGAGTGGTTAGCACATCATCCCGGTGTCGTGCTATTCCAGGTGAACGCCGCCCGTCACGGCCTGATAGGTGGCGATCGCCAAGGTCAGTGGGTCAAACGGCTTGGTGATGACAAAGGCCGGCTCCAACGCCTCACCCGTCAGCAGGCGCTCCGGATAGGCGGTGACGAAGATGACCGGGGCATAATGGTTGCGCATGATCCGCGACACGGCGGACGTGCCGTCACCGCCGGCACCCAGGTTGATGTCCGCCAGGATCAACCCCGGCCGGCGGCGCTCCGCGATCGCCACGGCATCCGCCTCGGTCGCGGCGACGCCGACGATCCGGTGGCCGCAATTCGTCACCAACTCCTCGATATCCATGGCGATGATCGGTTCGTCTTCGATGATCAGCACGTCGGTCGCCGCCGCGCTCCGCAACTGGTCCTTGGCGGAGCACAGCATGGCGTCTGCCTCCGGCACGGCGAGGTCCAGCAAGCCGGCCGCGACCGGAAGCGGCACCTCCTCCAAGGAAGTCAGCAGCAGCAGGCGGCGCTGTGCCTGGGACAGAGCCCCGTCCAGCCCGGCCACGTGGGACGCCCCGTCGCCGAACCGGGCGGTGATCTCCCGATAAAGCCCAAGCCGTGCCTCGCCATCGGGCGAGTGCTCGGCCGCCAGCAAGGCGCGGAGGCCATCCGTGACGAGGGCGTCGCCGCGTCTCTGCCCCCCGCACAAGGCCCGGGCATACCGGCGGGCGTAGGGCAGCGCGCGGACCAGATCCTCGCGTGGGAAAGCCGTCATAACGAAACCTCTACTTGCCCGATCGGGGCGCGACGAACATACCACGGTCCACCTTGCTGCCCATGGAGCCTAAGCTGAACCGGCCGGTCCAATCCGAAGACGCCCCCCCGGCCATGCCTAGCAGCGACGGCACGAGCCTTGCGGAAACCAGGCGGCAGATGCTGGCCATCCTGCCGGACTTGCGGGCATTCGCCCGCTTTCTCGTGCGGGACCGCGTGGTCGCGGATGACTTGGTGCAGGACACGGTGGTGCGCGCCCTGGGCGCGTTGGGCCAATTCCGCCCCGGTACCAACCTGAAGGCGTGGCTGTTCACCATCCTGCGCAACCTGTTCTTCGAGCAATCGCGACGTCGCCGTCGCGAAGCCGCGGCACTCAGCGCCCATTTCCCGGCCGACGAGACCACACGGGCCGAACAGGCCGACCCGTCGGACCTGCGTGACCTGCATCGCCTGTTGTGGAGCCTGCCGCCGTTGTTGCGGGAGGCGCTGGTGCTGGTTGGCGCGCAGGAACTGCCCTACGAGGAGGCCGCGGCCATCTGCGGCGTCCCCATCGGCACGATGAAGGCGCGGGTATCGCGCGCGCGGGTACAACTCACTCAAATCCTGGCACCGCCGCAAAGCTGAATTTCCTCGGAACCACCGTCGTCATGGCCGCAACCTAGCGACCGATCGAGGCAGGACAACGGACAGTTTGCCGATGATCGTATCGCTCGCGTTTTCGTGACCAAACGGATGCAACCAAGTTTTTGGGGTCGTCATTGGTCCATCAGAAACGGAGAATGCTCCATGACGACCACCGTCTTCCATGACCAAGTGATTGCCATCCTGCCGAAGCTGCGCGTCCAGGCCCTGGCACTGACACGCAACCGGGCAGCGGCGGAGGACTTGGTGCAAGACGCCGTGTGCAACGCGCTGTCGGCACAGGCCACCTTCATTCCCGGCACCAACTTCCCCGCCTGGATGCATCGCATCCTGCGCAACCGCTTCATCTCGAACCTGCGCAAGCGCCGCGACACAACGGACATCGACGACGTGCCGCAGTCTGTGTTTGCCACGGATGCTCCGCACGAGGATCGGCTGGCGTTGAAGGAGCTGGGTGCTGCCATGAACCGCCTGCCATCCGATCAGCGTGAGGCGTTGGTCATGGTCGTGATCCACGGCATGAGCTACGAAGCGCTTGCCCAAGCAACCGGCTGCGCGGTGGGAACGGCAAAGAGCCGCGTGTTCCGTGCTCGCCGACAGCTGGAAGCGTGGTTGATGGGTGACGCCAAGGAAGCCGGTCGCTCGGCACAGCGCATCGCCCGTGAGCTATCCAAGGCACGCCTTTCGGCGCCTGCCGAGATCGCAGTCTCGTAACGCCAATCATCGTCTCGTGTAGAAGGAAACCGGCCGCTTGCGGCCGGTTTTCATATTCGGAGTGGCGGCGTGAAGCATCCGGATATGAATGATCCAAAGCCGAGAAAGACATCGAGAAGTAAATCCGACGCAGCCAAGCCGGAAGCATTCGACCTCTGGCTCCAACGCGGTCTGCACAAGATTTATGATGACGTGGCAAGTGAACCCGTCCCAGACGAGCTTTTGAAGTTGATCGAGGAAGATCGGCTGAAGTGATACTGGGCCGGCCGGGTTGGTGGTCGCGGCTTGGCCATACAAGGGGCCGACTGACCGGCCTGGCCGTCGTTGCCGTCATCCCGATCATGGCAATGGCCGCCACGATCGCCTGGCAGGACTACCAATCCGTCTCCCATGCGGCACAAGAGCGCGCCATCCTGCTGGATGGCCAGCAACTCGCCGGCTACCGCGTGGCCTTTGCCGCACTGGAAAGCGGGTTGCGTGCAGCGTCGGCGCATTTGTCGGGCGGACACTGCGATCCGGCTGGCGTTGGCGTTGACCGCGTGCTTCCACCCTCCATTGTCACGATCGAGCGTAATGGCAACATCGCCTGTCGGGTCGGCATTGTAGCCGATTTCCCAGCGCTTGCTGGCGCTTTGCTCGCCCAATCGTGCCGCGGTGGTCCGAATGAGATTGTCGCCTGCGGCGTGCACGGCAACGCGATTTTGGACTACCGCACCGACAGCGATGAGACGCTGGTCCAGGCTTTGCCGTCGGCCTGGCTCAGAAACCACCTGTTATCCGACCGCCTGAATGATGCAGGCGACGCTTTGTGGCTGCTTGACGAGCACGAGGCCGTGCTCGCGTCGCGTGGCGCCGTGGCCGAGGCACAGCCATCCGCGGGCACTATGGCGAGCCTCACGAGTGCCGCACAGCTCGCGGTGCAGGCGCAATCCATGGCAGGTGTCCGCTACGCCTACGCTACGACGCTGCTGCCGAGCCACTGGCGGCTGATCGCCGCTACTTCCGCCCGGCACGAGCACGAGGCGGCCGTACGTGAACTGCTGGTCCGGCTGGCCGAACTCACCGCGCTTCTGCTGGCAGGGCTTGCCGCCGTTGTCCTGGGGGCGGACCTCGCTTTCGGCAACCCGCTGCGCCGCCTCAGCGCCGCGGTGCGCCGCTGGCAGGCGGGCGGATCGTTCGACCCCGGTGACCTGGGCGGGGCTCCGGATGAGGTGTTGCAGCTCGCACAATCGTTCCGCGAGGCCACGGCCGGCCTGCAGCAACGCGAAGCGGAGTTGACCAAGGCGCAGGAACGCCAGGATCTACTCGTCCTGGAAGTCCACCATCGGGTGAAGAACAACCTCCAGGTCATCGCAAGCCTGCTCAACCTCCAGGCGAGCCGCATCCGCGTCCCGGAAGCCCGCGCCGAGTTCCAGGCGGCGCGCGATCGCGTACGGGCCTTGGCGACGCTGCACCGGCATCTGTATGCCGATGGCGAGCTGCACACGATCAACATGCGCTCCTTCCTCGCGGAGCTTTGCGGGCAGTTGTTCCAGGCAATGGGCGAGGCGGAGGGCGCCCGCATCCAGATGCTCATCGAGGCGCCGGAAATGCGCATGTCCAGCGACCAGGCCGTGCCCTTGGCGCTGATCGTCACGGAGGCCGTCACCAATTCGGTCCGCTATGCCTTCCCCAGCGGCCGGCCCGGCAGGATCTCCGTGGTGCTGAAGGATCATGATGGTGGCTTGGACCTGACCATCAGCGACGACGGCGTCGGCATTCCGGCGGGCAAGTCGGAGGCAGGGACGCGGGACGGCATCGGGCTGCAGTTGATCCGCGGCTTTAGCCGGCAGCTCGGCGCCATGTTGACGATCGAGGAGCATGGCGGCACGCGCTACGCCGTTCGACTGACCCGTGGGCTCGTCCCACCCCGCAGCGCGGTGGACAGCGCCCGGGCGGAACAGGATAGTGCGGCATGACATCATCCGCCGCCGACCTGGACCCCGCGCTCGCCGCGTCCCTCACGCAATGGCGCCGCCACCTGCACGCCAATCCGGAACTGTCGCTGCACGAGGAGGCGACCGCCGCCTTCGTGGCTGCGCGGCTGACGGAGCTGGGCGTGCCCTTCGTCGCAGGGGTGGGCGGCCACGGCATCGTCGCCACCGTGAGCCGCGGCCAGTCCAATCGCAGCGTCGGACTACGGGCAGACATGGACGCGCTGCCGATCGACGAACAAACCGGCGTTGCCTACGCGTCGACCCGGGCCGGTGTGATGCACGCGTGCGGCCATGACGGGCACACCGTTAGCCTGCTGGGCGCCGCGGCCCTGCTCAGCCAGGAAACCGATTGGTCCGGCACTGTGCAGCTTGTGTTCCAACCGGCAGAGGAAGGGTATGGCGGCGCCCGTGCGATGCTCGGCGCCGGGCTGTTGGAGCGTTTCCCGATGGAACGCATCTTCGGCTACCACAACTGGCCGGGCCTGGCCGCCGGGGAGGTGGCGGTGCATGACGGGGCGGTGATGGCGCAAGGCTCCCGCGTGGCCGTCACCCTGGAAGGCCATGCCGGCCACGCCGCGTTACCGCATCTGACGCGCGACCCGGTGTTGGCCGCGGCGCACGCGCTGGTGGCGCTGCAATCCATCGTGTCGCGCAACGTCGACCCGCTGGACACGGCCGTGCTGTCTTTCTGCACGCTGGAAGGCGGGCAGGCAGCGAACCAAATCCCGCATCGCGCCATCATGCGCGGCACCTTTCGCACCCACCGCCCGGCGGTTCACGCGCAGGTTGACGAAGCGATCCGCCGCGTCGTGGATGGCATCGCGGCGACGTTCGGGATGGCGGGCGCGGTGGATATCTCCACCGGTATCTCCGGTGTCATCAACAGCGGCCCCGAGGCGGAACTGGCTGCCCGCACCGCCCGGGACGCCGGGTTGCCGCTGCACCGCACCCTGCCCCCCTCGATGGCCAGCGAGGATTTCGGCGCCTATCTCGAACAGCGGCCCGGCGCCTTTGTTTGGATCGGCAACGGCCCCGGGGATGGCGGGCGGGAGCTGCACAACCCGAACTACGACTTCAACGACGCCATCCTGCCCGCGGCGGCGCGCTTCCTGGCCGGCGTGGCAAAGAACGCCTTGCAGGCCTGACGCAGGTTTAACCCTGGCCGGCTGGGCAGGCCCGGCGGCCAGCGCTACATGGCAGGGATGAGCGCACCCACCGCGCGCGGCCGCGACTGGCTGCGGAGCCAAACCACATCCGAACGGCAGGCCTCCCGACCCGTCGTCGCACTCGGGCTGGCTGAACACCCTGCTGGCCCTGGTGCAGGCGGGGTGCGCCGCCACGGTGCTTGGCGCCGCCCTTGCCGACCGCGCCGCTCCCGCATGGTGGGCCATCGCCGGCTTCGGCATCGCCGCGATCCTGCGCGCCGCCGCCGCGATCGTGTCGGATCGCACCGCCACGCGGAACGGCGTGGCCGCCCGGCACAGGCTGCGCCGCGACGTGGTGGCCCGCCTGCTGGCCGCCGGTCCGAGCCTGCTGCGGCAGGAGCATTCGGCGGCCCTGGCGGTGACGGCGGTGGACCGCATTGACGCGCTGGACGGGTTCTTCGCACGCTGGCTGCCCGCCCGCAGCCTGGCCGTGGCCGGGCCGCTGCTGGTGCTGGTGGCCGTGGCGCTGGTTGATTGGCGGGGCGCGTTGATCATCGCCGCGTGCGGCCTGCTGGTGCCAGTTGCGCAGGCGGTGTCCGGCCTGGGTGCCGCTGCCGCGTCGCGGAGCCAGTTCCTGGCGCTCAGCCGGTTGCAGGCCCGCTTCCTCGACCGGATGCGCGGCATTGCCACCATCGTACTGGCCGGGCGCACCGCCGATGAAGCACGCGCCCTGGCAGTGGCAGCCGACGAGCTGCGCCGCCGCACCATGCGGGTGCTGCGCCTCGCTTTTCTGGCGTCGGCGGCGCTGGACTGCGCGGTCGCACTGGCTTTGGTCGTGCTCGCCATCCGCTACGGCCATGCCGCGCTGGCCGATCGCCTCGACCCGGCGCCGGCCTTGTTCGTGCTGTTGGCGGTGCCGGAGTTCTTCGCGCCGCTGCGGGCGTTTTCCGTCGCCTATCAGGACCGCGCCCAGGCCACCGCCGCGGCGGAAGCCATCGCCGCCGTGCCGCCGCTGCCACCGCCTGCCGTGCCCGCCGCGCCGATCCGCACCGTGTCGGCGCATGGCGTCAGCATCGCGTTCGAGAATGTCGGCTTCACCTGGGACCCCGCCCGCGGGGCGGCGCTGGACGACATCAGCTTCCGCATCCCTGCCGGGGAAACGCTGGTGCTGGCCGGGCCGTCCGGCGCCGGCAAGTCCACGATCATCGAGATCCTGCTCGGCTTCGTGCAGCCGCAGACCGGCCGGGTGCTGGTGAACGGCGCCGACCTGGCCACCATCGTGCCACAAGCCCTCATGCGCATGACGGCGGCGATCGGCCAGCACCCGGTCGTGTTCGCGGGCACGTTGCGCGAGAACATCCGCTTCGGTCGCCCGGACGCCACGGACAAGGACGTCGAATCCGCCGCCCGCAGCGCCCGCGTCGCCGAGTTTGCCGAGACGTTGCCGAACGGGCTCGACACGGCAGTGGGGGAGGGCGGGTTCGGCCTGTCCGGCGGCCAGGCGCAGCGTGTGGCGATCGCCCGGGCGTTCCTGAAGAACGCGCCGCTGTTGCTGCTGGACGAGCCGACTGCCCATCTCGACCCCGTGACCGAAGGCGACGTGATGGACAGCCTGCGCCGGCTGTCGGTGGGGCGCACCGTGGTGGTGGCCAGCCACGCCGCGGCGGTGCTCAGCTTCGGCACGCGACGGCTGGACTTGCGTGACGGCCGGATCGCCGCGGCACGGGGGGCGGCATGAGGCCGCTGCTCCGCATCCTGCTGCTGTGGCGCCGGCAATGGGGATGGCTGGCGGCGGGCGTCGCCGTGGCCGTTACGTCGGTGCTGGCCGGCGCGGCGTTGCTGGCGCTGGCGGGCGTGCACGTGGCGGTCCTGCTGCTGGGGGCGGGCGTGGCCGCCGGCGCGTTGCTGACCGTGCTGGGTCCGCTGCGGGTGGTGCTGCGCTATGCGGAGCGCCTGGTGACCCACAACGCTACCTTCCGCGCGCTGGCGGATTTGCGGGTGTGGTTCTTCGGCCGGCAGGCGGCGCGGTCGGCGGGCGGGCTGGGCATGCAGCGCTCCGGCGACCTCATGTCCCGCCTGGTGGCGGATGTGGAGGCGCTGGACGGCCTCTACCTGCGCATCCTGGTGCCGCTGGCGGGCGCGGCGCTCTTGCTCGTGGTGCTGCTGGTCGTGCTGGTGGCGCTGGGCGAAGCGCTGTGGCCGCTCGGCCTGGCGGCATGCGGCTTGTTCGCCGCCGCCGCGTTCCTGGTCCCCGCGCTGGCGGCCCGCGCCGCCGGGACGCGGGGGATCGCGGTCGCAGAATCCAGCGGCGCGCTGCGGGTGGCGGTGTTGGACGCGCTGTCCGGCCTGCGCGAAGTGCGCATGTTCGGCGCGGAAACGCGTATGGCCGATGCAATCGCCGAGCGCGACGCCGCTGTCGGCCTGGCGCGCGGCCATTTGGCGAGCCACGCCGCTTGGGCGCAAGCCGCCGCCTTCCTGTGCGGCCAGTTGGCGATCCTGTTGCTGTTGCTGGGCGCCGGCACGCGGCCGGTATTTGCCGCGGGCGCCGTGTTCCTGCTGGTGGCGGCGTTGGAAGCCGCGGGCGGGCTGTCCCGCGCCGGCGCACTGGCCGGCCACGCCGCCGCGGCGGCGCAACGCGTGCTGGAGGCGGCGCGTCCGGGCACGGCCGCGCCGGAACCGATCTCCCCCGCACCTTTGCCGAGCGCCAACGCCTTGCGATTCGAGGCGGTCCGGTTCCGCTGGGAACCAACCCGGCCGACCCTGTTCGACGGTCTGACGCTGGACATCCCGCAAGGCAGCCGCGTCGCCATCCTCGGCCCGTCCGGCTGCGGCAAATCCACCTTGGCGGCGCTGCTGCTGAAGGTCGCAGCCCCGCAAGGCGGCCGCATCCTGCTGGGTGGCGCCGACCTGGCGACGCTGGCGGCGGCCGAGCTGCGCGGCCGCTTCGGCTGGCTGTCCCAGGCGACGCATCTGTTCGACGACACCATCCGCGCCAACCTGCTGGTCGGCCGCCCCGATGCGGACGAGCCGGCACTGTGGCGCGCGCTGGACCAGGCCGCGGTGGGAGAGTTCGTCCGCAGCCTGCCCGACGGGCTGGATACCTGGCTGGGCGAAGGCGGCGCGCGCGTGTCCGGCGGCCAAGGGCGCCGCATCGCGCTGGCCCGCACGCTGCTCTCGGATGCGCCGGTGCTGGTGCTGGACGAGCCCTGCGCCGGCCTGGACGCGCAAACCGAAAAGGCCTTCCTGCAAACCCTGAACGACCTGCCGCCCGGCCGCACCCTGTTGCTGATCACCCACCGCCTGACCGGGGTGGAGCGGTTGGATCGCATCTGGCGGCTGTCCGGCGGCCATGCCGTCGCGGCGGCCGCGTGATTATTCGCCGGGTCGGTTGACCTGGCTTCGTGGCAACGGGCAGGTTGCCAGGCCAGAACACGGAGTCTGCCACATGCGTCGCCTCGCCACGGGCCTGGGCCTGCTTGCTTTGACTGCCTGCGCGATGCAGGAGCCGCCGGATCGCGTGTACCCGGTCTTCTTCAACGACTTCTCCGCGAACCTTGGTCCGGCCGGGATGACGGTGGTGTCCAACGCCGCCGCCCTGGCGCAGAAATTCCCGAACTACCTGGTGAAGGTGACCGGCTACGCCGACAATGCCGGATCCACCGCGGCGGAGATCTCCTTGTCGCAGGCACGCGCCGACGCGGTGGCGGCCTTGCTGGAGCAGGATGGCGTGGCGCATGCCCGCATCCGGCGCAGCGCCGTGGGCACGCCGCCGAACAGCCAGCCGGGCGTGGAGCGCCGCCGGGTCGAGATCGACATCGACCTGCCGTAGGCGATGCCGGACGGCCACGGACCGGTCGGACCGGAGAGCCCGCGCGACATCCTGCATCGGGTCTTCGGCTTCCCCGCCTTCCGCGGCTTGCAGGAGGAAGCGGTGGCGCAGGTGGTCCGGGGCGGCGACGCCCTGGTCCTGATGCCCACCGGTGGCGGCAAGAGCGTGTGCTATCAGGTGCCGGCGCTGGTTCGGTTCGGCGTGGCCGTGGTGGTGTCGCCGCTGATCGCCCTGATGGACGACCAGGTGGCGGCCTTGCGCCAACTCGGCGTGTCCGCCGGGGCGCTGCATTCGGAGGTGGAGGCGGACGACGCGGCCCGCACCTCGCGCGCCCTCACCGACGGCACGCTCGACCTGCTCTACGTTTCGCCCGAGCGGCTGATGATGTCCGGCACGCTGGAACGGCTGTGGCGGCAGGAGGTCGCGTTGATCGCGGTGGACGAGGCGCATTGCGTCTCCGCTTGGGGGCATGAGTTCCGCCCGGAATACCGCATGCTCAAGCGGTTGCGGCAGGATTTCCCCGGCGTGCCGCGCATCGCCCTGACGGCCACGGCAGATCCGCGCACCCGGGCGGACATCCTCGAAGCCCTGGACATGGCGGATGCGGCGGTGTTCGCCGCCTCCTTCCACCGCCGCAACCTCCACATCGCGGCGCTGCCCAAGACGGGCGAGTTGGGGCAGCTCACCGCCTTTTTGCGCAAGCGCCAGGGGCAGGCGGGCATTGTGTACTGCGGCAGCCGTGCCAAGACGGAGCGGGTGGCGCAAAGCCTACGTGCCGCCGGGGAGCCGGCCATCCCGTTCCACGCCGGGCTGTCGGCGATGGAAAAGCGGGTGGCGCTGACGCGATTCCGCTCCGGCGAGCCGGTGGTGATGGTGGCGACCATCGCGTTCGGCATGGGCATCGACCGGCCGGACGTGCGTTACGTCGTCCACCTCGACATGCCCGACAGCCCGGAAGCCTATTACCAGCAGATCGGCCGCTCCGGCCGCGACGGCGACCGTGCCGACACGCTGCTGCTGTATGGCGGCGAGGACATCGTGCGCGCCCGCCATTGGCTGGAGCAGTCCACCGCCCCCGAGGCGGAGCGCCGGGTGCGCGCCGCCCGGCTGGAAGCGATGATCGGGCTGACCGAAACGCCGCAATGCCGCACCCGCGCCCTGCTCGCCTGCTTCGGCGAAACGCTGGAGGAACCGTGCGGCCATTGCGACACCTGCGCCAACCCGGTGAACCTGTTCGACGGCACGGTGGCGGCGCAGAAGGTGCTGTCGGCGATCTACCGCACTGGGCAGATGTTCGGCGCGCTGCACATCACCGCCGTGCTGCGCGGGGAGCGCACGCCGATGGTGGAAAAGCACGCGCATGACCGCCTGCCCACCTGGGGCGCCGGCGCGGACCAGCCGGACGGCTTTTGGCGCGGCGTGATCCGCCAGTTGGTGGCGATCGGCGCGCTGCGCCGCGGCGAGGGGGAGCGCGCCGGCCTGGCGCTGGTGACGGAGCGCGCGCGGCCCATCCTGCGCGGCGAAACCACCGTGATGCTGCGGGAAGAAACGCCCGACCCGATCGCCGGGCGCAAGCGGGACCGGCCGCGCGGCGCTCGCCCGGCTGCCACCGACACCGACGACCCGCCATCCGGCCCGTTCGAGGCGCTGCGTGCCTGGCGCCTGGCGGAAGCCAAGCTGCAATCCGTGCCGCCCTACGTGATCTTCCACGACTCGGTGCTGCGTGACCTCGCGGCGATCCACCCGCGCACGCTGGACGACCTGGCGCTGATCAAGGGGTTCGGCACCTCCAAGCTGGAGCGCTACGGCGCGGCGGTGCTGCGCACCCTGCAGCAAGCGACGTGATCGCGCCGATCCCGTTCGACCCGGCGCGCTTCCGCTCCGCCGCGGCGCATTACCTGCAAGGCCGCCCCGCCTACGCGCCCGCCCTGTTCGCCGACGTGGCGACGCTGTGCCGGCTGGACGGCACCGGCCGCCTGCTGGACCTCGGCTGCGGCCCGGGCCAGCTCGCCACCGCGTTCCGCCCCTACGTGGCGGCGGCGGTGGGCATGGACCCGGAGCCGGAGATGCTGGCGCTGGCGACGCGGCTGGCGGCGGAGGCCGGGGCGGACATCAGTTTTCGCGAAGGCAGCTCGCAGGACCTGACGCCGGCGCTCGGCCGCTTCCGCCTGGTAACGATCGGCCGCGCCTTCCACTGGATGGACCGCCCGGACACCGCCCGGCGGCTGGCCACGATGCTGGAGCCGGGCGGTGCGCTGGTCCTGTTCTCCACCACCCACATCGACGCCCCCGACAATGCCTGGCGCGCGGAGTACGAGCGGGTGCTGGAAGCCGCGGCGGTCGGCGGCCGCCGCGCGGCGTGGCGGCAACCCGGCTGGGTGAAGCACGAGGCGGTGCTGCTGGACTCGCCCCTGTGCCGCCTGCATCGCCTGGGCGTGGTGGAACGCCACCGCACACCGGGCGCGGCGCTGGTGGAACGCGCGCTGTCCATGTCGAGCACTAGCCGGGCGCGACTGGGCGAGGACGGCGTGGCGAGACTACGGACCGAGGTGGAGCGCTTGGTGACGGCGGTGGCCCGGGACGGGCTTGTGACAGAAGTGGTCGAGTCGATCGCACTTGTCGCCCGGGGCGCCGAGCCGCGTGTTATGAACTGAAATGTCCGTTATGGAATTAAGCTGGTAGAATCACTCTAGGTATGAGATCAGCTTAGAATGTCTGATCAAAGCCCCCTGTTGATCTCGGTTGATGAATTAACAACCTCACTCAACGGTCTTCTAGATAATTTAGATGAATTAGCTACGGCTACTTGCCAAGTAAACTTGGTCAAGTCGATAAAAAAGCCGACTGAGCAGAATACCCGATACCTTAATATGACAGAGACTTTAGCTGAGCGGTTTAAGGAGGATCTAGATACCTCTCTCAGACATCTCATTACGGAAGCCCTCTCGGACGGCAGCGGACTTGCCCCATTTGGATTTCAAGCTTTTGCAGATGGACGATTGGCTGTTATGCCAACAAACCACTTTGGTGAGGTCGAAAGCTGGCTAGGTAAGTTTCCCTCAAGTGACGTAGTACAGCCGTTTAATGGCGACAATAATTATTTAAGCAAGCTGAGGTTTATTCATACGGAGCTAACTTTCTCTGAGGGAGAGAGTGTTCATATTTTCAGATCATCAACAGAAACCAAGATCGTTAGAAGAGGTCTAATGGCTCGGATTCTGGAAGGCTCCCTGTATAAAGAAGTTGAGTCTGATAGCGTGCTTGTTTTTGACGATATCGTGGACTTTTTTGTCTGGCGTGATTACATGTACATATCAAACTATAGGAAATTTGAGTCTATTCTCGACTTCCAGAGTGTCACTTCATCTATTGCAGATACATCGTTTGCCACCGTTATAGAACTGTTGCCTGTATCTGAACCTGAAAGCCTCAAGCAGGCTCTCTTCGCGAGCAAAAGAAGCCTCAATAAAATGGCCGGATTAGGTCGAAAGACCCACTTGCCGCAGCTCGACATGTCCAGAATCAAAACTTTGATTCAAGAGGCCGGTTTACCAATCAGAATAGATGGTGAAGGTGAAGGTGCCGTAATCTTGGTCGACGCAACGGACAAATCACAGCTCCGTGCCTATCTTCATGTTCTAGATGATGATTATGTAAGTAGCTTGCTAACTGACATAAGGTACATAGGTGTGGAGAAGAATTTGATGTAATTACTCACTCACCGTCGTGGGTAAAGCTTTCGACTAAGAGAACTCTTTCCAAGTTTCTATAATGTATCGTCTGCCCGGATCGGGGATGTTCGTTACCCTTTATTAGAGCAATGTACTCTTCGCCACTCTCGGCGATCACTGTAAATGTTCTATAGCCTCTCATAATGAACATCGGGTTTAAATAGAATAGGCCGAGCGACACATAGCTAAACGCAAATATTATGTAAAACCAAAGAAGAGCGAATATTTGCTCTGTATGGTCAAACTGCACAGAGAAAAATGGTGGCAGATAAGCTATTACATACATTAATATGTTCTCATCTCTTCTTGAGATGGACTTTACTTTTATGATCCTGTCTGATTTAGAGAAAGTCCAATATTCCATTGCGAAATAAATTGCTGCACTAAGCGACGTAAACAGCAGAGATATCATGGCGACATCGTTGTTTGCCTTCCAAGCAATCAATACGATCAACGCATAGGCCGGGGACCAAGACGTAAAAAACAGGAGGAACTTAGCAAAGAGGGTCATAGCGTACCGAGCATGTTCTCTTTATGTTCCACTTTGGGAGTTTGGTCTAGCTTTTTCAGTGCCCGCCATAACGTCGTATGATCCACGCCCAAAATAGCGGCCATGCTGCTTAACGTCTGCACTCCCCTCGCAAGGGACTCACGGGCATGGCTAATTTGCTCAACGGTGAGTTTCCGAGGCCGTCCGATATGTTTGCCACGCTTTTTGGCCGATGCGATCCCGGCCACGACCCGTTCAACGATCAACGCCCGCTCGAACTCTGCTAGGGCTCCCATGATGTGAAACACCAACTTGCCCCCTGCTGTGGTGGTGTTGATAGCTTCAGACAGAGAGGCAAAGCCCGCTCCACGTTTACCCACTCGGCGCACCGTCTCGATCAGGTGCGGCAGGGAGCGGCCAAGCCGGTCCAGTTTCCACACTGTTAGCACATCATCCGGCCCAAGACTGGCAAGGGCGGCATCAAGGCCTGGTCGATGCAAGGATCCGCCGGAAACACCCCGATCTTCAAACACCTGGGCACATCCAGCTTGGGCAAGGGCGTCGCGTTGCAGGTCTAAAGATTGTTCATCGGTGGAAACGCGAGCATAGCCAATTTTCATGCTGCAATTATGCAAAGGGGTTTTGCAATAGTCCAGAGACAATGAAATCAAGCACTTAGAATTGTCGCCTTGGCTATTGCAAAAGTAATGGTTTTGCAAACCCGCAGGGCATAGCCCCCTCCCTTCGGGAGGCCGCGTAGCGGTGCGGAAGGGTGGGGAACCATAGGGATCGCGTAAGCGCCGCGTGCGCGGCGGTATCGACCGCTCGGGGTCCCCTCCTGGGGTGGGCGGACGGCCCGTTGCGCAGGGTCAGGCGCGTCGCCCGGCCGGGGTGATCTGGCGGCGCATCGCGCCCGGAGGGTTGGTCCCTGCCGGAATGCCAAGGGCACGGGAGGCAGCGCCCAACCGCCAGGCACCCTCCGCATAGAGCCGACTTGCCATAACGCCTGTTATGGCACAACCGCGGCACCACCCGTCGGACCATCAGGTCCTTCATTGCAGCCCTTGGATTTCCGCCAGCAAGAAGTCGCGGAACACCGCCACCCGCTTGGAATTTCGCAGCTCCTCCGGATACACGAAATACACGTCCACCTTCGGCGGCTTCAGGTCCGTCAGCACGGTTTGCAGCCCGTCCACTTCCTCGCTCATCCAGGTCGGCAGGGCGGCGAGGCCGACGCTGCCGCGGGCGGCCATGGCCATGGCGTGCAGGGAGTTCACCTCCATTACCGCCCGCCGCGGCTGCCCGGCGCGGCGGCCGGCATGGGCGAGCCAGTTGATTTCCCCGAACGGCGGCCGGTAATCGCCGAACAGGATCAGCGCGTGGTCGTCCAACTCCTCCGGCCGGGTCGGGGTGCCGCGCTTGGCCAGGTATTCCTTGGAGGCGACGATGTTCCATTGCAGCGTCATCAGGTGGCGTTGCACCAGGTCCGGCTGCTTCGGCGTGTGCATGCGGATGGCGACGTCGGCCTCGCGCATCGCCAGGTCCAAATCCGAATCGTCCAGCAGCAGCGTCATGGACACGTCGGGGTAGGCGGCCAGGAACCCGCCGACCCGGGACGCCAGCCAATGCGAGCCAAGCCCCACCGTCGTGGTCACCTTCAGCCGGCCGGTCGGCTTCTCCTTGCTTTCCGTCAGCAACGCTTCCGTCATCGCCAGCTTGGCGAACACGTCGCGCACCGTGCGGTTCAGGCTTTCGCCCTGCTCGGTCAGGATCAGGCCGCGGGCGTGGCGGTGGAACAGCGACACCTGCAAGTTCTCTTCCAGCGCGGAGATCTGCCGGCTGACGGCGGACTGGCTGAGGTTCAACGTGTCGCCGGCATGGGTGAAGCTGCCGGCTTCCGCGACTGCGTGGAACACCCGCAGCTTGTCCCAGTCCATTGACGGCCCTCTTTCCCGATTCGTACCCATATCGGGGAGAGTAACAGCCTGCGCCTCGATGTCTCGCCCGAATGCGGGCTATTTCATTCCCACGCGCCGATCATTTGCTCCGTCTGCGCTTCCCGCGCGCGGATGTGCGGCACGGGCGAGTGCTCGGCCAGGAACTTCTCCGCTTCCAGTGCCGCCATGCACCCCATGCCGGCGGCGGTGACGGCCTGCCGATAGCGCGGGTCCGCCACGTCGCCGGCGGCGAACACGCCGGAGATGTTGGTGGCGGTGGACCACGGGGCGATCTGCACGTAGCCGTCGCCGTCCAGGGCCAATTGGCCGCGCACCAGGGCCGTGGCCGGGTCGTGGCCGATGGCGATGAACACGCCTTCCACCGGGATGTCCTGCCGGGCGCCCGCCCCGTCCCGCACCCGCACGGCCGCCACCGCCTTCGGGCTGGTGGTGCCCAGGATTTCCTCCACCGCGCTGTTCCAAACCACGCGCACCTTGGGGTTGGCGAACAGCCGGTCCTGCAGGATGCGCTCCGCCCGGAAGCTGTCGCGGCGATGGATCACCGTGACGGAAGAAGCATGGTTGGTGAGGTAGAGCGCTTCCTCCACCGCGGTGTTGCCGCCGCCCACCACGGCCACCGCCTTGCCGCGGAAAAAGAACCCGTCGCAGGTGGCGCAGGCGGACACGCCGGCGCCGGCGAACGCCTTTTCCGACGGCAGGCCCAGCCAGCGCGCCTGGGCGCCGGTGGCCAGCACCAGCGTGTCCGCGGTGTAGGTGTCGCCGCCGTCGCCCTCGGCACGGAACGGCCGCGCCGCCAGGTCCAGCCCGGTGACGACGTCGTCCACCAGCCGCGTGCCGACGTGGCGGGCCTGCGCCGCCATCTGCTCCATCAGCCACGGGCCTTGCACCGCTTCGGCAAAGCCCGGGTAGTTCTCGACCTCGGAAGTGATGGTGAGCTGCCCGCCGGGTTGCAGGCCCTGCACCAGCACCGGGGCCAGGCTCGCCCGCGCGGCGTAGATCGCCGCGGTGTAGCCGGCCGGCCCCCCGCCCAGGATGAGGACTCGGGAGTGGATAGTCTGCGGCATGCGGGAAGCGCTCCAACGGCTGCAACCGATATCTGCGCAGCCCTGCTGTTGTGCAAGCAGGGCCTTGCCCGGCGGCGATTGTGGAATATTGTTTCGTCCCGTCGCCCGTCCGCGACAACGGAACCGCGCCGCAGCCCGATGAAACATTCTCCCGCAGACATCCCGGACCTCGACGGGATCGACCGCCGCATCCTTGCCGAATTGCAGGCGGACGGCCGGATGACGAACGTGGAGCTTGCCCGCCGGGCGGATATCTCCGCCCCGCCATGCTTGCGGCGGGTGCGCCGGCTGGAGGAAGCCGGGGTGATCCGCGGCTACCGCGCCGACACCGACCCGGCGAAGCTCGGCTGGCCGATCGAGTTCTTCGCCATCGTCGGGCTGGAAAGCCAGAAGGAAGCGGTGCTGAGCGGGTTCGAGCGGCTGGTCGCGCAATGGCCGGAGGTGCGGGCCTGCCACATGATCCGCGGTGGCGGCGACTTCCTGCTGCGGCTGGTGGCGCGCGATACCGCGCACGAGAACCAGTTGACGCAGGCGCTGACCGGGGCCGACGCGGTCAGCCGGGTGCAAACGCTGCAAACCATCCGCACCAGCCGCGACCTGGCGGGCGTGCCGATCTAGCGCAGGCCTTGACGCCGCCCCTGGTGCAGCCGACCAACCGGCCGATGCCGCCGGAGCTATCCATCATCGTGCCCTGCTACAACGAGCGGGCCAACGTGCGGCCCTTGCTGGCCCGGCTGGACGCGGCCCTGCGCGGCATCGCGTGGGAGGCGGTGTTCGTCGACGACGACAGCCCGGATGGCACGGCGGCGGAGGTCCGGGTCGTGGCGGCGGCCGATCCCCGCGTGCGCTGCATCCGCCGCATCGGGCGGCGCGGCCTGTCCTCCGCGGTGGTTGAGGGGGCGCTGTCCTCCTCGGCCGCCTTCGTGGCGGTGATCGACGGCGATTTGCAGCACGACGAAACCCGCTTGCCGGACCTGCTGGCCGCCGTGCGCGCCGGGGCGGACATCGCGGTCGGCAGCCGCCACGTGCCCGGTGGCGACGCGGCGGGCTTGTCCGGCGCGTGGCGGCACCGCATTTCCTCTGCCGGCACCCGGCTGGCGCAGCGGGCGCTCCGGGTGCCGCTGCACGACCCGATGAGCGGTTACTTCCTCCTGCCGCGGCCGTTGTTCGAGGCGTTGGCGCCGCGGCTCACCGCGCAGGGCTTCAAGATCCTGCTGGACCTGGTGCTGTCGGCGCCGGGGCCGCTGCGGCTGACGGAAATCGCCTGCCGGTTCCACCCGCGCGAGTCGGGCCGCAGCAAGCTGGACGTGCTGGTGCTGATCCAGTTCGCCGCCCTGCTGCTGGACAAGATCGGGAACGGGCTGGTGCCGCTGCGCTTCGTCGCCTTTGCCCTGGTGGGGCTGGCGGGCGTGGCGGTGCACCTGCTGGTGCTGTCCGGCGCGCGGTGGTCCGGGGCGGACTTCACGGCGGCGCAGCTCGCGGCGACGCTGGTGGCGATGCTGGCGAACTTCCAACTCAACAATGTCATCACCTATCGCGACGCCCGGCTGCGCGGCGCGGCCTTGGCGCGCGGCCTGCCCGTGTTCCTGGCGGGCTGCGGCCTGGGCGCCTACGCCAATATCGGCATCGCGCAGGTGCTGTATTCCGACCATGCCGGCTGGACCCCCGCCGGCCTGGCGGGTGCCGCGGTCGGCCTGGTGTGGAACTACGCGATTTCGGCGACCCTGGTGTGGCGCGCGCGCTGATCCTGCTGGCCGGGCTGACGGCGCTCCGCCTGCTGGTCGCGGGCTGGACGCCGCTGTCCGCGGACGAGGCGTATTACTGGGTGTGGTCCCGCGCCCTGGCGCCGGGCTTTCTCGATCACCCGCCGATGGTGGCGCTGTGGATCCGCGCCGGCACGATGCTGGCCGGGCAGGGGGCGTTCGGCATCCGTTTGCTCGGCCCGCTCGCTGCTGCCGCCGGGTCGCTGATGCTGGCGCAGGCGGCGGAGGATTTGTTCCCCGGCCGGCGGCTCGGCGTAGTGGCGGCAACGCTGTTGAACGCGACCTTGCTGCTTGCCGCCGGCGCGGTGACCATGACGCCGGACACGCCGCTGCTGTTCTTCTGGACGGCGACGCTGTGGGCGCTCGGCCGCCTGCTTGCCACGGGGCGGCCCGGCTGGTGGCTGGCGGTGGGGCTGCTGGCCGGCGGGGCGCTGGACAGCAAGTACACCGCGGCGCTGCTCGGCCTCGGCATCGGGCTATGGCTGCTTGCCACGGCGGAGGGACGCCGGTGGCTTCGCACGCCCTGGCCCTGGGCGGGCGGCGTGCTGGCCGGGTTGTGTTTCGCGCCCGTGCTCTGGTGGAATGCGGCGCATGGCTGGGCAAGCTTCGCCAAGCAGGGCGGCCGCACCGGCGATTGGCACCCGGCGGACGCGTTGCGCTTCATCGGGGAGTTGCTGGGCAGCCAGCTCGGGCTAGGCACGCCGCTGGTGGCCGTGCTGTGCGCCGTTGGCGTGTGGGCGGCGGCCCGGCGCTGGCGGCAGGGGGCGGCGCCGGCGCTGCTCGCGGCGCTGACCGTGCCGGGCGCGCTCGTATTCCTCCAGCACGCGCTCGGCGACCGGGTGCAGGCGAACTGGCCCGCCATCCTGTTCCCGGCCGCCTGCATCGCCGCCGCGGCCTATGCCCCGCGGTTCTGGCGGCCGGCGGCGGGTTTGGGGTTCGCGATCGGGGCGCTGGTCTACCTGCAAGCCGCCACCGCAATGCTGCCGCTGCCGCGCCGGCTGGACCCGACGCTGATCCGGCTGGGCGGCTGGGACGGCCTGGCGCGCGCGGTGGCGGACCAGCACGCCGGCTTCGTCGCCGCCGACAATTACGGCTTGGCCTCGGTGCTGGCGCATGACCTGCCCGGCCCGGTTGTCGGGGCGGAACCGCGCTGGTCGCTGTTCGCGCTGCCCGCCGCGCCAATCGCCGGGCAAACGGGGCTGCTGATCCGCAGCCGCCGCCGAACCGGCATGCCGGATCCTGCACCTTGGCTGACGCTGTCCCCGGCGGGGTCGCTCACCCGCAGCCGTGACGGCGTGGTTGCGGAGGAGTACGACCTCTTTCACGTGACGGCGCGGCAGGACATGGTGCGCTTGCCCGCCCGATGAGGAGTTTGCCGCCGATGGAGTTGCCGACCTACGAGGACGTCCTCGCCGCCCGCACCCGCCTGGCCGGGCGCGTGGTCCGCACCCCCACGCTGCGCAACGCCCTGTTGGACGAGCGCACCGGCGCCACCGTGCTGGTGAAGCCGGAGCCGTTGCAGCGCACCGGATCGTTCAAGTTCCGCGGCGCCACCAACGCCACGCTGAAGCTGAGCGAGGCGCAGCGCGCTGCCGGGTTGGTGACGCATTCCTCCGGCAACCACGGGCAGGCGGTGGCCTGTGCCGCGGCCAGCGTCGGCGCCCGCGCCACCGTGTTCATGCCGGCCGACGCCCCCGCCATCAAGATGGAGAGCACCCGGCGCTGGGGCGCGGAGATCATCCAGTACGACCGCCTGCGCGACGACCGGGAAGCACTGTCCGCCGAGTTCGCTTCGCGCACCGGCGCGTCGCGGGTGCCGCCGTTCGACCATCCGGACGTGATTGCCGGGCAAGGCACGCTGGCGCTGGAACTGGCGGAGGACGCCGCGGCCGCCGGGCTGACGCTGGACTCGCTGCTGGTCTGCACCGGCGGCGGCGGGCTGATCGGCGGGTGCGCACTGGCGATGGCCGGCGCGTCCGCGGCCACGAAGGTCGTGGCGGTGGAGCCGGAAGGCTGGGACGACACCGGCCGCTCCCTGGCGGAAGGTCGCCGCGTGGCCAACGCGCCCGGCGGGTCGATGCTGTGCGACGCGCTGCTGGCGCCCACGCCGGGCGTCCTCACCTTCGCGGTCAACCAGGCGCATCTGGCGGGGGCGGTCGCGGTGTCGGATGCGGAGGTGCTGGCCGCGATGGCGTTCGCCTTCACCCACCTGAAGCTGGTGGTGGAGCCCGGCGGGGCCGTGGCGCTGGCGGCGCTGCTGTCCGGCCGATTTGATGGCAAAGGCCAGGTGGTCGGCATCGTTATCAGCGGCGGCAACGTCGACCCAGCGGTGTTCGCTCGGGCGCTGGCCGCATAGGCGCGCCGCCCTCGCGCTCGGCATGGCCGGTCGGCTTACCCGCCATGGGGGGCCACGTAGGCGACCGGGTAGCACGGTGGACTCCTTCTGGATTTGGCAGCGGTCTCCCCGATGCACCCGGAATCCTTTCTCATTGGTCCGGGTCGGCGCTGCACCCCAACAATGGACCGACATACTCCCGCCCCATCTGCCTGAGCAGGCTTTCGGCCGGTGAGCGATGGCCGTGCAGCAGCAATGCCGGCGCGAACAAGGCGAGCAGCAGCAGGGCGCCGCCCAAGGCGTGCCCGCCACGACGGGGGCGGAGCGGACTCGCAAGGCGCTGCAGGGCGACCACTCCGGCAATGCCGATCGCCGACCCCACCAGGACCTCGACGCCGGTGTGGTCGCCGAGTTCGACCCGGGACGACCCGATCAGCGCGGCGATGGCGCAGGAAACCGCGAGGACGGTCCACCGCCCCACGCCGAGCAGCACCAGCACGCCGCCATAGATCACCGTCGCTGCCATCGTGTGGCCGCTTGGGCTGCGCAACAGGCCGTTCGGCAGCGGCGAGCCGCAGGCCGCAAAGCCCAGCTTCATCGACGCGACCAGCCCGTAGCTCGCCACCACCACCAGCACCCAGGCGACAACGCCGCGCCACGAGCCGAGCAGCACCAGAACGGCGGTGATCGCGACGGCGCTGGGAAGCAGAAGAGCTTGATCGGCGAAATCAGTTATGAACTGCATGGCGCGGCCACGTCGTAAGCCTCAATCCGCTCGGGCTTGCCGAAGTGTTCCGTGCCCATCGGGCTTCGGCCCAAGCCCAACCGGGCGGCGGCCGACCGGTTCGTCACGCTTCGCAGGAACAGGGTGATTCATGTTCACGAACGGCGCCCTGATCCTGATGGTTTTGTTTCATCAACGTGGCTTAGGTGGTGCCACCTGACGCCTCAAGCGCCACCAGGCTGCTGAGGCGTGAACGTCGCCCTCGACATTCGCCCTTTTTGGAGCAAGCCCACGAGTATCATTACTTCGCATCCTCGCGCAATCGTACCAGCCGGCGCGCACTCGGCTTGCGTCATGGCAGGCAATGCCGAGCTTCGCCTTGCGCAGCGGCCAACGGTTGATCAGGAACATCGATCGGCCCCGGCCCGTCGGCCCCGCCGTCTTCGATGAGTGCGCCGAGCCTTGGCCCGATCACCCGTTGCCGGCCGATCACGCGACCTGCCCCAGTTCAGTCGCGTTCCGCCGCGCAGCCATCCGCCCCGGCCGCTGGTGCACGCGGCGAGACCCTTAGCGGGCGGTTAAGCACTCCCCCGCTACAGTCATCCTCGTACACCGGGGATGATGGATGGCGGGCAAGTCCGACAAGAAGGCTGGCGACAAGCGTTCCATCGTCATCCGCCGGGAGGAGGTGGTCGAGGGCGGCCATCATGGCGGCGCCTGGAAGGTCGCGTACGCCGACTTCGTGACGGCGATGATGGCCTTCTTCCTGCTGATGTGGCTGTTGAACGCGACGACCTCGGAACAGCGCCGCGGCTTGGCGGACTACTTCAGCCCAACCAACGAGATGTCGCGCAGCTATTCCGGATACGGCGCCATCTTTGGCGGCCACACGCCCAACGACGACGGCACGCTCGCCTCCGACAGGGGCGTGATCCAGGCGATGAACCAGGACGTGAAGCCGTCCTTCGACGTGGAGGAGGATGACAGCGACACGCCCGCCAGCGCCGCATCGATCGCGAACGGCCAACCTGGGCTCAACACCCGCCGCGCGGTCGAGCATGTCGGCGGCCAGGCGCCAAAGGATTCGCCCAAGCCGGGCGACCAATTGGAAAAGCCGTCCGCCGCCGGACCCGTCAACAAGTCGGAGGCAGAGTTGCGGGCGGAGTTGGCGCAGAAGGAACGCGCCTCCTTCGACCAGGCCGCCAAGCAAATCCGCGAAATGGTCGCAAGCGACCCGGCGCTCGCCGACCTTGGCCGCCAGCTTGCCGTGGACATCACGCCCGAAGGGCTGCGCATCCAGATCCTGGACGAGGACAAGCAGGCGATGTTCGCCAGCGGCTCGGCCGTGCTGAACGACCGCGCCCGGGCCTTGCTGCTGAAGGTGGCGCCCGTGCTGATGAAGCTGCCGGAGCGGCTGTCGATCACCGGGCACACGGACGCGACGCCCTACAAGGGCAACGACCGCACCAACTGGGAATTGTCAGCCGAACGCGCCAACGCCACGCGCCGCCTGTTGGCCGATGCCGGCCTGCCGGAAGCGCGGGTGCAGACCGTGTCCGGCCGGGCAGACCGCGACCCCCTGCTGCCGGCGGACCCCATGGCCGCCGTGAACCGCCGCATCGCCATCGTCGTCCTGCGCGAGGCATCCACCCGCAAAAGCGGAGCATAAATCCCCGATGTTGACCCTGGGCGGCCTGGGCTTCCTGCTGGCCTGCGTGTTCGGCAGCTACATGATGTCCGGCGGCAGCTTCGAACCGTTGATCGAGGCGATGCCGTTCGAGCTGCTGACCATCGGCGGCGCGGCGATCGGCACCTTCATCATGTCGAACAGCATGCACGACGTGAAGCACACGCTGGGCGGCTTCAAGAAAGTGCTGAAGGGCGCGGCCTTCCACAAATCCGACTACGTGGAGCTGCTGAGCCTGCTGTACTACTTCACCCGCCTCGCCTCCACCAAGGGCGCCATGGCACTGGAAGCCCATATCGAGAAGCCGGCGGAAAGCCCGGCCTTCCAGAAATTCCCCAAGATCATCGCCAACCACCACGCCTGCGCGATCATCTGCGACTACCTGCGCATGGTCGGGATGAATGCGGACGACCCGCACCAGATCGAGGACGTGATGGGCCGCGAGTTGAAGAAGACCCTGCACGAGGAGCTGCACCCCAGCCACGCCATCCAGGCGATGGCCGACGCGCTGCCGGCGCTGGGGATCGTGGCGGCCGTGCTGGGCGTGATCAAGACGATGTCGCACATCAACGAGCCGCCGGCCGTGCTGGGCGCCATGATCGGCGGAGCCCTGGTCGGCACGTTCCTGGGCGTGCTGATGGCCTACGGCATGGCCGGCCCGGTCGCCGCCCGGATGAAGAGCGTGGTGGAGGAGGAAGCGAAGTATCTGGAGGTGATCCGCGCCGTGCTCGTCACCCATCTGCACGGCAACGCGCCGCAGGTCAGCGTTGAGACCGGGCGCAAGATGGCGCCGAACGAGCATATGCCGAGTTTCGCCGAGTTGGAAACCGCGGTGCAAGCCGTCCAGATGTAGCACTGGATGGCACCCCGCAACCTGCGGTTCTCCCTCTCCCGCTGGCGGGAGAGGGTTGGGGTGAGGGTGGCGTGGCCCGGTTGGACTCCAGTGTTCGCGGTCAATTGCCGCTTGGCCCGCCACCCTCACCCGCCAGCGGGAGACGATTACGGTCGGGAATGCCAAACGGCGCCCTCCGTGACTATCGCATCCGCCCAGCTTGACGGCGGTTTTCCCATCGGCCAGGGCTGGGCATGCCTGCCTTCGACATCCGCATCTCGCCTGACTGGGAGGCGCCATGACCCGCACCCTGTCCTGCGGCGTTATCGTGACCGACGGCCGCCATCTGCTGATCGGTCACGCCACGCAGTCGCCCCGGTGGGACATCCCCAAGGGGCAGGCGGAGCGCCGTGAGGCGCCGGTGGATGCAGCGCGGCGGGAATTGCTGGAGGAAACTGGTCTGTCCGCCGGCGCCGCGGATTTGCAGGCGCTGGGCCGGCACGATTACCTGCCCCGCAAGGAATTGGAGCTGTTTGCCTGGTGGCTCGACGCGATGCCTGACCCGGCCACGCTGGTCTGCCGTTCCGTCTTCACGCGCGGCGGGCGGGAGCTTCCGGAGTTCGACCGCTTCGCCTGCCCGGCCTGGGACGATGCGGTGCCGCGGTTGGGCAAGTCCATGCAGGCCGTCCTCCTTCGGCTGCTACCTGGGCTGACCCGACGCTAACCGGTCAATGGACGTGCTGCCCGCGGCGTGCGTAGGCCGGGACGAACGGGCGGAAGCTGGCATCCTCCAGCGCCCATTCCACCAGATGCAGCAGGGTGGCGATGTCGAACGGCTTTTCCAGGAAATGCTCGTGATGGCCGAGCATGCGGACAACCGGGCCGCAGCTCTTTCCGGTATAGATCAACGGACGTCCAGGCAGCGTTGCCAGCCAAAGATCACCCAGCGCGTGACCGTTCATGTTATCGGGCAGGTCCACGTCGGCCAGCAGCAGGTCGAAATCGGCCGCGCCGTCCAGCAGCGCACTGGCTTCCATGCCGCGGCAGGCGTTGGTCACGGCGAAGCCGGCCTCCGTCAGCGCATCGGTCATGATCCACTGCGTCAGGACGTCGTCATCGGCGAAAAGGATGTGTCGGCTCGGCATCGTCATCATGGTCGGCTCCGGCAGTTGCGCCAGATACGGAGCCGCCGCCGGAGCAGATGCGCTGCCGAGTTCAAACGAACGTGGTCAATTAAGGCGAGCGCAAGACGCGATAATTTTCTCCGCTCTCAGTAAAGATGCATCACGCTCGTTCGTGAGGATCGTTTCACCTCGTGCTATGTTTTGGCGACACGGTGGACGTCGCCGCTATGACAGCGCGACCTCCAACCCCCGCTTTACCCCCGGGCGTGCCAGCAGCGTCTCATACCAGCGGCCGACCTGGGGGAAGTCCGCGAAATCGACCTTGTGCCGCTCGTGCCGCCAGGCCCACCCGAGGATCGCGAAGTCGGCGATCGACAGCGGCCCGGCCACGAACTCGGCCTGCGCCAGCCGCCGGTCCAGCACGCCGTACAGCCGCCGGGTCTCCGCGGAGTAGCGTTCCAGGCCGTAGCGTTGGTCCGCCGGGTCCTTCACGCCCAGGAAGTGGTGCACCTGGCCCGGCATCGGGCCGAAGCCGCCCATCTGCCACATCAGCCATTCCAGCACCGGCACCCGCTCGCGTAGCGCCGTGGGCAGGAACTTGCCGGTCTTCTCCCCCAGGTAGAGCAAGATCGCGCCGCTTTCGAACAGGCTGATCGGCGACCCGCCCGGGCCGTCCGGATCGACGATGGCCGGGATGCGGTTGTTCGGGCTGATCGCCAGGAAGCCGGGCTGATGCTGCTCGCCCTTGGTGATATCCACGGTGTGGACGCTGTACGGCAGCCCCATCTCTTCCAGCGCCACGCTGACCTTGCGGCCGTTTGGCGTGTTCCAAGTATGTAGCTCGATCATCCGAGGGCGCTCCCGTTCCAGGTGGCGGCACGCTAGTCAGCCGGGGCGGCGGCGGCAAATCCGCCGCACCTTGCCGCGGCCAGCATCATCCCCAAGGATGGCGGGACGGGTGGGGAAGGCAGCATGGACATCGCCGGGTCGATTGATGCCGCGGATGCCGGACCAGCTTGGGCCCTGGACATGCAGCGCCGGGCCCAGCGCCGCGACGGGCCGCCTGGGGCCGCGCAGCGGCTGGCGGCGCTCAAATCCCTGGACGCGCTGCTGCGGGAGAACCGCGACGCCATTGCCGATGCCATCGCCGCGGATTTCGGCCACCGCTCCCGCGAGGAAACCATCCTGGCCGAGCTGGTGCCGAGCCTGGCCGCCATCCGCCACGCCCGGCGCAACCTGGCCCGGTGGATGCGGCCGGAGCAGCGGCGCGTGGATATCAGCTTCCGGCCCGGCCGCGCCTGGGTGGAATGGCAGCCGCTCGGCTGCGTCGCGATCATCGCGCCCTGGAACTACCCGCTGCTGCTGACCGTCAGCCCGCTGGTGGACGCGCTGGCTGCCGGCAACCGGGTCATCGTCAAGCCGTCCGAGCTGGCGCCGCGCTTCGCCGCCCTGTTCGCCGCGCTGGTGGGCGAGACGCTCGACGCCGCCCAGCTCAGCGTTGTGACCGGCGGTCCGGAGGTGGCGGAGGCGCTGTGCGCCTTGCCGCTCGACCATCTGTTGTTCACCGGCTCCACGGCGGTGGGCCGGCTGGTGGCGCGCGCGGCGGCGGAAACCTTGACGCCGGTGACGCTGGAACTGGGCGGCAAGTCGCCGGCCATCGTGTGCCGCGACTACGACCTGCAAGCCGCGGCCAAGACGATCGCGCTGGGTAAATTCTTCAGCGCCGGGCAAACCTGCATCGCGCCGGATTACGCACTGGTGCCGCAGGAACACGCCGCGGCGTTCGCGCAGGCCGTGCTCGCCGCCGCGCGCACCATGTATCCCACGGTCGCCGGCAACCCGGACTACACCACCATCATCTCGGACCACCACCACCAGCGGCTGCATGCCTTGCTGCACGAGGCGGAGGCCGGCGGTGCCACGCTGTTGCGCTCGGCCGATGCCTATGCGGAGCGGCGGCTCGGCCCCACGGTGGTGCTGGACCCACCGTTGGAGGGCCGGTTGATGGGCGAAGAAATCTTCGGCCCGATCCTGCCCGTGATCGGCTACCGCGAACTGAACGACGCGCTGCGCTTCGTGCGCGATCGTCCGTCGCCGTTGGCGGTGTATCCCTTCACGCGCGACCCGGCCAAGCTGGCCGCGGTGTCGGCCGGCACGATGTCCGGCGGCATGTCGGTGAACTCCGTGCTGATGCACTGCTTGCAGGAAAACCTGCCGTTCGGCGGCGTCGGGGCGTCTGGGATGGGCGCCTATCACGGGCGCGACGGCTTCCGCCGCTTTTCCCACGCGCGCGGCGTGTTCCGGCCGGGGCGGTTCAGCGGGTTCGAGTTCCTGGCGCCGCCCTACCGGCGAAAGATGCGGCTGGCGCTGTGGGCCATGCTGCGGCGCTGACAAGCCGCGCGCCCGCACCATGTTGCAGGCAGGAAAGCGGAGGCGACTGGCATGCGGATGAACAAGCTGGGACGGACGGGATTGTTCGTGTCCGAGCTCTGCCTGGGAACCATGACCTTCGGCGGCCAGGGGGAGATGTGGAGCAAGCTGGGCGGCTTGGGCCAGGCGGACGCCGACCGCTTCGTCGGCCGCGCGGTCGACGCCGGGATCAACTTCATCGATACCGCCGACGTTTATTCGGACGGGCTGTCCGAGCAGATCACCGGCCAGGCCTTGCGCAATAACAAGATCGCCCGTGACGCGGTGGTGATCGCCACCAAGGCGTATGGCGCCACCCATCCCGGCGCCAATGGCGGCGGCAACTCCCGGCTGCATCTGCTGGAAGCGGTGAAGGCCAGCCTGAAGCGGCTGCAAGTCGATCACATCGACCTCTACCAACTGCACGGCTTCGACCCGGCGACGCCGATCGAGGAGACGATGGGCGCGTTGAGCACGCTCGTGCAGCACGGCCACGTGCGCTACCTCGGCGTGTCGAACTGGGCCGCCTGGCAGATCACCAAGGCGCTCGGCATCGCGGAGCGGCACGGCCTGCCGCGGTTCGAAAGCCTGCAAGCCTATTACACGATCGCCGGCCGTGACCTGGAGCGTGAGATCGTCCCCATGCTGCGCAGCGAAGATTTGGGGCTGATGGTGTGGAGCCCGCTGGCCGGCGGGTTGCTGAGCGGCAAAACCGCGCGTGACCAGCCAAGCGCCGCGGGCGACCGCCGTGCCGCGTTCGACTTCCCGCCGGTGGACCGGCCACGCGCGTTCGACTGCGTGGACGCCATGCGGCCGATGGCGGAGCAGCGCGGCGTGTCCGTGGCGCAGATCGCGCTGGCTTGGCTGCTGCATCGCCGCGTCGTCAGCAGCGTGATCATCGGCGCCAAGCGGATCGAGCAGTTGGAAGACAACCTGGCCGCCACGAACATCGAGCTGACAGAACCGGAATTGGACGCGCTGGACGCGGTCAGCACGCTGCCGCCGGAATATCCTGGCTGGATGTTCGAACGGCAGACCAACCGCGCGACGCTGTTGGCACAGGCCGGGCGCAAGAACGCCCGCTAGGCGTCAGCCCGCCGGCTTCGGGTCGAACTGCAAGGCGGCGAGCCGGGCGTAGAGGCCGCCTGCGCGCTTCAACGCCTCGTGCGTGCCGCTTTCGACGATGCGGCCCGCCTCCACCACCACGATGCGGTCCGCCCGGCGCACGGTGGCGAGCCGATGCGCGATCACCAGCGTGGTTCGGTCGCGCGACAGGGTTGCGAGCGCGTGTTGCACCGCGCTTTCGCTTTCCGCGTCCAACGCGCTGGTCGCCTCGTCCAGCAGCAGCACGGCCGGGTCGCGCAGGATGGCGCGGGCGATCGCAAGCCGTTGCCGCTGCCCGCCCGACAAGCGGACGCCCTTCTCGCCCAGGAACGTGTTCCAACCCTGGGGCAGGGCCTCGATGAAGTCGCAATGGGCGTGCGCGGCGGCGGCGCGGACCTGTGCGTCCGTGGCGTCGGGGCGGCCGAAGCGGATGTTGCTCCAGGCATCGGCGCCGAACACCACCGGGTCCTGCGGCACCAGCCCCAGCCGGGCGCGGATCGCCGCCGGGTCGGCATCGCGGAGGTCCACGCCGTCCAGTGACACGCTGCCGGCTTGCGGGTCGTAGAACCGCAGCAGTAATTGCAGCACCGTCGTCTTGCCCGCGCCGGACGGCCCGACCAGGGCGACCGTTTCACCCGGCTCCACCGTGAGGCTGAACTCGTCCAAGGCGGCCTGCGCGGGGCGCGCCGGGTAGCGGAACACCACCTGGTCGAACACCACACGGCCGGCGCGCGAAGCGGGCAGGGGGCGGGGGTTGGCCGGCGCCGCGATCGACGGCCGTTCCGCCAGCAGTTCGGCGATGCGTTCGGCGGCGCCGGCGGCGCGCTGCAACTCGCCCCACAACTCGCTCAGCCCGGCGCCGGAGGTCGCCACCACCACGGCGTAGAACACGAAGGCGGACAGCGCGCCCCCGGTCATGCGGCCTTCCAGCACCTCCCGCCCGCCGAGCCACAGGGCAAAGGTGATGGCGCTGAACCCGAGCAGGATCACCACGAAGATCACCCCGGCGCGGGACCGGATGCGGGCGCGGGCGGCGGCAACCGACTGCTCCGTGGCGGCGGCGAAGCGGGCGCGGGCGAACGGTTCCTCCGTGAAGGCCTGCACCGTGCGCAACGCCCCCAGCGTTTCCTCCGCCAGCGCGCCCAAATCGGCCAGCCGCTCCTGCGCCACGCGGGACAGCGCGCGCTCCCGGCGGGAAAACACCACCAGCGGCACCACCACCAGCGGCACGACCGCCGCAACAAAGCCGGACAGCAGCGGCGAGGTGACCACCAGCATGGCGAACGCCCCCACCAGCAGCAGGGCGGAGCGCAGCCACACGGACAAGGCGGACCCGGTCAGCGCCTGCAACACGGCGGTGTCGGCTTGCAGGCGGGACAGCACGTCGCCCACCCGCGCCGTTTCGAACCAGGCGGGCGACAGGGTGATGACGCGATCGAACACCGCGCGGCGCAGGTCCGCGCCGATGCGTTCGCCCAGCCAGGTGATCAGGGTGAAGCGGGCGGTGGTGGCCACGGCCAGCAGCCCGATCACCCCGGCCATCGTGGCCGCGGTGGCGTTCAGCCGGGCGGTGCTGCCGCTCGCGAAGCCGCCGTCAATCAGATGGCGCACGCCCTGGCCCAGCAGCAGGGTCAGCCCGGCGGAAGACAGCAGCGCCAGCGTGGCCCCCGCCGCGTGCCAGCGGTAGCGCGCGACAAAGGGCGCCAGCAGGCGAAGCGCCCCGGTCCGATCCAAATGGTTGCCTTCCGCCATGCCTGGCACAGCTTGGGTCAAACCAGGTTGGAATGCACCCCTGCCTGGTCGCCGCGCATCACCGCCATCGCTTGTCACTCCCCGTCATCCCGCAGATGCTGCCGCAGCCGCATATAAGGGGAAAGCCATGTCGTATCCGTTCACCGCCGAGGATTTGGAAGCGCTGGCCGTTTGGGACACGCCAACCATCTGCAACGGCCTGGAACTGGTGGCGCCGGAGCGCAGGACGATCGGCTTCACCACAGCGCCGATGATCGCCGCCGTGCCGGAAGGCAAGCCCATCGTCGGCCTGGCCCGCGTGGGCTTCATCCGCGCCAAGGAAGCGCCGCGCGGCCCGGTGGCGAGCCGGCTGGACTGGTACGACTACGTCGCCGCGGCCAGCCTGCCCACCGTCGTCGTGTTGCAGGATTTGGACGACACGCCCGGCTACGGCGCCTGGTGGGGGGAGGTGCATTCCACCGTGCACAAGGCGCTTGGCGCGCAGGGATGCGTCACCAACGGTTCGTTCCGCGACACGGCGATGCTGGCGCCGGGCTTCCAGATCGTCGCCGGCCTGGTGGGGCCGAGCCACGCCCACGTGCACTTGGTGGAATACGGCCGCCCGGTGAACGTGTTCGGCATGAACTGCGCCCATGACGACGTGATCCATGCCGACGCGCACGGCGCCGTGGTGATCCCGGCGGACGCCGTGAAGCGGTTGCCGGACGCGATCGACCTATGCACCCGGCGCGAGAAGGTGATCCTGGACGTGTGCGCCCACCCGGATTTCTCCCCCGCCATGCTGCGCGCCGCGGTGCAGCGGGCGGGCGAGATTCATTGACGCTGCTGCTGGTCAAGTCCGGCGGCGAGGCGGCGCTGCCCGAATGGCAGCGGCATTTCGCCGCCGCGGCGCCGCATCTGGAAGTCCGCTGGTGGGACGACCCGGCGGTGGCGCCGCACCAAGTGGACTACGTGCTGGCGTGGGAGCCGGATTTCGGTCGGCTGGCGGCCATGCCGAACCTGCGCATGGTGCTGTCCACGGGGGCCGGCGTCGACCACATCACGCGCGATCCCGCCTGGCCCGCGCATCTGCCGCTGGTGCGCATGGGCGGGGACGAAACCGAGCAGCGCATGGGCGAATACGTTTGCCTCGCCTGCCTGGCGCTGCTGCGCGACATGCGCCGCATCAGCCTCGCCCAGGCCGCCCGGCAATGGGATTACTTCGAGAACCCGCGCTGCGCGCCGGACGTGCGGGTCGGCATCATGGGGCTGGGCAACCTCGGCAGCCGGGCGGCGGCGATGCTGATCGGGCTCGGCTTTCCCGTGTCCGGCTGGTCCCGCACCGCCAAGGCGCTGCCGGGCGTGGCGTGCTTCGCCGGCGGGTCGGAACGGGATGCGTTCCTGCGGCAGTCCGACATCCTGGTGTGCTTGTTGCCGGACACAGCGGACACGCGCGACGCGATCCGGGCGGAAACAATCGCCCTGCTGCCGGCCGGCGCCGCGGTGGTGAACGCGGCGCGGGGCGCCCACCTCGTGTTCGGCGACCTGGTGGCGGCGCTGGACAGCGGGCATCTCAGCGGTGCGGTGCTGGACGTGTTCACGGAGGAACCGTTGCCGCCGGAACACCCGGCCTGGACGCATCCGCGCATCACCGTCACCTCGCATCTGGCCAGCCTGGCGACGCGCGGCGCCCGGGTGCGCTACGTGGCCGAAGCGATCCGCCGGTTCGAGGCGGGGGAAGCGCTGCCGAACCTGTTTGATCCGTCGCGCGGGTACTAGCCGGGTGGCGCAAAACCACCTGAGATACCGGCGGATCCCGGTCCTGACATGTCCGAGGTGGGCTGAAGCCCACCCTACAAGCCATGCGTCGAATGCGTAGGGTGGGCTTCAGCCCACCTCGGACCGTCCCTGGTATAAGCTCGCTTGACCGGGCGGACGGGGCGGGCGGATAAATCCACGGTCCCCGCAGGAGATTGCGTCATGAACGTTCAGACCGCACCGTCGGCGCTCGGTGGCATGTCCGCCGAGGAGTGGCAGATCCGCTGCGACCTGGCCGCACTGTACCGGCTGGTGGCGCACCACCGCATGACGGACTGGATCTACACCCACATCTCCGCCCGCATCCCGGGACCCGAACACCACTTCCTGATCAACCAGTACGGCGTGCTGTTCGACGAGATGCGCGCGTCGGACCTGGTGAAGATCGACCTGGACGGCAACATCATCGAGGAAGCGCATCATGCCGGCATGTCGGCGCGCAAGGTGAACGCCGCCGGCTTCTGCATCCATTCGGCGATCCATTTGGCCCGGCCGGACATCATGTGCGTGGTGCACACCCACACCGCCGCCGGCATCGCTGTGTCCGCGCAGAAGCGCGGGCTGTTGCCGATGAGCCAGCATGCGCTGCGCTTCTACGGCCGCATGTCGTACCACGGCTATGAGGGCATCGCGCTGGACCTGGATGAACGGGATCGCCTGGTCCACGACCTCGGCAGCAACCGCGCCATGATCCTGCGCAACCACGGCCTGCTGGTCGGTGGCCGCACGATCCCCGAGGCGTGGAGCGACCTGTATTACCTGGAGCGGGCGTGTCAGGCGCAGGTCGCCGCCGGGGACGGGGAGCTGATCCTGCCGCCGACCGAGGTGTGCGAGCACACGGCGCGCCAATTCAGCCACGAGGGGACGCTCGCCCATTGCGAATGGGCGTGGGACTCGGCGATGCGGCAGATTGAAGGCGGCAAGACGGACTATCGTAGCTGACGGTCGATGTCCGGCCGGCCGGGCAGTTGCCGGCCGGGCCACTTGCCGCCAGCCCGGTGCGTCGCGCCCGCCGGTGGGACTGGTTGCTGGTGCTGGCGGCGTCGTTCGGCTGCATCCTGTTCGGTCTTGCGACGCTGAAGCCGCAAACCGTCTGGGCATACGACCAGCCGCTTTACCTGGGCATCGCCAGCGACCTGCTGCAAACCGGCGTCTACACCAACGGCCGCTGGGGTGATGCGGGCAAGCCCGGCGCCTACACCGCCCCGCTTTATCCCGCTTTGGTCGCCGGCGTGGCGGCGCTGGACGGCCGGCTTGCCGCCACCGCGGCCTGCGTGCGCGCATCCCCGCAAGCTGCGATCGCCGCCTGCGGGGATGCGTTGGGGCTGCTGATCCCGCTGCAGATGGCGCTGATGGCGGGCACGCTGGCGCTGGTTTGGGCATCGACGCGGGCGGTGGGCGGCACGCGATGGGCGGCGTGGTGCGCCTTGCTGGCCGCCGGGCTCGGCACGACCGAATACGCCGTGTATGCCCGTACCGCGATGACGGAGGCGCTCAGCCTGCCGCTCGCGGCGCTGTCCGGCCTTCTGCTGGTGCGGCTGGTGCAGCGGCCGCGAACCGCCCTTGCCGCGGCGCTTGGCGTGTCGCTCGGGTTGCTGACGCTGGCCCGGCCGGAATACCTTTACTTGACGGCGGCGATCGGCGTGGCGGGCCTGGCGTTGGCCGTTTGGCAGCGCCGGCTGGGACTGGCGATGGTGGTGGCCTGCGTGATCGCCGGCGCGGCAATCGCCCCGTGGTCGCTGCGCAACGAGGCGTTGTTCGGCACGGCGGCCCCGACCTCCGGCTATGCCGGGTTCATCCTGGCGCAGCGCATGGCCTATGAGGCGATGACGCCGGCGGAATGGACGGCCGAGTGGCTGTACAGCCTGCCGGGCTTCGGCCCGGCCGCCGCCCGCATCGTTTTCCCGCACGCAGTCGCGCGGCTTGGCTGGCAGGATCGTCCGGACACGTTCTACATGGTGGGCAACACCACCATGGTGCAGGAACTGGCGCAGAACGCGCCCGATCCGGCCGATCAGGTCGGCTATCTGCTGCGGCGCTACGCCTGGCCGCACCCGTTCCGCTTTGCCGCCGTGACGCTGGTTATGGCGTGGAAGTCGCTGTGGGTGCGCAAGTATTTCAGCCTGGTGGCGGCGCCGTTCCTGGCGGTCATGCTGTGGCGGGCAGTGCGGCGGCGGGACCCGTCGCGGCTCGCCTTCCTGTTGCCGCCGCTGTTCGTGCTGGCGCTGCATGCCGCCACCACCGTGGCCACTCCGCGCTACAGCCTGATGCTGGTGCCGGCCTATGCCGCGGCCTTCGGCTTGGCGGCCGGCCCGTGGTTGGAACGGCGGTTGCATCGATTGCTGCCATGACCGACCTGTTGCACATCGAGGGCCTGCGCACCGAGTTCCCGGGCGAGCGCCGTCCGTTCGCCGCCGTGGACGGCGTGGACATCGCGGTGGCGCGGGGCCGCACCCTGGGCATCGTGGGCGAAAGCGGCTGCGGCAAGTCGATGCTGTCTTTGTCCGTGATGGGGCTGGTGCCGCCGCCGGGCCGCATCGCGGCGGGGCAGGTGGTGTTCGACGGGCAGAACCTGCTGCGCCTGCCGCCCGCCGCCATGCGCAGCCTGCGCGGCCGGCGCATCGCGATGATCTTCCAGGAGCCGATGACCAGCCTGAACCCGGCCTACACGGTCGGCGACCAGATCATGGAGGCGATGAAGGCGCACGACAAAGCCGGTCGCAACCTGCGCGCCCGCGCGGCGGCGGCGCTGGACCGGGTGCGCATCCCGGCGCCGGACCGCCGGCTGGACGAGTACCCGCACCAGATGTCGGGCGGCATGCGCCAGCGCGTGATGATCGCCATGGCGCTGTCCTGCGCCCCGGACCTGCTGATCGCCGACGAGCCCACCACCGCGCTGGATGTGACGGTGCAGGCGCAGATCCTGGACTTGCTGCGGGACCTGCAGGGGCAGACCGGCATGGCGATCGTGCTGATCACGCATGATTTGGGCGTGGTGGCGGAGATGGCCGACGAGGTCGCCGTGATGTATGCCGGCCGCGTGGTGGAACGCGCGCCCGCGACGGCGCTGTTCGATGACCCGCAGCACCCCTACACGCTCGGCCTGCTGGGCAGCGTGCCGCGGCTGGAAGAGAACCGGGAGCGGCTGCTGGCCATCGAGGGGTCGGTGCCGTCGGCCGCGTCGTTGCCGCCCGGCTGCCGCTTCCACCCGCGCTGTGTGTTCGGCGCGCCGGCCTGCACCGAAGCGCAGCCGCCGCTGCGGTCGCTGGCGCCGTCCCACGAGGCCGCCTGCATCCGCGCGCCGGTGGAGGCAATTGCGGCATGACGCGCGGCCTTGATCCAACTTTCTCCCAATTGGCTCGCCGTCTCCATTCCCTCTCCCGCTGGCGGGAGAGGGTTAGGGTGAGGGTGGCGAACCAGCACGGAATTAGCCGCCCGCCCGGGTTCCTAACGGGCGGCGCCACCCTCACCCCGACCCTCTCCCGCCAGCGGGAGAGGAGGATGAGCCAGTTGCGGTGGCGCCGAAGTGAGGGAACACGCTCGCGATGACCGCCCTGCTGAACGCCAGCAACCTTGCCAAGCATTTCCGCACCCGCTCCGGCCTGGTCCGCGCGGTGGACGGCGTGTCCTTTTCGCTGGCGCGCGGCGAAACACTGGCGCTGGTGGGGGAAAGCGGCTGCGGCAAGTCCACCACCGCGCGTCTGGTGCTGCGCCTGATCGAGCCGACGGCCGGCCGGGTGGAGTTCGAAGGGCAGGACATCACCGCCATCCCAGGCGGCGCGTTGCGCCGGCTGCGCCGCCGCATGCAGATCGTGTTCCAGGATCCGTTCGCCTCGCTCAACCCGCGCATGACGGTGGGCGACACGCTGGACGAGCCCTTGCTGATCCACGGCTACGGCGATGCCGCCCGGCGCCGCGCCCGCGTCGCCGAACTGTTGCAATTGGTCGGCTTGCCGCCCGAGCATGTGCGGCGCTACCCACACGAGTTTTCCGGCGGCCAGCGCCAGCGCATCGGCATCGCCCGCGCCTTGGCGCTGGAGCCGGCCCTGGTGGTGTGCGACGAGCCGGTGTCCGCGCTGGACGTGTCCGTGCAGGCCCAGGTGGTCAACCTGCTGGGCGACCTGCAACAGCGCCTGGGCCTGTCCTACCTGTTCATCGCGCATGACCTGGCCGTGGTGAAGCACGTGGCGACGCGCATCGCCGTGATGTATCTGGGCCGCATCGTGGAAACCGCGTCGCGCGACGCGTTGTTCCAGCGTCCGTTGCATCCGTACACCCGTGCGCTGCTATCCGCGATCCCGCGGCCCGACCCGGCACAGAAGCTGGCGCGCCAGGTGCCGGGCGGCGACGTGCCGAGCCCGCTGAACCCGCCGCCGGGCTGCCATTTCCACACCCGCTGCCCATTCGTGATCGATCGGTGCCGCAGCGAGCCTCCGCCGCTGCGCGAGATCGATGGCGCACACTTGTCCGCCTGCCACCGGGCCGAGGAACTGCCGCCGTTCGAGGCAGCCACACCACGCCCGATGGCCGCCAACGCCGCCCGCCGCCTGGCGCTGTACGCCGAACGCCGAGCGGTCGGGGCGTAGCCGTCGCCGGGCCGGCGTATCGAACCGCGCAACACGCTTGGGGATGGAGACCGCGATGCTGTTCCGGCGGCGGGATACACGGCTGCGGGTGCTGCTGTTCGGCGGCTTTCCGGCACTCGGTTGCTTCACGATCGCGCTTGGCACGCCCTGGTGGAGTCTCGCGTTGCAGGGTCCGCTGGCGGTCGCGGTGTGGTGCGGGATCGGCGCCGTGGTCCTGCACCTGCGCCGGCGATTGCCGCCCGATTTGGTCCTGCGATGGATCGGCCCGGCGGATGCGGCACGCCTTCGCGCCGCTGCGCCACCGCCGGATCGGACGGTGCTGCACGTCCGTTTCGAACCGGACTGGATGCGGCGCTACCGGTTGGACGTGTTGGTCGATGGACAGCGTGTGGCGCAGTTGCCGCCGGGCGCTGCCTTCATGCTGCCGTTGCGGCCGGGCGAGCACCAGGTCACGATGTTTCTGGACAATCCCCGGTCGGTGGTCCGGGAAACCGTCAACAGCATTCCCGGCGCGTTCACCGGCTTTCGCGTGCGCAACCGGGGCAGCCGCGCCGTCGAGCTGGAGATAAGGCGCGAGGCCACCCTTCCCGCGGACACGCGCCTGGTGCGCCCAGCCGTGGCGGAGGCGTAGAAGCGCTGCCCCGATCACCGCGGAACGGCAGGCT
This sequence comes from Acetobacteraceae bacterium, assembly GCA_965199555.1. Classification (GTDB taxonomy): domain Bacteria; phylum Pseudomonadota; class Alphaproteobacteria; order Acetobacterales; family Acetobacteraceae; genus LMUY01. The sequence continues at coordinate 547,199 of CBDASJ010000006.1, read as the reverse complement.
ACCCATCCACATCGGATGGCCGCCATCTGGTCGGCGGACCTCGTGGCGGCCGGTGCTGCAATCGCCTAGACTGGCTCCTACCCGATCGGAAGGACCGCCGTGACCCTCTTCAGCATCGTGGCCCCCCGGGCCATCCATGTCGGCGGCGGCACCGTGTCGACCGTGGCGTCCGTGCTCGCCGGCTTCGGCCTGCGGCGGCCGCTGATCGTGACCGACCCGGTGATGGTGTCGACCGGGCTGCTGCGCCGCTGCACCGAGCCGCTGGCCGCCGCTGGCGTGGCGTTCGCCGTGTTCAGCGACACGGTCCCGGAACCCGAGGACACCGTGATCGAGGCAGGCGTGCGGCTGCTGGCGGATGGCGACCATGATTGCTTGCTGGCGTTCGGCGGCGGCTCGCCGATCGACACGGCGAAGGCCATGGCGATCCTGGCGCAACGGCCCGGCGCCCACATGCGCGAGTTCAAGGTCCCCGTGCAGAACGATGCGCCCGTGCTGCCGGTGATCGCCATCCCCACCACCGCCGGCACCGGCAGCGAGTGCACCCGCTTCACCGTGATCACCGACACGGAGCGGGGCGAGAAGATGCTGATCGCGGGGCTGGCCGCGCTGCCGCTCGCCGCCATCGTGGATTACGAGCTGACCTACACGGTGCCGCCGCGCACCACCGCCGACACCGGCGTCGATAGCTTCACCCACGCGCTGGAAGCCTATGTGTCCAAGCGCGCCAACCCGGTATCCGACGCCTTGGCACTCGGGGCGATGGGGCTGATCGGCCGGCATCTGCGCACCGCCTATGCCGAGCCGCGCGATGCGGGGGCGCGCGAAGGCATGATGCTGGGCGCCACGCAGGCGGGGATGGCGTTCTGCAACAGCTCCGTGGCGCTGGTGCACGGCATGTCGCGGCCGATCGGCGCCCGCTTCCACGTGCCGCACGGCCTGTCCAACGCCATGCTGCTGCCGGCGGTGACCCGCTTCGGCCTCGGGGCGGCGCCGGCCCGTTACGCCGCCGCGTCCCGCGCCGCCGCGTTCTGTTCTGCCGATGCCGACGATGGCCGGGCCGGGCAGGCGCTGTGCGACGGGCTTGTGGCGCTGAATCGGGAGCTGGGGGTGCCCACGCCGCAGGCCTATGGCATCGCCTGGGCCGATTGGGAAGCGGCGATGGACACCATGGCCGATCAGGCGCTGGCGTCCGGCAGCCCGGCCAACAACCCGCGCGTCCCGGACAAGGCCGAGATCGTGGCCCTGTATTGCCAGGTCTTCGCCGGCAGCAACGCGTAGAGCTTGCGTCCCGCCCGACCGGCACGGATGGTGCGGGCACAGTCTGGGACGGAGTGGAATCATCGATGGCGTTGCACGTCGCTCTCACGCATCGAACCAGCTACCGGTATGACCGGCCGGTTCTGCTCGGGCCGCAGACGGTCCGGTTGCGCCCGGCGCCGCATTGCCGCACGCCGGTCCTGTCCTACTCGCTGGGGATCGAGCCCGCCGGCCATTTCGTCAACTGGCAGCAGGACCCACAGGGCAATTTCCTCGCCCGCATCGTGTTCCCGGAGCGGGTGAGCGAATTCGTCGTCACGGTGGACCTGCTGGCCGACATGGCAACGGTCAACCCGTTCGACTTCTTTCTGGAAGCGGAGGCCGAGACCGTCCCGTTCCCGTACGAGGCCACGCTGAAGACCGAGTTGGCGGCCTTCCTGCAGGCGGAGCCGCCGGGTCCCTTGCTCCAGGCGCTGCTTGACACCGTGCGCCCGGCCGGCGAGCGGACCATCGACTTCCTGGTGAAGGTGAACCAGGCCGTGCGCGACCGCATCGGCTACATCGTCCGCATGGAGCCGGGCGTCTGGTCGCCGCAGCAAACGCTGGAGCAGGCGCAGGGCTCGTGCCGCGACAGCGCCTGGGTGCTGGTGCAGGCGTTCCGCAGCCTGGGCTACGCCGCGCGCTTCGTGTCCGGCTACCTCATCCAGTTGAAGCCCGACGTGACGGCCGTGGAAGGGCCGGCGGGGACCAGCCAGGACTTCACCGATTTGCACGCCTGGGCGGAGGTGTATCTGCCCGGCGCTGGTTGGGTGGGGCTGGACGCCACCAGCGGCCTGCTGACCGGCGAGGGTCACATCCCGCTCGCCGCCACGCCGGAGCCGCTATCCGCCGCGCCGATCTCCGGCCTGGTGGAGCCGGCGCAAACCGAGTTCGGCTTCGACATGCGGCTGACCCGCCTGGTGGAAACGCCGCGCGTGACCCAGCCGTACCAGCCCGCGCAATGGCAGGCGATCCGGCAGGCGGGCGACCGGGTGGATGCCGCCCTGGCCGCCGGCGACGTGCGCCTGACCATGGGGGGCGAGCCGACCTTCGTGTCCGACCGCGATCCGGACGGGGCGGAATGGACGATCGACGCGCTGGGGCCCACCAAGCGGCGGGAAGCCGGGCGGTTGATCCGGCGGCTGATGGGGCTGTGGTCCTCCGGCGCGGCGCTGCAATACGGCGCCGGCAAGCATTATCCCGGCGAGCAGACTCCACGCTGGGCGCTGCACGCCACCTGGCGGCGCGACGGCCAGTCGATCTGGGCGGACCCGGCGCTGCTCGTCGACCCCGACACGGCCGAGGGCACGGCCACGGCGGCAACCGCCGCCGACTTTGCCAGGGCGTTGGCGGCAACGCTGGGCGTGGCTGCCGACTGCGCCATGCCGGCCTATGAGGACCAGCCATACTTCCTCATGCGCGAAGGCCGCTTGCCGGCCAACGTCGTCGCGGAAGCCAGCCAAAGCCGCGACCCGCAGGAGCGGGCGCGCTTGTTGCGCGTGTTCAGCCAGGGGCTGGACGCCGTGGCCGGCTATGTCCTGCCATTACGCCGGTTCGGTGCCGGGCCGCAGCGGCGTTGGCAAAGCGAGCGCTGGGAGATGCGCGAAGGCAAGATCTTCCTCGTGCAGGGCGACAGCTCCATGGGCGTGCGCCTGCCGCTCAGCGCCTTGCCCTACGTAGATCCGAAGGATTTGGAGGAGGAGCCGGAGCCGGATCCCATGGCCGCCGCCGCCGCGTTGCCGCCGCATGCCGACCTGCCCGGGCCAGGGCAGGCCGCGGGCGCCCGGGGCGTGCGCACCGCGCTGACGGTGCAGGCGCGCGACGGCCTGCTGTTCGTCTACATCCCGCCGCTGCCCTCGGCGGAGGATTGGCTGTCCCTGCTGGCCGGGGTGGAGCGGACCGCCGCGGCGCTGCGGCAAGGCGTCGTGCTGGAAGGCTACAAGGCACCCTACGACCGCCGCCTGGACGCGTTTTCCGTGACACCCGACCCCGGCGTGATCGAGGTCAACGTGCAGCCGGCGACCGGTTGGGACGAGATCGTGTCCCGCACGGAGGAGCTTTACGAGCAGGCGCGGCAATGCGGCTTGCGGGCGGAAAAGTTCATGCTGGACGGCCGCCACGTCGGCACCGGCGGCGGCAACCACGTGGTGATGGGCGCGGCCACCCCGGAAGACAGTCCGTTCTTGCGCCGGCCTGACCTGCTGCGGTCCCTGCTCGGCTTCTGGCACAACCACCCGAGCCTATCCTTTCTGTTCAGCGGCCTGTTTATCGGCCCGATGAGCCAGCATCCGCGCATCGACGAGGCACGGCAGGACGCGGTGCGTGAGCTGGAGATCGCCTTCGCCCAGGTAAAGCGCGACGCACCGCCCGCGCCCTGGATCACCGACCGGCTGTTCCGCAACATCCTGGTGGACATGACGGGCAACACGCATCGGACCGAGTTCTGCATCGACAAGATGTATTCGCCGGACAGCTCGTCCGGCCGGCTGGGCCTGGTGGAGTTCCGCGCCTTCGAGATGCCGCCGCACCCGGAAATGGCCGCCGCCCAGGTGCTGCTGATGCGCACCGCCGTGGCGGCGTTCTGGCAGGTGCCCTACGAGCGCCGGCTGATCCGCTGGGGCACCCGGGTGCATGACGACTTCATGCTGCCGCATTACGTGTGGCAGGACTTCCGCGACGCGCTGGAGGAGCTGGGCGTGCACGGCGCCGGGTTCGACGCGCAGCTCGACCCGGCGTGGTTCGCGCCGCATCTGGCGTTCCGCTTCCCCGTCATCGGCAGCGTGACGGTGCACGACATGGCGTTGGAACTGCGCCACGCGTTGGAGCCGTGGCACGCCATGGGGGAAACGCCGGGCGGCGGCGGCACCGTCCGCTACGTCGACAGCTCCGTCGAACGGCTGCAGGCACGGGTCACCGGGTGGGAAGCGGAGCGGTTCGCCCTGGTGTGCAACGGCGTTGCAGTGCCCCTGCGGCCGACTGAGATCGCGGGCGAGTTCGTCGCCGGCATCCGGTTCAAGGCTTGGCAGCCGTACAGCGCGCTGCATCCGACCATCCCGGCACAGACGCCGCTGGTGTTCGACGTGTATGACCGCTGGAACGGCCGGTCCCTCGGCGGCCTGAGCCACCATGTCGCCCACCCGGGTGGGCGGTCGTACGACAAGTTCCCGGTGAACGCGAACGAGGCCGAGGCCCGCCGCCGTGCCCGTTTTCTGCCGTTCGGCCACACGCCCGGCCCGATGGCGCCACCCGCGGGCGACGCCTCGGCGGAGCTGCCGCGCACGCTGGATCTGCGGGCGTATGCGGCGTCCTGAGGTGGAGAGCGCTAAGCAAGCCGTTCAGTATCGGCCGTGAGCCAGGCTTCCAGTCCAGGCGAGGCCGTCGTATCGTCGGGTATGGACCAGCAACACGATGCAATCCTGCCGCCCCCGGCCCACTGGGTCGAGGCGCTTGAAAGAGGTCGGGCGGACCTTGCTGCTGGACGGACCGTCTCGGCTGACTCCGTTCTCCAGGAACTCGAAGCGGCCAACGCGCGCATGATGTCCCAGCCCATCAAGAGGGCGACAGACGCGGCGTAGATTTGGCTGAGCTTGGCGATGGGGCGGCACGTGACATCCGCAAGTTGCGCGACCACGACGAGGCCAAAGCACGGCCGGAAGCCGCACTGAACCTGGTCGCTGCGATCCGGCGGGCGATCAGCCGGATTAAGCGTTGCCCAACCGGTGACCGAGGTGGTGAGCTTTTGCGCCGCCCGGTGGAGGAGTTCGTCGCCGTGCCGGGCCGATGCCTCCGCCCTTGACGGGCGGCGAGGGCGCGGACCAGAAGCCGGGCGTGGAAAGCGTCATCTTGGCGGAGGATTTCGCCGGCATGCGGTCCCAGGCACTCGGCCTGGCGGAGGCGGCCGGGTTGCAGCCGCGGGTGGTGGCATTGCAGCCGCGCCTGCCCTGGTGGTGGATGCCGGGCCGGCTGTGGCCGTCGCCCTTGCGGGCCGTGCGGCTGGCGCTTCCGCCCGAGCCGCTCGCCATCGGCTGCGGCGGCAAGGCGGCGCCCGTGCTGGCGGCTTTGCGGCGGCGTGGCCGCTTGGCGGTGCAGATCCAGCATCCCAGGATGGACATCCGCAAGTTCGACCAGGTGGTCGTCAACCGGCATGACGGGATCACCGGCCCGAACGTGGTCGTCACCCGCACCGCCCTGCACCGCGCCACGCCGGCCCGGCTGGCGGAGGCGCGTGCCGCCTGGGCCGGCCGCCTGGCGCATCTGCCGCGGCCGCTGGTGGCCGTGCTGGTCGGCGGCAGCAACGGCCGGTTCCGCCTGGAAGCTGCGGAAGCCGCCGTCCTGGCCCGTGACCTGGTGGAAATGATGACACGTGACCGGGTCGGCCTCGCCGTCACCCCATCCCGCCGCACACCCGCCGCGGTGCAGCGTGTGCTGCGCGACGCGCTGGGGCCGCTCGGCGCCCTGGTGTGGGACGGGCAGGGCGAGAACCCGTATTTCGGCCTGCTGGCCTGTGCCGACGCCATCGTGGTGACGGCGGACAGCGTGTCCATGGTGTCGGAAGCGGTGGCCACGGCCGCCCCGGTGATGGTGGCCGAGCTGCCCGGCGGCTCGCGGCGCATCGGCGCGTTCCTCCAGGGGCTGCGGCAGGAAGGCCGCGTGCGCTCCTTCCGCGGCCGTTTGGACCAGTGGGACGCATCGCCGCTGGACGACACGCAGGCGGCGGCCGATATCCTGCGGCAACGCTTGGGATTCTGACCATCATGCTCGACATCCGGACCTTCGACGCGCGGCAAGGCGGCAACGTGCTGTATAAGGCCTTTGCCCACCCGCTGGCGGCCGAGGCGATCGCGCGGATGGCGGCGGGGCTGCGCGGGCCGCTCGCGGTGTACGACCCGGACGGCGTGGCCGACGCGCTGTTCGCCCTGCACCCGGACATGCCGGCGCCGGCCGAGTTGTTCGTGCATGATTCGGAGCAGATCGGCCAAATGCGGGCCGGGCGCGCCGCGCAGCCCATCACGGACCTGCGCCAGTCCCGCGCCGGCACGCTGCTGGTGGCCAGCTTCGACGCCGCCCGGGCGCGCGACCGCTTGAAGACGCTGACGCCGCCCGGCATGGCGGTGCTCACCCTGGACGAGGCGCGGCTGCCGGCCGCCATGCTGACCAACCCGCGCAAATACCTGGACACGCTGAATTTCGCGACGAACTACGCGTTCTTCCGTGACGCGGACGGGCTGTCCACCCGGCTGGTGACGGCGAATTACTGGGCCGGCTACGGCGCAACCGCCGTCCGGCTGTGGCTGCGGCTGTTCGACGCGGCGGGCGCCGTGCTGGCCGAATGGGAGCAGCCCTTGCCGCAGGGCGTGGGCGGCGTGGCGATCGACAGCGCCGCCGTGCGGGCGCGCTTCGGCCTACCGGCGTTTTGCGGCCAGTTGTTCATCCACGCGATCGGCGTGGCCGGGCACGACGTGGTGAAATACGCGCTGGATACCTATGGCCAGGACGCGGAGCCGAGCCTGTCCTGCACGCACGACGCCAATGCCTGGCCGTCCGACCGCTATGCCGGGCTGCCCGCACCGCGCGACGGCGAGCGGGTGGTGCTGTGGGTGCAGAACAGCCACGCCGCGCCGATCCCCGCCGGCACCCTATCGTTGGACCGCATGGGGGCGGAGCAGCCGGTGGCGCTGGACCGAGCGGTGGCGCCGTTCGCCACGGTGGCGCTGGACGTGGCGGCGCTGCTGCCGGGCCTGCAATGGCCGGCGCAGGTGGAGTTCCGCTCCGGCCGGCACGTGGTGCGCCCGCGATACGAGGTCGTGCAGAACGGCCGCACCCGCATCGCCCATGTCAATGTGGAGCGGGCCGACCTTCGGCCGGACCCGGGCATTCCCGCCTTGTACAACCTGCTCGGCCGCGGCTTTCTGTTGCCGTTCCCCGTCCTGCCGCCGGAGCGGTTCTCCACCGTGGTGCAGCCGACGCCGATGGCGGAAGCGCAGGCCGACCTGCCGATCCGCATCGACGTGTTCGCCGCCGATGGCCGCCTGGTCGCCGAGCGCTTCCTCGGCTGCCTGCCGCGCAAGCACGACCTGGCGCTGGACTTGGCGGAGCTGGGGGCGGAGGCCGGCCACGCCGAACTGGTATACGATTTCCGCGACGGCGGCGGCGCGGATGGCTGGCTGCATTGCCTGGCGCGCTACGAGGATCGCCACAGTGGCCATGCGGCGGAAACCAGCTTCGGCGCCCACATCTTCAACACGCTGATGACGTTCAAGGGTGAACCGCAATCCTACAATGGGCCGCCGCCGGGCCTGAGCACGCGGCTGTTCCTGCGGCTGGGGGAGGGGCGTCGCCGCTCCTTCGCCCACTTGATCTACCCGGCTTCCGCCCAATGGCATCCGAGCTCCACAACCCGGCTCACCCTGCACAACGCCGATGGCGCGGCACTGGCGGAACGCTCCCTGGCCATCGCGTGCTCCGGTTCGGCCATGGTGTGGCCCGATGAGGTGTTCGGTGAGTCCCTGCTGCGCGAGGCGGGTGCGGGCGGGTACGTGATGGTGGACGACCGTACGTGCCGGCTGTTCGGCTACCATGGGCTGATGGATGACCGCGGCGGGTTCTCGCTGGACCACATGTTCGGCTTCTGATGCACGGCATCGTCGGCGTCGGCCGAACTTGCGATGTTTGAGTTGCCCAACGATAATGCGGTGACCGACCGCCCGCTGATCGACAACCGGAGGACGCTTGCTTGAGCGGAGTCAAAAAACAATATCGTGCCTACAAGGCCCGCAAAGTCGAAGCCGAGAAGGTGGACAAGGCACGCAAAGAGAAGATCAAGTTCTTCAAGCAGCAATTCGGCGTCAAGCTGGATGACAAGGATTGGGCCAAGGTCCTGGCCGGCATGAATGCCGGAATGGTCGAGTTGGGAAAGTGGGTGACGCGGATCGAGGCGTTGCACGGCCCCAGCGCTGCGGATGCGCGGGCGGACTACAACGAGATGAACCAGAGCGTGACGCAGGCGCGGACGATGTTCCCGCAGGACGCGCGGATGATCGGCACGCAAATTCGCGACGCGATCCTGCCCGATCTGCGGGACCTGATCGACACCTACCGGCAGGAAGCCAAGAACACGCCCGTGACCACCCAGGTCGGCGCCCGGAGCGTGCCGGTGTTCTGGACGGACATCCCGGGCTACGAGGACCTGGACCCGGCGCAGGCCAGGCGGGTGACGGACGCGCTGGCCCAGAAGGTGGCCCGTGGTTTGGACGCGTATGACAGCCTGGTTGCCGGCAATCCGGTCCCGGCGAACGTTTCTGCGGCGGATGCGACCGACCTGGTTTGGGCCATGAAGTCCAAGGCGCAGGAAAAGAACGGCGCCTATGCCAAGGGAGCGCTGACCATCCCGAACGGCCAGGAGGTCAGGGCTTACCTGGACCGGTGCCCGATCACCTACCCGCGGGCCTCGTCCCACTTGAAGGAGCAGCAAACCCAAAACGGGCAAAGCGCACGCGGCATCGATTTCTACAACGGGACGAACGCCCTAGGCCAGAATCCGCCCGACGTGACCGGAATGCTGCCGTTTGGCATGAACACGGTTCTCTACCAGCAGGTCACCGGCACAAGCGGCGACAAGCTGCTTTACATCAAGATGGAGACCGAGGGGGCACCCGGGACCGGCGGCGGCAACATCAACACCGACCCCACCGCACCGCCCGATCCACCGGCCCCTGCCGGGTTGCAGGCCAAGGCCGCATTGAAGTTGAGCAATGCCGGCAGGACCGTTCGACACGGTGGGAACTACGTCAAGTCCAAGATTTCCAAGCAAGAGCCGGACAAGGATTTGCGGTCCACCCGTGAGGATATTCCGAAGCCGATCAAGAAGCTTTGCGAGAAGATCATCAAGGACATGCCGAAAGGCCCGGAAAAGGCAGCGCTCGCCAGCGCATTCGGCCAGGCCGAGCGGTTGAACACGTTCTTCGACACGCTGAACACGATCCTGACCACGGGAACGCTCACGGTCACCGATGCCTGGCTGGCCCAGTTGGATGCCTTGACCGACCTTTGCATGGAACAGTTCCCAGACGACGCTGAACTGGACAACCGCTTCGGCGGAGAGGTCTCGCTGTCCCCGGCCGATCTGGCCTGACCGTAGGAACCGAGTTGATGGCGAGCCAACAGCAGAATGAGTGGGTGCAGCGCATCCTTGGCGTTGCAATGACGCAGGCCGGGGGCGACGATGACGAGGACGTGGATCTGAGCCCGACCGCTCTCGGGCTCGATGCGTCCGATTTGTGGAAGGCCGCCACGCAAGCCTTCCGGACGGCAACCGAAACGGTGGATGGCCAGATCGGGGCACTCCAGGCAGCCCTGCGTCAGGAGATGGACCCCGAACTGGACAAGATTTCGGAGTTCGGGCTGAACGCGCTGACGCGCAACACGCGCGTTCCGCTGATGGCGGCCTTGACGGAGGCTGGTGACGGCAGCGGCGAGCGGTTGAAATCGGCGGCGCCCAAGCTGGAAAAGGCGATCGCGGCCTTTCGCTCCGTCATCGCGACCGACCCGAAGATTGCGGCTGCGGACAACAATCCGTTCGACGTGGAAGTGACGATCCGCAGCACCTTTGCGGGCGTGCTGGAACAGCTCGAACGCGTGGTCAAGCTGGCAGCTTGATGGCGACTGGCTTCACCCTCGAGCGCGAAGGTAGTTTTCGGACGTGAGTGGATTCGACCTGGCGAAGACCGCCGCCAACCACGTTCCGCTTTCCCCCGTCTCCTTCCTCGCACGCGCCGCCGCGGTGCACCCCGGGCGGCTGGCCGTCGTCCACGGCGCACATCGGACCACATGGCGGCAAACGGCGGAACGCTGCCGCCGTCTGGCCTCGGCGCTCAGCCGGCAGGGCGTCGGGCGCGGGGACGTCGTCGCCGTCATGGCGCCCAACACGCCGCCCATGCTGGAAGCGCATTTCGCCGTGCCGATGCTGGGCGCCGTGCTCAACGCGCTCAACGTCCGGCTGGACGCGGATACGATTGCTTTCATCCTCGGCCATGGCGGCGCCCGCGTACTGCTCACCGACCGTGAGTTCGCACCCACCATAGCCGCGGCGCTGGAACTCCTTCCCGCCGAAGCCCGGCCGTTCGTGGTCGACATCGACGATCCCCTGGCATCCTCCGGCGAGTCGTTGGGGGAGGTCGAGTACGAAGCCTTCCTGGCCGGCGGCGACCCGGATTTCCCCATCGCACTGCCACAGGACGAGTGGGATGCGATCGCCCTCAGCTACACCTCCGGCACCACGGGGCGGCCCAAGGGCGTCGTCACCCATCATCGCGGCGCCTACCTGAACGCGCTCGGCAACGTGCTGACCTGGGCGATGCCGCACCACCCGGTCTACCTGTGGACGCTGCCGATGTTCCACTGCAACGGCTGGTGCTTCCCTTGGGCGATCACCGCGCAGGCCGGGGTCCATGTCTGCCTGCGCCGGGTGGAAGCGCCCGCTATCCTCCAGGCGCTGGACGCCGAGGCCATCACCCATCTTTGCTGTGCGCCGATCGTCATGGGCATGCTGCTCAACGCGCCGGGCGTGCAGCCCCGTCCGCGCCCGGTCCGCATCATGACCGCGGGGGCGTCCCCGCCGGCCGCCATCATCGAGGGGATGGAGCGGCTGAACTTCGATGTGACCCACGTCTACGGCCTGACCGAATGCTACGGCCCCAACACCGTGTGCGAATGGCATCCGGAGTGGGACGCCTTGCCGGGCGCCGAACGGGCCAGGCTGAAGGCCCGACAGGGCGTGCCCTACGTGGTGCAGGAAAGCCTGCTGGTCGCCGACCCCGCCACCCTGGCGCCGGTAGCGCAGGACGGGGCGACCATGGGGGAGCTGATGATGCGCGGCAACGTGATCATGAAGGGCTACTACAAGGATGAGGCTGCCACGGCGGCGGCGTTTGCCGGCGGCTGGTTCCACACCGGCGATCTGGGTGTGTGGCACCCGGACGGCTACGCGGAAATCCGCGACCGCGCCAAGGACATCATCATCAGCGGCGGCGAGAACATTTCCACCATCGAGATCGAAAGCGTGCTGTATCGCCATCCCGCGGTGCTGGAAGCGGCGGTGGTGGCGCGCCCGGACGCCAAATGGGGTGAGACGCCCTGTGCCTTCGTAACCCTGAAACCCGACGTCGCGGCCAGCGAGGCCGACATCATCGCGTTCTGCCGCGGCCACATGGCGCACTACATGGCCCCGCGCACCGTGGTGTTCGGCCCACTGCCCAAGACCTCGACGGGGAAGATGCAGAAGTTCGTGTTGCGGGAGCGTGCCCGCGCCTTGGGCTAGGAACGGGCGAGGCGACCAGGCGTTCGGGCGACATGACCCGAATCCTCCTCGCCTTCGGCCTTCTCGCACTTGCCGCCTGCGGTGAAATCCAGCCCGGCACGCCCGGCCATGAGCCGCCATCCGGCGGTAATTTTAACCCGATTAGCGGCACCCGCTCGAACGGCCGCTGAGGCGCGCACGACGAGAACCCTCTCCCTTTGGGAGAGGGCAAGGTGAGGGTTCAACCGACAAGTGCCAGCGTTGATGTAGCACCGCTGGCCCTCACGCCGACCCTCTCCCAAAGGGAGAGGGAGAAGCGTGCTGGCTACGCCTTAACGGTGGAAGCCTGGTAGATCTCTTCGATCGCCCTACCTAGCTTCGCGTCGAAATCGGCGTCGCTCATCGACTTCGACAACCCTTCGACCAGGGCCCGTGAGAAGCTCGCGATGATGCCGTGGCTGGCTGTCAAGCGCCGGCACGCGTCATCGCGCGTATAGCCGCCCGACAGGGCAACGACGCGTTCCACCCGCGGATGCTCCACCAGTTCGGCATACAGGTCCGGTACCTCCGGGATGGTGAGCTTGAGCATAACCTTCGGCCCGCTGGACGCCGCGTCCAACTGGCGCTTGATGGCGGTGAACAGCAGGGCTTCAGCACCCTTCTTGTCCGGGCTCTTGATCGAGACTTCCGGCTCGATGATCGGGATCAGGCCGTGGGCGGAAATCTGCGCCGCAACCTCGAATTGCTGCGCCACGATGGCGTTGATGCCCGACTCGGACGGCAGGTTGATGACCGACCGCATCTTGGTGCCGTACACGCCCAGCTTTCCCGCGCGCTCCAGCAGCGCGTCCAGCCCGGGGATCGGTTTCATCAGGCTGACGCCGTCCGACTCGGTTTCCAGCCCCTTGTCGACCTTCAGGAACGGCACGATGCCGCGCTCCTTCCACAGGAACTCCGGCACCGGCTTGCCATGCGCCTCGCCGTCCATGGTGCGCTCGAACAGGATGACGCCGATCACCTTTTCCCCGGTGAAGGCCGGGGCGGAGATGATGCGGACGCGCATCTCGTGCATCAGCTTGAACATCTCGGCGTCGCCGCTATAGGCGTCTTCCGGGATGCCGTAATCCTTGAGCGCCTTCGGGGTGGACCCGCCGCTCTGGTCCAGGGCGGCGATGAAGCCCGGCTTGGCGGACATCTGCGCCGTCATCTTGCTGTCGCTCATTTCCCTCACCCACCGCAGGGCCGTCGCGCGCGCGCGCGACCGGCCGATTTCCTTTGAAGACGGCCTCATTGGCACATCTTCGGTTGCCCGGAAAGCGGCGGCCCCGCCTATCCGCCCAGGCGCGCGTTGAAGGCGCGCACCGCCGCGGCCGGCCCCTCGGGGTGCGACCACACGGATGCCGAAACGGCGAGGAAATCCGCTCCGGCTTCCACCAGCGGGCCGCAATTTTCCGGCGTGATCCCGCCGATGGCGACGCAGGGCAGCTCCATCAACTCGGACCACCATGTCAGGATGTCCGGTTCCGCCACCGTCGGCGGCGCCTTCGTGCTGGAGGGGTAGAAGGCGCCGAACGCCACATAATCGGCGCCGGCCTCGCCCGCGGTCATGGCCAGGTCGCGGCTGGCGTGGCAGGTCACGCCAAGCGACAGATCGCCCAGCATGGCGCGCGCCTGCGCCACCGGCGTGTCGTCCTGCCCCACATGCGCGCCGTCGCAGCCGCTTGCCACCGCCAAATCCGGCCGGTCGTTCAACAGGAACGCCACGCCGCGCGCCTGCGCCACCGGCCGCAGCACGTCGATCGCCCGGCGCAGATCGTCCTGCACCCAATCCTTCAAGCGAAGCTGCACGACCGCCACGTCGCCGGCGTCCAAGGCAGCCGCGAGGGTGTCGCGGAACGACGCGGGGGCGAGCACGGGCGGGGTGATGAGGTATAAGCGGCACGGCGCTGCCATGGCGCGGGCTTAGCCGACCGTGCCCGCGGTGTCACCGTCCAACCAGGCGCGCAGGCGGCGAACCGCGCGAGGGTCGCCAAGGTCCAGCGCCGGCGGCCGAGTGTCGAGCAGCACCGCGCCGACCGCCGCGGCGCGCGCGGCGATCAGGTCCCAGGCCGGCACCGCCGGGTCCAGCACCAGCAGGCGGCAGCCGACGCCCAAGGCCTCCATCGCTCGGCCGGGGGCGTCGCCGCAATCCAGGATGTCCGGGTTGCCGCCGGCCCCCAGCGCCATCAGCGCGCGCCACCAGCCGCAGCCGGCATAGGTCGCGGCACCCGCGCCCGACAGCAGGGTGACGGGCAGCGCCGGCGCCGTCGCTGCCCGCAGGTCGGGCAGCCCGTGCACCACCACGGCAGGAGGACGCTTCATGCTTGACCTTCAAGCGGGCTGGCGCTTCATGGTCAAACGACACGAGGCTTCGGGGACGGAATGGATGGCCGACGCGGACGCGACTGAGGCAGACGCGCTATCCCGGCTGGAGGCGGCGCTGGACCGCATCGCGCGGCACGGCGCACGCCCGGCGGCGCCGACTCCGGCGGCGGCGAACACCGCGTTGGTCGCGTCCCGGCTGGACCGGTTGATCGGCCAGCTCCAGCACGCCCTGGTGGAGGAGGCCTGAGCCGATGGCGCAGCTTACCGTCAAGGTCAACGGCTACGCCTACAATGTCGGCTGCGAGGACGGGCAGGAAGCGCATCTGCAGGAGATGGCCCGCCAGGTTGAGCAACGCATCGACAACATCAAGGCGCTGGGCGGGCAAAGCGGGGAAAGCCGGCTGTTGCTGCTGGCGGCGCTGCTGATGGCCGACGAGTTGCACGACACCGCCATCGAGCTGAACAGCCTGCGTGAGCCGTCGGCCGCCGCGCCCGCACCGGCCGCAACGGTTGAGGCCGCGGCCGAGCGCCCGGACGCCCGCACCAGGAACCGCATCGCCAAGCTGGCGCGCAAGGCCGAGGACATTGCGGCGAACATCGAACAGCCTTAGATAGGGGTTGCGGGGCTGCTGGGTTCGTCAGGTCGTTCATCCCTCGGGCCGATAAGCATTCTCCTCGGGAACTGGCGCTGTCGTGATCCTGGTCACGGTACCTGGTGCCCACCTGCGCAAGCAGGCTCGGGAGGATGACAAATTCCAACGGCTTTGGCGGCTCCGCACTTCTCGACCAACGCAAGCGTGCCGCCCGCACCACTGCCCGAAACGCGCTGAGTGCCTGCGACCCGGCGCTGGGCCATGTAGTCGGCGAGCGCATCCTGGCGGCGCGGCTGATCCACCCCGGCATGGTGGTGGCCGGCTTCTGGCCCATGGGGCGTGAAATCGACATGGTGCCGCTGCTTCGCCTGCTGCGGGACCGCGGGCATGTGGTGGCTCTGCCGCGCACGCCGCCGCTCGGCACCCCGCTCGCTTTCAGCCGCTGGGGCGTCGATGACGCGCTGGGGCGGGAGCGCTTCGGCACCATGACCTCGACTGGCCCGTCCGTCACGCCGGATCTGCTGCTGGTGCCGATGCTGGCCTTCGATCGCAGCGGACACCGACTCGGCTATGGCGGCGGCTATTACGACCGCACGATCGCCACGCGGCCGGGCATCCGCACGGTCGGCTGCGCTTATGCGGCGCAGGAGCTTCCTGAGCTGCCGGCCGGTCCGACCGACATGCGCCTGCAAGCCATCGCCACGGAACGCGAACTGATCACCGTCTGAGCGGGGCAGCCGGGCCTTCCCACCCCGCGGGAGTCCTGCCAGGCTTTGCCGATGCGCATCCTTTTCCTCGGCGACACTGTCGGCCGGGCCGGGCGCGAAGGCGCCGCCGCGGCGCTGCCCGGCCTGCGCCAACGCCTTCGCATCGACCTGGCCGTGGTCAACGCGGAAAACGCCAGCCACGGCTTCGGCCTGGCCCCCGACATGGCCAACACCCTGTTCGCGGCCGGGGCGGACGTGATCACGCTGGGCAACCATGCCTGGGACCGCAAGGAGATCATCCCCTTCATCGCGCAACAACCGAAGCTGCTGCGGCCGCTGAACTTCCCGCCGGGCACGCCGGGCGCCGGCGCCGTGGTGGTGGACGTGCCGGGCGGGCGCCGCGCCCTGGTGATGAACGCGATGGGCCGGCTGTTCATGGACCCGCTGGACTGTCCGTTCCGCGGCACCGCCGACATCCTGGCGCGCTACCGCCTCGGCAGCTCCGTGCACGCCATCGTGGTGGATTTCCACGCCGAAGCCACCAGCGAGAAGCTCGGCTTCGCCCACAGCTTCGACGGCCAGGTGTCATTGGTGGTGGGCACCCACACTCATGTGCCGACCGCCGACCACCAGGTGCTGGCCCGCGGCACGGCGTTCCAGTCGGATGCCGGCATGTGCGGTGATTACGACAGTGTGATCGGCATGGCGAAGGAGGGGGCTGCCGCCCGCTTTTTCCGCAAGATGCCGGGCGAACGTTTGGCGCCGGCTGAAGGTCCGGCCACGATCTGCGGCCTGTTCGTCGAAACCGACGACGCGACGGGGCTGGCATTGCGCGCCGAACCCGTGCGAACTGGCGGACGTCTCGCGCAGGCGATGCCACTCTAGTCCGAGCCGATAGGAGGTCGGGGGATGAGCCCAGCAGTGCAGGTGACGTGCTCCCTGGTTCTCAGCTTCGCCGTGACGGCGATCGTGTTGTTGCGGGAGGTATGGCTCGCCCGCCGCAACCGCGGCGGCGGCGACGACCGCGACCCGCGCCACGATCCGGCGCCGCAGCCGCCTCCTTTGCCGCCCTGCCTGGTGCCGACGGAGCAATGGCGGGCGCCGGTCCGGACGCGCGAACTGGCCTGAGCTTGGCGGCGGGCCGCCTGGGCTGATAGACGGGTGACTCAGGCAACAGCATCACGAGACACCAGGCCATGGCCGGCCATTCCCATTCCAAGAACATCATGCACCGCAAGGGCGCGCAGGACGCCCGCAAGGCGCGCCAGTTCGCCAAGGTCATCCGCGAGATCACCGTTTCCGCCAAGCAGGGCTTGCCCGACCCGGCGGCCAATCCCCGGTTGCGCGCCGCCGTCGCGGCCGCCCGGGTGATGAACATGCCCAAGGACACGATCGACCGCGCCGTCCGCAAGGCGACGGATGCCGGCGCCGGCGAGGATTATGTGGAGGTGCGCTACGAAGGCTACGGCCCGGGCGGTGTCGCCGTGATCGTCGAGGCGCTGACGGACAACCGCAACCGCACCGCGTCGGATTTGCGCACCGCCTTCAACAAGAACGGCGGCACCATGGGCGAAAGCAATTCGGTGGCATTCCAGTTCGCCCGGGTCGGCGCCATCGCCTATGCCGCCAAGGCCGCCAGCGCGGACGCCATGATGGAGGGCGCCATCGACGCCGGGGCGGAGGACGTGGACAGCGATCCGGACGGCCACGAGGTCACCTGCGCCACGGAGGATCTGTTCGCCGTGCGCGACGCGCTGGAGGCCCGGTTCGGCCCACCGGACAGTGCCAAGCTGGATTGGCGGCCCAACGTGACGGTGACGGTGGACGACCCGGAACGTGCGGCGGCGCTGGTGAAGCTACTGGACGCGCTGGAAGACAATGACGACGTGCAGACCGTCACCTCCAACGCCGAAATCCCGGACGATGTGATGGAGCGCTTGGCGGCCTGATGGTCCGCCTGATGGGCATCGACCCCGGCCTGCGCTTTACCGGATGGGGCGTGATCGCGGTGGACGGCAATCGCCTGTGCCACGTCGCGGACGGCGTGGTCGCAACCGACAGCGACGCCAGCGTGCCCCTTCGCCTGAAGTCGATTCATGATGCGCTGACCGCGCTTTTCGCCGAGCACCGCCCGCATGAGGCGGCGGTGGAGGAAACCTACGTCAACCGCAACGGCACGGCGACGCTGAAGCTGGGTTATGCCCGCGGCGTGGCCCTGCTCGCGCCTGCCCTGGTCGGCATCCCGGTGCTGGAATACGGCGCCATGACGGTGAAGCAGTCCGTGGTCGGCACGGGGGCCGCCAGCAAGGACCAGGTGGAGATGATGGTCCGCCGGCTGCTGCCCGGCGCCATCCTGCGCCGCGCCGACGCCGCCGACGCGCTGGCCGTGGCGATCTGCCACGCCCACCACCGCGCCAGCCGCCTCCGCGTCGCCGGTGGGCGGGTGATGGCGTGACGCGGCCAAGCCACCATCAAACCCTCTCCCGCCAGCGGGAGAGGGAGTCTGGCACGACCGCATGATCGCGCAGCTCACGGGGACGCTGGGCGGCGTGGAGGAGGGGCGGTGCGTGATCGACGTGGGCGGCGTCGGCTACCTCGTGCACGCCTCTACCCGCACGCTGTCCGCCCTGCCGGTGCCGCCGGCGGTGGCGCGGGTGCTGGTGGAGACGCAGGTGCGGGAGGATGCCATCACCTTGTATGGCTTCGCCGACCCGGCGGAGCGGGATTGGTTCCGCCTGCTGACCACGGTGCAGGGGGTCGGCGCGAAGGTGGCGCTGGGCGTGCTGTCCGCCCTGTCCCCGCGCGACCTGGTCGCCGCCATTGCCGCCGGCGACCGCGCCAGCCTGACCCGGGCGCCCGGCGTGGGCGCCAAGCTGGCCGCCCGGCTGCTGTCCGAGCTGGCAGCCAGGGCTGGGGCCATGCCCGTCGGCGTCGTTCTGCCAGGCATCGCGCCCGCGACCGGCGTGGAAGCGGACGCGTTGTCCGCCCTCGCCAATCTCGGCTACCGCCGCCTTGAAGCGCACCCCGTGGTCACCCGGGTGCGCGAGCGGCTGGGGGAGGGCGCCAAGCTGGACCTGGTGATCCGCGACAGTTTAAAGGAGTTGGCGCGGTGACGCACCGGGCGTTCCACTCCCTTCCCCCCCAACCGGGGCGATTACTAGCCCGCTGGAAACCCTCTCCCGCTGGCGGGAGAGGGCAGGGTGAGGGTGGCCGGCCCGACCGAGTGGTTGCAGGGGCGTGTATTCAGGCGGGCGACGCCACCCTCACCCCGACCCTCTCCCGCCAGCGGGAGAGGGAGATTTGCCGGACGCCATCCCAAACAGCAGAGGGTTTTCTGGCGGGCGTGGCGCGTGAGTGACCGTCCGGTGTCCCCGGCGCGGGCGGTGGAGGATGCCGCCGAGGCGTCGCTGCGGCCGCAGGTGCTCGCCGAGTTCATCGGGCAGAAGGCCAGCCGTGAGAATCTGCGGGTCTTCATCCATGCCGCCAAGGGCAGGGCGGAAGCGATGGACCACGTGTTGCTGCATGGGCCGCCCGGGCTGGGCAAGACCACGCTGGCGCAGATCGTCGCCCGCGAGCTGGGCGTGGGGTTCCGTGCCACCTCCGGCCCAGTGATCCAACGGGCTGGCGACCTGGCCGCCATCCTGACCAACCTGCAGCCGCGCGACGTGCTGTTCATCGACGAGATCCACCGCCTGCAGCCGGCCATTGAGGAAGTGCTGTATCCGGCAATGGAGGACTTCCAACTCGACCTCATCATCGGCGAAGGGCCGGCCGCCCGCTCGGTGCGGATCGACCTGGCGCCTTTCACCCTGGTCGGCGCCACCACCCGCGCCGGGCTGCTGGCGACGCCGCTGCGCGACCGCTTCGGCATCCCGCTGCGCCTGGTGCTCTACACCCCGGCGGAACTGGAGCTGATCGTGTCGCGCGGCGCCGAGAAGCTGGGTGTCGACGTCACGCAGGCGGGTGCGGCGGAGATCGCCCGGCGATCCCGCGGCACGCCCCGCATCGCCGGCCGCCTGCTGCGCCGCGTGCGGGATTTCGCGTCCGTCGCCGGGCAAAGCCCGGTGGACCGGGCCGAAGCCGACGCCGCGCTGACCCGGCTGGAGGTGGACCGCCTCGGCCTGGACGCGATGGACCGCCGCTATCTCCGCCGCATCGCGGAGCACCACCATGGCGGCCCGGTCGGCGTGGAAACCCTGGCCGCGGCGTTGAACGAGGCGCGCGACACGCTGGAAGACGTGATCGAGCCGTTCCTGATCCAGGAAGGGCTGGTCCTGCGCACCAGTCGCGGCCGCATGCTGGGGGAGCCGGGCTGGCGCCACCTCGGCCTCGCCGCGCCGGTGGCGGCCGCGCCCTTGCTGGACCTGCTGGGCCCCGACCAGTGACGCCGCATCGCCTGGCGATCCGCGTGTATTACGAGGACACGGATGCCGGCGGCGTGGTCTACCACGCGCGTTACCTGGCCTTCGCCGAACGGGCGCGCACGGAGCTGTTGCGCGAGCTTGGCGTGCCGCACGACGCATTGGTGCGTAACGAAGGGCTGATCTTCGTGGTGCGCCGCATTAAAATGGATTATTTGCGCCCCGCGCGGCTCGATGACCTGGTCACCGTCGCCACCGAGCCCACCGAACTCGGCGCCGCCACGGCTGCGTTGCGGCAGGATTTCGCGGTGGGGGAGCGGGCGGTGGCGCGGTTGGATGTGCAACTGGCGTGCGTGCGGGGGGCGGACGGCCGGCCCTCGCGGATACCGGCCCGCTGGCGTGCGGCGTTTGAGGAGATGCGGAGTGGGTGACACGACGAATGCGGCAGCGGCGGTGGTTCCTCCAGGGGGTGACCTGTCGATCCTGACGCTGTTCCTGCAGGCCGACATCGTCGTGAAGATCGTCATGGTGCTGCTGCTGCTGGCCAGCATCTGGGTTTGGGCGATCATCTTCGAGAAGGTCGCCTCCATTCGCCGCGCCAATCGCCAGGCCAATGTGTTCGAGGACCGGTTCTGGTCCGGCGGCAGCCTGGACGAGCTGTATGACCAGGAGGGCGCCAAGCCCGCCCACCCGATCGCCGCCGTGTTCGGCGCTGCGATGGGTGAATGGCGGCGCTCCTCCCGCGTGGCCGGCGCGGACATGGTGCGCGGCGGCGTGCGGGACCGGGTGGACCGCGCCATGACGGTGACCGTCGGCCGCGAGATGGAGCGGATGGAGCGCTGGATGGTGTTCCTCGCATCCGTCGGCGCCACCGCCCCGTTCGTGGGGCTGTTCGGCACGGTGTGGGGCATCATGCACTCCTTCTCCGCCATCGCCGCCAGCAAGAACACCAGCCTGGCGGTGGTGGCGCCCGGCATCGCGGAAGCGCTGTTCGCCACCGCGATCGGCCTGGTCGCCGCCATTCCGGCGGTGCTGGCGTACAACAAGATCAGCACCGACCTGGCCCGCTTCGCCGCCCGCATGGAAGGGTTCGGCACCGAGTTCGGCGCCATCCTGTCGCGCCAATCCGAGGAGCGGGCCTGAGCCATGGCGATGCAGCTCGGCAACAAGCCCGGTGGCCGCTACCGCCCGATGGCGGAGATCAACGTCACGCCGCTGGTGGACGTGATGCTGGTGCTGCTGGTGATCTTCATGATCACGGCGCCGCTGCTGAGTTCCAGCGTGAATGTGGACCTGCCCAAGGCCAGCGCGTCGCCGATCACGCCGGAAAAGGATCCGATCACCGTCAGTGTGGCGGCGGATGGCAAGGTCTATCTGGGCAATGACGGCATGGAGCTGGGCGACGTGGTGGCCCGCCTGCAGACCGCGGCCCAGGCCAATGCCGACCGACGCATCTTCGTGCGCGGGGACAAGAACGTGCCGTACGGCCGGATGATCGAGGTGATGGTCACCATCCGGCAGGGTGGCTTCAACAAGGTGTCCTTGCTGGTGGAGCAGACGGATGGCGCCCCTGGCAGCAGCGCCGGGCCGGCCGTCACCGCGCCGTCCGTGGCGCCGTTGCCGCCCGCGGTGGCAGTGCCGGCACTGCCGCCGGCGACGCTGCCCGGGCCGCGCCGACGCTGAGCGGAGCGGGCTGGCCGGCATGAAGGACGACCGCCTCGAACGCGGCGCCGCGATCTCCTTCGTCTTCCACCTTGTGGTTGGCGTGGTGCTGTTTTTTGCCGTGCCGGACAAGCCGGTGGAAAAGATGCCGGAACAGGCGAGCTTCGACGTGGACGTGGAAGGGCCGAAGCAGGAAGCCCGCCGGTCCACCGTGTCCGCGCCGGTGCCGGCCGCCACCCAGGCCCCGGTCGCGTCGCCGGAGCCGCCCACGCCGGAACCGCCGCAGCCCACGCCGCCGCAACCGCCGCCCCCACCGCCGCCACCACCCCCGCCGCCTCCGCCACCCCCTCCTCCCACGCCGCCGCCCCCCACGCCGGTGCCGCCGCCGCCGACCCCGACGCCGCCCCCCACGCCGGAACCGACGCCCACCCCGGCGCCGCCGCCACCGCCTGCGCCGCCAACCCCGCCGCCGCCCGCCCCGTCGCCGCCGCTGCCGACGCCGCCCTTGCCGGTGCCGCCACCTCCCGCGCCCCCGCCGCCGACGCCCACGCCGCCCAGCCAAAGCAGCCAGCCGAACCCGACCCGCACCCCGGCGCCGGACAGCCGCAGCCTGCTGAACACGCTGGAACGGCTGCGCTCTCTGCGGCAGCAGACGGAGGCGCCGACCGCCCGCTACAGCCCGCCGCGTTCCGGCGCGCCGGAACAGGGCGGCAGCGTGCACGGCACCGACAACACTTCCTTGTCCGCGGTGCAGCGCGGCGCGATCGGGGAAAAGGTGCGCGATTGCTGGACGCGTGACGCCGGCGCCCTGCACGCAGAAACGTTTTCCGTCCACTTGATCGTCACCACCGACTCCACGGGTGTCGCCCGGCAGGCGGAGATCGCGCCCGGCGACCCGGCGGCGCCATTCGGCAGCCCGCTGCACGCCTTTGCCGAGCGCGCCGTCCGCGCGGTGCTGGCGGCGCAATGTTCGGCCCTGCCGCTGCCGCAAGGCATGCTGGGCGCAACCCACAAGTTCGACTTCATCTTCAAGCCCTGAGCGGAGATCACGCCATGAGCCTCGTCACCCCCATCCTCGGCCGTCGCGGCGTGCTCGCCGGCAGCGCGACCCTGTTGTCCGCGCCCGCTTGGGCGCAGCAGCAGGGCGGGGCGCCCAGCGCCGCCATCACGGTGGACCGCGCCCGCACCGACCCGATCCCGATCGGCATTCCCGCCATGGGCGGCGATCTGGGCGCGCAGATCACGGGCGTGATCAGCGCCGACCTGCAACGCTCCGGCTTGTTCAAACCAGTGGGCGGCGGGGCCGCGGCCGGTGACGCGCCGGATTTCGCCGCGTGGAAGGCGACCGGGGCACAGGCGCTGGTGACCGGCAACGCCACCGCCGGCCGGGTGGAGTTCCGGCTGTGGGACGTGCCGGTCGGCCAGCAGATCCAGGGCACCGCCTACACCACCGCGGCCGGCAACTGGCGCCGCGTCGCGCACATCATCGCCGACGTGATCTACGAGCGGTTGTTGGGCGAGAAGGGCTACTTCGACACGCGGGTCGTCTACGTGGCCGGCTCCGGCCCGCGCGACCGCCGGGTAAAGCGGCTGGCCATCATGGACCAGGACAGCGAGAACAACCGCTATCTGACCGACGGTTCCTGGCTGGTGCTGACGCCGCGCTTCCATCCGACCCGGGACGAGATCGTCTTCATGTCCTACGCCAACAACCGCCCGCGGGTGTATTCCTTCAACCTGGGCAGCGGGGCGCAGCGCGTGCTGGGTGAGTTCGAAGGCATCACCTTCGCGCCGCGTTTTGCCCCGGACGGCAGCCACGTCATCATGTCCGTCACGCGCGGTTCCGGGTCCGACATTGTCACGGTGGGGCTGGGTGGCGGTGGCAGCACGCGGCTAACCAATTCGGGCGCCATCGACACCAGCCCGTGCTACAGCCCGGACGGCTCGCAGATCGTGTTCAACTCCGACCGCGGCGGAGACCAGCAACTATACGTCATGGGGTCGGGCGGCGGCGGGGCGAAGCGCATCTCGTTCGGCAGCGGCCGCTACGCGACGCCGGTCTGGTCCCCGCGCGGCGACCTGATCGCGTTCACCCGGCTCGGCTCGTCCTTCGCGATCGGCGTCATGCACCCGGACGGCTCCGGCGAACGCATCCTGTCGGAAAGCTTCGACGTGGAAGGGCCGACCTTCTGCCCCAACGGCCGCGTGCTGATGTTCTTCCGCGAAAGCGCGGCGCGGGACAGCCGTGGGGCGGGCTATTCCTCGCGTCTGGTGTCCATCGACATCACCGGGTTCAACGAGCGTGCGGTGTCCACGCCCGGCGACGCGTCCGACCCGGCCTGGTCGCCGCTGCTCGCATGATTGCGTTCGGCGACGCCCTTGACGCCGTGGCCGGTCATCCGTAGTCGGCGTGTCACCGGAACGAAATACCTGCTTGACCGTTCCCGCACCGACACGTTCACCACCATGCAACCCAGGAACGAACACTGATGAACACCAAGACCTTGGCCCTTCTCGCCACGCTTGCCCTGCTGTCCGCCTGCGCCAACAAGGCCGACACGTCCGGCGTCACGGGCAACGGCGCCGTCACGGCCGGCTCGTCGGGCGCCGTGCCGGGCAGCCAGGAGGATCTGGTCGCCAACGTCGGTGACCGCGTGTTCTACGCGCTGAACGAGTCGAGCCTCAGCGGCGATGCGCGCGGCACACTGGACCGTCAGTCGGCATGGCTTGGCCGCTATCCGCAGGACTCGGTGCAGCTTGCCGGCAATTGCGACGAGCGTGGCACGGAAGAATACAACATCGCGCTCGGCGCCCGCCGCGCCAATGCCGCCCGCGACTACCTGGTGGCGCATGGCGTCGCGTCCTCGCGCATCACCACCATCAGCTACGGCAAGGACCGCCCGACGGCGTTGGGGTCGGACGAAAGCGCATACCAGCAGAACCGCAACGCGATCACCTCCGTCCGCTGATCGTTCTTGGCTGAGGAAAGCCGGCAATCCGCAGGGGTTGCCGGCTTTTTGATGTTTGTGGCCCCGGGGCGGCGGACGTAGAACCCGGCGCGTGATGGCACGGAGTGCTGAGATGAGGGTGGCCGGGTTGGCTTTGGCGGGGATGGTGCTGGTGGGCGGCCCCGCTTTGGCCCAGATGGACAGCCGCGACGCGATCGCGCTGCAAAACCAAATCCTGGACTTGCGGCAGCAGATGCAGGCCATGCAGCAGCGGGGCGGCGCGCCGACCCCGGTGTATCGTCCGGACCGCTCCGGTGGTGGGGACAGCGCGGGGTTAACCGCGCAGTTGCTGGACCGGGTGTCCACGCTGGAGGACCAGGTCCGCACCTTGCGCGGCCAGGTGGACCAGTTGACCAACCAGCAGCAGCGCCAGTCGGAGGAACTCTCCAAGCAGATCGCCGATCTGAGCTTCGCGATGCAGAACGGCGGTGGTGGTGGGTCGCGCAGCGCACCGCCCAGCCTCAGCCCGCCGCCATCCGCGCTGGGGTCCGGCAGCGGCGGGCCTCCGCCCGGGCCGGCGCCGCGCACGCCCGAGATGGCGATGCAGGAAGGCAATGCCGCCCTGGCGCGCCGCGACTATCCCGCAGCCGAGGCGGCGGCCCGGGAAGTCCTGGGCAAGAAGGGACCGCGCACCGCGGACGCGCAATTCCTGTTGGCCCAGGCCGAGATGGGCCAGCGCAACTACCAACAGGCTGCGCCGGATTTCTACGACGCCTACAACCGCTCGCGTACCGGCGGACGCGCCCCGGACGCGCTGCTGGGCGTGGCGAATGCCTTGGTTGCGTTGGGGGATCGTCAGTCGGCTTGCGATGCGCTCGGCAAGCTGCGGGCCGAGTTCCCGCAGCCGCGCGCGGAGATCCGCGAAGCCGAAGCCACCGCCCGCCAGCGCGCCGCCTGCCGCTGAACCCTGCCGACGCGGCGTGGTTCGCCGCCGCGATGGACCGGCTGGGGCCGTGGGGCGGCGTGCGCCGGGTGGCCGTCGCGGTATCCGGCGGTGCCGACAGCCTGGCCTTGGCGCTGCTGGCACAGGACTGGGGCGACCCGGTCGCCTTGATCGTCGACCACGGGCTGCGGCCGGGTTCGTCGGCGGAGGCGGAGGGGGTCCGCGCCACGCTTGCGGCACGCCGGATGGCGGCGACGGTCCTGCGCCTGGACGGATTGCGGCCGGGTCCGGGGATCGCCGCCCGCGCCCGGGCCGCCCGATACGCTGCCTTGTCCGCTGCCTGCCGGGCCGCCGGATTGGTCGACCTGCTGCTCGGCCACCATGCCGGCGACCAGGCGGAAACGGTGCTGATGCGGGAGCGCCGTGGCAGCGGCCCGGATGGCCTGGCCGGCATGGCCGCCGCCGTCGCGACCGACGACATCCGGCTGTTGCGTCCCTTGCTGGCGATTGACCCGGCGCGGTTGCGGGCCATCGTCCATGCCGCCGGGCTGACCGCGGTGGAAGACCCAACCAACACCGATTTGCGCACCACGCGAGCCCGGTTGCGCCGGGAAATCGGCGCCGGTCGGGCAGGCCTGCTGGCGGAAGCGGCCGCGGCTGGGGCGGCGCGTGCGATGGGCGAGGCCGCGAGCGCGGCGGAGTTGGCGGCTCGTGCCGCCATCCACCCGGAGGGGTTTGCCGTAATCTCCCCCGGCCCGATCCACCCGCGCAGCCTCGCCGCCCTGCTGCGGAGCCTGTCTGGCCGGCGCTTTCCCGTGGGCAAGGCCGCCCCTCTCGCCGCCGAACCGCACGCCGCGACGCTGGCCGGCGTGTGCGTCCGGCCGGCGGGACGGCTTGGCCCGGGGTGGCTGCTGGTGCGGGAAGCGGCGGCGCTGGCACCTGCCGTTGCTGCGCGGCCAGGAGTCGTGTGGGACGGGCGGTTCCGCGTGGCCGCCTGTGCACCAGGCAGCGTGCTGGGGGCACTTGGCGACGCGGCGGCCGGCATGCGGCACGCCTCGGGCTTGCCGTCCGCCGTGTTGCGGGCTTTGCCAGCCTTGCGACACAACACCGTGCTATCGGATGTGCCCGATTTGCACTATCATAACCACTGCATGCCAGAACGGGCGGCCGTCTTGCGCCATGCGGGGCTGCCGGCGGCTGGGACACCTTTCTTGCCGGCGTGATGCGGCCGGGGGTGTGTTCATGGCGCGACGGTCCCATCTTGGTGGCGGTACCGGCGCGGCATTGGATGGCGTTGGTTGGATGCCTGGCCTGGAAAGGCGCAGGACGTGATTGGGATGCCAGGGAACCTCGATGAGCAATTTCGGCCGCAACCTCGCACTCTGGGTCATCATCGCCCTGTTGCTCGTGTGCTGTTCAACCTGTTCCAACCGGGCTCGACCCAGCGGTCCGCGTCCCAAATGGCGTATTCGGACTTCCTCGGCGACGTGGCCAGCGGGCGCGTGCACGACGTGACCATCCAGGGGCGGGTTGTCACCGGGCAGTTGACGGATAACCGCACCTTCCAAACCTACACGCCGGAAGACCCCTCGCTGGTGCAGAAGCTGACGGACAAGGGCGTCCGGGTGGTTGCCAAGCCGGAAGACGAGGGCAGCAACAACATCTTCCACTACCTGCTCAACTGGTTCCCGATGCTGCTGTTGATCGGCGTCTGGGTGTTCTTCATGCGCCAGATGCAATCGGGCGGCGGCCGGGCGATGGGGTTTGGCAAGTCGCGCGCCCGCATGCTGACGGAGAAGCAGGGCCGCGTGACGTTCGAGGACGTGGCCGGCATCGACGAGGCCAAGTCCGAGCTGCAAGAGATCGTGGAGTTCCTGAAGGATCCACAGAAGTTCCAGCGGCTCGGCGGCAAGATCCCCAAGGGCGTGCTGCTCGTGGGTCCTCCCGGCACCGGCAAGACGCTGCTCGCCCGCGCCATTGCCGGCGAAGCGAACGTGCCGTTCTTTACCATCTCTGGCTCCGATTTCGTCGAAATGTTCGTGGGCGTGGGTGCATCCCGCGTGCGCGACATGTTCGAGCAAGGCAAGAAGAACGCGCCTTGCATCATCTTCATCGACGAAATCGATGCGGTTGGCCGGCATCGTGGCGCCGGGCTGGGCGGTGGCAATGATGAGCGGGAGCAGACGCTCAACCAGATGCTGGTGGAGATGGACGGCTTCGAAAGCAACGAAGGTGTCATCCTGATCGCCGCCACCAACCGTCCAGACGTGCTCGACCCGGCGTTGCTGCGTCCCGGCCGGTTCGACCGTCAGGTGGTTGTGCCCAACCCAGATGTCGGCGGCCGTGAGAAGATCCTGCGCGTGCACATGCGTAAGGTACCGTTGGCGAACGACGTCGATCCGAAGACCATCGCGCGTGGGACGCCGGGCTTTTCCGGTGCCGATTTGGCCAACCTGGTGAACGAAGCAGCCCTACTGGCCGCCCGGCTGGGCAAGCGTACCGTGGCGATGTTCGAGTTCGAGCATGCCAAGGACAAGGTGATGATGGGGAGTGAGCGCCGTTCGCTCGTCATGTCAGACGCGGAAAAGCGCATGACTGCCTATCATGAGGCTGGTCATGCCTTGTGCGCCATGCATGAGCCGGATTGCGACCCGGTGCACAAGGCAACCATCATTCCCCGTGGCCGCGCGTTGGGGCTGGTGATGAGCCTGCCGGAAGGTGATCGCTTGTCGGAGAACAAGGCACGCCTGGTTGCCCGGTTGGTCATGGCGATGGGTGGTCGCGTCGCCGAGGAGATCATCTTCGGTGCCGACCGTGTGTCGACTGGGGCAGGGGGCGACATCAAGCAGGCGACCAACATCGCCCGCAATATGGTCACCGAGTGGGGTATGAGCGAGTCGCTTGGCATGATCGCCTACGGCGACAACAGCCAAGAGGTGTTCCTCGGCCACTCCGTGACGCAGAACAAGAACGTGTCCGAAGTGACCGCGCGAGAAATCGATGCCGAGATCAAGGGCATCATCGACCGCGCTTATGGTAAGTCTAAGCAGATCCTCACGGACAATATTGAGGAACTGCACCGCCTGGCGCGTGGACTGCTGGAGCATGAGACCTTGTCCGGCGATGAAATCCGCACGGTGCTGCGTGGCGAGACGGTGATCAAGAAGATCGTTGACGAGCCCGCGCCGGAAACCCGCCGCGCGTCCGTGCCGACCACTCGTCCGTTGGCGCCGCCGGCGGGCGGCCTGGGTGCAGCGCCCCAGCCGGGCTGACGCCTCACCTGCCATGAGCCGGATCGAGCCGATCGTGGCGCGGTTGCATTCCTTGCATCCGCGCCTCATCGACTTAAGCCTAGACCGCTTGCTGGGTCTGCTGGAGCGACTGGGCCATCCGGAGCGCCGGTTGCCGCCGGTGATCCATGTCGCCGGCACGAACGGCAAGGGAAGCACCTCCGCCTTCATCCGTGCCATCGCTGAGGGCGCTGGGCTACGGGTTCACGTTTATACCTCGCCGCATCTGATCCGCTTCAACGAGCGGATCCGCTTGGCCGGTGCTTTGGTCAGCGATGAAGCGCTGTCGGACGTGTTGGAGCGCGTCGAACGCGTGAATGCGGGTGCCGCCATCACCGTGTTCGAAGTCATCACGGCGGCGGCTTTCGTTCTGTTCGCGGAAACACCGGCGGATTTGTGCGTGCTGGAAGTCGGTCTGGGCGGGCGGGGCGACGCGACCAACGTGATCATGCCTGCTGCCTGCGCCATCAGCTCAATCTCGATGGACCATCGCGAGTTGTTGGGTGACACCTTGGCTTTGATCGCCGCCGAGAAGGCGGGCATCGTCAAGCCAGGCGTTCCCGCGGTCACCGGTCGCCAACCATCCAGCGTGCTGCCTGTGTTGGACGCCGCCGGGTCGATTCAGGCACGGGATCGGGACTGGTGGATCGAACCGAACGGGGAAGGTCTCCGCTACTGGGATGCGGCGGGCGAGCTCGATTTGCCAATGCCCGGCTTGCCCGGTGCACACCAGGTCGACAATGCCGGCATCGCGGTGGCGGCTGTGCGGACCGCCGGGCTTGGTGTCACCGATTTCACTGGGTTGGCCAAGGCGTCATGGCCAGCCCGGCTGCAACGGCTACACGGCCATTTAGCTGCCCTGGTACCAGATCGGGAGCTGTGGCTGGATGGCGGCCACAATCCCGGTGCCGGTGACGTGCTCGCTGGACATCTGGCGAGCTGGGGACCGACGCACCTGATCGTTGGCATGAAGCAGGCGAAGGACACCGCCGAGTTTCTCAAGCCGCTCCTGCCGTACGCTGCGAGCCTGTGGGCGGTCGCGGAACCGGAGCAGCATCTCGCCCTACCGGTGGACGTGATCGTGGCCGCATCCGGTGGGATCGCGCGGCCCGGCCCCACCGTGGTGGACGCGCTGCGGGGCTTGGATGGGACGCCGGGTCGCGTCCTGATCTGCGGTAGCCTTTATTTGGCTGGTGAAGTGCTCAAGGCGGATGGGGTGGAATTGCGATGATCGACCGGCTGACCGACCACGACCGGCCTCGCTGGACGGAGCTTTGGACCGCCTATCTCGATTTCTACGCGACCGTGCTGCCGCCCGAGCAGTTCGACTACACTTGGCGCCGCTTGATGGACGACCAGTCGCTCCACGCCTTTGCCTTGCGGCGCGACGGCGAACTGATCGGGTTTACCCATTATCTGTTCCACGAAAGCGCGTGGACGATGGGCAAGGTCGTCTACTTGCAGGACCTGTTCGTCGATGCCAGCACACGCGGAACCGGCGGTGGCCGGCAGTTGATCGAGGCCGTGGCGGCTGCCGCGCGCCAAGCGAACAGCACCCGGCTGTATTGGCTCACCCAGCAGGGCAACGCGACGGCGCGTCAGCTTTACGATCGGCTGGCGCGCCATACGGGCTTCATCCGCTACGAATACCCGCTCTGATCGCTCAGTCGGGTTGGAACGCCAGCGACAAGCCGTTCATGCAGTAGCGCTCCCCCGTCGGCTCCGGCCCGTCCGGGAAGACGTGGCCGAGATGCCCGCCGCACTGGCTGCAATGCGCCTCCGTCCGAACCATCCCGAGGCTGCGGTCGGTCGTCGTTTCCACCGCGCCCTCGATGGGTTGGAAGAAGCTGGGCCAGCCACTGCCGCTTTCGTATTTCGTGTCCGACGTGAACAAGGCCTGACCGCAACCGGCACAGGAGAACAGCCCGGTCCGCTTCTCGTAGTTCAGCTTGCTGCTGCCCGGGCGCTCCGTGCCGTGCTGGCGCAGCACGTGGAACTGCTCGGACGACAATTTGGTCTTCCACTCGGACTCGGAATGCTGCACGGGAAATGCCTCGTCGGGCGCCGTTTCCGCCTTGGTTCCGAACCAGCCTGCCATCACCCGATCTCCCTTTGCCGACGCAGCTTACATGGGGCAGCGGGCCAGGGCTGGCAACTCCGCCCAGCTTCTACCGTTCCGAAGCAGCCACGTCAGATGGCGCACTATCGTCAGGAGCCAGTCATGCCGAAGAACACCCATACGGAAGCGGCCGAGCATCACGAGACCGCCGCGAAGGCCCATCGCACCGCCGCCGAACACCACGAGAAGGGCGATCACGCTGCGGCGCACGAGCATTCCACCAAGGCGCACGCCACCTCCAGCAAGGCGCATGAGCATTCCACCAAGGCGCACGGCAAGTCTGCCGAGCACGCCAAGAAGAAGTAATCAGGTGACCAGCCCAGGGGCTTCGACCCCTGGGCTGGTCAATCCGCCGCTAGTGCCATGGATGCCACTTCGGCCCTGGCCCACACCGCGGTGTCGTGGAACACCGCTCCTCCGTTCGGGTAAGCCGGTTCGTCGCTGGTTAAAGCATTGATGCCGATGCCGCCCACGAACGCCGCGTTGGGCCAAACGCTTTCCACCACGATCGTGCCCGGCTGTTGCCCGGTGCCGACCACCGCGTGCAATACAACCTCCCCCCGCGCATTGCCCAGCCGCACCAAATTACCGGTCTCCACGCCCAACTGGTGTGCGTCCACCGGATGCAGCATTGCAGTCGGCCGCCCCTCCCGCCGACGCGAGGTTGGCGTTTCAGTGAAGCTGGTGTTGAGGAACTGTCGCGCCGGAGCCGTGACCAGGCGGAATGGATGGCTGTCAGTAGCCACATCATAGCTGTTCCAATGATCCGGCAGGCGCGGCATGGCCGCGTGAGCCGGACCGATGGTCGACCAATCCGGAGCAAAGCGGAATCGCCCCTCCGGCTGGGGAAAGCCGTCGGAGAAGTGGCTTTCGCGGAAGCTCGGCTGCCGGTCCGTCCATCGTTCGGCGACTAGGGCATCGAACCTCTGGTAGCCAGACGCGATCAGCGTTGCGTCCGCCAACTCGGCCGCCGTCATGTCGAAGCCGGGGTGCTGCGCGCCCAGGCGCTTGGCCAGGGCGCAGATCAATTCGTGGTTGGATCGACACTCGCCGGGCGGTTCGACCAGCCTGCGACCCGCCTGCACGTGGCTATGGCCGCCGGCACCGTAGATGTCGTCGTGTTCCAGGAAGGTGGTGGCCGGCAACACGATATCCGCCATCGCAGCGGTTTCCGTCATGAACTGCTCGTGCACCACCGTGAACAGGTCTTCCCGCGCAAAGCCGCGCCGCACGCGGTTGCTGTCGGGCGCCACGGCCATCGGGTTGGTGTTCTGGATCAGCAGGGCGTGCACGGGCGGCCCATCGCCGAGGTCACCGGGGTTCCCCGTCAGCACCGAGCCGACCCGGCTCATGTCCAATTGGCGGACCGACAGGTCTCGCCGGTCCAGCCCCTCGATCAGCGTCTTGTCCCAACGGTAGATGTCGCGGTTGTTCCAGAACGCGCCGCCGCCGAGGTGTTGCCACTTGCCGGTGACGGTCGGCAGGCAGGTGACGGCGTGCAGCATCACCGCCCCGTTGCGCGCGCGGCTGAACCCGTAGCCGACGCGGAGAAACGCACGCGGGGTGCTGTTGTAGGCCAGCGCGAACGCCTCGATCTCCGCCTCGGCCAGTCCGGTGATGGCGGCAGCCCAGGCCGGGGTGCGGGTGCGCAGATGCGCTTCCAGCTCGTCCGGCACATCGGCGTAGCGTGCCATGTAGGCGCGGTCGGCATGCCCGTCGCGGAACGCGCAATGCATCACGGCGCAGGCCAGCGCGCCATCCGTGCCCGGCCGCAAGGCCAGGTGGGTGTCGGCAACGGCGGCGGTGCCGGTGCGGTAGGGGTCCACCACGACCAGCTTGGCGCCGCGCTGCTTGCGCGCACGGGTGATGTGCGTCATGGCGTTGACCTGGGTAGCGACGGGATTACCGCCCCACATGACGATCAGGTCGCTATCCGCCATCTCCCGCGGGTCCGGCCCGGTGACGCGGCCCACGCCCGCCAGCCAGCCCGATTCCATGACGGTCGTGCAGATCGTCATCTTCTGCCGGGAATAGCCCATGACGTGGCGCAGGCGGTTGATGCCATCCCGCTGCACGAGCCCCATCGTGCCGGCGAAATAGTACGGCCAAACCGTTTCCGCACCATGGCGCTGCGCCAAGGTGGTGAACCGCTCGGCCACCCGATCCAGCGCCTCGTCCCAGGTGATCGGCCGGAACGCGCCCGTACCCTTGGCGCCGGTGCGGAGCAGCGGCACGGTCAGCCGGTCCGGATGGTGCTGCCGCTCGGCATACCGCGCCACCTTGGCGCAGATCACCCCGGCGGTGTAGCTGTTGGCCGCCGCACCCCGCACGGTGGACACGCGATTACCCGTGACGTCCACCTCCAGCGCGCAACAGGACGGGCAGTCATGGGGGCAAACGGTGGCGTGGAACGTCATGGCGGGATCTCCGCCGGGCAGCATGGCGCAACTGGCGGCGGCGGCGCAATCAGCCCGGCTCAGGCCCGCCGCACGACGTAGCGTTCTTCCAGCGTCGTCGCGATGACGGTGGCGTGCAGCGGGTCGCGCGCTTCCACGATCACTTCCAACTCGGCGGTCTGCACGGACGGCGCGGCGAACAGCCGCTTGTGCGTGACCTCGATCACGTTGCCGCCCTCGGCGGCGATGCGGCCGGCGATGTCGGCCAGCACGCCAGGCCGGTCGGGGATTTCCAGCAGCAGCCGCAGCAGCCGACCGTCCCGCAGCAGGCCGCGCAGCAGCACGTTGGCCAGGATGCGCGCGTCGATGTTGCCGCCGCAGATCACCGTGGCGACGCGGCGGCCGCGGAACCGTTCGGGGAACGCCAGCAGCGCCGCGACCCCGGTAGCGCCGGCACCTTCGGCCACCAGCTTGGCGCCTTCGGCGAGCAGGGCGATGGCGTCCTCCACCACGCGCTCCGGCACGGCGATGACGTCGCGCACGTGGGCGCGGATCACCTCCAACGGCGCCGCGCCGATGTCGCGCACCGCGATGCCTTCGGCGATGGTGGGGCCGCCCACCTGCAGCGGCGTGCCGGCCAGCGTTTGCCCCAGTGAGGCGTAGCCCGCCACTTCCACGCCGACCACCTCCAGCTCCGGCCGTAGGGCCGCAGCCACGGCGGCGCAGCCGGCGATCATTCCGCCGCCGCCGACCGGAACCAACAGCACATCCAGCGGCCCGGCATCCTCCAGCAACTCCAAGGCGAGGGTGCCTTGGCCCGCCATCACCGCCGGGTCGTCATAGGGATGGACGAACACCAGCCCGCGCTGCCGGGCGAGTTCGCGGGCGTGCTCGCCGGCTTCCCCCAGGCTGTCGCCGTGCAGCACCACGGTGGCGCCCCAGGCAGCGGTGCGGGACACCTTCGTCGCCGGGGTGAAGTGCGGCATGACGATGGTGGCGCCGATGCCGGCCAGGTTGGCATGCCTCGCCACCGCCTGCGCATGGTTGCCGGCGGACATGGCGATCACGCCGGCCTGCCGCTCCGCCGCGGTCAGCAAGGCGAGCTTGTTGGCGGCGCCGCGCTCCTTGAACGACCCGATCGCCTGCAGGCTTTCCAGCTTCAGCGTGACGTGGCTGCCCGTCGCCTTGCTGACCGCGTCCGAATACAGCGAGGGCGTGCGGATCACGCGCCCGGCGATGCGCTCGGCGGCGGCTTGCACGTCGGCCAGGGTGATCATGGATGGATGACTGCCGGGTTCAGGCGCCCATCCCCGAAAGGATAGGCCGCAGGACGAACGATGTCAGCTGAACGCGACGGCGAGGATCTCATAGGTTCGGTCGCCGCCCGGTGCCGGCACCGACACGGTGGAACCGACCTTCTTGTTGATCAGCGCCTTGGCCAGCGGGGAGGAGATCGACAGGCGGGATTGCTTGATGTCCGCCTCATGCATGCCAACGATCTGGTAGGTGGCTTCCTTGTCGGTTTCCTCGTCAACCAGGGTGACGTGGGCGCCGAACTTCACCGTGTCGCCGGACAGCGTCGACGGGTCGATCACCTCGGCGCCGGAAATGATCTCCCCCAGCTCCAGGATGCGGCCTTCGATGAAGGATTGGCGCTCACGGGCCGCGTCGTACTCGGCGTTTTCGCTCAGGTCACCATGGCTGCGTGCTTCCGCAATGGCGCGAATCACAGCCGGACGCTCCTGCGACTTCAGCGTGCGCAGCTCGTCCTCAAGGCGGACCAGGCCGGAAGCGGTCATCGGGAATTTCTGCAAGATACGCGCTTCCTGGCTTTGTTCCGGACGTTCCGGGGTAAGAGCAAACACAGCTTGATAGCAGGCGAGGCAAGCCGGCTGCCCCTCAGAACGATCCGCGAAAGTAGGACTGAAGCGGGGCGACTTCAAGCGTGCCTGCTTTCAGGGCTGCTATGGCGTGAACCGCAGCCTTGGCGCCGGCGATGGTCGTGTAGTGCGGGATGCCCTGCGTCAGGGCGGAGCGGCGGATGTCGAAACTATCCGCCAAAGACTGCGCGCCGCCCGCCGTGTTGATCACGAGTTGGATGTCGCCGGAGCGGATCGCGTCGACGCAATGCGGCCGGCCTTCCAGGACCTTGTTCACCAGCTTGACCGCCAGCCCGGCCTCGCCGATCCGCTTGGCGGTGCCGGCGGTAGCGGTGATCGCGAAGCCCATCGCGATCAGCCGCCGGGCCATGCCCACCAGGTTCTGCTTGTCCGCGTCGCGCACGGACAGGAAGACGGTGCCACCCAGCGGCAGCTTCACCCCGGCGCCGAGTTGCGACTTGGCGAAGGCGCGCTCGAACGACACGTCCAGCCCCATGACTTCCCCGGTGGACTTCATTTCCGGCCCGAGGATGGTGTCGACGTTGGGGAAGCGAGCGAAGGGGAACACCGCCTCCTTCACCGCGACGTGCTTGGCGATGGCATCGTCGTCCAGCTTGAACTCGCTGAGGCGGGCGCCCGCCATGACCCGCGCGCCGATCTTGGCGACGGGCACGCCGGTGGCCTTGGCGACGAAGGGCACGGTGCGGCTGGCGCGGGGATTGACCTCCAGCACGTAGATGTCGCCGTCCTTGATGGCGTATTGCACGTTCATCAGGCCAACCACGCCCAGCGCCTTGGCCATCGCCTCCGTCTGGTCCTTCAGCTCCGTGATGGTGGCGGGGGCCAGGGTGTAGGGCGGCAGGGAGCACGCGCTGTCGCCGGAATGGATGCCGGCTTCCTCGATATGCTCCATGACGCCGGCGACGTACACCGTCTCGCCATCGGCGATGCAGTCCACGTCCACCTCGATCGCGTCGTTGAGGTAGTGGTCCACCAGCACCGGGTTGTCGCCGGACACCTGCACCGCCTCCCGGATGTAGCGTTGCAGCCCGGCGCGATCGTGCACGATCTGCATGCCGCGGCCGCCCAGCACGTAGGACGGGCGCAGCACCACCGGGTAGCCGATTTGCCCCGCTATTGCTTCGGCTTCTTCGCCGGTGCGGGCGATGCCGTTAGGCGGTTGCAGCAGGTCTAGTGTTTGCAGCAGCGCCTGGAAACGCTCGCGGTCCTCCGCCCGGTCGATCGCGTCGGCGGAGGTGCCGAGGATCGGGATACCCGCCGCGGTCAGCGCCTTGCTGAGCTTGAGCGGGGTTTGCCCGCCATACTGCACGATGCAGCCGAGCACCGTGCCGCTGGCCTGCTCCCGGCGGACCAGGGCGATCACGTCTTCCGACGTCAGCGGCTCGAAATACAGCCGGTCGGAGGTGTCGTAGTCGGTGGACACGGTTTCCGGGTTGCAGTTGACCATGATGGTCTCGAACCCGGCCTCGCGCAGGGCGTAGGCGGCGTGGACGCAGCAGTAATCGAACTCGATCCCCTGGCCGATCCGGTTGGGGCCGCCGCCGAGAATGATGATTTTCTCCCGCTCGGTCGGATAGGCTTCGCAGACGGGGGTGCCGAACCCGCCCTCATAGGTCGAGTACATGTACGGCGTGGCGGAAGCGAACTCCCCGGCGCAGGTGTCGATCCGCTTGTAGACCGCTTGCACGCCGGCCGCCTGCCGGGCGGCGGCGATTGCCGGTTCGGGCTGGTTGGTGAGCTGCGCCAGCCGGTTGTCGGAAAAGCCCAGCGCCTTCAGCCGGCGCAGCGACGCGGCGTCTCCGGGCAACCCGCCGGTGGCGACCGCCTGTTCCGCCTCCACGATGCGAGCCAGCTCGCGCAGGAACCATGGGTCGAAGCGGCTGGCGGCGTGGATGTCCTCGATCGACAGCCCGGCGCGGATCGCCTGCGCCGCCATCAGCAGCCGATCCGGCCGGGGCTGCGACAAGGCGGCACGGAACGCGTCCCGCCCGCCATCGCCAGGCGGCTCCACCGGGTCCAGGCCGAACAGCCCGGTTTCCATGGAGCGGAAGCCCTTTTGCAGCGCTTCCGCAAAGGAGCGGCCGATCGCCATCGCCTCGCCCACCGATTTCATCGCGGTGGACAGCAGGGCAGGGGTGCCTGGGAACTTCTCGAAGGTGAAGCGGGGGATCTTCACCACCACGTAGTCGATGGTCGGCTCGAACGCCGCCGGGGTGGTGCGGGTGATGTCGTTGGCCAGCTCGTCCAGCGTGTAGCCGACCGCCAGCTTGGCGGCGATCTTGGCGATCGGGAACCCCGTCGCCTTGGACGCCAGCGCGGAGGAGCGGGACACGCGCGGATTCATCTCGATCACCAGCATGCGGCCATCCGCCGGGTTGATCGCCCATTGCACGTTGGACCCACCGGTATCGACGCCGATGGCGCGCAGGCAGGCGATGGAGCCGTCGCGCATGCGCTGATACTCGCGGTCCGTCAGCGTCAGGGCGGGGGCGACGGTGACGCTGTCGCCGGTGTGCACGCCCATCGGGTCCACGTTCTCGATGGCGCACACGATGATGCAGTTGTCGGCGCTGTCGCGCACGACCTCCATCTCGAACTCCTTCCAGCCGACGATGCTTTCCTCGATCAGCACCTCCGTGGTGGGGGAGGCATCCAGGCCGGAGCCGACAATCGCCTCGAACTCCTCTCGGTTATAGGCGATGCCGCCGCCGGTGCCGCCCAGGGTGAAGGAAGGGCGGATCACCAGCGGTAGGCCGATGCTGCCGAGGACCTCGCGCGCTTCCGCCATGGTGTGGGCGATGGCGGAACGGGGGCTCTCGATGCCGATGGCGGACATGGCGTCGCGGAACTTGAGTCGGTCCTCGGCGCGGTCGATCACCTCCGCCCGGGCGCCGATCAGCTCCACCCCGTGCTTGGCCAGCGTGCCGGCGGCGTCCAACGCCATGGCGATGTTGAGCGCGGTTTGGCCGCCCATGGTGGGCAGGATGGCGTCCGGCTTCTCGCGGATGATGACCTTCTCGACCAAGGTCGGCGTGATCGGCTCGATATAGGTCGCGTCCGCCAGGTCCGGGTCGGTCATGATGGTGGCGGGGTTGGAGTTGACCAGGATCACCCGGTAGCCCTCCGCCCGCAGCGCCTTGCAGGCCTGCGCGCCGGAATAATCGAACTCGCAGGCCTGCCCGATGACGATCGGGCCGGCGCCGATGATGAGGATGGATTGGATGTCGGTGCGGCGGGGCATGGCGATCTACCGTTTTGTCGGAGCCCAATCGGGCATGATGCGGAACAGGAACTCGTCGAACAAGGGAACCGTGAACGCCACGTCGCCATGCGCCGGGCTGTAGGTCATGCCTTTCGACATGAGGCTCGCGCGCAACGGGCCGATGCTGGTGACGGCAACGCCCAACATGCCCGCCACGTCGCCGGACCGATGGGGACCAGGACCGAGGGCTGCCATCGCCCGAAGGTAGTCCCGCTCGCGCGGCGTGAGCCGATCGAAGCGAACCCGGAAGAACCCTGCATCCAGGCGCTTGAGGACGCGAGGGGTTGCAGTCTGCACATCTTCGAACCGGATCGGGGAAGCGGCGGCTGAAAGCCACGCCTGGTAGGCCCATTCCTGCAAGAAATAGGGGTAGCCTGCGGTGAGCCGGAATATCTCCGCCAAGGCGTCCGCGGTGTAGGACACGCCTTCACTCTGGGCGGGCTCCACAAGGGCGGTGGCGGCGTCGCCGGCGCTCAATGGTCCAAGCTGGGGGAAGTCAAACAAGCGTTCGGCGTAGGATTTCGACCGTCCGCTCAGGGCCACGATTTGCGGCAAGCCGGCGCCGACGACGATGACGGGCAAGCCTTCCTGCACAACCCGGTGTATCGACATGATCAGCGCACTCATGTCGCGTTCGGACAGATATTGCAGCTCGTCAACGAAGTAGGCGAGCGTCACCTTGCGCGCCCGTGCGGCACGCCCCAGGCTGGCGAATAGCTCCGGCAGGTCGGCCTCCAGGTCGCCGCTATCGGCTGCCCCGCGCTGCGGCTCGACATCCAAGGTCAGCTCGGCCTCGCCGTAGCGCAGCTTGAAGGCAGAAATGAAGCTGCGCAGCACGCCTAATCCGTATTTTACGTGCTCCTCAAGCGCCCCTAACCGGTCGAGCTCGAGCAGCGTGCGCCGGATGGCGGGGACAAGCAGCTCTGCCAGTTTCTTGTTCTCGTGCGCCTCCAAGGCAGCAGTGCGGTAGCCGACAGCGTCGGCCTGCGCCCTAAGCCGGTTGAGCAGGACTGTCTTGCCAACACCCCGCAGGCCAACGGCAATAATACTTTTCGCTGCTCGTCCAATCCTAACCCGCTCAAACGCGATCCGGGCATCTTCAATCACGTCCACGCGGCCCACCAATTCCGGCGGCATCGCTCCCGCGTTGGGCACGTAGGGATTGCGAACGGCGTCCATCGCGTCCGTATAGCTACTTTATCAAGTTATACAAAGAAACGTTCATAAATGACTAAACTTCACATCATTGCCGTGAAACGCCGGAACAGATGCGCGCTGTCGGACGGGCCCGGGCTGGCTTCCGGGTGATACTGCACGCTGAACGCCCGTCGCGCGTCGCAGGCGATGCCCTCGTTGCTGCCGTCGAACAGGGAGGTGTGGGTGACGCGCACGCCCTCCGGCAGGCTGTCGTCGGCGACGGCGAAGCCATGATTCTGGCTGGTGATCTCGACGCGCCCGGTGGCCAACTCCTTAACCGGCTGGTTGGCGCCGCGATGGCCGCGGTCCAGCTTGTAGGTGCGTGCGCCCAGCGCCAGCGCCAGCAACTGGTGACCGAGGCAGATGCCGAACACCGGGATGTTGGCGTCCAGCACGCCCCGGATCGCCGGCACCGCATAGGCGCCGGTGGCGGCCGGGTCGCCGGGGCCGTTGGACAGGAACACGCCGTCCGGTTGGTGGCGCAGGATGTCCTCCGCGCTGGCCGCCGCCGGCACGACCGTCACCCGGCACCCGGCGGACGCCAGTGAGCGCAGGATGTTCCGCTTGGCACCGTAATCCACCGCGACCACGTGGTGCTTCGGGGCCGTCTGTCGCTGGAAGCCGTGCTCGATCGACCAGGTGCCCTCGTCCCACTCGTAGCTTTGCGTGCAGGAAACCTGTTTGGCGAGGTCCATGCCCTCCAGCCCGGGCCAGGCCCGTGCCTTTGCCAGCAGGGCGGCCACGTCGAACTTGCCGTCGGCCGGAAAGGCGAGCACCGCGTTGGGCGGGCCGCCGTCGCGGATGCGCAAGGTCAGCGCGCGGGTGTCCACGCCGCCGATGCCGGGCAGGTTCTGTGCCAGCAGCCAGG
The DNA here is from genome assembly GCA_965199555.1 of Acetobacteraceae bacterium. Taxonomy (GTDB): domain Bacteria; phylum Pseudomonadota; class Alphaproteobacteria; order Acetobacterales; family Acetobacteraceae; genus LMUY01. Next base: position 506,998 of record CBDASJ010000006.1, on the reverse strand, counting down.
CTTGCAGGCCCTGGGTGGCGCGCCAGTTCGACGGCTCCGTCACGTCCTGCTTCACCACCAAGCCGAGTGCGGCCGGGTTGATGGCTTCCATGTCGCCGGGGTTGGTGCCGACATTGCCGATATGCGGGAAGGTGAAGGTGATGATCTGCCCGGCATAGGACGCGTCGGTCAGTGTTTCCTGATAGCCCGTCATGCCGGTGTTGAAGCACAGCTCCCCGACCCGGCCAGCACTGGGCGCGCCGAAGCCGCGGCCCCAGAACACGCTGCCATCCCCGAGGACGAGGACGGCCGTGGCGCCAGCCGGCGCGGTTTCGGTTTGGGGCATGGGGATGCTCGATCTGGAGGTTTGCAGGTCGGTAAAGGCAAGGCCGGTGGCGGCGACGATGGCGGACCAGTGCTTGGACGGGATCGCCCGTGACTGGCGCCACTTGCGGATCGCCTCGTGCCCCACACCGGTCAGGCGCGCGGCGGCTTCTGCGCCGCCGAGGCGGCTCAAGATATCATCGACGTCAGCCATAGCGCAGGCATATGGGAAAAAACTTCCCAAGGCAAAGCTTGAGTGGTCTGCTCAGATAGATGACTATGTTGGTGCAATGACAAAGCAGGCCGTGAGCGCGTCCGAGTTCAAGGCGATGTGCCTCGATCTGCTGGATCAAGTGGCTGCCGGTGAGATCGAGGAATTGGCGGTTACCAAGCGCGGACCCGTCGTCGCCCGCCTCCTGCCACCGCACGCCGCCACTGTGGCAGCGGACCAGTTCCACGGCTTCATGCGGGGCACGGCCGAGATTGCGCCCGGCGTTGATCCGACCGAACCGGCATTGGACGACGTCTGGGATGCCGAAATGGGCATCTTGCATCGATGAGCGGCGTCTGCTCGACACCTGCGCGATCATCTGGTTCGCGCAGGGGCTGCCGAATGCGACCGTCACTGCGTTGCAACCCTTTGTCGATGCAAGTGAGGTTTTCTACTCGCCCATCTCGGGCTGGGAGATTGGCGTGCTCGGACGGCCGCGGCGGGATGGACCGCGCGTGAGGTTCGATCCCAATCCGGCAGTCTGGTTCAAGCGCTTCAGCGCCGGGCCTGGTTTACGGGAGGCGAGGCTTTCGTCGGAAGTCGCGCTGGCCGCGTCGCTGCTTCCAGCCACAATCCATCTTGGCCCGGCCGATCGGTTCCTGATTGCGGAGGCCCAGCATCGCGGCATTCCACCGGTGACCAGCGATCGCCGTATCATCGGCTATGCGGCACAAGGCGTGCTCGACGTGATCCCATGCCATCCTTTATCGGACTGATCCCATGACCCTCCGCACCCAGTTCACCGACGCGCTCAAGGCCTCCATGAAGGCTGGCGACTCCGCCCGCACTTCCACGCTGCGCATGATCCTGGCCAAGGTGAAGGACGCCGACATCGCCGTGCGCCCCGCCGAGCCGCTCGCGGACGAGGCCGTCACGGCGGTGCTGCGCGGCATGGTGAAGTCCCGGCGTGAGTCCGTGGCGCTCTACACCCAGGGCGCCCGACCGGAGTTGGCGGCCAAGGAGGAAGCGGAGATCGCCGTGATCGAGGGCTTCCTGCCGCAGCAGATGGACGACGCCGCCCTGGCCGCCGCGGTGGATGCCGCGGTGAGCGAGACCGGCGCGGCCGGGCCTAAGGACATGGGCCGCGTCATGGCGGCGCTGAAGGCCAAGCACGCGGCGGCGCTCGACATGGGCCGCGCCACCCCGCTGGTGAAGGCGCGCCTGGCCGGCTGATGGCGCTTCCGCCCGCCTTTCTGGACGAGCTGCGGGCGCGCACGCCGATGGCGGCCCTGGTCGGCCGCAAGGTGAAGCTCGCCCGCTCCGGCAAGTCGTGGAAGGGCTGCTGCCCGTTTCACGGCGAGAAGACGGCGTCCTTCTACGTTTACGACGACGGCTACCATTGTTTCGGCTGCGGCGCGCATGGCGACGCGATTGGCTTCGTGATGAACACGGAGGGCGCCGGCTTCATCGAGGCGGTGGAGCGCCTGGCCGGCGAGGCCGGGCTGGAGGTGCCGAAGCAATCCCCCGCCGCCGCCGACGCGGAGCGCGAACGGCTCGACCTGACCGGCGTGCTGGACCTCGCCGCCGCCAGCTTCACACGGCGCCTGCACGAGCGGGAAGGGCGGGAAGCCCTGGCCTACCTGCACGGCCGCGGGCTCAGCGACGAAACCATCCAGCGCTTCGGCCTCGGTTGGTCCGGCGATGGGCGTGGCGGGCTGGTGGCGGAGCTGGCACGCGCGGATGTTGACGCCGCCCGGGTGGCGGAGGCCGGGCTGCTGCAAACGCGCGACGACGGCTCGACGCGGGAGCTGTTCTACAACCGCGTGATGTTCCCGATCCGCGACCGGCGCGGCCGCACGATCAGCTTCGGCGGTCGCGGTCTGGGCGACGCCAAGCCGAAATACATCAACGGCCCGGAAACGGCGGTTTATTCCAAAAGCCGCACCCTGTATGCGCTGGACCTGGCACGGGAAGGCGCCCGGCGCTCCGAGCACGGCGTGATCGTGGCCGAGGGCTACATGGACGTGATCGCGCTGCACCAAGCCGGGTTTGTCGGCGCCGTCGCCCCGCTGGGCACCGCGCTGACCGCCGGCCAGTTGGAGGAGCTGTGGCGGCTGTCGGATGCGCCGACCCTGTGCTTCGACGGCGACGCCGCCGGGGCGCGCGCCGCTGCCCGGGCGGCGGAGGTGGCGCTGCCCTTGATCGCGCCGGACCGTACGCTGTGCCTCGCAACGCTTCCCGCCGGGGAGGATCCGGACACGCTGATCCGCGGCGGCGGTCCGGCCGCGTTCGCCGCCGTGCTGGCCAGCAAGCGCCCCCTGGCCCACGCCCTGTTCGACCTGCTGCGCGAAGGCTTCGCCAGCGACACGCCGGAAGCCAGGTCGGCCCTGCGCAACCGCTTGGATGCCGCTGCCGCTCGGATCGGCGACAAGACCCTGAGCGGCGAGTATCGCACCGCCCTGCGGGACCGGTTCTTCGCGGCGAACCGCCGCCGCCCCACCAAGGATGGCCGGCCGGCCGCGCCGCCTCCGCCGCGCAGCCCGCCCGGCGCGGGCTCTGCCACGGCGGAGCGGCATCGCGCGTTGCTGGCCATCCTGCTGAACCACCCGCTGCTGATCGGCGACGTGTCGGAAGCCTTGTCCGGCCTGCCGCTGGAACGGGATCTGGTTGGCCTGCGTGAAACCCTGGTGCACTGGTACGATTCGGGCGCGGAGCTTGACACTGAGGGGCTCATGAACCACCTCGCACAGTCTGGACACGCCGCGCAGGCGCAGCGGGTGCTTTCCGCACGCCCCATGCCCCTCCCAGCCTGTGCTGGAGCGGGCGCCATGCCGGCAGAAGCGGAGGCGGGATGGTGGCATTTCTTTGGCTTGCTGAACCGGCCGCTGCTGGAGCGCGAGGTGGCCGCCGCCGCCGCCGCCTTTCACGCATCGCCTAGCCCGGCGGCCCAAAACCGCCTGGTGGCCCTGTGCGCCGCCCGTGAGGCCCTGGCATATGACGCCCAGGTCGATGATGCAGAGGCTTAATCGGCCTCGATAGAGTGGGAGACTTCCGCCATGGCGACCAAGCCCGCCACCACCGCTGAATCCGCCACCGCCGAGCAGGATGCCGACACCACCCTGCTGGACACCAACGCCGCCGCCGTGAAGCGCCTGATCGCGCGCGGCAAGGAGCGGGGCTACATCACCTTCGACGAGCTGAACGCGGTCCTGCCGCCGGAGCACAACAGCTCCGAGCAGATCGAGGACGTGATGGCGATGCTCAGCGAGATGGGCATCCAGGTCGTCGAAGGCGAGGAAGCCGAGGACGGCGAGGCCGCGCCTGCCAAGGCCGAAAAGGCGGAAGAGGAGGAGGGTGCGGAGGCGGAGCCCGCCGGCAACGTCGACGAGGCCAATATCGGCCGCACCGACGACCCGGTGCGCATGTACCTGCGCGAGATGGGCTCGGTGGAGTTGCTGTCGCGCGAAGGCGAGATCGCCATTGCCAAGCGCATCGAGGCCGGGCGCGACATGATGATCGGCGGGCTGTGCGAAAGCCCGCTGACCTTCCGCGCCATCATTGCCTGGCACGAGGCGTTGAAGGCCGGGCGCATGCTGTTGCGCGACATCGTTGACCTGGAAGCGACGCAGGGTGCCGGGGCGCCCCCGCCCGAGGCGATCGTGGAAGGTGGCGACGCGGAAGCTGCAGAGCCGCCGGAAACGGACGAGGACAGTGAGGAGGGCGAGGGCCCCGGCATGTCGCTGTCCGCCCTGGAAGAAAAGCTGAAGCCCGAGGTCCTCGCCAATTTCGAGGAGATCGAGGCGCTTTATAAGAAGCTGCACAAGGTGCAGTCGCGCCGGCTGGAAACCATGACGCTGGGCGAGGAGATGAACGCCCGCTCGGAGAAGAGCTACGAGAAGCAGCGCGAGGAACTCGTGGCGCTGGTGGAGCAGGTGCGGCTGCACAATAACCGCATCGAGGAGTTGGTCACCCAGTTGAAGCAGTTGAGCCAGCGGCTCAACACGCTGGAAGGCCAGTTGCTGCGGCTGGGCGAGCAGTGCAAGATTTCCCGCGACGAGTTCCTGAAGGAATATCGCGGCTTCGAGTTGGATCCGAACTGGATGGAGCGGGTGGCGAGCCTGCCCGGCCGCGGCTGGAAGACGTTCACCGCCAAGCATTTCGAAGCGGCGGCCGACGTGCGCGCCAAGATCAGCGCGGTGGCCCAGGATGGCGGGCTGCCTATCGCCGAGTTCCGCCGCGTTTACATGACGGTGAGCCGTGGTGAACGCGACAGCGCGCGTGCCAAGAAGGAGATGATCGAGGCGAATTTGCGCCTGGTGATCTCCATCGCCAAGAAATATACCAACCGCGGGCTGCAGTTCCTGGACCTGATCCAGGAAGGCAATATCGGCCTGATGAAGGCGGTCGATAAGTTCGAGTACCGCCGGGGTTATAAATTCTCCACCTACGCGACTTGGTGGATACGCCAGGCGATCACTCGGTCGATCGCCGACCAGGCGCGCACCATCCGCATCCCCGTGCACATGATCGAGACGATCAACAAGCTGGTGCGCACCAGCCGGCAGATGCTGCACGAGATCGGCCGCGAGCCGGCCCCGGAGGAGCTTGCCGAGAAGCTGGGCATGCCGCTGGAAAAGGTCCGCAAGGTCCTCAAGATCGCCAAGGAGCCGATCAGCCTGGAAACGCCGATCGGCGACGAGGAGGACAGCCATCTCGGCGACTTCATCGAGGACAAGGCCGCGGTCATCCCGCTGGATGCCGCGATCCAAGCCAATTTGCGCGAAGCCACCACCCGCGTGCTGTCCTCGCTGACGCCGCGCGAGGAACGCGTGCTGCGCATGCGGTTCGGCATCGGCATGAACACGGACCACACGCTGGAAGAGGTGGGGCAGCAGTTCAACGTCACCCGCGAGCGCATCCGGCAGATCGAGGCCAAGGCGTTACGCAAGCTGAAGCACCCGAGTCGCAGCCGCAAGCTGCGCTCCTTCCTCGACGACTAGCCGTGCAGCCCACCACCCATGTCGGCGTGACGGTGACGTTTCTGCGCATGGACCGCCCACCGGCCGGGCCGATGCCCGGTTTGCCGCCGCATGCCAGCCTGGTTCGGCTGTCGCGGCCGAGCGTCAGCTTCTACCGCTACCTCTACGACACGGTCGGCGCGGCGCATCTTTGGTGGTTGCGCCGCGCCATGCCGGACGGCGCGTTGGCGGGCATATTGGCCGACCGGGCGGTCGGCATCCATGTGCTGTATTGCGATGGTGAGCCGGCAGGGTTCTTCGAACTCGACGCGCGATCCCGCCCGGACGTGAACCTCAGCTATTTCGGCCTCATGCCGTTCGCCATCGGTCACGGGTTAGGCAACGCCTTCCTGCGCGCTGCGGTCGAGGCCGCGTTCGGCCTGGGCGCCCGTGGCGTCACCGTCAACACCTGCACGGCGGACCACCCGAGGGCCATGCCGGCCTATCTCCACGCCGGGTTCAAGCCGCTGCGCGCCGTGCGCGAGATTTGGGACGTGCCGACCCGGCTGGGCATGACGATCCCGGACCATTTGCGGGTTTAGCCGGAGGCGTTAGGCCGGGGACGGCTCCGCTTGCCGGGCACCCAGGTAGTTCTGCAACACCGCTTCCGGTTCGCCATCGTCGCGGATGCGGCCGTGGTCGAGCCAGATCACCCGCGTCGCCCATTCTCGCACGATCGAGTCGAGGTGGGATGACAGCACGAGGATTTCCGCCGTCCGCACCAGGTTTTCCAGCCGCGCGCGGGCCTTGTCCAGGAAGTTGGCGTCCCCGGCCAGGAACCACTCATCCATCAACAGGATCTGCGGACGGATGGCCGTGGCCATGGCGAAGGCCAGGCGAACGCCCATGCCGGAAGAATAAAGCCGTACCGGCAATTCCATGAACTCGCCCAGCTCGGCGAAATCCATGACGTCCTCCACCATGGCGGCGATCTGCGCCTGCGACATGCGGTTGTACAGGCCGCGCAGCAGGATGTTCTCGCGGCCCGACAGGTCCGGGTTCATGCCGGCGTTCACGTCCAGCAGAGAGCCGATCACGCCGTCGACGCGGAGTTGGCCCACCACTGGCTCGTAGATGCCGGCAAGGGTCCGCAGCAGCGTGGTCTTGCCGGCGCCGTTGCCGCCCACCAGGCCCAGCCGGTCGCCAGGGCGCAGGGTGAAGGACACGTTGCGCAGCGCCTGCACCACGATGCGGTGCTGCCGGTCCTCGCCAAGCCGACCGGAGGCTGCGGCGAACACGGCCTTCTTCAGGCTGCGCCCGCCGCCATGATAGATCGGGAAGTCGACGCTGAGCCCGTCTGCGTGGATACCCGCCGTCACGACGGCAGCCTTCGGAAAAGCGGGCGGTGGCTTGGCATTGCCGGGGCGATAGCCGATCGGGGGGGCTGCCGCAACATCGCCACAAGGCCGCTTCACCCTTGATGCTATCCTCACGAGACTGTGCTCTTAACAGCACAGCAACTTGAAAAAGGCCGCCTCGCCTGTGCCGCCTGCCTGACCCGGCTTGTTCGTGAAGCCTCGCTTCGATAGGGACTTAGCCGGGCTTCCTACCGAGTGATCTGAGCGACTGCCATCGGGTGGTCGCAACCAAGGCCTTAACCGGCCGCGCCTGAACGGAGAACTGCCCCGCATGAGTCGCGTCCCGCACTCCCTTTCCACACGAGCAGCATCCCGCATCTCCTTTGGCACCGGCCTTCGGGTGGTTGGGTGTCTGGGAGTGGCCGGCCTGCTTTCGGCTTGTGCGGGCGGTCAGCACATCAGCAGCACGCAGGAAGCGGCCCAGTACGAGCAGCACGCGCGCCACTCCTACACGCCGCCAGGGCCGCGCAGCGATCCGTGGGGCCCGTACATCCGGGAAGCCTCCGGCAAGTACGACATCCCCGAGCGGTGGATCCGCGAAGTCATGCGCGTGGAGTCCGGCGGCCGTACGGAAATGAACGGCGCCCCGATCACCTCCGGCGCCGGCGCCATGGGGCTGATGCAGGTGATGCCCGCCACCTATGACGAGCTGAAGGCGCGCTATGGGCTGGATGACGACCCGTACGACCCGCACAACAGCATCCTTGCCGGCACCGCCTATATTCGCGAGCTGTATGACCTATACGGCTCGCCGGGCTTCCTGGCCGCCTATAATGGCGGTCCGGGCCGCTTGGACGACTACCTGACCCGCAACCGGCCGCTGCCGGACGAGACGCGGCGCTACGTCGCCAAGATCGGGCCATATATCACCGACACGTTCCCGAACCGGCGTTCCACTGCTGAAACGTATGCGATGAACTCGCTGCCGACCAGCATCCCGGCCGGACCGCGTTACACTGCGCCGGCGGACACGGCGACCGCCGCCTATGTGCCGCCGCCCGTCCCGGCGCCGGTTGCCTCGGCACCGGTTGAGGTTGCCTACGCACCGCCGTCCGCTTCGGACGGCGCGTTTGATCCGCCGCCGGGTTGGACGCCGAAGAACATGTCGCGCGGGGAGGTCGCAGCCTACGTGCCGCCGCCGGCAACGGAGCCGCCGCCGTCACGGACGCAGGTGGCCGCGGTTGACCCGGCGCCGATCCCCTACGCACCGCCGCCGCGGCAAAGCTACAGCGCGCCGGCTGAACCCGCGCCAATGCGCGCCCCGGCGCAATACGCCACCTTGCGGGAGCCGCCGCGTTTGCCGACCCCGCCGGTGCCGACCGTGCAAACGGCGTCCGCCTACGGCTACAGCAACGCGGACGCAGCCCAGCGGCATCCGGGCTTCCGCCTGGTTGCACCCGCCTATGCGGCATCGGCGCCGGTGTATCGCGGTGAGCCGGGTGGTTGGGCGATCCAGGTCGGTGCCTTCGGCAATGAGGGCCTCGCCCATATCGCCGTCGGCAACGCACGGGAGCAGGCTGGCGCGGTGTTGTCTGGTGCGCGCCAGGCAGTGGCAGGGGTGCACGAGGCGCACGGCACCTTGTATCGCGCCCGGCTGACCGGCCTGTCCCGCGAGTCCGCCACCCAGGCCTGCGACCGGCTGCGGGGACATGGCAGTTGCATCGTGCTGTCGCCGGACGCGCAGTCCTAGGCCGCCGCCGACGTTCCGGCACGGGCTTGCCTCGGCAGTTCCGCCGGGCGCAAGCTTTGCCGGGATGACAAGGAAGTCGGGGCGGAATGATCGATAAGCGAGTCGCCACCGTGGCGGCGGCCTTGCAGGGTGTCGCCGACGGCGCGATCGTCCTGGTCGGCGGCTTCGGCGCGGTGGGGCAGCCCAACCAGTTGATCGACGGGTTGATCGAGCAGGGCGCCCGCGACCTCGTCATCGTCGCCAACAATTCCGGCGTCGCCGAGTTCGGCCTGGCCAAGCTGATGAAGATGGGGCGCGTGCGGCGCATCATCTGCTCGTTCCCGCGCTCCGCCGGTTCGTTCGTATTCGAGGAACTGTATCGAGCCGGCAAGATCGAGTTGGAATTGGTACCGCAGGGTACCCTTGCCGAGCGGCTGCGGGCAGCCGGCGCCGGCATCCCTGCCTTCTACACGCCGACCGCGTTCGGCACGAACCTGGCCGAAGGCAAGCCCACCGCCGAAATCAACGGCCGCAACTGCGTGCTGGAATACGCCTTGCCCGGCGACGTGGCCCTGGTGGAGGCCTGGGAAGGCGACCGGTGGGGCAACCTCACCTACAAAGAAAGCGGCCGTAACTTCAACCCGGTGATGGCGACCGCGGCGACCCTGACCGTGGCGCAGGTCCAAGCCGTAGTGGAGCTGGGGGCGCTGCCCCCGGAATGCGTCGTGACCCCGGGCATCTACGTGGACCGCGTAGTGGTGGTGCCGCATGACGGACCGCGCGGATGAACGTGCTCGGCAGGGAGGGAGCTCGCGATGACCATTGAGCTGCGCGACCGGGTCGCCATGGCAGCCCGGGTGGCGGTAGACATCCCGGAGGGCTGGTGGGTCAACCTCGGCATCGGCATCCCGGTGCTGGTGGCGGATCACGTCCCCCTCGACCGCGAGGTGGTGTTCCATTCGGAAAATGGCGTGTTGGGCATGGGGCCAGCACCGCCACCGGACCAGATCGATCCGTGGCTGATCAATGCCGGGAAAACCCACATCACGCTGCGGCAGGGCGGCAGCTACGTCCACCAGGCCGACAGCTTCAGCATCATTCGCGGCGGCCATTTGGACCTGTGCGTCCTGGGCGCGTTCGAGGTGGCGGAGAACGGCGACATCGCTAACTGGTCGCGCTCGAACAACGATTTCGCGCCTGCGGTCGGCGGCGCCATGGACCTCGCCGTCGGTGCGAAACGGCTATGGGCGGTCATGGAACACACAACCAAGGCCGGCGAGTCGCGGCTAGTGAAGACCTGCTCGTATCCCCTGACGGCGCTGGGTGCGGTTAGCCGGGTCTACACCAATCTAGCCGTCCTGGACGTCACGGAACGAGGCTTCGTCGTCCTCGACATCGTGCCGGGGTTGGACTTCGCCGGCCTACAGGAGCGTACCGCCGCTCCTCTGCATCGTCCCGCCTGAGCCTACTTCCCGAGGTTCGGCGTCACGCCCGATCCATCCGAGGGGGCGTTCACCCGGTCCGAGTTGCTCGCCTGCGACCCGCCCGACGACAGCGTGCCGGAGGGCGTGCTGCTGAACGGCGTGCTGTTGACTGGCCCGGCATCCAAGGTGCGGCTACCCTCGCCGGCTACCCGATCGGTTGGCGACAAGCCACGCGGCCCGACGCTCGGCACCGGCGCGTCGGTCAGCACATGGCCGTTCACCGTGTCGTTGGTCTGACCGGCCACCAGGGTCGGGAACCCTGCCGCGGCGGCTCCGGTGTCCGGCGAGCCGAGCAGGGCCAGCGGCGCGGCAAGCATGCCAATGGCGAGGACGAGTGTGCTTGAGCGCATGGCGATAAAACCCCTTCGCCGCAGCAAAGTCTCAGCGGCCGGCGACGGTTTCCGACGCTGGGTTCGCGTTTCTGTGACCGGCAGCGGCAACACGGTCCGTGCTTAAACACTGCGACCCGGACAAAACGGCTGGCGCGATGTTGGCGCGGGTCGTGCATACTTCATCGTCTAGCCCGTTCGGAGTCGGACCGGCCGCCGCAATCCCGCTGCGTTACCAGCCCTCGCATGGTGACCTTTGCCCCTGCTGACCATTCGACACGTCACGGCCTATCGCTACCGCCATCCCGTCGCCTTCGGTGAGCATCGGATGATGTTCCGGCCGCGTGACAGCCATGACCAGCGGCTGGTGTCGCACGTGCTGGCCATCCGTCCGGAACCGATCTCGCTGCACTGGTCGGTGGACGTGTTCGGCAACTCCGTCACCCTGGCGCGCTTCGGCAGGCGGGAAAAGGAACTGGTGTTCGAAAGCACGCTGGAGGTCGACCACCACGAGGTGCCCGCCATGGACGCGCTCGTGGCCGACTATGCCCGGCTGTTTCCATTCCCGTACGACGCGGAGGAGATGCCGGACCTGTCGCGATCGATGGAGCGGCAAATGCCCGATCCGGGGCACGTGGTGCTGCGCTGGGCACGTCAGTTCCTGGACGAGCGCGGTCCGACGCAGACCATCGAGCTGCTGACGCGGATGACGAAGACCATCAGTCATCGCTTCACCTACAAGGCGCGGCACGAGCCCGGTATCCAGGACCCGCGCACCACCCTGCGCCTGGAAACCGGCACCTGCCGCGACTACGCGATGCTGATGATGGAGGCGGTGCGTGCGCTCGGGCTGGCCGCGCGCTTCGTGTCCGGCTACCTCCACGTGCCCGCCCGCGCCCATCCCGGCGAGGCGGAGCGGCATGGCGGCGGCAACACCCATGCCTGGCTCCAGGTCTATCTGCCCGGCGCCGGGTGGGTGGAGTTCGATCCCACCAACGGCATCGTCGGCACGCGGGGATTGATCCGCGTCGCCGTGGTGCGCGATCCCGGCATGGCCGTGCCGCTTTCCGGCAGCTGGACCGGTGCCGCCGCCGACTGCCTGGGCATGGACGTGTCGGTCCGCGTGTCCGAAGCCTTGCCCGCCATCCAAGCTGCGTCCTGAGGAGCTCCCCGCAATGCGCATCCGCTGCGGTTTCCGCATCGCCTATGATTTCTCCCAACCGGTGCCGATGCTGCTGGCGCTGAGCGTCCATCCATCGCGGGAAGCGGACTTGCTCACCCAGCCCGTGCTCCACACCAGTCCGGCCCTACAGGTGCGTCGCTACACCGACGATTTCGGCAATGTGTGCCACCGCGTGCTGGCGCCGCAGGGCCGGGTGGAACTGACCACGGAGTTCGACATCAGCGACAGCGGGCTGGCCGACCCGATCGTGCCGGACGCCAAGCAGTTCGAGATTGACGCCCTGCCGGATGGCGCGCTGGTTTACCTGCTGGGCAGCCGGTATTGCGAAACGGACAAGCTGTCGAACATCGCCTGGTCGCTGTTCGGCGGCACGGAGCCAGGGTGGGCGCGCGTGCAGGCGATCTGCGACTTCGCGCATGAACGCATCACCTTCGGCTACCATCATGCGCGGCCGGACAAGTCGGCCTGGGACGGCTACAACGAGCGGCAGGGCGTTTGCCGCGACTACGCGCATCTGGCGGTGACGTTGTGCCGGTGCATGAACATCCCGGCGCGGTACTGCACTGGGTATTTGGGCGATATCGGCGTGCCGGTCTCCGACGCGCCGATGGATTTCTCCGCCTGGTTCGAGGCGTATCTGGACGGGCCGGATGGCGGGCGCTGGTTCACCTTCGACGCCCGGCACAATTTCCCCCGCATCGGCCGCATCCTGATGGCGCGCGGGCGCGATGCCACCGACGTGGCGTTGGTCACCAGCTTCGGCCCGGCCTGGCTCAGCATCTTCGAGGTGACGACGCTCGAGGTGCCGGAGTAGGTTGGCCGCAGCCCCTGGAGAATCGTCCTTGTTCAAGCTTCCGCTGTTTGCCGCCGCCGCCGTTGGCGTTGCGTTCACCCTTACCCCGGTTGCGGGCCATGCCCAATTCTTCATCAGCGGCGCCCAATTGGCGACCGCTTGCGCCAGCCACGGCCTGGCGGATGAGCGGTCGTGCAGCGGCTACATCGCCGGCGCGCTGGACGAGGTGGTGGCGAACCCAGAGCTGAAGGCAACGATATGCCCGCCGGCCAACACCAAGCTCGGCACGCTGCGGGAAGCGGTGGCCCGTTTCGGCAAGGACAAGCCGGACGAGGCCAAGGGCTCCGGCGTGGCGATGCTGCACGCCATGCTCAAGGCCACCTACCCATGCGGCGGCAAATAGGCCGGCTCAGCTTCCGGTCAAGCTCGGCGTGACGGTGGCCGTGGCGCCGATCGGACAGGAGCCGCTGAGCACTGCAACGAATGCGCCGGGTGCCGGCGCGATCACCAGGGAGTTCGGCGGCTCGGCAATGCCCGCCGAGTTGCGCACCGTCGCCGCGACCGCGGGCAGGTTCGGCAGGCGCACCTGAACCGCTTCCCCGGCGTGCAACGGTGCGCCGGGGGCGACCGTGAGGAAGGCGTGGTCGCAATCCAGCATCCGCACCAGGGGCACGCCGGCCGCCGTTGGCGTGCCGGCTTGTGCTTCCAGCGACCGTATCACCCCGTGCACGCCCGCCTTGACCGGCTGGTCCGCCGGCAAAGGCGCCACCATGTGGGCCGCCGCGTCGCGCAACTGCGCCATGTCGTTTGCCGCCGCGGCGCGCTGGCTGCGGAGGTCTGCCACGCGGGCTCGCCCGGCATCGGTGTTGGGCGTCGGCTGGGTCAGGGCGTCGTCCAACGCGGCGAGCCTGCCGCGGGCGGCTTCCAGCCGGTCCTGCAGCAAGGACATGGCCGGATCCGGCTGCGGTTCAGTGTGGATGGTCAACAGCAGGGTGGAGGGTTCCACGGATTGGCCGTTGGTCACGGCAACGGCGGCGACGCGCCCCACCACGGCGGCACGCAGCACCATCATCGGCGCGTTGAAGGTGGCGGCGGGAATGCCGCTGCCGGTCAGCAGGCGCGGCAGGATCAGCACGCCGGCCACGCAGGCCGCAAGCAGCGCCGCACCGCCGCCCGCGAGTGTGGCCACCCGCCGCCGGTCGAGGCGTCGGGCGCGCGGCGTTGGTGGCGTGCCGAACTCCTGCCCGGTCGGCACCGGCTCCGCCGACCAAAGCCCAGCCGCCGCCGGCGCGGACCGTTCGACGCCGGCTGGCTCGGTGGCTGGGGGAGGGGGCGTCCACGCCAGGCTTTCCGCGCCGGGGGCGGCGTTAGATGGGGTCGCCCAATAGACCGACGGGGCGACGGGTGCGTCATCGGCCAGGTCGCTGGCGAGAAGTGGCTCAGGCTCGGTAGCGCGATGCGATTCCAGCGCAGGTGCGGGCTCGACCGGCGCTTCGGCCACCGGGATGGCATCGCGTTCGGACGCCCTGCTTCGCCGCTGCCGCTCTTGGCGCGTCGAAGGCTCGGCGCCCAACGCCACGGACTTGGCCGGCCAGACCACCGGGCCGTCGAGGCGCATAACGATCCGCGGCGCCGTCAGGGCGGTGGTGTGCGGTCCCGGCGGGGCAAAGCGGGCGTGCGGCGTCCAGGGTGCAAAGGCAGGGTCGGCGAGCACCTGGTCGCCGGTATCACGGGGGGGCGGAAAGGCGGGAACCGATCGCTCGGCCCCCTTCCGCGTGGCGGGATGCTGCAAGACCGTCACCGGCAGCGTCGGCATGACGTCATAGCTGTTTGTCACGCCGACTCCGGGTCATGCTCACGAACCAACGACCCGACACTCCTTCGTGGCGCTGCCGTGGCGTTAGCCGAGCGGTCCGCCGGGCGTCAAGTTCAGCCGGCTACTTCACCATCTGCCCGCGGATTTCGCCGCCGGGGTTGGCGGCGGTGTGGATGTTCGCGTACATCTTGCCGTCTTCCAGTTGCGAAACCTGGGCGTCGGTCAACGTGGCGGTGCCGTGGATCGGGCTGGTCAGCGGGGCGGCGAACGGCACCGACACGGGAGCATTGGCGCCTGGGTCGGCCGGGCCATGCAGGTGACCGGCCGTGGCCGGGCCGGTCAGGCCGGAATAGGTCACGTCGTAGGTCAGCATCTTGGTGGCGGTGTCCAGCGACGCCATCACCTCGCCCTTGCCCTCGGTCGTCTTTGCAGGCACTTCGGTGGCACCGTTCATGACAGCGTGGAACTTGATCGTGTCGGCATGGGCGGCTGTCGAGACCATGGCGGCCAGCGCGGCAGCCAACAGGATAGGGCGGTTCATTTTGGATGATCTCCGGGCGTTGACGGCGGACAGCCGGGTTCGAACCGCCGCTTGGGGGCTATGATGGCCGCGCCGCCGCCCGTTGTCGATGCGACCGCCGGCGCTTTGCCGATCGGCCCGGCCGTGGACGCCACGCCGCGCCCGCTGCCCGCGCGCGTGCGGCTGAGCGGGCGGGAGGTGGAGCTGGAACCGCTGCACGTTCGCCATGCGCCCGAGCTGTGGCAGGCGGCCCAGGGTGCCGACGCGTCCTGGACCTATCTCGGCTACGGCCCGTTCGCCACGGAGGCGGAGATGCGGCGCCACGTCGGCAGCTTCGCCGCCACGCACGATCCGATGGCCTGGGCGGTCCGGCCGGTGGCGACGGGCGCCGTGTCCGGCTGGCTGACCCTGATGGACATACAGCCGGGCAACGCCGCCATCGAGCTCGGCCACATCTGGTTCGCCCCCCGCATGCAGCGCACCCGCGCCGCCACCGAAGCCATGTTCCTGCTGCTCCGCCTGGCCGCCGACGAACTCGGCTACCGCCGGCTGGTTTGGAAGTGCAACGCGCTGAACGAGCCCTCGCGCCGCGCGGCCTTGCGCCTGGGGTTCCAGTACGAGGGGCTGCTCCGCGCCACCAACGTGGTGAAGGGGCGCAGCCGCGACACGGCGTATTTCTCCATCCTGGCGGATGAATGGCCGCGATGCCGGGACGCGCTCGCCGCCTGGCTGGACCCCGCGAACTTCGCGGCGGACGGTACGGCGCTGCGCGGCCTGGCAAGCCTGCGCGGATGAGCCACTGGTTCGGCAAGGAAGCGATCGACCACCTGCTGGGCGAGTATGGCTACGGCGTGGTGTTCGTGGTGATCGGGCTGGAGGCGATGGGCGTGCCGCTGCCGGGCGAAAGCCTGATCATCGGCGCCTCGATCTATGCCGCCACGACCGGCCGGCTTGGGATCGTCGGCGTGATCGCGGCGGCCATCGTCGGCGCCATCATGGGTGACAATTTCGGCTATCTGATCGGCCGCTGGGCTGGCTTCCCGCTGCTCCGGCGCTACGGCCGGCATGTCGGCCTCAACGACAAGCGGCTCACGCTGGGGCGTTACCTGTTCCAGCGCCACGGCGGCAAGGTCGTGTTCATCGGGCGGTTCATCGCCATCCTGCGTACCTTCGTGGCCTTGCTGGCCGGTGCGAACAAGATGGACTGGCGCAGCTTCCTGCTGTGGAACGCCGTCGGCGGCGTGGCGTGGGCGACGTTGTACGGCACCGGCGCCTATCTCCTCGGCAACGTGATGACCCGCATCACCGGGCCGCTCGCCATCGGGCTTGGCGTTGTCGGGGCCATCGTCCTTGTGGTGGCCATCGTGCTGCTCCGCCGCAACGAAGCGCGGTTGGAAGACAAGGCGGAGCAGGCGATGGCGAAGGACAATCCGGTCGGCGGTTGATCAGGCCGGGCGCAGCTTGCGCACCTCCTCATCGGGCGGCAGGACGGTGGCGCCGTCCACGTAGCGCCAATCCACCATGCCGCCGCGGTCACCCTGTTTCACCAGCCGGCCGACATAGGAACCGAGCGTGCTTTGGTGGTCGATCGTGCGGAAGCGGCAGATGCCGAACGGCGTGTTGAACGACGCATCGCCGAAGCCGTCCGTCATCTTCTCCGTGTCCGTGCCGCCGGATTTCAGCACGCCTGAGGCAATGGCGTTCACCAGCGCCACGCCCAGCACGGCCCCCATGGTGGGCGGTTCGTGGTAGTGGTCCGTGTAATCCAACGCGAATTGCTTGTTGTCCGGCTGGTCGGACAGGCTCCATGGATAGCCGGTCACCAGCCAGCCAACGGGCGTCTGGTTGCCGAGTGCGGTCAGGTACTCCGGCTCACCGGCCGACAAGGCGACCACCAGCCGCTTGTCGAACAACCCGTTGCCGTTGCCTTGGCGGATGAACGCTTCGAGGCTGCTGCCCTGCAGCGCACAGAAGATCGCCTCCGGCGTCGCTTGCGCCAGTGCGCTGGAGACGGAGGCGGCGTCGAACTGGGCTGGCGCCGCCCACTGCTCGGCGACGAAGCGGATGTCCCGGCGCCGGGCGGTCATGGCCTGGCGGAAGGTCGCAACGGTCGCGCGGCCGTTCTCATCGTCCGATGCGACCGTGGCGTAGCTTTTCGGCGGCAGGGGCAGCGCCGTTTGCACCAGCATGTCCACCTGCATGAAGCTGGAAGCGCGGATGCGGTAGGTGTAGCGGTTGCCCTTCTGCCAAACCAACGCGTCGGTCAGCGGCAAGCTGGCGACGTAGAGCTTCTTGGCCTGGAGCGCATATGCGCTGAGCGCCAGCCCCACGTCGGACGCGCAACCGCCCGCCAACAGGTCGACCTTCGCGTCGTTGACGAGTTCCGTGGCGGCCCGCACCGCGCCGGCCGGCGTGCCGCCATCGTCGCGCGCGATGATCTCGACCTTGCGGCCGTCCAGGCCACCCAAATCGTTGAGGCGGGACAACGCCATCTCCCATCCCTTGCGGTAGGACTGGGTGAAGTCCGGCTGCGACGCGTAGCTGTTGACCTCGCCGATGCGCAGCGGCGTGCTGGATTGCGCACGCAGCAGGGCAGGGCGGGCCAGCGCCGTGGCGGTCGCGGTTCCAAGCAGGCTCCGGCGGCTGAGTGTCATGTTCAGGCCTGACGGGCCGGCAGGGCGGCATCGTTCCGCGCGGCCAGGGCGGTGGCCACTGCCAGGCCGGTCAGCACCACGCGCGGGAGGATGAGTTCGACCTCGCGGTTGCGCAGTTCAACCGCCAGCATCATCAAGGAGATCGCCGACAACCCCGCGGCGCCGAGCACGCGCGTCTTCTCGTGCGCCACCATCAACGCCCCGGCCGCCTCCACCGCGCCGACCCGGCGCATGGAACGCGGCGACAGGCCCCAGCGCCGAAACATCCGCGTTTCCAGGCCCAGCAGCTTGAGCGCGCCGATAAAGGCGAAGCTCAGCTCCACCAGCGCGGTCCGGCCCTCGTTTTCGCGCATCACCATAGCACCCTCCGTCATCGTTCGGTGCGGGCACAACGCGGCTTGCCGGTCCGGGATGCAGGCGCCGGGTTCACGCACCGCCAGGACGCGGACACGGGTGCCGCAGCCGGCCGACGATCTCGGCCGCCAGACAGTGGGCGTGCGGCGGCCGGATCATGGTGGTGTGCGATCCCGGGCTGTCGACAACCTCCAACCGCCGGATGAACTGCCGCCATACCGGCGCCGGGTCGCAGGCATGCGGGTCGCCGAGCCTGGAGCGGAACAGCACCGCGCCGAAGTCGAAGCGGCGCGGCGTGTATGCCTGAAAGGCGGTAATGGCGGCGTCGCGCACCGCCTGGAAGTCCGGTTCCAGCCCGCCGATGTAGTAGGCGGAGGCGTGCACCGCGGCGAAGGTCTCGCCCTGCCACTGCCGCCTGGCATAGCGCAGCAGGTTGCCCGCGCGCGTGGCGACGTGCCGCACCGCCTGTCGCGGCGGCAGGCGGCGCGTGTCGGCCAGGCGGCGGACGCAGCGCCGCATCACGCCGGCGAGCCAGGCGCGGCGCGGCCAGTTCCGCTCGTCGAGGTTCGCGTCGATCAGCCCGACCAGCCCCAGCGTGCCCCCGGCGGCGACCAGGTGGCGCGCGGCCTCCAGCGCCGCGGAGCCGCCGAAGGAATATCCGACGAGGTGGTACGGGCCGGTCGGCTGCCGTGCCATGATCGCCTTGGCGTAGTACTCGCCGAACGCCGGCAGGTCGGCCAGCGGCGCAGCCTCCCCATCCAGGCCCGGCGCCTGCAATCCCCAAATGGGGCCCGGGTAGTCCATCAGCCGCACCAGGTCGCACAGTTCCAGCACGAGGCCGCTGGCCGCCGAAACGACGTACAGCGGCGGCCGGTCGTCGCCCTCCTTGAGGAGGACGTAGGGCGAGGGTTCCAGCCAGGCGCCGAAGCGGATGGCTTCCGCCAAGGCGTCGAGCGTGCCGAGCCGCATCAGCGCCGTGGCGGGCACGTCCACCCCCAACTCCGCCGCGATGGCGTTGCGCAGGCGCAGGATGCGTTTCAATCCGAGTCCGACATGGAGGATGTGCGCGCCCGGCTGGCGCGCCTTGGGTCCAAGGTGCCGCAGCCATAACTCGCGAACCACGCCGGCCGGGGTCGTAGGGCTGGCCTCATAGGCGGGCGGCATCGCCGGAACGGTATCGGTCAGGATCATCGGGGCATCCCATGTCGGTAGAACCGGACCGACTATGGCAGCGCTTGGATACGGCGCCGTTAGTGTGGCGCCGGCTCGGTTAGGATGTTCCTTGACAGATGTTGCCGCCGTTCAGCGAACCGAAACCTCTTGCTAGCCGCCCCACCCGCGGCGGCAAGCAAGGTCAATCCGGCCATGGCAGAGCGGCTGGTCCCGGCCGCCGTAAAGCGTAGCCAAAACCAGGATTCTGGGTCAGCCTTCGAACATGTCCACGGCCGCGACGTCCAGCAGCCGTTCGATCACCTCCGGCTCCTGCGCGCCCGCGATGGCGTGGTGGCCGCCGACCACGAAGCAGGGCACGCCGTTGATGCCCAGCCGGTGGGCGCGCAAATTGTCGGCGTGCACGCCGTCCAGTTCGGCGTCGCTTGCCAGCACCGCCCGGGCCGCCATCGGGTCCAGCCCGCACGACCCGGCGATCGCGCACAGCACCCCAACCTCGCCCAGGTCGCGGCCATCAGCGAAATGCGCCGCGAACAGCGCCTCCACCACCCCGTTGGCGCGGCCGAATCGGGCGGCCCAGCGTACCAGCCGGTGCGCGTCCACGCTGGAGGGTGTGCGGCGCACCCGGTCGAAGCGGAACTGCACCCCTTCCGCCCGGCCGATCTCCGCAATGGAGCTGTACAGCCGCCGCGCGCGATCCTCGCCGCCGAACTTCCGCACCACGTAGTCGGAGCGCGCCATGCCCATGCGCGGCATGTCCGGGTTCAGCAGGAACGGCCGCCACACCAGCTCCACCAGCAGGTCCGGCCGCCGCCGCAGCGTGCGGATCAGCCGGCGCGTGCCCAGGTAGCACCATGGGCATACGAGGTCGTGCACGACCTCAACCGTGAGGCGTGCCTTGGGTGGGGCGAGGACGTTCACTGGATCATCTTAAACGGCAAACGCGGCGCATGGTAGGATTTTGGCGACTGCCACTCACGCTTCGCCGTAAGCGGAGATCACCGGATCCAAGCGAAACTCGTCAACCAGGAAGTCGATCACGGCGCGGGTGCGCGGCGCCAGGTTGCGGCGCGACGGGTAGACGGCGGTGATGGCGGTGGCCGGCGGCTCCCAACCGGTCAGCACCGGCCGCAGCCGGCCATCCGTCACCTCGTTGCCGAAGAACCAGGTCGGCAACATGGCGAAGCCGAGGCCGGCGAGCACCGCCTCGCGCACCCCTTCGCCGTTGTCCGTGCGGAACCGCCCGGCGACGGATACGGTGACCGGGCCGTCCGGTCCCTCGAAGTGCCATTCGGTGGGGGCTTGGCTGCCGGTAAAGATGATGCACGGCATACGGCTGAGATCGGACGGGTGCCGCGGTTCGCCGTAGGCGGCGATGCAGGCCTCCGACGCGATGGCCACCCGGCGCGACGAGCCGATCTTGCGCGCCACCAGGCTGGAATCCAGCACGCTGGTCACGCGCACGGCCAGGTCGATGCCTTCCGCCACCAGGTCCGATACGGAATCGGACATGCGCAGGTCCAGGCTCAGCTCCGGGTAGCGTTCCAGCAGGCGCGGGATGCGTGGCGACACGTACAGCCGGCCGAAGGTGGAGGAGGTCGCCAGGCGGACCAGCCCGCCCGGCACCGCGTGGCGCCGGCCGACCGCGCCCTCCGCCTCCTCCACGCTGTCGATCACGCGACGGGCGTGGCCCAGCAGGTCGCGTCCGTCCTCCGTCAAGGCCAGGCTGCGGGTGGTCCGCTGGATCAGCCGGGCGCCGAGATGTTCCTCCAGGCCGGCGACCTGGCGGGACACCGCGGGCTGGGTGGTGCCCATCTCCCGCGCCACGGCGGAGAACGACCCGGCCTCAGCCACGCGGACGAAGACGCGAAAGGCGACGAGAAGGTCCAATGCCTATACCGCCGATACATGATTCATATTATTGCGGGACAGGTTTCAAACCGCGGGCCGATGCTGACATGGGGTGATGCAGGAATGGTCAAGCCGCGTAACCAAGAAGCAGCCATGCACATCGGTCAAAAGACCCTCACTCAACAATTGGACGCCTTCCGCTCCGGATGGCTGGCGCGCCTGCCGGCCAAGGAACGCGAATGCATCCTGAAAGCGGCGGAGGATTTGCGCGCCGGCTCGCCGGACCGCAAGTCCATCCAGCGCGGCGACACGGCGCCGGACTTCGCCTTGCCGAACCAGCATGGGCGGATCGTGCGCCTGTCCGACCGGCTGGTGCATGGGCCGGTGGTGCTGGTGTTCGCGCGGGGCGGCTGGTGCCCGTTCTGCACGCTGACGCTGCGGGCCTACCAGGCGGCGCTGCCGGGCATCCATGCGGCGGGCGGCGACCTGCTCGCCATCACGCCGCAGCCGGCGGATAGCTGCTCCGCCATGGCGGAGCGGGACCTGCTGGCGTTTCCCGTCCTGTCCGATGCCGGCAACGCGGTCGCCGACAGCTACGGCGTCGCCTACGAGTTGGCGCCGGCCTTGCAGAAGATCTACCGCCGTTTGGGCCACGACCTGCCGCGGCTGAACAGGACGGGCGACTGGCGCGTGCCGTTGCCGGCCACATTCATCCTGGGCGCCGGCGGCCGGGTGCTGAGCGCCCATGTCGAGCCGGTGGCGCATCGCCGGCTGGAGCCGGGCGCGGTGATCCAGGTGTTGCAGGACAATCTGGTCGATGGCTGACGCCACCATCGAGCTGTGGGACTGGCGGCGTCGCGTCGCTGCGATCTACCAGGCCGCCGGCGCGCAGGCCGATCCCCGGCAGGGCTGGTTGGCGTGGCGGCACAGCCGGGACGAATTGCTCCGCAACCACGCGCAATCACCGATCGAGCCGCCGCGGCGGCAGGAGATCGAGGGCGCGGCGTATTTCCCGTACGATCCGGCGTTGCGGTTCGAGGTGGCATTGCGCCCGGTCGCCGGGCCGGAGTTCACCGTCGATGCTGCCGCCGATGGCATGATCCGCCTGCGCGGCTTCGCCACGACCGAGGGGCTGGCGGCGGCACTGGGCGCGGAGCTGACGTTGTTCTGGGTGGAGGGCTATGGCGGCGGCGTGTTCCTGCCCTTTGCCGACGCGACCAACGGCACGCAAACCTATGGCGGCGGCCGCTACCTGCTGGATACGATCAAGGGGGCCGATCTCGGCAGCACGCCGGCCGGGTTGACCGTGCTGGACTTCAACTACGCTTACAACCCGTCCTGTAGCTACTCGCCCCGCTACGTGTGCCCGTTGTCGCCCCCATCGAACCGTCTGCCCGTGCCTGTTCGCGGCGGGGAAATGGCGCCATAGCAACGCATCGGTCCGATCGACACGGCGGTTGAGGTTCACTACGCCGAGCGGATCGCAGCGTTCGCAACCGAGTGACGCCGCGGTGCAGGCCCGGCGCCTTCAAGGGCCGGGCCTGCAAATCGGTCAGCGACGGTATGAGTCGGTCGGTGGCAGCGTGGTCGGCATGTTGCGGAGCCATGTCCCGAGGCCGGCAACCCAGCCCTTCACCGTGGCAGCGAGGGAGCGGGCCAAAAGGGTGTTGCCTTGCTGGGCCAAGATCAGCGCCTCGCCGGCCTGTTCCATCATGTTCATCGCATCAATCCTTCTGCTCGGGCCAGGCCCGGGGTAAGCGGAAGGACGTTTCCAGCCTATTGTGCAGTGCAGCATAACCTATCGTTTGCTGCGCTGCAACATCGACGCGTGTTCGTGGTCACGCGTCGGTCAATCCGGGCAGGGGACGCAGCGAATCCAACGCCGCCTGCAGGATCACCGCCGCCGCCATCCGGTCCACCGTTGCCGCACGCCGCGCCCGGTTGGCACCCTGCACGGACAGCGCGCGGTTGGCTTCGGCGGAGGACAGCCGCTCGTCCCACATGGCCGCCGGCAGCCCGGTGGCGTCGGTCAGGGCGAAGGTCCAATCGCGCGCCGCCTGGGCGGCCGGGCCGAGCCGGCCGTCCATCTGCAAGGGCAGGCCGACCACCAGGCCGCCGACATCCTCGCGCCCGGCGATGGCCAATATCGCCGTCGCCGCTTCGGCCAGCTTACCGCGCCGGATGGTGCCGTATGGGCTGGCCAGGACTCGGCGCACATCGCTCAAGGCGAGGCCAATGCTGCGGCTGCCGGGATCCAGCCCGATCAGCCTTTGGGTGCGGCCAAGCCGGGCATGTAGATCGATCAGGTTGAATAGCGGCATGGGGTGCCGTTATGGTCGTCCATTGCCGTATCGCCAAGCAGCCCTTTTCCACCACCCACAGGAGCGTCATGTCGCTTGATCCCGCGACCGTCCGCCGTATTGCCAGGCTTGCCCGCATCCACGTCGCGGATGACCAGGTCGCATCGCTGCAAGCCCAATTGAACGGCATCCTCGGCTGGATCGAGCAGTTGCAGGAGGTGAACGTGGACGGCGTGGCGCCGCTGACCGGCGCGACCGACATGGCGTTGCGCATGCGGCAGGACCGGGTGACCGACGGCGGCATGGCGGACCAGGTGCTGGCGAACGCACCGGACCGGGCCGGTGCGTTCTTTGCCGTGCCGAAGGTGGTGGAATGAGCCTCACCGAACTCGGCATCGCCGCGGCCACACGGGGGTTGCAGGCGCGCGAGTTCAGCGCGCGGGAGCTGACGCAGGCGCATGTGGACGCCATCGCGGCGCTGGATGGCACGCTCAACACCTACATCACGGCGACTCCGGACCAGGCGCTGGCGGCGGCCGACGCGGCGGATGCGGCGATTGCCCGCGGCGAGACAGCCCCGCTCACCGGCATCCCGCTGGGCATCAAGGACCTGTTCTGCACCGTGGGCGTGCGCACCACGGCGGGCAGCCGCATCCTGGCTCCGTTCGTGCCGCCGTACGAAAGCACGGTGACCGCCAACCTGCTGCGCGACGGCGGCGTCTTCCTCGGCAAAACCAACCTGGACGAGTTCGCCATGGGCTCCTCCAACATGAGCAGCGCGTTCGGCCCGGTGACCAACCCGTGGTCGCCGGAGGGTGCCAAGCTGGTACCCGGCGGCTCCTCCGGCGGGTCGGCCGCGGCGGTTGCGGCCGGGTTGGCGATGGGCGCGACCGGGACGGACACTGGCGGTTCGATCCGGCAGCCGGCCTCTTTGTGCGGTATCGCCGGCATCAAGCCGACCTACGGCCGATGCAGCCGGTATGGCGTGGTGGCGTTCGCGTCCTCACTGGACCATCCGGGCGCCTTCGGGCGCTCCGTGGCGGATTGCGCGAGCCTGCTGCGCTCCATGGCCGGGTTCGACCCCAAGGACAGCACCTCCGCCGACCGCCCGGTGCCGGATTTCGCCGCCGCCTGCGCGCGGGGCGTGAAGGGCATGCGGATCGGCGTGCCGCGCGAGTATCGCCAGGACGGCATGGCCGGGGAGATCGCGGCGCTGTGGCAGCAAGGCCTGGCCTGGCTGCGGGACGCGGGCGCCACGGTGGTGGACGTGTCGCTGCCGCATACGAAGTATGGGCTGGCGGCGTATTACATCGTCGCCCCCGCCGAAGCGTCCTCCAACCTGGCGCGGTATGACGGGGTGCGGTTCGGCACCCGCCAACCCGGCGAGGACCTGATCGAGCTGTATGAACGCACCCGCGCGGAAGGCTTCGGCGAGGAGGTTCGGCGCCGCATCCTGATCGGCACCTACGTGCTGTCGGCCGGCTACTACGACGCCTACTACACACGGGCGCAGAAGGTCCGCGCGCTGATCCTGCGGGACTTCACCGAGGCGTTCGGCACGGTGGACGCGCTGCTGACGCCGACCACGCCGAACGCCGCCTTCGCCCAGGGGGAGAAGATGGACGACCCGATCACCATGTATCTGAACGACGTCTTCACCGTGCCGGCGGATTTGGCGGGCATCCCGGCGATGTCCGTGCCGGCCGGGCTGGACGGCGCCGGCCTGCCGCTTGGCCTTCAGGTCATGGGCCGGCCGTTCGACGAGGAATCGGTGTTCGCGGTGGCCGCCGCGATCGAAGCAGCCGCCGGGTTCACCGCCCGGCCGAGAATGAGAGCAGGGGTATAATGGCAGTGGCAATCAACATGGCGTCCAAAAGTCCGGACGAACTCAAGACGCTGATCGCGAACCATGAGCGGCTCGGCAAGACCGACGCGGAACGCTACCTCCAGGCGGTGGCGGAGCTGGCCACCCGCAACAGCGGGGAGCTGACGCTGGAGAAGACGGTGGCGGCCATCACGGCGGCGGCCAAGCGCGGCATCTACATCAGCTACAAGGACGTGGCGGATGCCAACGGCGCCGCCGCCAACCGGGTGCAGTTCCGCATCGCCAAGCACCTGCTGGACGTGAGCCGGCACGCGCACCGCCTCGGCCTGCCGATGATCTCCGCCATCGTGGTCAACAAGCTGCACGTGACCGATGGCAAGATGGAGCCGAAGACGCTGGCCGGCTTCTGCGACTGCGCCCGCAAGCTGGACATCGAAGTGGGCGACGAGGCGGCCTTCCTGCAAACCCAGCAGCGCGCGGTCTTCCTGGCCGCAAAGGAAGGACGGCTCGCGTGAGCTACACCGTCGCGGGGACCGACGGGCCGTGGGAGATCGTTTGCGGCCTGGAGGTCCACGCCCAGGTGACCAGCCAGGCGAAGCTGTTTTCCGGCGCCTCCACCGCGTTCGGCGCCGAACCGAACAGCCAAGTCAGCTTCGTCGACGCCGGCTTTCCCGGGATGCTGCCGGTGATCAACGAGGAATGCGTGGCGCAGGCGGTGCGTACCGGGTTGGGCCTGGACGCGCAGATCAACCTGGTGAGCCGGTTCGACCGCAAGAACTACTTCTATGCGGACCTGCCGCAAGGTTACCAGATCAGCCAGTTGTACCACCCGATCGTCGGCGCGGGCCATGTCGAAATCGAGGTGGACGGCAGCACGCGGCGCATCGGCGTCACCCGGCTGCACCTGGAACAGGATGCGGGCAAGTCGCTGCACGACCAGGACCCGGCACGGTCGTTCATCGACCTGAACCGCTCCGGCGTGGCGTTGATGGAGATCGTGTCGGAGCCGGACATCCGCTCCCCGGATGAGGCCGGGGCGTATCTGCGCAAGCTGCGTTCCATCCTGCGCTACCTCGGCACCTGCGACGGCAACATGGAGGAGGGGTCCATGCGGGCGGACGTCAACGTGTCCGTCCGCAAGCACGGCGAGCCGTTCCGCACCCGATGCGAGGTGAAGAACGTGAACTCCATCCGCTTCGTCATGCAGGCGGTGGAGGCCGAGGCGCGCCGTCAGGTGGAGGTGTGGGAAGGCGGCGGCGAGGTGGTGCAGGAAACCCGGCTGTATGACAGCGGCCGTGGCGAAACCCGCTCCATGCGGTCCAAGGAGGACGCGCACGACTACCGTTATTTCCCCGACCCGGACCTGCTGCCGCTGGTGCTGGACGAGGCGTGGGTGGCGTCGCTGCGCACCGGGCTGCCGGAGCTGCCGGACGCCAAGCGGGCGCGCTTCATCGCCCAGTATGGCCTGTCGCCCTACGATGCCGGCGTGCTGGTGGCGGAGCAGGCGACCGCGGTGTTCTTCGAATCGGTTGCGCGGGGTCGCGATGCCAAGGCGGCGGCCAATTGGGTGATGGGTGATCTGTTCGGCGCGCTCAACCGCAGCGGCCGCGGCATCGAGCAGTCGCCGGTATCCGCCGCCGCCTTGGGCGAGATGCTGGACCTGATGGCCGACGGCACGATCAACGGCCGCATCGCCAAGGATGTGTTCGAGGCCATGGTCGAGACCGGCGAGTCGCCCGGCGCGATCGTCGAGGCACGCGGGTTGCGCCAGGTGACCGACACGGGGGCAATCGACGCCGCCATCGAGTCGGTGATCGCAGCGAATGGTGACAAGGTGGAGCAGTACCGCGCCGGCAAGGACAAGCTGTTCGGCTTCTTTGTCGGGCAGGTGATGAAGGCGATGGCGGGCAAGGGCAACCCGGCGCTGATCAACGACGCGATCAAGCGGCGCCTGGCCCAATCCTAAACGGCGGCTGCGGCCTGCTCGCCTGACAGGAACGCGCCGCCAACCGTGCCGGCCAGCCCGTCCGTGCGGGTCGCCTCGCCCGCGAACACCAGCCGGCCGCCGCCGAGCGGTATCGCGAGCGCGGCGCGCGCTTCGGCATGGCCGGGCCGGGCATAGGCGTAGGAGCCTCGGCTCCACGGGTCGCTCGCCCATTGCGTCGTGACGGCGCCAGGCCGGAATGCCCGGTCTGTCCGCGCACCAAACAACGCGCGCAACTGCTCGCGCGCGAAGGCTTCCAGCCCGCCGGTGCGTTCCGCCTCGGCGGCATGGCTGCCGCCGGTGAAGCAGATGACGTGGTCCCGCCCGTGCGGCCAGGCCAGCATCGTCATGGCAGGCGCGTCGATGGCCGGCACGAACTGGTCCACCCCGCAAGAATCCGGCACGTCCAGGCGGTCCGCCCCGGCCGCGCGCAGGGCGACCTTGTTCAGCACGCCCATCGGCAGGCCGTCGATCGCTTCCTGCGTCGCGGGCGGCAGGGCCGGGGTAAAGCGCAACGCGCCGGATGCCAGCAGGCCGGTGGACACCGTCACGATGCAGGCGGCGGCGCGCAGGCTGCCCGCGGTGGTTTCGACCACCACGCCCGGACCGTCCCAGCGGATTGCCGTGGCCGCCGTGTTCAACCGCACCGGCCCGGCGGGCGGCCCCAGCCGGCGGGCGACAAAGGCGCCCAGCCCGCCGTCAACCTCCCAGTTCGCGCCGGCCAACTGGTTGACGTGCCAGTCCCGCAGGCTCAGCGCGTGGGCGTCGGCCGCGGCAATCACCGGAGCCTCCCAGTTCACCACCGCCGGCAGCCACGGCATCGCCGCGATCGGTGCCACCGCCTCGGCCAGGCTGGTATCCGGCCCGGCGAGCGCCGCCGCCGCATGCTGCTGGAATGCCGCTTCGGCTGCCCCGAAGGCCGCCTGCTCGGCTGCCGTGGCGAAGCGACCTGGCAAGCGCGTACGCTCCACCCGCACGCTGGCGCTGTCGACCGTCGGCTCGCCGAGTTGTTGCGCCAGCGCCGCCAGCGGATTGCGCTCCGCGGCGTGCAGCCAGGAAGCGCCGTGGTCGAATGCGGCCTCCAACAGCGCCGGCGTTGTGGTGTGCGCCCGGCCGCCGATCCGGCCCGATGCCTCGATCACCGTCACGGCGACCCCGCGCCGCCGCAGGGCGGCCGCGGCGGCCAGCCCGGCCACGCCGGCGCCGATGACGACGACGCCGTCCGATGTTGCGCTGGTGGTCACGTGCCGGGCTTCATAGCATAAGGACCATTCGTCAGCCCGGACCAGGAGCGTGGATGTTCTTCGACGGTTTTACCTTGGCGACCGCGACCGTCCCCGGCGGCACCGTCCGCTACCGCACCGGCGGCACCGGCCCGGCCCTGCTGCTGTTGCACGGCAACCCGCAAACCCACGCCATGTGGCACCACGTGGCACCGGTGCTGGCGCGGCGGTTCACCGTGGTGTGCCCGGACCTGCGCGGCTATGGCGGCAGCGAGAAGCCGCCAGCCACCCCGGACCACGCCCCCTACGCCAAGACCGAGATGGCGCGCGACGTCGCCGACCTGATGGCGCAGTTGGGGCACGAGACCTATGCCGTGGGCGCGCATGACCGCGGCGCCCGCGTGGCCCACCGGCTGGCGCTGGATTATCCGCAACGCGTGACCAGGCTGGCAGTGTTGGACATCATCCCGACCATCGAGCACTTCGAGCGCGCGGATATGGCGTTCGCCCTGGGCTATTACCATTGGTTCTGGTTCGCCCAGCCGCACCCGTTCCCCGAGGACATGATCGACCGCGCGCCGGACACCTGGTTCGCCGCGCATACCGGCGGCGTCAGCGGCATCCCGCCCTTCTTCGCCCCCGAAGCCTTGGCCGATTACCTGCAGGCCGCGCATGACCCGGCGGCGATCATCGGCATGTGCGAGGACTATCGGGCCGCGGCGACGATCGACCTGGTGCACGACCGCATGAGCCGGGCCGAGGGGCGCCAAATCCAGTGCCCGATGCTGGTGTTGTGGGGCGAGAAGGGCAAGGTCGGCGGGTGGTACGACCCCGTGGCGATCTGGCGGGAATACTGCACCGCGGAGGTGACCGGCGCCGGCGTGGAAAGCGGCCACTTCCTGGCCGAAGAAGCGCCGGATGCGGTGATCGAGCGCTTCGAAGCGTTCTTCTAGCCTACAGAATCGCGAACAGATCCGTCGGCCCCGTCGACTCGCCCGCCGCGGTGAGCATCGCGTGCGCTTGTCCGCGATGGTGGGTCTGGTGATTGAACAGGTGGGCGACGAGGACGGAGCGGGCGCGGCAGACGTCCTGGTTGAGGCTGGCGCTGAACCAGCGATGGTCCTCGGTCAGCCAAGGCTCTTCCACCCGTTCCGCCCAGCGTTGCAGGCCGGCATCCATCTCCAGCCGCCTGGCCTGGAGTTCGGCGAAATCGTCGATGAAGCGATCGCTGTGCTTTAGCGGCAGAGCCGGCCTGTCCCAGCCATCCAACCGGTTCATCCAAGCCTGGTCGGCCCAGGCGATGTGCGACAGCGTGCCGTGGATGGAGGACCAGAAGCCGCCGCGGTGCAGCCGGCGGGCCGATTCGTCCAGCCGGGCCGCCGCGGCATAGACCTCGCGGTTCATGTGACTGTTGTAGCCGGCCATGGCACGAACGAAAGCCGGTGTTATCATCGCGAAACTCTTAATGGTTGGAGCGCCAACGATGCCATCTGAGATGCTGCTTCGCCAAGACCTGGACGGTGTGGTGACGCTGACGTTGAACCGGCCCACGGCGCGCAACGCGCTCAGCCTGGCGCTGATGGCGGCGGTGCAAGCCGAGCTGGACGCGATCGAGGCGGATGGAGTGACCCGCGTGGTGGTGCTCGCCGGGGCCGGCCCGGCCTTCTGTGCCGGGCATGACCTGCGGGAAATTCGCACCATGGAACCCGGCGCGGCGCACCGGGCGCTGTTCGCCGCCTGCTCCCGCCTGATGCTGCGCATCACCAGCCTGCGGTGCCCGGTGATCGCCCAGGTGCACGGCATCGCCACCGCCGCCGGGTGCCAATTGGTGGCCACCTGCGACCTGGCGGTTGCGGCGGACACGGCGCGGTTCGCCACCCCCGGCGTCAACATCGGGCTGTTCTGCTCCACCCCCATGGTCGCGCTGACCCGCGCGGTCGGGCGCAAGGCGGCGATGGCGATGCTGCTGACCGGCGAGGCCGCCGACGCAGCGGAGGCGTTGCGGCTGGGCCTGGTCAACCGCGTGGTGCCGGAATCGGAACTCGCCGCCAGCACTGCCGCGCTGGCGGGCGGCATCGCCGGGAAAAGCCGGGTGACGGTGGCGATCGGCAAGCAGGCCTTCTACCGCCAGGCAGAAATGGGGCTGGCCGAGGCGTACGACTACGCGTCCGGCGTGATGGCGCACAACATGGGCACGGCGGATGCCGCCGAAGGGATCGACGCCTTCCTGCAAAAGCGGGTGCCGAGCTGGTCCGACGCCTAGACAGCCGCCGGCTGGCCAGCTAGGAACACCGCCCTGGCCGGGCGCGTAGCTCAGCGGTAGAGCATTCGCTTCACACGCGAAGGGTCACAGGTTCAATCCCTGTCGCGCCCACCATCCAGCCTTTGGGCGCCGGCCGTGTTCCGCGCCGGCGGCCTGGCGGGGCCAACCACGCAAACGGGGGAAGAACCAATGTTCAGCCACATCATGCTCGGCAGCAACGACATCGCGCGGTCGAAGGTGTTCTATGATGCCGTGATCGGCGCGATGGGCGGAAAGCTCGGGGTGCAGGATGCCAAAGGCCGGCTGATCTACACCCATCGTGACGGACGCCTCATGATCTCGCAGCCGATCAACGGCCAGGCCGCCACGGGCGCGAATGGCGGCACGGTCGGGTTCTCGGTGGCGAGCAGCGAGGAAGGTGACGCCTGGCACAAGGCCGGCGTCGAAAACGGCGGCACCGCGATCGAGGATGCGCCCGGCCTGCGCCAAAGCGGCACCGGCTCCATCTACCTGGCCTACCTGCGTGACCCGGACGGCAACAAGCTGTGCGCGCTGCACCGGCCGGCCTGATCAACGCCGCAGCGGATCGACCGGGGCCGGGCTGCTGTCCGCCCGGCTTCGGCCGTGGCATGCTGCGGCCATGACGATCGGCATCCTCGAAACCGGCACGCCCCCGGGAAAGCTGAGCGAGCGCTGGGGCACCTACGCCGACATGATGCGCACCATGTTGGGGGGCGAGCGTGACTACCGCACCTATGACGTGGCGGCGGGTGAACTTCCCGCCGACCCGGGCGAGTGCTCGGCCTACGTGATCACCGGCTCGTCGGCGGGCGTGTACGAAGACCTGCCGTGGATTGCGCCGCTTCTGGAGTTCCTGCGCCAGGTGCGCGGCCGGGCAAAGCTGGTCGGCATCTGCTTTGGCCACCAGGCCATGGCCAAGGCGTTCGGCGGCGAGGTGGTAAAGTCACCGAAGGGCTGGGGCGTTGGCATGCATCGCTACCAGATCGTCGAAGCGCCGCCCGGCATGCGGGAGCCGTTGGCGTTCGCGATTCCGGCCTTCCACCAGGACCAGGTGGTCGCTTTGCCGCCTGGCGCGCGCGTGCTGGCATGCAGCGACTTCACGCCGTTGGCCACCATCGGCTACGACGACAACACCGTGTCGGTGCAAGGCCATCCGGAGTTCACCCCGGCGTTCTCCGCCGCCTTGATCGAGGAGCGGCGGGAGGTTTTCGGCCCGCTGGCTGCTCCAGCCCTGCTGTCCCTGTTGCAACCGGAAGATGGCAGCCGGGCCGCCGACTGGCTGCGGAGCTTCATCGACGGGGGTGGACTGGACGCACCGGGCTGACCGAGGGTTCGCCCCGGCCAGCCGCGTTGTCGGCGGCGTCCGCTATGTGCGCCGCCACCAGCCCCGCTTCTTTTCCGCCGCCGGAATCTCCTCCGTCACCAGGATCGGCGCCGGCACGGGCGCGCTGACCGGTGCGTCCGGGATGGCAAGCGGTTCCGGCTCCGGCTCAGCGTGGCCATTCAGCAGCGGCGGCTCCTCCTCCACGATCGCGGGGGTGGGTTCCTCCACCGGCGGAGCGACCTCTGCGGAGGGCGGCGGCACGGCTACCTCGATCATTTCAGTCAGCGTACCAGGCGCCGCTTGGGCTGGCACGGTGGCTTCCGCCATTTCGCCTTCTTCAACCGGCCGTTCTGCCGGTGCCGCAGCAAGCAGCGGCTCGGGCAAAGGTTGTGGCGCGGCGGGCCGCTCCTGTTCGTCCATGATGTCGAAGATGTCGTAAACCTGGCCGAACGGGTCGGCCGGGGTCGGGCCGGCATAGGCCGGGGCGTGGTCGAAGGAGGCAGGCGCCTCGGCATCCGGCTCGCTGGCGGCAACCTCGCCTTCCGGCTCCCGCCGCCGACGGCGGCCACCCCGCCGACCGCGCCGACGCGCCTTGCCGTCGTCGTCACCGGCCGCCTCCGTCGCGTCGGTCGCTTCGGCGACCGGCTCGGCCACGGCGTCCGCTACGGGAGCAGTGACATCCGGTTCCTGCCCGCCGGCTTCGGCGTCACCGTCCAGGCCCGGGGAAGCCGCGATGGCGGGTTGTTCGGCCAGGGCGGGATCATCCTCACCAGCGGCGGGGCTCGGCGCACCCTCCTCGCGACGGCCGCCACGGCGGCGGCGGCGGCGCTTGCGGCTGCGGGCCTCGACTTCCTCGGCGGTCTCGTTGGCGGGTGCCAGTTCGGCGTCAGCCTCGTCTTCGGACTCGTCGTCCGTGTCCGCTTCCTCGACCACCAGATCGTCTTCTTCCGGCGTGTACGGGCTGATCGGGATGCTGGTGGGCGCCGGCAGGGCCTCGTTGGTTTGCGGCCGCAGCCGGTCGATGCGGGTTTGCGGCGGCATCAGCGTGTCGTCGGCGGCGAAGCTGACGCTCATGCCATAACGCTGCTCGATCTCCGCCAGCCGCGCCCGCTTGTGGTTCAGCACGTACAACGCGACGGAGCCCGCCATATGCACCAGGATCGCCGCGGCCCGGCGCTTGGCGCCTTCCTCCTCCACCGCGCGCAGCACGGCCAGCGCCGCAGTCTCCGTCGTGCGGATCAGCCCGGTGCCGGCGCAATGCGGGCAGGTGGTGAAGCTGGTTTCCGCCAGGGATGGCCGCAGCCGCTGCCGGCTCAGTTCCATCAGCCCGAAATGGCTGATCGCACCGATCTGGATGCGGGCGCGGTCGTCCTTCAACGCTTCCTTGATGCGCTTCTCGACGGCGGCGTTGTTGCGCCGACTTTCCATGTCGATGAAGTCGATCACGATCAGCCCGGCCAAATCCCGCAAGCGCAATTGCCGCGCCACCTCGTCGGCCGCTTCCAGGTTGGTCTTAAGCGCGGTTTCCTCGATCCCGCGTTCCCGCGTGGACCGGCCGGAGTTCACGTCGATCGCGACCAGCGCCTCCGTCTGGTTGATCACCAGGTAGCCGCCGGACCGAAGCTGCACGTTGGGCTGCATCATCGCGTCGAGATGCGCTTCCACGTTCTGCCGGGCGAAGAGTGGCTGCGGCTCGTTCCACAGGATCACCTTGCGGGCATGCGCCGGCATCAGCATGCGCATGAAGTCCCGCGCCGCCCGCCAGCCGGCCTCGCCGTCGACCAGCACTTCTTCCACGTCGCGGGAATAGTTGTCGCGGATGGCGCGCTTGATGAGGCTGGCTTCCTCGTGGATCAGCGCAGGGGCGATCGAGGCCATGGTGGTGTCGCGGATGCTGTCCCACAGCTCCAGCAGGTATTCGCAGTCGCGCTTGATCTCCGCCTTCGGCCGGGCGGCGCCGGCGGTGCGGATGATCATGCCCATGCCGCGCGGGATCTGCAGTTCGGTGGTCACTTCCTTCAACCGGCGGCGATCCGCGGCGGAGGTGATCTTGCGCGAGATACCGCCGCCGCGCGGGGAGTTGGGCATCAGCACGGAGAAGCGGCCGGCGAGCGAGATGAAGGTGGTCAGCGCCGCGCCCTTCGTGCCGCGCTCCTCCTTGACGACCTGGACCAGCAGGATCTGCCGGCGGCGGATCACCTCCTGGATCTTGTACGACCGCATGAAGCGCGGCGGCCGAGCCTCGCGCCGGGCGGTGCCGGCCCCTTCGTCGGCCTCGTCGTCCTCCGCCTGGTCGGCTATGGCACTTTCCAGCATCTCCGGCGGCGGGGCAGGGGGCAGTGCTTCGACGCCGCCCCGCTGTTCGGCAGGCAGGGCGCCGTCGATCAGCTCGGGCGTCGCGGGCGCTGCGTCTTCCGCTGTCTCGGCCGGTTCTGCTTCGGGCGCCGAGACATCGAGCACCGGGTCGGGCAGCGCTTCCACCGGCTCCGGCACTGACTCGCCGGGGGTCTCTTCGGCTGGCAGGGCTTCCTCGCGGGCGGCGACGAAGTCCTGCGACACGGCCGCGTCTTGCGAGGCAAGCTGGACCGGTTCCTCGAACGGCAGCGGCGGTTCGGCGGGTTCGGTGTCCTCGAACCCGGCGCCGGCTTCCAGTTCCGCCTCGATCTCGGTGCCGGCCGCTTCTGCGGCGGCCGCGGCGGCGTCCTCCGCCTCCTCCTCCGCGCGGGCTTCGGCTTCCTGCATCTCCAACAGGCGTTGCCGGTCGGCGACGGGGATCTGGTAATAGTCGGGGTGGATTTCGCCGAACGCCAGGAAGCCGTGGCGGCCGCCGCCATATTCGACGAAGGCAGCCTGCAGGCTGGGTTCTACGCGGACGACCTTGGCAAGGTAGATGTTGCCCTTGAGCTGCTTCTTGGCAGCCGTCTCGACGTCGAAATCGTCGAGCCGGTTACCGTCCAGCACCACCACGCGGGTTTCTTCCGCGTGGGTGGCGTCGATAAGCATACGCTTCGTCATTGAATGAGCATCTCCGGTGCGCCTGCCGGCCGGGCGCAAAGGGCGCTCGGCGGCGGCGGCTGAATGGGCGAGGGGAAAACGACAGCCCACACCGAAGCAAGCCCGCGCCGTCGCGTCGCCCGGCCGTGCCGCAGGATGCGGCTTGGCTGGGTGGTTGACGAAACGCTGCGGCGACTCTCATTCGGCGTAAAACGGTCCTGTCAGTCGGCGGCGCGAGCACAAGCCGCGAAACCGGGTCGGTCGGATACCGGCCAGTCCAAGGACCGGCCCCAGCGCGCGATCCACGCGGCGCGGGCAGGGAAGCCAGCCGTTGCAAGGGCGCTCCCGAACGGGAGCAGCGGGCAACGGAAGCTCCACCGCAGCGGCTTGGACCATGACGCAAAGCAACAGGAGCCGCAAGCCCGGGGCAAAATGCCCCCCGCCGTGGCAGCGCTGCAACATGGTGCAGCCATAATCAAGGCGCAATGTCACCGCCTTCACGCGGCGTGGTAGGCTGGCACTTATGGATAAAGCGATGGTCAGGCGTCGGTCCTTGCTGGGTGGGGGCGTGTTGGCCCTGATGGGCGAACTAGCGCAGGCCAGATCGCGGCCTCATGCGCCGCAGCGGGACGTCGCGCCGAAGCCGTCCGCCTTGCCGCTGGTCGTGCTGGACCCCGGGCATGGCGGCAAGGATCCCGGCGCCATCGGCATCACCGGCACCTACGAGAAGCACGTCGCCTTCGCCGCCGCGACCGAACTGAAGCGGCAGTTGCAGGCCGACCGCCGCGTGCGGGTGGAGATGACGCGCGGCCGCGACGTGTTCATCCCGTTGGAAGACCGCGTCGGCTGGGCGCAGCGCCGGGGGGCCGCGCTGTTCGTGTCCATGCATGCCGACGCCGTGGGCGACCACAGCGTGCGCGGCGCCAGCATCTACACCCTGTCCGACACCGCGTCCGACGCGCAGACCGCGGCGTTGGCCCGGCGCGAAAACAGCGCCGACCGGTTCGGCGGCCCGACCTTCCGTGACCAGCCGCCGGAGGTCGCGCGCATCCTGTCCAGCCTGGTGCGGCAGGAAACCCGGGCCGGGTCCACCCGGATGCAGCGCGATATGGTCGGCGCACTGGACCGCGACCTGCCGATGTTGCAAAACCCCGCCCGTCACGCCGGCTTCATGGTGCTGAAGGCGTCCGATATCCCGTCCGTCCTGGTTGAGATGGGATTCATGTCGAATGCGCAGGATGAGGCGGCGTTGCGGCGTCCGGAGCACCGGGCATTGGTGGCTGCGGCGATGAAGCGGGCCGTCGACGGGTTCTTCGTCGGGCCGGGCGTGCGCATGGCAGGCTAGCTGACCATGCTGGAGGATGGTGGCGCGTATGAGTAGTCTGAAAGCCGGTGAACGGCTTGTGCCACCCGATCCGGCCCCCGTCCCACGCAAGGCCGCGCGCATGGCCGTCCGTCCGCGCCGTTCGCCGCTTCGCTGGATCGCTCGCCTGGCCGGCATCGCCGTCACACTGGTGGCGGTGGTCGCCATCATCGGCGCCGCCGTGCTGTATCGCGGCTACGAGACGCTGACGGCCGAGCTGCCGACGGTAAGCGGCCTGCTGCAATACCAGCCGCCGGTGATGAGCCGCATCTACGCCGGAGACGATCGGCTGGTGGCCGAACTGGCTAAGGAGCGGCGCATTTTCGTGCCGTTCACCGCCATTCCGGACATGGTGAAGCAGGCGTTCGTATCGGCCGAAGACCAGAATTTCTGGACCCATAAGGGTGTCGACCCCGGCGCCGTCGCCCGCGCCGCCTTCACCGACCTGATGCAACTGGGCAAGAACCGCCGCCCGATCGGCGCCTCTACCATCACCCAGCAGGTCGCCCGCAACATGCTGCTGGGCACCAACGAGCGCACCATGATGCGCAAGATCAAGGAAGCGGTGCTCGCGGTGCGCGTCGAGCAGACGCTGCCCAAGGAACGTATCCTCGAGCTGTATCTGAACGAGATCTATTTCGGCTTGCAGTCCTACGGCGTCGCTGCAGCGGCGCAGACGTATTTCAACAAGTCGCTGGACCAGATCACCCTGCCGGAAGCGGCCTTCCTGGCGTCCCTGCCGAAGGCGCCCAACAACTACAACCCGTTCCGCTTCCCGGACGCGGCGCGCGCGCGGCGCGATTGGGTATTGGACCGCATGGCCGAGGACCGGGTGATCACCCCGGAACAGGCCGCCGCAGCCAAGACCGGCCCCGTGGTGACCGGTCAGTTCCACCGGCCGGAGGTCGTGGCCGGCGCCGAGTGGTTCGGCGAGGAAGTGCGGCGCCAGATGGTGGACCGCTTCGGCGCCGACGCCACCACGGAAGGCGGCCTGGTGGTCCGCACCAGCCTTGATCCGGCGTTGCAGACCACGGCGGACCAGGTCCTGCGCCGCGGCCTGATGAACTATGACCGCGTGCATAGCGGCTGGCGCGGCCCGGTCGCGCGGCTCGACCCGCAGGCGGCAACGCTGCGCGCCGGCTGGCCGCGTTCCCTGGCCGCGTTGCCGCGCCCGCCCGGCATGCTGCCCAATTGGCAACTGGCGGTGGCGCTGGAGGTCAACGGGGCGGAAGCGCGGCTTGGCTGGGTCGACAGCGCCGGCGCGCAACATGTGTCCCCCATGATGCTGGGCGAAACCGGTTGGGCACGCCCGAACCGCAACGGCACCGTCGGCGGGGCGCCGCGCAAGATGGGCGACGTTGTCCAGGTCGGCGACGTGGTGATGGCCGAGCCGATGGCCGCGGCGGCCGTTCGCGGGCCGGGGGCGGCGGACCGCCTGGTGCTGCGCCAGGTGCCGCAGGTCCAGGGCGCGCTGGTGTCGCTTGATCCGGCGACCGGCCGCGTGCTGGCCATGTCCGGCGGCTGGAACTTCGAAAGCAGCCAGTTCAACCGCGCGACCCAGGCCCAGCGCCAGCCGGGCAGCTCGTTCAAGCCGATGGTTTACCTCGCGGCCATGCAACAGAACCTTTCGCCGAGCCAGAAGGTGTTGGACGCGCCATTCGTGCTGGATCAGGGCGCGGCAGGGGTTTGGCGGCCGGGCAACTTCGAAAAATCCTTTGCCGGCCCGATCTCGATCCACCAGGCGCTGGAAAAGTCGCTGAACCTGGCAACCATCCGTTTGGCGCAGAAGGTCGGCATGGACGCCGTAGCCGCCAACGCCATCGCGTTCCACGTGGTGGACCAGATGTCGCGGTTCCTGCCCAACGCGCTGGGGGCGGTGGACACCACCGTGCTGCGCCAGGCTGGCGCGTATGCGTCGTTGGACCAGAACGGGCGGGAAGTGGTGCCAACCCTGATCGACTCGGTGCAGGACCGCGATGGCCACGTGGTGTGGCGCGCGCCGGGCATTGCCTGCACCGGCTGCACCGACCCGTATCGCCCGCCGGTGCTGAACGACACCCGGCAGCAACTGGCCGATCCGCAAAGCGTGTTCCAGACCGTGACCATGATGCAGGGCGTTGTCGCCCACGGCACCGGATATGAGGCGGGCAAGGGGCTTGGCCGGCAGGCGATCGCCGGCAAGACCGGCACCACGCAGGACTTCAACGACGCCTGGTTCGTGGGTTTCACGCCCGACCTGGTGACCGCCGTTTGGATCGGCTTCGACACGCCGAGCAGCCTTGGCGAGAACGAGACCGGCGGCGTGATCGCAGCGCCGATCTGGCACGACTTCATGGCCGTTGCGTTGAAGGACCGTCCGAACCTGCCGTTCAAGATGCCGGACGGCCTGACGCTGAGCACCTGGGCGGGCAACATCACGGACGCCTTCAAGGTGGGCCAGGTGCCCGGGCAAAGCGGCCCGACAATCGGCGGCGGTGGCGGCGACACGTCCGGTGATGGCGGCGGCGTGACGGCCAGCAGCGGCGGCACCGGGACGGGTGTGGACAGCGGGGTCGGCGGACTCTACTAGGCTCGCCCCATGTCCACCGAATCCGACGCCCTCAACGAACAGATCAAGCAGTCCGTGGCGCTGCTGAGGAGGCATCTTTGACTGGGATGCCGCCATGGAACGCCTCGCGGAGCTGAACCACCGCGCCGAAGACCCCGACCTGTGGAACGATGCCGCTGCCGCACAGGCGCTGATGCGGGAGCGCACGCAGCTTGCCGGCCAGGTGGAAGGCGTGCAGGCGCTGGAAGCGGAGGTCGCGGACACGCTGGAGCTGATTTCGCTGGGCGAGGCGGATAACGATGCCGCCCTGGTGGCAGAAGGCGTCGAGTCACTCCGCCGCGCCGCGGCCGAGGCCAAGCGGCGCGAGATCGAAAGCCTGCTGTCCGGTGAAGCGGATGGTCGCGACGCCTTCCTGGAGGTGAACAGCGGCGCCGGCGGCACGGAGGCGCAGGATTGGGCCGAGATGCTGGCCCGCATGTACACCCGCTGGGCCGAATCGCGCGGCTACAAGATGCAGTTGATGGAGCAGAGCGAGGGCGAGCAGGCCGGCATCAAGTCCGCCACCTTCCAGGTCACCGGCCCCAACGCCTATGGCTGGCTGAAGACGGAAGGCGGCGTGCACCGCCTGGTCCGCATCTCCCCGTTCGACAGCGCGGCGCGGCGGCAGACCTCCTTCGCGTCCGTGTATGTCTACCCGGTGATCGACGACACCATCCAGATCGAGATCGACCCCTCCGACCTGAAGGTCGACACCTTCCGCGCGTCCGGCGCCGGCGGCCAGCACGTCAACAAGACGGAGTCGGCCATCCGCATCACCCACGTTCCCACCGGGATCATCGTCGCCTGCCAAACCGATCGCAGCCAGCACCGCAACCGCGCCACGGCCATGGAGATGCTGCGCGCGCGGATGTACGAGGCCGAGCTGCAAAGGCGCGAAGCCGCCAGCGCGGCGACCGAGGCCTCCAAGACCGATATCGGCTGGGGGCACCAGATCCGCTCCTACGTCCTGGCCCCGTATCAGATGGTGAAGGACCTCCGCACCGGGGTGGAGAAGTCCAACCCGGCCGCGGTGCTGGACGGCGCCTTGGACGACTTCATGGCCGCCGCGCTGGCCGCCCGGGTGGGGGGCACGCGCAGCGAAGCGAGCGCCCAGGCGGAATGAAGCCGATCCATGTCGGCATCGGCGGCTGGACCTTCGCGCCCTGGCGCGGTCCGTTCTACCCGGCCGGCCTGCCGCACGCCAAGGAACTCGCCTTCGCCGCCGGGCGGCTGACCGCGATCGAGATCAACGGCACGTTCTACCGCACGCAGAGCCCGGCCAGCTTCGCCAAATGGCGCGCCGAGGTGCCGGACGGTTTCGTGTTCGCGCTGAAGGCACCACGGGTGACGACGCACCGCACGGCCTTGGCTGAGTCCGAGCCGTCAATCGCCCGTTTCCTGGATTCGGGGTTGCTGGAGTTGGGCGACGCACTCGGCCCCATCCTGTGGCAGTTCCCGCCGACGCGGCGCTTCGATCCGGACGCCTTCGCGACCTTCCTGGCGCTGTTGCCGCCGACGCATGGCGGCGTCCGGTTGCGCCACGTGGTGGAGGCGCGGCATGAAAGCTTCGCTGATCCGGCGTGGTTCGAGTTGCTGCGCCAGCATAAGGTCGCCGCTGCCACGATCGAGTCCGACAAGCACACCTTGCTGGGGGACCTTACCGCCCCCTTCGTTTACGCCAGGTTGCAGCACAACGCAGAGGCCGAACCGGAAGGCTACGCATCCCCAGCCTTGGATGCCTGGGCGGAGCGCGCCCGGCGCTGGGCCGCGGGCGAGGCCGTCAAGGACCTGCCGCTCACCGGTCCGGT
Source organism: Acetobacteraceae bacterium (assembly GCA_965199555.1). Classification (GTDB taxonomy): domain Bacteria; phylum Pseudomonadota; class Alphaproteobacteria; order Acetobacterales; family Acetobacteraceae; genus LMUY01. The sequence goes on along the minus strand of CBDASJ010000006.1, from coordinate 466,593 downwards.
GCCGACGACGGAAGCGCGCGAATGCTTCATCTTCTTCATCAGCGGCGACAAGGTGCGCGCGCCGGACGCGGCGCAAGCCATGATCGCCCGTTGCAAGGACTTCTGAACACCCGGCCATCCTCGGTCGTCCCTTGGCAGGACGTGCGGCATTGCCGGGAACTGGTCGCCACCGCCGTCATGGCACTGCACCGGCAACTCGCGGCATCGCGCCGCCACGACGGCTGCACCGGCGGCAGCCTTGCCGGCAGGTCGCGAATGGGCCAAGGTCCCGCCCGTGACGCAGCCTGCTATCTCCGTGCAAGGCGTGACGAAGACCTACGCCTCCGGGTTCCAGGCACTTCAGCGCGTCGACCTGGACATCCAACCCGGTGAGATCTTCGCCCTTCTGGGCCCGAACGGCGCCGGCAAGACCACGCTGATCAGCATCATCTGCGGCATCGTGACACCCAGCAGCGGCATCGTGCGGGCCAATGGCCGCGACGTTGCCATCGATTACCGCGCCGCCCGCAGCGAGATCGGGCTGGTGCCGCAGGAACTGACCACCGACGCGTTCGAGACGGTGTTGGCGACGGTGGGGTTCAGCCGCGGGCTGTTCGGCAAGCGCGCCGATCCGGCCGTGATCGAACGGGTGTTGCGCGACCTTTCCTTGTGGGACAAGCGGAACAGCAAGATCATCACCTTGTCGGGCGGCATGAAGCGCCGGGTGATGATCGCCAAAGCCTTGTCGCACGAGCCCCGCATCCTGTTCCTCGACGAACCGACCGCCGGCGTGGATGTGGAGCTGCGGCGCGACATGTGGGCGATGGTCCGTCGCCTGCGCGCCACCGGCGTCACCATCTTCCTGACCACCCACTACATCGAGGAAGCGGAGCAGATGGCCGACCGGATCGGCGTCATCAATCACGGCCGCATCCTGCTGGTGGAGGAAAAGGCGGAATTGCTCCGCAAGCTCGGCACGTCCCAGATGATCCTGACGCTGCGGGACCGGCTGGACGCCATCCCTGCCGCACTCGCTGACTTCCAACTGGAAACGGCCGAGGACGGAATGGCGCTCACCTACACTTACGACGCGCGCGCGGAGGATAGTGGCATGGCCGCCCTGATGCGGCAGTTGGACGCGCTGGGCATCGGGGTGCGGACCGTGCGGACGCAACAAAGCTCGCTGGAGGACATCTTCGTCAGCTTGGTGCACGACCGGCCATGAACCTCTACGCCGTGCGCGCCATCTACCGGTTCGAGATGAACCGGACCTGGCGCACCCTGCTGCAAAGCATCGTGTCGCCGGTGATCTCCACCTCGCTATATTTCGTGGTGTTCGGCGCCGCCATCGGCTCCCGCATGCAGGCCGTCGATGGCGTGAGCTACGGCGCCTTCATCATCCCGGGTCTAGTGATGCTTTCGCTGTTGACGCAAAGCATCACCAACGCGTCCTTCGGCATCTACTTCCCGCGGTTCGTCGGCACGATCTACGAGCTGTTGTCCGCACCGGTGTCCACGGGGGAGATCGTGCTGGGCTATGTCGGCGCCGCGGCCAGCAAGTCTCTGCTGCTGGGGGTGATCATCCTGGTCACCGCGCGGCTGTTCGTGCCGTTCAACATCACCCACCCGCTGTGGATGATCGTGTTCCTCGTGCTGACGGCGCTGACGTTCAGCCTGTTCGGCTTCATCATCGGCATCTGGGCCGACAGCTTCGAGAAGCTGAACCTGGTGCCGCTGCTGGTGGTGACGCCGCTCACCTTCCTCGGTGGCAGCTTCTACTCCATCGCCATGCTGCCGCCGTTCTGGCAAACGGTGACGCTGTTCAACCCGGTCGTCTACCTGATCAGCGGCTTCCGATGGAGCTTCTTCGGCAAGGCGGATGTCGGGATCGGCGTTAGCCTGGCTATGACGCTCGTGTTCATGGCGTTGTGCCTGGTGGTGATCGGTTGGATTTTCAGGACCGGCTACCGCTTGAAGCGATAACGGACAGGTTGCAGGCTTTCATTTCGATCTGCAGTGCAAGCGGATGTGAGATTGACGCTATTCTGGCCGCCCTCAATGCACAGGTGGGTCACATTGCTCCAGATTGGTGTCTTTGCCACGTTGCGTCCTACCGCGTGCCTAACATGCTGCCGTTGTCCAAGCCGCCATCCGATCATGTTCCTTGGTGAAGCTAGACTGCCCTACCAGGGGTTGTCGGATGAGGCGTCACATCGATTGCTTTGGACCGTGCCGCAAGCCAATGCTCGCGTACCCGAGCGTAAAGCTCCTGACGCTTCAGCCTGAATACGTTTGGTATCCGAACCGTCTCGGCGGTGCCGCGCACGACCAATTGCACAGCGGCAGGCAATTGACGGTTGACGTTCATCAATCCGCTTGTGCCTGGCAGAACATCTGTGATGTCCGTCCAGGCGATAGTCCTTGTCCTGAGCCAGCTTCTGATCGTTACCGCATCGCGGCCGAGGCTGAGTTTACGCCCAGGGATGTGCAGCAATATGAGATAGAGGACGGCAAGTGTGGCCAGTGGCCCGGTGCCGGCGAATAAGCCAGTTGGGTGCAGTAGTAATCCAGCCATATGGAGCAGAACGCGCACGGCCCCGAGGAGCACCAGCAGGCAAGCTATACCGAGGGGCATGGCATAGGCGGCTCGCCGCCAATCGGCCGCCATTTGCACATCCGGTGGCATCAATGCGTTTGGCCAAGGCAGCCAGCCGGGATGGGGTGCAGAATGGAGGCCCTGACGCGGGCGTAAACATCCTGTTCGGCCTGATCCGGCAGCGTGAGGTCACGCCGAACGTAGGTCATGGTGAAGGCCGTCGGATCGTAATCTTCCCACACGAAGGTCAGCAGGCGGTGTGAGTCGACCCAGGCCGTCATGTGGGTAGGGGGAGCGCGGCGACGTGTGTCGGTGGGCAGGATGCCGTCGAAGCAGCTTTTGGGCAATGCGGTGAGAAGCGCAGCTTTAGCGGCCTGCACGTCCGCAGCCGATACGGCCTTCAGGCCCAGGCTCAAGATCGAGACGGGAATGGCGGCAGGGCACTCTTTGCGATCTGGAAAGCCAATCATCGTCGCCATCAGCGATAAACTGCTTGTTGGCTCCACCGAAACCGAGACGTCCGGCTGGCAATGGCGTCCCGAGCCCACGTGAATGTTCAGCAGACCTACGAAGACATAGGCCAGCGAAGCACTGTCCAGATGGTCCGCGGTGGGATTGGCCCAGGCACTCGCTATGTGCTTGTCCCACGCCGAAGCAGGAGCGGCCTCAGCCCCGGAGAATACGAGCGCCAACCAACCTGCTGCTGCTGTTGCAAGGAGCTTGGTCAAGATGCCAGCTTCAACGTGTAAACCACCCCGCTTCCGCCCGCGCTTACCAAGGCGCTTTCAAGCCCGATCCCAGCGGCTAATCCTGACGCATTCAATGACGTTGGCAGCCAAGCCTCGGCCGCGAAGATCAGCAACAGCCCGCTTGCCTGCACACCTAGATCGGTATGGCTGAGAGCGAAGGCCCAGCAAGCGCCGTTAAAATCGTGCGGCTCCATGGGATCGGGTAAGAACATGCTGTAGCGTAGCGGGCTGCCCACACCGGGCGTGTTGGTTTTCGTACCAGGAAGGTTCTTGGGAGACCGATTCGCAACGACACCCAGGTCTCCGGTCCCGAAGCTCGGCTCGATCGCTAGGCCGATACCATCTCCTTTGAGTATGATTTGGCGTTTTACTTCTCCGTTCACGACCTCACTTATCGGGGATACGGCTGCTTTGACTGGTCACGTTCAAGACCTTGCCGAAGCTGATGCCACTTCCAGACGGTGACCCCAAATGCCAATTCGAGGTTTTGGACCGGTGAAGATGAAACTCGGGCAACCTGAAAACGCCATCAAAGTCACTCCCATGCTAGGGCAGACGGGCAGATTACCGCTTTTCAGTCGGCAAGGCAGCATACCCAACTGGCTATGGCTGCCGCGTACTATGGTCCCGGAACGCTAATCCAATCCGGCGATCTCCCGCCATCCCGGCTCATCCACCGTTGCCACACCCAACTCAGCCGCTTTCTTCGCCTTCGACCCGGCGTCGGCACCCAGCACCACCAGGTCGGTCTTCTTGGACACGCTGTCCGTCACCCGTGCGCCGAGCGCCTCGGCCCGGGACTTGGCTTCCGGCCGCGTCATGGTGGCGAGGGAGCCGGTGAACACGATCGACTTGCCGGAAAGCGGCCCTTCTGCCGTCGCCTTTTCCGGCTGCACGTCCAACTCACGGGCCAGATCGTCCAGCACCGCACGATTGCGCGGCTCGGCGAAGAAGCCGACCAGCTCGTCCGCGATGGCGCCGCCCACCCGCATGATGCTGCCGAGGGCTTGCCGTTCCTCCGAGCCGACCACCGTGGCGGCGACCATCTGCTCGCGCCACTGCGCCAGCGTGCCGTAATGCCGGGCCAGCAGCTTGGCGTTGGCCTCGCCGATGCGGCGGATACCCAGGGCGTAGATGAAGCGCGGCAGCGAGATGCTGCGCCGGGCCTCGATCGAGCGCATCAGGTTGGCGGCGCTGGTGGCGCCCCAACCTTCCCGCTGCGCGACCGCGTCCTCGTGGTGGTGCAGGCGGAAGATGTCGGCCGGGCTGTCGACCAGCTTGTCGGCGTGGAAGGCGCGGACGGTCTGCTCGCCTAGGTGTTCGATGTCGAAGGCCGGGCGGCTGACGAAATGCACCAGGCGTTCGATGGTTTGCGCCGGACAGACCAGGCCGCCGGTGCAGCGTCGCACCACTTCGCCCTCCGCCCGCACCGCCAGGCTGCCGCAGGCGGGGCAGTGCCCGGGGAAAGTGAAGGGCTGCGCGTCGGGGGGGCGCTTGTCCAGCACCGGGCCGAGCACTTGCGGGATCACGTCGCCGGCGCGCTGCAACTGCACCGTGTCGCCGACGCGCACGTCCTTGCGCGCGATCTCGTCCTCGTTGTGCAGGGTGGCGCGGGTCACCAGCACGCCACCCACGTTGACGCCCTGCAACCACGCGACGGGAGTCAACGACCCGGTGCGGCCCACCTGGATGCGGATGTCCTCCAGCAGCGTCACCGCCCGCTCGGCCGGGAACTTCCAGGCCGTGGCCCAGCGCGGCGTGCGGCCGACGAAGCCGAGCCTGCGCTGCAACGCCAAGTCGTCGATTTTGTAGACCACGCCGTCGATATCGTACGGCAGGCTGGCCCGGCGCTCCGCCATGGCGGCGTGGAACGCTTCCGCTCCGTCCTGGTCCACCCGTTCGTTCAACGGGCTTACCGTGAAGCCCCAGGCGGCCAGTTGCGCGAGATAGGCCCAGTGCGTGTCCGCCGGCGGCTGGCTCGACTCGCCGAACGCGTAGGCGAACAGCGACAGTGCCCGGGCCGCGGTGACCTTGGGGTCGAGCTGGCGCAGGCTGCCGGCGGCGGAATTGCGGGGGTTGGCATAGGTGCGCAGCCCGGCCGCCACCTGCGCCTCGTTCAATGCCAGGAAATCGGCCTTGGTCATGAACACCTCGCCGCGGATTTCGATGCGGCCCGGCGCGCTGCCTTTCAGCCGCAGCGGCACCGCCTTCATCGTGCGCAGGTTGGCGGTGACGTCCTCGCCCTCCGCGCCGTCGCCGCGCGTGGCGCCGTAGATCAGACGGCCCTTTTCGTAGGTCAGCGAGATCGACAGCCCGTCGATCTTCGGTTCCGCCACAAGGTGCAGCGGCGCGTCCTTCAGCCCCAGGAAGCGCCGCGCGCGGGCGCAGAACTCGTCGAAATCCGCCCGGCTGAACGCGTTGTCCAGGCTCAGCATCGGCACGCGGTGGGTGATCTTGCCGAAGCCGCTCGCCGTGGCGGCGCCTACCTTTTGGGACGGGCTGTCCGGCCGGATCAGGCTGGGAAAGGCGGCCTCGATGGCGGCGTTGCGCTGCCGCAGGGCGTCGTACTCGGCGTCGGTGATTTCCGGCGCGTCCTCGGTGTTGTAAAGCTGGTCGTGCCGGGCAATCTCGCCGGCCAGGCGCTCCAGCTCGGTGGCGGCCTCTTCTTCCGTCAGCTCAGCCGGGGTGCGGTCCGTCATTGCCCTCGCCAATTGCGCAGGAAAGCCGCCTCCTCATCGCCGATCGGCTGGTTGACCACGCGCTCCGGAACTTCCCAGATCACGAGCTTGGGCGGCGTTTCCTTGAACGCCGGGCTGCGGAAATAGTCGCGGGCCGCGCCCCAGAACGCACCGCCTGCCTGGGCGAACTGGCCGACCGGGGCCGACTCCGCCTGTTCCAGGGCGCCCAGGAAGTTTGCGTTCACCGAATAGGAACTGCCCACGAGGGCGATCTCCGGCACCGGGGCATCGTCCAGCAGGCTACCAGTGTCGGCTGGCGGGTTGACCTCCTCCGTCGCGGCGGGGCGTTCGCGGTCGGGCAGGGGGCGCAGCTTGATGGCCAGGTCGGGGACGTGGTCCAGGCTCATCAGCCGCAGCAGGTCGCCGGCGCGGTCCGCCTCCGGCCCGTATTCGGTGCTGAACGGCCGGTCGCGGCCGATCGGCGCGTCCGTGGCGGCGGCGGTGGCGGCGGCGGCGATGGCGGCGCCGTCCTGGTTCCAATGCGTGTCCGTGCGGTAGTACAGCGGGGTGCGCACGCCGCTATACGCCGCCAGCAGGTCCACCACGGGCAGGCCGCCGAGCATCTTGGCGAATTGGCCGTAGCGCGCTTCGGATTGCGCCGAGTAGGGCACGCCGCACGCGAATGCCCCCTCCACCCGGGCCTTGTCCGGCACGAGCACGACCTGGAGTGCGATGCCCTGCGCCGCTAGTTCCTTCGCAACCTGGTGCAGCGTGTCGGCGCGGGCGCGCATGGTGGCGTCACCGCCGGGCCAGGGCCGCAACTCCTCCGTCAGGAACAGCCAGTCGTCGCACCCGACCGTCACCTGCGGGCCGCCCGAGTCGAACACGCGCCAGCGCAGGATGCCCCCCGCTTCGGACAGCCAGTTGCCGATCGGCAGGTCGTGCGCCATGGCATGGTTGACCGCGCCCGCGGTTTGCCCGCCCAGGAATGCGCCCGGCGTCATCGTGTCCGCCAGGCGGCGTTGCGGCCCGGGCTCCGCCAGCGTCGCCACGCCCAGCCCGAAGCCGACCGCCAGGATGGCGACCATCGCCCATCCTTGCAGCCGTGCCGCGTCAACGGACATCCGCGACCGCCGTGCCATCAGAACCGTGCTTCCCATCCCGGCTGATCCTCAGAACTGGAAATACAGGAACGGCACGGCGGCGCGGCTATAAAGCAGCACCATCGCCAGCATGAAGCCGCAAAGCGGTCCCACCAGGGCCAGCCCGCCGCCCAGCCGGCCGAACGCGGCGGCCACCGGGCGTTCGATCAACGGGATGTAGACCACGATCATCCCGATCGCGACCATCCACAGCCGGTCCGGCGTCAACTGCCAGGCCAGATCGTCCGAGATGCCAGCCCCATACAGCCCCAACATGCCGGTGTACATGCGCAGCGCCTGGCCGAAATCGTCGGCACGGAACACCACCCAGCCGACGATCACCGCCAAGAAGGTCAGGATGTGCCCGAACGCGTAGGGCATGTTGCCCCCGCGCGAGCGGTAGAAGCGATGCAGCGCCAGCAATCCGCCCTGCCACGCCCCCCAGGCGACGAAGGTCCAGTTCGCGCCGTGCCAGAAGCCACCGATCAGCATGGTCAGGAACAGGTTGACGTAGGTCCGCACGGCGCCGCGCCGGTTGCCGCCCAGCGAGATGTACAAATAGTCGCGCAGGAAGGAGGACAGCGTCATGTGCCAGCGCTGCCAGAACGCCTGGATCGACCCGGACAGGTATGGGAAGTCGAAGTTCTCCGGGAAATGGAAGCCGATCATCAGCGCCAGGCCGATGGCCATCGCGGAATACCCGGCGAAGTCGAAATACAGTTGCAGCGTGTAGGCGAGCGCCCCCAGCCAGCTATCCGCCAGGGTGGGCGCCGGCAGTTTGTAGATGGAGTCAACCAGCGGGCTCAGCGTGTCGGCGATGATCACCTTCATGCAGAAGCCGATCATGAAGCGCCGGGCACCCAGCCCGAACAGTTCCAGGCTGTGCACGCGGCCCTTCAACTCGTCGGCGATCTGGGCGTAGCGCACGATCGGCCCGGCGATCAGTTGGGAGAACATGGCCTTGTAGGCGGCGTAGTTCAGCAGCGAGCGGCTGACCGGGATGGTGCCGCGCCACACGTCCACCAGGTAGCTGATGGATTGCAGCACGTAGAACGACAGCCCGGCGGGCAGCACGATCTCGGCCCACGGGATGGCGCCGAAATTGCCGACCGCGAGCACGCCGTTCAGCGAGTTGATGCCGAAATTGGCGTATTTGAAGTAGCCGAGCACGGCTAGGTTGCCGACCAGCCCGGCCTGCAGCCACAGCTTGCCCCGCCGCGTGCCCAGCCCCGCGGCCACCATCATCCGCGACGTCAGGAAGGTGAAGCCGGTCACGCACACCAGCAGCAGGAGGAAGTCCACCCGCCACCAGGCGTAGAACGCCCAGGACAGGATCAGGATCGGCCAGTTCCGCAGCCGAGCCGGCGTCAGGTAATAGGCGACGAAGAAGATCGGCAGGAAAAGAAACAGGAACTCGAAGGACGCGAAGATCACGGCGGCGATCCCGAGCTAGGAGGTCGGAGGGTCCTCGCGCGCAGCCGGCGAGGCTATTTCGGTTGCACGAGCGAGACGATCGCGCGGTCGAGCGCCAGACCCCATTTCTGGTAGGCGGGCAGGGTGTAGTGCTGGCCGTCGAAGGTGGGCCATTCGCCGGGCTGGGCGAATTGCGTGCTGTCGATGTAGCGGCAGGGCGCCACGTTGCTGGCAAGGAAGGCGTTCACCTCCCGCACCCGGGCGTAGTTCTTGAAATATGGGCCGCCTTCGGTGCCCCAGCCCGGCCCGATCCAGACGCAAGGCAGGTTGGCGGCCTGGATGCGGCGGGTGATGTCCTTGATCTGCTCGCCGATCCACTGCGTCGGCAGGGCCGCCTGCGCGTAGCCCGCCATGGTATCGCCAGAGCCAATCACGACCAGGTTGGGGTGGTACTTCTCCAACAGCGACTCGAAGGCGGGGACGTGGGCGTGGTTGGAGTTGTCCTTCTTGATCGGCCCGGATTGCACCCGCTCGGCGGAGCCGCAGGGGGCGATGCCCGCCTCCGCCCACACGCTGGCCGGGGCGCCGCACGCTGCCTCGGTCACGACCTTGGCACCCTGCTGGATCAGCGCGTCCTGCAATGTCGTCACAAGGTAGCCCTGCGTGGCGAAATGGCTGTCGCCGAGCATCAGGATCGTCAAGCCGGCAAGCACAGGAGAGGCCATTGGACACACCCGAACGTTTGAAGGGAGACATGCAACCGCAACCGAAATCACACCTAGGCCATGGCGGGAAGGCCAGCAACGTACCTACAACCACTTTGTGCGACTGTAATCCAACCTTCTGCAGCACCGTAATATCGGCCGCCAATCTATTGCCAGATCGAGGTTAATAAACCTTTGCTGCTCGGCTCCAGCGCGAAAATGGTGTAAATTCCTGTGGTTGTGTCCCAGAAGATGCTTTCCTTCCTGCACGCGGCGGCTCACAAACCGGACTCGATGCAAATTCACGCAAGCTGCGCCGCCCGGGACGGGCAGGGCGTGCTGCTGCTGGGTCCTTCCGGATCGGGGAAGTCAGACCTTCTTTTGCGCCTTCTCGACCGCGGCTTCGACCTGGTGGCGGATGACCGGGTGGAGCTTGCGGATGGCATCGCTTCCGTGCCGCGGGCGCTGGCCGGGCTGCTGGAGGTCCGCGGGCTGGGCGTGGTCCGGCTGCCGCATGTGCCATCCGCCCGCATCGCCTTGGCTGTGGAACTGGGCGCGGGCGAGCGGCTTCCTGCGCCGGCCACCCACGCCTTGTCCGGCCGGCCGCTGGTGCACATCGATCCGGCCGCCGCCTCCGCGCCGCAGCGCGTGGCCTTGGCGCTCGACTGCGCGCTGGGCCGGACCAGCCAGCTTGCGGGGGCGTTCGCTTGACGCCGCGCCGGGTCGTGCTGGTGACCGGGCTATCCGGGGCCGGGCGATCCTCGATCCTGCGGGTGCTGGAGGATCTGGGCTATGAGGCGGTGGACAACCCGCCTTTGACCCTGACGGAGGAACTGGTCAGCCGGGGAGAGCGGCGGGTGGCGATCGGGCTGGACGCCCGCAGCCGCGGCTTCGATGCCGCCGCCGTGCTGTCCACGCTGGAGCGGCTGCGGCTGAACCAGGCGTTGCGGCCGGAACTGGTGTTCGCCTACGCCGACGAAGACGCCCTGCTGCGCCGCTTCACCGAAACCCGGCGGCGCCACCCGTTGGCACCGGGCAGCCGGGTGGTGGACGGCATCGCGGCCGAGATGCTGCTGACGGCGCCGTTGCGGGACGCGGCGGACTTGATGATCGACACCTCGGACACGCCGCTGCCGGCCTTGCGGCGCCTGGTGGAGAGCCATTTCGCGTCGGACTATCTCGGCGTGACCGTGTCATTGATGTCGTTCGGTTACCCGCACGGGCTGCCCCGCGAAGCAGACCTGGTATTCGACGCCCGGTTCTTGCGTAACCCGCATTACGACCCCCATCTCCGTCCCAGGACCGGCATGGATGCCGACGTCGCCGCCTATGTCGAGGCGGACCCGGATTTCGACGCCTTCTACGGCCAGATACACGCAATGCTACGGCTGCTCCTGCCGCGCTTCGCGCAGGAAGGGAAGAAATACGTGACCATCGCCATTGGCTGCACCGGCGGGCGCCATCGCTCCGTCCGCATTGTCGAGAAGTTGGCGGCCGATATGCGCGACCTGTGCGGCGGCTCGGGTGGGCTTGACTCGCGTGCCTGGCAGGTCACCGTTGCACATCGGGAACTGCTCAAGGCCGGCATGACGCACGCGACCGCTGGACAAAGTGGCTTTCTTCAGGCGCAGGAGGCCTGACCCTTACAAATGATCGGCCTCGTATTGGTATCCCATGGCCGTCTGGCGGAGGAGCTTCGGCTCGCGCTGGAACACGTGGTCGGCCCACAGGAGAACGTCGCCACCGTGTGCATCGGGCCGGAGGACGACATGGAACTGCGGCGGGCCGACATCCAGGCCAGCATCGGCTCGGTCGACAAGGGCGACGGAGTCGTTCTGCTGACCGACATGTTCGGCGGCACGCCGTCCAACCTGGCCATCTCGCTGATGGACCGGCCCGGTGTGGAGGTGATCGCCGGCGTCAACCTGCCCATGCTGGTCAAGCTGGCGAAGGTGCGCGCGCGGCAGCCATTGGAGGAATGCGTGGACTGCGCGCAGGCCGCCGGGCGCAAATATATCGCCGCCGCATCCCACGTGCTGCACGGCTGCAAGGTGAACGGCACGCGCGGCTGATGCGGCCATGGCCGTGACCGAAGGCGCCCCCCCCCAGGTCGCCCGGGCCACCATCTGCAACCGGCGTGGGCTGCATGCGCGGGCCGCTGCCAAATTCGTGACAGCGGCCGAGCAGTTCGCGGCCGAAATCGAGGTCGAGGCGCATGGACAGTCGGTGTCGGCGCAGTCGATCATGGGCCTCATGATGCTCGGCGCGGGCAAGGGGGCGACGGTGGAACTGCGTGCGACAGGCGCTGACGCGGCCGAGGCGCTGGCCGCGTTGGTCGGGCTGGTCGAGGCCGGCTTCCATGAGCAGGATTGAGGAGGGGCTCGCCGCCCCCTGCGGGTTCGAACGGCGACTCGATGGGCTGGCGGTCGGCCCGGGCATCGCCATCGGCCCGATGTTCGGCACGGTGGAGGCACCCACCGTCATCACCCGCCACCGCATCGCCGCCGCCGACATCGAGGCGGAGCGGGTCCGGCTGGACGTCGCCGTGGCCGCGTCCCGCAAGCAGCTCGGCAAGCTGCGCGCCCGCCTGCATGTGCTGCCGGAGGACACGCAGGGCGAGATCGCCCCGTTGCTCGACGCCTACGTCCAGATGCTGGGGTCGTCCCGGCTGCTGCGCGGCAGCCGCAAGCGCATCGCCGAAGGGCTGCGGTCCGCCGAGCAGGCCGTCACGGACGAGGCGGAGGCGATCTGCGCGGCCTTGCTGGCGGCCAATGGCGACGACCTGCCCGCCGGGCAGCGCCGGGCGGACGAGGTGCGGGAGATCGCGCGCCGGCTGGTGCGCAACCTGACGCGGGCGCCGTTCCGCTCCTTTACCGACCTGCCACCCGGCGCGATCCTGGTGGCCGAATGGCTGACGCCGGCGGATGCCGCGCTGATCGACCCCACCCGGGTGTCCGGCGTGGCGACGGAGGAGGGCGGCGCCGACGGGCACACCGCCATCATGCTGCGGGCGCTCGGCATCCCCACCGTGCTGGGCGCCATGGGGCTGACGGCGCATATGCGGTCGGGTGGATCGGCGGTGGTGGACGGGTCGGCCGGCGTGGTCATCCTGGACCCGTCACCGGCGACGATCACCCAGGCCCGCCGTGGCGTGCTCGCCTTTGCCCGGCGGCGCCAGCGCTGGGGCCGGCTGCGCCGCCTGCCGGCGGTCACCCGGTGCGGCACCAACGTCGAGCTGCAAGCCAACCTGGAGATCCCGGCCGAGCTGCCGCTGATCGCGCAATCCGGCGCCCACGGCGTCGGGCTGCTGCGCAGCGAGTTCCTGTTCATGAATCGCGACGAGTTGCCCGGCGAAGCGGCTCAGGCGGAAATCTACACCGCCGCCGTGGAAGCGATGGCCGGTGACCCCGTCACGATCCGCGTGCTGGATTGGGGCGGCGAAAAGGAGATCGAGGCATTGTCCAGCGCCGGCGCCGTGCCGGACGCGGCGGATGCCAACCCGGCGCTTGGCCTGCGCGGCATCCGCATGCTGTTGCGCAACCCAGCACTGCTGGAAACCCAGCTTGCCGCCATCCTGCGTTCGGCCGCCGCCGGTCCGGTTCGCGTCATGCTGCCCATGGTCACCAACGTGGCGGAGGTGCGGCAATCGCGCGCGGTCTACCACGCCGTGGCCGACCGCCTGCGCGCCCGCGGCGTGCGCCTGCCCGACCCGTTGCCGCCGCTGGGCGCCATGGTGGAGGTGCCGGCCGCGGCACTCTGCGCCGACGCCCTGGCCAGCGTGGCCGATTTCTTCGCGATCGGCAGCAACGACCTGACGATGTACGCCCTGGCGGCCGACCGGGGCGAAGCCGACGCCACCGAGCTGTACAACCCGCTGCATCCGGCGGTGCTGCGCCTGATCCGCATGACCGTGCACGAGGCTGGCCGCGCCGGCATCCCGGTGTCCTTGTGCGGCGAGATGGCCGCCACGCCGCGCAACATCCCCCTGCTGCTGGGGCTCGGCCTGCGTTCGCTGTCGGTGAACGCGACGGCGGTGCCGCGCGTGAAGCAGGCGGTGCGGACCGCCGACATCGCCGAGTGCGAAGCGTTCGCCGCCACGGTGATGGCGCAAACCGAGCCCGACGCGATTGCCGAGCTGATCACCCGGTTCGGCCAAAAGACCTGACCCGGCCGGCCTGTCGGTATTCCAGTTGAGGGTGGACGCTGCCCGGGCTGGCCGTTAGAAAAGTTGCAAAATACCGGTCTGAGGAGTTCGTCCTGTGAGCCAATCGATGAAGCAGCCGCTCGCCGGCACGGGCGTGTCGAGCAGCCATGCCGTGCATGCCAACCTCGCCCCGCCGGCGCTGGTGGCGGCGTCCATGCGCCGGGGCGAAGGCCGGTTGTCGGCGGACGGCGCGCTGATGGCGATGACGGGCGTGCACACTGGCCGCTCGGTGCAGGACAAGTTCGTGGTCGACGAGCCGGCCACCACGGGCGACGTGTGGTGGGGCAAGATCAACCAGAAGCTGCCGCAGGATAAGTTCGAGGGGCTGCGCAGCCACGTCGCGGCGTATCTGGGCGAGCAGCAGGAGCTGTTCACCCAAGACCTGTACGCGGGCGCCGACCCGGCGCACCGGGTTCGCGTTCGGCTGGTGACCTCCTCCGCCTGGCACGCCCTGTTCGCGCGCAACATGTTCATCCGCCCGCCGGAGGCCGATCTGGCGGGCTTCGAACCCGATTACGTCATCCTGCATGCGCCGCACCACCCGGCGAACCCGGCGCAAGATGGGGTGCGGACCACCACCGCGATCGCCCTGTCCTTCGACCGCAAGCTGATCGTCATCACCGGCACCGAGTATGCGGGGGAGATCAAGAAGTCGATCTTCACCGTGATGAACTGGAAGCTGCCGGCGGAAGGCGTGCTGCCCATGCATTGCAGCGCCAACATGAACGACAAGGAAGAGGTCGCGCTGTTCTTCGGCCTGTCCGGCACCGGGAAGACCACGCTGTCCTCAGATCCCAGCCCGCCCGTTGATCGGCGATGACGAGCATGGCTGGGGCGAGAACGGCGTGTTCAACTTCGAGGGTGGCTGTTACGCCAAGGTGATCGACCTCAGCCACAAGGCCGAGCCGGTGATCTGGGACGCGACCCACCGCTTCGGCACGGTGCTGGAGAACGTGCAGGCCGACAAGGCCGGCCGTCTGGACCTGACGGACAGCCGGGCGACGCCGAACACGCGCGCCTGCTACCCCATCGAGTTCGTGGCCAATGCCAGCTCCACCGGCCGCGGCGCGCAGCCGAAGCACGTCGTCATGCTCACCTGCGACGCGTTCGGCGTGCTGCCGCCGATCGCCAAGCTGTCGGCCGGGCAGGCGATGTACCACTTCCTGTCCGGCTACACCGCGCGCGTGGCCGGCACGGAGAAGGGGATGGGCGGGGAGCCGCAGGCCACCTTCTCCACCTGCTTCGGCGCCCCGTTCCTGCCGCGCCGGCCGGACGTGTACGGCAAGATGCTGGCCGAACTGATCGAGCGCTATGGCTCGAATTGCTGGCTGGTGAACACCGGCTGGTCCGGCGGCGGCTACGGCGAGGGCCAGCGCATGCCGATCCAGCACACCCGCGCCCTGCTGAACGCCGTGCTGGATGGCAGCCTGGCGCAGGCCAAGTTCGTGAAGGACCCGGTGTTCGGCCTGATGATGCCCACGGGCGTGGCAGGGCTGCCAGACGAGGTGCTGAATCCCCGTCTCGCCTGGGCCGACAAGGCGGGGTACGACCGCACCGCCCGCCACCTGGCCGGCCTGTTCGAGAAGAACTTCGCCACCTTCCAGGACGGCGCCAGCGAGGACGTGAAGAACAGCGCCATCCGCGCGGCGGCCTAGCAAGCGGCGGCACCGGTCGCCACATGCGCGCGACACCTGCTTTGGGGTTTGCGCGCATGAAGATCGACTTGTCCGGACGCACCGCCGTGGTCACCGGCTCGACCGGTGGCATCGGCCTGGCCATCGCGAAAGGCCTGGCCGGCTCGGGCGCCGCCGTGGTGCTGAACGGCCGTACGGAGGCGCGTGTCCAGGCCGCCGTGGCGTCCATTCAAGCGGAGGTGCCTGCCGCGGCGGTGACGGGGATTGCGGCCGACCTTGCCACGGCAGATGGCGTGGCCCGCTTCATCGCCGCCGTGCCGCGGGCCGATATCCTGGTCAACAACATGGGCATCTTCGAGCCCAAGGCCTTCGCCGACATCCCGGATGCCGACTGGCAACGGTTCTTCGACACCAACGTGATGAGCGGCGTGCGGATGTCCCGCGCCTATCTGCCGGCGATGGTGTCGGCGGGGTGGGGCCGGGTGGTGTTCATCTCCAGCGAGTCGGGGCTGAACATCCCGAAGGAGATGATCCATTACGGCATGACCAAGACGGCGCAGCTCGCCGTCTCCCGCGGCCTGGCCGAGTCGGTGGCAAACACCGGGGTGACGGTGAACGCCGTGCTGCCCGGCCCGACTGCATCGGACGGCGTGGCCGCCATGCTGGGCGGCGGCGACACGGACGCAGCCGGCCGCGCGTTCGTCAAGGAGTTTCGGCCCACCTCGCTGATCGGCCGTCTGGCCACGGTGCAGGAGGTGGCCAACATGGTCGTCTATGTCTGCTCCCCGCAGGCCTCCGCCACGTCCGGTGCCGCCTTGCGCGTCGATGGCGGCGTGGTGCGGGCGATCGGGTAGACGGCCGCGCACCAGTGGAGACGCCCGAGGATTGCCGGATGCACGCGCCGTCGGTGGCGCGCAACCGCGATCAGATCCTTCAGGCACTTCGGCCGCACCTGCCGACCACTGGCCTGGTGCTGGAGGTGGCGAGCGGCAGCGGCGAACACCTTGCCCACTTCGCCAGCGCCCTGCCGGCCCTGCAATGGCAGCCGACCGACCCGGAGGCCGAACGTCGGGCTAGCATCGATGCCTGGACGGCCGGGTTGCCCAACGTGCGGCCGGCGCTGTTCCTCGATGCGGGTGCGCCGGATTGGCCGGTCAACCAGGCGGCCGTGGTGTTGTGCATCAACATGATCCACATCGCGCCGTGGAGCGCGGCGCAAGGCCTAGTGGCAGGGGCGGCCGGGGTGCTTGGGCCAGGCGGGTTGCTGGCGCTGTATGGCCCATATCGCCGGGCCGGCCAGCCGATGGAACCAGGCAACGCCGCCTTTGATGCCGACCTTCGTGGCCGCGATCCGCGTTGGGGCTTACGCCGCGTGGAGGACGTCGCGGCGCTTGCCGCGGCGCAGGGGTTTGCCCCGCCGCTGATCGGGGCGATGCCCGCCGACAACTTGCTGCTTCTGTTCCGCCGCTCAGGCTGAGGCAACGCCACCGGCATGGTGGGCGTCGAAGGTCTGCATCTCCACGAACACGCGGGTGACTTCCGGATGCGCTGCCTTGATGCGGCGTTCGATGGCGGACACCGCGGCCTCGACATGGCCGGCGCTGAGCTTGTCGGTAAAGTCCAGGCTGAGCGCCACCAGCACGTCGGCCGGGCCGAAATGCATGGTCAGCACGTCGTTGGCGCCTTTCACGCCCGGCTCCGACAAGGCGATGCGTTCGATGCCGTCGCGCACCTCCGGCGCCACCGCCTCGCCGATCAGCAGCGATTGGCATTGGTAGCCGAGGAACCCGGCCGTGCCGCACAGGATGATACCGATCGCCACCGAGGCCGCGCCGTCCAGCACCGGCAGATGGAGGAACTGGCTGCCCGCCACGCCGCCCAGCGCCACGGCAAGGCCAAGCAACGCGGCGCTGTCTTCCAGCAGCACGGCGATGTTGGTGGGGTCCTTGCTTTCCACTACCGAGTCGAGGAGCCCGCCCTCCCGTTTCTGCCGGGCGCTGCGGGACGCGGAGAACTCGCGCAGCGCGACGAACCAACTTGTGCCCTCGAACACGATCGCCAGGCCCAGCACGATGTAGTTGACGTAGGCGTCCGCGATCGGGTGCGGCTGGCGGATTTTGTCGATGCCTTCGATGATCGACACGCCGCCGCCGACGCCGAAGATCATCACGGCGACCACGAAGCTCCAAAAATACAGTTGGAGGCCGTGGCCGAACGGATGTGCCCGGCTCGCCGGCTTGGCGGCCATGCGGCGGCCCAGCAGCAGCAGGCCGCCATTGCCGGTGTCCACCAGCGAATGGATCGCCTCGCTCAGCATGGCGGAGCTACCGGTGAAGCCGGCCGCTGCGAACTTGGTTGCCGCGACAAGCACGTTGCCGGCGATGGCGGCGTAGATGGCGATCGGGGAGGAGGAATGGGCCATGTGGCCCGTAACGCTCTACGCCTCGCGGTAGATCAGCAAGACCGCGCCGCATACGAGGAAGCACACCGGCCACACCCAGCCGGCGATCCGCGCGCCGCGGCCGGTCAGCCGCAACTCCAGCCAGCGCGCCCAGCCGGCGCCGATCCCGGCCAGCGCCAGCGGCGTGTGGGTCAGCTCGATCAGCAACTGGTCCTTGATGTTGGCGATGGCGTGGCTGTGGGTGAGCAGCAAGGCACCGCCGGCCGCCGTCAGCAGGGGGAACACCAGCGCGGCCCGTTGCGAGCGCAACCGTCCGGTGCGCACGCTCCATTCGAACACGGCGAACACGATGATCAGCAGCACAAACATGCGGTGCTGCAGCACCTCCACGTCGCGCAGCGACTCCCAAATGCCGACATAGCCCATCGGCCACACTTCCGGGTCCGACCGGACGGCCAGGAAGGCTGCGAGCCCCAGCAATGCCAGCGGCCAGTGCTTCGCCCAGCGCACGCCCGCCTGGTTCAGCAGCGCCAACACGCCGATCAGCACCACGAACAGGCCGGCCCAATGGTGGTTGTACTCGCTCCACGCGATGTCGGCGGCATTGCGCGGCGGCAGTTCGCCGGAGCCGGGGATCGACGCAGGCGGCGGCGCCTTGGCCTGCCGCGCAGCCTCGGTATCCAGTTGCGCCTGCAATTGCGGCAGCGCCAGCGCGTCGTAATCCGGCGAATGCAGCCGCGGCCACACCGGCGTGTTGCGCTCCACCACCTCCGCCCAGCTCACGCGGTCCTGCGTCAGGTCAATGCCCGGCGGCACGGAGGTGAGCGAGGCGGCCGCAAAGAAGATGGAGATGCCGATCCCCAGCTCGACCTCGGCAAACCGCTTCATCCGCAGCACGGAAGCGCCCGGGTTGCCGCGCAGCCGGTCCGTAGTGAGGAAGTTGCCCAGGCCCAGCAGCAGCAGCGCGCCGAACATGGACACCTTCGCGATCACCATGACGCCGTAGGCCGTGCCGTAGACCGCTTGCCAGGAGCCGATATAGGCCACGCTCATGGCGACGCCGGAGACAAGGATGCAGGCGACGCCGGCCATCGACATGCGGGAGAACCGCACGCTCACGCGCCGCCACGCGATGCCGTCATGCACCCGTGCCAGCGCCAGGATGAAGCTGGGGATGCCGCCGACCCAGATGGCCGCGCCCAGTTGGTGCAGCGCCTCCACGAACAGCAGTGGCACGCTGCCTTCCATGCGGGCGGCGGCGTGGGTGGACAGGGTGGCGGCCGCCAGTTCCACCACGCCGAGCGCCAGCAACACGGCCGCCGGCGTGCCGCGCCGCCCCAGCAGGCACAGCGCCAGCAGCAGGGCCGCGGCGCATTTCACCAGCCCGGCGATGGCAAAATGGGCGCCGAGCACCTGCCAAACGGTCAGATCCACCGTGTCGACCAGCACCGCGCCCTGCAAGCCGAGCGTCAGCCCTTCGCACAGGACCAGTGCCAGGGCGGCCCATCCGGCGATGCGGGCGGTTTGCCGGGCGATGGCCTGGCCGCCGAGCAGTTCGGCTGCCAGCGGGCGGGCCAGCAGGAGGAAGAACAGCACGCCGCCCAGCGCCATGGATTGGCTGAGGATCACCAGCCCATGCAGGATGATCTCCAGGTAGCCGAACAGGTCGACGAGGAGCGACACGGGGGCTAGGGCGCTGCCGTGACCGTGAACGGAACGTCGCCGCGCGTGATGTGGCCGTCCACCGCCAGCACCTGCCACCGCACCGTGTAGTCGCCGGGGCCGAGGTCGCTGGCCGCTGTCATCACGTCCGGCGGACCGTCGGGGCCGATTGGCAGCCGGGTCTCCGTTTTGTCGGGCGCGACCAGCGTCAGGCGGGAGCGTTCGCGGTCGATGCGGGAGTTGAACCGCAGCGTCATCGCCTCGTGCCCGGCCGGGATGTTGCCGTGGACCGCCGGTGAGCTGTCCACCAGGATGGCGTGGGCGCCGGCGGCGCCCGGCAGCAGGACGGCGACCAGGGGGATGACCAGTTTCGGCAGCATTGCGCGGCGCATCTAGCGCGCCGGGTGCTTGCTGTCCATGATCGGCCGATGGATGCGACCCGAACACCAGGGGGCGACACGCCCCGCCCTCCCGTCAGCCGCCGCGGCGACTTTCGCGTGTTCCGCAGCCTGACGACGCGGTGGATGGATAACGACGTGTTCGGTCACGTGAACAACGTCACCTACTACTCCTTCTTCGACAGCACGCTGACCGGCTGGATGCTGGGCCGCGGCCTGCTGGGGGCCGCGGACGGGCCGATGTGGATGGCGGCCGAAACCGGCTGCCGGTTTATCAGCGAGATCGCATTTCCCGACACGGTCGCAGTTGGTTTTCGGCTCGGCCGGCTCGGCACCAGTTCGGTCCGGTGGGAGTTGGCTCTGTTCCGCAACGAGTCGGAGGACGCCTCCGCCGAGGGGTTCTACGTCCACGTCCACGTGGACCGGCAAACGCGGCGCCCGACACCGATCCCGGACGCCGTGCGCCAGGTCATCAAGGGGGAGTTGGAGCATGGACACCGGACTTGACGGCCGCACGGCGCTGGTTTGCGCCGCCAGCAAGGGGCTCGGACGGGCCTGCGCGCTGGCCCTGGCGCGGGAAGGGGTGAACGTCACCATCACCGCGCGCGGCGCCGACGCGCTGGAAGCCACGGCGGCGGAGATCCACAACCAGACCGGCGCCACCGTCACGACCGTGGTGGGCGACATCACCACGGAGGCCGGCCGCGCCGCTGCCCTGGCCGCCTGCCCGGACCCGGACATCCTGGTCAACAACGCCGCTGGGCCGCCGCCGGGCGATTTCCGCGAGTGGGAACGGGAGGATTGGATCCGTGCGCTGGACGGCAACATGCTGACCCCGATCGCGCTGATCAAGGCGACGGTGGACGGCATGATCGCCCGGCGCTTCGGCCGCATCGTCAACATCACCTCGGCCAGCGTGAAATCGCCGATCCCGATCCTGGGCATGAGCAACGGCGCCCGCGCCGGCCTGACCGGGTTCGTCGCTGGGCTGGCGCGCCAGGTGGCCCGGCACAACGTCACGATCAACAACCTGCTGCCCGGCCCGTTCCAAACCGACCGGCTGCGCGTCACCACCGCGGCCGCGGCCGCGAAGGCGGGCCATAGCGTGGAGCAGGAGATCGCCATCCGCGGTGCCGCCAACCCGGCCGGGCGCGTCGGCGACCCGGCGGAGTTCGGCAACGCCTGCGTTTTCCTGTGCGCCGCCTCGTCCGGCTATATCGTCGGGCAGAACCTGCTGCTCGACGGCGGCGCCTTCAACTCGACCATGGGGTGACCTTGATGGATTTGTCCTTTGCGTCCGCCTCCTTCCTCGCCGCGGCCGTGCGGGCGCGGCAGGTCGGCTGCCTGGAGTTGCTGGACCACTTCATCGCCCGGGTGGAGCGGCTAGACGGCGCATTGAACGCCGTGGTGGTGCGGGATTTCAACCGTGCCCGGAGCCGCGCGCGGGCGCTGGACAACGGCCCGGTCACCGGGGTGCTGCACGGCGTGCCGATGACGCTGAAGGAAAGCTTCAACGTCGCCGGCCTGCCCACCAGTTGGGGCGTGCCGGAGCACCATGGCAAGCTCGCCTCATCCAACGCCTTGGCGGTGGACCGGCTGCTGGGGGCCGGGGCGGTGGTGTTCGGCAAGACCAACGTGCCGCGCATGCTGACGGAATGGCAAAGCTTCAACGACAATTACGGCCGCACCAACAACCCGTGGAACCTCGATACCACGCCGGGCGGCTCTTCCGGCGGCGGCGCGGCGGCGATCGCGGCCGGGCTGTCCGGGTTGGAGGCAGGCAGCGACATCGGCGGCTCCATCCGGCAGCCGGCGCATGCCTGCGGCATCTTCGGCCACAAGCCGACCCATGGGCTGCTGCCGCTGTATGGCCACGCGCTGAGTGAGAACGCCGCCGGCACCGACATTTCGGTGATCGGGCCGCTGGCCCGGTCGGCGGAGGATCTGCGGCTGGCGCTGAACGTCATGGCCGGGCCGGACCCGGTGGAAACCGGCATGCGCTTCGACCTGCCGGCGCCACGCACCACCGGCTTGCGCGGGTTGCGCGTCGCCGTGTGGGCGGAGCAGCCGGGGCAGGTCACCGACCCCGCCATCACGGCGTCCCTGCTCGCGCTGGCGGACGCGCTGGAGCGGGAGGGCGCCGTCGTCGACCGCGCCGCCCGCCCGGTGTTCGACGTGGCGGATGCCTATGCGCTCTACCTGAAGCTGCTGTTCGCCGCCCTGAGCGGCCGGGCCAGCGAGGCGGACCGGGCGCAGGTGCGGGCCAACGCGCGCGAACTCGGCCCGGATGACCGGACGGCCAACGCCGTCATGTTCGGCGCGGTCGACATGAGCCATGCCGAGTGGCTCGCCCTGAACGAGCGGCGATACCGGCTGCGCCGTGCCTGGGGCTCGTTCTTCCACGACTGGGACGTGCTGTTGTGCCCGGTGCTGGGCGCCGCCACCTGGCCGCACATGACCGAGGGCGAAGTGTGGCGTCGCCGCCTGGTCGTGGCGGGCGAGGACGTCTCGTATAACGATCTGCTGTTCTGGCCAGGGCTGACCGGCGGCTACCACCTGCCCGGCAGCGCTGCGCCGCTGGGGCAAACACCGGATGGACGGCCGTTCGGCGTGCAGATTGTCGGGCCATTGTATGGCGATCGGACCACCATCGCCGTCGCTGCCTTGTTGGAGCGGGCCTGGCGGGGCTTCACGCCGCCGCCAGGGTATCAGTAGGCGCTTACGTGAAGAGCTGTATGCCTAGCAGGGCCAGCACCAGGAAGATCAGGAAGATCGCGATCGCGATGAAGAACAAGATGCGCGCGATGCCCGCGGTCGCGGCGGACAGGCCGCTGAAGCCGAAGAATCCGGCGATCAAGGAGATCACGGCAAAGATAAGGGCGTAGCGAAGCATGTCGGTGACACTCCCAGGATCGGCGTCCATCGCCGTCGCTTCGGCCCAACGCGGCGCCTCCAGGATCGTTGCCTAGGTGACGTGCCCGCTTGTTGGACAGGTGAACCACCCCTACGCTGCCTGCCGTTCCTGAGGGGGACGAGATGCGTGCGCTACCAGGGTTGCTGTGCCTGTCCTTGGCCCTGGTTGGCGTGCCAGCGCATGCGCAGAAATCGGCCAACACGCTGCGGGTCGCCTGGCGCGACGCCGTGCCCAACGTGGATCCCTATTACAACCAGCTCCGCACCGGCCTCGTCCTGGCGCACCAGGCCTGGGATACGCTGGTTTACCGGGACCCTGACACCTTCCAGATCAAGCCGTTGCTGGCCGTGTCGTGGAAGCAGACCAGCGACACGAGCTTCGAGTTCGAACTCCGCAAGGGCGTGGTCTTCCACGACGGCAGCCCGTTCTCCGCCGCCGACGTCGTCTACACGATCAACACCGTGCTGGCGGACCCGAAGATCGCCGTGCCGTCCAACTTCGCTTACCTGCAAGGCGCGGAGAAGATCGACGACTTCCATGTGCGGGTGACGCTGAAGAACATCTTTCCGGCGGCGCTGGAATACATGTCGATGACGCTGCCGATCTTGCCACAAGCCTATCGCGAGCGGGTCGGCGCGGAGGGGTTCAGCAAGGCGCCGATCGGCACCGGCCCGTATCGCATCACCAAGGTCGACGGCCTGTCCGAGATCGATTTGGAGCGTAACGACAGCTATTTCGACGGACCCAAAGGCCACCCGGTGATCCCCAACGTCGTCATCCACGAGGTGCCGGACGCCACCAGCGAGGTCACCGAGATCCTGGCTGGCCGCGCCGATTGGATCTGGCAGTTCAACCCCGACCAGTTCGAGAACATCAGCCGGGTGCCGGCCTTGCAGGCGATCCGGGCGGAAAGCATGCGCATCGGCTATCTGAGCCTGGACGCGGCCGGGCGCTCGGGTGCCGACGACCCGCTCACCAAGCTGAAGGTACGGCAGGCGGTCGCCCACGCGATCGATCGCGTGACCATCGCCCGGCAGTTGATCCAGGGTGGCAGCCGCGTGCTGGACGCGGCGTGCTACCCGACGCAATTTGGTTGCGACCAGGCCGTGGCCACGAAATACGATTACGATCCCGCCTTGGCCAAGAAGTTGCTGGCCGAGGCCGGCTATCCTGGCGGCTTCGAGACCGAACTGGTCAGCTACGTGCTGCCGCAATACAGCAACGCGATCGAAGGTTACCTGAAGGCCGTCGGCATCAATGCCAGGCTCAGCCAATTGCAGGTGGGGCCGGCGGTGCAGCGCTCGCTGGCCGGGGAAACGCCGATCTATGCCGGTAGCTGGGGAAGCTATTCCATCAACGACGTGTCGGCGATCCTGCCGGTGTTCTTCGACGGCGGCGGGAACGATTACAGCCGCGATGCGGAGGTGGAGCGGCTGGTGAAGGCAGGTGGTGCCACGACCGACACCGACCAACGCCGCAGCGACTATGCCGCGGCGCTGCGGCGCATCTCGGACCAAGTATACTGGCTGCCGCTGAGCACCTACGTCACCACCTATGCGTTTTCCCGGCAGTTGAACTTCAAGCCGTACCCCGACGAGCTGCCGCGGTTCTTCCTGGCGAGCTGGCGGTAGCCCGGGGCGGTCACGCTGCCAGCAGCGTGCAGGCCTCCATCGTCGGCGCGGCGCACACGGTATTTCGTCCGGATGCCTTGGCCCGGTACAGGGCGCGATCCGCCGTATCGACCAGCGCCTGGGTCTCGTCAGACCAGTCGAACGGCCGGCTGGTGGCGACGCCCATGCTGACCGTCACGTGTCCGGCCGCACTGCCGGCATGGACCAGGCCCATCGCTGCGACGCTGGCCCGCACCCGCTCCGCCACCTGGATGGCACCGGCTTCTTCCGTGTTCGGCAGCAGCAGCACGAACTCCTCGCCACCGAGCCGGGCGGCCAGGTCGGCCGGTCGCTGCAATTGCCCGGCGATGGCTTGCGCCACCCGGCGCAGGCAGGCATCGCCGGCCGGGTGGCCGTAGCGGTCGTTGAAGCCCTTGAACAGGTCGATGTCGATCATGACGAGCGACAACGGGGTTTGTTCGCGCCGGGCCCGCCGCCATTCCGCGCTTATGGTCGTGTCGAAGGCGCGGCGGTTCGCCACCCCGGTGAGCACGTCGGTGCGCAGCATCTGCTCGAGCTGCCCGTTGACCTCCGCGACCCGGCCGGCCTGGCGCACCAGCTCGGACAGCAGCGCCGTCAACACGGTGAGGCCCGTCACCAGGCTCAGCGATCGCGCGACGTACCAGCCGAGCGTGAACCGTCCGCCGCCGAACAAGGTGAGGGCCACGTCCGCCGTGGCGGCCAGCAAGGACACGGACAGCCACAGCGACAGCGGATCGCGCCAGCGTCCTTTCACCGCGGCCAGCAGCGTGGCCAGGCCGGATGCCGCGAGGATCGCCGGGCCGATCCCCAGCGTGTTCAGCCGGCTGTAGCTGGTGCCGACCAGGATCGTCGGCAACCAAGGCAGGCCGATCGTCATCACTGCCGTCACCGCGCCAACGGCGACGACCAGGCCGGCAACAGCAAGCCGGATGTCCATCGATCGCAACCGCCCGGCCCGCCCGAGCAGGAACCACGCCACCAACAGCGGGAAGCCACCATGCCATGCGCACCACAGCCACACGGCGCTGGCGCTGCCGCCGATCACCGGCGCGGCGGCGAACACCCCGGGAAAGGCCAGCATGTGGGGGATCAGCGTGAGCGTGGAGAACAGGTAAGCCAGGCCGAGCCGCAGCGGCCCGCGATCCTGCGCCAGCCGGGCCTGGGACAGCAGCAGGACCCCGGTTAGCAGATCGCACACCAGCGTCATCGCGCCGAAGGCCGGCAAGAAGCTGGGGTTGGCCGGCAAGGCGAGCTGACCGAACGGGATCGCCGCCACCGCAACTCCGGCGATCCCGGCGGCCAGCACGACGGCTGCGATGCGGTGCTGCCGGCCGGGGACGCTGGAGGAGAGGATCGGGGCATCGGCCATGGCAACCTCCGGGCGAAGAAGCGAGCCTGGTCAGCCTATGGCTAGGTGGTTAACCAACTACTCACGGCATGATCCGTGCCCGAGCAGCATGAGATTCCGTCAAGACGCAAATGGATCGACGTCGCCCGGCGGCACGGGGACGTCGAACGCCTTGATCGTCATGGAAATGAGGCCGTAATAGCCGAGCACACCCACCAGCTCCACGGTGGCGGGGGTGCCGAGCAGCCCTTCGACGGTGCGAAAGGTTGCTTCCGGCACCTCGTGGTCGTGCAGCAGATGGTGGGCGAATCGCCACACCGCCTGCTCGTCCTCCTGCTCGAAATGCGGCGTGGCGCCGGTGCGCAGCGCTTCCACTGCGGCCGCGTCCAGGCCCGCCGTGATGGCGATGGGGGCGTGCACGTGCCACTCGAACCCGGCCTTCCAGTACGCGCCCGTGGTGATGATGGCGAGTTCCGACAAGCGGGGCGGCAGGCTGGTGCCGAAGCGGCAGAACGCGCCCAGCGCCTGCGCGCGGTCCGCCAGTTCGGGGCTTTGCAGCCAGGCGAGCAAGGGGCCCTGCACGACGCCGCGCGGCCCGGCTTCGATCGCGTCGGAGGCGCTGCGCTGCGCGGGCGACATCGCGTCGCGGCGCAGCTCCGGCAGGCGAGTGGTCATATCGCTGTCTTGTCCCCGCCCTTGAGCGCCAAGATGTCCCGGGCCTCGTCCGGTGAAGCGATCTGCAAGCCTAGCCCCTCGATGATCTGCCGGGCCAGCCGGACCTGCACGGCGGAGCTGGTGGCGAGTTGCCCCGGGCCGGCCCACAAGCTGTCTTCCAAACCAACGCGGACATTGCCGCCCATCGCTGCGGAGATCGCCGCCACGCGCAGTTGCGCCGCGCCCGCGCCCAGCACCGACCAGCGGTATTGGTCGCCGAACAGCCGGTCGGCGGTGCGCTTCATGTGCGCGATGTCTTCGGCATGGGTGCCGATGCCGCCCAAGATGCCGAACACCGACTGGACGAACAGCGGCGGCTTGACCAGGCCGCGGTCCAGGAAGTGCTTCAGGTTGTAAAGGTGCGCGATGTCGTAGCACTCGAACTCGAACCGGGTGCCGTTCTCGCTGCACGTCGACAGGATGTACTCGATGTCGGCGAAGCTGTTGCGGAACACCAGGTCCCGCGTTGCTTCCAGCGCCGGGCGCTCCCAGTCGTGCTTGAACTCGGTGTAGCGATCCAGCAGGTGGTAGAGGCCGAAATTGATCGAGCCCATGTTCAGGCTGGCCACTTCGGGCTTGAAGGTGGCGGCGGGCCTTACCCGCTCCTGCACCGTCATGAAGGGGCTGCCGCCGCTGGTGATGTTGATCACCGCGTTCGTCTGCTGCTTGATCCGCGGCAGGAAGCGGGCGAATGCCTCCGGGGTTTGATCCGGCTTGCCGGTCACCGGGTCGCGGGCGTGCAGGTGGACGATCGCTGCCCCGGCTTCGGCCGCTTGCACCGCGTCGGCGGTGATCTCGTCGGGCGTGATCGGCAGATGCGGCGACATGGAGGGCGTGTGGATCGCCCCCGTCACCGCGCAGGTGATGATGACCTTACGGCTGCCTGCCATGCTTGCCTCCCCGGCTGGTTGGCAAAGCCTAACCCGGCGGCGGAGAGGGCGCCAGCGGCGTCAGCCGCGACGGGTCAGTCGCTCCAGTCCCTTGACGAACGCGACCTTGCCGTTGTCCCGCCAGGTGGATCGGCCGGGCGCGGCGGGTGCCATGCCCAGTCGGCGCAGGCGGTGGTTCGCCCGCAGGATGCGGGCGCGCTGCGCCGTGGACCGCAGGTCGTAGTTGATGCTGATCGACACCGACACGCCGTCGCCATTCTCCACCCAATGCGGCCATTCCACCGGCACGTGCACGCCACGCCCGGGTTGGAAGTCGATGGCCCGGGCCTTGTGCCGCTGGTCTTGCTTGAAGCGCGCCGCGTTGAGGTTGCCGGCGTGGAACGCTTCCAGCTCCCCGTCCGGCATCACCGCGCGGTCGGCGCCGTCCATCACGAACACCGTCTTCTCCCCGCGCAACTGCAGCAGGAAGTTGGCTTGCGCGTCGATGTGGTAGCCGGTGACCCGGCGTGGCGAGCTGATCAGCAGGGTGGCGCGGCCGTGCACTAGGTCGGCCTGTAATTTCGGGCCCACGCGGGCGGCGAGATCGGCCACGACCTTGCCGAACACCGGGCCGAACACGAGATCACCCTCGATGTCCTTCAAGACGACCAGGGAGTTGGCCTGTTCGATGCCGGCCACGGCATCCTCCAACGATTTCTCCCGCGCCTCGGCGCCTTCCCACCCATCGCCGACTGTGGCAGGCCGGGTGGACCAGTAGGCGCTTTGCGGCCCAAGCCGGCGTGCCAGGCCGATCAGGCTGTCGAGGTCGTAAAGCGGATGCGCGTGGAGATCATGGTCGAATACAAAGGCGTCGCGGTTGAACTCGTCCGGGAACCGCGCGTCGGCTGCAATGGCGGATGGCATGATGAGGACCTGGGAGTGAGTGGCGTCTTGATACTGCCAAAGCGATTCACTTTCAATTAAGATGTCTCTAGAATGAAACATACGAAGGTGTCACACCATTTCTGAGACCCTGCGGGCGGACCAATGGCTGCGTGTCCTGCCGGACGGGCTGTTTTGCGAACCGGGCGGCTTCTATGTCGACCCGGTACGCGCGGTGGACCGTGCCGTCATCACCCACGCCCATGCCGACCATGCCCGGCCTGGCCACGCCCACACCTTGGCCAGCCCTGAGACGCTGGCGATCATGCGGGTGCGCATGGGGGATGACCGGGCAGGAACGGTGCAACAGGCGCAGCCCTACGGCCAGGTGGTCACGGTCGGGGGCGTGCGGCTGTGGCTGCAACCCGCCGGCCACGTGCTGGGCGCGGCACAGGTCGCGATGGAGTGGCGCGGCAACCGGGTGGTGGTGTCCGGCGACTACAAGCGCGCGGCGGACCCGACCTGCGCTCCGTTCGAGCCGATCCCGTGCGACGTGTTCGTCACCGAGGCGACCTTCGCGCTGCCGGTGTTCCGCCACCCGCCGGCTGCGGACGAAATCCGCCGGCTGCTGGACAGCGTCGCCCTGTTCCCCACCCGCACCCACGTCGTCGGCGCCTATGCGCTGGGCAAGTGCCAGCGGGTGATCGCCTTGCTGCGGCAGGCGGGATGGGACCGGCCGATCTACCTGCACGGCGCCCAGGCCCCGCTTTGCGCCGCCTATGAACGGCTGGGCATCGGCCTGGGTGAGTTGCGGCCCGCCACGGTGGCCAACAAGGCGGAGCTGGCAGGCGCTATCGTCATCGCTCCGCCGGGCGCCATCGCCGACCGCTGGGCGCGGCGGCTGGCCGAGCCCGTGGTGTGCCTCGCCTCCGGCTGGATGCGGGTGCGCCAGCGGGCGCGTTCCCGTGGCGTGGAGTTGCCGTTGGTGATCAGCGACCACGCCGATTGGGACGAGTTGAACGCGACCGTCGACGAGGTGGGGGCGCCGGAAATCTGGGTCACCCACGGCCGGGAGGAAGCGCTGATCCACGAGGTCGCCAAGCGCGGCGTGCGCGGCCGGGCGCTGCGCCTGCTCGGCTACGGCGACGAGGAGGAAGACAACGCGCCTTCGGCCGAGGCCGCATGAGCGCCGGCCGGTGATCGCGTTCGCCGATTTGCTGGAACGGCTGGTGCTGACGCCCGGCCGGCTGGCCAAGATCGCCCTGCTGCGCCGCTACTTCGAAGCCGAAAGCGACCCAGACCGCGGCTTCGCGCTCGCCGCGCTGACCGGGGAGCTGGCGTTCCAGGCCGCCAAGCCGATGCTGATCCGCAACCTGGCGGAAGCGCGCACCGATCCGGTGTTGTTCGCCTGGTCCTACGACTACGTGGGCGACCTGGCCGACACGGTGGCGCTGATGTGGCCGTCCCGCCCCACCAACCAGCCGCCGCCGCGCATGACGGAGGTGATCCAGACCCTGATCTCCACGCCCAAAATCGACCTGCCGGGCATCGTGGCCGGCTGGCTGGACGCGTCCGACCCGTCCGGCCGCTACGCCCTGTTGAAGCTGATCACCGGCAGCCTCCGGGTCGGCGCGTCCGCCCGGCTGGCCAAGGTCGCGCTGGCCGAACTGGCCGGCGGCCGCATCGCCGCCGACGAGATCGAGGAGGTGTGGCACGGCCTGACGCCGCCCTACCTGCCGCTGTTCGCCTGGCTGGAGGGCAGGGGGGAACGGCCGGACGCGGCGGGCGCCCCGGTGTTCCGCCCCATGATGCTGGCGCAACCGCTGGAAGCGCCGGACATCGCGGCGCTCGACCCCGCCGCCTTCCGCGCCGAATGGAAGTGGGACGGCATCCGCGCCCAGTTGGTGGCGCTGCCCGGCGGCCGCCGGGTGTTTTCCCGCGGCGCGGACGACGTGTCCAACGCGTTCCCCGAAGTGGTGGAGGCGATGGCGTTCCATGCCGTGCTGGACGGCGAGTTGCTGGTGGTCCGCGACGGGGTGGTGGCGCCGTTCGCCGACCTGCAACAGCGGCTCGGCCGCAAGGTGGTCGGTGCCAAGATGCTGCGGGACTACCCGGTCCATGTCCGGCTGTATGACATGCTGTTCGACGGCGCGGAGGATCTGCGCGGCTTGCCGTTCGATGCCCGCCGCACCCGGCTGGAAGATTGGTTCGCCAACACGCAGCCTGCCCGGATGGACCTGTCGTCCATGATCCCGTTCGACACGGTGGCTGAGCTGTCCGGCATCCGCGACGGCACCCGCGCCGCGTCCATCGAGGGGTTGATGCTGAAACGGGCGGACAGCCCCTACGTGCCCGGCCGGCCCAAGGGGCAGTGGTGGAAGTGGAAGCGCGACCCGCTCACCATCGATGCCGTGATGATGTATGCCCAGCGCGGGCACGGCAAGCGCAGCTCCTTCTACTCCGACTACACGTTCGGGCTTTGGCGGGAGGACGGCGAGCTCGTCCCGGTGGGCAAGGCATATAGCGGGTTCACCGACGCCGAACTGGTGCAACTCGACCGCTGGGTGCGCAACCACACGACCAACCGCTTCGGCCCGGTGCGCGAGGTGGAGCGCGGCATGGTGCTGGAAATCGCCTTCGACGCGGCGCAACTGTCGAACCGGCACAAATCCGGGGTGGCGCTGCGCTTTCCCCGCGTCGCACGCATCCGCACCGACAAGCCGGCGGCGGAGGCGGATCGCCTGGAAACCCTGGTGCGGCTGCTGGAGAACCAGCCGGCCGACGCGGTTACGCCGGACGGCGCTTCCAGTCCGCCGGCGTGATGCGTGGGACCTCGAACAGGTCGGTGGTCCGGGCATACCAGCCGCCGCCATGCATGCGGCCCACCAGGCCGAGCTTGGGTGTGTCGATGTAGCACCGCGCCGCATCCAGCACCGCATGGTCGGCGACGTGCATCATCACCACCCGGCCGAGCACGAGGTCGCGGTTGCCGGGAAGTTCGACGGTTTGCGACAACTCGCACTCGAACGCCACCGGGCTATCGGCGATCCGCGGCGGGGCAATCCTGACGGACGGGAGCGTCGCCAGCCCGGCCTCTGCGACCTCGCTGACGCCGGGTTCGAAGTCGATCGCCGTCACCACCATCTCGGTGGACATCGCGTCGCTCACCAGGTTGACCACGAATTGCCCAGTCTCGCGGATGTTCACCGCGGTGTCCTTCCGCTCACCGGCCCGACCCTCGATGCTGACCGCCAGCAAGGGCGGCTCACCACTGATGGCATTGAAGAACGAGTAGGGCGCCGCGTTCACCACCCCGGCGGCCGACTGGGTGACGACCCAGGCAATCGGTCGCGGCACCACCGTGGATACCAGCAGCTTGTAGCGGTCGCGGTCGGCCAGCGCGGCGAAGTCGAACTGCATGTCGGGGGCACCTGGTTCAGCGGCGGCGGCACTGTCGCCGCCGGGCTGGCTGCTGTCCATGCCCCTTGCCGGATCGGCCGGCTGCTCCCATGATCTGACTCCCCGAAACTTACTGAAAGGAGGTGATCCAGTGTCTCATTGTCCGATCGCTCAGTCCGCCGCCGTGACCTGGGTATTTGCCTCGGAGCAAAGCCTGGCTTGATGCCTCTGGTCTGACGGCGCGACCGTCCGGCAATGGGAAGGCCCCGGCGCAAGCCGGGGCCTTCTGCGTTTCGGGGTCAGTCGGCCGCAGCGCCCATCTTCTCCGCCAGCGCCGGCATGTGGCTGCGGCGGCGCGGGGCGAGCCAGCGTTGCAGCCGGTCCAGATAAAGGTAGATCACCGGCGTGGTGTAGAGCGTCAGCACTTGGCTGAGCAGCAATCCGCCCACCATGGCATAGCCAAGTGGCTTGCGCAGTTCGGAGCCGGCGCCGCTGCCTAACATCAAGGGTAGGCCGCCCAGCATGGCCGCCATGGTGGTCATCAGGATGGGGCGGAAGCGCAGCAGGCAGGCCTGGCGGATCGCGTTCAGCGGCGTTTCGCCATCTTTGCGCTCGGCCGAGATGGCGAAGTCCACCATCATGATGCCGTTCTTCTTCACGATGCCGATCAGCAGGATGACGCCGATCAACGCGATGATCGATAGGTCGTAATGCGCGATCATCAGCATCATCAGCGCGCCCACGCCGGCAGAGGGCAGGGTGGACAGGATGGTGAGCGGCAGGATGTAGCTCTCGTACAGGATGCCCAGGATGATGTAGACGGTGATCAGCGCCGCGGCGATCAGGTAGGGCTGGCTGCTCAACGAGGATTGGAACGCCTGCGCGGTGCCTTGGAACGTGCCGCGCAGCGTGCTGGGCGTGCCGAGCGCGGTCATGGCGCCCTGGATCTCGTTCACCGCCTGACCCAGCGCCGCATTGGGTGCCAGGTTGAACGACAGCGTCACCGCCGGGAACTGGCTCTGGTGCGATAGCGACAATGAGACGACCGGGTTGGTGTCCACCTTCACGAAGGTGTTCAGCGGCACGGCCTGCCCGGTCGAGGATTTCACGTACAGCTTGCCGAGCGTATCCACCTTGCCCTGCATGTCCGGCGGGACTTCCAGGATCAGGTGGTAGGAATTGATCTGCGTGAAGTATTGCGTGACCTGCCGCTGGCCGAACGCATCATACAGCGTATCGTCGATCTGCTGCGGGGTGATGCCGAACCGGGACGCCGCATCCCGGTCGATCGTCAGCGTTGCCGTGGTGCCGGACATCTGCTGGTCCGTCGCAAGGTCCCGCAAGGTGGGCAGCGAGCGGAGTTTGTCCAGCACCTTCGGCGCCCATTGGTAGAGTTCGCCGAGGTCGGCATCCTGCAAGGTGAACTGATACTGCGTGCGTGACAGGCGGCCGCCGACATTGATGTCCTGTGCGGGCTGCATGAACACCTGCGCACCCTGCACGCTGCGGGTCTTTTCCCGCAGCCGGGCGATGATCTGCTGGGCGCTGTCCGTGCGCTCGTCGAATGGCTTCAACGAGATGTATTCGCGGCCATTATTGCCGGTCTGTCCACCGAGCCCGGCGCCGATCGACGAAGAATACGCTTCCACGTCCGGGTCGGCGCCGATGATCTCGTTCAGCGCCTCCTGGCGGCGCGACATTTCCGCGAACGAGATGTCCTGCGCGCCTTCGGTGATGCCGATGATCACGCCGGTGTCCTGCTGGGGAAAGAACCCCTTCGGGATGGTGATGTACAGGAACGCGGTGATGCCCAGCGTGCAGAAGAACACCATCAGGGTCACGAACCGGAAGCGCAACGCGATGTCCAACGTGCGCCCGTAGCCGCCGATCAAGGCGTCGAACAAACCCTCCACGAAGCGATACAGCCGGCCATGTTCGCCGCTGTGGTGCTTCAGGAAGCGCGAGCACATCATCGGCGTCAGCGTCAGCGAGATCACGCCGGACACCACGACCGCGATGCTCACCGTCATGGCGAATTCGCGGAACAGGCGGCCGACGATGCCGCCCATCAGCAGCAGCGGGATGAACACCGCGATCAACGAGACGCTGATGGAGATGATGGTGAACCCGATCTCCCCGGCGCCGCGCAGCGCGGCGTCCATCGGGTTCATGCCTTCCTCAACGTAGCGATAGATGTTCTCCAGCATCACGATGGCGTCGTCCACGACGAAGCCGACCGCGATGGTCAGCGCCATCAGCGACAGATTGTCCAGGCTGTAGCCCAGCAGGAACATCACCGCGAACGTGCCCACCAGGGCCAGCGGCACGGTCACGCTGGGGATCACCGTCGCCCAGAAATTGCGCAGGAACAGGAAGATCACCATGACCACCAGCGCGATGGACAGCAGAAGGGTGAACTGGACGTCCTTCACCGAGGCCTGGATGGTCAGCGTGCGGTCGATCACCGTGTCGACATGGATGGACGGCGGAATAGCGGCCTGGAGCCGGGGCAGCTCCGACCGGATCTTGTTCACCGTGTCGATGACGTTGGCGCCGGGTTGCTTGAAGATCAGTAGCTGGATGCCGCGATGGCCGTTCTGCCACCCGGCCAGCTTGGCGTTTTCCGGCCCGTCCACCGCGACGCCGATATCCTTCACCCGCACGGGCGCGCCGTTGCGGTAGGCCAGGATGACGTTCTCGTACTGGCTGGCCTTGGTCAGCTGGTCGTTGTCGTAGATGGCGAAGGCCTGCCGCGGGCCGTCGACGCTGCCCTTGGCGGAGTTGACCGTCACGTTGGTCAACGTCGAGCGCACGTCCTCCAGCGTCATGCCCATGGCAGCCAGGCGGGCCGGGTCCACCTGCACGCGCACGGCGCGCTTCTGCTCGCCGCCGATCGACACCTGGGACACGCCGGAGATTTGCGAAATCTGCTGGCTGAGGATGTTGTCCGCCCAATCGTCCACCTCGATCAGCGGCAAGGTGTCGGACTGCACCGCCAGGATCAGGATCGGGCTGTCGGCAGGGTTGACCTTGCGATAGGTCGGCGGGCTCGGCAGGTTCTTCGGCAACTGCCCGCCCGCCGCGTTGATCGCGGCCTGGATGTCGCCAGCCGCGGCATCGATGTTGCGGTCGAGTTCGAACTGGACGGTGATCTGGGTGTTGCCCTGCACGCTGATCGAGGTGAGCTGCGACACGCCGGAGATCTGCGAGAACTGCCGTTCCAGCGGCTGCGCCACCGTGGAGGCCATGGTTTCCGGGCTGGCACCGGGCAGCGAGCCGGACACGGCGATGGTGGGGAAGTCCACCCGCGGCAACGGCGCCACCGGCAGCAAGGGATAGGCCGCGATCCCCACCAGCAGCAGCGCCGCCATCAGCAGGGACGTGGCGATCGGCCGCCGGATGAACGGGGAGGAGATGCTCATGGAGGGGTTAGCCGCCTGCTTTTGCCGGGGGTGCCGGCGGGTTGCTTGCCGGTGCGTTTGCAGCAACTTTCGTGCCGTCGGTCAGACGCGACTGCCCGCCGGTCACCACCTGCTCCGTGCCGGCCAGGCCCTTGGTGATCACCGTAATGCTGCCGTCATCCTGCCCGGCCTCCACGGGAACCAAGGCGGCCACGGAGCCCGGTTTCACCACGTAAACGTACAGCCCATTCACGCCGCGCTGCACGGCGCTGGACGGCACCGTGACGACGTCGTGCGCGATGCTGAGCTGAAGGTGCGCATTGACGAACTCGCCGGGCCAAAGCCGGTTCTCGCCGT
This sequence comes from Acetobacteraceae bacterium, assembly GCA_965199555.1. Lineage (GTDB taxonomy): Bacteria > Pseudomonadota > Alphaproteobacteria > Acetobacterales > Acetobacteraceae > LMUY01. The sequence continues at coordinate 431,497 of CBDASJ010000006.1, read as the reverse complement.
TGGCGAACTGAGCCTTCAACTTGATCGTCCCGGTGCTGGTGTCGATGGCGTTGTCCATGGTCAGCAGGGTGCCCTCGCTCAGCTTGTCCTTGTCGTTGGAGCTGTAGGCATCGACCTTCAGCGGCTCCGCTGAGGCGTGCATCGAGTCCTGCACCGTCGGGAACACGTCCTGCGGCAAGGTGAACAGCACCGAGATCGGGTGAATCTGATTGACCGTGACGATCCCGCTGGCGTCGTTGGCGTGCACCAGGTTGCCTGTGTCGACAAGGCGCAGCCCGACCCGGCCCTCGATCGGCGACACGATCCGCGTGAAGTCCAGGTTCAGCTTGGCCAGCGCCACCGACGCGTCGTCGCCCTGCGTGTTGGCCGTGCCTTGCGACACGGAGGCCTGCTGGGTGTCCACGCTTTGCCGGGACGCGAACTGGCTGCGGGCCAGGTCCGAATACCGCACCAGGTCGCGCTTGGCGTTGCCTAACTGTGCCGCGTCCGCGTTTCGTTTCGCCACGGCCTGATCGTAGGCCGCCTGGTAGGGGCGGGGGTCGATCACCGCGAGCAGGTCGCCGGGCTTCACGTCCTGTCCCTCGCTGAACGCGATCCGCTCGATCGTTCCGTCCACACGTGCCCGCACCAGCACGGATTGCAGCGCCTGCACGGTGCCGAGTCCGCGGGTAAAGATCGGAACGTCCTGGCGCTTGGCCTGGGTCGCGCTGACCGGGACGGCAGCCGGGCCTTGTTGCGCCATCGCCGGAAAGGCGATGGCGGCGGCCACGGCGAACCCTGCAAGCGCGTCAAGCCTGATCATCAGCACCCTCGCCGGTCATGTCGCGGTGTCATGTCGCAGCGCAGCATCTACCAGTTAGAAGCCACTGCCACACCAACCGTTACATGGAAACTTGTCCACATCGCAGACGGCGAGATTTTGATGCAATCTTGCGCGCAACGCCACTCCTCTGACGTGAGAGACCGTCAGAAAACCCGCGGCAAGCGGCCGACATAGGTGATCGGCATGGCCCGGTATGCATCCAGCCCGCGGGCCGACATGGCCGGCGCCGCTCCGGCGCCCACCGGCCCGGTTGCCACGACCGGCATGCTGCGGATGGCACCGCCGCCGCTGGGCAGCATCACCGCCACCCGGCCGGCGGGCGCGCTGCCGAACGGGGAGACAGGTGTCGGTGAAGCCGACGCCGCGGCGGCGGAGGCCACCGCCGTCGTGCCGCTCGTGACCGCCTGGCTGCCAACCGGCAGTTGCGGCACGCCCCAGGCCGCCAACACCTTGCGCGCGTAATCCGCCCCGATGTCCGGCGTGAAGGAGTGGTAGGCGGCGGCGGCAAGCGGCCAGGCATTGGTTTGGTTGAACAGCTGCTGGAGGAAGCGTGCGGCGTAGGCGGCGTTCGCCATCGGGTCGAAGGCGATCTCCAGGCTGGCGAACGCTTCCGGGTGGTGCATAATGTTCACCTGCATGCAGCCGACGTCGATCGAGTGCACGCCGCGCGCCTGCAAGGCCTGCACCGCGGCGATCGCCTCGGCCTTGCTGTCATACCAGTGGCCGATGCCTTCGGCATTGATGGTCCACGGCCAGGCATACACCGCGCCGCTGACTGGATCCCGCTTGCCGCTTTCCACCACGGCGATCGCGTCCAGCAGCCGGTCCGGCAGGTGGCCCGCCCGCTCCGCCTGGAGGATCGCGGCCCGGCACAGCGCCGACGGCGCGGGGATGCTGGCGGCAGGCTGCGGGCGCGCCGCGGCATCCAGAATGGACAGCACCGACGCCGCAAACAGCGCACACGCCAGGAGAACAGGTCGCGTCATGCGGCGGGCATATAGCAGAAAGGTTACCCGACTGTTGCCGGATTTCGCTCCGCGGCAAAAATGCTGCACTGCAAAATAACACTTGCAGCAAGGCCGCGCCGGGCGTAGTTTAATGGGGCAGCGAGGCTTCGGTCTTGCTGCTTCTTGGACGTTTCCTCCCTAAACTTGGCGGTGCCGCAAGGCGCCGCCTTCTTTTTTTGCGGGCTGCAGCATCGCCGCGCAGCCGGTCGCGACCTCCTGCATCAGCACGTCCAACCGGGTGCGCAGCGGCTCGAAGCCGTTCGACCGCTCCAGCGTCGATTCATCCATGTAAAGCCGCCGCGCGACCTCAATCTGCAAGGCGTGCACCCCATCCCGCGGTCGCCCGTAATGCCGGGTGACGTAGCCGCCGGCATACGGGTCGTTGCGCCGCACGTCGTAGCCGAACGCGCGCAGCACCCGCTCCACCAGCGCGGTGACCTGCGGCATGCACGCCGTGCCGTGCACGTCGCCCAGCACGAAATCCGGACCGCCGAACCGCCCGGCGCCGGCCGGCATGGAATGGCAGTCGATCAGCAGGCAGCACCCGAAGCTGCGAAGCGTCTGGTTTATCAGCCCGGCAAGCGCGTCGTGATACGGCTGCCAGCAGTCCCGCACCCGCGCCTGCGCGTCGGCAAACCACAGCTTGCCGCGGTAGATCGACTCGCCGGAGGTGACCACCCGCGCGATCGTGCCCAGCCCGGCGCCGACGCGGGGGCTGGTGGTGTTCACCCAGTCCGGCAGCGCATCCGCGAACATCGCCGGGTCCAACTCCCACGCTTCCCGGTTGGGGTCGCAATAGGCGCGCGGGAACTGGGCGCAGAGCAGGGGCGCGCCGTGGGCCACGGCGGGTTCGAACAACTCCTCCACGAAACTGTCCTCGCTGCGGCGGAGGTCCAGCGGCCCCAACCGCGCCGCCTTGACGAAATCCGGCGCGTAGAAGCGGCCGGAATGCGGCGAGGCCACTACCAGCGGCGCCGATTGCACCGGCGGCCGCAGGATCACGAAGGCCGAGGCCGGCTCGGCGGATGGTTCGGGGATGGGCGCGGCCAGGTCCATCCGGGCATAGAAGCGCGCCTGTTCGCCCGTGTCATCCTGCCGCGCCATCGGTAAGCTCCGACGACGCAGAGCGAGTGGGAGTTCCAAGTGTCAGACCGGCCGCCCTTGCCACCCTTCACGCCCGAAACCGCCGCGCAAAAGGCCCGCCTGGCGGAGGACGCTTGGAACACGCGGGAGCCTGCGCGCGTCGCCCTGGCCTACACGGTGGACAGCCAATGGCGGAACCGGACCGAGTTTCTGGCCGGGCGGGACGCGATCGAGGCGTTCCTGACCCGGAAATGGCGGCGCGAGTTGGAATACCGCCTGATCAAGGAAGTGTGGAGCTTCGATGGCAACCGCATGGCGGTGCGCTTTGCCTATGAGTCGCACGACGCCGCAGGGCACTGGTTCAGGAGCTTCGGCAACGAGTTGTGGGAGTTCGACGGGCACGGCCTGATGCGGCGCCGGGTGGCGAGCATCAACGACCTGCCGATCGCCGAGGCCGAGCGGAAATACCATTGGCCGCTCGGCCGGCGTCCCGACGACCACCCGGGCCTGTCGGAACTCGGCCTGTAGCGCTGGTTGCAGCCGGTGGATCAAGCCTCCGGCCAACCTTCCTGGGTGACGCGCCGGCCTTGCTCGGCAGACTGCATCGTCGCGTCCGTCAAGCGTGCCAAGCGCACCGCATGCTCGAACCCGGTGACGGTGTGGGTGCCGCGTTCGATGTCGTCGCGGAGTTGGGCGTACACGTTCGCGACGTTGGTCGCCCCTTCGGCAAGCCCGGCGGGTGCATCGACCGCTTCCGCCTTCCCGTTCAGTGACAGGGCCAGGCGCCCGGCCTGGAAGCCGCGCATGGCGCCACCGTCCAGCACCAGCGTACCCTCCGTTCCCGTGATCTCCATCCGGAACGGCGTATCGGCCGGACGGCCGCCGACCACCTCGATCGCAGCCGCGGCGCCGTTGGTCAGGCGGGCCTGCACCAGCAGATGGTCCTTGGTGCGCCTCCGTTGCGGGGCGCCGTCGCCGATGCGGATGCTGGGGTATTGCGTGGTGGCGAGTGCGGACAGCGACTCGAAGTCGCCCAGCAGGGCAATCACGAAATCCAGCGTGTGGGCGCCCTGGATGGTGACCAGGTTGACGCCGGTGGCCGGGTCCTCGGTATAGGCTTCCGCCGGCTGGGTCGTGGGGCCGAACCCGGCCGTTGGCGAGAACGCGCGGACACTCAACGGCCGGCCGATGGCACCGTCGGCGAGCAGGGTGCGGGCGCGGCGGAACGCCGGGTTGCCGCGGGCCTGCAGCCCGATGGCGGAATGCACTCCGGCCTTTGCCGCCGCAGCCGCCAGCGCCTCGCTTTCCGCCACGCCGACGCCGAGCGGATACTCGGAATAGACGTGCTTGCCCGCTGCCAAGGCGGCGCCCACCAGCTCCCTGTGGGTGGGAAGCGTGGTCGCCACCGTGACGAGGTCGATCTCCGGATCGGCGATCAGGGCGGCCGCGTCGCCATAGGCCTTGCCGGCGCCAAACGCCGCGGCCGCGGCATCGGCGGCGTCCTGCCCCTTGTTGGCAACGGCCGCGAGCTCCAGCCCGTCTAGGTGACGGACAGCGGGCACATGGGATTCCCGTGCCCAGCCGCGCTCGGCATTCGCCCCGATGATCCCGACCTTCAACGTCTTCATGACTGTCCTCCGCATTTCGGCTTCCTCCGAGGTGGGTCGGTCAGCGGGCGCGTGGGAGCCTCGCCGGGCTCACTGCACCGGTGAGCCCGGCCTCATCGCGGGTGAGATTGCAGGAAACTGATGAGGGCGCGCAGCGGCGCGGGCACGTGCCGCCGCCCGGGATAGAACAGGAAGAACTGCGGCAGCGGCGGGCACCACTCCGCCAACACCTGCACTAGCCGGCCGGCTTTGACGTGCTCGGCCACCAGCGATTCGAACAGGAACGCCAGGCCCACCCCGTCCAGCGCCGCCCGCAGCATGAGGTGCGTGTCGTCGACGGTCAGGGGGCCGGACACGTCGACTTCGGCCGTCGTGCCGTCCCGGGCGAACTCCCATGCGTAGCGGGAGCCGTTGGGGAACCGCCGCTCGATGCAGGCATGGTGCGCCAGGTCGGCCGGTTCAGCGGGCGGCGGATGGCTGGCAAAGTAGGCCGGTGCCCCCACCACGGCGAAGCGCCGGGCCGGCCCGACGGGCACCGCGACCATCCCCGGCGCCAGGCGGCGGTCGCGGCGGATGCCGGCGTCGAAGCCTTCCGCCACGATGTCGACCAATCCGTCGTTGGTGGCGATCTCCAGGCGGATGTCGGGGTAAAGCGCGTGGAACGGTGCCACGATGGATTCGAACAAGATTTGGTTGACGATGCGCGGTGCGTTCAGCCGCAGCAATCCGGCTGGCCGGTCCCGGAAATTGCCGATGGAGCGCAACGCCTCGTCCAACTCGGCAAAGGGGTGCGCGATGCTGGCCTGCAGGTGACGCCCGGCCTCTGTCAGCGCGACGCTGCGGCTGGTGCGGTGGAACAGCCGAACGCCCAGGTTCTTTTCCAGCCCGCGAACAAGGTGGCTTAGCGCGGACGGGGTGATCCCGCGCTCCGCCGCGACCCGGCGGAAGCTGCCGAGCCGGGCGATGGCCAGGAACACGTCCATCGCCTGCAAGCTGGGGTGCGGCACAGTGGGCTGCTTCTCGTGGAGCGGGTTGCGAACGCCGGATGCTGCCCGGTTGGCGGCGGGGCAGGGACGTTATTCCTTCGACACGGCGGATTGGCAACTCCGCCGGCGTGCGCCAACGGCAGCCGGATAGTCGCCCGTCGTGTAGCCGCCGAACGGCCGCTTCCGGTAGGATGGCGCGATGACCGACCATCCCCTGCTCCGCGTGTCCCCTCGTCAGGATCGGCGGCTGAAGGCGGGGCATCCCTGGGCGTTCAGCAACGAGCTGGCCACCACGCCGGACCATCGCAAATGGCCGCCCGGTGCGCCGGTTCGGCTGGAAGGGGACGACAAGTGGCGCTACGGCACCTGGGCCTTCAACCCGCATAGCCTGATCGCCGCCCGCCTGCTGGACCGTGACCCGGCGGTAGCGATCGACGCCGCTTGGGTGCGCGGCCGGGTGGAGGCAGCGGCGGCGCTGCGGGCGCGGGTGTGCGACAGCCCGTTCCATCGGCTGGTCCACGCCGAGGCGGACGGGTTGCCCGGCCTGGTGGTGGACCGCTTCGGCGACGTCGCCGTCGTGCAGGCCAACACCGCCGCCGCCGACCGGCTGCTGCCGGAGATCACCGCCGCGCTGCTGGCCATCCTGCCCCTGCGCGCGATCGTGGCCCGCAACGACAGCGCCGCCCGCTTGCAGGAAGGCCTGTCCCAGCACGTGACGCTGTTGCACGGCGACGCCGCCCAGGTGGAAGTGGTGGAAGGCGGCGTGCGGTTCGGCGTCGATCCGCTGGCCGGGCAGAAGACTGGTTTCTTCTTCGACCAGCGGCCCAATCGGGACCGGGTGGCGGCCCTGGCCGGCAATGCGCGCGTGCTGGACGTGTTCTGCCACACCGGCGCGTTCGGCCTGCGCGCGGCGGCGTCGGGTGCCGCCGCCGTCACGCTGGTGGATTCCAGCGCCCCCGCCCTGGAACACGCCTCCGCTGCGGCCGAGGCGAATGGGCTGGGCGACCGCGTTTCGACCCGGCGAGGTGACGCGTTCGACGTCATGGCGGAGCTGGCGGCCGCGGGGGAGCGCTTCGATGTGGTGGTGTGCGACCCGCCCGCCTTCGCGAAATCCCGCAAGGATGCGGAGGCCGGGTTGCGGGCCTACAACCGGATGACGCGGCTGGCGGCGCCTTTGGTGGCGCCGGGCGGGTTCCTGTTCGTCGCCTCCTGCAGCCACCACGCGCCGGTTGATGCGTTTACCGCGCAGGTGGCGGCGGCCCTGCATCGGGCGCGGCGGGACGCGCGGGTGTTGTTCACCGGCGGGGCAGGGCCGGATCATCCGGTGCATCCCAACCTGCCGGAAAGCGCCTACCTGAAGGCGCAGTTGCTGCAACTCAGTTAGGGCTGGAGGGCCTGGATCACGTCGGCAACGGTGTGCTCGATCGTCGTCTCGACGTTGACGGTGATGACGTGCTCGTCCGGCGTCGGCTCCTCCAACGTGTCGAGCTGGCTGTCCAGCAGCGTCGCCGGCATGAATTCGTGGTGCCGGGCGTTGATGTGCGCTTCCAGCGTGGCGTGGTCGCCGTGCAGGTAGACAATCTGCACGCCGGGCTTGCCGTTGCCGATCTGCTCGCGATAGCGGCGTTTCAGGGCAGAGCAGGTGATGATCGCGTCCTGCCCGGTGTGCAGCCGGGCGTCGATCCATTCCGCGATGATGGCGAGCCACGGTGCCCGGTCGGCATCATCCAGCGGTTGGCCGGACGCCATCTTCGCGACGTTGGCCGCCGGGTGCAGTTGGTCGCCTTCCTGGAACGTCCACCCCAGCGTAGCCGATACGCGCTCCGCCACCGTTGTCTTGCCGGAGCCCGACACGCCCATGATGACGATCACCCGGCTCATGGCGTGAGCGTCCGCACGCCGGCCGGGTCGGCAACGAACACCGTCGTGGTGCGGCCGATGAACAGCCCGGTTTCCACCACGCCGACGATCGCCTGCAACGCCGCGTCCAGCGCGGCCGGGTCGTCGATGGCGTCCGTGTGGCAGTCCAGGATCAGGTTGCCGCCATCGGTGTGGAAAGGCGCCCCGGCGCCGTCCAGCCGGAGGACCGGTTTGGCGCCGAGTTCGGCGATCTGCCCGGCAACGCGCTTCCAGCCGAACGGCACAACCTCGACCGGGACCGGCGCGTTGGTGCCGAGCCGATCCACCAACTTGCTACCATCCACCACGATCAGCAGTTTATCGCTGGCGGCGGCAACGATCTTTTCCCGCAGCAGCGCCCCACCCAAACCCTTCACGAGGTTTAAGGACCCGCGCGCCACCGCGTCGGCACCGTCGATCGTCAGGTCCAGCCGGGTGTCAGCGTCCAATTCAACCAAGGGGATGCCGCCGTCCCGAGCCTGTGCCGCACTGCGTTCGGAGGTCGGGACAGCGGTTATGCGAAGCCCGTCCTTCACCCGCGCGATCAACCGGGCGATGGCGAAGGTTGCGGTGGAGCCGGTGCCCAGACCCACCGCCATGCCGTCGTAGACCAAAGCCGCCGCAGCCTCGGCGGCGTCCCGCTTCAATGCGGCGTTGGCATCGGCGCTCATTGCCCAGACGCGGCCTTGTCGGTGAACCAGTAAAGCTTGCCAACCGGGTGGACGCCAGACGCCGGTAGAGCCGGGTCACCAGCCACGGCGCGGCTGAAGATCGCGCGCTTGCCCTCGCCGGCGGCGAGGAAGGCCACCGTATGGCTGCTGTCCAGCACTGGGTAGGTCAACGTCAGCCGTGGCTCCGGTTTGGCGCCGATCACGGCGGCAGTCCAGGCGGTGCGTTCCGCCAACGCCGCCACGCCGGGGAACAGCGAGGCGGTGTGACCATCCTCGCCCAGCCCGAGAAAGGTCACGTCGAACAGCGGCCGCACCGGGTCCAGCGTGTCGGCGCCATAGAAACGCTTCAACGTGTCTGCATAATGCAGGGCGGAATGCTCCGGGTCGGTGTCCGTCTGCCAAGGATGCACCTGCGCATCGGCAATCGGCACGTGGGCGATCATGGCTTCCCGCGCCATGCGGTAATTGCTGTCAGGATGGTCATGCGGCACGAAGCGTTCGTCGCCGAAGAACAGGTGGGTGCGGTCCCACGGAAACCGCGCGCTGAACTCCGGCGTCGCCATCAGGGCGAACGTCGCCTTCGGGGTGGATCCGCCAGACAGGCACCAGGCGAACCGGCCGGGCGTCCCCAGCGCCCGCTCCAGCACCCATTCGGCCACGCGACGCGCCACGGCGGCGCCATCGGCCTGGACGTCAACGATGCCGGTCATGCCAGCAGATACTTTTCCACGGCCTTGGCGAACCCTTCATCGTCGTAGCTGTCGGTGACCGCGTCCGCCGCCTTCTGCACCGCCTCGCTGGCATTGCCCATCGCAATGGCGAAACCGCTCGGCTTGAACATCAGCACGTCATTGGGCTGGTCCCCGATCGTGGCGATCGCACCGGCGTCGATCTTCAGCGTGCGCGCGAGATAGGCGACCACGCCGCCCTTGTTGGCTTCGGGATGCGTAACGTCCAAATAGTACGGCTGCGAGCGCGCGGCGGACACGGTTTTGCCAAGGGCTTGCTGCACGGCCTTTTCGCAGCCGGCCACCTTGTCCAGATCGTCGCTGACGCCGACGATCTTCACCGCCGTTTTCAAGTCGTCATCGGTGAACGCCTTCACCACCTTGGGCGGAAACCGCACCGTATGTTCCTCACGCTCGCGATGCGGTGCGTCGCGGTCGCGTAGCAGCCAGTCCTCGCCGGAATACACCCACACATCCAGGCCTTGCTGCTCGATCAACTCGACTGTCTGCTTGGCCGCGGCCGGATCGAGGGTGTGGCTCTCGATGATGCTGAAATCCGCGTTGACGAACAGGCCGCCGTTGAACCCGGCGATCGGCGTGGTGATCTGCAACGGCTTTATCAGCATCGCCATGCCTTTGGGCGGCCGACCGCTGGTCAAGGCGAACTTGATGCCTTTGGCTTCCAAGTCGCGCACCGCTTTCTGCGCGCGCTCGGTCAGGACCTTATCCTTAGTCACCAGGGTGCCATCCACGTCAGCCAGGAACAGCTTGATCGCGTCGGGTCGGGGGCGGGGCATTCGGAGACTCCTAAGCAGCGTCGGATAGGATGAAGCGGTCGATCGCCGCGGCCCAGCCATCCTCGTCATTCGACCCGGTATGCAGCGTTGCCTGTGCGGCAACCTCCGGCGGCGCGTTGCCCATGGCCACGCTGCGGCCGGCCACGCGGAACATCGGCACGTCGTTGTGCTGGTCACCGAAGACGCAGACCTCCGCCAGGTCAACGCCATACCAGGCAGCGAAGGAGCGCACGGCCGTTCCCTTGTCCGCAGCCGGGTTGGTCACGTCCAGATAGTAGGCTTGGGAGCGACTGGCGCGAGCGGTGTCGCCGAGGATACCTTGCAACTCCACTTCGCAGGCCGCAAGTGCATCGAATTGCGCCGAAGCGCCGACGACTTTGCCGCACCGAGCGACGTAAGGTTCGAAATCCTCCACGACCGTCGGATCGAACCGGACGGTCCGACGTTCGCGTGGGATGTAGTCGGCGCCGAAATCCTTGATCAGCCATTCGTTGTCGGCGAACAGCCAGGCGTCGATACCACGCTGCTCGAACAGCGAAATGCTTTGTCGCACCGCGTGTTCCGACACCAGCTGCTCCTCGAGCACAGCGCCATCGGGCGCGAGAATCATCGCACCGTTGAAGCCGCCCATTGGGCCAGTCAGGCCCAGTTCCATGGTGAGAAACGCCATGCCGCGCGGCGGCCGGCTGCTGACGAGGGCCAGATGGATACCAGCCTCCCGCAGGCGCCGGGCCGCCACTACTGTTGCCGGAGACAACGTCTTCTCCCGCGTCACCAACGTGCCATCGACGTCCGATACCACGAGCTTGATCGGCATCAGTCGAGCTTTCGCCACGCCCGCCCGTCGAGCGACAACAGCGCGTCTGCTGCCGCGGGCCCATTGCTGCCGGCCGAATAGGTGTGGATCGCGTCGCCACCTTGCGCCACAGCGTCCAGGATGGGCTGCACCGCCTGCCACCCCGCCTCGATGTTGTCCGCCCGGTTGAACAACGTCGGATCGCCGATCAACACGTCGTAGATCAACGTCTCGTAGCCAGTGGACGGCTTCAGCTCGAAGTAGTCCTCATACTTGAAGTCCATGCGGACGGGCTTCAACGTGACGTTTTGGCCCGGCTGCTTGGCGCTGAAGTGCAGCGAAATACCCTCATGCGGTTGCAGGTGCAGCACCATGATGTTGGGCGTCAGCTTGTCCACCGGCGTGTCGCGAAACATCGCGAAGGGCGCCTGCTTGAAGTGGATGGCGATTTCCGTCTTCCGTTCCGACATCCGCTTGCCCGTGCGCAAGTAGAACGGCACACCCGCCCACCGCCAATTATCGATCATCAGCTTGATGGCGACGTAGGTCTCGACCTTCGAGTCAGCCGCAACGTCCGGCTCGGTGTTGTAGGCAGGCACATCGCCCTGGGTCTTCATCTGCCCTGCGGCATACTGGCCGCGCACGACGTTCTTTTCGACGTCGGCTGCCGTCATCGGGTGGATGGCTTCGATAACCTTGGCCTTCTCGCTCCGCACGGCATCGGCGTCGAAGGAGTTTGGCGGCTCCATCGTCGTCATCGCGAGCAGTTGGAACATGTGATTCGGCACCATGTCGCGGAGCGCGCCGGTCACCTCGTAGAACTTGCCGCGCTTTTCCACGCCGACGGTTTCGGACGCAGTGATCTGCACGCTGTCGATGTGGTCGCGGTTCCAGAGAGGCTCGAAGATGCCGTTGCTAAACCGCAGCGCCATGATGTTCTGCACCGTCTCCTTGCCGAGGAAATGATCGATGCGGTAGATTTGGCTCTCATCCAGTTCCGACAGGATATGGGCGTTCAGTTCCTTAGCGGAGGCAAGGTCGTGACCGAACGGCTTCTCGATCACTACCCGCCGGAACGTTCCATCCTTCTGGGTCGTCAACCCGGCGGCGTGTAGCTCGTCGATGATGCTGCCGAAGAACCGATCGGCCACGGCGAGGTAGAAGATCGCGTTGCCGTCGCCGAGCTTGTCCGCCAAAGCCTTGAACGTCTCGGCCTTGGTGAAATCGCCGGCCATGTAGTGCAGCCGCTGCTTCAGCCAGCCCCACCATTCCCCATTCAGACTCTTCTCAGCGAACTCGCCACCCTTGTCGGGGGTGAAGCTTTCCATGGTGGACTGCTGGCGGCCCTGGAAATCCTCGTCGCTCCCCGCATCGCGATCCACGCCGATGATACTGAACTTGTCGTCCAGCAGCTTGCCGCCTGACAGGTTGTACAGCGCCGGCATCAGCAGTCGCTTCGTCAGGTCACCATTGGCGCCGAAGATCACCATCGTGCACGCAGGTGCGGGCTTGGCTGTCCGCGCCAGCGCCGTGGTATCGCCGGCCGGCTTGATGGAACCGCTCATCGCTCAGGCCTTCGGCTCAACGTGACCGCCGAAGCCAAACCGCATGGCAGACAGCATCTTTTCGCCAAAAGTATGCTGCTGGCGCGACCGGAACCGGGCGAACAGCGACGCGGCCAGCACCGGCACGGGAACGGCTTCCTCGACCGCGGCATCGATAGTCCAGCGTCCTTCACCGCTATCCGAGACATCGCCGCTGAACTTCTCCAGCTTCTCGTCGGAGGCCAATGCCTGCGCCGTCAGGTCGAGCAGCCAGGAGGAAATCACCGAACCGCGGCGCCACACTTCGGCAATGTCGCCCATGTCGAGGCTATACCGCTCGTCTTCCGGCAGTTCGGCGCTGTCCTTGTTCTTCAGAATGTCGAAGCCTTCGGCATAGGCCTGCATCATGCCGTATTCGATGCCGTTATGGACCATCTTGACGAAGTGTCCGCTGCCCGCCGGGCCGCAATGCAGGTAGCCTTGCTCGGCTGTGGGGTTGCGGCCGTCGCGATGCGGCGTCTTCTCGATGCTGCCGCCGCCAGGGGCCAAAGCCGAGAGGATTGGGTCGATGTGTTGCACCGCCGCGTCCTCGCCGCCGATCATCATGCAATAGCCACGCTGCAAACCCCAGACGCCACCGGAGGTCCCGACGTCGACATAGACGATGCCCTTCTCGCGCAACTGCTTGGCGCGGCGGATGTCGTCCTTGTACATCGAGTTGCCGCCGTCGATGATGATATCGCCCTTCGCCATCATGCCGCCGAGCGCCTGCACGGTATCCTCGGTAATCTTGCCGGACGGCAGCATTACCCAAACGATACGCGGGGAGGGAAGCTGCTTCACCATGTCTTCCAGTCCGGAGGACTTGGCCGCGCCCTGGCCCACGATGCCGTCCACGGCCTTTTCGCTGTTGTCATAAACCACGCAGTCGTGGCCATGCTTCATCAAGCGCAGGCTGATGTTGCCGCCCATGCGGCCGAGGCCGATCACGCCGAGTTTCATGCAAGTGCTCCAGGAGGAAATAGCATTGCCCCAAGTCCATGCCCGGGGAAGTGTCCAGAGGAGGTCATCCTCTGGACATCTGAATCAAAGCGCGGCGCGAATGCTGGCGGCGAGTTGGTCGAGACCGGCCTGAAGGTCGCCAGTGATGTGGACCCTCAGTGCCCGGCGGCCGCGTTCGGCCAGAACGTCGAAATCGCCGCGAGCCTGTGCCGCCTTTACCACGCTGAAGCTGTAGCGTTCGCCGGGCACCGGCAGGTCCGCCGCGTCGTCGGCGGTGATTTGCGTGAACACGCCACTGTTAGGCCCGCCCTTATAGGCTTGCCCGGTTGAATGCAGGAAGCGCGGCCCGAACTCCGCCACGGTCGCAACCTTCTTCGCATCCCGGACGGCGACGCGTAGCGACTGCAGCAACGCGATGTGCTCGGGAGTCCGCTCGATATAGGCAAGCAGCGCAGCGTAGTCGCCTGCACCTAGGCGCCCCAGATGCGCTTTCATCACGGCACCGACTGTATTGCCAGCCTTGCCCAACTCGGCGGCATTCTTGCCGTCACTGTAGAGCTTGATGGCACCGTCGGTCAGGAACGGCGTCTCCTCAGGCAGGCTACCACTTTCGCTGTAGGCGTTGGTCAGCTTCTTTGTCTCGACTTTGCTCGCCTCGACGTCGGGCTGGTCGAACGCGTCAATGCCGATGATGGATCCAGCGACCGCAGTCGCGAACTCCCATAGAAAGAACATCTGACCGAGTTGGAGGCTGTTCGCCAACTCCACGCGGACAACAGGTTGCCCGGCCTTTGCCAGCGCCTCAATCGCCTTTTCCTGGCCGGCATCCGGCGCATCGCGTAGCCGCAGATAGGCAAAGATACGATCTTCGCCGTAATGCGACGTGTCCGCCAGTGGCTCATTGTCGACCGGGACAATGCCATGACCCTGTTTGCCGGTGCTCTCGGCAAGCAGTTGTTCCAACCAGGCGCCGACGTCGGCAATCCCGGGTGACGCGGTGATCGTCACCTTATCCCGCCCCGTCGTCGCGCCGATGCCCAGCACTGTGCCAAGTTGCACACCCGGATTTTGCAGGGGCGGCGTGCCAGCGGCGCAGGCGCGCACCATCAGTGCTGCCGACGACAAAAACTGTTCGAGGTCCAAGCCCATTGCCGCGGCTGGTACCATGCCGAAGTTGGACAGCACGGAGTATCGCCCACCGATGCCCGGATCGCCGTAGAAGATGCGGCGAAACCGATCCTTCTCCGCAACTTGTTGCATGTGGGAGCGCGGGTCGGTAACGGCAACGAAATGCGACCCGACCTGGTCTGCGCCGACTGCCTTCTGCATGGCGTCGAAGAAATACGCCTTCAGAATGTTCGGCTCGAGCGTCCCGCCAGATTTGCTCGACACGATCACCAGCGTGGTCGCGAGCGCAACCTTCTTCTCAAAGCTGGCGATTTGCTGCGGGTCGGTGCTGTCGAGGACGTGCAGGGTGGGGAAGCCGCCGCGCTTGCCGAACGTCTCGGCGAGCACCTCCGGCCCAAGGCTCGATCCACCCATGCCCAACAGCAGCACGTCGGTGAAGCCATCCGCCTTTACCTCATCCTGGAAAGCCTGAAGCTGCTTCAGGTCGGCCATGCGGTCCGCCACGATATCCAGCCATGCCAACCACTGACCCTCATCCTTGCCCGTCCACAAGGAGGCGTCTCGGGCCCATAGCTGCCGCACCTTGCCAGCCTCGCGCCAAGCGTCGAGACTTGCCTCCACTGCCTTGCCCATAGCCTCAGGCAGCGAGGACGACACGGTCACGAGCGTGTCGCCCAACATCGCGTTTCGCTTGGCGGCAACGGCGCCCAGCAGGTCATCGGCCGCTTTGGCGAATTGCTTTACCCCGTCTTCCACCAGGTCGTGGGTGACTTTGGTGAGGTTCAGGCCGAGGCGCTCCACCGTAGCCAGAATTTCCTTGGCCTCGGCGACGCCCTCGGTCAGCGCATCCTTGGCGTGGCCGTGATCGCGGAATGCATCCATCGTCGCCGGGGGCATCGTGTTGACCGTCTCGCGGCCGATCAGCTCCTCGACGTACAGCACGTCGCTATACGCCTTGTCCTTCGTGCCGGTGCTGGCCCAGAGCAGTCGTTGCGGCATGGCGCCGGACGCAGCCAACGCCTTCCAGCGCTCACTCGCGGTCAGGGATAGGAAATGCTGGTATGCCAACTTGGCGTTGGCGATTGCGACCTTGCCGCGGATGCGCTTGAAATCGGTGGCGTCCGAACCGCCGGCGGCGGACTTGGCATCCACCTGCTTGTCGATCACCGCGTCGATGCGGCTGACGAAGAACGAGGCCACGCTGGCAACGTGGCTGACATCGCCACCGCGCGACTTGTAATCTTCCAAGCCCGAAATGAATGCTTCTGCCACGTCCTTGTAAGCCTGTTGGCTGAACAGCAGGGTGACGTTGATGTTCATGCCTTCGGAAATCAACGTCTTGATGGCCGGCGTGCCTTCGACGGTGCCAGGCACCTTCACCATCAGGTTGTCGCGGCCAACCAACTTCCACAGGCGCCGGGCCTCGGCGACGGTTTCATCCGTCCGCAAGGCCAGATAGGGCGACACTTCCAACGAGACGTAGCCGTCCATCTTGTTGCTGGCTTGATACACCGGCATCAACAGGTCGGCCGCCTGCTGAATGTCCTGGATGGCCAGCGTCTCGTAGATCGTCTGCGCGTCGATATCGCCCTTGGCAGCAAGCTCCTTGAAGCCGGCGTCGTAATTCGTGCCGTGTCCCATCGCCTTTTCGAAGATCGACGGGTTGGACGTCATGCCTTTCACGCCGTCCCGGTCGATCAGCTCCTGCAGCCCCTCGGCCAGAAACTTCCGCTCGATGAAGTCGAGCCAGGGGGATTGGCCGAATGCCTCAAGCGCCTTGACCGGATTGGCGGCCGGGGTTTGCATGTCCATGCTCGTTCTCTCCTAACTCGCCCGCTTCGCCTGCTTGCGAGCCTCGTTCAGCACGGCTTCGGGCGTGAAGCCGAACTTCGTTTGCAGCGCCGCCAGGGGCGCGGATGCGCCGAAACTGTGCATGCCGATGACATACCCGCCCTGGCCGACGTAGCGGTCCCAGCCGATCGTGGCCGCCTGCTCCACTGCCAACCGGCCTTTGACCGAAGGGGGCAGCACCTGGTCGCGATACGCTTCGTCCTGCGCTTCGAACAGTTCCCATGACGGCATGGAAACGACGCGGGCCTTGATCCCTTCCGCCGTCAGGGTTTCGTAAGCCCCCATGCACAAGCCGACTTCCGACCCGGTGCCGATCAGGATGACCTCTGGTGTTCCTTGGCTATCGGCCAGGATGTACGCGCCCTTGGCAACGCCCGAGGCCGGAGCGAACTTCTCGCGGTCGACCGTAGGCAGAGCTTGACGGCTGAGGATCAGGCACGCCGGCTTGTCGTGCAACTGCATAACCACGCGCCAGGCTTCCGCCACCTCGTTGGCGTCAGCCGGCCGCAGCACGACCATTCCGGGAATGGATCGCAGAGCCACCAACTGCTCGATCGGCTGGTGCGTTGGGCCATCCTCGCCGACGCCGATGCTGTCATGTGTGAAGATGTAGATCGTCGGCAGTTCCATGATCGCGGAAAGCCGAACCGGCGCCTTCATGTAATCGGAGAAGATCAGGAAGCCGCTGCCGTAGGACCGCAGGCCGGACAGGGCCAGGCCATTCACGACCGACCCCATGACATGCTCGCGGATGCCGAAATGCAGGTTTCGCCCGGCATAGTTGTCCGGCTCGAACGATCCCGCGCCGTCGAAGGTCATGTTCGACTTGGTGGACGGTGCCAGGTCTGCCGCGCCGCCGATCAGCCACGGGACATGCTTGGCAACCGCGTTCAGCACCTTCTGCGACGAATCGCGCGATGCGACACCTTTGGCATCCGCGGGAAAGACGGGGATCTCGCTGTCCCACCCATCCGGCAGCTCATGGCGATCAATCATCTCGACCTCAGCGGCCAAGGCCGGATAGGCCTCCTTGTAGCGGGCGAACAGCTCCATCCATGCCTTGCGGCCCTTGGCTCCGCGGGCGCCCATCACCTCGGCAAATCGCTCGTGCACGCCGGCGGGCACGAGGAACTGCGCGTCTTCCGGCCAGCCGTATGACCGCTTGGCGCCCTTGATCTCCTCGTCGCCCAGTGGCTCGCCATGTGCTTCGCGGGTGCCGGCCTTTTTCGGGGCGCCGTAACCGATGATGCTATGCACGACGATGATCGTCGGCCCGGTGGTGACCGCCTTGGCATCGTCCAACGCCTTGGCAACCGCCGCGGTGTCGTTGGCGTCCGCCACGTGAATGACGTGCCACCCCATGGCACCCAATCGCGCGCCAACGTCGTCGCCGAACGCCAGGCTGGTAGCGCCCTCGATGGTGATGTGGTTGCTGTCGTAGATCCAGGTGAGGTTGCCCAGCTTCAGATGGCCGGCCAGCGAAGCCGCCTCGTTGGACACGCCTTCCATCATGCAGCCATCGCCGCACAGCGCGTAGACATGGTAGTCATACAGGTCGAAACCGGGCTTGTTGTAGCGCGCAGCCATGAAGCGCTGCGCCATCGCCATGCCGACGCTGTTCGACACGCCCTGCGCTAACGGACCGGTGGTTGTTTCCACACCCGCTGTCAGCCGATACTCCGGATGGCCCGGCGTCACTGACGAAAGCTGACGGAATTGTTTGATGTCGTCCAAGGTGACGGCGAATGGGCCCTTGTCCTTGTGCTCCGGGTCGGAAGCCACCTGTGCCAGGTGCAACAGGGCATAAAGCAGCATGGACGCATGGCCGACCGACAACACAAAGCGGTCGCGGTTGGGCCAGTGGGGGTCCGCGGGGTCGTAGCGCAACGCGTGCTGCCACAACGTGTAGCCCACTGGCGCCATGCCCATGGGCGTCCCCGGATGGCCCGACTTCGCCTTCTGCACCGCATCCATCGCCAGCGTACGGATCGTGTTGATCGCCACCTGGTCGATATCGCCCTGCGGCCCGTTGCCAAGTGTCTGCATTGCTGCCGGTTGGTCCATGCGATCTTCCCCAGAATGGCCACGCAAACCCATCCCGGGCGATGCCGGGCGGTTGACGACACCCGTAAGCGCATTGGGGCGTCGGAGGTTCATTCGTGATGTGATATTTTAGTGATGGTTCAATCCTTCACGAATTCGTGATCCCACTGACGCGCGGCTCGAGGCCCGGCATAAGCCACCCATGCTCCACGACCCTCGCCCGACACAGCCAGCCGCACGTGCCCTTGGCCGCTCCGAGGTCATGTTCGTGGTGGCAGCGCTGGTCTTGCTGGTGCTGATTGCCGCCGCGTCGATCTGGCAGGTGAACCGCAACGCGGATGCGCTGGCAGCAGCGCGGGCGACGCGCATGCAGCGGGACCTGGTGGCCAGCATCCTGCTGGCCGTGGAGGAGGCGGAAACGTCGCAACGCGGCTTCCTCCTCACCAGCAACCCCGATTATCTCGAGCCCATGCTGGGCGCCCAGCGGACCTTGCCGACCCTATTCGCGCGGCTGGCCGCCGACCAGCCGAACGGCGCTCTGACGGAGGAGCTGCGGCAGAACGTCGCCCGCAAGATGGCGGAGCTGGAGAAGACGGTGGAGCTGGCCAAGGCCAACGACCTGACGGGGGCGCTGGCGCTGGTCCGCACCAATGTCGGCCAAGCCAGCATGACGCAGATCCGCGTCACCATCAGCTCGATCCAAAGTGCCCTGGACGTCGATCTGATCAGCGAGGTCGCGGTGGTCACCCGGGGCGGCCGGCTGCTGGTGGCCATCGACATCGCCGGGCTGGTCATGGTGCTGGCCTTGGCCGGCCTGGTTGCGTTGGGGGTGCGCGGCTACCTCGCCACGTTGCGGCAAGCCCAGCGGGTGACGGCGGAAGCGAATGCCAGCCTGGAATGCAGCAACGAACGCCTGGATGAAACGGTGCGCCTGCGCACGGCCGACCTGACCGCCGCCAACGAGGAAATCCAGCGCTTCGCCTACATCGTGTCGCATGATCTGCGGGCGCCGCTGGTGAACATCATGGGCTTCACCAGCGAGCTGGAGCAGGCGGCCGGCGTGCTGAGCCAAAGCACGGCTATGGCGGAAGGATCGGACACGCTGCGCGAAGCGGTGCAGCAGGACATCCCGGAAGCGCTCCGGTTCATCAGGAGCTCCACCAGCAAGATGGATCGGCTGATCAATGCCATCCTCAAGCTGTCCCGTGAGGGTCGCCGCGTGCTGGCGCCGGAGCCCCTGGATATGGCAGGGTTGCTGTCGACGATGACGGAAAGCATGCAGCACCAGGCGACGCAGCGGGGCGCGGTGATTGAGATCGGCGCGGTGTGCAACTTGGTCGCCGACCGCCTGGCGGTTGACCAGGTGTTCACCAACGTCATCGACAATGCCCTGAAGTATCTTAAACCCGGTCGGCCAGGGGTCATCACCGTCCGCGGCGAAAAGGAGGGCGCGATGGTTCGGTTCGAGGTTGCCGATAACGGCCGCGGCATCGCGGAGCGCGATTACGAGCGGGTGTTCGAGCTGTTCCGCCGCGCCGGCGACCAGTCGGTGGCGGGCGAGGGCATTGGCCTGGCCCATGTGCGGGCGCTGGTCCGCCGCATGGGCGGCCACATCGATTGCCGCTCGGCGCTGGATGTCGGGACCACCTTCACGGTCCGCCTGCCGGCCGTGGCACCCAACGTCATGGAGGATGCGGCGTGAACGCGAACCCGGTCACCATCCTCCTGATCGAGGACGATCCCGGCCACGCCCGGCTGATCGAGAAGAACGTGCGCCGGGCGGGCGTCAACAACACCATCATCCCGTTCACGGACGGGACGTCGGCCGTGGAGCACCTGTTCGGAACCGGGCCGGATGGCAAGCGGCTCATCCAGTTGCCGGTGCTCGTCCTGCTGGATCTCAACCTGCCGGACATGAGCGGCACGGACATCCTGGCGCGGATCAAGGCGGACGAACTGGTCCGGCGCGCCCCCGTGATCGTGCTGACCACCACAGACGACCGGCAGGAAATCCAGCGCTGCTACGATCTCGGCTGCAACGTCTACATCACCAAGCCGGTCGAGTATGAAAGCTTCGCCGTGGCGATCCGGCAGCTCGGCCTGTTCCTTGCGGTGATGCAGGTGCCCGAAGCGGACTGACCGTGACCAAGCCGGTTCGCGTCCTGTACGTCGACGACGATGCCGGCCTGTGCCGGTTGGTTGCGCGCCATCTGTCGCGAGACGGGTTCGCCGTGGAGGTGGCGCATGATGGCGAGGCCGGGCTGGCGCTGGCCCGGGCGCAGCCATTCGACGCCGTGGCGCTGGACCATTACATGCCCAGCCGCGACGGGCTCGACGTGCTGGCCGACCTGGTCGCCTTGCCCGCCGCCCCGCCGGTGATCTTCGTCACCGCAGCGGAGGAGCCGCGGATCGCCGTGGCGGCGCTGAAGGCCGGCGCGTTCGACTACGTGGTCAAGGACGTGCAGGGCACGTTCCTGGAGTTCCTGTCCACCTCCATCCGCCAATCGCAGGAGCAGCGCCGCATCCGCCGGGAGCGCGAAACCGCGTTGCAGGAGCTTCAGGAAAGCCGCGACCGCCTGGAGAAGCTCGCCGCCCAGCAGGCCCTGCTGCTGCGGGAAGTGAACCATCGCATCGCCAACAGCCTGCAATTGATCTCCTCCCTGATCGAGCTGCAAGCGCGCAAGGTGGCCGACGCGGACGCGCGCGAGGCGTTGCAGCGGGCGGCGGAAAGGGTGGAGGCGGTGATGCTGGTGCACCGCCGGCTGTACACCAGCAACGACGTGGAACACGTCGCCATGGACCAGTACCTGGAGGGCTTGATCGACGAACTGCGCCGGGCCGTGGCGGCGGAGGAGCGGTCAAGCCAGATCACGCTCGCGGCCGAACCGATCCGGGTGGAAACCGACAAGGCGGTGTCGATCGGGCTGATCGTCAACGAACTGGTGACCAACGCGGTAAAATACGCCTATCCCGGCCGCAGCGGCGACATCAGGGTCGGGTTCCATCGCGCGGCGGACCAGGTGCAGTTGGTGGTGGAGGATGACGGCGTCGGCTACCAGGATGGCGCGCCGCCGAAGGGCAGCGGCCTGGGCAGCATGATCGTCAACGCCATGGCGCGCACCGTGAAGGCAACCGTGCTGGTCGACCCGGCCCATAAAGGCACCCGCGTGGTGCTGAGCCTGCCGGCCTAGCCCACGTCAGGCCGGCCGCGCCTCGCCCGGCGAACGGTCGGGACGGGCGTTCAGCCAGGCCAGCGCCGCCTCGCCGGCAAGGAAGCCGGTGCTGAAGCAGGCTTGCAGCAAGTAGCCGCCGGTCGGGGCTTCCCAATCCAGCATCTCGCCGGCGGTGAACACGCCGCGTTGCGCCAAGGCCGCCGCGGCGTCCAGCCGCAACCCCCCGGCGGTGGAGATCGCGCGCGCCAGCGGCGCCGTGCCGGTTAGGCGCAGCGGCAGCGCCTTGATCGCGCCGGCCAAATCGTCCGGCACGCCGGCGCATTCCCGCAGCAGCGCCACCGACACGGGCGGCAGGCCGGCGGCCTTGCGCAGGAAGGTGGAGAGCGACTGGGCGCGGCGTGGCGCGGCCAACCGGTTGCGCAGTTCCGCCAGTGACAGGTCCGGCCGCAGGTCCAGCACGGCGACCGCCGCGCCCTCCGCGCCGATCGCGTCGCGCAACGCGGCGCCGAGGGCGTAGAACGGGCCGCCCTCGACGCCCGCTTCCGTCAACGTGGCATCACCTGGGACGGTGCGGTTCCCGGCCGTGACGGTGATCCGCTTCAGCGGCGTTCCGGCATGGCGTTGCATGTGCACGCTCCACGGCGTGACGAAGCCGCAATTGGCCGGGCGGAACGGCGCCAGCCAGTCCGGTGGCACGGCGGCGGTCCATGCCCCGTCCGACCCAAGCCGCGGCCAGGACGCGCCGCCAAGCGCCAGCACCACGGCATCCGCCGCCGCCTCGGTCGTCGGCTCAAACCGCAGCGCCCCATCCGCGTCCCAGCCGAGCCAGCGCCGCCGCAGGCTTAACCGCACCCCGAGCCCGTCCAACCGGCGCAGCCAGGCCCGCAACAACGGGGCCGCCTTCATGGCACGGGGGAACACCCGGCCGCTGCTGCCGGTGAACACCGGCTGCCCCAACTCCTCGCACCAGGCGCGCAACGCGGCCGGCGGGAAGGCGGCGAGGGCAGGGGCGAGCGCCGCCTGCGCCGAACCGTAGCGGGCCAGCATGGCGTCGGGCGGCTCGTCATGCGTCAGGTTCAGGCCGCCCAGGCCGGCCATCAGCAGCTTGCGGCCGGGCGACGGCATGCGGTCGAACACTGTGACGGCGACGCCGCCGGCCGCCAAGCGCTCCGCCGCCATCAGCCCGGCCGGGCCGGCGCCGATCACGGCCGCCCTGGTCAGCGCGGCGCCGGTGGAGGATGCTGCGGGCATGATCGAACGGGTGGACTCGGTGGTTCTGGGGGCAGGCGTGGTCGGCCTCGCCGTGGCCCGGGCGCTGGCGCTGGCCGGGCGGGAGGTGCTGGTGTTGGAAGCCGCCGGCGGCATCGGCACCGTCACCTCTTCCCGCAACAGCGAGGTCGTGCATGCCGGTATCTACTATCCCACCGGCAGCCTCAAGGCCCGGCTGTGCGTGGCCGGCCGGGTGGCGCTGTACGAGTATTGCGCCGCGCATGGCGTCCCGGTGCGCAAGCTCGGCAAGCTGATCGTCGCCAGCGACCCGGCGGAAACGCTGCGGCTCCAAGCGATCCAGGCGCAGGCGGCGACCAACGGTGTGACGCTCGCGCTGCTGCCCGGCGACGCGGCCCGCGCCATGGAGCCCGCCTTGCGCGTCGACTCCGCCCTGCATTCGCCGGAAACCGGCATCGTCGACAGCCACGCCCTGATGCTGGCCTATCAGGGGGAGTTGGAGGAAGCCGGCGGCACCGTCGCCGTTCGGGCGCCGGTGCTGTCGGGCACGGTGCTGGATGACGGCATCCGGCTGGATGTCGGCGGCGAGCAGCCGATGCAGTTGGAATGCCGGGTGCTGGTGAACGCCGTCGGGTTGCACGCGCCGGACGTGGCCCGCAGCATCGTCGGCATCCCGTCGCAGAGCATCCCGCGCGCCTATCTGTGCAAGGGCAATTATTACGGGCTGCAAGGCCGGGCGCCGTTCAGCCACCTGATCTACCCGGTGCCGGAGCCGGGCGGGCTGGGCGTCCACCTGACGCTCGATCTCGGCGGCCAGGCACGGTTCGGGCCGGACGTGGAGTGGGTGGAGCGGGAGGAGTATGACGTGGACGCGACCCGCGCCGCTGGCTTCTACGCCGCCATCCGCCGCTACTGGCCCGGCCTGCCGGACGGCGCCCTGGTGCCGGGCTATGCCGGCATCCGGCCGAAGATCAGCGGCCCCGGCGAGCCCGCGGCGGATTTCGCCGTGCTGGGCCCGGCGGAGCACGGCGTTACCGGCCTGGTGAACCTGTTCGGCATCGAAAGCCCCGGCCTTACCGCCTCGCTGGCGATCGGCGAGTTGGTGCTGGCGCGATTGGAGGAAAGGTCCGGCCATGCCTGATACCTGGGACCCGGCGCTGTATCGCCGCTTCGAAACGCAGCGCACCCAGCCGGCGCGGGACCTGCTGGCGCGGGTGCCGCTGGAGCGGCCGCGCCTGGTGGTGGACCTCGGCTGCGGGCCGGGCAACTCGACCGAGCTGCTGGCCCGGCGTTTCCCCGATGCGGCGGTGCTGGGCATCGACACGTCCGACGCCATGCTGGCGAACGCGCGGGAGCGGCTGCCCACCGTGCGGTTCGAGCAGGGCGACATCGCCACCTGGGTGCCCGACGCAGCGCCCGACTTGATCTACGCCAACGCCGCCCTGCAATGGGTCGGGCAGCACGCCACGCTGGTGCCACGGCTGTTCGGCCTGCTGGCGCCCGGCGGCGTGTTGGCGGTGCAGGTGCCGGACAACCGCGACGAGCCGTCCCACCGGCTGATGCGGGAGGTCGCGGCGGCCGGCCCGTGGGCGTCGCAAATCGGCAACGCCGCGGACCGCTTGGGCGTGCTGCCGGCGGCAACCTACTACGACCTGCTGGCCGGGCAGGGCGGCGAAGTGGAGGTTTGGCGCACGGTCTACCACCACCCGATGGACACGCCCGGCGCGATCGTCGAATGGGTCAAGGGCACCGGGTTGCAGCCGTTCCTGGCACCCCTCTCCGATGACCAGCGCCCGGCGTTCTTGCAGCAATACGAAGCGGCGATTGCGGAAAGCTACCCGGTCCGGACCGACGGCAAGCGCCTGCTGCTGTTCCCGCGCCTGTTCTTCGTCGCTTTGAAGCGCTGAGGCCTTTTTGATTCCGGGGAGACGCTCATGCCGCATTTCGACCTGCTGATCCGTAACGGCACGGCCGTGCTGCCCTGGGGCGAGGCCGTGGCCGATATCGGCGTGCGGGACGGTCGCCTCGCCGCGCTGGGGGCGTCCGGCACGGCGGACGAAACGGTGGACGCCACCGGGTTGCACGTGCTGCCCGGGCTGATCGACCCCCACGTCCATCTCCGCGACCCCGGTGACCCGGCGATCGAGACGATCCCCACCGGCACGAAGGCCGCCGTGCTGGGCGGCCTGACCGCCGTGTTCGACATGCCCAACACCAGCCCGGCCATCACCAATGCCGAGCGCGTCGCTTGGAAGCAGGACTACGTGCAGGCCCATAGCTGGTGCGACATCGGCCTGTATGTCGGCGCCACCAAGCCCAACACGCCGGAACTGGCGACGCTGGAAACACTGCCTGGCGTGTGCGCGGTGAAAGTGTTCGCCGGCAGCTCCACCGGCGACCTGCTGGTGGAAGACGATGCCAGCCTGGAAGCGGTGATGCGCTCCGGCCGTCGCCCCGTCGCGTACCACAGCGAGGACGAGTATCGGCTGCAGGCGCGCAAGCCCCTGTTTCATTCCGGCATGCCGTATCGCAGCCACATGGAATGGCGCGACGAGGAATGCGCCGTGCTCGGCACACGGCGGCTGATGGCGCTGGCCCGGAAAACCGGCCGGCCGGCGCACATCCTCCACGTGTCCACCGCCGCCGAGCTGGACCTGCTGCGCGACCACCGCGACGTCGCCACCGTGGAGCTGCTGGTCAACCACCTGACGCAATGGGCGCCGGACGTGTACGACCGGCTCGGCGGCTTCGGCGTCATGAACCCACCCATCCGCGGCAAGGAGCATTGGGACGCAGCCTGGGCCGCGGTGCGGGACGGCACCGCCGACACGATCGGCAGCGACCACGCGCCGCATCCCCGCGCGGCCAAGCTGAAGCCGTGGCCGGAAGTGCCGGCCGGGCTGACCGGTGTGCAAACGCTAGTGCCGATCATGCTGGACCATGTCAGCGCCGGCCGGCTCAGCCTGGCGCGCATGGTGGACCTCATGTCCGCCGGGCCGGCGCGGGTGTACGGCGCCGTCGGCAAGGGCCGGCTGGCCGCGGGGTACGACGCGGACTTCACCCTGGTCGACCTGAAGCGCACCCGGCGCATCGAGGATTCCTGGATCGTTTCGCCCTGCGGCTGGACGCCGTTCGCCGGCATGTCCGTCACCGGCTGGCCGGTTGCCACCATCGTGCGCGGCCGGGCGGTGATGCGGGAGGACGAGGTGCTGGGCGAGCCGGGCGGCAAGCTGGTGCGGTTCCGTTAATCCGTCAGGTTCAGCGTCTTCGGCCAGCGCGAGGTGATCTGCCGCCGCTGCTCCGCCGTCAGGGACGGCGTGTCCACGATCTGGCGCGGCAGGCTGCCGAAGCTTTCCGGGTTGGACCAGCACTGCACGTCCGCCAGCGTCCGGCTGCAATACGGCTCGGCCAACGGCAAACGCTCTTGGGGCGCGCAGTAATCCTGCCGCCGATCCAGGTGGACGACGGAGCAGTCGCGCCCGGTGATGGCGGACACGCCGATATCTCCCACGTCGCGCCCGAATACGGCGATGCTCGCCGCGTCCACCGCCGCCGTGGCGACGCAGCCGCCAAGCGGGCTGGCCAGCAAGGCGAGGCCGGCCAGGGCGGCGGCGGCACGAATCACGGGGGTCATGGCCGCAATGGACCATGCCGAGATGAACACAGGGTTTCCCGCGGCGGGGCTGGTCGCTATGGTCCGCCGCCGGGTTCGAGGGTTTTACAAGCGTGGCCGACATCTTTGACGAGCTGAACGAGGATTTGCGGGCCGAGCGCGCCCGTGCGCTGGCCAGGCGCTATGGCCTGGCGGGCGGCGTCGCGCTGGTGCTGGTCCTGGCGGGGGTCGGCGGTTGGCGGGGCTGGGACTGGTGGCAAGGCCGCCAATCACAGGCGCTGGCCGGCCCGTATCTCGCCGCATCCGGCGTGCTGGCGCCCGGCGCCGCCCCGGCGCAGGCCACCGACCCGGACGCGTTTGCCAGCATCGCCAAGGACGCGCCCGCCGGCTACCGCACGCTGGCGCAATTGCAGGAGGCCGCCTTGCGCTGGAACGGCGGTGACACCGCCGCCGCCTTAGCGCTGTGGAACCAGGTGAGCACCGACGGCGACGACGTGCTCCTGCGCGACCTTGCCAGCCTGTTGTGGGCGCAGCACTCCGTGGACGCGGGCGACCCTGCGGCGATTGCCGCGCGCACGGCGAAGCTGGAAGCGCAATCGAACCCGTGGCGTGCGCTGGCGCAGGAGGTGGATGCCATGGTGGCGCTGCGGCTGGACGACAAGGACAAGGCGATGCGCCTGCTGCGCGACCTGCTGACCGACCCCATGGCGGCGGATGGGCTGCGCCGCCGGGCCGGTGAGTTGCTGGCCATCCTGGGCACCCCGGCCGAGGCGCGCGGATGACCGCTCGCCGCATGCCGGCCCGCCGCCAATTGCTGCGGGGCGCGGTCTTGCTGCCTGCCGCGGCCTTGCCCGGCTGCTCCTTCCTGGATGACATCTTCGAGTCGGACAAGCCGCCGCTGCCGGGCAAGCGCGTGTCGGTCATGGTCACCACCCGCGGCATGCAGGTGGACCCGTCCTACAATCCGACGATCGTCTTGCCGCCACCGGTGGTGAACGCCGAATGGAGTGTGGCGGGTGGCAACGCCGCCCACAGCATGGGCAACGTCGCCGTGAACGAGCTGAGGCGGACCTGGCGGCGTTCGATCGGCGAAGGCGGCGGGTATCGCCGCAAGATCACCGCCACCCCGGTGGTCGCCGGCGGCCAGGTATTCACCATGGATTCGGACGGCAGCGTGTCCGCGTTCGACGAGGCCACCGGGTCGCGGCGCTGGAACACCGACACCCAGGGCGAAAAGGATCGCAGCACCAATGTCGGCGGCGGCATCGCCGTGGTCGGCGGCGTGCTGTATGCCACCACGGGCCGGGCGGAGGCGATTGCGTTGGACGCCGCGACCGGCACGATCAAGTGGCGCGCGCCGCTCGGCGCACCGGCGCGGTCGGCACCTGCCATCGTCGACAACCGGTTGTTCGTGCCGACCATCGACGAACGGCTGGTCGCCTTGTCCACCACCGACGGCAAGCAGATCTGGACCTACCAGGCGAGCGCCGCCAGCACGATCGTGCTGGGCGAGCCGGCACCGGCCTATGCCGACGGGCTGGTGGTGGCCGGTTTCGGCTCGGGCGACCTGGTGGCGCTGCGGGCGGACACCGGTGCGCTGGCATGGAGCGACAGCCTGGCCGCCGCACAGGGCCGCAACAGCCTGGCGGATTTGTCGGCCATCCGCGCCATGCCGGTCATCGTCAACAACATCGTCTACGCGATCGGCGTCGGCGGCCTGCTGCTGGCGCTCGACCTGCGGTCCGGCCGTCGGCTGTGGGAACGCGAGGCTGCGGGCCAGAACACGCCCTGGGTCGCGGGGGACTGGCTGTTCGTGCTGACGCTGGACCAGCAGGTCGCCTGCCTGAACCGCACGGATGGCCGCGTCCGCTGGATCAGCCAGTTGGCGCGGTACGAGAACGTCCAACGGTCGCGCGACCCGATCTACTGGACCGGTCCGTTGCTGGGCGGCAAATACCTGTACCTCGCCGGGTCCACGGAGAAGCTGACCGCGGTCGACCCGATGACCGGCGAGGTGCTGGGCGTCATGGACCTGCCGGCGGACGTGTCGGTTCCCCTGGTAGCGGCGGGCGGCAAGCTGTTCGTCGTGACAGACGATAGCTCCCTGACCGCATACGGCTAGCGGCATGCTGCCCGTCGTCGTGATTGCCGGACGGCCGAACGTTGGCAAGAGCACGCTGTTCAACCGCCTGGCCGGCCGCCGTTTCGCCCTGGTCGCCGACACGCCCGGCGTGACGCGGGACCGCAAGGACGCGACGGCCCAGCTGCGCGGCAAGACCGTGCGCCTGGTCGACACCGCCGGACTGGAGGAAAGTGCGCCCGACACCTTGTTCGGCCGCATGCGCGCCAGCTCGGAGGCGGCGGTCGCCACCGCCGACCTGGTGGTGTTCGTGGTGGACGCGCGTGCCGGCATCACCCCGGCGGACAGCCATTTCGCCGCCTGGCTTCGCCGGCAGAACCGCCCGGTGTTGCTGGTCGCCAACAAGGCGGAAGGCAGGGGCGGCGCCCAGGCGGCGCTGGAAGCGTTCAGCCTCGGGTTGGGCGAGCCGTTGGCGGTGTCCGCTGAACATGGCGAAGGCCTGGCCAACCTGATGGGCGAAATCGCCGATCGGGTGCCCGACCCGCGGGAAGAGGACGCAGCCGATCGCCCGCTGCGCTTGGCTGTGGTCGGTCGGCCGAATGCCGGCAAGTCGACCCTGTTGAACCGGCTGCTCGGCGAGGAGCGCATGATCACCGGGCCGGAACCCGGATTGACGCGGGACTCCGTGGCTGTCCGCTTCGACGATGCCGAGGGGCCGATCGAGCTGGTGGACACCGCCGGGCTGCGCAAAAAGGCGCGGGTCGAAGGCAACCTTGAGAAGATGAGCACCTCCGCCACCATCGAGGCGCTGAAGATGGCGGAGATCGTCGTGCTGTGCGTCGATGCCGTGGAAGGGCTCCACGAACAGGATCTGCAGATTGCCCGGCTGGTGGAGCGTGAAGGCCGCGGCTGTCTGCTGGCGCTGAACAAATGGGATGCGGTGCCGGAGCGGGCTGTCAGCCGCCGCCAGGTGAGTGACCGGCTGGAAACCAGCCTAGCGCAGATGCGTGGCATTCCCGTGGTCACGCTGTCGGCGATGACCGGCGCCGGCGTGGACAAGCTGCTGCCGGCCGTCCGCCGCGCCCACGCGGTGTGGAACACCCGCGTGCCCACCGGCGAGCTGAACCGCTGGTTCGAAGCAGCGCTGGAGCGTCACGCCGCGCCTCTGGTGGACGGCCGGCGGCTGAAGCTGCGCTACACCACCCAGGCCAAGGCCCGCCCGCCGACCTTCATCGTGTTCGGCACCCGGGCGGAGCAAACGCCGGAGGACTATCGGCGCTACCTGGTGAACGGCCTGCGCGACAGCTTCGACCTGCCGGGAACGCCGATCCGGTTGCAGTTCCGCGGTACCAAGAACCCATACGCGGAAGAATAGCGGCCACGAGAGGCTCGAATGTGGCCCCAGGAACGTGAACTCCGCGCCTCCCTTCAATCCGAACCGGCAGCAGAACGGCGGCGTTGCCCGCGCGAAGGAGCAATGTGATGGCCGCAATCGCGAAGAAGACCGACCCGGCGCTTTGGGACAAGGTGAAGGAGGCCGTCGTCGCCGACGACAAGGGCGGCAAGCCCGGGCAATGGTCGGCACGCAAGGCGCAACTGGCGACACACGAGTACAAAGCCGAGGGCGGCGGCTACAAAGGCAAGAAGGCCGACGACAACCACCTGACGCAGTGGACCAAGGAGGAATGGGGCACCAAGTCCGGCAAGGAAAGCGGCAAGACCGGCGAGCGCTACCTGCCCAAGCACGGACGCGAAGTGCTGTCGGATGATGAGTACGCCCGCACCACGCAGAAGAAGCGGGCGGACACCCGCAAGGGCAAGCAGTTCTCCGCCCAGCCGACGGACGTCGCCCGCAAGACCGCGGCCGCCCGGCACGGCACCACGCGGGCAGAGTTGCTGAAGCAGGCAGCCAGCAAGGGCATCAAGGGCCGCTCCCGCATGAAGAAAGCCGAACTGGAACACGCGCTGCAATCATAGCGGCGGACGGGTGGGGCGCGTCGCGCGCAAGAATTCGTCGCGCGGCGCCTACGCCCACTTCCCATCCGCAGTCCGACCCGCCAGAGTTGATCCCCAAGCGGCTGCGCCGTACGCGGCCGCATGCGGGGATCGTTCAATGGATTTGGAAAGCCGGACCATCCGGCGGGTCACCATGCGGCTCGTGCCGTTTCTGGTCATCTGCTACTTCGTCGCCTACCTCGACCGGGTCAATGTCGGCTTCGCCAAGCTGACTATGAGCAAGGATCTCGGCCTGTCGGAGACGGCATTCGGGTTGGGCGCCGGCATCTTCTTCCTGGCCTACTTCATTTTCGAAGTGCCATCCAACCTGTTGCTGAACCGGTTCGGCGCGCGGCGTTGGATCGCCCGCATCATGTTCTCCTGGGGCCTCCTGTCCGGTGCCATGGCGTTCATCGGCGGTGAAACCAGCTTCTACGTCGTCCGCATCCTGCTCGGCTTCGCTGAAGCCGGCTTCTTTCCCGGCATCATCTTCTTCCTCACCCTGTGGTTCCCCGCCAAGGAGCGGGCGCGGATCATCGGCCTGTTCATGGCCGCCATCCCGCTCTCGTCCGTGATCGGGTCGCCGGTGTCCGGGGCCTTGCTGGGCCTAGACGGCTGGCTCGGGATGCATGGGTGGCAGTGGCTCTACATCCTGGAAGCGGCACCCGCGCTGGTGCTGGCCGTCGTGGTGCTGTTCTACCTCACCGACAGCCCGGCCGACGCGGCGTGGCTGCCGGCCGACGAGCGCGTCTGGTTGATCGACCGCCTGCAGTCCGAGCGGCGGCAGCGGGAGGCGGCCCGGAATTACAGCGTCATGCAGGCCCTGACCAATGGCCGGGTGTTGGCGGTGTCGCTGGTGTATTTTGGCGCGGTGGCCTGCAATTACGGCTTCAGCTTCTTCCTGCCGACCATCGTGAAGAATTTCGGCCTGAGCAACCTGCAAACCGGGTTCGTCGTTGCGCTGCCCTATCTGGTCGGCACCGTCGGCATGGTGTGGTGGGGCCGCCGGTCCGACCGCAAGCGCGAGCGCAAGGGGCATGCGGCGGTCGCGGTGTTCCTTGCCGGGGCGGGTATCGGCCTGTCCACCTTGGTGGACGATCCGATATTGAAGATGGTGGCGTTCACCATCGCCGGGTTCGGCATCTTCGCGTCCTTGCCGGTGATTTGGACGCTGCCGACCGCCTACCTGTCCGGCCCGGCGGCGGCCGGCGGCATCGCGGTGGTGAACTCCATCGGCAACCTGTCCGGCTTCTTCGGGCCGTATGCCATGGGCTACATCAAGGACCAGACCGGCAGCTACAATGGCGGCTTGTGGACCCTGGCGGTGGCCGGCTTCATCGCAGTGGGTATTGTGCTGGCGTTGCGCCACGATCCACGGCTGGAACAGGCGCCGGAGGGCGAGGGGCTGCCCGCGGAGTAACTCACGGCTGGGCCGCGGCGAGGGTGCATCGATGGTCCTCGATATCCTCGCCGTGGCCCGCGCCGTCCGCACCCACGCGGCCTGCCAGCAGGATGAAGCCGCCATCCCCGCTGCCTACCAGCACGAGTGTGTATGATCCCATCGCTTCGCGTGCACCGGGCATCTCGTTTGCCAGCACGTCGAACGGGTTGCGGTCCAGCACGTCCCCGGGCAGTCGTATGGCGGCGTAGCGCTGCCCGGCGAGCGGCTGCGGCAGCATTGCCCAGGCTTCGCCGATCGGCAGCGCTTGCAATGCGGCGCGGACGTCCGGCCGGATGCAATCGACATGGATGTGCAACTGGTTCTGCGACCGCGCGCTCGGCGGGTTGATCGCCAAAGCGAACGCGTCCCGCGCCAGGGCGTGGCCGACCACTTGGTCCACGTAGTGCCGGGCTTGCCATGCCGCGGCGAAGAAGTTGGGCGCAGCGGGCTCGAGCAGGGCAGGGCTCTCGATGCCGGTGATGCGCGCCGTGGGAATCAACAGGAACTGCGTCGCGCCGACGATGTCTTTCAGCACGGCGTCATCTGCATCAACTTGCACGCACGGTGCCGGGTTGCCCGC
Source organism: Acetobacteraceae bacterium (assembly GCA_965199555.1). GTDB lineage: Bacteria > Pseudomonadota > Alphaproteobacteria > Acetobacterales > Acetobacteraceae > LMUY01. The sequence continues at coordinate 399,423 of CBDASJ010000006.1, read as the reverse complement.
CTGCGCGTTGGGCACGCACCGGCCGTGCACGATCTTCCACAAGGCATCGGGGTCGGCCGCTCGCGCGACGAAGGCACCGGTCGCGATGGCGCCCAGCAAGGCCGTGCCGAGCCAGAGGCGCCACGCCGTGCGGCGGTGCCTCGGCGCTGCTGACGGCCCGCAATGCTGCATCCTTGCTCCTCCGCTGCGACAGCGTAGCCCTGCCGATGCGATTGTGGAACGCGGTGTGCATCGGTGGGCAACGGCCACCGCTGGAGGAGCCAATGACCGACCGTCCCGACAGCCTGCCGCCTGGTCCCGGCCACAACGGCGGCCCGGCACTGGACGAGGATGATGACCCGGCGGGTTGGCGCCTCTGGTGCTGGAAGCGGGCACGGCGGCGTGCCTGGGCGGCCCCGCGCGAGGTGGCGTTGCGCCGCCTGGAGCGCGCCGAACGCCTAGGGATGAGCTACCACGATTACACGCTGGAAATCCTGGAACGAGGCCGGCATTTGTAATCGGGGAAGATCGGCCACTCGAAGCGAACTCTGGTTTACGGCGGGGCGTTGGCGCAGCGAACCGGAGGATTTTACCATGGCTGAAGGCCCGACCACGTTCAACGGCCCGCTGCACGACGACGCCGTCGCGCTGGACGCCCGGCGGATGAAGGCGTTCTTCGCCACCCGTCAGGAGGCCGACGCCACCCGCGACGCGCTGCTGGCCGCCGGCTTGGACGCCGGCCGCATCACGGTCACGAACGCGGAAGCCGATGCGGCGGCGTTGCGGCCCGCCGACAACACGATCATCGGCAAGATCCGCGAAGCCATCTTGCCCGACGACAGCCAGCAAGCCGACCGTGCCGCCATTCACGACCACCTGGTGACGCTAACCGTCATCCCGCACGAGGATGACGCCGACCGCATCGTCGACATCATCCAGGCTGGCAAGCCGCGCAGCTTCGACGCCGATCTGGAGCGCTGGCGGAACTCGCCACCCTCGGCCTAATTCCCGTCAGCCTCGCCGGTGACGTTACCAGGCCTTGACCGGGCGGTCCGCGTGGCTGGACTGCGGAACGCCCCGGTTCAGTGACATGTGGGAGTGGGTGCAGAGCCATCCGTCCCCGGCCCGGTTGAACACCATGGTCGCTCGGCCAGGCCGATCGAACGTCGCGCCGTCGGGCTGATATCCCGTACTGGTCCATGGGGCTAGCACGGTTGCCATGCTGCCGTCGGCGGATGCCAGCACACGCACTTGCGGTATGTTGAAGCGGAAGTCCGTAGTCTTGGGCCACACATTGTCCCACTGCGTAGCGGTCCACGACGCCAGGCCGGTAATCACGTCATTATGGGTGCCGAACGCCAGCACATCCGGGTGGAACAACGGCTTGGCGGACGCGTAATCCACCTCCCGAACATAGCCCGAGAATGTTTCTAGCCAGTCGATGAAGAACTGCCGCGTGGCAGCGTCGGCTTCGGGCAAGGCGGGCATCTGGTCCTCCATACTGGATGCGCAGCATAGGCCGATCCCCAAGCCGGCTGGCAATCCCGACCCGGCTGGTTCGCGACACAGCCACACCCTATGGTCCGTCCGACACTGGAAGGATCGCGCATGATCTCCCGCAGGATGCTAGCCGCCGGCTTGCTTTCGACCGGCGTGGCCCGGGCGCAGGGCGCGGAAGGCACGCTGGACCGGGTCAAGCGGACGAAGCTGGTGCGCGTGGGCGTGGTCAGCGCGCAGCCGCCCTACTGCTACAAGGAGCTTGCGACCGGTGAATGGGCCGGCTTCGTGGTCGACGTGGCGAAGGAGCTCGCGGCCAGCTTGGGCGCTACCATCGAGCCCGTGGAGTCCACCTGGGGCAACGCCGCCCTGGACGTGCAGTCCGGCAAGGCCGACATCTTCTTCGGCCTCGCCCCGACGCCGCAGCGGGCGCAGGTGGTCGACTTCAGCAAGCCGCTGTACGAGAACGCGTTCGCGCTGATCGCCCGCGTCGGGTTCGACCCGAAGGGATGGGGCGAGCTGGACAAGCCGGAGGTTCGCGTCGCCCTGGAACTCGGCACCGTCTACGACCAGAACGTGTCCCGGCTTTGCCCACACGCGGACATCATCCGCAGCAAGACCAACAACGATGCGCTGCTGACGCTACAGGCCGGCCGGGCCGATTGCCAGATCCTGGTGGTGATCCTGGCGCTGACCACGTTGGCGCGAAACCGGTCGCTGGGCCATCTGGTGGTGCCGGAGCCGATCTTCGCATCCTCCACCTGCGCGATGATGCCGAAGGAGCCGGACGCGGCGTGGCGAACAACCGTCGACGCCTGGATCACCCGCCGCCGCTCGGCAGGGGATTTGCGCAAGATGCTCGTCGCCAACCTTGCCAAGCAGGGCGTGCAGGAGGCGGAGGTGCCGCCCCAGTTGCTGTTCTGACGCCGCGGGCGGTCAGGTTTCGTCCGGGGTCAGCGTCGGCATCACCTCCGCCGCGTGGCGGTGCGTTTCCGCCTGCTGCTCCAGCGTCTTCGGGAAGCGGGTGCGCTTGGCCTGCACCAGGATCTGCTTGGCCTTGGACTCGTGCCAGGCTTGGGCGGCTTGCAAGGCGGCCGTCCAGCCGCGTTCGAACTCGGTCAGCGGCACCTCTCCTGTTCCTATGGCGTACGCGGTGATCCAACTTGCGAATCTGCCGCAGCGTCGGCAGTTTTCACCGCGGCCGACGCCGTCAACCAGGAGGCTGCCCATGCCAACGGCGGAACGCAATGCCCGGATCACGCAGCCTGGTCCGCGAGCCCCGCGGGTGGCGCTCGTGCGGCGATATTGGCAGCCGACCGGGACGGACGCTTCCGGCGTGTTGCATTCTTCTTTGACCTCAAGGACGACACCATGAAGCGCCTGCATGCAGCCTTGCTCGCCACCTGCGTCCTGTCCCCGCTGGCCCATGCCGAAATCCCGGGCAACAAGCTCAAGGTTGGCGTGCTGACCGATATGAGCGGCCCGTTCGCCGACCAGGTCGGCGCCGGCTCGGTGGCGGCGGCCAAGCTGGCGGCGGAGGATTTCGCGCCCGAAAGCGGCGGGCTGAGCGTGGAGATCGTTTCCGCCGACCATCAGAACAAGCCGGATGTCGGCTCCGGCATCGCCCGGCGCTGGTTCGACCAGGAGGGCGTCGACGCCATCGTCGACCTGCCCAACTCCGGCGTCGCCTTGTCGGTGGTGGCCATCGCGGCCGACCGGCACCGAACCGGGCTTGCGTCCAGTGCGATGAGCTCGGACGTCACCGGTAAGGCGTGCCAGCCAACCACGGTGCAGTGGGTGAGCGACACCTGGGCGCAGGGCAAGAGCACCGCGCTCGGCCTGGTGCCGCAGGGGCTGAACGACTGGTATTTCCTGACCGTCAACTACGCGCTGGGCCAGGCGCTGGAAGGCGATGCGACAACCGCGCTGAAGGCGGCGGGCGGCAAGGTCGCCGGGGCAAGCCGCGACCCGCTGGGCACGACCGACTTCGCCAACCCCCTGCTGCAGGCGCAGAACTCCGGTGCCAACGTGCTGGCCTTCGCCAACACCGGGACGGACACGCAGAACGCGTTGAAGCAGGCGCAGGAATTCGGCCTCACCGCGAAGATGACGCCGGCCGCGCTGTTCGTCCAATTGTCGGACATCGATGGGATGGGCCTGCCCGTCGCGAAGGGGCTGCAACTGACCACCGGGTTCTATTGGGACCGCACGGATTCGACCCGTGCCTGGAGCAAGCGGTTCGGCGCCGTCATGGGCGGCCGCATGCCGACGGAGGACCAAGCCGGGGTGTATTCCGCCACGCTCGCCTATCTGCGCGCCGCGCGCGACGCCAAGACGATCGTGGGCGAGGACGTGGTGGCACAGATGCGCCACGCGCCGATCGCCGACCCGTTGTTCGGCACCGTGACGCTCCGGCCGGACGGCCGCGCGGTGCACGACATGTTCCGCTACAAGGTGAAGTCGCCGGAAGAAAGCCACGGCCGTTGGGATTACTACACCCTGCTGACGACCATCCCCGGCGCGGACGCATTCCGGCCGCTCAAGGACGGTGGCTGCAAGCTCGTGCAGTAGCGCTTCTCACGGCCGTGCCGGGCCTGTCGTCATCATGCGGGTGAACATGTCCTGCATCTGGGTGGACAGTTGTGGCATGGTGGTGAACCACAGCTTCAGCATCGCGTCCGGGGCGAAGCTGTCGACGGCGCGGACGGCCTGCTGCTCCAAGCTCGCCATCACGGCGGCCTGCATGGGCTTGACGTCCGGCAGGCCCATGAAGGCCCGCGCTTCGTCCGGCGTGCAGTCGATTTCGATGGTGACCTTCATGCCATGCTCCCCCGGTCGCGTTTCGCTTATCTGAGGCGTTCCAGCCCCGTTGGCAAAGCACCCACCGCCGCAACGCCGCTGGACCTAGGCCCACGTGGCGATGCACGATCACGCCTGCCGCTCATAACGGACGAGGGGGAAGGACAGCGCCATGGAGGAGGCTCGGGCGTCGATCAAGGCCGAGGTGATGGAGGGTATCGCCCTGGTCACCTTCCGCGGGCAGGCTCGGAACGTGGCATCCGTCGAGACCTGGTCCAGTTTAACGGAGATGCTCGACGGCTACGCCGAGGATGCGAACGTCCGCGTTCTGGTGCTGACCGGCGCCGGGCACCATGCCTTCGTTGGCGACCCCAGCGCGGCGGACCCGCCGGACCAGGCCGACTACGATGCGGCCGCGGGACGGGCGCAGGCGGCGTTGGCGGCGTTCCCCAAGCCGGTGATCGCCCGGCTGCGCGGGGACTGCATCGGCAACGGCCTGTTGCTGGCGCTGCACGCGGATCTGCTGATCGCCGCCGAAGACAGCACGTTCGCCTTGCCGGCTGCCCGCTGGGGGCTGGCCTACGCGCCGACGGTGGTCGCGGGACTAGCCCGCCTGGTGGGGCCGCAACATGCCAAGCGGCTGCTTTTCGCCGGCGCACGGATGGGGGCGCGGGAAGCGCTGCGGATCGGGCTGGTCACGCTGGTCGTGGATGATGGCGACCTATCGGACATCGTGGTCGACCTCGCCCGCGCCATCGCCGATAACGGCCCGCTCGCGGTGGCCGCGGCCAAGCGCATGGTGGCCGCGCCGGGCGATCCGGCGCTTGACGGGCTGGTAGAGGCGTGTCGGAACAGCGCGGACTATGCCGCCGGGGTGGCCGCCTTTCGCCGGGGCAAGCAGCCGGCCTTTACCGGCACGTGACGCCGGGCGTCGTCAGCGTATGGCAGTGGGACCTGGATGACCCGACGCTCGCTGACGAGTCCGTGCTGTCGCCGGCGGAGCGGGCGCGGGCCAGCCGCTTCATCGTGGCCCACGGGGCGCGGCGGTTTGCCGCCGGCCGGGCAGCCTTGCGCTGGGCGCTGGCCGGGCTGTGCGGCACCCCCGCCGCGGAGCTGGTGCTGTGGACCGGGCCGAACGGCAAGCCGTTCCTGCGCGGCGGTCCCCACTTCAACCTCGCCCATTCCGGTGCGGTCGCGCTGTTTGCCGTGGCCGACTTCCCCATCGGCATCGATGTCGAGGCGGTGCGGCCGGTGGAGCCGGGGCTCGCCAATTCCGTGTTCACGCCCGTGGAGCTGGCCTATCTGGCGACGCTCTCGCCCGACGAGCGGCAGCGCGCGTTCTTCCGCGGCTGGACCCGCAAGGAAGCCGTGATCAAGGGCAAGGGCGGCAGCATCGCCGACCTCCAGGCCATCGCGGTGCTGCCGGACGCGCAACTGGCGGGTTGGCAGGTGACCGACCTGGCCGTGCTGCCAGGCTACGCAGCGGCCGTGGCGGCGGCGTGCCGCGGCTGGCGGATCAGCCGGCAGGGCCCGGGACTCGATGCCAGATGACTCCAGGCGGTTCCGGCTGCGGCGGGCCGGCGAGCAGGGTGTGGGCAAAGAAGCCGATCACCAGGCTGCGCACCGTGGCGTTGTTGCCGGCATCGCTGAACCCGGTGTGGTCCACGCCGGGCAACTGCACGTAGCTTCCGCCTACCGTCGCGAACCGCGCCCGTAGCCGAGCCCCGTCCCGCTCGTCCATGGCGGCGGCGGGATTGTCGGCGGGTTGAGGATGGTCCGGATAGGGATCGCCGCTGAGCACCATGTAGGGCTGTGACGACGGATGGTCGGCGGCCGGTCCGAACATCCAGCCATCCATGTTCAGGCAGGCCTTGAAACGCGCATCCTGCCGGCATGCCTCCGCCGCGACGGCGCCGCCGAACGACCAGCCGAAGATGCCGGCATCGGGCGCTCCCCGCGCTTCCGGCAGCAGGTCCAGCACGACGGACGCGTCGCTGGCCAGCAGAACGACGCGCCAATCGCCTTCCGCCGTGGTGCGGGCGAGCGCCGACGTGCTCGACAGGTCCAACGGCGCCTGCATCCGCTGCACCGCGGCGGCAAAGCCAGGCGGTTGGCCGGTCGCGTAGTCGATCGCGACGACGGTGAACCCGGCCTGCGCCAGCGCTGCCGCCAGCTTGCCATTCTCGTCCGCCCGGCCGCCCCAGCTTGGTTCGTACATCAGCACGGGGTGGCGTCCTGGGCTGTCCGGCGCCCAAACCAGGAGGCGCACATCGTGGCCCGGCGCACCATCGCGTTCCGGCACGGTCAGCGTCCGGGTGGCCGGCCCGGCGCCGCCCAGCAGGAGCAGGCTGCCCAGCGCCACGGCCAATCGCCGCACGACGCGCCGCTTGTGCAGGGGTGCCAACATCACGCGAACACCGCCTTCACCCGTTGCGCCACTGCCTCGTGCCACGGACCGGCGGGCAGCGGTATGACGTCCAATTCGCCGGCCAGGTGGTCGGCCCATCCTCCGGCCGCGTCCGTAGCCGGTCCGGAACGGCGGAACAACAGGGTGCGGCCGCGGAATTGCGGCACGGCGGCACGGGGGCGCTGTCGCCAGAAGCCGCGGGGCGACGCGGGCGGCGCGGCATCCACCAGCACCAAGGACACGTCCCGCCCCGCCTCCGCCAGGCCCTGCGCCAGCGTCAACGCCGCAGCGGCGTCCGCACCCGCCCCGAAGATCGCCAACCGCCCCGCGGGACATAGCTGCATCGCCGCATCCGTCGTCGCGTCGGCGACGCAGCGCAAGCTGGCCCGGCCATCGAGCGCATCCTGCACCCCACGCCACACCGTCGGATCGCCGATCGCAACCAGCCCGGTCCCGTTCGCGGAGGGCGGGGCAAGCCGGGCGGCCAGGCCGCCCAGCGTGTCGTCGGCGAACAAGGCCGCCATGCCGACGCGCTGCCCGAACTCCGCCTCCACCCGCGCCAGCATGCGCGCGGCAAGCAGGGAATGCCCGCCCAGTTCGAAGAACCCGTCGGTCAGGCCCACGCCGGGCACGCCCAAGATGTCGCACCAGATGAGGCCCAGCCGGTCCGCCACCGTGTCCGTCGCCTGCACCGGCGTGACCGCTTGGCCGGACAGCGCCTGCCGCCATTCCGCCAGCATGGCCTCCACCGTGGCCGCGCCGAACAGCGCCGAGTCGTATTCGCAGGACGCGCGCCACCCGTCCGGCCGCTCCACCATGAAGAAGTTGAGGTCGTATAGCGCACCCGCCGAATGGCTCGGCAGGTCCACTAGCCGGATCCCGCCGCCGTCGAACGGCGGCACGAAGGAGCGTTGGAAGATGAAGTTCACGGAGAACAAGGGGGTGCGGCGTGGCGAGCGCGGCGGGTTCAGCGCACGGATCAACAACTCGAACGGCATCGCGTGGTGGTCCAGCGCGCCTGCCACGGTTTGCCCGGCGCGTTGCACCCGAGTGGCCCAATCCGGCGCGCCCGACAGGTCCAGCCGCAGCACCAACGTGTTGATGAACGGGCCGACCATGCCCTCCAACTCCACCTCCGTTCGCCCGGCGACCTGCGTCCCCACCGGGATGTCGTCCGCGCCGGTGCGGGCCTGGAGCACGCGGCCCAGAGCGGCGAGCGCCACCGCGAACGGGGTGCAGCCACCCTGCACGGCGGTGGCGGACATCGCGTCCGTCAGCGCGCGCGGCAGCAGGGTGGAGGCGATGGCGCCCGGCCCGCGTGCCGAGGCCGGATGGTCCGGCGGCACGATGACGTAGGGCAGGTTGGCGAGTTGCCGCACCCAATAGGCCTTTGCCCCGTCGGGCGCGGTGCTGCCCAGCCAGGCTTGCTGCCATTCCGCATAGTCGCCGTATTGCAGCGGCAATTCCGGCAGCGGCGCCGCCCCGGCGAGGCACCGGGTCAGTTCATCCGCCACCACGCCCACCGACCAGCCGTCGCACACCGCGTGGTGCATGGTTACCAGCAGCCGGGCGCTGTCGGGCGCCAATGCGAGCAGGGTCGCCCGCATCAACGGCGCCGACTCCAAAGCGAACGGCATTTGCGCCTCCTCCGCGCCGATGCGGTCGGCCTCGGCGGCAGCAGCGGCCGGTCCCATGGCCTGCAAATCGCGGAAGCCGACGTGGAAGGGCAGGATGGGGCGGACGACCTGCATCGGCACGCCGTCCACATCATGCAGCGCCGTGCGGAGGATTTCGTGCCGCGCGACGATGCGGCGCATCGCCGCCTCCACCGCGCCGTGGCTGACCGGGCCGAGCAGGGACCAGCGCACCGCCACGTTCAGCGATGGCGTGCCGGGGTCCAGCGCGTCCAGCAAGCCAGAAGCGCGATTGCGCCAGCGAGGCCGGGTAGCTCACCCCCGCACCGTCGCCCGACAACGGCGTGCCGATGTCCACCGTCAGTCTCCCACCACCAGCCGGCGGTCGCGGCGGAATTGTTGCAGCGACGGCACTGCGGTGGCTGCGTCGGCCGGTGCGTCACCTAGGGCCGCGGCAACGGCCGCGACGGTGCGGTGTTGCAGCAGGTGGCGGGCCAGCAACGCCACCCCGGCAGCGTTGGCGCGGGCGGTGATCTGGAACAGTTGGATGGAATCCGCCCCCATTGCCAGCAGGTCGTCGGTCCGGCCGACCGGGCGGTGCAGCACGGCGGACCAGATCTCCGCCAGGCTCCGTTCCAGGGCGGAGCGGGGTGGCTCGGTTATGGCCGCCGGGGACGACGCCGGGTCGGGCAGGGCATTGCGGTCGACCTTGCCGTTTGGCGTCAGCGGCAGGCGTGCCACGGAAACGAACGCGCTGGGCACCATGTACTCCGGCAACTGGCCGCGCAGCTTCTGGCGCACCGCAGGCTCGTCCAACTGTCCGCCGGGCGGCAGCACCACCCAGGCAAGCAGCCGCGGTTCGCCACCCGGGCCGTCGCGCAACGCCACCGCGGCCTCCGCCAGGCCGCACCCGGCGGTGAGCGCGTGCTCCACTTCGCCCGGCTCCATGCGGAAGCCGCGCAGCTTGATCTGGTTGTCGATTCGTCCCAGCAACTGAACCCGCCCGTCCGCCAGTTTGCGGGCGGAGTCGCCGGTGCGGTACAGCTTTGTCCCGTGCGTTAGGGGATCGGCGATGAAGCGCTCCGCCGTCAGCTCCGGCTTGTTGCGGTAGCCCTCTGCCAGCCCGGCGCCGCCGATGTGGAGGTGCCCCGGCACGCCCACCGGCACCAGCCGGTCGGCGTCGTCCAGCACGTGCAGCACCGTGTTGGCGACCGGATGGCCCACGGTGATGGGGCCGGGGCCGACGCGCTCCACCGCCGACCAGATCGTCGTCTCGGTCGGGCCATACATGTTCCACAGTGTGCCGCCACCCGACAGCAGGCGGTCGGCCAGGGTGCGGGGCAACGCCTCTCCGCCGCATAACATGCGCAGCGCCCCCGGCGTCCAGCCCGCTTCCAACAGGATGCGCCAGGTGGCTGGGGTAGCCTGCATGACCGTGGCGCCGGATGTGTCCAGCAGAAGCCGCAGACGGTGGCCGTCCACGGCGTCGTTCCGCGACGCCACCACCACTTGGGCGCCCGCCACCAGCGGCCCCCACAGTTCCAGCCCGGCGATGTCGAAGCTGATCGTGGTCACCGCCAGCCACACATCGTCCGCGGCAATGCCGGGCTCGTGCGCCATGGAGGTCAGCAGGTTGCCCAGCGCGGTGTGCCCGACGGCCACGCCCTTCGGCAGCCCGGTGGAGCCGGAGGTGTAGATGACGTACGCCAGCGGGTTTTCGGCGACGGCGGGCGGCGTGTCCGGCGGCGCGGCAATCGCCTCGCCCACGGTGCGGAGGTCCAGCATGGGGGCGTCCAACGCCGGGCCGCTGCCGTCCGTCACCAGCACGGCAACCGCGGCATCGGCCAGGATGTGGCCCAGCCGTGCCGGCGGATGCGACGGGTCGAGCGGGACGTAGGCCAGCCCCGCCTTCCACGCGCCGAGCAGCACGGCCAGCATGTCCGGCGTGCGGTCCAGCATCACGCCCACCCGGTCACCGGGCGCGGCATGGCGTAGCAGCAAATGCGCCATGCGGTTCGCCTGGGCGTCCAGCGCGCCGTAGCTCAGCGCCACGTCGCCGAACCGGGCTGCGACGGCGTCCGGCTGGCGGGCCGCCTGCCGGGCGATCAGCCTGTGCACGGGGGCATCCGGCAACGGGGCCGGGGTATCGTTCAGCCCATGGAGCAGCTCGTGGCGCTCCTGCTCCGACAGCAGGGGGATCGTGCCGATGGGCTGCGCCGGGTTGGTTGCCACCGCGTCCAACACGGTGCGCAAGTGGCCCAGCCAGCGGTCCACCGTGTCCGCGTCGAACAAATCGGCGTTGTAGTCGCAATCCACGGCCAGGCCGTGCTTCGACTCCACGGCGTTGAAGAACAGGTCGAAGTTCACGAACGCCTTCGGGTTGGCGGCGCAGGACAGCTCCAAGCCCGGCATCGCCATGCCGTCCGCCAGCCGCTCCAGGTTGAACTGCACGTCGGTCAGCGGCAGGCGGCTGATGTCGCGCGGCAGGTCCAGGGCACGGACGATCGTGCCGAGCGTGCAATCCTGGTGCTCATAGGCGTCCAGCACGGCGTGCCGCACGGTGCCGAGAAGGGCGGCGAAGGACGTGTCCGGCTGCCAGGCCGCGCGCAGCGGCAGCAAATTGGCGCAATGGCCGACCAGCACCTCGCCGTCCAACTGCGACTGCGCGGCGGCGGGGACGGCGATCACCAGTTCGGTTCGGTTGGCCAGGCGGCCGACCGTCACGTCCACGGCGGCCAGCAGGGTCGCGAACAGCGTGCAGCCGCTCGCTGCCCCCGCAGCCTTGACCCGGCCCAGCATCGCCGCGTCCATCGTCAGCCGCCTTGTGCCGCCGCGGAAGGACCGCAGCGCCGGGCGCTGCCGGTCGGACGGCAGGTCCAGTGGCGCCGGCACGATGGCGAACTGCTCGCGCCACCAGGCGAGGTCCGCATCGCCACGCCGGGCGCCTTGCCGGTCGGCATAGGCGGCGAAGGACAGGGCAGGCGGCAGGGCGCCGGGTTCGGCCAGTTCGGACAGGATGGTGTTGATCGACCAACCGTCGCAAACGATGTGGTGGGCGGTCAGCACCAGCACGTGATGCCCGGCTGCCACCCGCACCAGGCGCAGCCGTACCGGCGGCCCGGCCACCAGGTCGAACGGCGTGCGCGCTTCCTCCGCCAGCACCGCGTCCAACGCGTCCTCGGTGACGGGGAGGTCGGGCGTGCTCGCCGGGCCGATGACCATGCGGTCCCCGGTCGGCGTGAAGCGGGCGCGCAGGGCGTCGTGCCGGGCGAACACCTGCGCCACGGCGGCACGCAGCGCCCCGACGTCGAGCACGCCGCGCATGTGCAGGCTGATGCCCTCGTTGAAGGCGCAGGACGCGGCGTCGCCCAACTGGCAGGCGAGCCACACTTCCATCTGCGCCTCGGTCAGCGCCGCCTCGAACGGGGCGGCTTGCAAGGGGGCACCGGCCGGCAGCAGGATGCCGGCTTGCTGCAATGCGTCCACGCTGTCGACGAAGGCGTTGTAGATGCGGTCGATTTCCGCCGGGCCATGGGTCGTGGTCAGGAAGCAGGGGAAACCTTCCTGGATGTGCACGCCGCGCAGCCGCATGTTGGGATACAGCAACGTCGCCAACGGGTCCGGCAGCTTGAAATAGAACCAACTGGCGAAATGCTCGATGCAGCGGGGCAGGTGCCGCGCCGCCAGCGCGTCGTTCAGCCGGGCGGCCAGGGCGGCGGTGCGCGCGCCGATGCCGTCCTGCAAGGCCGGGCTCTGGGTTTCAACGTGGGTCATCACCGCATCCATTGCGGCGAGTGCCAGCGGATGGCGCACGAAGGTGCCGGCGAAGAAGGTGACGGCCGCGTCCGGCGTGCTGTCGTCGCCATAGCGCCAATCGCCCCCGTCCAGCGCATCCATGAAGGCGGCGCGACCGGCCAGGATGCCGATGGGCAGGCCGCCGCCGACCACCTTGCCGTAGGTCACGAGGTCGGCGCGGACGCCGTATAGCGCCTGCATGCCGCCGGGATGGGCGCGGAATCCGGTGACGACTTCGTCGAAAATCAAGCAGATGCCGGCCGATTCGGTGATGGCCCGCAGGTCCCGGGCGAAGGCGCGCGGTTGCAGGCTGGGGTGGCGGCTCTGCACCGGCTCGAACATCACGCCCGCCAGCTCGTCGGCGTGGTCGCGGATCCAGGCGAGCGAGGCGTCGGCACCGTATTCCAGCACGATGTTGTTGCTGACGGAGGTCATCGGGATGCCCGGCGCCACCGGCCGCGTGCCTTTCGGCGCCGCCTTCACCAGCACCTCGTCGAACTGCCCGTGATAGCTGCCGGCAAAGGTGACGATGCGGTCGCGGCCGGTGACGGTGCGGGCGAGGCGCATCGCCGCCATCACCGCTTCGGACCCGGTGTTGCAGAACGTCATGCGCTGATTGCCGGTCATCGTGCAGAAGCGCTCCGCCACGCGGCCGGCCAGCTCCGCCTGCGGTCCGATCTCGAACCCGCGCTCCAATTGCCGGCGGATCGCGTCGGTGACGAAGGCGGGGGCGTGGCCATAGGCGGTTTGGCCGAAGCCGTTGACCAGGTCGACGTATTCGTTGCCGTCCGCGTCCCAGATGAACGGCCCGGAGGAGCGCACCGCCACGATCGGGTACGTCATCTCCTTCCATTCCGGCCGGAACCCGGCGGCGGCCCGCGGGTCGGCCAGATGCGACCGCGCTTCCCCGGTCATGCGCTTGGAGGTCGGAGTGCGCGCGACGGTGGCGGCGACCAGTTCGGCGACGTGGGCGCGCTGCGCCGGGGTCAGCCCGCCCGTGTTCGCCGCGACCACCTTGAAGGCGTCGAACCGCGCCGTGTTCTCCGGTGCCGGGGCCGCGGCGGGTGCCGGCACGGCCGGAACGGCGGCCGGCGCTGCGCCCAGGGCGTTCAGTTGCTGGGCGAACAGGGCGGACATGGCCGCGACCTGCTGCTGCATCAGCGCGGCGGCGCCATCCGGGACGGGTCCGATTGGCAAGGCGACGGGTGTCGCCGGCACGGCCGCGGCCGGAGCTGGAGCTGGGGCACGGGCGGGCCGCCCGGCGCCGACATGCTTTGCCAGGGTGCCGAAGCTGCCCAACTCGCCCATCAACTGACGGAACGTCACGTTCACGGAGAAGCGGCTGCGGATCTGCTGCGCGACCTGTCCCAGGAACAGCGAGTCGAAGCCCAACTGGAGGAAGCTCGCCGCCGGGTTGGCGCCGGTGAGCCGGTCGCCCGACAACTCCTCGAACAAGGCGATCACGTCGGGCAACGCGTCCTCGTTCGCGGCGGCGGGGAGTGGCTGGTCCATGGTCGGGGCGGGCTCCATTACGCGGGGTTTGGTGGCTTCCGGTTCGTCGATCCAGCAGCGGACATGGTCCCACGGCGTGGTCGGCAATGGGACGCGGCGGCGATCCGGGCCGTGCAGGGCGAACCAGTCAGGCTCCACCCCCGCCGCGGTGAGCCGGGCGATGGCGTCGGCGATCGTGGCGTGCTCGTCGCGCTCGCGGCCGGCGTCGGGCAAGCAGGGCACGGCGGCCACCGCGCCGCCCCGTGCCGCACCCTGGAGCGCCAGGGTGGTCAGCGTCCGCCCCGGTCCGCATTCCAGCAGCGCGGCCGGCCCGCGCGCCAGCAGGGCTTCCAATCCGGCGGCGAAGCGCACCGGCGCCCGGCAATGCCGTGCCCAGTAGTCGGGCGAGGTCGCCTGTTCGGCGGTGATGAACGCGCCGGTCACGCCGGACACGAAGGGCAAGGTCGGTGCGGACAGCGTCATCTGCGACGCCGCTTCCCGCAGCCCGGCAGCGGCCGCGTCCATCATGCGGGAATGGAAGGCGTGGCTGGTGTGCAGCCGGCGGTGCATCACGCCGCGCCGGGTCAACTCGGCTTCCAGGGCTTCCGCCGCGTGGTGCGGGCCGGCCGCCACGGTCAAGGCAGGGGCGTTGATCGCCGCCAGGTCCACCGACGGGCCGAGCAGCGGCAACAGCTCCGCTTCCGGCAGGCGCACGGCCACCATGGCACCACCGGGCATACCGGCCATCAACCGGCCGCGCGCGGCAATCAGCGCCAGGGCGTCTTCCAGCGAGAACACGCCGGCCAGGCAGGCGGCCACGAACTCGCCGACGCTGTGGCCCAGCATGGCGGCCGGCCGCACGCCCCAGGACAGCCAAAGCTGTGCCGTGGCGTAGCCGATCGTGAACAAGGCGGGTTGCGCCAGGCTGGTGTTGAGTAGCGCGTCTTTTGCAGCATTATCATTTGGATACAGGATCGTGCGCAGGTCCAGGCCGAGCAGTGGCTGCAGAATGTCGGCGCACTGGTCAACCGCCGCGCGGAACGCCGGCTCGCCGTCGAACAGCGCGCGGCCCATGTCCGGATATTGCGCGCCCTGGCCCGGGAACAGGAAGGCGACCGTGCCGCCGCCGCCGTGCCCGCTCGCTGCCCGACCGTCTTCCAGCGCGGCAAGCGCGTCCGCATGGCCCGACGCTGCCACCGTTAGCCTATGGGCGAACCGCCGACGCCCGGTCTGCAGCGTGTAGGCGACATCCGCCAGCCCCTGGTCCGGATGCATCGCCAGGTGGGTGGCCAGGCGGGCGCGCGCCGCGTCCAGTGCGGCGGCGCTGCGGGCGGACAGCACCAGCACCTGGTGCGGCCGGGCTGCGGCCGGAGCGGAGGCGGCCGGCGCCTGGTCCAGCACCGCGTGCGCGTTGGTGCCCCCCACGCCGAACGCGCTGACGGCGGCGCGGCGCGGCGCGGGGCCGGGCCAGGGCTGGGTTTGCGCCGTGATGCTGAACGGGGTGCCAGCCAGCGACATCGCCGGGTTGGGCGTGGTGAAGTGCAGCGTGCCCGGGATCGTGGCGTGTTCCACCGCCATGGCCGCCTTCAACAACCCGGTGACCCCGGCGGCGGCGTCCAGATGCCCGACATTGCCCTTGACGGAGCCCAGCACGCAGTGCCCGTCCGCGCCGAACACCTGGCGCAGCCCGGCAAACTCGATCGGGTCGCCCAGCGGCGTGGCCGTGCCGTGCGCCTCCACATAACCGATGCTGGCGGGCGGAAAGGCGGCCTGCGCCTGCGCGTCCCTGATGCACGCGACCTGGCCGCCAACGCTCGGTGCGGTGAAGCCCACCTTGCCCGCGCCGTCATTGTTGGTCGCGATGCCGGCGATCACGGCGTGGATGTAGTCGCCATCCGCCACCGCCTGCGACAACCGCTTCAACAGCACCACGCCGGCGCCGCTGCCGAACACCGTGCCGCTGGCCGCGGCATCGAACGGACGGACATGCCCGTCGGCGGATGCCAGGCCACCCGGCTCGTGCAGGTAGCCGCGCTGCTGCGGCAGCGTGATGGAGGCTCCGCCCGCCAGCACCATCTCCGCCTCGCCGGCGCGCAGGGCGGCGCAGCCCTGGGCGATCGCCACCAGTGAGGTGGAGCACGCGGTCGACACGGTGATCGCCGGGCCGCGCAGATCCAGCTTGTAGGCGACCCGGGTGGCCAGGAAGTCGGCGCCGGCCCCCAGCAGGGTCGGGTAGCTGCCGGTTTGGTAGTCGCTGGTGTAGCGCAGTACGGCGTCCCGGTCCGCCAGGACGTTGCGCAGCAGGTAGCTGTTGGGGCTGCTGCCGGCGAACACGCCGATGCGGCCGGGGTATTTGGCCGGGTCGTATCCCGCCGATTCAAGGGCTTCCCACGCGATCTCGAGGAACACGCGGTGCTGCGGGTCGGTCAGCTCGGCATCCCGCCGCGTCATGCCGAAGAAGGCGGGGTCGAACTGGTCGATGCCGTCCAGCACCGGTCGTGCCGCCACGAAGGCTGGGTCGGCCCGGACCGCGGCGGGATAGGCATCCTGCAACTCGTCCGGCGTGAAGCGGCGGATCGATTCGACGCCATCGCACAAATTGCGCCAGAAAGCGGCCAAGTCGCCGGCGCCGGGCAGCCGCCCCGCCATGCCGATGATGGCGATGCCCTCGGTCGAGGCCCCGGCCCGTTTCGCGGCGACCGTCTCACCTCCCGCGAGAAAGGCGGCCAGGCTGGCGACGCTTGGATGGGCGAACAGGTCGGTCAGCCCGACGGGAAGCCCGGCATCCACCATGGCGGCGTGCGCCCGCACGACGTCCAGCGAGGCGGCGCCCGCATCGAACAGATTGGCGTCGAGCGGCATGTCATCCTTGCCAAGGATCTTGCGCCAGATCGCGCTGATCTGCTCCTCCCACCGAGCTGAACCCGCATCCAGCCCTTGCCCGGAATCGGATGGCATCGGGCGCAACGCCTTGCGGTCCAGCTTGCCGTTGCGGGTCAACGGCATGGAGTCCAGCACGGTGATCGTGGCGGGGACCATGTGCTCGGGCAGGCGGGCCAGCAGGGCGCGCCGCAGGGCCAGCCCGTCCACGGCGCCGGTGACAAAGGCGGCGGCACGGCTGCCTTCCATCAGGACCGCCGCTTCGCGCACGGCTGGGTCACTGCGCAACTCCGCTTCCATCTCGTCCAGCGCGACCCGCTTGCCGCGAATCTTCACCTGCCGATCGGTCCTGCCGCCGAACTCCACCATCCCGTCGGCCCGCTGCCGGGCCCGGTCGCCGGTGTGGTACAGCATCCGCCCGTCCGGCCCGGGCCGGAACGCGCGGGCGGTGAGGTCCGGTCGGTTCAGATAGCCCAGCGCCAACCCGGCGCCGGCGGCGCACAGCTCCCCTTCCTCGCCCGGCGGCACTGGCCGGCCGTCCTCGCCCAGGATCACCACCTCGGTGCCGCGGATCGGGCGGCCGATCGGCACGGGCGCGTCGGCCGGGTGGTCGCGGGGGATGCGATAGCAGCAGGTGAAGGTGGTGTTCTCGGTGGGGCCGTAGCCGTTGGTGATCGTGGTGCCCGGCAAGGCGGCCAGCGCCGCCGCCACGTGGGACGGCGACAGCACGTCGCCGCCCGCCAGCAACTGCCGCAGCGGCGCCAGCGCGCCGACCCGCTGCTCCACCATGGCGTGGAACAACCCGCTGGTCAGCCACGCCACCGTCACGCCGTGCCGGGCGATGGCATCGCCGATCGCGTCGAGCGAGGGCACCGCGTCCGGCAGGATGGCCAGCGTGCCGCCATTCAGCAGCGCGCCCCAAATCTCCAGCGTGGACGCGTCGAACCCGAGCGGTGCGGCCTGCAACACGACATCATCAGCGGTCAGGCTGACGAAGTCCGGCTGGAGCACCAGGCGCAGCACGCCGCGGCAGGGCGTCACCACCCCCTTCGGCGTGCCGGTCGATCCGGAGGTGTACATGACGTAGGCCGCCGCCTCGGCATCCTGCTCCGGCGCGGTAAAAGCGGGCGCGTCCGGCATCGGCTGGTCCAGCCGCAGCACGGGGCAGGGCGCGGCGACGGCGTGGTCTGCCAGGACAACCGTGGGGGCCGCGTCCGCCAGCAGCGCGCCCCGGGCGGCCGGGGGCAGGCCGGGATCGACCGGCACGTAGGCCGCCCCGGCTTGCCGCACTGCCAGCATGGCAGCCACGGCATCGGCCGAGCGGCCGGTCAGCAGGGCAGCGCGGTCACCCGGTTGCAGGCCGGCCGCGCGGGCGGCGCGGGCGATGGCATCGGCCCGGCGCGCCAACGCGGCATAGCTGAGCCTGCCATCCCCGACGATCGCCACGCGATCTGGGCCGGCTGCTACCATAGCCTCGAATTGACGAAACACTGTCCCGATCCACCTGCAGCATGTTCTAGATCGTGAATAATGCTGGCGAAGTCGCTAATTTTCTATAACGCCGGCGGCTCGTTCCGGAGGAGGCGGTGTTAAGCGGCCGGAATTAACACCGGCTGGCTTGCGCGTCGAGGGCACGCTGGATTGTGCAGTTACAGCGGGGCACCGCGCGGGCCATCATGCCGGCATGGCTATTCCCATCTTCCGCCTGGCGGTGCTGGTCGCGAGCCTGCTGCCGACCGGGCTGCTGCGCGCAGAACCCGCGCCCGTTCAACTCAGCTACGCCACCTATATCGGCGGGCTGAACGCGCTGGACCTGGACGCCAGCATTGCGATCTCGGCGCAGACCTATCGGCTGCACGTGTCCTACCGGCTGACCGGCATGGTCGGCGCCATTGTCCATGGCGAGGGGGCGAGCACGGTGGATGGCCGGTTCCAGGCAGGGCAGGCCGTGCCACGCTCCTTGTTCAGCACCGGGCATTTCCGCGGCCGTCCCTACGTCGTGCAACTGGATTGGCAGGGCGGTCGCCCGATGGTGACGCAAATGGCACCGCCAGAAAAGACCGAGCGCGAGCCGGTGCCGGAAGAGCAGCAACTGCATACGGTTGACGGGCTGAGCGCCCTCGCATCGCTGCTGCACCAGGTCGCGACCACCGGCCGGTGCGACGGTGCCCTGCGCACCTTCGATGGCCGCCGGCTGTCGGAGTTCGTGGCGCGGACGGTGGGCGAGGAAACCCTGCCCGAAACCGATCGGTCGACGTTCAAGGGCGCCGCCTTGCGTTGTGACTTCGACGGGCAGCAGCTTGCCGGCTTCCCGCTTGATGGTGACCGGGCGGAGCAACAGCGCGTCCAGCACGGCTCCGCCTGGTTCGCGTCGCTCAACCCGGGCGAGCCACCGGTGCCGGTGCGTATCAGCTTCGGCGCGCGTTCCTTCGGTCAGGCGACGATGTTTCTGACCGCCCGGCCGTAGCGCGGCCTACGCGGCCTCCGCCTGGATCGCCGTGGTCAACGTTTCCACGATGCGGTCGACATGGGTACGCTCGATGATCAGCGGCGGCGACAAGGCGATGATGTCGCCGGTGGTGCGGATCAGCAGCCCGTCGTCGAAGCAGCGGCCGAACACCGCCATGGCGCGCTGCGTCGGCTTGCCACTGCGCGGTTGCAGCTCGATCCCGGCGATCAGCCCGGCGTTGCGGATGTCGATCACGTTGGGCAACCCGCGCAGGCCGTGCATCGCCTCCTGCCAGTAGGGCTCGATCGCCTGCACCCGGCCGGGCAAATCCTCTGCCCGCTGCACATCCATCGACGCGATCGCGGCGGCGGAGGCCAGCGGGTGGCCGGAATAGGTGTAGCCGTGGAACAGCTCGATCCCATCCGGCGCGCCGTGGACCACCGCGTCGTAGATGCCGTTCTGCACGGCCACGGCGCCCATCGGCACCGCCGCGTTGGTCAGGCCCTTGGCCATGGTCATGATGTCCGGCACCACGCCCAGCCGCTCCGCGCCGAAATTCGTGCCCATGCGGCCGAAGCCGGTGATGACCTCGTCGAAGATCAACAGGATGCCGTGCCGGGTGCAGATGTCGCGCAAGCGTTGCAGGTAGCCGACCGGTGGCGGCAGCACGCCGGTCGAGCCGGCCACCGGCTCCACCATCACGGCGGCGATCGTTTCCGCCCCGTGCAGCGCCACCAGCGCTTCCAACGCATCGGCCCGCTCGACGCCGTGTTCCGGCAGGCCCTGGCTGAACGCGTTTCGTGCAAGATCAAACGTGTGCGGCAGGTGGTCCACGTAGGGCAGCATGGCGCCGAACTGCTTGCGGTTGGTGCCGATGCCGCCGACCGACATGCCGCCGAAGCCCACGCCGTGATAGCCGCGTTCCCGCCCGACCAGTCGGGTGCGCCCGGCCTCGCCGCGGGCGCGGTGATACGCCAATGCGATCTTCAGCGCCGTGTCGGCGCTTTCCGAACCGGAGTTGGTGAAGAACACCTTGTCCATGCCGTCCGGCGTGATCTCCGCCAGCCGGGCGGCGGCCTGGAAGGCGATTGGGTGGCCCATCTGGAAGGTCGGCGCGAAATCCATGGTCGCCGCCTGCGTTTGGATCGCCTCGACGATCTCTCGCCGGCCATGCCCGGCGTTGCAGCACCATAGCCCCGCCGTGCCGTCCAGCACTTCCCGGTTGTCGTTGGTGTAGTAGAACATGCCTTCCGCCCGGGCGAGCAGGCGTGGGTTCGCCTTGAACGAGCGGTTGGCGCTGTAGGGCATCCAGAACGCATCGAGGTTGTTGGGGCGGCTGATCTCGTTCATTCCGGGGGGTGACCCTGTTTGCGGCGTGGCCGCAGCGTGGCATTGTCCCGCCCCGACCTCAACCCGTGGAGTGGCCATGCCCGACGGAACGCTCGTCATCGGCACCAGGCGATATTCGTCCTGGTCGCTGCGCGGCTGGCTGGCCGTGCGGCTGGCCGGGTTGGACGTGACGGAACGGCTGATCCCGCTGGCTGGCCACGGCGATACCGCGGCGATCAAGCAGGACACGCCGGCCGGGCTGGTGCCTTATCTGGAACACAACGGCGCCCAGGTATGGGAAAGCGTGGCAATCTGCGAATACTGCGCGGAGCAGGCGCCCGGGCTGTGGCCGGCGGACCGGGTGGCGCGGGCCGCCGCTCGCTCGGTCGCGGCGGAGATGCATGCCGGGTTCCGCGCGCTGCGCCAGGCCATGCCGATGAATCTGGGCCGCGAGCGGCGGCTGGTCCCAACGGCCGAGGTTGCGGCGGACATCGCCCGTATCGAGGCGATCTGGCAGGCGGCGCGGCAAGGCACACGCTTCCTGTACAGCCAGGCGTTCGGCGCTGCGGACGCCATGTATGCGCCGGTTGTCGCGCGCTTCCTGTCCTACCTGCCGGAGCTGACGGCGGAGTCCCGCGACTACTGCCAGGCCGTTCGCGAGCATCCCTTGATGGTGGAATGGTACGCCGCCGCCATGGCCGAGCCGGCGGAATGGCAGTTGCCGCATTACGAGGCCGTGCCGTGAGCGAGGCGTTCGAACTCGACCATGTCGGCGTCGGCGCGTGGGACCTGGCGCAGCTTGCCGCCACGTACCAGCGGCTGGGCTTCACGCTCACCCCGATGGCGCGGCATCGCGGCAAGGCCACCGCCAACCGCTGCATCATGCTGCAGCGCGGTTATTTAGAGCTGATTGCGCCGGTGGACCGCACGGTGCCGGACATCCTGCAAAGCCAGTTGGCGCGGTATGCCGGGCTGCACATCGTGGCGCTCGGCATCGACGACAGCCAGGCCACCCTGGCACGGCTGAACCGCGCCGGGCTCGACATCCCCGGCATCACGCCGCTGGAACGCCCGGTAGACGAGGCCGACCCGCACGGCCCGCAAGCCCGGTTCGAGCGCATCCCGCTGCCCGACGCGCCGGAAGGCACGATCCAGTTGATCAAGCACCTCACGCGGGACGCCATCTGGCAGCCCCGCTTCACCCGCCACGCCAACGCCGCGGTGTCGTTGGAGGAGGTCGCGCTGGCGGTGCCGAACCCGGCGGACAGCGCGGCGCGGTTTTCCCGCCTGGCCGGGCTGCCGGTCACGCCGGACCCGGCCGGCGGCTTCGTGCTGGTAATGCGTCGCGGCCGGGTCCGCGTGCTGCCACCCGATGCGGTCGGCGCCGTCTACCCGGGCATCGTGCCGCCGGCCCTTCCTGCGGTGGTCGGCATGACGGTGGCGACCTCCGACGCATGCGCCTCCTTGCGGCCTTTGCTGGCCGGGGTGGCACATCGGCCGGTCGGGGAGGGCGTGCTGGTCCTGCCGGAGGACGCGGGCGGTGCGGCGCTGCTGTTCACCTGAGCGGCGGTGAACGGCCTCGTCGCGACCGTCCTGCCACCGAAGGAGGGGTTTTCGCCGGGCGCCGTGGGCGCCGTCGGGCTGCTGGTGCATCGGCTTGCGCGCAGTGCCGGCGGCGCGGTGGCCGGGCGGGCGGTGGCCGACCCGTTCCCGGACGTGCCGTTCCACCCCGTCCTGCCCGGCATGGGCTGGACTGCCACCAGGCGCTACGCTGCCGGGGTGGCAGCGGCGCTGCGTCCGCTGGCCCCCGCCTTGGTGGAGGTGCACAACCGGCCGGAGATCGCCCTTTACCTCGCCCGGCGCTTTCCCCAGGTCGCGCTGTTCCTGCACAACGATCCGCAGGGCATGCGTGGTGCCAGGACGGCGGCGGAGCGGGCGAGGGTGCTGCGCAGGCTTGCCGGCGTGGTCGCCGTGTCCGGGCACGTCCGGCAGCGATTTCTCGATGGGATCGAGGGTGACGTGGCCGTGCTGCCGAACAGCCTCGACGTGCCGGACCGGGTGCGGCAGGAGCGCGAGCGCCTGGTCGTGTTCGTGGGGCGGGTGGTGGCCGACAAGGGCGCCGACCTATTCGTCGAAGCCTGCGCGGCGGTGCTGCCGCGGCTGCCTGGCTGGCGGGCCGAGATGGTGGGCGCGGACCGGTTTGCCCGCGACAGCCCGACCACCGGCTTCACCGCAAAGCTGGCGGCGCGTGCCGCCACCGCGGGCATTACCATGACCGGCTACCTGCCGCACGACGACGCCATGGACCGGCTGGGCCGGGCCGCCATCGCCGTGGTGCCGAGCCGGTGGCCGGAGCCGTTCGGGCTGGCCGCGTTGGAAGCGATGGCGCATGGTGCGGCGCTGGTCTGCTCGCCCCGCGGCGGCCTGCCGGAGGTTGCGGGCGACTGCGCGCTCTATGCCGACCCGGACGTGCCCGGCGCGTTGGCCGCCGCCATCGTCGAATTGGCGACGGATGAGGGCCGGCGGACGGCGCTGGCCGCGGCGGCGCGCCGACGGGCGGCGCAGTTCGATACCCCAGCCGCCGCGGCGCGGCTGGGTACCCTGCGGGCCGGCTTGCTGGCATGCTGACCGTGCTGGATCGCATCGCCGCGGCCAGCGTTCTGCTGTGCCCGGTGTTCCTGCTGCACGGCCGCGTCGTCGCAGACGGCCTCATGGTGGTGGCCAGCCTGTGTTTCCTGGCCCGCAGCGCCGCGGCGCGGGAGTGGGGATGGCTGCGGACCGGCTGGGTGCGGGTCGCGCTGGCCTGGTGGCTGTGGCTGGTGGTGTGCTCGGTACAGGGCGGGCTGCTGCAAGCGCTGTTGGCAGTCCGCTTCCTCCTGTTCGTCGCGGCCGCCGAGCATTGGGTGCTTCGCCTGCCATGGCGCCGCCTGTGGCTGGCGCGATTGGCGGCGCTGGCGGCGCTGTACATCGCGGCGCAATCCGTCCTGCAACTGGTCACCGGTCGCAACCTGCAAGGCTACGGCCGCTGGGGCGATGGGGAGCTGACCGGCCCATTCGAGCATCCCCGCGCCGGTGCGCCGTTCAGCCGACTGCTGTTCCCGGCCGCGCTGCCGGCAATGGCGTGGCTGGGGCGCTGGTATGGCCTGCTGCTGATGACGGGCGCCGTGCTGGTGATGGTGCTGATCGGGCAGCGCATGCCGCTGCTGCTGACCGTGCTGGGGCTGTTGGTGACCGGGCTGCTGCTGCCACGCCTGCGCACCGGCGTGCTGGCAGCCTGCGCCGGGGCGGCGTTGCTGCTGGCTGCGTCCGCCGTGGTGGTGCCCCCGACCTTCCACCGCCTGGTGGACAAGTTCTCTACCCAGATGGCGCACTTCCCCGAAAGCCCCTACGGCCTGATCGGGATGCGCGCCGTGGCAATGGTGGAGCGCAACCCGCTGGCCGGCCTCGGCTTCGACGGCTTTCGGCGGCACTGCGCCGACCCGGCGTATTTCCGTGGCTGGAACGGTGGCGATGGCGGCGGGGCGGGCGTGTGCGTGCAGCACCCGCACAACCACTACCTCCAGGCGGCGGTGGAGGCGGGGCTACCCGGCCTGCTGCTGTTCTGCGCGCTGGTGGTGGCTTGGCTGCGACCGCTGGCCGCCGGGCTGTGGCGCGATCCGGCGCCGCTGCGGGTCGGGCTGTTCGTGGCGGCGCTGATCCAGGAATGGCCGGTCGCCAGCACCAGCGACCTGCTGTCCATGCCACTCTCCGGCTGGTTCTTCCTGCTGCTGGGGTTGGGGCTGGCGGAGGGCCGCGCCTATATGGCGCAGCGAATCGTTTGAGGCGCCCGATGTCCGACCGTGCAGACCTAATCCCCGTCACCGTGCTGACCGGCTATCTCGGCGCCGGCAAGACCACCTTGTTGAACCGCATCCTGACCGAGAACCACGGCCGCAAATATGCCGTGGTGATCAACGAGTTCGGCGAGTTGGGGGTCGACAACGACCTCGTCGTGGACACCGACGAGGAGGTGTTCGAGATGAACAACGGCTGCATCTGCTGCACGGTGCGCGGTGACCTGATCCGCATCGTCGGCGGCCTGGTGAAGCGGCGGGGCAAGTTCGACGGCATCATCATCGAGACGACCGGCCTGGCGAACCCGGCACCGGTGGCGCAGACCTTCTTCGTCGACGAGGGCGTGCGGTCGCGCACCCGGCTGGACGCGATCGTGACCGTGGCGGACGCCAAGAACCTGCCCGCCCGTCTGGCGGACAGCACGGAAGCCGCGGCACAGCTCGCCTTCGCCGACGTGATCGTGCTGAACAAGACGGACCTCGTCAGCCCGGCCGAGTTGCAGGCGGTCGAGGCGGACATCCGCAAGATCAACCGGTTCGCCAGGATCCATCGCACGGAACGTTCGGCGGTGGATATCGGCGCGGTGATGGACCAGGGCGCGTTCGACCTGCAACGCATCCTGGCGGACGTGCAGCCGGACTTCCTGACGGAGTCCGAACACGAGCACAACGACGACATCAACAGCATGTCGTTCGAGCTGGCGCGCCCGGTCGACCCGGAGAAGTTCAACGCCTGGATCGGCCAGTTGCTTGCAGAAAAGGGGCAGGACCTGCTGCGTACCAAGGGCATCCTGCATTACGCGGGCGAGGACCGGCGCTTTGCCTTCCAGGCGGTGCACATGATCGCGGATGGCGACTTCATCGGGCCGTTCCCGCCAGGCGAGGACCGGCGGTCGCGCCTGGTGTTCATCGGCCGCAACCTCAATCGGCCGCAGCTGCGCCGCGGGTTTGAGGCGTGCCAGGTCGGATGATGGCAGACGTCCGATATTTGGCCGCAACCGTTGCGAACCCTCTCCCGCTGGCGGGAGAGGGCAGGGTGAGGGTGGCCAACCAGGCGGCAGTCGGTCGCGGAGGATGGAGTCCGGCCGGGCGACGCCACCCTCACCCCCACCGTCGCCCGCCAGCGGGAGAGGGAGATGTGCCAGATGTGGCTGCCCCATCCCCGGGTTTTGATGAGGGTGCGACCCGGTGAGCGTCACCGCCGACTTCGTTCTGGACACCCGCGGCGAGCACCGCGACCTCGACGCTTTCGTGGTGGCTGCTGCCTGGGTCGGTGACACGCCGGCCTTTGCGCTGGGCGACGGCCGCCTTGTCCTGGCGGGCTGGCGCGACGCGCAGGCGCATGATGGTGCCATCCTGTCGCTGGCCGCGTCGGCGGACGGCTTTGTCACCGGCGGTGATGACGGCGCATTCCTCCGCACCGCGCCGGGCGGCGTCAGCGAGACCGTCGCGCAGTTCGGCCGCAAATGGGTGGAGCAGGTCGCGGCGCACGGCAACGTGGTTGCCTGTGCCGTCGGCAAGACCGCCTATCTTTATTCCGGCGGCACCGAGCTGAAGCGGCTCGACCATCCGTCCACCGTCACCGGCTTGGCGTTCGACTCCAAGGGCAAGCGGGTCGCCGCCTCACACTACAACGGCGCTACCCTGTGGTTCGTCGGCGCCAAGGTGGACAGCCCGCGCCGCCTGGAATGGAAAGGCAGCCATACCGGCATCGCCATCCACCCGGCCGGCGACGCCGTGGTCACGTCGATGCAGGAGAACACGCTGCATGGCTGGCGCCTGGCCGATGGGCAGCACATGCGCATGTCCGGCTACCCGTCCAAGACCGAGTCGCTCGGCTTCACCCGCAACGGCAAGTGGCTGACCACGGCGGGCGCGGACACCATCGTGCTGTGGCCGTTCTTCGGCGGCGGCCCTATGGGCAAGGCGCCGTCCGAAATGGCGGGCGGCGACAATGTCCTTTGCACCCGGGTCGCGCCGCACCCGCAGAACGAAATGGTGGCGGCCGGCTTCGCCGATGGCTTGGTGGTGCTGGCCGACATCGCCTCCGAGCGGATCCTGCCGGTGGCCGCGCCCGGGCGCGGCAGCGTGTCGGCCCTGGCCTGGAGCGCGGATGGCGCCCGCCTGGCGCTGGGAACCGACACCGGCTTCGCCGCGCTGGTCGATTTAAGCAAACGATAGGAGATCCCCATGGACATGATCACCACTGGCGGCCTGCGCATGCCGAAACTCGGCCTCGGCACCTGGCGCATGAAGGGGGATGAGTGTCGCGAGGCGGTGGAGCGCGCGCTGTCGCTCGGCTACCGCCACATCGACACGGCGGAGATGTATGGCAACGAGGAAGCGGTCGGTGCCGCGCTCAACGGCGCGCGCCTGCCCCGCAGCGACATCCACGTGACGACCAAGGTCTGGTGGGAGAACCTCGCCCCCGGCGCCATGCGGCGGTCGCTGGAGGCAAGCCTCTCCAAGCTGCAAACCGACTACGCCGACCTCTACATGATCCATTGGCCGTCGCCATCGATGGACCTGCCGGCCGCGCTGGCCACGCTGGTGAAGTTGAAGGAGGAGGGCCTGATCCACGCCATCGGCGTGTGCAACTTCCCCGTGGCGCTGTTGCGTCAGGCGGTGGAGGAGATCGGCGCCCCGATCGCGGCGAACCAGGTGGAGTATCACGTGCTGCTCAGCCAGGATCCGGTGCTGGACTACCTGCGCTCCCACGACATGGCGCTGACGGCGTATTGCCCGATCGCGCAGGGCAAGCTGGCCGACCACGAGGAGTTGGGCGTGATCGCCCGCAAGCATTCCGCCACCGCGGCCCAGGTCGCGTTGAAGTGGCTGTTGGACCAGCCCGGCGTCGCCGCGATCCCGAAGGCCGGGCGGCGGGAAAGCCAGGTCGCCAATCTGGAAGCGATGAAGATCGAGCTTGACGATGCGGACCGCGCCGCCATCGCGGCCCTGCCGAAGGCGCAGCGCCTGGTGAACCCCGGCTTCGCGCCGGCCTGGGACAAGGCGGCGTAGCGCCGGCGCTCACCAGGCCATTTGCTGGCGGGGGGCGGCGCTGGGTTGCGGCGCGACCCGCTCGGGCTTCGTCGTTTGCCATTGCTTGGTCGGCATGAAGCGGGGCGCCAGGAACTGGTAGGTCTTGGCCAGCAAGGCCGCGATGTCTTCCACCGCCTCGCCCGCCTGCTCCCAATGGCCCAGGATCGCATCCCAGGTCCGCTGCGTGCGATACAGCCAATCCCGGTTGCTGCGGATGAAGGCGCGCTGGTTGTCGGCGTTGCGGATGAAGCTGCCGAACTCGCCGGTTTGCGCGTCGATGTCGTCGAATCGGTCGTGCAGTTGCTTGTAGGCCAGCAGGGCGAGCCGGTGTACCTGCGCCAGCGTGTCGGATGGTACCACCGCCATGTTGCGCCGGGCCGCCAGGATGCCCGCCATCCGGCGGCACAATCCCTCGACCCGTTCCAGCAGGCGCTGACGCAGGGCCTCGATGTAGGCCATTTCCTGCGACATCTCGTCCAGCAGCCGCAACACGTTGGCCGCGTCGCGCAATTCTAGGCGCCGGGCAGCCGGGATGGCGAGCGCAGTGACTTCTGCCTTCAACCCGGCATCGTCCGCCAGCCGCAGCAGGGTGATCTCGTCTCGCTTCACGGCGGCCCACCGGCTGTGCGGCGACAGCCATTCCACCAGGTTCAGCCGCATCCGCGTCGCGGCGAGCCGGACGTGTTTGGGGCTGGGGCGCCAGCTTGCTTCGCCGGTCAGCACTTCGCTGGGTAGCTTGTCGCCCGGCGCCAGCGAGGGGACGTAGTGCAGCGCCGAGTCGATGAGGTCCAGCATGCGACCATCTGGCGAATCGTCCTCGATGCCGAACTCGCGTCGCAACGCGCCGAGCGGAAGTTGCGCTTCGCGTTCCCCCAACGACACCGCCATGATCGGTGCGCCGTCCGTGACCGAACGCCGAAAACGCACTTCGCCGAAGCTGGCAAAGATGTTCTGCTGAAATTCACACCGGGTAACCGGGGCAGCGGAGGTGATGCTTGCAGACATTTGTTCGCTCTACGGGACGTGCGTCATCTTACGAGACGACGGTTAACAAATCCCGCGCGCGACCGAGTTTCTGCAGCGTCTCAGAGGTTACATCGGCGCCACCTGCGACCGTCGCCTTGCACCCCGCAGCCGCCTGCGCCAGTCATCGATCATGAACCATGAACGTGTCGCGTGTGCCGGGTGGCCGGCCATGCATCTGGGCGGCCGCACCTGATGCGGCGTTTCGGCCGTTTCCTCCGCAATATCGGCTATTTGGCAGCGCCATACTTCCGATCGGAAGAAAAATGGTCGGCCTGGGGGTTGCTAGCCTTCGTTTTGGCTGCGGATTTCGCCCTCGTCCGCATCAACGTGCTGGTCAATCTGAACGGCGGCGCCTGGGTCAACGCGCTGCAACAATATGACGAGAAGACGTTCTTCCACCTTCTGCTGACCTACGAGGTCAGCCCGGACGGCCCATTCGGTATCATTCCCGGCTTCGTGCCGCTGGTCACGGTGGCGCTGCTGGTCTGGGTCAACGGGCGCTACATGCGGCAATGGCTGCAGATCCGCATGCGCCGCTGGCTCACCGCCCACTACCAGCACCGATGGCTGGCGGACCGGGCCTATTACCAGATGCAGCTCCAGCCGGAGACACTGGGCAACGACAACCCGGACCAGCGCATTTCGGAAGACATCGGCAACTTCGTGGAAAGCGTGCTGGTGCTCGGCTTTGGATTGCTGACGAATGTCGTTTCGCTGGCTTCCTTTCTGCAGATCCTCTACGCGCTGTCCTTTCCGCTGAGCTTGTTCGGGTTCCGCATCCCGGCCTATCTGGTGTGGGTCGCGCTGGGCTATTCGGTGATCGGCACCTTGCTCGCGCATCTGGTCGGGCGTCCGCTGGTGTCGCTCAACTTCATTCGCCAGCGGCTGGAAGCGGATTACCGCTTCGCGCTGGTCCGGCTGCGCGAGAACGCGGAAGGGGTGGCGCTTTACCACGGTGAGACGGATGAGGGGCGCATCCTCACCAGCCGGTTCACCGCCATCGTGGCCAACTTCCGGCGCATCATGCGGCGCAACCGCCTGGTCAACGCCTTCACCTACACCTACGGCCAGGTGGCCGGTATCATTCCCTTCATCGCCGCGTCGCCACTGTATTTCGCCAAGCAGATCTCGTTCGGCACCTTGTCGCGGGTGGCGGGTGCGTTCGGTGAGGTGCAGGCCTCCGCCTCCTGGATGGTGGACAACTACATGGTGCTGGCGGACTGGGCCTCCACCGTGGAGCGCTTGGCGACCTTCGGCCGCAGCCTTGATGCCATGCAGGCGGTTCGTGGCCCGGGGATCACCAGGGTCGAGGGCGCCGGGCCGGTTTTCGCCGCCCGCGACCTGCATCTGGAGCTGCCGAACAAGGCCGTGCTGTTGGACCACGCCGATTTCGCACTGGCACCGGGCAGCTCGACCGTGCTGAGCGGCCGCTCCGGTTCGGGCAAGTCGACCTTGTTCCGCGCCCTGGCCGGCATCTGGCCGTTCGGCAGCGGCACGGTGGAGCGCCCGGCTGGACAGACCATGTTCCTGCCGCAGAAGCCGTACATCCCGTTGGGCACCTTGCGCCGCGCCGTCACCTATCCGGCGGCGATGGACGCATTCTCCCAAGGGGAGGTCACGGCGGCGCTGGAGGATGCGGGACTGGAATTCCTGGTGCCGGAACTGGACGTCGACATGGCGTGGGCGCAGCGCCTGTCCGGGGGCGAGCAGCAACGCCTTGCCCTGGCCCGCGCGCTGCTGGCCCGGCCGGAGTGGCTGTTCCTGGACGAGGCGACGGCGAACCTCGACCCAGACGGTGAAGTCGAACTGTATCGCGTGCTGCGAGAGCGTTTGCCCGGCACCACGCTGCTGTCGATCGGCCATCGGCCGGAGGTCGCCGCGCAGCACGAACGCCAGTTGGTGCTGGAGCAACGCCCCGGCGGCGGCACCCTGTCATCGCTGCCGGCCGAATAGGGCGCGATGGAGCTACCGCGGCGTGGCAGCCCGCAAGGGCGGCGGCGTGGTGAGCGGCCCGTGCTCCTTGGCCACGTCCGGCCCCGGATTGTCGCCGAGATAGAGGCCGTTGCAGCCCGACAGGCCGAGCAGCGTCGCGACGAGAATGATCCTCACGGCGGAATCCTTTGTGTCACCGCGCATACAGCAGAAACGCGGCCGGCCTGCCAGCCCGTCACGTTACGGGAAGCGGCTGGCCAGTTGCCGCTCCGCCTCGATGCGCAGCTCGCTTGGCAGGTTGACCAGCGCGCGCTCGCTGATCGGCATGGCCCGGTAGGCCCGCAGCACCCGACCTTTCGCTTCCGCGTGCTGATTGAGCGCCATCTGGATCGAGTCGGCAGTGGGCCAGAACCGGCCATCATAGCCGTTGCGCGAGGCGATGGTGATGGCCGGGATCGCTTCCACCGCGATCCCGACGAAGTAGAACGTCCCCACCTCGGAGGTCAGTGCCTGGTGCACGGAGCTGAGGTGGTCCTGCACCGAGCGCAGCGTGGAGGAGATATCCAGCAGCGCCTGGAAGGCGTTGATACATTCGATCGTAGCAGCGTTGACGGGCATCCTGCATCTCCCGGGCCGAGGCGGCGCGACATGCCGTCGTCGGACAGCCTGGCCGTTTCTGGGAGTATATGCGGCCAGCCCCTGCCATTCCGTTAAGGCCAGTCCCGTCTTTTGAGACGTCGCGCTACAATTGGTCGACGTTCCGCAGGGCAGGGAACAGGCGCATCCACAGCAATCCGACGCCAATCGTGGCGACGCCGCCCAGCAGCGTCGCCGGAACGGCGCCCAGCAACGCCGCCGTCATGCCAGACTCGAACTCGCCCAATTGGTTGGAAGCGCCGATGAACAGCATGTTGACCGCGCTGACCCGGCCGCGCATCGCGTCCGGCGTGCGGACCTGCACCAGGGCGAAGCGGATCACCACGCTCACCACGTCCGCCGCGCCCAGCACGACCAGCACCACAACCGACGCCGCCAGCGACCGCGACACCGCGAAGGCGATCGTGGCGGCGCCGAAGACGATCACCGCGGCAAACATCAGCCGCCCGGCATGGCGGCGCACCGGCTTGCGGACCAACAGGATCGACATGGCCAGCGCGCCGACTGCCGGGGCGGCGCGCAGCACGCCCAGCCCCCATGACCCCGTATGCAGGATGTCGCGCGCGTAGATGGGGAACAGCGCCGTGGCACCGCCGAACATCACGGCGAACAGATCCAGTGAGATCGCGCCCAACACGGCAGGATGCGTCCGGATAAAGGTGAGGCCGGACAGCACGGAGCGGAGCGTCGCCGGCTCCCGCACCGGCACCGGGCGTTCCATCTGGATGAGCAGGACGGCGATGGAGGCCATCAGCACCAGCACCGCGGCCAGGGCGAACGGCACCGGCGCGCCGATGGCGTAAAGCAGGCCGCCGCCGGCCGGCCCGATGATGCTTGCGGTCTGGTTTGCCGAGGCGGACCAGGCGCTGGCCTGTTGCAACCGCGTTTCGCCCACCAGGCCGGGCATCAGCGCGGACAGGGTCGGTGATTCGAAGGCACGCGCGGCACCCACCACGCCCACGATGGCGAAGATCTTGTTCACGTCCAGCCACCCGAACGCCGTTCCCAGCGCCAGCACGGCACTCGCGGCGGCCTCCACCAACTGGCAGGTGGCGACGATCCGGCGGCGGTCGTAACGGTCGGCCACGTGGCCAGCCGCGAGGGTCAAGAGCAGGATCGGCAGGAATTGCGCCAGCCCGACCAGCCCGAGGTCGAAGGCGCTGCCCCTCAGTGCATAGACCTGCCAGCCGATGGCCACCGACTGCATCTGGAAGGCGAAGCTGCTGCAAACCCGGGCAAACCAGAACAGCCTGAACGGCCGGTGATGCAACAACGATTCAGAGGACACCGCTCCCTCATGCGGGAGAACGCCGACCCTGTCGAGACTCTGCGGCACCGCCCGTCAGGCTTGCAGCGCAGCCTGGACCGAGCGGGCCAAGGCCTCGCGGTCATAGGGCTTGGCCAGCAACGGCACGTCCGCGGCGCCGTCCATGCCGGTGCTCGCGGCATAGCCCGACGTGAGCAGCACGTGCAGGCCGGGCCGCAACTGCCGCGCCGCCGCGGA
Organism: Acetobacteraceae bacterium; assembly: GCA_965199555.1. Lineage (GTDB taxonomy): Bacteria > Pseudomonadota > Alphaproteobacteria > Acetobacterales > Acetobacteraceae > LMUY01. The sequence continues at coordinate 367,172 of CBDASJ010000006.1, read as the reverse complement.
TAGCTCCAATCCGGTCATGCCGCCGGGCATCACGACGTCGGAGAACAGCAGGTCCACGCGGCCGCCGTCCCGCAGCCGTGCCAGCGCCGCCTGCGCCGTGCCCGCGATGTCGGTGAGGTAGCCCATCTCGTGCAGCGCCTCGACCAGCACGTCGCGCACGTGCGGCTCGTCTTCCACCACCAGGATGGTCTTGCCGTGTGCCGGCGCCTCGGCGGTGGGCGCGGCAGCCTCCACGGGCGGCGTCGCATCCGGCGCACGGGCTCGGGGCAGCCAGATCTCCACCGTCGTGCCGGCGCCGAGCGCGGTGTGGATGCGCACCTCGCCCCCGGCCTGCTTGGCGAAGCCGTAAACCTGGCTGAGCCCGAGGCCGGTTCCCTTGCCGATTTCCTTGGTGGTGAAGAACGGTTCGAACGCCTTGGCGGCGGTTTGCGGCGCCATGCCGCTGCCGGTGTCCGTCACCGCGACGCGGAGGTAGTCGCCGGGCGCCAAATCCGCGGCCTCGTGCCGCGCCAACCGCACGTTGCCCGTGGCGATGCGGATGGTGCCGCCGTTCGTGATGGCGTCGCGCGCATTGCCCACCAGGTTCAGCATCGCCGCCTCGAAATGCCCGGGGTCCAGCAACACCGGGTGCAACCCTTCGGCCAAGGATAAGTCCAACGTGACCGCCTCGCTGGCGGTGCGCTCCAGCAGTTCCGTGAACGCCCGCAGCAGCTCGTTGAGGTCGACGATCTCCGGATGCACCAGTTGCCGGCGGGAGAAGGTGAGCAGTTGCTGCGTGACCTTGCCGCCGTGCTGTGCCGCGAGCAGAATCTGCTGCGCTAGTCTGCGCACCCGCGCCGGTTGCTCCGCCCGCTTATCCAGCAGCTCGGCGCTGCCGAGGATCACCGTCAGCAAGTTGTTGAAATCGTGGGCGACGCCGCCCGTCATCTGGCCGACGGCTTCCAGCCGCTGGGATTTCAGCAGGGCGGCCTCGGCACGCTCCCGCCGCTCGATCTCCCGGTTCGCCCGCGCCAGGGCTTCCATCTCCCGCCGCGTGCGCACCAGGGCGGTCCAGGCCACCGCGCACAGCGCCAAGGTCACCGGCGCGCCGAACAGGAGGTGGCTCGCCATGGTCCTGCGCCAGGCCGCGATGATGGACGCGCGGCTGCGTCCCGCCACGACGTAGAGAGGGTAGCCCTGCACCCGGCGAAACGCGAAGATGCGGATCGGCCGCCCCGGTTCCGCGGTGGCGCGGCTTTCGTACAGGCCTTCGTTGGCGTTGGCGTGGATCGACGACAGGAACATCACCCGCGTTGCCGCGGACGCCAGCGGCACGGGCGACGGCGGATAGCGCACCAGGATGTGCCCGTCGTCGCGGATCAACGCGACGATCCGGCCCTCCAACCCGTCGCCTCCTTCGCCGATCAGCGCGGCGTAGAAATCCTGGAAGAAGGTCGGCGACACCGCCACGTCGATGACGCCCTTCAGGGTGCCATCCGGCCCCCGCCACGGCTGGGCCACGCCGAAGAAGACCTGGTGGTTGACGTCGCCTTCCTGCAGCGCGCTGACATAGGTGCCGTTGTAGCCGGCCATGACGGCCTTGAAGTAGTCGCGCGACCCCACCTGCACGTGGGGCACCGGATAGGTGCTAGCGCTGACCAGCGGATAACCGTCCCTGCCGGCGAGCAGCACGCTTTGCACTTGCGGCATCCGGTTGATCAGGGTGCCCAGGGCGTCGTGCAGGGTTTCTTCCGATCGGGTGACCGCGTTGGCGTCCAGGTCGCGCACAAGGTCGTTGACGCGGTCGGCGACATGACTTTGCCCATCGAATATCTTCGCCGCCTGTTCCCGCGCGACCTCGCTGCTGCGGAACAATTCCCGCTCGGCATCCCTGATGGCGGCCTGGTGCGACAGCCATGCGACGACGGCGAACAGCAGGGCAGGGATCAGCAGCGACGCGGCCAGCAGCAGCTTGAGCAAACCGATGGCGTTCCGGGTCGGCTCCCCCAGGCGCACGCTCACGGCAGTGACGACCCCATGGGCGATCGTTCAGGCGGAGCGGTGCTGGCCCAGGGCCTGCGCGGGGCGTGCGGCCGGGCGGGGCGTGGCCCCGATCACCCGGCCGAGCACCAGCAGGGCCGCGAACACCGCTCCGTAGGTTGCGACCTGCACCCCCATGGGCCGGTCGGCATACCCCACCAGCGCGTGCAACGCCCGGCCCGGCAGCGAGTCCTGCGACAGCAGCCAGGACGTGTCCCACACCTCATCGCCCCAGGACGGGATGATGTCGGCGCCGGCCAGGATCGCGGCGGCCTGGCTCGCCATGCCCGCGGCGAGCAGGGCGATCAGCACGCCGGTGACGGAGAACAGCCGCTTCAACGGGATTGCCACCAGGCCGCGATACAGCGCGAACGACACCACCGCGCCGGCTGCGACCCCGAGCAGGCCGCCAAGGGTGAGCGCAAACCCGCCTTCCTTTGTGGAGGCGGCGATGCCGTATAGGAACAGCACGACCTCCGACCCCTCCCGCAGCACTGCCACGGCCACCACCACGGCCATCGCCAACAGCGACTTCTCCCCGGCGCTGACTGCCTGGCCCATGTCGCGCATCTCCTGCGCGATCTGCCGCCCGTGCCGGGCCATCCAGGCGTTGTGCCAACCCAGCATGACGACGGCGACCATCAGCACCGTCGCGTTGAACACCTCCTGCCCATTGCCGGCCAAAGCGTCCGAGATCGCCCCGGCGAACCAGGCGAGCACCGTCGCGCCCGCCACGCCGGCCGCGATGCCGCCGGCGATCCAGCGGCCGCGGCGGGCAATGCCCTCGGTCGCGGCCAGCACGATGCCGACGATCAGCCCGGCTTCCAGAACCTCACGGAACACGATCAGCAGGCTGGCAAGCATGGGATGCGCTTCCGATGGAGGACGGCCAGACGACGGTTCGGTGATAGTGAGAACCGTTCGCAGCCACAAGGGCGCGGCCGGGCCGTACACGGCCGATCACGCGGTCGTCACCGGACGCCTAATGGAGGCGGGCGTGCAGCTCGGCGGTGGCGGCTGCGATCCGGCCGCCGGCGATCGTGGCGACGATGCGGGGCAGTGGGCCTGGCTCCACCAACACGATGTCCGCGCGCTTGCCGGGCGACAGCGTGCCGCGGTCGTGCAGGCCGGCGGCGCTGGCCGGGTTGGCCGACACCAGCGCCCAGGCGGCGGCCAGGTCCAACACACCGCGTGCGGCCAGCACGAAGGGGGCCTGCACCAGCGCGGGGTAGAAGTAGTCGCTGGTGAGGACGCGGCATAACCCGGCCTCCGCCATGACCGCGGCGGAGGCCCAGCCGAGATGGGAGCCACCGCGCACCACGTTCGGGCTGCCCATCGCCACCCAATCGCCGCCGTCGACCGCGGCGCGGGCCACCGGCTCGGCCATGGGGAACTCGCAGATGCGGGCGCCCAGGGCACGGAAGCCGTCGCGCGCGTCCACGGTGTCGTCGTCATGGCTGGCCATCGGCAGACCGGCCGCGCGAGCGGCGGCGGCGATCCGCTGCTGGGCGCCGGGCACTTCGGCGGCACGGGCGGCCACGGCATCGGCCAGCGCGCGGAACGCCGTCGTCGTCATGTTGGCCCGCTCGCTGTACTTGGCCGCGGTCACCGGGTCGGCGGCGCGGCGCACGATGGCCGGCGTGTGGTCGTTGAACGCCAGCAGATGCACCCGGCCGGCCGCGATGTCGGCCAGCGCGGTGTCGAGCGCGTCCAGGTTGAAGGCTTCCCAGCGCAAATGCACCCGCATGTCGCACAGGCTGCGGGGCCGCGCGGCGTCCAGCGCGGCAAGCAGCCCGGACCAGGTCGCGGCGCTGCGCAGCCCGGGCTCCCACGACAGCGTCACGCCGTGGAAGGCGGTGGTGATGCCGTTGGCGAGCAACTGCGCTTCCGTTTCCACCAAGGCGAGCGGCATGGGGAAGTCGACGCCAGGGCGCGGCTGGATCTGCCGCTCGAACGCGTCGCCGTGCAGGTCGATGATCCCGGGCAGCACCAGCAGCCCGGCGGCATCGATGCTGCGCGCTGCCGGCGCGGCGGCGTCGATGTGACCGTCGCGGATGCCGAGCGCACCCTCGGTGAAGGCGCCATCCAGCAGGACCTGTCCGCCGTCGATTTGAAGATCCACTGCCTACCTGCCTTGACGATGCGGTGCGACCATCCGGCTACGGCTCCGCGGCCGCATCGTGCCCTTCCGCCGCGGCCCGCAGGCGGTGGAAGCTGCGGCGGCTGAGCGGCAGCATGCCGGCATAGATCAGCCCGCCCACCGCCAGCGCGGCCCACGGGTCGGCCACCACCACGGCCGCGAACAACCCCGTTCCCAGTAGCAGCGGCAGCACGTAGGCGGACGGCACTTTGAAGTTCTTGAAGCTCCACACCGGCAGGGTGGACACGAGCAGGGTCGCCACGGCCACGAGCACGACGGCGCAGAACAGCGGATGGTGCACGATGGCGTAGAGGTGCATCCATCCGAGCGCGTGCGTTTCCAGCCCGGCGAAGAGTGGGAACAGCACCAGGCCGGCGCCGGCCGGGGCAGGCACCCCGGTGAAGAAGGATTGCGCGTAGGCGGGCGCGGGCGAGGCGTCCAGCATGGCGTTGAACCGGGCCAGCCGCAGCGCCATGCACACGGCGAACATCAGGCACGGGGCGAACCCGTATGCGCCCACGTCGTGCAGCGACCAAAGATACAGGATAAAGGCGGGCGCCACGCCGAAGCACAGGAAGTCCGCCAGGCTGTCGAACTCCGCGCCGAACCGCGACGTCGCCTTCAGCAGCCGCGCGATACGCCCGTCCAGCCCGTCGATGCAGGCCGCGACGACCAGGGCAACCCCGGCGCTGCCCCACCGCTCATCCACGGCAAAGCGCATGGCGGTGAGGCCGGCGCATAGGCCCAGCATCGTCATCAGGTTCGGGATCATCCGATTGAAGGACGGCCCCTTGAAGCGCGGACGGCGACGCACGCGGCCGGACATGCGGAACGGCCGCCTGCCGCTCATGTCAGTTCGGCCATCACCGTTTCGCCGCCGATCATGGTTTGCCCGACGACGACGAGCGGATGGACGCCGAGCGGAAGATACAAGTCCGTGCGGCTGCCGAAGCGGATGATGCCGAACCGCGCGCCCCCCGCCACCGTGTCGCCGACCTTGGCGTCGCACAAGATGCGGCGGGCGATCAGGCCGGCGATCTGCACGACGGCGAAGTCCCGCCCGTCCGGCAGGCGCATGGCCAGGGCGTTGCGCTCGTTCAGGTCGCTGGCCTTGTCCAGGCTGGCATTGACGAAGCTGCCATGGTGGTAGGCGATGCGCGTGACCTCGGCCGTGGCTGGCACGCGGTTCACGTGCACGTTCAACACGGACAGGAAGGTCGCCACCCGCCAGCGCGGCTCCGGACCCAGGCCCAGTTCGGCCGGCGGCACGGCCTGCATCACGGACACGACGCGTCCGTCGGCCGGGGACACCATGGTGCCGGGGCGGGCCGGCGGCGTGCGCTCCGGGTCGCGGAAGAAATACAGGCTGAACAGGGTGAAGACGGCGAACGGCCAGAACAGCCAACGGCTGACCACAAGGCCAACAAGCGCGACCACGAGGCCCACGGCGATGAACGGCCAACCCGCCCGGTGGGGCGGTGCGAAAACGGTGCGGAGGGTTTGGGCGAGGGTCATACCAGCCGTTTTATGGCCCCGGCACCCGCACCCGGCAAGCTCAGTGCGTGAGCGCGGCCGGGATGATGGCGCCGGGTGTCGCGAACACCTGGCCGGGATAGATGCGGTTGACGTCGCGGATCTGCTCCCGATTGGCCAGGAAGATCACGGTGTAGCGGATGCCGGCGCCATACGAGCGCCGGGCCAGCCGCCACAGGTTCTGCCCGGGCTGCACGACCACCTGGCCTTCGCCGACCTGCGCCTGGGCCAGGTCCTCGCGCTTGAACGGCAGCTCCAAACGGCTGGCGACCTGGCCTTGCGGCGTCAGTTGGTCCAGTCGAAGCGCATGCAAGCCAGGCTCCATCTCGCGCGGCGGCGACATGGCCCAGCGGCCCGCCGGATCGGCCCTCGCGTCGCCGACCGGCCGGTTGTCCACGTAGGCCCGCACGGGGGCCTCCGGCGGCGCGGTGCCGCTGAACCGGATGGCGCCGTGCTCGTCGTAATCCACCGTGCCGAGGCCGAGCTGCTGTCCCGGCGCAGCACCGGGCGGCGCCTGCAACAGGCGCGACGGTGCGGCCGGGGGTGTCAGCAGCGCTAGCGCCGGCGGGGCGGGTTGCGCCGGGGTGGACGGGGTCGGCACGACCACGAGGACGGGGGCATCGGCCGTTACGGCATGTCCGTCCGGTGCCTTCGAAGTCAGCGTCAGTTCCGCCGCGCCAGGCGGCAGCTTGGTTTGGGGAGTGATCACCCAGGCACCGCGGGCATCCGCCGTGGCCTCCCCGACCGTCCGGCCCGCATCCTGCACCGTCACCGACGCGCCCGGCGCGGCCCGGCCTGCCAGCACGCTGCTGCCATCGGGTGCGACGCGCACGATGTCGAAGCTGGGGCTGCCCGGAGTCGTCGGCGCAGGTCGGGTCGGCGCGGGTAGCAGGGCGGCGGACTGCGTGCGGGCGGGCGGCAGGTTGGTGGGCGCGGGGGCCGCCGGAGTTTGGCGCGAGGTCGACAAGCCGACCGCGGCGCCGACACCGATCGCGGTGAATGCGCAGACGGCGAGCAGGGCCAAGCGACGCCCGGACGTATGGCGGCTGTACAACATTTCATTGCGGTTGTAACGGGATTGAGACAAGTCCGCAACACTGGGTGTGACCCGGTGGCAGCGGCATGGCAGAACCCGTGCACCCAACCAAATTGCAGCCACGGGAACACGATGATGAGCGGAGCGAGGCCAAGGCGGGCACGTCAAACGGTGCTGCGGCTATCCATGCGGGTGTGGGACGCGCCGACGCGCCTGTTCCACTGGGCGCTCGTCCTGCTGATCGCAACCAGCTACCTCACCATCCGCTTCGATCACATCGGATGGCACCTGCTGTCCGGCTACACGATCCTGGCCTTGCTGCTGTTCCGCCTGGCCTGGGGCTTCGTCGGCAGCGAGACGTCCCGGTTCGCCCAGTTCCTCCGCAGCCCGGCCGCGGCGTTCCGGCACCTGGGGCAACTCCACCGCCGCGAGGATGACAACCAGGTCGGCCATAACGCCGCCGGCGGTTGGATGGTGCTGGTGCTGCTGGGGGACATCGCGCTCCAGGTCGGGCTCGGCCTGTTCAGCAACGACGACATCGTCACGCAAGGGCCGCTGGCGCACTTCGTCAGCAAATCCACCAGTGACGAATTAACCGACCTGCACGCGAAGAACTTCACCGTGCTGCTCGTCCTGATGGGTCTGCACGTGCTGGCGGTGATCGTTTATGCGGTGGTGAAGCGGCAGAACCTCTTGCGGCCGATGATCACCGGCCGCAAGCGCCTGCCTGGCGCCACGCGCCAGCCCCGCATGGCGTCGCCGGTGCTGGCGCTGCTGCTGGTGGCGCTGTCGGGCTGCCTGGTTTGGGTGATGGCAACCCGACTCTAGGCGACTATCGTGCGCGATACTGCCGGTGGCAGGCGCCGCAGGTTGCGCCGGTTGCCTTGAACTGGTCGGCGAACCCGGCCTTGTCGTCGGCGTCGGCCAGCGCGGCGAGCTTGACGGATGCCGCCTGGAAGTCCGCCGCCGCCTTTTCGAAGCCGGCGCGGTCCGACCACACTTCCGGACGGGCCTTGGTGTTGTGGGCCGTTTCCGTGCCGACCGGGAACATGCCCGGCATCGCCGCGCCCCAGCTCACCAGGCCCTTGGCTCCGTCGGCCAGCGGCTTGACCGATCCGCCTGCGTCGATCGTCGCCTTCATTGCCCCGAACACGCCTTGTTGCAGGTCGAACGCGGCCTGGCGCCCGGCGACGATGTCCTCCGGCTTGGCCGCCAAATCCGCCGCACGGGCAAGGCCGACCACGCCCAGCACCAAAGCCAAGCTGCCAAGTGCGAATGCGCGCATGACCATCAACCCTTCACCTGTGATGGCGCGATGGTGTCACCAGTCGCGTGGCCGCGCCAAGGAAAAGCGCATGACAGCCGCCTGATTTCGCGGCAGAGCTTCCGCGGATTTCAGGGAGCTTTGCCGGGTGCCAGCCAATATCCGCGCCGTTGTCGTGTTTTGCGGATCGCGGGTCGGGGTCGACCCGGCTTGGCGCCCCGCGGCGGAGGCGCTGGGTCGCGGCCTGGCGACCTCCGGCATCCGCCTGGTTTATGGCGGCGGACGCGTCGGGCTGATGGGCGCGGTGGCCGATGGGGCGCTGTCGGCCGGCGGGGCGGTCACCGGGATCATCCCGGACTTCCTCCGCATGCGGGAGGTGGCGCATCCCGGCGTGACGGATCTGCGGGTCACCGACAGCATGCACAGCCGCAAGGCGCTGATGTTCGAGGAGGCCGACGCCTTTGTCAGCCTGCCCGGCGGCCTCGGCACGCTGGACGAAACGGTGGAGATCATCACCTGGCGGCAGCTCGGCCTGCATGACCGGCCGGTCCTGGTGGCGAACATCAATGGCTGGGCGGCGGGGTTGATCGCGGTGCTGAACGGCTTCGTCACGGACGGCTTCGCCGATTCGTCGAGCCGCGCCCTGTATGAAGTGGTGCCCGACGTGCCGGCACTGCTGCGCCGCCTGCTGACCCTGCCGGCGCGGCCGCAAGCGGATACCGCGCGACTGTAGCTTGCGGGCATCCGCAACGGCGGCTATAGGGCGCTCCTCGGTCGGAGCGTAGCTCAGCCTGGTAGAGCGCTTGCTTCGGGAGCCAGAGGCCGGAGGTTCGAATCCTCTCGCTCCGACCAGAGTTTCCCTGCCTACAGTCGAACGCCCGTTGCTGCGTCGAACACGTGGAGGTGGGCGGCGGGCAGTTCGATATGCAGGGCCTCGCCCACGGGCAGGGCGCCGCTTTGTTTCACCAGCAGCCCGGTGCCGTCCGCCAGCCTGCCGTGCACCAGCGTTTCGGAACCGAGCGGCTCTACCAGTTCGACCGCCAAGGGCAGGCCGTCGGGCGTGACCGCCACATTTTCCGGCCGGATGCCGAGGGTGATCGCCTCGTGCCCGGGATGGCCGTGCGGCAGCGTCAGGACGTGCCCGCCGGCCAGGCGGGCCTGGGCGCCGTCCAGCGTGGCAGGCAGGAAGTTCATGGCCGGGGCGCCGATGAAGCCCGCCACGTAGGCAGTGGCCGGGCGCGCGAACACTTCCATGGGCGGTGCCAACTGCACCGGCACGCCCTGATGCAGGATCAGCAGGCGGTCGCCCAGCGTCATCGCTTCCACCTGGTCGTGGGTGACGTACAGGCTGGTCACGGCCAGGCGGCGCTGCAGCCGGCGGATTTCCGCCCGCATCTGCACGCGCAGCGCCGCGTCCAGGTTGGACAGCGGCTCGTCGAACAGGAACAGCTTCGGCTCCCGCACGGTGGCGCGGCCCATGGCGACGCGCTGGCGCTGGCCGCCCGAAAGCTCGCGCGGCCGCCGCGTCAGCAGGGTTTGCAGGCCGAGCAGCGCCGCGGTCTGCTCCACCCGGGTGCGGATCGCTTCCTTGGACAGGCCGCGGATGCGCAGGCCGTATGCCATGTTCTCCGCCACCGTCATGTGCGGGTACAGCGCGTAGTTCTGGAACACCATGGCGATGTCGCGCGCCGCCGGGTCCAGCCGGGTGATGTCGCGCCCGTCCAGCAGGACGCGGCCGGCGGTCGGGGTTTCCAGGCCGGCGACCAGGCGCAGCAGCGTGGACTTGCCGCAGCCGGAGGCGCCGACGATCACCAGCATCTCGCCGTCGGCCAGGGCCAGGTCGACGCCTTGCAGGATTTGCGTGGCGCCGAAGCTCTTGCGCAGCCCGTCCAGTTGCAGGGTTGCCATCTATTTCTCGCCTTCGGTCAGGCCGGCCACGAACCAGCGCTGCATCAGCAGCACCACCGCGACCGGCGGCAGCATCGCCAGCACCGCGACCGCCATGACGCGGTTCCATTCGACCGACACGTCGACGCCGATCATCTTCACGATGCCGATGACAATGGTGTCCAGCCGCGGGTCGGTCGCCACCAGCAGCGGCCACAGATATTGGTTCCAGCCATACACGAACAGGATGACGAACAGCGCCGCGATGTTGCCGGCGGAGAGCGGCAGCAGGATGTCGCGCAGGAAGCGCCATGGGCCGGCGCCGTCCATCCGCGCCGCTTCCATCAGCTCGTCCGGCACCACGAGGAACACCTGGCGGAACAGCAGCGTGGCGGTGGCCGAGGCCATCAGCGGCACGGTGAGGCCGCCGAACGTGTTGATCATGCCGAAGCCGGCGATCACGTCGAAGGTCGGGATGATGCGCACCTCGGGCGGCAGCATCAACGTGATGAAGATGATCCAGAACGCCACGGTGCGAAGCGGAAAGCGGAAGAACGCCACCGCGTAGGCGGACAGCACGGAGATGACGATCTTGCCGACCGCGATGGTTAGCGCCATGCCGAAGGACACCAGCAGCATGCGCCACACCGGCTGCGCCCCGGCGCCCCCGCGCACCAGCACGTCGGCATACACGCCGAGGCCGTACGGGTTCGGCACCAGCGACAAATCACCGCGCGCGATGGCGCCGGGTGATTGCGTGGAGCCGGCCAGGATGATCCAAAGCGGCAGGGCAAACAGCAGCACGCCGAGGATGAGCACGGCGTGGGTGAGGACGCGGTTCAATGTCCCTTGCGGCCCATCAGGCGGAACTGCACCGCCGTCAGCACGATCACGCCCAGCATCAGCACCACCGACTGCGCCGAGGATGACCCGAGGTCCAGGTTGATCACGCCGTCGCGGTAGACCTTCACCAACAGCGTTTCCGTGGCCTTGCCGGGGCCACCCTGGGTGAGCGCCCAGATCGCGCCGAAGGTGTCGAATGCCGCGTAGACCACGTTCACCACGATCAGGAAGAACACCGTCGGCATCAGCAAGGGCAGGGTGATGGTGCGGAACCGGTGCCAGCCGCGGGCGCCGTCCATGCGGGCCGCTTCCGTCACGGTCCGCGGCACGGATTGCAGCCCGGCGACGAAGAAGATGAAGTTGTAGCTCACCTGCTTCCACGCGCTGGTCAGCACCACCAGCAGCATCGCCTGGAAGCCGTTCAACTGGTAGTCCCAGCCGACGGCGCGGTTCAGCCAACGGCCCAGCAGGCCGATCTGCGGATGCAGCAGGAACAGCCAAACCACCGCCGCCACCGCTGGCGCCACCGCATACGGCCAGATCAGCATGGTGCGGTAGAAGCCGCGGCCGCGCAGCACCCCCTCCACCAGCACGGCCAGCAGCAGCGCCGTGCCCATCGACAAGGCGCAGACCGCAAACACGAAGCCCACCGTCCGCTCGACCGTGTCCAAATACAGCGGGTCGCTGAACAGATCGGAGAAGTTCTCGAACCCGACGAACACGGAGGACAGGCCGAACGGGTCGGTCCGCGTGACGCTCGACAGGATGGCCTCGCCCGCCGGCAGCAGGAAGAACACGGCGGTGAGCGCCAGTTGCGGCAGGACGAGGCAGGCGGGCAGCACCCACCCCGGGAAGATCGTGCGGCGCATATCAGGGGTCGCCGCAGCGCCGCGTCAGGTGTGTACGGACTTCTCGAACTCGCGCAGCACCCGGTTGCCGCGGCTGGCGGCGCTGTCCAGCGCGGCCTGGGCGGTCTGCTGGCCTTGCAGCGCCTTTTCCACTTCCTCGTAGATGATGTTGCGGATTTCCGGCAGGCGGCCCAGCCGCAGGCCGCGGCTGTTTTCCGTCACCGTGCCGCGGGTCAACTGCTGGATCGGCAGCTCCGTGCCAGGGTTCTTGCTGTAATAGCCCTGCGTCTTGGACAACTCGTAGCCGGCCAGGGTCACCGGCACGTAACCCGTGTGCTGATGCCAGGCGGCGGCGTTTTCCGGCTGGGCCAGGAAGGCGAGGAAGGCGGCCGACGCCTTGTATTCGTCCGCCGGCCGGTTCGGCGCCGTCATCGCCCAGATGCTGGCGCCGCCGATGATGGAGTTGATCGGGCTGGTGGTGATTGCCGGGTCGTAGGGCAGGAAGGCGGGCGCCCATTTGAACTTGGCGCTCTTGATCAGGTCGCCGCGCTCGCCGGAGCTGTTGAAGCCCACTGCGGCCTGGCCGGACAGGAACACCGAGTCCGCCGCGCTGTCCCGACCGCCATACTTGAACAGGCCGTCCTTCTGCCAGTCCAGGAAGCGCTGCAACTGCTTGACGAAGTTCGGCTTGTTGATCTCCAACTGCGCGCCCAGGCCGCTGAAGCCGTCGCCGTCCGTGGCGAAGGCGATGTTGTGGATGGCGGCGTATTCCTCGAAATGAATCCAGGAGAACCAGCCGGAGGAGATGACGATCGGCGTGCCACCCTTGCTTTTCAGCGTGTCGGCCGCGTGGGTCAGGTCGTCATAGGTGGCGGGCGGCTTTGCTGGGTCGAGCCCGGCTTTCTCGAAGGCGTCCTGGTTGATCCACATCACGGCGGTGGAGGAGTTGAACGGCACGGACGCCATGCGGCCATCGGCCAGGCTGTAATAGCCGCGCACCGCCGGGATGTAGGCCTCCGGCTTGATGTCGGCCCCGGTCTCCTGGATCAACTGCCAGGCGGGCTTCACCGCGGCGCCGGCCGCCAGCATGGTGCCGGTGCCGACCTCGAACACCTGCACGAGATTGGGCGCCTGTCCGGCGCGGTAGGCGGCGATCGCGGCGGTCAGCGTTTCCGGGTACGTGCCCTTGAACACCGCCTGCACTTCGAACTGGTTCTGCGACGCGTTGAACGCCGTGGCGAGGCGGTTCACCTCCTCCGCCAACGCCGCCGTCATGGCGTGCCAGAACACGATGCGGGTCTTGCCCGCCTGCGCACGGGCCTGCAGGGCCGGGGTCAGCGCCAGGGCGGCGGCGCCCGATAGGAGGTTGCGGCGATTCATGCGGAGGTTCCTCGACCGGTCATGTGTGACGCGGGGTTACGGCCCCGTCGTTTCATGACTGTGACAGGGGCGTGACGGTTTTGTGAAGGGGCGGCGGCGATCAACGCTTCCCGACGCTCCAAAGCATGATCCAGCGGACCGGCAGAACCCAGGCGACACCGGCCACCAGGAAATACACCGCCTGCACCGCCCAATGCCGCGGCAGCAGGTCCGGCACGGTGATGGCGGCTGCCACGTACAGGATGATGAACGCCACGCCGCCGACGGTGGCGATGAACGGGCGGGAGGGCGCGTGCGGCATGGCGCCGGTTAGCGCAACCGGGCCGGCCCGGCTATAGCGGCGGATCGCGACCGCAAGGACGAAGCCATGGATTTGAAGGACCACATCGCCAGCATCCCGGATTTCCCCAAGCCCGGCATCCTGTTCTACGACGTGTCGACCTTGCTGCGGCACCCGGACGCCTGGCAGGTCGCCATGGGCCGCCTGGCCCGCGGCGTGCGGCAGTGGCAGCCGGATGTGCTGGCCGGGGTGGAGTCGCGCGGCTTCCTGCTGGCGGCCCCGTTGGCGCTGAAGCTCGGCTGCGGCTTCGTCATGCTGCGCAAGCGGGGCAAGTTGCCGGGCAAGGTGATCGGCCACGACTACGCGCTGGAATACGGCACCGACCGGCTGGAAATCCAGGCCGACGCGATCGCACCCGGCCAGCGCGTGGTGATCGTGGACGACCTGCTGGCGACCGGCGGCACCATGGCCGCCGGCATCGCGCTGCTGCAAGCGGTCGGCGCCAACCTGGCCGGCGCCGCCGCGCTGATCGAGCTGACGTTCCTCAACGGGCGCGACAAATTGGGCGTGCCTTTCGAAAGCCTGGTTTCCTACGATTCATGAGGCCGGGTTTGACAGCGGGGGCCGCCCGGCTACGAGTAGCCGCAAGGCAATCCAATGGGAGGATGGCAAGGTGACGCAAACGATCGCGCGTCGGCTGGTTCTGGGCTCGGCTGTGGCGCTGGCCGCGGGGGCGGCGGGGCCGTCCGCGTTGCCGTTTCCCGAAGGTGCCACGCTGCTGGTGGCCGGGCCGGAAGGCGGCCCAGTGGACGCCTGGGCGGGATGGCTGGCCCCCAGCCTGGGCCGCTCCCTGCCGCCGGGCACCGCCCTGCGCAAGGAGGTGGCCGGCGGCGTGGACGGCGTGACCGGCGCCAACCAGTTCGAGGCGCGGACCGTGCCCGATGGCGGCACCGCCCTGCTGCTGCCCGGCACCGCGGCCATGGCCTGGCTGGTGGGCGACCCGCGCGCCCGGTTCGACGTGGGCCAATGGATTCCGGCCTTGGCCGGCGTGACGCCCGGGCTGCTGATGAGCCGGGTGCGGATCGGCGACGGCGGAACGTTGCGGGTCGCCGCGTCCGGCCCCGCCGGTCCGGAACTGCCGGCCCTGCTGGCGCTGGACCTGCTCGGCATTCGCTGGGTCCCGGTGTTCGGCCTGACCGAGGCCAACGCCACCGGGGCGCTGTCCCGCGGCGAGGTGGATGCGGTGTGCCTGCACGGGCGTCGCGTGGCGGAGCTTGCCCAGACCCTAGGTGGAGTGGGCGCCGTGCCGGCCTTCTCCTTCGGCAGCGTCGACGAGGCGGGGCGTCGCCAGCGCGACCCGGCCTTTCCGACCACGCCGGACGTGAGCGAGTTGTTGGCCGCGCGCGCCGACACGCCGCTGCGGCGGGCTTGGCGGGCCACCGCCGCCGCCGCGGAGTTGGAGGTCGCGCTGGTTTTGCCGCACATGACGCCCGCCGCCATGGTCGCGCTGTGGCGCCGGGCCTGCGCGCAGGCGATCGATTCCGGCACGGTGCAGGAGCAGGCGAACGCCGTTGGCGTGCGGCCGCTCGGCGCGTCGGCGGCGATGGCCAGCACGATGGCGGTGCTGGCGGATACCACCTCCCAGCTCGAACTGCGCAACTGGCTGGCCACGCGATTGAACTACCGGCCGGCGTGACGGGCTGGCGCTGGGCGGACCTTCCCGTCCGCCCGGCCGTCATGGCGGTGCTGAACGTCACCCCCGACAGCTTCAGCGACGGCGGCGACCACCTCGACCCCGGTGCCGCCATCGCCGCCGGCACGCGGATGGTGGCGGACGGCGCCGACATCCTGGACGTGGGCGGCGAGTCGACCCGACCGGGCAGCCGTGACCTGTCGCCGGCGGAGGAACAGGCGCGCATCCTGCCGGTGATCGCCGGGTTGCGCGATGTTGGCGTGCCAATCTCGGTCGACACCCGCAACGCCAAGACCATGGAAGCCGCGTTGGACGCCGGCGCCACCATCGTCAACGACGTGTCGGGCCTGCGGCACGACCCGGCGACCCCCGGCCTGGTCGCGGCGCGGGGCTGCCCGGTGGTGCTGATGCACATGCGCGGCAGCCCGGCGTCGATGAACGGCCTGGCGGTCTACCGGGACGTGGGCGCCGAGGTGGCAGCCGAGCTGGCCGCCAGTTTGGCCGCGGCGGAGCAGGCCGGCGTGGACCGCTCGCAGATCGTGCTCGACCCCGGGGTGGGGTTTGCCAAGACCGGCACGCACAACGTGGAGCTGCTGCGCAACCTGGCGCCGCTGCGCGCGCTGGGGCGGCCGCTGCTGCTCGGCGTGTCGCGCAAGCGGTTCATCGGCACGCTGGGCGGCCGTGACGTGCCGAAGCAGCGGGTCGCCGGGTCGCTGGCAGCCGGGCTGTTCGCGGTGTCGCAGGGCGCGGCCGTGCTGCGCGTGCATGACGTGGCGGTGACGGCCGAGGCGGTGCGGGTCTGGTCCGCGCTTGCCGGCTCGGCTACCACCCTGTGACGGAATGTGACGGGTTGCGAATACAATGGTAAACGGCAGGCGGCTGTTCGGCACCGACGGGATCCGCGGCACGGCCAACACGGACCCGATGACGGCGGAAACCGCGCTGCGGCTGGGCCAGGCGGCGGGCATCATGTTCAAGCGTGGTAGCCATCGCCACCAGGTGCTGGTCGGCAAGGACACGCGGCTGTCCGGCTACATGATCGAGCCAGCCTTGGTCGCGGGGTTCGTCGGCGTCGGCATGGACGTGCAACTGGTGGGGCCGCTGCCCACGCCGGCCATCGCCATGCTCACCCGCAGCATGCGGGCCGACCTCGGCGTGATGATCTCGGCCAGCCACAATCCGTTCGAGGATAATGGCATCAAGCTGTTCGGCCCGGACGGCTTCAAGCTGTCGGACGCGACGGAAGCGGAGATCGAGGCGCTGATGGCGTCCGACCTGTCCGGCCGCATGGCCGCCCCGGCGGCGCTGGGGCGGGCGTCCCGCCTGGTGGACGCGGCCGGGCGGTATATCGAGAGTGCCAAGGCGGCCTTTCCGCGCGGCCAAACGCTGGACGGGCTGAAGATCGTGATCGATTGCGCCCACGGCGCCGCCTACAAGGTCGCGCCCACCGTGCTGTGGGAGCTGGGGGCGACGGTGATCCCGCTGGGCGTCACGCCGGACGGCTTCAACATCAACAAGGAATGCGGCTCCACCGTGCCGGAGTTCCTGTGCCGGGCGGTGGTGGAGCACGGCGCCGATCTGGGCCTTGCGCTGGACGGCGATGCCGACCGCCTGCTGATGTCGGACGAGCGGGGCCGGCTGGTGGACGGCGACCAGATCCTGGCCCTGGCCGCCGTGAACCTGCACCGCGCCGGGCGGCTGCGTGGCGGCGCGGTGGCGGCGACGGTGATGTCCAATCTGGGGCTGGAGCGATTCCTCGAAGGGCAGGGGCTGGCCTTGCGCCGCACCGCCGTGGGCGACCGCTACGTGATGGAGCGGATGCGGGCGGACGGGCTCAACCTCGGCGGCGAGCAATCCGGCCACGTCATCCTGGGCGACTATTCCACCACGGGCGACGGCCTGGTCGCCGCCTTGCAGGTGCTGGCGGTGCTGGTGGAACAGCGCCGCCCGGCCAGCGCGGCGCTGCGCTTGTTCGACCCGTTGCCGCAGCGGCTGCGCAGCGTGCGGTTCAGCGGCGGCTCCCCGCTGGCGGACAGCCGGGTGCGGGCGGCGATGGCGCAGGCGGAAGCGACCCTGGCCAAGACGGGCCGCGTGCTGCTGCGTGAAAGCGGCACCGAGCCGGTGGTGCGGGTGATGGCGGAAGGCGAGGACGAAAGCCTGGTCACCAGCATCGTCGACCAGCTTTGCGCAACGATCGCGCACGTGGCGGAGGCGCGCGCCGCGTGATCCCCCGGGTGCTGGTGATCGCCGGCTCCGACTCTGGCGGGGGCGCCGGCATCCAGGCGGACATCAAGACGGCCATGGCCCTGGGCGCCTATGCCAGCACCGCGGTGACCGCGGTGACCGCGCAGGACACGCGGAATGTCCACGACGTGCACACCATTCCGCCCGCGATGGTGCTGCAACAGGTCCAGCTTGCCTTGGCCGACCCCGGCGCCGACGCGGTGAAGACCGGTATGTTGGGCAGCGCCGCCACGATCGAGCTGGTGGCCGGGGCGCTCGGCGCGGTCCGCCTGCCCCTGGTGGTGGACCCGGTAATGGTCGCCACCGGCGGCGCCCGCTTGCTGGACCATGACGCGCTCGCGGCGCTGAAGCGGTTCCTGCTGCCGCTTGCCACCGTGCTGACGCCCAACATCCCGGAAGCGGAGGTGCTGATCGGCCGCGCCATCCCCGACCTGGCCGCCATGCACGGCGCTGCCGAAACGCTGCTGACGCTGGGCGCGCCGGCCGTGCTGCTGAAGGGCGGCCACCGCGAAGGCGACACGGTGGTGGACCTGCTGGTCACGGCGGACGACATCCTCACCCTGGAGCGTCCGCGTCTGCCCACTCGCCACACCCATGGCACGGGCTGCACCCTGGCCACGGCGGTGGCCGCCGGGTTGGCGGCGGGGATGGCGCTGCCCGCGGCCGTGCTGCGCGCCCGCGACTACGTGCAGGCGGCGATCGCCGCGGCGCCGGGCATCGGCGCCGGGCACGGGCCACTGGGGCACCTCGTGAGCGTCTGATGTTCCTTGACCGGGTCCAGCGCAGACCGGGGCATGTCGGCGAAGGGTTTCCCTGGACCGTGCCGCTGATCGCGAACCTGCAGGATTTGCGGTTGACCACGGCGGTGACCTTCCTTGTCGGCGAGAACGGGTGCGGCAAGTCCACCCTGCTGGAAGGCCTGGCCTGGGGCATGGACGCCACCGCCGTCGGCAGCCACTCGCTGACTAGCGACCCCACGCTGGGCAGCGCCCGGCGCTTCCACGAGGGCTTCCGCTTCGCCCGAACCGCCAAGGCGTACACCCGCCTGTTCCTGCGCGCGGAGGACGTGTTCGGCTTCACCGGCCGGGTGACGCGGGACATGGCGGGCTTGCGGGCCGACGCCGAGGAGTTCGCCCGCACCCTGCGCCCCGGCTATGGCCGCATGCTGGCGGTGGGCATGGCAAAGGGGCAGGAGGGCGAGTTGGCGCGGGCCTATGGCGCCGACCCGGATGCCCGCTCGCACGGCGAAACCTTCCTGCGCGTGCTGGACGCGCGGCTGGCGCCGGACGGCTTGTATTTCCTGGACGAGCCGGAAACGCCGCTTTCGCCCAGCCGCGTGCTGGCGCTGATCCTGATGATCGAGGACATGGTGGCGAAGGGCTGCCAGTTCGTCATCGCGACCCACTCGCCGATCCTGCTGGCGCTGCCCGGCGCCACCATCCTCCAGGCAACGGACGGATCGCTGGAGGTGGCGGCCTGGGACGATCTGGAGCACGTGCGCGTCACCCGCGCCTTTCTCAACGACCCGGCCGCCATGTTCCGGCGCCTGCGGGGTTAGGCAGTCCCGAAGCATCCGGAACGATGCTAATCCAGGTCGAACACGCCGCTGAACATGGCGGCGCATCGCCCCCCAACATGTGCCCTGATCGCGCCAGCCGTTGCGGCGCTGCGCGTCAGCAGCGTGCTCGGGCGTCCCATGTCCTCACCCTGGCGCACGCGAAGCCGCACCGCCGCGCCACGCACATCCGCGAGAAGTGCGGTCACGGCCGCCGTCGCGCTGCCCGTGCCGGGGTCTTCCACCAGGCGCGAGGTGAACATGCGCGCGTGCAGGTCGCAGCCTTGCGCCGCCGCGTCCACCTCACTTGCCCGCGTGTAGGCGTAGACCGCGCGCGCACCGTCGAGCGGGAACAGGGCGTCGTACGCGCCGCGATCGGGCCGTGCCCGCCGCAGCACCTCACGCGAAGCGAGTTCGAGGACCAGGAAGGGCAGGCCTACGGACACCACCTGCGGGAGGTGTGCGTCCACGCGCAGATCGTCTGCCGCCAGGCCGAGGCAGGCCGCCGCTTCCGCCGGGTCGACCTTCGTGTGCCGCGCCAGGGGCTGTGGCGAAAGCAGCTCCGCACCGACGACCACCCCGTCCTCGTGCATCAGGTCGATTTCCACCAGGCCGGCGGCTTCCTCGAAAACAAAACGCTCGGGTGGTGCGCGTCCTGCCTTGGTCCGTTCGGACGCGAGCAGGAAGGCGGTGCCGATGTTGGGGTGTCCGGCGAACGGCACCTCGCGATCCGGGGTGAAAATCCGCACATGCGCCGAGTGGCGCGGGTCGGCAGGTGGGAGGACGAAAGTGGTTTCGACGTAGTTGAACTCGACGGCGAGCGCTTGCATCTGCGCCGCCGTCAACCCTTCGGCATTGAGCACGACGGCGACGGGGTTGCCGCTCAAAGGCGTTGTGGTGAACACGTCCGCAGTCGCGTAGCGCCGTTGCATGTATCCCTCGCGTTCCGACGAATGCCTTGTGCCGCAGTCCACGCGGGGTGGAAAGCGAAGTGCCGGCGTCCAGGCGGCAGGGCGCATCACCCGCCAGGCAGCCTGGGTTTGCCGTCCGCGCCGAGTAGGATGCGGCATGTCCAATGCGAACCGAACGGCCCCCGCTTCCAGGCGTGACGTGACCCTGTTGACCAGGGCTGCCGTTACGCCGTCCGTCACGGGCGCGCGCGCATGAAATGGTCCGGCCTGTTCTGGTTCGTTGTCGGCGCTGGCGGCTGTGCCGCCCTGCTCGTTGTCGGACTCCCCTTGCTTGTCTTCGCGATCGTGCTGCTCAGGCGGCCACCTGGCCGCCGGCCGGTGCTCCGTCGGCTGTCGGCGGGGGTGCTGCTTACGGTCGATGCGGCGATGCTCGTCGTGACCCTGGCTGCCTTTTTCGCGCCGAGACTGTGCGAGAACATCCTGCTTGCCTACGTGCGATACAGCGAAACCTACCATCTGTCGGCCCCACGCGTGCTTGCCGGGGTGCATTTTCCGGCCGGCAGTACGGTCTTCATGGACGGGGATGACATCGACCACGGCACCGTGCCGGTGCCGACCGTCATCGCCGGCGTTCCGCTGGTCGGTGAGTTCGTCGCGAACCACGAGGCGGTGGCCCTGGGCACCCTGGCCAGCCCGGCCGAGGTCGCGGGCGTGCCCTGCGGGGCCGGCGATGTCTCGTTCTCGACGGATGGCAGCGTGAGTTGTTTGCTGGGCCGTAGCTTCGCCTTCGCCGGGCATGGCCTGGCGGTTGGTCAGCGGATCGGGATCAACGTGATCGCCGGGTTTGGCCGTTGGCTCGACGTCGGAACGTTGGCCGGGCCGGAGCGGCTGCTCGACGTGACGTGGCCCGCAGGCTCAGTGCTGAGCGGCATCCAGGATGAAGCGGCGCGCCCGCAGGGCAGCCCCGGGCTGCCGGACCTCCGGGTGGCCATATGCCTGATGCCGAATGAGACCGTCCCGATGGACGGCGCCACGCTGCACGGGGCGATGACCTGCGTGGTGCAAAGGGAGAAAAGCTGGCTGACGCCGGGCTGCAACACCATGAACTACGTGAACAAGTCCGTCCTCCGCGAGGGCTACATCGAAGTGGGCACCGACCGCTTTGCCCAGGGTGAGCGCCCCAATGGCGACGCGCACTGGCATTGGAGCAACGGAGGCGACGCCCCCGCAACGCGTTGACCGGGCGCGTTGCGGGCTCATCAAAGTTAGGCTGCTCAACAGCGTAACAGCGTGATCCGGCGGTCGGTCATCTAGACGTCGCCCTTTGCCTGCATGTAGGCGGAGCCTGCTTTCGCGACGGCGTCACCATGGGCAAGCGCCCAGTCGCAAAGCGCCTCGAACGGTCCGCGCAGCGACAGGCCGAGCGGGGTGATCGCGTATTCCACGCCGATCGGCGCGGTCGGCAGCACCGTCCGGGTGATCAAGCCGTGCCGCTCCAATCGCTTCAGCGTGTCCGCAAGCGCCTTGTGGGTGATGCCGTCGAGCCGCCGCTTGATCTCGTTGAAGCGCGACGGCCTTGGGCAAAGCACCGTGAGGATCATGATCGTCCACTTGTCGGCGATCTTATCCAGCACCGGGCGAACACGGGCCATGTCGGACAGCACGCGAAGCGACAGCGCCTCGAGCTCGGTATCGTCGGCCATATCTAGGCTACCTGAAGTGCGTTCTTGATCGCAGATACACGGCGTATATCTGCATTGCCATCGTTGGGAAAAGGACAGCGCGATGGCTCGGATGACGGACAAGGTAGCCCTGGTGGTCGGCGGCGCATCAGGCATCGGCTTTGCGGTTGCGGAACGGCTGGCGGCGGAAGGCGCCGCGGTCTTCCTCACCGGGCGGCGGGCCGATGCGGTCGAACAGGCCGCCAAGACAATCGGCAACGACGCGCGCGGCCTGGTCGCGGATGCCAGCCGTCGCGAGGACATGGAACGGGTCGTCGGGATCATACAAGCGGCGCACGGCCGCCTGGACGCACTCGTTCTCAACGCCGGGATCTCGGAACCAGCCACCCTGATAACCGAAACGCCCGAGCATTTCGACCGCCACTTCGCGGTCAACGTCCGTGGGCCTGTGTTCGCGTTGCAGGCAGCGCTCGGCACGATGAGCGATGGCGGTTCCGTGGTGCTCGTGGGGTCGATCGCCGATGTGGCGGGCATACCTTCATACGGCACCTATGCGGCCACCAAGGCGGCCTTGCGATCCTATGCGCGCACCTGGACCGCGGAGCTGGCGCCGCGCGGCATCCGGGTCAACGTCGTGGCGCCCGGCCCGACCGACACGGACATGATGGCCGCGGTGCCGGACGAAGCGCGCGCTGCCCTGGTGGCACCGATCCCGCTCGGCCGCATGGCCCGGCCTGGAGAGGTGGCAGCGGCCGCGCTGTTCCTTTTGAGCGACGAGGCCAGCTTCGTCGCGGGGGCCGAATTGTGCGTGGACGGAGGCATGCGTCAGGTCTGAGTGTAGGTTCGGGAAATCCACTGCAGCCCGTGATACGTCGATGAAGTCCTAAGCCGCATTAGTACGAAGTCACGGCTCCCTTAACGGCCCCACACCAGCGGGCAATGTCTCCTGTGTATTGCTCCGCTCCGGTCTCAAAAGAGGTCTGGAGCGCAAAATGCACCCACTGTTCTTTTTCGCCCTCGCGGCGACGGTTTTGGCGGGAGCCGGGCAGGCGGCTGCGCAAGGCGTCCAGGTGGCGCCCGTCGTGGTGGAGCTCGCGTCCGGGCAGATGGCGACCACCATCGCGGTCACCAATACGGGCGGGTCCGGCGTCACCGTGCAGGTGCGGCCGTTCGCGTGGGACCAGGCCGGCGAGGCCGACCGGCTGAGCCCGACGCAGGACATCGTGGTCAGCCCGCCGATCACCGAGATCGGCGCCGGCGAAACGCAGACCTACCGCATCGTCACGCGCAAATCGTCCGGCCCGGTGGAAGCAGCCTATCGGCTGCTGGTGGACCAGATTCCGTCCTCGCTGGCGACCACGGGGGTGCAGTTCGCCCTGCGGCTGTCCTTGCCGCTGTTCCTGGAGCCGCCGGGGCGGGCCGTGCCCAGCGTGGAGTGGCGGATCACCAGCGACGGCCGGGCCGCGACCTTGCGCGCCACCAACAAGGGCAACAGCCGCACGCGGCTGCTTTCGCCGGAGCTGGTGGCCGGGCTGCGCCACCTGAGCCTCGTGCCGAACGGCAACCCCTACATCCTGCCGCAGGTCGAGCGATCCTGGCGCATCGTCGGCCCCGGGGCGCCCGCCGCCGGCACGGTGGTGCGCCTGACCGGGCTGTCGGATGCTGGCCGGGTCGACGCCGCCGTTCCCGTTTCTGCGCCTTGATTGCCCGCCTTGCAGGCCCGGTCCCGGCGGCGCGGCCTGGCCGCGATCAGCGCCTGCCTGGTGCTGCTGATCCGCGTCGCCCGGTCGGAGGATGTGACGCCGGGCAGCCCGCTGATGCTGGCCGTCGTGATCAACGGCCGCGACACCGGCCTGCTCGGCACCTTCCAGCAGCGCGGCGCCGCCTTGCTTGCCACCCGGGAGGAACTGCGGGCGATCGGCCTGCGGCCCCCGGCCGGCGACGCGGGGGACAGTGCGGTCGAAGCGCTGTCCGACCTGCCGGGGATTCGCTACGTCGTCGACGGGCGGCGCCAACTGGTGCAGATCACCGCCGCGCCGGCAAGCCTGGTGCCGACGGAGATCGGCCGCGCGGCCGGCGGCCCGGTGCTGGCGGCAGCGCAAAGCGACACGGGCGGCGTGCTCAACTACAACGTCGTGGCGACCGGCGCGGGCGGGCATGCGGTGGTGCAGGGGCAGTTGGATGCCCGCATCTTCAGCCCGTTCGGCGTCGCCAGCACCGGGTTGATCGCGCAGGGCGGCCGTGCCGTGGGCGTGCGCAGCGTGACCCGGCTGGACTCCACCTACAGCTATTCCGACCCGGACACGCTGCGCCGCTTCCGTGTCGGCGACGTGATCACCGGGGGCCTGGCCTGGACGCGGCCGATCCGGCTGGGCGGACTGCAGGTCACCACGGATTTCTCCTTGCGCGCGGACCTGGTGACCTTTCCCGTACCGACCATTGCCGGCACCGTCGCCGTGCCGTCCAGCGTGGACGTGCTGGTCAACGGCGTGCAGTTGTTGTCGCGCGACGTCCCGCCCGGCCCGTTCGAGCTGCGGCAGTTGCCGGTGGTGACCGGCGCCGGCAGCGTGTCGGTGGCGATCACGGACGCGCTCGGCCAGCAGGTGACGCAAACGCTGCCGTTCTACGCCAGCAACACCATGCTGGCCCGCGGGCTGAGCGCCTTTTCCGCCGAACTCGGCTCCGTGCGGACGGCGTATGGGGTGCTGAGCGACGCGTATCGCAGCGTCGCCGGGTCCGGCAGCTATCGCCGCGGCCTGGCGGACTGGCTGACCGCCGAAGCCCATGCCGAAGCGTCGCCGGCCGTGGCGAACGGTGGTGCGGGCGCCAGCGTGGCGGCGGCCGGGCTGGGGGTGCTGTCGTTCAGCGCCGCGTTCAGCACCGCGCATGGCCGTGGCGGCGGACTGGCCTATGCCGGTTTCGAGCGCATTTCGGCGGGCTTCAGCCTGACCGCCTCCGTGCAGGTGGCCAGCGCCGGGTATCGCGACCTGGCGGCGTCGTTGGGCGACACGGCGCCGCGGCTGACCGCGCGGGCCGGGGCCGGCTGGTCGCTGGGCCGCGCCGGGGCGTTCGGCATCCAGTTCACGATGATCCGCCGCAACGCGTTGTCCCTGGATGTCCGACGCGCGTCCTTCGCGGCCGGCTATGCCGATTTCCGCACGTCGCCCGTCTATGCGCTGGCGCCGGCGGCCCGCACGACGCTGCTGTCCGCCAGCTACTCCCGCTCGGTGCTGAATGACCGCGCCTTTCTGTACGTGTCCGCCTTCGCCGATGTTTCGCAGCGCCACAGCATGGGGGCGGTGGTGGGTATCAGCATCCCGCTGGGCGGCCGCGACGCCGTGGCGGCCAGCGGCACGACGGGGGGCGGCCAGTCCTTCGGCACGGTGCAGGCGAGCCGATCCGCGGCCGACATCGGCGATTACGGCTACCAACTGGCGTCTTCCGTCGGCCGCCCGGTCCGCGAAACGGGCGACCTGCAATACCGCAGCGAGGCCGCGTTGCTGGATGTCGGCGTCGACCGGGCGGCGGGGCAGACGGCGTATCGCGCTTCGGCGCAGGGGGCGGTGGTGGCGGCGGCCGGCCGGTTGTTCGCCGCCAACGCCATCTATGACAGCTTCGCCGTGGTGGATACGTCGGGCGTGCCCGGCATCCACGTGCTGCAAGAAAACCGCCCGGCCGGGCAAACCGACGGGTCGGGCATGCGGCTGGTGACCAATTTGCGCTCGTTCGAGGCGAACCGGCTGGACATCGACGCGCGCGACGTGCCGCCGGACGCGTCCTTGGCCACGCCAACCCAGATCGTGCGGCCGCAGGACCGCTCCGGCGTGGTCGTGCACTTCCCCCTGCAACAAACGCAGGGCGCCCTGTTGCGGCTGGTGGACGCGGCCGGCAAGCCGCTGGCGGTGGGCAGCCGCGCGGTGCTGAGGGCGACGGGGAGCGCCACCACGGTCGGCTTCGACGGCGAGGCCTTCGTCACCGGGCTGGCGGAAAGCAACCTGTTGACCGTCACCCGGCAGGACGGCGCCGCCTGCGCCGTGCGGTTCGCGTTTCGGCCGCACCCCGGCAGCCTGGCGACGCTCGGCCCGCTCGCCTGCCTGGACAAGGCCGCGTCATGAAGGCAATCGCGGCCATCGTGCTGGTGATGCTTGCGAGGCCGGCTTACGGCCAGGTTTGCGCGGTGACCGCGACGGGGGAAGCGTTCGGTTCCTACAACCCGTTCAGCGGCGTGGCGACCACCAGCACGGCGAGCCTGACGGTCACCTGCCAGGCCGCGGTGTCCCTCCTGGTGTCCTACACGATCGGGCTGGGCGGCGGGACGGGCGGCGTCGGCGCGCGCAGCATGAGCAGCGGCGCTGCCGGCCTGCCGTATCAACTGTATCGCGACGCCGCGCACACGCAGGTTTGGGGCGACGGCACCGCCGGCTCCCTGACCGCGACGGACAGCTACGTGCTGAGCGTCGTCACCCCCGTGGTCCGCAGCTACACCGCCTATGGCGTGATCCCGGCGGGATTGCGCGTGGCGCCGGGGCTGTACGGCGACACCGTCACCGTGTTGCTAACGTACTGATCAACATCTTCACGGTTTCATTCATCCATTACTTCGGCCGGGAAGCCTTCTCTTTGCTTGTTTACGGCATCATGCCGGCATCGCACCCAAAACAGGCGCAATTCGACTTCACTCGGACAAGGGAAAACGGGATGCGGCGGATTTGGAAGATGGGCGGGGGCGGCTTGGCGGCCGCGTTGCTGCTGGGGGCGCACGCGCCAGCGGCCAGCGCCGCGACGGCCACGTCCAGCATCGCCGTGAGCGCGACGGTGCTGTCGTTTTGCAGCCTGACCGCCTTGCCGCTCGCCTTCGGCAACTACAGCGCCGCGGCGGTGAGTGCCACGACCACCCTGTCCGTGGTTTGCACGGTGGGAACAACCTACTCGGTCGGGCTGGACGTGGGGCAGGGCAGCGGCGCGACCGTGACGCAACGCCGGATGACGTTCAACACCAGCCAGTTGGCGTACGGGCTGTACTCGGATTCCGGCCACACGGCCGCATGGGGCAACACGGTCGGCACCAACACGCTGGCCGGCACCGGCAACGGGTTGGCCCAGGTGCTGACGGTATACGGTCAGATCCCGGCCAACCAGGTCGTGGCGCCCGGCCTGTACACGGACACGGTGACGGCGACCATCACCTACTGATCCGCCTGGGGGCGGAGGTGCGCCTGCGCCGGCGGGCCGCTATACTGGCGGCGTGATGATCAAGCCAGCCTTGCGCCCCGCCAACCCGTGCTTCTCGTCCGGCCCGTGTGCCAAGCGCCCGGGCTGGCAGGCGTCCGCGCTGGATACGGCGCTGCTGGGGCGCAGTCACCGCGCGCCCGCCGCCCGCGCGGCGCTGGCCGAGGTGATCGACCGGTCGGCCGCCCTGCTGGGCATGCCGGCGGATTGGAAGCTGGGCATCGTCCCTGCCTCCGACACCGGGGCGGTGGAAATGGCGCTGTGGTCGCTGCTGGGGCCGCGGCCGGTGGACGTGTTGGCGTTCGAAAGCTTTTCCGCGCAATGGGCCGCCGACATCACGGAGCAGCTTCGCGTGCCCGGCGTGCGCACGCTGGCCGCGGAGTATGGCCATCTGCCCGACCTCGATGCCGTCGACCCGGCGCATGATCTGGTGCTCGCCTGGAACGGCACCACCTCCGGCGTACGGCTGACGGACGGTGCATGGCTGCGGCGCGGCGACGGGCTGGTGGTGTGCGACGCGACCTCCGCCGCTTTCGCCATGGCCTTGCCGTGGGACCGGTTGGATGTCGTCACCTGGTCCTGGCAAAAGGCGCTGGGTGGTGAGGCCGGGCACGGCATGCTGGCGCTGTCGCCGCGCGCCCTGGCCCGGCTGGCACAGCACAGCCCGGCCTGGCCGGTGCCGAAGATTTTTCGCATCACGCCCGGCATCTTCCGCGGCGATACCATCAACACGCCATCCATGCTGTGCGTGGCCGACGCGCTGGACGGGTTGCGCTGGGCGGAAGGGCAGGGCGGCTTGCCCGGACTGGTGGCGCGGGCCGAGGCCAATTTGGCGCGGGTGGCGGCCTGGGTGGCGGAAACGCCATGGGTCAGCTTTCTGGCGGCCGATCCGGCGACGCGCTCCCCCACCTCCATCTGTTTGCGGGTGGATGAATGGGCCCCGCAGATGGTGGCGCTGCTGGACGCGGCGGGCATCGCCCATGACATCGCCAGCTACCGCGACGCGCCACCGGGCCTGCGGATTTGGGGCGGCGCCACGGTAGAGCTGGCCGATATTGAGGCATTGCTGCCCTGGCTCGATTGGGCGTACGCCGCTGCTTCTGCCCCCGTGTCGGCGATGATATAGCCAGGCCGCCATGCCCGACACCTTGCCCGATACCATCAACAACCCGGCCCTGCTGCCCGCCGGGCTGCGTGACCTGCTGCCGCCGGACGCGGAAACCGAGGCTGCGGCGGTCGAGGTGGTGATGGGCGTGTTCGCCGCCCATGGCTACGAGAGGATCAAGCCGCCGCTGCTGGAGTTCGAGGACGGTCTGCTGGCCGGCGCCGGCTCGGCCATGGCGGACCAGATCTTCCGGCTGATGGACCCGGATTCGCACCGCATGATGGGCGTGCGCGCCGACATGACGCCGCAGGTCGCGCGCATCGCCACCACGCGCCTGGCGGGTGCGCCGCGGCCGCTGCGGTTGAGCTATGCCGGGCAATGCCTGCTGGTGCGGGGCAACCAGATCGCGCCCGACCGCCAGGTCGCCCAGGCGGGCATCGAACTGATCGGCTGCGACAGCCTGGCGGCGGACGCGGAGATGGTGCTGGTGGCGGCCGAGGCCCTGGCCGCGCTCGGCCTGGCGCGCATCAGCTTCGACCTCACCTTGCCGCGGCTCGCGCCGACCCTGCTGGACGAGGCGGGGTTGACCGGCCCGGCCCGGCAGTTGCTGCTGCGCGCGCTGGACCGCAAGGACGTGGCATCCGTCGTCCAGCATGGCGGGCGCATGGCCGACACGTTGAGCGAGCTGCTGCTGGCAGCCGGACTGGCCGGCCCGGCACTGGCCCAGGTGGAGCGTTTGGCGCTGCCGCCACGCTCCGCCACGCTGTGCCAGCGCCTGGCGGACACCGTGCGGGCGATCCAGGCCCGCGCGCCGTCGCTGAAGCTCACCGTCGATCCGCTGGAGTTCCGCGACCTGCCGTACCACACCGGCGTCTGCACCGCCGTGTACGCCCCGGGCCGGCACGAGGTGCTCGGGCGCGGCGGCCGTTACCAATGCGGCGAGGAGCCGGCGACCGGCCTGACCCTGTACCCGGATGCCGTGCTGCGCGCCTGCCCCCCGCCGCGCATGCCGGCGCGGGTGTTCGTGCCGGTGGGACAGGACCACGCCGCCGCGGCACGGCTACGAACCGACGGCTACGCCACCGTGGCCGCGCTGGACCCGGTCGATGACCCGGCAGCCGAGGCCGCACGGCTGCGCTGCACGCATATCCTGCGAAACGGCGTGGCCGAGGCGATCCCAGCGGCGCCAGCCCACTCTTAGGACACGCATAAACCATGGCAAACGTGACGGTGATCGGCGCCCAGTGGGGTGACGAGGGCAAGGGCAAGGTGGTGGACTGGCTGGCTAGCCGCGCGGACATCGTCGTGCGCTTCCAGGGCGGGCACAATGCCGGGCACACCCTGGTGGTGGGCAATCAGACGTATCGGCTGAGCCTGCTGCCGTCCGGCCTGGTGCGCGGCAAGCTGGGCGTGATCGGCAACGGCGTGGTGGTCGATCCCGTGGCGTTGCTGGCGGAAATGGACCGAGTGCGGGCACAGGGCCTGGACGTGTCCCCGGCCAATCTGCGCCTGGCCGACAACGCGCCGTTGATCCTGCCGCTGCACGCGGCACTGGACCGCGCCCGGGAAGCGGCGCGCGGCGAGCGCAAGATCGGCACCACCGGCCGCGGCATCGGCCCGGCCTACGAGGACAAGGTCGCACGGCGGGCCATCCGGGCCTGCGACCTGGCCGAGCCGGACACCCTGTCCGACAAGCTGGACGAGCTGCTGCTGCACCACAACACGCTGCTGCGCGGCCTGGGCGCCGAAACGTTCGAAAAGCGGCAGTTGCTGGACGACCTGCTGGCGCTGGCGCCGCGTATCCTGCCGCATGTCGAGCCGGTGTGGGAACGCCTGGACGAGGCCCGGCGCGCCGGCCAGCGCATCCTGTTCGAGGGCGCGCAGGCGGTGATGCTGGACGTCGACCACGGCACCTACCCCTTCGTCACCAGCAGCAACACGATTGCCGCCACCGCGGCCAGCGGCTCCGGCATGGCACCGTCCGCCATCGGCTTCGTGCTGGGCATCGCCAAGGCGTATTGCACCCGCGTCGGCAGCGGCCCGTTCCCGACCGAGTTGAACGACGAGATCGGGCGCAAGCTGGGCGAACGCGGGCACGAGTTCGGCACCGTGACCGGCCGCCCGCGCCGCTGCGGTTGGTTCGACGCGGCGATGGTGCGGCAGGCCGTGAAGGTCGGCGGCATCAGCGGCCTGGCCCTGACCAAGCTGGACGTGTTGGACGGCCTGCCGGAGTTGCGGATCTGCACGGGCTACGAGGTGGCGGGCCGGACGGTGCGCAGCTTCCCGGCCGCACAAGGCGCGCAGGCCGCCGCCCGGCCGATCTTCGAGACGGTCGAGGGCTGGTCCGGCTCGACCCGCGGCGCGCGGTCGTGGGGCGAGTTGCCGGCCCAGGCCATCAAATACGTCCGCCGCATCGAGGAGCTGGTGGAGGCGCCGGTGACCCTGCTGTCCACCAGCCCGGAGCGTGACGACACCATCCTCATGCGCGATCCGTTCGAGGGCTGACCGCCGGATTCGCAAACCTCTGGTTAACCTCTCAGCCGCCATGATGGCCGTGCAAAGGTCGGGCACGCCAAAATGGCAAATACTCCCAAGGAGGCCGCCGCCGGGCTGATCGGCGGCCTTTACACGATCGACTTCGCCCAGCCGCTCGCCAACGTGGCCGCCCCGCTGACGGCGTTCGCGGCGCATCGCAGCAACGTGGGCGGATACATGGCCGTGTCGGTCCGCCGCGGTTTCTCGGTTCGCGTCCGGACCTTGAGCGCCATGGTGGGTTTCGCCACCTCCCACATCCTGCCGCCCTTGGCACACGGGCAGGCGGCAATGCCGTCGGGCGAGATCGGCTACTTCATCATATGCCCAGCGCCGCCGGGCCCCTCGCTGCTGGCGACCCTGCGGCCGTGGCCCGAAGCGGACCTGACGGATTTCGTGCTCAAGCCCATGGCGCTCGCCTTGGGGGAGTTGCAGGACCGCGACGTCACGCATCGCGCCATCCGCGCCGACAATTTGTTCCAGGCGGCGCCGCGCACGCCGGTGACGCTTGGCTGCGCCTGGGCCGCGCCGCCCGCGTGCCACCAGCCGAGCTGGATGGAGCCACCGTATTCCGCGGTGTGCCTGCCAACGGGCCGGGGCGACGGGCGGATCGCCGACGACGTGTATGCCCTGGGCGCCCTGATGGTGATGCTCGCCTTGGGCAAGAACCCGGTGGAAGGCGTGCCGGACGAGGAGGTGCTGCGCAACAAGCTGGACGTGGGCAGCTACGCCGCCCTGGTCGGCGACCACCGGCTGCCGTCCGGCTTGGTGGATTTGGTACGCGGCATGCTGGCGGACGATCCGGAGCATCGGCCGTCGCCGGCGCTGCTCGCCAACCCGGCGGCCGCCCGGGCGCGTCGGATCGCGGCCCGTCCGCCCCGCCGCGCGCAACGCCCGCTGGACGTGGGCGGGCAGTTGGCCTGGACCGGGCGCATGTTGGCCCACACCATGATCCGCTCGCCGGAGATCGCCGGCCCCATGCTGCGCAACGGCACCATCGACCGTTGGCTGCGCCGGGGCGTGGGCGACGTGGCGGCAGCGGCGCTGATCGACGAAG
Organism: Acetobacteraceae bacterium; assembly: GCA_965199555.1. GTDB lineage: Bacteria > Pseudomonadota > Alphaproteobacteria > Acetobacterales > Acetobacteraceae > LMUY01. The sequence continues at coordinate 335,934 of CBDASJ010000006.1, read as the reverse complement.
CCGTCCGCCTGCGCGAGGCGGAGGTGCTGGCGGCGGATGGCCGGGCGGACGCGTTGCTCCTGACCCGGACGATCGCCATCCTGGACCCGGCCGCGCCGCTGGTGTGGCGGCGCCTGCCGATATGGCCGGACGGGCTGGGCAGCGCGCTGGACCACGCGTTGAACCATGCGCCCGACCAGGCGGACTTGCTGGCGGAGATCGTCACCTCGCACGTGACCGCGGCCTGGGACGAGCGGCGGGAGGGTGTGCAGGACGCGGCCGTGGCGCGGCTGGAAAGTCTGGAAACGCGGCACTGGTTCGCAGGCGGCCGCAGCGGCACGGGCGCGTGGCGCTTGGCCTACCACCTCAACCCACTGATGCCGTGCGAGTCGCCGGCGACGGGTCAGGCTTGGGCCATTCGCCTGCCGGATCTGCTGCCGGCCCTGGAAGCCAACGCCGCCCGGGCGCCACGGGGCGACCGCCCCCTGGTTGATCGCCAGGTCGCCGTGTTCATCGAGGCGCGGCGCGACGAGCGGCTGGACGTTGATCTCAGCCGCCTTGCCGGCGCGTTGACCGCGACCGACTTCATGTCCCAGCTCCGCCTGCTGGCACGATTGCAGCAGAAGCTTTCCACCTCGGAGCTGCCGTTCCTCAGCCAATGGGCGGTGGCTGCTGTGGAACCGCTGTTGCAGCGGTTCAGCAGCCGGTCCCGACGGGAGCGGCTGGCACAGCGGCTCGCCTCCTTGGCGCAGGCAGGGCAGTTGCCGCAGATCGTCGCGGTGTTGGACGACGAGGAGGAATTGTCCGGCGACGAGTCGGGCTTCTCGGCTGCTCAGGAACGCTTGGCGGTGATCGATCAGAACCTGGCGCAGTGGGAAAGCCTGGCGCACGGCCGGGTGCTGCAAGCGCGTCGCGTCAGCCAGGAAGTGGCTGACGGCGTGGGGCTGCTGTCCTGCGTAATCGCGCTCGCCCTGGCGACGTTTGGCTGATGGCTAAAGCGGCTGCCGCAGCACCCCCACGCCGTTCGTGGTTCTGGCTGCAAGGAGTGGTGTGCGGTGTGGCCGCTGCAGTGGCGCCGGGCACGGCGGTGCTGCTGGCCATTCTGCTCGGCCCCGGTTTCATAACCTATGCCACGGCGCAGGGACGAACCCGGCCAATTGCCAGGGCCATGATCATGATGGGCGCCGCCACGGTATTCATGCCGCTCCGGTTGCTGTGGGAGCAAGGCGGGTCGCTGGACGCTGCGTTGGATCTGCTGGGCGACCCAACCCGTCCGCTCTTATCGTGGGTTGCCAGCGGCGCTGGTTGGTCCATCGCCCAGGTAACTGAACTGGCCACGCAATTTGCGCTGAATGCCAAGTCAAACAGAACGCTTCGCGCCCTGAAGAAGGAGCGCGAAGCGTTGGCAGCCGAGTGGGCGGACGCGGCGGAGAGCTGAACGCTGACCCGCTCGCCAGAAGTCGGTCTTGTTGCTAGGCCGCCATAGGCAACGACAGGCGCTGCTCGACAACTTGCTGCTTCATCGACTTCTGCAGCTTTTCGAACGCACGAACCTCGATCTGCCGCACGCGCTCCCGCGAGATGGAATATTGCTGCGAAAGCTCTTCCAGTGTGGTCGGATTGTCCTTCAAGCGACGCTCGATCAGGATGTGACGCTCACGCTCGTTCAACGTCTTCAAGGCGCTGCCCAGGAGTGCCTTGCGGCCGGACAACTCCTCCCGGTCGGCCAGGTCAGCTTCCTGGCTTTGCGCATCGTCGACCAACCAGTCCTGCCACTCGCCCTCGCTGTCCGCCCGCACGGGTGCGTTCAGGCTGTGGTCGGGTGCGGCCAGGCGGCGGTTCATGCTCACCACGTCCTGCTCCGGGACCTGCAACACGCGGGAGATCTTCGCCACGTGTTCCGGCTTCAGATCGCCGTCCTCGATGGCCTGCATCTGGCCCTTCAGCCGACGCAGGTTGAAGAACAGCTTCTTCTGCGCAGCGGTCGTGCCCATCTTCACCAGGGACCAACTATGCAGGATGTATTCCTGGATCGCGGCGCGGATCCACCACATGGCGTAGGTCGCCAAACGGAAGCCACGGTCCGGATCGAACCGCTTCACCGCCTGCATCATCCCGACATTGCCTTCGCTGATCAGCTCACCAACCGGCAAGCCGTAGCCGCGATAGCCCATGGCTATTTTCGCGACGAGCCGCAGGTGGGAGGTGACAAGCTTATGCGCCGCATCCATATCCTCACTGTCGCGCCACGCCTTGGACAGCGACAGCTCCTCATCGGGAGCAAGCATCGGAAACTTGCGGATTTCCTGAAGGTAGCGAGACAGATTGCCCTCAGGCGCGACGTTGATCACAGCAGCAGCCATGATAGACTCCTTTTGTCCGCACTCCGGACACCTACCCAATACGGCGAAGGTTGATCCCGGTTGCAGTGCAGGCCAAGCGCTGATGCGAGTCCGGCCCCTCACGTCCTGGCGATCACCCCCCGCAGAGGCAGCGATCAACAGAATGGCGCCGCGCGATGCGCATCCATGTCCAAGGTTATACAGGACCGCGCTGGTCCAGTCAAGATTATTGCAACTGTCGCGGTTGCAGTGACGCCGCCAGGGCGACGAGCAGACGGTGGAAATCCTCCGGCGGCGGCGTCTCGAACCGCAAATCCGCCCCCGTGCGAGGATGACGAAACCCAAGCACGGCCGCATGCAGCGCCTGCCGGGGAAAGGCCAGCAACTGCTCCCGCGCGGCGAGGGGGAGCAGCTTGGCATGTGCCGGAACCCGGCGAAGATAGACTGGGTCCCCGACGATCGGGTGCTTGGCATGCGCCAGGTGCACCCGGATCTGATGGGTCCGCCCGGTGGCCAACCGGCATTCGGCCAGGGTCGCCGCGCCGTGCCACGTCTTCGCCACGCGATACCGGGTGAGCGCCGCCTTGCCGCCGCGGGCGACCACGGCCATGCGTTTGCGGTCACGGGGATCACGCCCGATGGCGCCCTCGATCTCCCCCGCCACCGGTGACGGCACGCCCCAGCACAGCGCGAGGTATGACCGCTCCAAGTTGCGGGTGGCGAATGCCTCCGCCAAGGCGGCCATGGCCGAGTCGGTCTTGGCGACCACCATCACGCCGGACGTGTCCTTGTCCAGGCGATGCACGATGCCGGGCCGCTTCTCGCCACCGATGCCGGGCAGGCTGTCGCCGCAATGCGCCAGCAGCGCGTTGACCAGCGTGCCGTCCTGGTTGCCCGCCGCCGGGTGCACGACCAGCCCGGCCGGCTTGTCCAGCACCAGCAGGTCGGCATCCTCGAACAGGATGGCCAGCGGGATCGCCTGCGGCTGCGGTCGGGCAGGCAGGGGAGGCGGCGGCTGCACGACGTATCGCCAGCCCGGGTGCACCAAAGCCGCCGGGTCGGTGGTGACCTGGTCCTCCGTCCGGGCATGTCCGTCCTGGATCAGGCTTTTGATGCGGGAGCGGGACAAGGCGCCGATTCGGTCCGTGAGGAACCGGTCCAATCGAAGCCCGGCATCCGCCGGCCCGGCGAGGAGGCTCCAGGCGCCATTTGGCGGATCGCTCATGGCAGCCGACATAGCGTGCCGGGGCAGGCGAGGCGAGATGAGGTGCACATGAAGGCGATGCTGACGGCGGTGATCGTGATGGGGGTGCTGATCGTGCTCGGCGTGGCCACGCTCGCGATCACGGTGGTGCGGCGCTTGTCCGCACCGGCGGCACAGGCCGCACTCGTGCTGGATGAGCCAGCGGGGACGCACATGGTGGCGTTGGGCTCGACCGGCGACCGGCTGGCCATCCTGCTGCAAGGCGGCGGCCCGGACCGCACCCTGCTGCTGGACCCGCGGTCGGGCCAGGTGGTGGGCCGGATCGGTTTGGCGCGGTGATCCGGCCCGACCTGCCGCAAAAGCCCTGCGCCGCCTGCGGCCGCCCGTTCACCTGGCGGCGCAAATGGGCACGGAATTGGGCCGAGGTCCGTTATTGCTCCGACGCCTGCCGCACCGGGCGACGCGCCGCCGCCCTTGCCCGGCAATCCGCGACAGACAGGCTTGCGAAGCCGCCCCGTTCGTCCTAAGGCAGCGCCCGGCCACGTCCTGTTCGTCTAGAGGCCTAGGACACCGCCCTCTCACGGCGGTAACAGGGGTTCGAATCCCCTACGGGACGCCAAAGCTGATCGCCAACGTTTCAGTTGCGTGACGAGGCGGTCAAGGACCGAACGTCAACGCGAAACTTTGCCGATGTCCAAGCAGCCGCATGGGCATTGGCATTGTCCATGATCACCGTCTCGCCCGGTGCCAGCGTGGGCACCAGCACCTGCTCGACATAGGCCAGGAAGGCCGGCCCGTTCATCGGGCCGTCCAGCACCATGGGCGCAGTCATGCCGTGCAGGCGCAGCGCGCCCACAAAGTCGTCGTCTTCCAGTGAGCGGACGGGCACCGCGGCCCGGCAGCGCTCGCCACGCGGTGCCCGTCCGCGCAGCCGAGCCATCTTGGTGTTGGCCCCGCTCTCGTCGATGAAGATCGCGGCGCTACGCCACATCCCGCCATCCACAGCTGCGATCACCCGACGGCGTAGATCATCCCCGTATGCATTGGCCATCACCGCTGGCCTCCAACCCAGCAAACACGGTGAATCAGATCACGGCCGCGTCGGGCAGCGTCTCGACTCGGCTCGATGAGGACGTGCTCTAGCGACGAGCAATGTCAGCTGCGGCCAGTTCAGTTGCTCTCCCGATCGCAAACAGCCGCTATCCCAGCTGCGGGCCGAGAAGGGTGCACAAGGGCAGGAGCACTGGACTGGTTTTCTACAATAATCGTCCCACCACGTACCGCAGTCAGGCAGTGACCGTCGCAGTCGTTTCCAGCAGCAGAACCCGTCGCGGTAGATATAGGAGGAACCGCCCTCCGTCCATGCCGCGCACCCGGGCGTTCAATCCCCAGTTGCCGGCCGGCCGCTGCCAGACCGGCTCCTCCACGTAGTCGGCCAGGGTGGCGAGCGGAACGCTTTCTCGCCGCAGGCATTCACCCGTTCCACGGTCTGCCCAGGCAAGCTCCAGGCCGTCCCGGCGAGCGAACATCAGTACGGCCGCAGGACCATCCACCGCCAGCGCCTCGACCTCCTCGGAGTCCTCGAACGTCACCTGCGGCTGCACGGCACGGTAGGTGCGGCTGCCGGCATTGAGCGTCCAAAGCCACACCGAGCCGAACGCGACAAAGGTGAACTCGCCGGCCCGCGTGGCGCAGCCGGCGGTCACCGCGTAGGCATCCGGCTCCTCCCTACGGCGGGCCAGGATATCGGATAATCCGAACAGGCGGCAGCCGCTCGCGCCACTGAATACGGTGACGACGTCTGCCTCGAACGACGGCTCCCTGACGGACAGCATTGTAGTCTCGTCATAGGTCGTGAAGGCCCAGTCCCCGGCGGTGAACATGTCATGCGGCACCCCGAAGGAGCCCACCTCGAAACAGTCAGCCGAGACGATGCCGCAGCTCTCGCTGGCCGCATCGGTAACAGGTGCCACGGGGTCGACCAGGACGCGGTCACCGGGTAGCAGCCGAGCCGTGCCGACCCGGTGCGCCGCCTTGGGCGGCAGGCTGAGTTCGCCTTGCTCCGTCACCGCCCGCGTGCCGTCTGCACTCCTGAGAACCGCTACATGGCGTCCGAGGCCGTCCATGTCGAAGTCGACGACGACCTCCCTGGCTGCGTCGAAGCCGGGTATCGACAGGGATGTAAGCCGTGTCATGGCACGTAGGGTCGCACGTTGCCGACCGGATACATGGTACTGACCGAGTTATTCGATTTTAGCAGCACCACGGCCTGATTCGTCGGGCTGCCATGGAGGCCGTTCAGGCCGATAAGGATGGGGATCGTCTGCTTCATCGTGGTTTCCTGGGCGTATAGAGCACCCGCCACGACCGCCAAGTCACCGAACCTGTTCGGGCTGATGTCATCAGGGCCGACCGCGTCGTATATGTCTGACAGAAGCCCAATGATGGCCGGCATCGTCGAGTATTGCGGGAAGAAGTAGCCGGTCGTCGTATACCGCGTCAGCCGCAACGGGTCAGCCGCCACCTCCGCAAGTGCGCGAGTTCGGGCACCGTCGGAATGCCGGTTGTAGATGTGGCTGAGCGCGCCCGGCTCGATTGTCCAAGGCGTGCCGGGCACGGCCGCCACCAGGGTTGGCGCGACTGAGGCACCGGCACGACTTGTGCGCCGGAATACGGGCCAGATTGGCACCGGCACGTAAATCGGACGCCCGGTAAGGTCGACCAGCCAGGGGGCGAGCACCTCCCGAGCCATCGGCCTGCCCGGCGTTCCTGCAGAGAAGCCACCGGCCCCTGGAATCAGCATCCCACCTCCACCCGGCCCGTCGAGGCACGCCTGCCTCAGGAGCCAGCCGTATTGCAAAGCCGCCAGCCCGCAGCAGCGGAGCCGTTCGTCTGTTTACCGCACCTTGGACGGACAGGAATTCACTCTCCTGGGCGTGGCATCCGAGGCGGTCTGTGCTACAGGCCTGTGACACAGATTCGGTTTCGAGGCAGAAGAAGGCCAGAATCAGCGTTCAGTTACAGTGGGTGACCAGTTGTTTACTTTATAGTCCCCTACAGGGGGCCGAAGCTGATCACTCGCATTTCAGTCGCTCGACGAGGCGATCAAGGTCCGAACGTCAGCGTGAAACTTTGCCGATGTCTAAGCAGCCGGGCGGGCATGGGCAGCAATCTGCATTTTGGATCAAGCACCGCCTGTCGCGCTTGAGCGGACAGAGCGCGTTGTGCAGCGCCGTATCCGCCGGCCAGGATGCTGGACGCGGATACCACGCCGGTGGCATCGAGAGCCGTGCCGTCTGCTTCTGTTACGATGGATATGGCAACGCGGGTATCAGCTGGGATCGCGCCTTCGCTGTGGGGCCAGCATGATCGCACATGCGCGACGATTTGGTCGCGCTCCGTTGTGGTGAGATCGGCGGCTCGGGCGCCCACCGCCACTGTGAACGGGATTGCTAAGGCGAGAACAGTTATTCGCATCCCGCGACGGTCGCATGAGCGCAGGTGGCCGGGAAGGGCGAGGGCAGAGGCGGGGTCGCAGCGGCCCTGCGGCGTTCGTCCGCTTCACCGGGGCGGTAGCAGGGATGATGCCACGCAGTCGGCTACGACGAGCCGGCATGACGCGTCGCCACACGTGGTGCGCGCTTGATCCACCGCATCGGGCACGCTGGGTCCGGTGCCCACCCCTGACGTCACCCGCGATGCAGCGTAAGCCGCACACCGCTGGAAGGTGACCTTCACCTCGCAAGCCCATGTCCGCCCAACCGGCAGTTGCTCATGGCGATGCGTGCTGCCTCCGCAACCGTCGCGCCCTGCCCGAGACCGTAGCTGCCGTCCCCTGGCGCGCCAGCCACGTCGCTGTCGATGGCGATCGCGTTGAAGGTGCTGGGCTGCGCCTTGGCAGGAACATGAGCCAGGACAGCAACGGCGAAGGCGAACCGGTAAACCATGCGACCACGCTTGCACGGCGTGCGGCGGGCGAGAAGGTCCGCTGCTATCCCCGCTGCCGGCCGCTCGCTACAAACCTGCATGTCTGCTTCCGAGCCCGTCGCTGCCTATGAACGCCCGCCCCGTCGCGCCTTGGCCGACCTGCCAGCCGTTCGCCGCGCCGCCTGGCGCACGCAATACCTGTTCGACGAAGGCGCCGAGCTGCGCGTGCTGGCGCTGCTGGAGCGCACGGAGGCAGCGATGCGGTCGACCGGACGCGAAGTGACGATCCGCACGCTGTGGCTGCATCTGATGGAGAGATGTGCCGCCGAAACTGACGTAGACCTGCGCGCCGGCGCTGCGCTGGCTGGTATGGCAGTCGGCTTCGTTTGACGGACGCGTGCAGCACAATACAGGCGGCTGGGGCAACGACATGCGTCGAACACGAAGGAATCAAAGCGTGTCCCCCCACCCAACCTTAGTCGAAAGGCTTGCCCGGCTCGTGGCTGATCTAATTCACCATGTAGGCGGGGTTGGAGGCCAGCGGTGATGGACAAGACGTATGGGAATAATCTGCGCGGCCGCGTGATTACTGCGGTAGACGGTGGCATGTCCCGCAGTGCCGCGGCGGCTCGGTTCTAGAGGTGTGGGCAGAGTTTGTAGTCCGAGACTTGCAGCCGGCTAATCCAATTTAACAAAACTTGGCTTGGGAGCGATTAGTCTGGGCGCTAATTGCTTCATATGTAGCCATTCTGGAGGATTTACACCTACTAGTCGCTCGCGTGTCGACGTTAAGTCCTGTTGAGCAGCTTTGTCTAAGTGTCGATCCAAGATCATGTTGAGTCTGGTGAGTCGGTTGTGATTCCATCGCTTTTGCGTCGAGTCGCGAGGGTAGTGGAATGTGGACGGTTGAGAACCGCGGTCGGTATGACCGTAGTAGGTTGCGATATCCAAGCGACCTGACGGATGCCGAGTGGTCGCTGACCAAGCCGCTGATCCCTCGCGCCAAGCGGGGTGGCAACAAGCGGACGGTGGATGTGCGCGAGATAGTCAACGGGCTGATGTATGTGCTGAGCACCGGGTGCCAGTGGGCCGCGATCCCCAAGGACCTGCCGCCGCGCAGCACGGTCAACTTTTACTTCAAGCGTTGGGAGCACGACGGCACGCTCGACCGGCTGCACCACGCGCTTTACGTCGCCTGCCGCGAGCAGGCAGGGCGCCAAGCGAGCCCGACTGCGGCCATTATCGACAGTCAAAGTGTCAAGAGCGCGGAAAAAGGGGGATTTCGGACCCGCCCGGCTTTGATGCGGGCAAGAAAATCAAAGGCAAGAAGCGCCACGTCCTTGTCGATATGCAAGGCTTGCTGATGCAAGCGATCGTACATGCCGCCGACATCCAAGACCGTGATGGCGGTGTGCTGCTGATGGCCTCGTTGTTCGGGCTCTACCCGTTCCTGCTCAAGCTCTATGCCGACGGTGGCTACCAGGGACCGCGCTTTCAGGACGGGTTGGCCCACGTCTGCAGCCAGGTCAACATCGAGATCGTCAAGCGATCCGACGTCGCTCGCTTCGTCGTGCTGCCAAAACGCTGGATCGTCGAACGCACGATCGCCTGGCTGAACCGCTGCCGACGCTTGGCCAAAGATTGGGAGTGCCTGAACCGTAACGCCCTCGCTTTCCTGCGTTGGGCGTCAATCAGGCTAATGCTCCGACGCCTATGTCAGAAAACAACATGATCTTGGATCGACTCTCAGGGTCTGCTCCTTCACGCCATCGTCCATGCCGCCGATATCCAGGACCGTGACGGGGGCGTGCTGCTGATGGCGACCATGTTTGGCCTGCATCCTTTTCTGCTCAAGCTCTACGCCGACGGCGGCTACCAAGGGCCGCAGTTCCAAAGCGGGCTGAAGCAGGTGATGCGTCAAGTCGACGTAGAGATCGTCAAGCGCTCGGACGTGGCAAAAGGCTTCACCGTCCTGCCGAAGCGGTGGATCGTCGAGCGCACCATCGCATGGCTCAACCGGTGCCGCCGTCTGGCAAAAGACTGGGAGTGCTTGAACCGCAAAGCCGTCGCATTCCTACGTCTCGCATCCATCCGACTGATGCTGCGAAAGCTCTGTCAGAAAAACACATGATCCCGGATGGACTCTCATCGCCTACCCGCACGTCGACAGCGAGGTCTTCGATGATGAACGTGTTTCCGGAATAGTAACTGCCGACCTTGCTTCGGATTTCACCGCCGGGCGCGACCACCTCGATCAGCTCTTCCGTCGAAAGCTCGCGCCATGGTCCCCAGCCGCTCATCCGTTCTCTCCCGCCTGTTCCTGCTCGATCCTGTTCAGCCCGGTCTACGATACGCATAGAGCTAGGCCCTACCGCTGGGGCGGGTTGAGACCTGCCTAGACCATCACCGGCCAATCTGCTCATCCAGGGTGGCGGCAGGGAGAAACGGCTTGAGCAAGGCGACTTCCTCAAGGCTGAGCGAAACCATTCCCATGCCTCCACAGGATTTATGGCCGATTGCCCAAGCAGAAGCTTCGCATACCGCCTCCAGCAGGTTTTCATCATGCCTCCAACCTGTGCGCATGGAGTTGGGCTTTGGCGCCAACCTCTCGAGGGCTACTCGGACGGCACGTGAAGCGATTTCTGCCGTAACAAGAACCTGAGCCATCAATTCTCTCCCCACCCGGTCCATCGACTTTTGCGCAGAGTAGCAGCGTTTAGACCCAGTGTAGCATTGGATTACGTCGGTCCAGACGCCCGAAGCGCCGCGAAGAAATCTTCGACATCGGCGCTCCTGATCTGCATGCCGCCGCGGGCGTATCCCGGGTAACCCGTGTCGTACTCGCCGAACAGAGCCGGATTTGCCGCGCGAAGTTGGTCGCATGCCCTCCCGGGGCCATGCTTCGCGCAGTTGGCAGCTAAGGACAGGCGCTGGATGTAGTCTTCGTGAGGGTTGACACCTTTGGCTCGCAACCAAGCGATCGTTGCAGAGTGGTCGTAAGTCTTGCCGGGCACCCCCAGCCACTTAGCTGCGTGCCGTTCCCAAAGATGGAAAAGCGAAATTAGGGCGTGGACTCATTGGAGCCAATCGGTGACGAGGACGGCGAGGCAAATGCCGGCCAGGAAGTTGCGGGCCGTTTTGTCGTAGCGGGTTGCAACGGCGCGCCAATCCTTGAGACGGCAAAAGGCTCGCTCGATCAGGTTGCGGGCTCGGTATGCGATCCTGTCGAACGCCGGTCGGATAAGGCGGCGTTGATTGGGCGAGATGACGGGTTCGGTGCCCTGGTTGGCGAGGAAGTCGCGCAGGTCGTTTGCGTCGTAGGCCTTGTCGGCGATGAGCTTGCGCATGGGTGGCACGCTGACCAGCAGGGCTCTGCCACCATGAATGTCGTGGACTTGGCCGGCGGTGAGCATCAAGGCGTAGAGGCGGCCGGCTCCGTCCGCGAGAGCGTGGATTTTGGTTGTGGGACCACCGCGCGAACGGCCGATCGCCTGGTTTTGCTGCCCCCTTTTGCACCCGCTGCCGAACGGTGGGCACGCACGGCAGAGCTGTCGACCATGGCAAACTCCGGCGGGTCTTGGCATGCCACAAGCGCCGCCAGCAGTCCCTGCCAGATACCCTTCTCGCTCCAGCGGTCGAAGCGGTTGAAGAGCGTGGTGCGTGGCCCGTACTCGGCTGGAACAGCCCGCCACCGAAGGCCTTCGCGATACCGATGCAGGATACCGCTGATAACCCGTCGATCATCGACCCGAGGCTTGCCACCCAGGTGCGGCAACAACGGCTCAATCACCGCCCATTGCACGTCGCTCAGCCAGAACTGCTCCGCCATGGTCCACCTCCAAACCAGAGCGAATCAGAACGACCGTGACCAACGCAATGGGGACAGACCCTAGAAACGCCTCTCGCACTAGAAACACTGCCTCGCTCGCTTCTTCGCGTCGAAAGTATTCTGATTCCCATGCACGGCTGGTTTCTGAGGACGCCCGACCCATTGCAGCTTCGGCGTTTTGCGCGGCTTGCTCGAAAGATCGAGAGCTGGCCATGTAGGCATCGCGCAACTTTCCGAGTTCGTGCTTGAACATCCAGCTTGATAAGCTCTGCATGAACTTTCCGATGGGGGAACGCGGTTATCATGAGCGTTGCGCGCGACCTTGCGGCCGCTGCAGTGAAGAAATCCCCACAGGTTAATGACCCTCGACGAGGGCCTTTGTAACGATAGGCGACGAGAACCAGGCGATATTGGCACTGGCCACCGAAAGCCGGCTCCCGCTCGTGTGGAGCACCTTCGCTTTATGTTGGTGTAGACGACCCCAGCGCTGCTGCCGGCGTGGACGCGGGCGCTGGGAGGGTAGGTGGAGCGGATGGTGGCGGTTGAGGAGGAGGAACTGGCGCCGACATGAGGGGAGGCGCGCGGCGGCTGCGTAGACCCATGTCGATGAACGTGGCGACCGCTTGCGCCCCCGCTGCAACCGCAGCCGCTATTGCAGCACGAGCATTCCAGTAGGACCCTGCCACCAGTGTCGGATAGAGGTCCATGTTTCCAAACGCGATTCCGGTCTGGCCGGGAATGGGTAGAACGTTGACCACACTCGCATACCACCACAGTCCGGCTGCCGCGATGGACGCCAGCACGGTAATGATGTTGCAGAAAGTTCGGCTAGCAGAAGCGTAGCGCATGGCCGAGCGTGGCATGAGCGCGGGTAGGCGAGAAGAGCCTATCGTTTGCGCACGCGACCCAGACGGCTCCATTGTACTTTGCGGCCATCCGTAGCGCTTATTGTGACATCTGTGTGGTTGGGATCAGGCAAGGTCACGGAGAACGCTTTGCCAAGCGGGTGCGATTTGAGTCTCACCAATCGGGTAATCGCCGTGAACGCGTCCAATGAGAGGCTTGTTGCATTGTCGGCAACTTGCTCCAATACGCTGTCCAAGACCGCGAACTTGGGTAAAAGCCTTTTCATCTGTGAAGCATCAAGGCTCATATGGCCTGACACTCCTTCCATCTCGTCCGGGGACGGAAGCAGTCTAAACACCTCATCTCGAAGCACACTATACTTTTCCATCGAGCGAAGAATTTGGTTAAACGCGTGGTCTAAAGAAACGACCGCATTGACAAGGTCTGGGCCGCCAAGTTGAGTGACAGTCCACAGTTCTTCTAACGGAAACCTAACCGGTTCCGAAGGGTTGTGGAGGGCCATAGTCGTGAAGCATGGCCTTGCCTTTGACTTCTCGGCCGCTGATTGGCCAATAAGAAGGTGGTCCCGAACCCCGAGCGAAATCGAGTAGATTTGGTTCAGGCGTTGAAAGGCTCCAAAGGCACCGGCTGCGAACTTCTCCCTGCGCTCCTGCGCGCGGGTTCGTCGGTTGAACCAGGCGGTGAAGATGATCGTTACCATGCTCCCGACGGCCGCGCCGAAAGCGCCGGTGATGCCGTTGATCCATTCGGAGGCATGCTGAGGCTCTAATACGGCATGGAGCATCTGCGATAGTTCCACGCGGATCGCCGGTAAGACAAGCCGCCACAGCCGGGCCGATGGCCTGCGGGATTGAAAATCGGAGGCTGGTGTTGCCCCCCCCTGGCGAAGGTGGCTACCGCAAGCAGCTATGAGTCCGCCGTGAGTCCGCGCGTTAGGGGGTTGGATTCGAACCAACGTAGCCATTACAGCAGCGGATTTACAGTCCGCCCCCTTTAGCCACTCGGGCACCCCTCCATCAACGCCGGACCTATTCCTTCCGTCGGTTGCTTGTCAACGCCGTGCGGTTACCCGGCCAAGCGGGTGAAATCGGGTGCGCGGCGTTCCGCTCGCGCGGCCAGAACCTCGCACGCTTCGGGGCCGTGCAGCAGCCGGGCAAAGGTTGCGGCTTCTTCCCGCATCACCGCCGTCACCTCCGTCCGGTTGCGTCGCAGCAAGGCGCGCGTCGTGCGCAACGCTTCCACTGGCTTGGCGGCAAGCGCCTCCGCGCGGGACAGCGCCAGGCCGTTGGTCGCTGCGGCGTCCGGCAGCACCGCGTTCACCACGCCCGCCTGCAACGCCGCCTCCGCATCGAACGGCTCGCCGAGCAGCAGGAGCTCGGCCGCGCGCAGTGCACCGGCGCGCTGTGGCAGCAGCAGGCTGGATGCTGCTTCCGGGCAAAGCCCCAAATTGACGAACGGCAGTTGGAACCGTGCCGCGGCGGAACAATAAACCAGGTCGCAATGCAGCAGCATGGTCGTTCCCACGCCGACGGCGGCACCGTTAACGGCAGCGACGAGAGGGGATGTCGCATGCGATCAGCTGCTCCAGGAAGTCCCAGGCGGCGGAGCGCTCGCCGGGCATCGCACGGGCGAAGTCGTCCAGGTCGTTGCCGGCGGTGAAGCAGTCCGCGCTGCCGTGCAGCCAGATGGCCCGGGCGCCGGCGCCCTGCGCGCCCGCTATCGCGTCGCCCAGGGCGCGATACATGGCCCGGGTGAGGGCGTTGCGCTTGGCTGGGCGATCGAGGGTGATCTCCCGCACGCCGGGGCGGTCTGTCACCACGATCTCGCTGGTCATCGGCGCAATCCCTGTGTGTGCTTGCCCGGCCGGTGTAGCTCCAAGGCGGCAAGGTCGCTATACGGCAGCGATGTCACATCCTCCCCGCAAGCCGGGCGGTCCCGCGGGCGGTTCTGGTCGCGGTGCTCCCCGGCCGCCCGCTCGCCCGCAGACCGGGGCGCCCCGGCCGCCCGGCGCCGGCGGTGCGCGTCCCGACCCGAAGCCATCCACCCCTCAGGCCGACCAGCGCAGTCGCCCGCCCTTGGGCATCCGCCCGAAACACCCCGGCCCGGCGCGTGAGGACCGTGCGCCGTCCACGCCGCGCCTGCCGGACGCGCCGCGCGGGGCGATTTGGCTGTATGGCATGCACGCGGTGGACGCGGCCCTGGGCAATCCGGCCCGTCGCCTGCGCCGCCTGATCTTGACGGAGGAAGCCGAGGCTGCCCTCCAGGCCCGCCGCCCGCAGCCTTGGCCGTTGGCGCCCGAACGCTCCGACCGCTCGCGGATTGACCAGCTCCTGGGCCGCGATGCGGTGCATCAGGGCGTCGCCCTGTTGGCCGACCCGCTCGGCACGCCATTGCTGGCCGCCGTGTTGGAGCGGCCCGGCCCGGTGTTGGTGCTGGACCAGGTGAGCGACCCGCGCAACATCGGCGCGGTGCTGCGGTCTGCCGCCGCGTTCGGCGCTGCCTGCGTCATCACCCAGGACCGCAACGCGCCGGAGGAAACCGGCGCCTTGGCCAAGGCCGCGTCCGGCGCCTTGGAGGCAGTGCCGTTGATCCGCGCCGTCAACCTGGCCCGCACCCTGGTGGCGTTGAAGGCCGCCGGGCTGTGGACGGTCGGCCTGGATGCGGGGGGCGCTGCGCTGTCCGGCCCGGCCTTGGCGCAGCGTCGCGTGGCGCTGGTGCTCGGCGCCGAAGGCCCTGGCATGCGCCGCCTGGTGCGCGAAACCTGCGATGAAATCGCCGGGCTGGCCATGCCCGGCCGCATGGACAGCCTGAACGTGTCCGCCGCGGCCACCGTGGCGCTGTATGAACTGGCGCGGCGAGACCAGCCGGGACGTTGATCGGCTCGCAAGATTTGGTCACCATCCCAACTCCCGGTTAACCTTGTGCCTTTAAAACCCGCTGTGACCGCGCGCTTCCGATCCTTCGCGGCATTTCAAGCCAAAAACGGCAGGGTGAAGAGGGCTTCGATGCTCGCCGATTGGAATATCCTGTCAGACGACCTGCAACTCGTGCTGTCGCGGGAGGCGCTGCGACGCGCCGCCGAAATCATTGCCGAGCAGGCGGAGGCGCTGGCCGAGGAAATGGAGACCGGCTGCCTGCGCGATCGTGGCGGTCCGGATGCGCTGCGCCTGCTCGCCGGGGTGGTGCGGGTGAATGGCCATGACGCGCTCGGCATCGTCGGCACGGCCTGACCCGGCCGTTCTAGTCGCCCGCAGCCCGCAAGGCTGCGCCGGCTGCAAGCGGGCACAGCGGCAATGCCGCCGCCAGCAGCGCGCAAAGCAGCAGCAGATGCGGCCATGGGCTCAACCCGTTGGCCGCGGCGTCCGCCGCCGCCGCGCCGAAGATCAGGATCGGCATCGCCAGCGGCAGCAACAGCAGCGGCAGCAGCACCCCGCCGCGCCGCGCGCCGAAGACGATGGCGGCCACCATGGTGCCCAGCAGCGACAAGGCGGCGGTGCCGGGCACCAGGCCTGCCAACAGTGCCGGCAGCACGGCCGGCTCCATGCGGAGCATCATCGCCAGCGGCCCCGCCGCCATCAGCAGCGGCAACCCGGTCACGATCCAGTGTGCCAACCCCTTCGCCAACGCCACCGCGGCTGGTGGCAAGCCGCATAGCAGCAGTTGATCCAGGGAGCCGTCTTCGCCGTCCGCCCCGAACAGCCGGTCCAGCGGCAGCAAGGCGGCCAGCAGGGCGCACACCCACACTACGCCCGGCGCCAGCCTTGCCAGCACCTCCGGCGCCGGCCCGATGGCCAGCGGGAACAGCGCGCCGGCCAGCAGGAAGAACAGCACGGCAGCCACCGTGTCGCCGCCGTGCCGCACCGACAGCAGCAACTCGCGCCGCAGCACCCGGGCGAACATCAGCCGAGCTGCAGGATATCGGCACCGGGCAGCATCAACGCCTGGTGCGTGGCCGCCACCACGCCGCCGCCGGCGGCGCGATGACGGGCGAGCAGCGCGGCCAGCAGGTCCAGCGACGCCGTATCCAGCCCCAATGTCGGCTCGTCCAGCAGCCAGAGCGGCGCCGAGCTCAACGGCAGTCGGGCCAGCGCCAGCCGGCGCCGCTGCCCGGCGGACAACATGCGCCCCGGCACGTCCGCCAAACCGGCAAGGCCCAACGTAGCCAGCGCCGGTGCGACAGGCTGGCCCGCGGCGGCGAACCGGAGGTTTTCCGCCGCCGTAAGCCCGTTCTTGATCGCATCGGCATGGCCCAGATAGGCAACCGGCGCCGCGTGCTCCACCCATGCCACACGCCCGGCATCCGGCCGCCGCAATCCGGCCAGCACGCGCAGCAGGGTGGACTTGCCCGAACCGTTCGGCCCCAGCAGCAGCATCGCACCGCCGGGCGAAACCGTCAGCGACACGTCGGACAGCACCAGCCTTTCGCCCCGCACCGCCGCCACGCCGTCGGCCCGCACCAGATACCCATGCAGCGACAGCGCGCTTCTCCCATTATGGACCCGAAGCCGCCCGTATGGTTTAACCGCCACACCACCAGCATCGTCAGACCGCGCCGCATTCCTGCGCCGGCCCAAGGAGCAAGGCAACCAATGAAGAGCACGGGGCAGGACAGCCTGAAGACGCGGCAAACACTCACCGCAGGCGGCCAGGAATACCAGTACTTCTCCATCCCCGAAGCCGCGAAGACCATCGGCGACGTGTCCCGCCTGCCGGTCAGCCTGAAGGTCCTGTTGGAAAACGTCCTGCGGTTCGAGGACGGCGCCGGCACCACCGTCGAGCACGCCAAGGCCATGGCCGAGTGGGTGCAAAAGGGCACCAGCGAGAAGGAAGTGCCGTTCCGCCCCAGCCGCATCCTGATGCAGGATTTCACCGGGGTTCCCGCGGTGGTGGATTTGGCGGCGATGCGCGACGGCATCATCAAGCTGGGCGGCCAGCCCGACAAGGTGAACCCGCTGATCCCGGTCGACCTGGTGATCGACCATTCCGTGATGGTCGACGTCGCCGGCACCGAGGACTCGCTGCACCAGAACGTGGAAATGGAGTTTGCCCGCAACGGGGAGCGGTATCGCTTCCTGCGCTGGGGCAGCCAGGCCTTCGAGAACTTCCGCGTCGTGCCGCCCGGCACCGGCATTTGCCACCAGGTGAACCTGGAATACCTGGCGCAAACGGTATGGACCGCGAAGGTCAAGGGCGAGGAGTTCGCTTATCCGGATACGCTGTTCGGCACCGACAGCCACACCACCATGGTCAACGGCATCGCCGTGCTCGGCTGGGGCGTCGGCGGTATCGAGGCAGAGGCTGCCATGCTGGGCCAGCCGATCGCCATGCTGATCCCGGACGTCATCGGCTTCCGCCTGACCGGGAAGATGCAGGAAGGCGTCACCGCGACCGACCTCGTCCTGGTGGTCACGCAGATGCTGCGCAAGAAGGGCGTGGTCGGCAAGTTCGTCGAGTTCTTCGGCCCCGGGATGGACGACATGGCGGTGGCGACGCGCGCCACCATCGCCAACATGGCCCCGGAATACGGCGCCACCTGCGGCTTCTTCCCGACCGACAGCACCACCCTCGACTACCTGCGGCTTACCGGCCGGGACGAGGGCCGCATCGAGCTGGTGGAGCAATACGCCAAGGCGCAGGGCATGTGGCGCAATGCCAGCACGCCGGACCCGGTGTTCACCGACACGCTGGAATTGGACCTTTCGACGGTCGAGCCGTGCATCGCCGGGCCGAAGCGTCCGCAGGACCGCGTGCCGCTCAGCCAGGCCAGCAGCGCCTTCAAGGCGGAGCTGAGCAGGGGGCTGGGCGTGCCGGCGAATGACATCGGCAAGAAGGTGCCGGTCAACGGCAAGAATTACGAGATCGGCCATGGCGACGTGGTGATCGCGGCCATCACCTCCTGCACCAACACGTCCAACCCGTATGTCATGGTTGCCGCCGGGCTGGTGGCCCGCAAGGCGCGCGCCCTGGGCATCCGCCCGAAGCCCTGGGTGAAGACGTCGCTCGCCCCCGGCAGCCAGGTCGTGACCGAGTACCTCGACAAATCCGGGCTCAACAAGGACCTGGACGCCATGGGCTTCGCCCTGGTGGGGTATGGCTGCACCACCTGCATCGGCAATTCCGGCCCGCTGGACGTGACGATCGGCGAGGCCATCGACGCGGAGAAGCTGGTGGCGGTGTCCGTGCTGTCCGGCAACCGCAACTTCGAGGGGCGGGTGCATCCGCAGGTCCGCGCCAACTATCTGGCCAGCCCGCCGCTGGTGGTCGCGTATTCCTTACTGGGCACGATGAACGAGGACATCACCACCGCCTCGCTCGGTTCCAGCACGGACGGCAAGCCGGTGTATCTTAAGGATATCTGGCCGACCAACGAGGAAATCGCCACCATCGTCCACGCCGACCTGACGCGGCCGCAATTCCTCAAGCGCTACGGCGAGGTGTTCCTCGGCCCGGAGGAATGGCAGAAGATCGAGGTCGAGGGTGGCAACGACACGTATGGCTGGACCGACGGCTCCACCTACGTGAAGAACCCGCCCTACTTCGACGGCATGACGATGGAGCCGGTGGCAAAGGGCGACATCGTGGGGGCGCGAGTGCTGGGCCTGTTCGGCGACAATATCACCACCGACCACATCAGCCCGGCGGGCAACATCAAGAAGGCGTCGCCGGCCGGCGACTACCTGATCGAGCGCCAGGTCAGCCAGCGCGACTTCAACAGCTACGGCGCGCGCCGCGGCAACCATGAGGTCATGATGCGCGGCACCTTCGCCAACATCCGCATCAAGAACGAGATGCTGGGCGGCGTCGAGGGCGGGCTGACCAAGCACTACCCGGACGGCGCGGAGATGCCGATCTACGACGCGGCAAAGAAGTACGCCGACGAGGGCGTTCCCTTGGTCGTGTTCGGCGGCAAGGAATACGGCATGGGGTCGTCCCGCGACTGGGCGGCCAAGGGCACCATGCTGCTCGGCATCAAGGCGGTGCTGGTGGAAAGCTTCGAGCGCATCCACCGCTCCAACCTGGTTGGCATGGGCATCCTTCCGCTGACCTTGCCGGAGGGCGTCACCCGGCAGTCACTAGGCTTGCAAGGCGACGAGGTGATCGACATCACCGGGATCGAAACCATCACGCCCCGCATGGCCGTTCCCGTGACGATCCGCCGCGCCGACGGCAGCAGCCAAACAATCCAGGCGCTTTGCCGCATCGATACCGACGATGAGGTGGAGTACTACCGCCACGGCGGCATCCTGCAATACGTGCTGCGGGGTATGGCCCAGGCAGCGTAGCGCCCACCTGACGCTCTGCCCGACTGTCATCCCCATCCGCCCCGTTTGAGAGCGGATGGGGTAAGTCTGCTTGCCGCTTAATGCGCCTGCTCGCCACCACGCCGGAGGCCAATCTCCGCCGCCTGCCTATCGCCATCGACCTGCGCGCCATCAGCGTGGCCGAAGGTGTCCGTGCCGCGCTGTCCATCGCCGTGATCGTCGCCGCTGACCAGTGGCTGCACTGGCCGCCATTGTTGGAAGCCGCCCTCGGGGCGCTGCTGACCTGCTTGTGCGATTCCGGCGGGCCGATCCGCCGCCGGCTGCCTGCGCTGGCCGCCTTCACCTTGCTCGGCGCCGCCCTCACGGCCGGGCTGGGTCTGCTGCGGTTCGAGGGCCTGCTCGTCACGGTGCCGGTCGCCTGCCTCGGCGTATTCATCTTGTCGTTCGCCCGGGTGTGGGGGCAGGCCTCCATGCAGGTGGGCAACCTGCTGGTGGTCGTGCTCGTGCTCGCCCTCGATGAGACGCGGCCGCTGGCAGAGTCGGCGCTGCTGGGCGGGGTGTTCGCCGCGGGATGCCTGTGGGCGATCCTGCTCACCATGGTGATTTGGCGCATCCATCCGTTTCGTCCAGTGCGCCGCGCCGTGTCCGACGCCTACCGATCGACGGCCCGGCTGGTGGCCGACCTGCTCGGACTGGTGCGGACGCAGGCGGATGCCGCCGCCTGGGACGCGCATGCCCGCGGCCACCGCCGGGCGGTGCGCGACACGATCGAGCGCGCCCGCATCGCCGTGCAGGACACGCTGCGGATTCGCGGGCCGGCCAGCCAGCGCGCCATGCAGGCATCGTTGCGGGTCGAGGCGATCGATCAGCTATTCGGCGCCAGCATCGCCCTGTCCGACGTGTTGGAAGCCGATCGCGACCCGCCCGTGCAACAAGCGGCCGAGCGGCTGCTGCGCTTGCTGCGTCCGGCGCTGATCGTGGTGGCGGAAGCGATCGTGGCGGACGACCCAGGCCGGGGGGCGCGCCGCAAACCCGCACGCCGCCTGGACCGGCTCGGGCCGGCGTTGGACGCCATGCAGGCCGTGGCCATACCCGTGCCGGCCCTGGCCGGCCTCACCGACGCGATCGTCGAGCGATTGCGCATGGCGGCCACCTTGATCGCCCCGGCCGGTTGGGCGCCCGGTGCGCTGCCGGACATGCCCCCGCCGGGCAGCCGGTTCGACCGGCTCATGACACCGCTGCGGGCCAATCTGCAATGGCGCTCGGCCGTGTTCCGCCACGCCCTGCGCGCGGCGGTCGTTGCCGCCCCGGCCCTGGCCTTCACCCTGGCGACCACCGGCCGCTACCATCATTGGCTGACCATCACGCTGATCCTCACCCTGCAGCCCTTCTACGCTCTGACCTGGCAGCGGGCGTTGGAACGGATCGGCGGCACGGTGCTCGGCGGCTTGCTGGCGGCGGCGGTCGCGCTGGTCTGCACCACGCCGCTGGCGATCGCGGCGGCCTTGTTCCCGCTCGCCATCGTCGCGTTCACCGTGCGATCGGTGAATTACGGCGCCTTTATCGCCCTGCTCACGCCGCTGGTCGTGCTGCTGACGGAGTTCAGCCGGCCGGGCACTGGGGAGCTGTATATCGCCGGCCTGCGCGCGCTCTACACGGTGGCGGGCGGCGGATTGGCCGTGCTGGGCTGCCTGGTGTTGTGGCCGAGCTGGGAGCCGGACCGGCTGCGGCGCGAACTGCGCACCGCGGTATCCGCGCATGCGGCCTTTGCCGCGGCGGAGTTGGACCTGCTGCTCGGGCAAGGACAGGCTGCCGCCGTCGAACGGGCGCGCCGTGCCGCCGGCGTGGCCAGCAACAACCTGGAAACCTCGATCTCCCGCGCGCTGAACGAACCCCGCCGCGGCCAAGGCAAGGAGTTGCAGGCAGCCCTGGTGGTGGACGCCGCCTTACGCCGCATGGCCGGCCGCCTGTCCGCGTTGCACCTGGATCCGCATCATGCCGACGGCATCGCTCCGGACGCGCTACGCGGCTGGCGCGACTGGATCGGCCAGGCGCTGAACGCGCTGGCCGACGGGACGCCCTCGTCCACGCCGCGCCCCGCCGGCCGCGCGCCGGACGCGTTGCTGCGCATCGCCCGGCAGATCGAGTTGCTCCGAGGTGTCGCCATCCTCTGACCCGCGCCGCTTAATCCGCGGCCGGGCTGTTTTCCACCCGGGCAATGGCCCGCGCCACTAACAGGCCGCTGCCGCCCAGCGCCGCCATCGGCAGGAAAAGCAAGCCGCCGAACCGCGCGTAGCCCAGCCCGACCAGCCAGATCAGCACGCCGGTCGGGGCCGAGAAGCCGAGCGCCGAATGCAACGCCTGCGCCGCCGCCCGGCGGGCCGGGGGGATGTGGCGGCCGAGCATCGTCATGCTCGACAGATGCTGCATGGCGAAGGTCGCCGCGTGCAGCAACTGCACGATCGCCAGGATCGGCAGCGCCGTCGTTGCCGCCAATACCGTCCAGCGCACGATGCAGCCGCCGGCGGCAAGCGCGGTCAGCCGTGCGGGGCCAAGCCGCGCGACCCATCGGCCACCCCAGGTGAACAGGGCGATCTCCATCACGATGCCCTCGGCGATCAGCAGGCCGATCACGCCGTCGCCCAGCCCGGCATGCCGCCAGTGGATGGCAGCGAAGCCGTAGTACACGGCATGCGAGCCCTGGATCAGCGCGCTGGCCATGATGGTCAGTCGGAGTGGCCGGTGTCGCAACAATCCGGCAGGGCGCAAGGTGGTGCGCTTCACCCGCGCCGGCTCCGGCAGGGCAGGGGCCAGCACCGTTGCGGCGCCGTAGCCGCACGCGATCAGCCAGGGCGTGAGCCACGAACCGGCCCATCCAAGCACCGGCCCGGCGGTTGCGGTCGCCAGCATGTAGGCGGCCGAGCCCCAGGCCCGCGTCCGGCCGTAGGACAGATGCCCGGTGCCCGCCAGCGCCAGGGTGAGCGCGTCGGTCAGCGGCGTCAGCGCGGCCGCGGCGATGCCCTGCAACGTCGCCACGAGCAGCAGGCCGCCCACCGCCCGCGTTAGCGGCAGGCACGCCACGGCGATTGCCGCCGCGGCCGCCGCCAGAAGCAGCATGGGCCGCAGCGCTCCCACCCGATCCGCCGCCGCACCCCAGGCCGGCACCGCTACCAGCCGCACCAGCGACGCGACGCCAAGCACGGTGCCGACCTGCCCGGGGTCGATGCCGCGATCGGTCATCCAAAGCGGCAGGAAGGCGGTGGTGACGGCGCCGGCGGCAAAGATCGCGCCGGTGAACGACCCGACGCGCGTGCCGGGGGAGGGGGTCAGCCCGGATGCACCCCGAGGCGGGATTGGGCGACCTCCCGGATCGCGCGGGCCATGGCGGCGATG
Organism: Acetobacteraceae bacterium; assembly: GCA_965199555.1. GTDB lineage: Bacteria > Pseudomonadota > Alphaproteobacteria > Acetobacterales > Acetobacteraceae > LMUY01. The sequence continues at coordinate 313,131 of CBDASJ010000006.1, read as the reverse complement.
CCGTTGCCGCGGTTGGTGGACAGCGCTTCCAGCAATCCCAGGTCACGCAGGAACACCGGGTCGGTCGCGACGATCTCCGCCGGGGTGCGGCCGGAATAAACCCGCAGCAGCAGCGCCACCAGGCCGGACACGATCGCCGCATCGGACGCGCCGGCGAGGGACAGCACCGCACCATCCGCCGCCGCTTCCATCCACACCTTGCTTTGGCAGCCCGGCACCCGGTGCGCGTCGTCCGCCCAGGCCTCCGGAAAGGGCGGCAGGGCGCGGCCGAGCTCGATGATGTATTGGTAACGATCCATCCAGTCGTCGAACACCGCCAACTCCTCGCCGATGGCGGCGATGGCTTCGTCGGCGGTGGCCTCGGCGGGACGGACGTATGGATCGGTCATGCGCGGCATGTGACGCCGGGGCGGCGCCTCGTCAATCTTGCCCTCGCGGGCAAACGATGGCGTATGGCGCCATGCAATCCAGTGCGGAAGCCAAAGCCGGCGCCATACGAACCACGACGGACTTTTCGGTCGAAGCGGGCGGCAAGGGTTCGCCCAACATGCTGCTGTTCAAGGGCAGGCCGGTGGTTGCGGTGCCCGGCCTGGTGGTGGAAGCGCAGTTCACGCTGTCCGACCGCAGCATCCTGGTCCTGGTCAGCGACAACACACCGTTCCACGAGGCGCTCACGCTGTCGCTGGTCGGCCCCGATTTGCGGGAGCGGGACCGGGTTCTGGTCGGCGGAGCCTACCCCCAGGGTTTCCTGGCCTACGCCGAGCCGCATGGCGCCGACGAGGTCGCCTTCTGCTGGCACGATCTGGAGCTGGTGGTCACGGTGCGCCGCTATTGGAGTTGGCTGAGCCTGCGCCGCCGCTGGCTCAAGCTCCGGGACACGGTGCCGCAGCGTGAACGGGTTGTGCGTGCTCGCGCACCCAAGCCGTGAACTCGTCCTCGCCCATTTCGCCCGACGCCATGTCCAGCATCGCGACGATCGCCTCAGCGTCGCTGGCCAGGAACATCACTCCGTTGAGAGCAAGAAAGGTTTCAAGCGCGACGTAGGCCGTCCGCTTGTTGCCGTCGATAAACGGGTGGTTCTTCGCGAGGGCGAGCGCATACAATGCGGCCAGTTCCACGACATCAGGGTCGCCATACCCGACGCGGTTGAGCGGGCGGGCGAGCGCGCTTTCCAGCAGCCCGGCATCTCGGAGGCCCAGCCCACCGCCATGCTGCGCCAGTTGTTCGCCATGGATCGCTTCAACCAGGGCACGCCCCAGCCAGACCGTCATTTTGCGAGTTCGTGCAGAACCGCCCAGCGCTTCTTCATGATCTGTCGCGCGACGGCCATCTGTTCATCCAGAACGGTGTCGTGGACCGACAGGTTGATGCCGCCGGGCGTGTCACTCGCGAACAGGGAGTCACCCTTCTGCACGCCGAGCTTCACAAGCAATTCGCGCGGTAGGATCACCCCTACGGAGTTGCCTACCGCAATCAGCTTCATTTCCGCCACGTTATACTCCTGCCAAACAGAAAGCCTTTGGCAGGAGTATAACGTGCGTGGGAACAAGTCGCTACAGGATAAACCGGCTGAGATCACCCCGAGCGGCCAACGGCGCCACCCGTTCGTTGACGTAGGCGGCATCCACCGTCACGGACTCGCCGCCGCGATCGCTGGCCGTGAAGCTTACTTCCTCCAAAAGCTTCTCCAGCACCGTCGCCAGGCGGCGGGCGCCGATATTCTCCACCCGGTCGTTGATGTCGGCCGCCAAATCCGCCAGCGCGTCGATGGCATCCTCGCCGAAACTCAGCGACACGCCTTCCGTCTGCAACAACGCCCCGTATTGCTTCAGCAGGCTGTGCTCCGGTTCCACCAGGATTTCCCGCAAATCTGCCCGGGACAGCGGCGCCAACTCCACACGGATCGGCAACCGGCCCTGTAGTTCCGGCAGCAAATCCGACGGCTTGGCCAGGTGGAACGCGCCGGACGCGATGAACAGCACGTGGTCCGTCTTCACCGGGCCATACTTGGTCGACACGGTGGTGCCCTCGATCAACGGCAGCAGGTCGCGCTGCACGCCTTCGCGGGACACGTCGCCGCCGCGGAAGCCGCCTTCGCCAGACCGCGCGCACACCTTGTCGATCTCGTCCAGGAACACGATCCCGTTCTGCTCGGCGTGCGTCACCGCGTCCTTCGTGACCTGCTCGGTGTCCAGCAACTGGTCCGCCTCGTCGCGCGTCAACGCCGCACGGGCGGCCGCCACCGTCATGCGCTTGGTCTTCTGCGCCCGGCCGCCCATCATGCCCTTCATCATCTCGCCCAGGTTGATCATCTGGCCCGGTGGCATGCCCGGGATGTCCATCTGGCCGATCGGCGAGCCACCGCTGTCGGCGACCTGCACCTCCACTTCCTTGTCCTCCAACTCGCCATCGCGCAGCATGCGGCGGAACTTGGCGCGCGTGTCGCCCCCGGCGCCTTCGCCCACCAGCGCCGTCACCAGCCGGTCTTCCGCCTGCAGCTCCGCCTTGGCCTGCACATCCTTGCGGCTGGCATCCCGCAGCATGGTAAGGCTCACTTCCACCAGGTCGCGCACGATGCTTTCCACGTCGCGCCCGACATAGCCGACCTCGGTGAACTTGGTCGCCTCGACTTTGAGGAAGGGCGCCTGCGCGAGCTTGGCGAGCCGCCGGGCGATCTCGGTCTTGCCGCAACCGGTCGGCCCGATCATCAGGATGTTCTTCGGCACCACCTCTTCCCGCATGGCCTCCGGGAGCTGCTGGCGGCGCCAGCGGTTGCGCAGCGCGATCGCCACGGCGCGCTTGGCGTCGTTCTGGCCGACGATGAACCGGTCGAGTTCGGAAACGATTTCGCGCGGCGAATAGGTTGGAACGTCCATGGCTTACAGGGTCTCGATGATGATTTTGGCGTTGGTGTAGACGCAGATCTCGCCGGCGATGCGCATGGCGCGCCGGGCGATCTCCTCGGCGGACAGACCATCGACCTCCAACAGCGCGCGCGCCGCCGACAGCGCGTAGTTGCCGCCGGAGCCGATGGCGATCACCCCGTCATCCGGCTCCAACACGTCGCCGTTGCCGGTGAGCGTGTAGGAGTGCTCGGCGTCGGCGACTGCCATCATGGCTTCCAGGCGGCGCAGGTAGCGGTCGGTCCGCCAATCCTTGGCCAGCTCCACGCAAGCGCGTTCCAATTGGTTCGGGAACCGCTCCAACTTGGCTTCCAAACGCTCCAGCAGGGTAAAGGCGTCCGCCGTGGCGCCGGCAAACCCGGCCAGCACCTTGTCGCCCGCGCCGATGCGGCGGACCTTGCGGGCGTTGCCCTTGATCACGGTCTGTCCGAGCGTGACCTGGCCGTCCCCGGCCATGGCCACATGCCCGTCGCGGCGCACGCATAGGATGGTGGTGCCGTGCCAGCCGACGGGATCATAGGGGGTGGTGTTCTGCATGGCGAGCAAATGGCGCGCCAGTGCCGAGTTTCAAACCCGGCAGGAGGCGCAGCAGGCCAGGCGCCGCGGCGGTCCCAGGCCGGGCAGCGTCAATGCAGGATGGTCGACAGGAGTTCCAGAAGCCGGCCTACCGCGTTTACCACGGGGCGGGTTCGGGGCTCGCTGAAAAGCCAGCCAACGATGGAGCACATGCCGACGCAGAAGGCCGCCAGGAGCAGGCTTGTCACGACCGCCACCATCTCAGGCCACGTCAGCCAAGCCGACCGAGTCCTGTGCCAGACCGCCAGCGACGACACGTCGTTCTCGTTTGTTGTGGTTTGCGTGTTGCAGCATCAGCGCGCGCAGGGCATCGCGGCGCATGGCAAACACGTCGGGGATGAACATGTCCTCCCGCTGCGTGCACAGCCGCAATCCGCTTCTGTTGCCGCCGCGACCGGCGGGCGTGAGGGCCGATACGGACTCGATGGCCTGGAGGTCGCTCCAGACAAGGCCGCAGCTCAACCGGCGCATCGATCACCGTAGTCCGTGCGGCAGGCGGCTGACCCCGCATTCGCTACCGCACTCGCGGGTCCAGCATGCGGTAGGCCAAATCCGCCAGCAGGTTCAGCCCGACATAGGTCAGCCCGATCACCAGCGTCGCCCCAAGTACCGCGTTCATGTCCGCGTTCAGCAGCGAGCCTGTCAGGTACTGCCCGATACCCGGCCAGGAAAACACCGTTTCCGTCAGCACCGCCCCTTCCAACAGCCCGGCATAGGTCAGCGCCAGCACCGTCACCAGGCGCACGCCGATATTGGCAAAGGCGTGCCGCCAGATGATCCGCGCCGCCGATAGGCCCTTGGCCCGCGCGGTGACGATGTATTCGCTGCCCAGCGCGTCCAGCATGAAGGCCCGCGTCATCCGCGCGATGGTTGCCAGGTTCGTCACCGCCAGCACAATCGAGGGCAGCACCAAATGTCCGACCGCGTCGCGGAAGCTGTCCCAGTCGCCCGCCAGCAGCGCGTCCACCGTCAGCAGCCCGGTGACGGGTGGCACCATGTCCTGGAACACCACGTCCTGCCGGCCCGGCCCCGGCGCCCAGCCGAGCTTGGCGTAGAACACCAGCAGCGCAAGCAGCGCCAACACGAACACCGGGATGGACCAGCCGCACAGCGTGCCCACCCGGATCGCCTGGTCCGCCCAACTGCCGCGCCGCACCGCCGCCAGCACGCCCAGCGGGATGCCCAGCGCCGTGGCCAGCAGGATCGCCACCGTCGCCAGTTCCATGGTGGCGGGGAAGAACGTCGCGATGTCCTCCGTCACCGGGTGCGACGTCATCACGGAACGCCCGAGGTCGCCCCGCAGTAGGCTGCCGACATAGCGCACGAACTGCACCGGGAGCGGCCGGTCCAGGCCCATGGTGTGCCGCGTCGCTTCCACCACCGATTGCGGCGCCCGGTCGCCCACCACGGCCAGCACCGGGTCGATCGGCACCACGCGCCCGATCAGGAAGGTGATCAGCACCAGCCCGAACAGCGTGACCGGCACGCCGCCGAGCGTGCCGGCCAGGCGCCGCAGTCGCCTCAAGCCTTGGCGAGGGCGGTGTAACGCGTGCCGTCCGCCAGCACGCCAAGGCTGAAGCCGCTGACCGCCTTGCGCAGCGCCACCACGCCCACTTGCTGCTGGAAGATCACGAACGGCGCGCGCTGCATGAAATCCTTCTGCAACTGCTGGTATTCGGCGACACGCTTCGCGGCATCGGTTTCCTTGACCGCGTCCTGCGCCCGCCCGGTCAGGTCCTTGTCCTGCCATTTGGAGCGCCAGGCCACGGTGCGGTTGGTTGCCGCGTCCGAGTTGTCGTCGTTGATGCAGAAGGTTTGCGCGTTGGAATGCGGGTCCAGGTAGTCGCTGCCCCAGCGCAGCATGGCCATCTGGTGCTGGCGCGCCCGGGTCTTGGTAATGACCTGGCGGAACTCGCCCGCGACCAGTTGCACCTGGATGCCGATCGCCGCCAAATCCGCCTGCACGGCCTGCGCCACGTCGCTGAACGGCGCCGCGGATTGGTGGTCCAGCGTCACCGTGAAGCCTTTTTCCATGCCGGCTTGCTTCATCAAGGCCTTGGCCTTGTCGACGTCCTTGTGGAACGGGTTGTCGTTGACCGCGCCGGGAAAGCCTTCGGGCAAGAAGGCCTCGTGCGTGCGGTAAATGTCCGGCGTGATGTTCTTTTCGATCGCGTCGTAATCGATCGCCCATTTCACCGCCTGCGCCACGTCCGGATGCGCCAGTTCCGGCATGCCCTGGTTCATCGCGATGTAGTTCAGCGACCCCAGGCTTTTCGACACCAGTGAGAATTCCGGCTTGCCGGTCACCGCGTGGATCTGCTCGGGGGTGAAGTTGCGGGCGATGTCCGCATCGCCCTTCTGCAACAGCAGCAACTGGGTGGACGGTTCCGCCACGTGGCGGATCACCATCCGCTTCAGCTTGGTCGGCGCGCCGGGCGCCGCGTCCAGCACCACGCTGTCGCTCGCCTTCCAGGACCGTACGGCCCAGCTATTCGACCCGGCGGACGCGGTCTTCAGCCAGCCATTGCCGAAATCCTCCCCGACGGCGTGGCTCATCGCCAGCTTCTTCTCGACCACGCTGCCGACATTGGCCGACAAGCAATAGAACAGGAAGGTCGGCGCCAGCGGCTCGGCCACCTTCATCACCAGCGTATGGTCGTCGGTCGCCTTGATGCGGTCGAGCGCGTTGTCCTTGTTGAAGCCGAACTGGGTCAGGATGAAGCCGGGCGCCTTGTTCATGATGGCGGCGCGTTGCAGCGACCAGGCCGCGTCCTCCGCCGTCACGAACGCCCCGGACGCGAACTTCCGGTCCTTCTTCAGGAAGAAGGTGTAGGTCACCCCGTCGCCCGCGACCTCCCAATTCTCCGCCAGCACGCCCACCAGCTTGGTCGGGTCCGCCTCGTCCGGCATGATCAGCTTCTCGTAGCAGTTCGAGCCGACCTCGTTGCCGGAGAACTCGAAGCTTTCGCCCGGATCGAGGCTGATGATGTCGTCGATCTGCATCGCCATCACGGCCACGTCGCGCGGGGTTTCGGCGAAGGCCGTGTTCCAGATCAGCGGCGTGGCGGCGGCGGAGCCGAGCATCAGGCGGCGTGTGAGCATGCTATCCCCTTCGAAGAACCTGGCTGCGGAACCATAGCGGTCCGCCGAGCCACGGCAACACGGCCAGTCGCTAGCGGGTGCGGGCGGCGGAGATGGCCTGCTGCAGCTCGGCCAGCTCGATCGCGCCGGGGATCATGCGGTTGCCGATCACCAGCGCCGGCGTGCCGTCCACATGGAGGGCGGCGGCGAGGTGCAGGTTCTTGTCCAACCGGGCCTGCACCGCCGGGTCCGCCATGTCGCGCTCGAACCGGGCGGCGTCCATGCCCTGGCGCTCCGCTTCCGCGCGCAGCGAGGCGGCGGTGGGTGTGGCCGTGCTGTGCATGATGGCGTCCTGGAACGGCAGGTAATGGCCTTGCCGCTGCGCCGCCAACAGCGCGCGCGCTTCCAGCACGGAGGCCGGGCCGAGGATCGGGATGTCCTTGAACACCAGACGCACCTGCGGGTCGGCCTGCAGCAGCGCGGCCATCACCGGCAGCATCTGGCGGCAGTATGGGCAGCGCGGGTCGTAGAACTCCACCACCGTGACGTCGCCGGCCGGGTTGCCGGCCACCGCGTCGGCCGGATCCGCGACCAGGGCGGCGTGCTGCGCGGCGATGGCGTCCGCATTGCTGGCGTCCTGCCGGAGTGCGTCGTCGGCCTGCAACGCGGCCAGTGCGTCGCGCAGGATGGACGGGTCGTCGTGCAGCGCCTGGCGCACCGTCTGCACCACCTCCGCGCGCTGTTCCGGGCTCAGCGTCGCCGCTGCGGCGCTTCCGAAGCACCCCAGCATCAATGCGCCCATGACGGCGAACTGCTTGACCATGATGTGTCCGTCCCCTTGCCCTGCCATAGCCGCCGCAGCCTGCGGACGCGGATTGCCGCTCGCCGCGAAGCCGGTTATGGCACGGTCCCGGCCGAACCAATACGGGCCGCTGGAGGATCCGACACGCCGATGCGAGCCGTGAAAAGGATGCGCGCCAGCCTGATGCTGGCCTTGTGCAGCGCCCTTGCCGCATGTGCCACGTTGGGCGACGTGCAGAAGACGTTCCTGGGCGGCGGGGTCACCGGCCCCGGCTCCGAACCCCGGCGCATCAGCGGCTTCGTCGGCGGCGTGGTCGCGGACGAGCCGACCGCCGCCCTGGCGGGGCGCGAGGTGCTGGCGCTGGGCGGCACCGCCGCGGACGCCGCCGTGGCGGTCGGCTTCACCCTGGCCGTGACCTATCCGTCGCGCGCCAGCCTCGGCGCCGGCGGCGCCTGCCTCGCCTACAGCCCGGCGCGCACCGGCCCGGGCGAAGGCGTGCCGGAAGCCATCGTGTTCACCCCCGTTGCACCCGCCACCGCCGTCGCGCAACGCGACCGCCCGGCCGCCGTGCCCATGCTCGCCCGCGGCCTGTTCGCGCTGCACGCCCGCTATGGCCGGCGGCCGTTCGAAACGCTGGTTGCGCCCGCGGAGCAGCTCGCCCGCTTCGGCACCCCGGCTTCCCGCGCTTTCGTGCGCGACCTGCAACTCGTCGCCGGTCCGTTGTTGACCGACCCGAGCGCCCAGGCCGTGTTCGCGCCCGGGGGCACCGTGTTGACGGATGGCGCGACCATGATCCAGCCCGATCTGGGCGCGACCTTGGCGCAGTTGCGGGTGGCCGGCGTGGGCGATCTGTACCAGGGCGCGCTTGCCCGCCGGTTCCAGGCCGCGTCGGTTATCGCCGGGGGCGGCGTGACGGCGGCGGACCTGCGCGCCGCCCTGCCGAAGACGGTGGCCCCGATCGTCGTCGCCGCCGGACGGGACCAGGTGGCTTTCCTGCCGCCGCCGGCCGATGGCGGCCTGGCCGCGGCGGCAGCGTTCCAGGCGTTGCAGGCTGCCCCGGGCGATGCGGCCGCGGCCCAAGCGCGGGCGGTGGCCGTGGCGGCACGCTGGCGCGCCGGCGGCGTGGATGCCGCTGCCGTGCTGGCAGCCAAGGACAATGGCGGGGGATCCCTGCCGGCGCTGCCCGCCTCCACCACCTTCGCCACGCTGGACCGAGACGGCGGCGCCGTGGTGTGCGCCTTGACCATGGACAATCTGTTCGGCACCGGCCGCATCGCGCCGGGCACCGGCATCGTCATGGCCGCATCCCCCGCCAGCGTGCCGCCCCCGCTGCTGGCCGCGGCAATCGCGTGGAACCCCAGCCTGCGGGCGTTCCGTGCCGCGGTCGGCGGCAGCGGGCAGGAAGGCGCGCCGCTGGCAGTGGCGTTCGACCTGACCAACATCCTGGCCCGCCAGCCGCTGAATACCCCGGTGCCGGAACCGGGCCGGGCGGACGCCATCGCCTGCCCACGCTACCTGCCGGGGTCGGAGGATCAGTGCCGCTGGGCGACGGACAGCCGGGGCAGCGGCCTTGCGGTCGGTGGCAACTGAAGCGGTGCGGCTTCGGGCCTGGGCGCGTCGGCGGAGTTCGGCTATAAAGTAGGTCCGCGAAACGACACCGGCCGGCTTGGTCGATGGCTCCATTCGTGTTGCGGCCAATAACGACGGCCCTCCGCATGCACAAAGGACCCCCCTCCATGCGACGTATGCTACTCCTTTCGGTGTTCCTGGTCGCGGCCGCCCCGCTGCCGCCCGTGACGTTCCACCTGGCGCCGGCCCATGACGGTTCCAACACGTACGGCCCGGCCGACATGCTGTGCGACCTGGACAAGTGCCACATGTTCAAGGTTCCGGGCATGCCGTCCAACGGGACGGTGGACTTCCACTTTCCTGCGCTGCAAGGCCAGGAGCGGATCGACCTGCGCCGCTGCTTCTCCCTGTGCCGCGCCACCGTGACCGGCTATCCGTCGGAGCCGGAGCACCGCACGCCGGACCAGCGCAACCCGTCCATCAGCATCGCCGCGACCGAGCTGCAGATACAATAGGGCGGCTCCGGTGCTGAAGGTCGGCCGCACCGCGGCGGTGCCGCCGTTTCGCGTGATGGACGTGATCGCGGCGGCCAATGCGCGGCAGGCGGCGCTTCCGCCGGGCGCGCCGGGGATCATCCGCATGGAGGTCGGCCAGCCCGGCACCGGTGCCCCGCGCGGCGCGGTGGCGGAGGCACGCCGGGCGCTGGAGGATGGCTCCCCGCTCGGCTACACGGAAGCGTTCGGCCGCCCGTCCTTGCGCGCCCGCATCGCCGCCCATGGCCAGGCCTGGTACGGCCACGCCGCCGACCCGGCGCGCATCGCCGTCACCATGGGCGCCTCCGCCGCCTTTCCCCTGGTGTTCCTGGCGGCGTTCGATCCCGGCGACCGCATCGCCATGGCCGCGCCGTACTACCCGCCATACCGCAACATCGCCACGGCGCTCGGCCTGGTGCCGGTGGTGATCGAGACCGGGGTCGAGACGCGATACCAGCCCACGCTCGCCGCCCTGGAGCGGCTGGACCCGCGGCCCGACGGGTTGATCGTGGCATCCCCGTGCAATCCCGCCGGCACCATGCTGCACCGGGACGAGCTGGCGGCGATCGCTGGCTGGTGCCACGCCCAGGGCGTGCGCCTGATCAGCGACGAGATCTATCACGGCCTGCAATACGGCCAGCCCGTCGCCACCGCCGCCGCGTTCAGCCCGAGCGCCGTGGTGATCAACAGCTTTTCCAAATACTTCTCCATGACCGGCTGGCGCATCGGCTGGACCGTGCTGCCGGAGGAGCTGGTGCGCCCGGTGGAGTGCCTGGCGCAGAACCTGTTCATCTCCGCCCCGCACATCGCCCAGATCGCGGCGGAAGCGGCATTCGACTGCCACGAGGAGCTCGCGGCGAACGTGGAACGCTATCGCCGCTCCCGCGACCTGCTGCTGCGGGAGCTGCCGGGCGCCGGCTTCGACCATCTGGCACCCGCGGAAGGCGCCTTCTACCTGTATGCCGATATCGGCGCCCGCACGAACGACAGCGCCGGCTTCTGCGCGCGCCTGTTGGCGGAGGCTGGCATCGCCGCCGCCGCCGGCGTGGATTTCGACGCCGCACGCGGCCATCGCACGGTGCGCTTCAGTTACTGCGGCCCGGAAGCCGCCATGGCGGACGCGGTGCAGCGGCTGCGGGCCTTCGGCTGAGGCCGCGGGCATGAAGGCAGCCGTGGTCGGCATCGCGGGTCCGGCGCTGAGCGCGGCCGAAATCGCCCTGTTCCGGGAGCACCGCCCCGCCGGCGTGATCCTGTTCGCGCGCAACGTGGTCGACCCGGCGCAGCTCGCCGCGTTGACCGCGCAGCTCGCCCGGATGCTGCCGCCGCTCGCCGTCACGATGGTCGACCAGGAAGGCGGCCGCGTCGCCCGGCTGCGGCCGCCGCATTGGCTGGCCCATCCGTCCGCCGGGCGCCTGGGCGCGTTGGCGGCGGCAAACCGCCCGGCCGGCCTGCGTGCCGCCTGGCTGACCGGCGCCTTGATCGGGCTGGAAGCGGCCGCCGCGGGGCTGGAGGTGGTGTGCGCCCCGGTGCTGGACCTGGCGGTCGCAGGTGCCAGCGACGTGGTGGGCGACCGCGCCTTTGCGGCCGACCCCGCCATCGTCGGGGAGATGGCGGCGAGCGTGGCGGCCGGGCTGCTGGCCGCCGGGGTCCAGCCGGTCGGCAAGCATTGCCCGGGGCATGGCCGCGCCACCGTGGATAGCCATGCCGGCCTGCCGCATTTGCCGGACATCGATGCGGACGACCTGGCGCCGTTCGCGCGCTGTGCCCATCTGCCCTGGATGATGACCGCCCACATCGTCTACGAGGCAGCCGACCCGGCGCACCCCGCGACCCAGTCCGCCGCGATCATCGAGGGCGTCATCCGCGGCAGGCTGGGCTTCAACGGCGTGCTGGTCAGCGACGACCTGGCGATGGATGCGCTGACCGGCTCGCCTGCCGCGCGGGCAGCCGCCGCGCTGGCCGCCGGTTGCGACCTGGCGCTGCATTGCTCGGGCGTGCTGGCCGAAACGGCCGCCGTGCTCCATGCCTGCCCGCCGGCGAGCGAGGCGGCACTCGGCCGCATGCGCGCCGCCCTGTTCCTAGCCGACCGGTCGCGCCAGGCGCTCGACGCGTCCGCCGTGTTGGCGGAGCGGGACGCGCTGGTCCCATGAACCTGCCCTGGTTGGACATCGCCGTGACGGTGGTGGCCGCGATCGGCGCCATCACGCTGCACGAGGCCGCGCACGGCATCGCCGCCTGGGCGTTGGGCGACGACACCGCCCGGCTGGCCGGCCGTCTGTCGCTCAACCCGCTGCGCCACGTGGACCGGGTGGGCACGATCCTGCTGCCGGGCTTCCTGCTGATCGCGCAGTTGCTGACCATCCGGCACGTCGCGTTCATGTTCGGCTGGGCCAAGCCGGTGCCGGTGAACGCGTCCCGCTTCCGCCACCCGCGGCAGGACATGGCGCTGGTGGCCGCGGCCGGCCCGCTGATGAACTTCCTGCTGGCCTGGCTGGCGGCGCTGGTCTTGCGCAGCAGCGACGCCTGGCCCGGCGAGCTCGGCGATGTGGGCGTGAACTTCTGCTACATGTTCATCCTGACCAACCTGGCGCTCGGCCTGTTCAACCTGCTGCCGATCCCGCCGATGGATGGCGGCCGCATCGTGGTCGGCGTGTTGCCGCTGCCGCTTGCCATGCGATGGGCGCGGATCGAGCGGGCAGGGATCGCCTTCGTGCTGCTGGGCGTGTTCCTGTTGCCGCAACTGCTGCATTCGATGGGCATCGAGTTCGACCCGGTGGGCACGGCGCTGAACACGGCGATCCCGCGTGCGATGGACCTGGTCATGCACCTGGCCGGCAATGACGGCTGACCCCGCGCCCGACTCGCAGCGCCTTGCCGTGCAGCTCGACGGCTTCGAGGGCCCATTGGACCTGCTGCTGGAGCTGGCCCGGGCGCAGAAGGTCGATCTGGCGAAGATCTCCATCCTGCGCCTGGTGGAACAATTCCTTTCCGCGGTGGAGGGTGCGCGGCGCGTGCGGCTGGAACTGGCGGCGGATTGGCTGGTGATGGCGGCTTGGCTGACCTGGCTGAAGTCCCGCCTGCTGTTGCCGGAGGACGTGCCGGAAGCGGAGGAAGGGCTGGAAGCCGCGGAGGTGCTGGCCGCCCGGCTGCTGGCCCTGCAACGCGTGCGGGCGGCGGCGGCGTGGCTGGGCGACCGGCCAACCCTGGGGCGCGACGTGTGGAGCCGGGCCGAGCCGGAGAACTTCACGCAACTGGACCGCTCCGGCCTGGCCGTGGATACGGGCGGGCTGCTGCGCGCCTATCTGGCGGCCATGCGGCGCGGCGGCGGGCGACGCAGCTATCGCCCGGCGGGCAGTCCGTTGTGGAGCGTGCAGGATGCGCTGGGCCGGCTCGGCGCCATGCTGGGGCACGTGCCGGATTGGACGGTGCTGGAGCGTTTCCTGCCGGAGCGTGCCTTGGACCCGCTGGCGCGGCGGGCCGCCACCGCCGCCACCCTGCTGGCCGGGCTGGAACTGGCGCGGGACGGGCGGGCGCGGTTGCGGCAGGAGCAGGCGTTCGGCCCGATCCTGTTCGCGGGGGCCGCCGACGGTGGATGAGGACCAACTCCGGCTGGCCGAGGCGCTGGTGTTCGCCAGCGCCGAACCGGTGTCGGCACGCGCCCTGCAACAATTGCTGCCGCCCGAAGCGGAAGCCGAGGCGGTGCTGGCTGCCCTGCGGGAGCGGTGCGTCGGGCGCGGCGTGACGCTGGTGGAGGTTGCCGGCGGCTGGCAGTTCCGCACCGCGGCGGACTTGGCACCGGCCTTGCGCCGGGTGGTGGCCCAGCCGCGCCGGCTGCCGCGCGCGGCCATGGAAACGCTGGCGATCATCGCCTACCACCAGCCGGTCACCCGGCCGGAGATCGAGGAGATGCGGGGCACCAGCCTGTCGCAGCAAACGATGGACGCCTTGTTGGAAGCGGGGCTGATCGCCGCAGGCGGCCGGCGCGAGGTGCCGGGACGGCCGACGCTGTGGGGCACCACCCCCGGCTTCCTGACGCAGTTCGGCCTGAAGGACCTGCGCGACCTGCCGAAGCGGGAAGACCTGCTGGTGGAGCCGCCGCCGGTCGTTCCGGTGCCGTTGGAGCAGGCGGCCGAGCCGGACGCGCCCGATTTCCCACCCCAGGGTTGACGTGCTAGAGCGCGGGAAGAGGTGCGGCTGCGATGTTTGATTTTGCCTGGTCCGAAATCGCGCTGATTGCCGGCGTGGCGCTGGTCCTGATCGGGCCGAAAGACCTGCCGATCGCCTTGAAGGCCATCACCGGCATGGTGAAAAAGGCCCGGCGCATGGCGGGCGAGTTCCAGACCCACGTGGATGACATGATCCGCGAAGCGGATTTGGGCGAGGTGCGCGATCAGTTCCGCGAGATTCGCCGCCTGGACATCCGCGGCACCATCGCCCGCGCCGTGGACAGCGACGGCTCCATCCGCAAGTCGTTGCAGGACCCACTGCGGGAGCCGCCGCCGGTGGTGACCACGCCGGTCGAGGCGATGCCCGAGCACACCATCGCCGCACCGACGGCCGACGCGGCACCGGCCTTCATCCCGCCGGACCCGGCACCGGCGCCGGCTGCGTTGCCTGCGGCACCCGCCTTCATCCCGCCCGAAGCCGCGCAGCATGCGGCGGTTCCGCACTCGACCGGCCTCTGACGCGGCTCATCCAGGAATCCCGCTTTGGCCGATCAGACGGACGACCCAATCAACGACACGCCCATGCCGCTGCTCGCGCATCTGGTGGAGCTGCGCCGGCGGCTGATGTGGTCCGGGGCGGCGTTGTTCGTCTGCTTCATCTTTTGCTACCACTTTTCGACGCAGATCTACTCGTTCCTGGCGCAGCCGCTGGCGGACATCCTGCAAAGCCGCACCGGCTCGGACCGGCGGCTGATCTACACGGCGCTCTACGAGGCGTTTTTCACCTACATCAAGGTCGCGTTCTTCGGCGGGGCGTTCCTGGCGTTTCCGGTGATCGCATCGCAGATCTACCTGTTCGTGGCGCCCGGGCTGTACCGCAGCGAGAAGCGCGCCTTTCTGCCGTTCCTGGTCGCGTCGCCCATCCTGTTCGTGCTGGGGGCGGCGCTAGCCTATTATTTTATCTTTCCCGTGGCTTGGCGGTTCTTCCTATCCTTCGAAACGCCGACCGGGGCAGGGGGCTTGCCGATCGAGTTGCAGGCCAAGGTCAGCGAGTACCTCGACCTGGTGATGAAGCTGATCTTCGCCTTCGGCATTGCCTTCCAACTGCCGGTTCTGCTGACATTGCTGGCCAAGGTGGGCATCATCTCGTCCAAGTCATTGAAGAAGATGCGGCGTTACGCCTATGTCGGCATGTTCATCGTCGCCGCGATCCTGACGCCGCCCGACATCATCACCCAATGCGGCCTGGCCTTGCCGCTGATCGCCCTGTACGAGGTCTCCATCGTCGCGGCGCGTTTGGTGGAGCCGAAGCCGGTCGACGCCTGAGACAAGCCCTCTTCCTGGGAGAAAGAAGATCAGAGGCGCCGGTGCCTGCGATGGCGCAGGGCGAGCCACAGCATCGGCAATTGACTTTTCCGCAGCCGGACGCTCATCCGGGCGGGTTCCTGGATCAGGCGGTGCAGCCATTCCAATCCGGCGCGCTGCACCATCGCGGGTGCCCGGCGTTCCAGCCCGGTCGCAAACAGCAGCGAGGCGCCGATGCACAGCCCGGTTCCCACCGCCCCGCCACGTTGCACGATGCGCAGCCCCAGCAATTCGGATTGCGGGGCGCCGCACGCCAGGAACACGTAGCGCGCCGGGTGCGCCAGCACGAAGTCCACGCAGCGCGCCACCGCCGCGGGGTCGGCGATGAAGCCGAAGGGCGGATCATGGCGCGCCAGTTTGTGCCAGCCGTGCCGTTCCCGCAGGCGCTGCTCCATGGCGTCGGTGCCGCCGATGATTGTGACGGTGTCCTCCGGGCGCACCGCGCCGCTGACCATGTCCAGCGTGAGGTCGCTGCCCAGCGCAAGCGGCAGGCGCACCCGCAGCAGCGCCGCGGCCAGCCGGGCCACCACGCGGCTGTCGCACAAGCGCAGCCATGCACCGTCGATGCCGGCGCGGAATCGCGGCTCCCCCCGTTCGTAGTTCACCACGTGCACGGCGTTCGGCGTGCAGACATAGGCGAACGGTGCGTCGGCTGGCCGGCCGGTGATCGCGGCCAGCGCCTGCCGGCGGTCCAGCAAAGCGAAGCGGGTGCCGAACGCCTCGACTTCTTCCATCATGCCGCTTTTTCAACGTGGTATAGCGGTATCTTGCGCCACCAGAACACCTTGCCCGCGGCCGCCGCGGTGCCGAGCAGGTAACGCACCAGGCGCTGCCGCCCGTGCTCGCCGGTTAGCGGGCGCAGCAGGCCGGCCAGCGCCACCGCCCCAAGCCCCGCCACCGCCTGCACCGCGCCGCGCGCCATGATGTTGGCGGCGGTGCGGCGGGGGGCGGCGGCGTGCCGCACGAAGGCGGCGGTGTAGACCTGGGCGCCGCTATACGCGCGCATGGCCTGGTAGCGCACCGCGGTGCGCCCGGCGGGGATGGTTTCCCACACCGCCGCCTCCGCGCACCAAACGAAGCGGCAACCGCGCCGCTCCAGCCGGAGGAACAGGTCCAGATCCTCCCCGCCGGAGGCACCGAACGCCGGGTCGAACGGCGCCGGGTCGGTGAAGCAGGTGTCGCGCCGCCACAGCGAGGAGGCGGTGCTGATCGAGAAGGCCCGCAGCCGCCCGGCGCCGCCCACGACCAGCGGCGTGCCGGACGGGATTGGCAGCACGCGGGTGAAGCGGCTGCCATCCGGGTCCCAGCCTGGCGCGGCGCCCGCGGCGAACCGGGGGCGCACCGGGCCCACCGCCACGTCGGCGCCGCTTCGCTCCAGCGTGTCGAGCAAGTGGTCCAGCCAGCCCGGCTCCAGCACCAGATCGTCATCCATGAACGCCACCAGCGGCGCGGCCGCCGCGTGCAGGCCGGCGTTGCGCGCGACCGAGATATTGGGCGGCGACGCATGCACCCAGCGCACCGCGTGCCCCGCCGCTGTCAGCCCGGCGGCGAAGTCGCGCGCGTGGCCGGACGGGCTGTTGTCGGCCACCACCACCTCGAACGGCGTGCCCCGCACGGTTGCGTCCCGCAAGCAACTTGCCACCGCATCCTGCAGCATTTGCAGCCGATTGTAGGTGCAGATCACCACGGATGCGACGGGTGCGGTCATGCCAAGCCTACCTCGCGCAACCAGGCGACCGACTGCGCCAGCCCCTCGTCGATGCCGACCGCGGGCGACCAGCCCATCACCCGGCGCGCGGCGTCGGTGGGATAGCGGGCGGGCAGGGCGAACAGGGTCCGTTCGCTGGCGGCGGGGGCGCCGAGCAGCCAATCGGCCGCCAGGCCGGGCCGCAACCGCGCCAGGGCCTTGAGCGGGAGGGCGGCGACCGAGCGGGCGCGCAGGGCCAGCGGCGAGACCGTCGGCAGCGAGCCGGCGCCGATCGCGGCGGCCAGGCGCTCGAACCAGGCATTCCAGGTGATCGCTTCCGGTCCGTTGACGTTGAACGCGGCGCCGGCGGCTGCCGGGGTCCGGAGCGCCGCGGCCACGACCGCCGCGACGTCCGACACGTGCACCAGGTTGCACAGCCCGTCCCCGGCGGACCCGAACACCCCCCAGCGGCCGGAGCGGATGCGGCGCGCCATCTGCGACACCCACAAGGTTCCCCCCGGCCCGTAAACGATGGCCGGGCGGAGCCGCACCGTTTCCACACCCGTCGCCGCCAGGCAGGCCCGTTCCGCCGCGACCTTCCACGCCGCGTAGCCGCTGCCGCCGGCGGTGAACGCCGCGTCCTCGCGCACCACACCGGTCGCCGGGCCGTAGACCGCCACCGAGCTGAGGTGCACCACCCGGCGAACGCCGGCCGCCACCGCGGTGCGCAGCAAGGCCGCGGTGCCGTCCACCGTCACGGCGCGGCCACCGACGGCGCAATGCACCACCGCCGTCACCCCCTCCAGCGCCGCCCCCATTCCGCCCGTGTCGCACAGGTCGAGCCGGCGTGAGCCGTGGCGCCCGTCGCGGGTGGCGGCGAGCACGGCAAGACCTGGGTCGCCCGACAGATGGCGCAGGACATGGCCGCCGATGAACCCGGCCGCGCCCGTGACCAAAACCGTTTCCATGGCGGCCAGGATAGCCCCGGCAGGCTACGCGCAGGTAAACAAGTCTTATGGCTTTTTGCGCTACAGCGGTCCCATGAACATCGCCATCGTCGGCTGCGGCTATGTCGCGGACATGTACATGCAGACGCTGCCCGGGCTCACCGGGCTGACGCTGCTGGGCGCCTTCGATCGTGATCCGGCCCGGCTGGCCGCCTTCACCGCCTTCCACCATGTCCCGGCCTTCGCCAGTCTGGACGCGCTGCTGGCGGATGCGCGGGTTGGGCTGGTGGTCAACCTCACCAACCCGCGCAGCCACCACGAAATCAGCCTCCGCGCGCTGGAAGCCGGCCGGCACGTGTACTCCGAGAAACCGCTGGCCATGACCATGGCGGAGGCGGAGGAGCTGGTGGCTGCCGCCAAGTCACGCGGGCTCAGCCTCGCCGCCGCCCCCTGCAACCACCTGAGCGACGTCGTGCAGCAGCTCGGCCGCGAGCTGCAAGCCGGGCGGCTGGGCCGGGTGATGCTGGCGCAGGCGGAGATGGATGACGGCATGGTGTCGGCGCTGGACTACGCGTCCTGGCGCAGCCTGTCCGGCGCGCCCTGGCCGGCCCGCGACGAGTTCGAGGTCGGCTGTACCATGGAGCACGCCGGCTACCAGATCGGCCCGTTGGTGTCCTTGTTCGGCCCGGTCCGCCGCGTCACCGCGTTCAACGCCTGCCTGATCCCGGACAAGGGGGCCGAGCTTGGCGCCGTCGTGTCCAGCCCGGACCTGTCCGTCGGCCTGCTGGAGTTCGACGGCGGCGTGGTCGCCCGGCTGACCAACAGCATCATCGCGCCGAGCGACCGGACGCTGCGGGTGATCGGCGAACGGGGGGTCGCCACCATCCCGGACGTGTGGGAGTACCACACGCCGTTGCGCATCACCGCCACCGGCATGGGCTTCGCCGCCCGGCTGTCGCGCAAGCTGGAAAAGAAGATCTCCGGCGTCGCGCCCAAGATGTTGTTGAGCCGCCGCCTGCTGGTGGCGCATGGCCGCCGCGTGCCGCGGACCCAGGGCGGCCACCGCATGGATTTCAGCCGCGGCATCGCCCAACTGGCCGCGCAGGTGGAGCACGGCGCCCCGGCGCTGGTCGGGCCGGAGCTGGCGCTGCACGTGACGGAGGTGACGCTGGCGCTGCAATCCCCGGCGGCCGCGGCGCGGGCGGAAACCATGCGCACCAGCCTGGGCTAGCGGCGGCGCGGCACGATCAGCGCCACGGGCAGGCTCAGCAGCGTCAGCACCAGCATGGCGGTGAACACGTCGTGCAGGGCCCCCGTGAGCACCGTGCTGAGGCGCTGCACCTCCTCCATTGGCAGCGCGGCCCGGCTGGCCCCATCCATCAGCGCCCGCAAGGCCCCGTGCGCCTCTGGCCCGCCGGTCGCCAGGCCGGCATTCAGGATGCCGCCGAACGCCGCCGCACCCACGGCCTGCCCGATCAGCCGCGAGAAATAGAACAGCGCCGTCGCGCGCCCGCGATCCCCTTGCGAGACGGTGGACTGGATCGCCACGGTGAACACGAAGCTGCTGCAGCCAAGCCCGGCGCCGAGCACCACGCACGCCCCCAGCAGCATCGTCCAGCCGCCATGCGGCAGCGTCAGCAGCCCGGCGCCGCCTAGCGCCAACGCGACCGCCCCCGCGATGGCCAGGGCACGGACTGGCAGATGCTTGAAGCGGCCGAGGCTCATGCTGGTGCTGGTCCAGCTCACCGTCATCAGGCCCAGCACGAACCCCGCGGCCAGGGCGGTGCTGCCTTCCACGCCCTGCACCCAGGCCGGCAGGAACGCCGTCGTGCCGATGATCAGTGCGCCACAGATCAGGCCGGACGCGTTGGCGGCCAGGATCACCTTCCGGCGCAGGAGGAACGCGGCCAGCATCGGATGCGCCGCCTTGCGCTCCCGCACCGCGAACGCGGCCAGGCAGATGGCGGCCGCGATCCACAGCACGGCGAGCGTTGTGGTCGACAGCGTGTCCCATTGGATCAGCGCCGCCATCGCCGCGCCCACGCCGGCCGCCAGCAACCCGCTGCTGAGCAGGTCCACCTGGCCGCCGCGCCCGGCGAGTGGCGCTTCCTTCAGGTGGCGCGATACCAGGAGGATGGTGAGCGCGCCGACCGGCAGGTTGAGCCAGAACACGAAGGGCCAGCCCACCGTGCCCACGCACAGCGAGCCCAGCATCGGCCCTACGATGGCCGCGATGCCCCAGATGCCGGACACGTAGCTGAGCAGCCGCGTGCGGTTCTCCGCCGGCGCCACGTCGCTGATGATGGTGGTGGCCAACGGCACCAGCCCGCCGCCGCCCAGGCCCTGGATGCCCCGGAACACGATCAGCGCCGGCATGCTCCAGGCCAGGCCGCACAGCAGCGAGCCCACCAGGAACAGCCCCGTACTGCCGAGGTAAACCAGGCGGCGGCCGTAAAGGTCCGCCAGGCGGCCGTAGATCGGCGTGGTGACCGCCTGGCCCAGCAGGTAGATGCCGAAGGCCCAGGTGAACAGGTTGAAGCCGCCGACCCGTGCCACGATGGTGGGCATGGCGGTGCTGATGATGGTCACCTCCGCCGCCGCCATGAAGGTGGAGATCAGCATCGCCGCCACCACCCGGCGGCGGCTGGCAGCGGACATCAGCTCCGCCGGTGAACTCACGGCTTCCATTGTCACTCCCGTCCGCTCTGCCGGTGGCGTTAGTACCGGATCAGCCACCGGTTCGCCCAGTGTGCCGGGCGACGGGCAGACCTGCCCGGGATGGGTGTCCGTCAGGTCAGCGGCGTCGCGCAGTGCTGGCGATACGCGGGCCGGGCGAGCAGGCGGTCATACCAGGCGCGCACATGCGGCAGGTCCGGCCGCTGCAAGGGAAGCGAGAACCAGCGGTGCACGTACACGCCCAGAGCGACGTCGGCCAAGCTGAGGTCCGGCCCGGTGATGTAGTCTCGCCCGGCGAGTTGTCCGTCCAGCAGGCGCCAGGCCTGGCCCAGCTTGGCCGCAGCCGCTTCGATCGCCGCCTGGTTCCGCTGTTCGGGCGCCGTCCGCACCAGCCCCTGGAACACCGCCGTCATCGGCGGACCCAGCACGGTGTGCTGCCAGTCCATCCACCGGTCGACATCCGCGCGCGCCCGCGGCTCCGCCGGCCAGAGTTGCGTGGCGCCGGCGTGTTGGCCCGCCAGGTAGCGCAGGATGACGTTGCTTTCCCACAGGGTGAAGCCATCCTCCTCCACCAGCGTGGGCACCGTGCTGTTGGGGTTCATGGCGAGGTAATCGGCGTCGTGGGTGCGCCCGAACGGGCCGCCGACGTCGATTCGCTGGTAGGGCAGCGACAGCTCCTCCATCAGCCAGACGACCTTCATCACGTTGGACGAGTTGGCCCGGCCCCAGAGTGTCCGCATCGTTTCCTGCTCCCATGCCGTCGGCGGACGCTACGGCGTTTGCCACGGTGGGGGAAGCAGGCGAGAAGGCCGGCATGACGCGACTGACCCTGCTGGCCGTGCTGTCCCTCCTGGTCGCCTTGGGCGCCCTGGGCGTCGCCTTGGGGGCGGAGCATTACGGCGGGCTGGTGCCCTGCGCGCTGTGCTTGGTGGAACGCTGGCCATATCGGGTCGCCGCCTTGCTCGCGGCAGCGGCGCTGGTGCCGTGGCGGCGGATCGGCCCGGCGCTGTTCCTGTGGGGCGTGGTGCTGTGCATGGCCGCTTCCGTGGCGGTGGCGGGCGTGCATGTGGGGGTGGAGCAGGGCTGGTGGCCAAGCCCGCTGCCGGAATGTGCCGCCCCGAACCTGGGGGGCGGCAGCATCGCGCAACGCCTGGCCCGCATGCCGGCGCACCCCGCCAAGCCGTGCGACGACCCGACCTTTCTGATCCCCGGCATTCCGGTGTCCATGGCGGCGGCTAACGGGCTGCTGGCCCTGGCATTCGGGCTGTTCCTGGCCATCTCCCTGGCTCGGACCACGCAACGGAGCACCGCATGACCTTGCCAGGCGACCAATCCAAGCGCGACCGCCTGGCGGAGATGATCCGCGTCGACCATGCCGGCGAGTATGGCGCGGCTCGCATCTACCAGGGCCAGTTGGCCGTGCTGGGTCGGGGCCAGCACGGCGACACGCTGCGCCACATGCTGGCGCAGGAGGAGGTGCACCGCGAAACCTTCGCCACCCTGGTGGCCGACCGCCGCGTGCGGCCCACCGCGCTGCTGCCGCTTTGGCATATCGCCGGCTTTGCCCTGGGGGCGGCCACCGCACTGATCGGCGAACGGGGCGCCATGGCCTGCACGGTGGCGGTGGAGGAAGCGATCGACGAGCACTACGCCGAGCAAGCCGCCAGCCTGGAAGACGACGAGGCGGGCCTGCGCTCCACCATCGAGAGGTTCCGCGAGGAGGAACTGGAGCACCGCGACATCGGCCTGGCGAACGAGGCCGAGCTTGCGCCGGCGTATGCGTTGATGAGCCGGGTGATCAAGATCGGCTGCAAGGTCGCCATCGCCGTCAGCAAGCGGGTGTGAAGCGAGGCAGCGTGCCGCTCAGTTCTCCAACAGCTCCGAATCCCAATACAGATAGTCGCGCCAGCTTTCGTGCAGGTAGTTCGGCGGAAAGGCGCGGCCGTTTTCCTGCAATTCCCAGGTGCTCGGCTGACACGGCGATTGGCGCGGGTGCATGCCGCATTCCCGCGGCAGGCGTGAGCCCTTCAGCAGGTTGCACGAACCGCAGGCGGTGACGACGTTTTCCCAGGTGGTGCGGCCGCCGCGGCTGCGCGGGATCACGTGGTCGAACGTCAGATCCTGCGTCGGCAGCCGGTCGCTGCAATACTGGCAGGTGAAGGCGTCGCGCAGGAAAACGTTGAATCGGGTGAACGCCGGCCGCCGTGCCGCCGGGATGTAGTCCTTCAGCGCGATGACGCTGGGCAGCCTCATGGACATGGACGGGGAGCGGACCGCGACCTCGTATTCGTTCAGCACCGACACGCGATCCAGGAACACGGCCTTCACGGCATCCTGCCAAGCCCAGACGGAAAGCGGGAAATAGGACAGCGGGCGAAAATCCGCGTTCAGCACCAGGGCCGGGTAATGCAATCCGCCGTCAGGCAAAGCGCGCTCCTTCGGGAGCGGCCGCTATAGCTGGGATCGCAACGAGGCCGGACCGCCAGATATATGCGCCGCCAAAACCCGAGCCGCTTATCGCAGACCGTCCCGTCCGCCGCAAGGCAGGGTCCCGCTATTCACAAGCCCGTCACAGTCCGAAGCCCGCGCGCAACGCGGCGGTGCCCGCATCCAGCCCGGCCGGGTCGATACCGTGGCCCAGTCCCGGGACGAACAGCGTTTCCACCCGGATATCGGCCGCTCGCAATGCGGTGGCAGCGTCGCGGGAGCGAAAGGCCGGAACCACCTGGTCCGACTCGCCGTGCACCAGCAGCACGGGGGCGCTGTTGCGCCGCGCCGCCAACTGCTCGGGTGCGACCAGGGCGCCGGAATAGGCCAGGATCGCGCACGGCGGCGTCGCCCGGCGCAGCCCGGCATACAGCACCATCATGGCGCCCTGGCTGAACCCCATCAGCGCGTACGACTCCGCCGGCAGGGTCAGCCGGGCGAGTTCGCCGTCGACGAAGGCGTCCAGTTGGGATTGCGCCTTGGCCGCGCCGGCGGCCATGTGCGCCGGGTTGCGGTCGCCGATGGCCCACCATTGCCGGCCGGACGGGCCGCTGTCGTAGGGCTCCGGCGCGTCGGGGGCGGAAAACGCGGCGTCCGGAAAGCTCTTGCCCCAATGCGGCGCCAGGTCGATCAGGTCGTGGCCATCGGCGCCGACTCCGTGGCATAACACGATCAGTTGGCGCGCCACCCCGCCCGAGGCCGGTCCCCATCGGTTTGCCCGCAACTCCACCATCGCCGCCTCCCGCAAAGAGCGGCGACCTCACACCGGCTGCCCGCCCATGTCCATGACCACCCGATTCGCCCCCAGCCCGACCGGCCTGCTGCATCTGGGCCATGCGAGCGTGGCGCTGGACGCCTGGCAGCGGGCGCGGGACGCGAACGGTCGGTTCCTGCTGCGGCTGGAGGACATCGACGCTGCCCGCTGTCGCCCGGCCTTCGCGGCGGCGGCCGCGGAGGATCTGCTCTGGCTTGGCCTCGACTGGCATGGGGCCGTGCGGACGCAATCCGCCCACCTCGACGAATATCGCGCGGTCTTGCGTCGCTTGGCCGACGAACGATTGGTTTACCCGTGCTTCTGCACCCGGGCGGACGTGTTGCGCGCGCAGACGGCGCCGCATGGGCCGGATGGCCCGGTGTACCCCGGGACATGCCGCACCCTTTCACCGGCCGAACGGGGGGATCGGATCGCGGCCGGCCAGCCTTACGCATTGCGGCTGGACCTCGCGGCGGCCTGCGCGCGAACCGGGCGGCTGGGCTTTGCCGAGGAAGGGCAGGGGCGCGTGCCCTGCCACCCGGAGCGGTTCGGCGACGTGGTGCTGTCCCGCCGCGACGCCGTCGGCAGCTACCATCTGTGCGTCACGCATGACGACGCGGTGCAGGGCGTCACGCTGGTGACGCGCGGGGTCGACCTGCTCCCGTCGACGGACATCCACCGCGTGTTGCAAGCTTTGCTCGGCTGGCCGGAGCCCGGCTACGCCCACCGGCCTCTGCTGGCGGACGCCGCGGGCAAGCGGCTGGCCAAGCGGGACGGCGCCGGCAGCCTGCGCGCGTTGCGGGAGGCAGGGGCGTCGCCGGACGACATTCGCCGCATGGTTGCGGAGACCCGTCGGGCCTGAACGCCAACCCGACGCCCCCGGATTGCGCATGGCTGCCCACGGCCCTATGAGTAGCTGCAACAAAGTTTCCGGGACGAGACGCCGCCCGTTTTCAGCAGCCTGGGTGGTGAACATGCAGATCAATCGTCGGTCGGTCCTCCAGGGTGCGGCGGGGGCCGCGTGGCTGGCGTCGTGGCCGCAGATCGCCTTCGGGCAGACCCGGGCGGAAACGCTGCGCTACGTCACGGGCGCCACGGTGAACACGCTCGACACCACCATGCCGGGCGCCACCCGCGAGTCGTTCGGCCTGTGCATGAACGTCTACGACCGGCTGTTCACCTTCGGCCGCAAGCGGATCGGCGATTACTGGACCTTCGACCCCGACACGATCCGCGGCGAATTGGCCAAGGGCTACACGATCAGCCCGGACGGCCTGACGATCACCATCACGCTGCGCCCGGATGCCACCTGGCATGACGGCTCCCCGGTGACGGCAGAGGACATCAAGTGGTCGCTGGACCGCATGGTGCAGGCCAAGTCGCTGGCGCCGCCGCAGATGGCCACCGGGTCGATCACCAGTCCCGACCAGTTCCGCATAGTGGACGCCCACACGGTGG
This sequence comes from Acetobacteraceae bacterium, assembly GCA_965199555.1. GTDB lineage: Bacteria > Pseudomonadota > Alphaproteobacteria > Acetobacterales > Acetobacteraceae > LMUY01. The sequence goes on along the minus strand of CBDASJ010000006.1, from coordinate 288,127 downwards.
CGATGACGCTGCCCAAGCCGGATCGGCTCGGCCTGGGCAATCTGTGCGTGTGCTACGCCATCATGATCAACAGCAAGCTCGCCAAGCAGCATGCCACCCCGGAAGACCCGTGGGCGCAGGAATGGATGAAGACCAACACCGCGGCGAGCGGCGCCTATATCGTGGAAAGCTACAAGGCCGGCGAAAGCGTGATCCTGCGCCGCAACGAGAAATGGACCGGCGGCGCGGACGGCCAGTTGCCGAACTTCAAGCGCATCATCGTGCAAACCGTGCCGGAGCCGGCGACGCGCGCCAACCTGCTGGAACGCGGCGACGCCGACCTGTCGATCGACCTGGCGGCCAGCGACATGCCGACCATGGACAAGTCCACCAAAGTCAAGGTCGCGTCGATCCCGCAGAATAACGGCTTCACCCACATCACCATGAACACGGGCATGGCGCCGTTCGACAACGTCAAGGTTCGGCAGGCCATCGCCGCCGCCTTGCCGTACGAGGACATGTTCCAGGCGGCGATCTTCGGCCGCGGCGCCAAGTTGTTCGGTGCGAGCTGGCAGGGCACGCCACCCAACACCGGCTTCCCGCAGCCCATGCCGTTCAAGACCGACGCGGCGCGGGCCAAGCAGTTGCTTGCCGAGGCAGGGATGCCGAACGGGTTCAAGACGACCTTCGCCATCAGCACCGGCCAGGCCGCCACGGCGGAACCCATGGCCGCCCTGGTGAAGGAAGCGCTGGGCAAGATCGGCATCGAGGTGGACATCCAGAAGAAGCCGGACGCCGAGTTCAACACGATGGAGGCCAACAAGACCCTGCCGTTCTACACGGACGGCGCGACGGCCTGGCTGCCCGCCACGTACTATTACTTCTTTCTGTATTTCACCCGTGACCAGCGCTGGAATTTCGCGAGCTGGAAGAACTCGGACATCGAGTCGCTGGCGAACGAGGCGCGCTTCCAATTGGACGCCGCGAAGTATGACGACGAGTGCAAGAAGATGATCGAGATCTTCCAGGAGCAGGTGCCGCTGGTAATGCTGTGGCAGCCGAACCAGGATGCGGTCATGGCCAAGTCGGTGGACGGCTACACCTACCAGTTCTATCGCCAAGCCGATTTCCGTGAGTTGAAGCGAATCTAGCGGCTGCATGCGGCCAAGCGGATTCCTGCTGCCGCCGGCGTGAGCATCGCGGCGGGTATCGCCCGGCGGGTCGGGCGGCGGTTGCTGTCCTCCATTCCGGCCCTGCTCGGCGTGGTGGTGGTGACGTTCGTGCTGATGCGCGTGTTGCCGGGTGACCCGGCCGTGTTCTTCGCCTCCGGCCCAAGCGCGGGGAAGGCGGAAATCGAAGACATCCGCCATTCCATGGGGCTGGACCGGCCAATGGTGGTCCAGCTCGCCCGCTATTTGGCCGACGTCGCCACCGGCAATCTCGGCCGCTCGCTGACCACCGGGCAGCCGGTGACGCAAGACATGGAACGGCGGCTGCCCGCGTCGCTGGAGCTGACCTTCACCGCCCTGGCGATCGCGCTGCTGTTGTCGGTCCCGTTGGGCGTTACGGCGGCGCTGCGGCCGGGCTCCCCGGTCGACCACGCCGTGCGCATGCTGTGCACGCTGGGGGTGTGCGTGCCCACCTTCGTGTCGGGGTTGCTGTTGATCTACGTCTTTTATTACCTGCTGGGCTGGGCACCCGACCCGACGGCGCGGCTCGACATCTTCGCGTCCACGCCGCCGGACATCACCGGTTTCTATCTTTTGGATTTCGCCCTGGTCGGCGATTGGCAGGGCTGGTGGGCGGCGTTCACGCAATTGCTGCTGCCGGCGGTGTCCATGGCGCTGTTCGTCCTGGCGCCGCTGGCGCGCATGACCCGCGCCTCCATGCTGTCCGTGCTGGGCAGCGACTTCATCCGCACGGCGCAATCCGTGGGCCTGCGCCGGCCGCGCATCGTGGTGGCATACGCGTTGCGCAACGCGCTGCTGCCGGTGCTGACGATCACCGGCATCGTGTTCTCCACCATGCTCGGCGCCAACGTGCTGGTGGAAAAGGTGTTCTCCTGGCCCGGCGTCGCCTCCTACGCGCTGGACGCCTTGCTCGCCTCGGACTACGCGCCCGTGCAGGCCTTCGTGCTGCTGATGGCGACGATCTTCGTGCTGGTGAACGTATTGATCGACGTGCTGTACGGCATCGCCGACCCGCGCGTGTCGATCGAATGAGTGCCGCCGCGCTTTCCCGGGCCAGCACCCCGCGCCACGTGCTGTTCGTGCTGCGCGGCAACCCGGTCACGGCGGTGGCGGCGGCGGGCACCTTGCTGCTGGCACTGGTGGCGGTGTTCGCGCCCTGGATCGTGCCGTACGATCCCATTGCGTCCGACGTGGCGCACGCGCTGGCCGCGCCGAACGCCGCGCATTGGGCGGGCACCGATCAGTTGGGCCGCGACATCTTCAGCCGCATCATCGCGGCCAGCCGGCTGGACCTGTTCATCGCCTTGTCCGCCGTCAGCCTGTCCTTTGTCGTGGGCGCCGTGGTCGGCGGCTTCTGCGGCTATCGCGGCGGCCGGCTGGACCGTTGGGTGGGCCGCTTCGTCGACGTGCTGATGGCGTTCCCCTTGTTCGTGCTGGCGATGGCGCTGGTGGCGGCGTTGGGCAACCGGATGGAGAACATCATCATCGCCACGGCGGTGATCAACCTGCCGTTCTACGTCCGGTTTGCCCGCGCCGAGGTGAACGTGCGGCGCAACGCCGGCTGGGTGGAGGCGGCGCGGGCCTGCGGCGACGGCCACCTGTCCGTCGTGCTGCGCTTCCTGCTGCCCAACGTGCTGCCGGCCATGGCGGTGCAGATCTCGCTGAATCTCGGCTGGGCGATCCTGAACGCGGCCGGGCTGTCCTTCATCGGGCTGGGCGTGCAGGCACCGACCCCGGAATGGGGCATCATGGTCGCCGAGGGCGCCCGCTTCATCACCACGGGCAAATGGTGGCTGGTGGCGTTCCCCGGCCTGGCGCTGATGCTGACGGTGTTGTTCTTCAACCTGCTGGGCGACGGGCTGCGCGACATCCTGGATCCCCGGATGCGGACATGACCGCCCTGCTGCGCGTGGAGGACCTTCGCGTCAGTTTCTCCACCCGGCACGGCCCGGTCACGGCGCTGCACGGCATCGATTTCACGCTGGAGGCCGGGCAGACACTGGGCATCGTGGGGGAAAGCGGGTCCGGCAAATCCGTCACCTCCCTGGCCGTCATGCGGCTGCTGGACCGCGCGGGGCGCATCGATGCCGGCCGGGTGCTGTTCGGGGGCCGCGACATCACTCGGGCGCGGCATGGCGATCTGCAGAGCCTGCGCGGCGCCGCCATGTCGATGATCTTCCAAAGCCCGCGGTCCGCGCTCAACCCGATCCGCACGGTGGAGCAGCAGATCGTCGACGTGCTGCGCGCGCATCGCCGCGTCCCCGTGGCCGCCGCGCGGGCGCAGGCGCTGGAGCTGTTGCGCGCCGTGCTGATCCGCGATCCGGAGCAGCGCCTGCACGCCTATCCCGCCGAGCTGTCCGGCGGCATGTGCCAGCGGGTGATGATCGCCATGGCGATGGCCTGCGAGCCGGCGCTGCTGATCGCGGACGAGCCGACCACCGGCCTGGACGTGACCACGCAGCAGGCAGTGATGGACTTGCTCGCCCGCATCACCGCGGAGCGTGGCATGGCGATGATCCTGATCACGCACGACCTCGGCCTCGCTGCCCGGTATTGCGCCGACATCGCGGTGATGGAACGCGGCCGCATCGTGGAGCAGGGGCCGACCCTGGCGCTGTTCCGTGCGCCGTCCCACCCCTACACGCGCCGGCTGATCGCCGCCTCGCCCACGCGGCGCTCGACGCTGGCGGATTTGGCGCCGGGCGAGCGGCCGGCTGCGGTGGAACCACGGCAGCGGCCGCCCGGCACCGGCGCGCTGCTGGACTTGCGCAACGTGCTCAAGGTGTTTCCCGGCCCGGTGCGCGCGGTGGATGACGTGTCGTTCAGCCTGCCGCCCGGCGGCAGCCTCGGGCTGGTGGGCGAATCCGGCTCCGGCAAGAGCACGCTGTCCCGCCTGATCACCCGGCTGATCGACGTGGATGGCGGCGACATCATCTTTGCCGGCGAGTCGATCTCGGCGATCCCGGCCAACGAGTTTCACCGCTCGCCACGGCGGCGGGACGTGCAGATCGTCTTCCAGGACCCGCATGACAGCCTGAACCCGCGCTTCACCGCGTTCGACAGCATCGCCCACCCGCTGCGCCGGTTGGAGCGGATGCGGGACGGCACGGCCTTGATCGCCCGCGTGACGGAGGCTGCCGCGCGCGCCGGGCTGCCGGCCGAGTTGCTCCAGCGCTATCCGCACCAATTGTCCGGCGGGCAAAAGGCGCGGGTGGGCATCGCCCGTGCCGTGGCGCCGCGGCCGCGCCTGCTGGTTTTGGACGAACCGACCGCGGCGTTGGACGTGTCGATCCAGGCGGTGATCCTGCAACTGCTGGACCGGCTGCGGCGGGAAGACGATCTGGCGATGCTGTTCGTCAGCCACGACCTCAATGTCGTACGCATGCTGTGCGACGGCATCGTGGTGTTGCAGGGGGGCAAGGTGGTGGAGGCCGGGGCCAGCGCGCAGGTATTTGACCGGCCGCAAGCTGCCTATACGCGCACCCTGCTGGATGCGATCCCGCATTTCGACCCGCATGCTGCCGGCCCGGTGCTGCAACCCGTTCCCGGATGACGGCGCTGGATCGGCTGGCGGCGCGGGTGCGGGACGATCTGGCCCGCATCGCGCATCCGCGGCTGCCGTGGCTGGAGCCGCGCACCGGGCCGGACGGCGCGCCGGCGCTGGACGTGCTGGTGGTGGGCGCCGGGCAGTCCGGCCTGGCGACCGCGGTCGGGCTGCTGCGGGCGCAGGTGACCAACATCCTTGTGGTGGACCGCGCCCGGCGCGACGAGGAAGGGCCGTGGCTCAGCTACGCCCGCATGCACACGCTGCGCTCGCCGAAGGACTACACCGGCCCCGATTTGGACCTGCCAAGCTTGGGGTATCAATCCTGGCACGAGGCGCGGTACGGCGAAGCGCATTGGCAGGCGCTGGAGCTGATCGCCCGCCAGGACTGGGCCGCTTATCTGGCCTGGGTGCGCGACACCGTCGGCGTCCCCGTGCAACACGAGGCGTCGGTGACGGATATCGCGCCCGCGGATGGCCTGCTCGCGGTGACGGTGGGCGGCACGGTGCGCTATGCGCGCAAGGTGGTCCTGGCCACCGGCCAGGACGGCGCCGGCCAGTGGTGGATGCCGCCCTTCGTGGCGGCGCTGCCGGTGCATCTACGGGCCCACACCGCCGAGGCGATTGATTTTGCGGCATTGCGCGGCAAGCGGGTGGCGGTGCTGGGCGCCGGCGCCTCCGCGTTCGATAACGCGGCGGTGGCGCTGGAGGCGGGTGCGGCCGAGGTGTCGCTGTTCTGCCGCCGGGCGGAACCGCAGGTGGTGCAGCCGTTCCGCTGGCTGACCTTCGCCGGATTCCTGCGGCACCTGTCCGACCTGGACGATGCGTGGCGCTGGCGCTTCATGAGCCGCATCCTCGGCCTGCGCGAAGGCTTCCCCCAGCCGACCTACGATCGCTGCGCCCGCCATGAGCGGTTCCATCTGCACACCGCCGCGCCTTGGACGGGCGCGCGACCATGCGGCGACGGGCTGGAGGTGCAGACGCCGCGCGGGGTGTTCGCGGCGGATTTCCTGATCTGCGGCACCGGGGTGGAGATGGATTTTGCCCTGCGTCCGGAACTGGCGCGCATCGCGGACGACATCGCGCGCTGGTGCGACCGCTACGATCCACCGGCGGAGGAACGCGACGATCGGCTCGGCCGCTTTCCCTACCTGGCCGTCGACTACAGCCTGGTGCCGCGGCAGGCGGGCCGGGCGACGTGGATGCAGGACATCCACTTGTTCAACATTGCCTCCACAATGAGCTTCGGGCCGTCAGGTTCGTCGATCAACGCGATGACGACGGCGGTGCCCAAGTTGGTCGCCGGATTGACCCGTGGCTTGTTCAAGGCGGATTTGGAGCACCATTGGCGCAGCCTGGACGCCTACGATGTCCCTCAGGCTATCGTGGCTCCCTCTCCCAAGGGAGAGGGCTTTCCCCAAGGCATGGGCTAGGCCTGGCGTTCCAGAATGGACACGTAGTTCGCGACCGCGGCGCCGCCCATGTTGAACACCGCCCCGACATCCGCCTTGGGCAACTGCATGTCGCCGGCACGGCCGGTCAGCTGCATGGCCGCCATCACGTGCATGGACACGCCGGTGGCGCCCACTGGATGACCCTTCGACTTCAACCCACCTGACCGGTTCACCGGCAGCTTGCCGTCCGGCGCCGTCCAGCCTTCCAGTGCGGCCCGTGCGCCCTGGCCCTCCGGCACCAGCCCCATCGCCTCGTACTCGATCAGTTCCGCGATGGTGAAGCAATCATGCGTTTCCACGAACGACAAATCGTCCAACGCCAACCCCGCGCCGTCCAGTGCCTTGCGCCACGCCACCGCACCGGCCTCGAACCGGGTCGGGTCGCGGCGGGAAAGCGGCAGGAACTCGTTCACGTGCGCGGTGGCGCGGAAGCGCACGGACTTGCCACCGTCCTGCGCCAGCGCCCGGGCGGTGTCTTCGTCCGCCAGGATCAGCGCCGCGGCACCATCCGACACCAGCGAACAATCCGTACGCTTCAGCGGCCCGGCGACGTAGGGGTTCTTGTCGGAGGCGGTGCGGCAGAAATCAAACCCGAGGTCCCGGCGCATCTGTGCGAAGGGGTTGTCGACCCCGTTCTTGTGGTTCTTCGCCGCGATCGCCGCCAAGGCGTCGCTTTGGTCGCCGTGGCGCTGGAAATACGTCTCGGCAATGCGGCCGAACACGCCGGCGAACCCGGCCGGGATGTCGCCCTCCTCCTTGCGGTAGGACGCGCCCAGTAGATTGTCGCCCACCTGGGGGCCAGGGGTCGCCGTCATCTTTTCCACCCCGATCACCAGGGCGAACCGGCCACGGCCGGCGGCAATGAAGTCGCGCGCGGCGAACACCGCGGCGGAGCCGGAGGCGCAAGCGTTTTCGTAGCGCGCGGCGGGCTTGAACCGCAGGTCCGGAACGCTTTGCATCGCCAGCGAGCCGGGGAAATTCTGCTTGCTGAACCCGCTGTTGAAGTTGCCGACGAACACGCCGTCAACATCGGCGGCAGGAATGCCGGCATCCTCGATCGCGGCGCCGGCCACGCGGGCGATCAGGCTTTCCAGATCGGGATCGTCCAGCTTGCCGAACGGCGAATGCGCCCAGCCAACGATGCATGCCTCGGTCATGGGCTTTTCCCCTCTTGGTTTATGCTCGAACCGCCTCGCGGCCGCCGCCCCCACATGGGAGGGCAGGGCGGCCGCGGCAACGGCCGCCGCTCAGGCGGTCTTGTCCCCGCTCGCGCCCAAGGCGGCCTGGGCTGCGGCCAGGCGGGCGACCGGGACCCGGTAGGGCGAGCACGACACGTAATCCAACCCGACTTCCTCGCAAAAGGCGATGGAGGCCGGGTCGCCGCCATGCTCGCCGCAGATGCCCATCTTCAATGCGTTCTTGGTGTGCCGCCCCTTCTCGGAGGCGATGCGCACCAGGGCACCGACGCCTTCGATGTCGATCGAAACGAACGGGTCCTTCGGCAGGATGCCCTGATCGACATATTGCGGCAGGAACTTGCCGGCGTCGTCGCGCGACAGGCCGAACGCGGTCTGCGTCAGGTCGTTGGTGCCGAAGGAGAAGAAGTCGGCTGCCTCGGCGATCGTGTCGGCGGTAAGCGCGGCGCGCGGGAGCTCGATCATGGTGCCGACCGAGTACTCGATGGTGCGGCCAGTTTCCTTGAACACTTCGGCCGCGATGCGATCCACCTGGGCGCGGGTGATCTCCAGCTCCCGTTTGGTGGCGACCAGGGGGATCATGATCTCCGGCACCGGTGCCTTGCCTTGCTGCTCCGTCGCCGCGATGGCGCCCTCGAAGATGGCGCGCGCCTGCATCTCGTAGATTTCGGGGTAGGAGATGCCCAGGCGGCAGCCGCGATGCCCCAGCATCGGGTTGGCCTCCTTCAGCTCGTCGGCCCGGCGGCGGATGATTTCCAGTTCCTCGCCCAGCCCGGCGGCCACGTCGGCCAACTCGGCTTCCTGGTGCGGCAGGAACTCGTGCAGCGGCGGGTCCAGCAGGCGAATGGTGCAGGGCAGGCCGGCCATGATGCGGAACAGGTCGCGGAAATCGTCGCGCTGGAACGGCAGCAGCTTGGCCAACGCCGCCCGGCGTCCCCGCTCGTCCTGCGCCATGATCATCTGCCGCACCGCGCCGATGCGCGCCGGATCGAAGAACATGTGCTCGGTCCGGCACAGGCCAATGCCCTCGGCGCCGAACTTGCGGGCGGTTTCCGCGTCCAGCGGGGTTTCTGCATTTGCGCGCACCTTCATGCGGCGCAGCCCGTCGGCCCATTCCATCAACGTCGCGAAGTCGCCGGACAACGCCGGTTCGACCATGGCCACGGCGCCGGCGAACACCTCGCCGGTGGCGCCATCCAACGTGATGGTGTCCCCGGCGCGCACCGTGCGGCTGCCGGCTGTCAGGGTTTGGGCGCCGTAATCGACGGAAATGCCGCCCGCGCCGGACACGCAGGGCCGCCCCATGCCGCGCGCCACCACCGCCGCGTGGCTGGTCATGCCGCCGCGCGTGGTGACGATGCCGCGCGCGGCGTGCATGCCGTGGATGTCCTCCGGGCTGGTTTCCACCCGCACCAGGATCACCGCCTCACCCTTGCCGGCGCGCATCTCCGCTTCATCCGAGTTGAACACCACCACGCCGCTGGCGGCACCCGGGCTGGCGGGCAGGCCCTTGGAGATCAGCGTGCGGGGCGCCTTGGGGTCCAGCGTCGGGTGCAGCAACTGGTCCAGGCTGGCCGGGTTGACCCGGCGCACCGCTTCCTTGCGGTCGATCAAGCCCGACTGCGCCATCTCCACTGCAATGCGCAGGCTGGCCGCCGCCGTGCGCTTGCCGCTGCGGGTTTGCAGCATGTAGAGCTTCTGCTGCTGGACCGTGAACTCGATGTCCTGCATGTCCTTGTAGTGCGTCTCGAGCGTGGTGCGGACGCGGACCAGGTCCTGGTATACGGCGGGCAGCGCCTCCTCCATGGAGATCTCGCCCGGCTTGGCCCGCAGGCGGGACAGCGGCTGCGGCGTACGGATGCCGGCCACCACGTCTTCGCCCTGCGCGTTGACCAGGAACTCGCCGTAGAACAAATCCTCGCCGGTTGACGGATCGCGGGTGAAGCACACGCCGGTGGCGCAGTCCTCGCCCATGTTGCCGAACACCATGGCCTGCACGTTCACCGCCGTGCCCCAGGACGCCGGGATGTCGTGCAAGCGGCGGTAGGTGTTGGCCCGCGGGTTCATCCAGGAGCCGAACACCGCGCCGATCGCGCCCCAAAGCTGCTCCGCCGGCTCCTGCGGGAAGGGCTTGCCGAGGTCGGCCTGCACCATTTCCTTGTACTCGGCCACGACCTGCTGCCAATGCGTGGGGGACAGGCCGGTATCCTCGGTGACGCCGGCATCCAGCTTGGCGCTTTCGATGATCTCCTCGAAGCGGTGGTGGTCCACGCCAAGCACCACCGAGCCATACATTTGGATGAAGCGGCGGTAGCTGTCCCAGGCGAAGCGTGGATCGCCGCTGGCCTTCGCCAGGCCTTCCACCGTTTCGTCGTTCAGCCCCAGGTTGAGCACCGTGTCCATCATGCCCGGCATGGACACGCGGGCGCCGGAGCGGACCGACACCAGCAGCGGGTGCTCGCGGTCGCCGAAGCGCAGCCCGACCGCCTGTTCCACCAGGGCCAGCGCGCCCTTCACCTGGTCGGCGAGGTCGTCCGGATATTTGCGGCCGTTGTCGTAGAAGGCGGTGCAGACCTCGGTGGTGATGGTGAAGCCCGGCGGAACCGGCAGCTCGATGGACGCCATCTCCGCCAGATTGGCGCCCTTGCCGCCGAGCAGGTTGCGCATGTCGGCTCGCCCCTCGTTGTGGCCGGCGCCGAAACTATACACCCACTTCGTCATGTCAGCCCTCGATACGGGAGAAATCCGCCACCCGGTCCATGGTCGCGCGCACGCGGTGTAGCAGATTCAGGCGGTTGCGGCGAAGCGCCGGATTGGCGTCGTTCACCGTCACCTTGTCGAAGAACGCATCCAAGGATGGCCGCAGTGAGGCAAGCGCCTGCATGGCGGCGGTGAATTCGGCTGCCCGCAGGTGCGCGTGCACGGTCTGGTCCACAGTGTGAAGCCTGGCATGCAGCGCCTGCTCCTCCGGCAGCACGAACAGCGCCGGGTCGGGCTCGCCGGCCGCCGAGCCATCCTTGGCGCCCTCGATGCGCAGGATGTTGGCGGCGCGCTTGTGGGCCACCAGCAGGCTCGCGCCGTCCGGCTGGCGGAGCAGCGCGCCGACCTGCTCGGATAGATCCAGCAGGAAGGCCAGATCGTCGCCGCCTTCCGCCGCGAACACTGCGTCCAGCACGTCGTGCCGGGTGCCTTCCGCACGCAACTGCACCTTGGCCCGTTCGACGATGAAGGCCACAATTTCGGCGGCGGGCGGCGCGGTGGGCAGGGCCGCGGCGCACAGGCTGATCAAGGGCAGCAGGTTCAGGCGATATTCGCCGTCGCGAATGATGCGGACGATGCCCAAGGCGGCGCGGCGCAAGGCGAACGGGTCGCCGGAGCCGGTCGGCACCTCGCCGATGGCGAAGAAGCTGGCCAGCAGGTCGATCTTGTCGGCCAGCGCCACGGCAATCGTGACCGGGGCGGACGGCACGGCGTCGGCCGGACCCTTCGGCGCATAATGGTCACGCACGGCATCGGCCACCGCGGGGTCTTCGCCATCATGCAGGGCGTAATAGCGACCCATGACGCCCTGTAATTCTGGGAACTCGCCCACCATCCCCGTCACCAGGTCCGCCTTGGCCAGCCAGGCGGCGCGGGCGGCCAGGGCCGGGTCGGCGCCGACATGCGGCGCGATTTGCCCGGCGAGCTGCATGATGCGGTGCACGCGGGCGCCTTGGCTGCCGAGCCGGGCGTGGAAGGTCACTGCATCCAGTGCGGCCACGCGGTCGGCCAGCTTCACCCGGCGGTCCGCGTCCCAGAAGTGCCGGGCATCGCTGAAACGGGCACGCAGCACCCGCTCGTTACCCGCGACGATGGCGGCACCGCCATCGGGCGCCTCGATGTTGGCGGCAAAGGCGAAGAACGGGGCAGGGGCGCCGTCTGCGGTGCGGAGGGCGAAGTAGCGCTGGTTCACCCGCATCGACACCTGCATGACCTCGGCCGGCAGGTCCATGAAGCCGGCGTCGATCCGGCCCAGCAGCGGCACCGGCCATTCCACCAGCCCGGCCACCTCGTCCAGCAGCGCCGGGTCGTCCGCCACGGTCAGCCCCTTCTCGGCCGCCAGCGCTGCCACGCCGTCCGCCACCCGGCGCCGCCGTTCGCTCGCATCCGCCACGACGCGGCAGGCCAGCAGCCCGGCCTGCCACTCGGACGCCGAATGCACCGTGAAGGCGGCCGGCGCCATGAAGCGATGACCCTCCGTCTCGTTGCCGGCCTGCAAACCGTGGCCGTCATCGGCACCGTCCGCCAGCGAGAACGGCACTGTCGCACCGTCCAGCACGCAGAGGATGCGTCGGAGCGGCCGCACCCAGGTGAACAGGCTGCCCGTTCCGCCCCACCGCATCGATTTCGGCCAAGGAAACCGGCGTAGCACCCCAGGCAGCGCACTGGCGATCAGCGACGCGGCATCCTGCGCGGCGGCCTGCTTGTGCAGCACCCAGTAATCGCCTTCCTGCACCAGCATGTCGCGGCTGGCGCCATGCTTGCGCAGGAATCCCGTCAAGGCCTGCTCCGGCGCGGTGGTGCGGGGGCCGCGTTCCACCGTGGCTGTCGCCGCGATGGCTGGGCTTACCGTCGCCGTCAGGGCAACGCGGCGCGGACCGTGGAAGCTTCGCACGGCTACCGGCGACAGGCCCGCCAGCGCCGCGCTCACCAGCCGCGACAGGTCCTCCGCTGCGCGCGCCTGCATGCGGGCGGGGATTTCCTCGCTGAACAGTTCCAGCAGCAGTTCGGGCATCAGGCTCTCAGGGCAGGGGTGATGTCGGTCTGGCTGAAATCATTGCCCTTGAACAGCAGCGGCTCACCGGTGACCTTCGCCAGGGCGTAGGCGAAGCAATCGCCGTAGTTCAGCCGCGCCGGGTGGTTGCCGCGGCCGAACCGATGGTGAGCCAGCCGTGCTGCGGTCGCCTGCTGGAGTGACACTGGCACGACTTCCAACCGCAATCGGTCGAGCAGCGCCTCGAAACGCGCGATGGCGGTCGCGTCCTTGCGTCGCTCGATGACGATGCATGACTCAAGCCAAGTGGCGGCAGAAGTTCGTCGCGTATCCGCGCTAACCATCGCGTCCGCCAAACGCTCTCGATCCTCTTCCATGAGCGCCACTGCAATCAAAGCGGAACTATCGATGATCAAATCGGCAAGCCTGTCTCGTCATCATACAGCCAGTCATGGTTCGACGTGACCGGCTCTCCTTCGGACTTGTCTAACACCGCTTTAATTTCAGCACCCAGTGCTAGGATGTCGCGGAACATGGCATCTTTTTCCCGCAACTTTTCTTCCGCTTGCACTTGCTTGCGGAGCGCTTCCGTCACGGCTGTCGTGAGTGATTGCCCAGTGAGGTCTGCAAGCCGGGAAGCAAGCTCGTATGCTTCATCGCTCTTTATGTTCAGCTGCATGCCCATGCGGCCAGGTTATTCCGCGACCATAGTGGACACAACGTTCTCCCCCGCCAGCCAGGCTTCGCAACACCCCTTCGCCAGCGCGCGCACCCGGCCGATATAGGCCGCGCGTTCCGTCACGCTGATCACGCCGCGGGCGTCCAGCAGGTTGAACAGGTGGCTCGCCTTGATACACTGGTCGTAGGCGGGCAGGGCCAGCGAGTGGGCCAACAGCGCCGCGCATTCCCGCTCGGCGTCGGCGAAGTGGCGGGTGAGCATGGCGGTGTCGGCATGTTCGAAGTTGTGCGCGCTGTATTCCCGCTCCGCCCGCAGGAACACGTCCCCGTAGCGCACGCCCGCGCCGTTGAAGTCGAGGTCGTACACCCGCTCCACGTCCTGGATGTACATGGCCAGCCGCTCCAGGCCATACGTCATCTCGAAGGACGGCACCGCCACCGGGATGCCGCCGACCTGCTGGAAATAGGTGAACTGCCCCACCTCCATGCCGTCGCACCACACTTCCCAGCCGAGCCCCCAGGCACCGAGGGTCGGGCTTTCCCAGTCATCCTCGACGAAGCGGATGTCGTGCAGCGCCGGGTCCAATCCGATGGCGGCGTAGGAGGCCAGCATCAACGCCTGCGCCGTGTCGGGCGCCGGCTTCATGATCACCTGGTATTGGTAATAGTGCTGCAGGCGGTTTGGGTTCTCGCCGTAGCGGCCGTCGCTCGGCCGGCGGCTGGGCTGCACATAGGCGGCGCGCCACGGGGCCTGGCCGAGTGCCCGCAAGGTGGTAGCCGGGTGAAAGGTACCCGCGCCCATCTCCAAATCATATGGTTGCAGGATCACGCAGCCCTGCGACGCCCAGAAGGCGTGCAGCCGCAGGATGATGTCTTGGAAGGAGGGCGCGTCCGGCGTCATGGCGGCGCACCTTACGGGAGCGGCACGGCAGGGCAAGCCGCCTCGGACAACCCATGCCGCCCGACCGCGTTAGCCGAGCACGATGGCACATGATGGACTGGATGACGGCGAAATCGGGCGCATCCTGCGGGACACGCGCCGCATCGCCGTGGTCGGCGCTTCCAATCGGCCGGAGCGCCCATCCCACGGGGTGATGCGGTTCCTGCTGGCGCGCGGCTACGCGGTGGTCCCCGTCAATCCCGGCCTGGCCGGGCAGACGCTGCTTGGCCAGGCTATCGTCGCGTCGTTGGCCGAAGCTGCGCCGTTGGACATGGTCGACATCTTCCGTGCCCCGGACCAGGCTGGCGCCGTGGTCGACGAGGCGATCCGGTTGGGCGCCCGCACCGTCTGGCTGCAACTAGGAGTGATCGACGTCGCCGCGGCGGACCGTGCCCGCGCCGCCGGGTTGGACGTGGTGATGGACCGGTGCCCGGCCATCGAGATGCCGCGGCTGCGCATATCGCGCGGTGCGGCTTGAACGGTCCGCCGCGCTGGGCCATGTCCGGGGCGGAACGAGGCCGGCCTTTCCACGAAATCTCCTGCAAGGTGATCCGATGACCAACGAGGAACGCGACCTGATTTCCCAATTCGTCGCCCGGGTCGGCGGAAACGCCGCGGGAGGCTTTTCCCGCAGCGTGCCCTCCACCCAATCCTCTCTGCCGCCGATCGATCCGGAAGCAGACCGGTTCATCGGTGAGCAGTTCGCGACGCATCCGGAAGCGCGGTATCGCGTGACGCAGATGGCAGTGGTGCAGGAAGCCGCCTTGGCTGAAGCGGCCAGCCGGATGCAGCGCATGCAGGCCGAACTGGACTCGCTCAGGCAGCAGATGCAGCAGGCGCCGCAGCAGGGGCAGTCCCGCGGCTTCCTGGGCGGTTTGTTCGGCGGCGGCCAATCCGCTCCATCCCCGCAGCAGCAGCAATCGCCGTGGAACCAGGGGCGCCCCAATCAGCCGCAATATGCTCCGCAGGCTGCCTACGCGCCGCAGTATCCGCCCAACGTGCAGCCTGGAACGTTCCAGAACTCCGGGTCCGGCTTTCTCGGGTCGGCGCTCAAGACGGCGGCTGGCGTGGCGGGCGGCGTAGTCGCGGGCAACCTGCTGATGGACATGTTCTCCGGTCACGGTGGCGGCCTGGGCGGCGGGTTTGGCGGCGGTGGCTTTGGCGGTGCCGGCATGCCGGGCGACACGACGATCATCAACAACTACGGCGATCAGGGCGGGGGCTACCCCGACGCTGGTGGTGCATCTGCGGGCTGGGACAACAGCACGCAAGGTGGCGGCGATCAGGGCTGGACCGACAACAGCCAGGATAGCGGCGGCGGTTGGGACGGCGGCGCCCAGGACAGCGGCGGCGGGTTCGACGACAACTCGCTTTAAGTACTACCAAGTGGACGTTGCTTGCTGTCCGGCCATCCTGGCTGGACAGCATCTTTGACAACACCTTGCCGTCGTTGAGATGCGCTTAACCTCCCGACGTTAATATCGGACTCGAACAGCCCCGAGTTACCGATGTCCCGCTTGCCAGACACTTACGCAAATCGCCCATCGTCCGGTATGGTCATCTGCAGCGGATCTACGTTGCTTTACGTTGGCCTTGCCGCTGGTCTGTTGTGGATGGGCGGCGCATCGGTTGACGCGTGGTGCGAAGGCCTCATCGCCGCCGCGGCAGCATCGGGCTTGATGGCGGGCCTCGTTCACTATGGATTGGCGCCGCTGCGTGCCGGGGCCGATGCAGCGCCCCGGCCGGGCGGCGTAGTGGGCTTAGCGATCTGGCGCGAGGTCGGGCTGCGCGGGACAATCGCAAAGCTCCAAGCGCAGATCGCCGGCATGGAAAGCGCCATGACGGACGCAACGACGCGTCAAACGGAGCAGGCCGAGCAAGTGCGCCGCCTGCAACACCAGATCACCAGCGAAATCCACGAGGGCACCAGCGGCCTCAGCCAGGTGGACGACGCGACTGCCGGGGTCGTGCAGGGGATGGCCTCGGCCACGCGGGAAATGGCGGCGGTGCGCGGTGCGGCGGAGCTTGCGGCACGTGGCATCCAGGAAGTGGCCAGCGCGTCCGAGCAGCTTTCCGCGTCAATCGGTGAGATCGCCGTCCAGGTCGCCCGCAGTGCGGAAAGCGCGCGCCAGGCTGCGGCGGAAAGCAAGCGCACGGATGAGTCGGTGGAGGAGCTGGCGAACGCCGCCGGGCGGATCGGCGACGTGGTGCGGCTGATCGGCGACATCGCGGCGCAAACCAACCTGCTGGCGCTCAACGCCACCATCGAGGCGGCACGGGCGGGCGATGCCGGTCGCGGCTTTGCCGTGGTTGCCGGCGAGGTGAAGAACCTGGCGGCGCAGACTGCGCGGGCGACGGAAGAGATCGGCGGTCAGATTTCCGCCATGCAGTCCGCGACCCAAGGCAGCATCGTCGCCATCCGTGCCATTTCCGGGCGGATCGAGGACATCAGCACGTTGGCGGCCCAGGTCGCCTGCGCCGTGGAAGAGCAGGGCGCGGCCACCGCGGAAATCGCCAGCAGCGTGCAGCGCGTCGCCGTCGGCACCGGCACCGTCGCCGATGCCATCGGCCGGGCGGAGCAAGCGTCCGAAGCGGCGCGGTCCGGCGGCGCGGCGATCGCACAGGCCTTGAGCAGCATGGACAAGCGGCGGGAGACCCTGCTCGCCACCGTGCAGGGGCTGGCCGCGCTGGAAGCCGCCTGAACCCGGGGGGCTATGGCGGGGCCAGCAGGTGCAGGGCGAGCGCCACCGTCGCCGCCCTGACCGCGGCCCGGTCGCCCGCAAACACCCGGTGTTGCGTCTGCACCGGCTGGCCTTGCCGGGCTAAACCAAACCACACCAGGCCGACCGGCTTGTCGGCGCTGCCGCCGCCCGGCCCGGCGATGCCGGTCACCGCCACGGCGAGGTCTGCCCCGGACCGCGCCAGCGCCCCCAGCGCCATCGCGGCGGCAACCGGCTCGCTGACCGCGCCGTAGGCGGAGATCAGCTCCGCGGGAACGCCCAGCATCTCGGTCTTCGCTGCGTTGGAATAGGTGACGAAGCCGCGATCCACCACGTCGGACGAGCCGGCGACATGCGTCAAGGCGGCGGCGATCAGACCGCCCGTGCAGCTTTCCGCCGTCGCCACGCGATGGCCCCGCGCGCGAAGCCGCTGCAACGTGTCAGCGGCTTCGGTGAGGATGGCGGGGTCCAGCATCGTTCTCTCCTCAATTCGGCAACCCAGCCCGCAGCAGCACCCAAAGCAGCATCGCCGCCACCGATCCAGCGGCCAAGTCGTCCGCCATCACGCCGACGCGGCCAGGCATCTTGTCGAGCCGGCCGATCGGACCGGGTTTGGTGATATCCAGCAAGCCGGAACAACAGGAAGGCGATGAAGACGCTGAGCGGGGCAGGGCGCGGCAGCGGCAGCATGGCGATCCACATGCCTGCCACCTCGTCGATCACTACCCAGCCGGGATCGTCGCTGCCGTTCGCCCGGGGAATCGCCCACAGCCCGGCCGCCGTGGCAATGACGACACCACCCGCCAACAGCCAGCGCCCCCCGACCGCCAGCAGCGCCGCGCCGGCCACTGCCGCCAGCAGCGAACCCCAGGTGCCTGGCGCCGGGCGCACGAACCCGATGCCGCCGCCACTCGCCACCAGCCGGGCCAGCGTCATCCTTGCCAGCGCGCCAGCGGGTGCGGCAGCACCGTCCCGGCCAGCGCGCGATAAATCACCAGGTTTTCCAGCACGCGCTGCACGTAGTTGCGGGTTTCGGCGAAGGGGATCAGCTCGATCCAGTCGATCATGTCGATCCCGTTCGGCGCGGCCGGGTCACCGTTGGTGGCCAGCCAGTCCGCCACGCGCCCGGGCCCGGCATTGTAGCCGGCCACCGCGTAGGGCACCGCACCGCCGAACTGCTCCAGCAGGTCACCTAGGTACGCAGTGCCCAACCGCATGTTGTAGGCCGGGTCGGTGCTGAGTGCGGGCAGGTTCACCGTTGCCTCGCCCAGCCGGTGCGCCACCGCCTTCGCCGTGCCCGGCATGATCTGCATCAGGCCGCGCGCGCCGACCGGGCTCATCGCCTCGGTGTTGAAGTTGCTTTCCTGCCGGATCAGCCCAAGCGCCAGGGCCGGCTCCACCATGCCCTTCGGCGGATCCACCGCGACCGGCCAGCCGGCTTCCGCCAGCATCACGCCGCTTGTGCCGGCGCGTCGGGCGATCGCCACCGCCAGGTCGGGCAGGCCGAACCCCACCGCCAGCCTCGCCGCGAGGGTGCGGTCGGTGCCGTCGGCCGCGAGCTCGTCCAGCCGCAGGATGAAGCTGCGGGCGCGACGCGGCTCCCCCCACTCCACCAGCAGGGCGGCGGCGCGGGCGTTTTCCGTTCCCGCGAAGTCCAGCGCCCGCCGCGGCGTCCAGCCCGGGTCGCGCGCGGCGCGGATGCGGGCGGCCAGGGCGGCATCGTCCTCGCCCAGCGCCCGCGCGGCCAGTTGGCCGTAGAAGGTGGTCGGCCAG
Source organism: Acetobacteraceae bacterium (assembly GCA_965199555.1). Classification (GTDB taxonomy): domain Bacteria; phylum Pseudomonadota; class Alphaproteobacteria; order Acetobacterales; family Acetobacteraceae; genus LMUY01. The sequence continues at coordinate 269,900 of CBDASJ010000006.1, read as the reverse complement.
GCGGCGGCCGTGGTGTAGGCCACGCGGGCGCCATCCGAGTCGTGCCGCGCATCCGCCGTGCGGCCGAGCCAATAATAGGCGCGCCCCTGGGTAATGGCGGCGGGGCTCAGCGCAGCCAGGGCGTGGAAGTGCCGGGCTGCGCCGTCCGTGTCCCCGCGGCGGCGTAGGGCGATGAAGCCGGCCAGGAACTCCGCATCGATCGCCTGGGCTGCCGGCATGTCGGTCGCGCCGTCCGCGAGGGCGTAGGCGCCGGCGGCATCCGCGTTGTGCAGGCGGCGCCGGGCCAGCAGGTTCCGCTCATCCCAGAAGGCGGCGCGGCGCTCCGGCGGTGCGGCGTGCTCCGCGGCTGCCCCCATGGCGAGCCACAGCTTCTGCGCATCGTCATCCTGCCCGGCGCGACGCAGCCATTTCGCCAGCTCCAGCATCAGCGCCGGGTCGACCGTGGCGCCGCCGGGCAGGGCCGTGACCAGGGCGCGGGCGGACGCGTCGTCCCGCTTGAGCGCCAATCGCGCTTCCGCCGCGGGGCGCTGCGCCGGGTCCAGCCGGGCGATCTGGCGCCAGGCCGTGCCGCCGACTGCGCCGTTGTCCGTCCAGCCCAGCCGGTCGAAGCGTCGCCATTGGTCCGCCGGGGTGATGACCTTGCCCCATTGCCGCATGAAGGCGGTTTCGCCCGCTGCGTCGGTGATCCCGGTCAGCCAGGCCTGTCGCGCCACCTCCGCGGCATCCGGCGCGTGGCCGGCCGTGGCGTCCGCCGCGGCACAGCGCAGCAGCGACGCCACCTCCCGCACCGGCTGATGGGTGCAGATGTCCAGCACGGTGCGCTCGTCCGGCTCCACCGCCAACGCTTCCGCCAGGCGCCGCGACAGCAGGGCCTGGTTTGGCCAGGCCGGATTGTCCGCCATAAACGCCGCGATCTCCGCCGGGTGGCCGCCATTGGGCGCCAGCAGGCGGTAGTACAGCACCAGCTTGCGGGCGACCGGATCGGGCGAGGCCAGTGCGAGGGTGTCGGCATCCGCCCACCGGTTGTCCCGCAAGGCCGTCCCGATCTCCTCCGATCCCGCCCAGGCAGAAGGCGCGGCGAGCAGGAGGGCGAACAGGACGAGGGCGCGCACCATGGTGACGGCATCGTATACCTAATCGCGCCGTCCTTGCAGAGGCTTGCACGGGTGCCTAGGTTGGGCTCCCTCCAACGGACCAGTCCCGCCATGTTCACCGGTTCCCTTGTCGCCCTTGTGACCCCCATGCGTGCCGATGGCGCCGTGGATGAGGATGCGTTTGCCAGCTTCGTCGAATGGCAGGTGGCACAGGGCACCGCCGGGCTCGTCCCCGTCGGCACGACGGGGGAAAGCCCCACCCTGTCGCATGCGGAGCACCGCCGGGTGGTGGAGATCGCCATCGAAGTGGCGGCCGGCCGGGTTCCGGTGATCGCCGGCGCTGGCTCCAACAGCACGACGGAAGCGATCGAGCTGACGCGGCATGCCAAGCAAGCCGGTGCCGACGCCGTGCTGGTGGTGACGCCGTACTACAACAAGCCGACCCAGGAAGGCCTGGCGCTGCATTTCACCGCCATTGCAGACGCAGTCGATATCCCGTTGATCATCTATAATATTCCGCCGCGCTCAGTGGTCGACATGAGCGTGGAAACCATGGCGCGCCTGGCCAAGCACCCGAACATCGTCGGCGTGAAGGACGCAACCGCGAACCTGACCCGGCCGCTCCATACCATGCGCGCGTGCGGTGGGGACTTCATCCAGCTTTCCGGCGAAGACCACACGGTGCTGTCGTTCCTGGCCGCGGGGGGCCATGGCTGCATCAGCGTGACGGGCAACATCGCGCCGGCCCTGTGCGCCCTCATGCATGCCGCGTGGGCGGAGGGTCGCGTGACCGATGCGATGGCGATCCAGCAACGGCTGCTGCCGGTGCATGACGCCATGTTCGCGGAATCCAGCCCCGGGCCGGCAAAATACGCCGCCAGCCTGCTGGGCCATGGCACGGAGCATTGCCGGCTGCCGCTGGCGCCGATAGCGGAGGTGACCAAGGCCAAGGTGCGGTCCGCCATGACCCAGGCAGGGTTGCTGAACTAGCCCAGTGCCCGACAAGCGGAAAAGCGGCCTGATCAGCCACGGGCTCGCCGCGCAGAACCGCAAGGCCCGCTTCGACTACACCATCAAGCAGACGATGGAAGCCGGCATCGTGTTGAAGGGGCCGGAGGTGAAGAGCCTGCGCTTCGGCCGTGCCACGATCACGGAGGCCTGGGCTGGCGAGCGGGACGGCGAGCTGTGGCTGTTCAACTGCTACATCCCGGAATACCAGGGCGGCATCCTGTCGAAGTTCGAACCGCGGGCGCCACGAAAACTTCTGGTCAAGCGAAAGCAGCGGGACGGCCTGCTGGGCGCCGTGAGCAAGGATGGCGTGTCGATCGTGCCGCTGGACATCCACTTCAATGACCGTGGCCTGGCCAAGGTCCTGCTGGGATTGGGACAGGGCAAGCAGAAGGCCGATAAGCGGCAGGCCGCGGCGGCAAAGGACTGGGCGCGCGACAAGGCACGGCTGATGCGCAATAGGGGCTGAAGCCCTCCCCAGCAGGAGAAAGCTTCAGCAGGAAGGACTTAGCCGGTCCAGTTCGCCAGATACTCCGCCGGCTCCGGCCGTTTGACCGGGGGCAAATCCGCTTCCGGCGTGCCGAGATACAGGAATCCGGCCAGGCGATGCGGGGGCGGCAGGCCGAGTGCGCTGGCCACGGCCGGGTCATACGCGTTCGGCCCGGTGATCCACTTGCCGCCATAGCCCAGCGCATGTGCCGCGTTCAGCATGTTCATTGCCGCCGCACCCACTGCCAGCATCTGCTCCATTTCCGGCACCTTGTGCGCCGGCGTGATGTACGCCCCCAAGGCCAGGATCATGGGTGGGGCGAGCAGCTTGCCCCGCATCCGGTCGATCTCCGGCTGCGTCGCCGTCGGGTCCCGGGCGCGCAGGGCGGAGATTGCAAGTTCAGCGAACCGGGCGCGGGCCTCGCCCTGGATGGCGACGAAGCGCCATGGCCGCAACTTGCCGTGGTCCGGCGCCCGCAGCCCGGCGGCGACGATCAGATCCAGTGCCCGCGCGTCCGGCGCCGGCTCGCGCAGGGCTCCGGTGGACGCGCGGGACAGCAACAGCCCGAGGCTGTTATCCACGGTGTCCAGCATCAGGCGGCCGACATCGCCATGGCGGCAAGGGGAGGTTCGACGCCATCGGGCAGCGGGCTGACGTAAGGGGTGGCCCGCGTGCGTTCCGCCAGGTCCGCCTTGGCCCGGGTGATCAGCGCCGGGTTGCCGACGGCGTCGACCGCCGTGGCCGCCATCACCTTGGCCACGAAGGTCAGCCCCTTATGGGCTGCTGGGGTCTTGCCCTGCGCGGTGACCTGCCAGGAATGGCCCGGCGTGCCGATCGCGTGGGTCGCGGCGTGCGCCTGCACCGTCGGCACCACCCAGCTCACATCCCCGACGTCGGTCGAGCCGATCATCGGCACGCGGTGGGTATCCATCGGCACAATGGCGTCGTGCAGCGGCGTGTCCGCCTTGGGCGTCACGCCGACGCGGCGATACGCGGTGGACAAGTCTTCCGGCGCAAGCGTGTCCTGGATCTGCTTGGCGAAGCGCCGGTCCGCTTCGTCCCATTGCGGCGGGCCAAGCCGCTGCATCGCCTCATACATCGCCTGTTCCAGCGGGGTGTTGGCCAGCAGGTTGGACACGGCGGACAGCACATGGATGTCCACTTCGGTTTCGGTCATCAGCGCGGCGCCGCGGGCGACGTTCTTCACCCGCTCCAGCAGGCTCAGCATGGTCGGCAGTTCCGGTGCGCGCACGGAATACCGCACCCGTGCCTTCGCCTGCACCACGTTCGGCGCGATGCCGCCGCTGTCGATCATGGCGTAGTGGATGCGCGCGTCGGACGGCATGTGCTCGCGCATGTAGTTGACGCCGACATTCATCAGTTCCACCGCGTCCAGCGCCGAACGCCCGAGATGCGGTGCCGCGGCGGCATGCGACGCGCGGCCGCGGAACACGAAGTCGATGCGGGTGTTGGCCAGCGAAGCGGCGTCCGCGACTTCGTTGAACGCGTTGGGGTGCCACGTGATGGCGATGTCGACGTCCTTGAATGCGCCCTCACGCACCATGAACGCCTTGGCCGCGCCGCCTTCCTCGGCCGGGCAGCCATAATAGCGCACGCGGCCCGGCGTGCCGGTCTCCGCCAGCCAATCCTTGACCGCGGTGGCAGCGAGCATGGCGGCGGAGCCGAGCAGGTTATGGCCGCAGCCATGCCCGTTGCCATTACCCGGGATCGGCCGGTGTTCGGCGACGCCAGCCTCCTGGCTCAGGCCGGGCAGGGCGTCGTATTCGCCGAGGATGGCGATCACCGGGCCGCTTTCGCCGGCTTCGCCCATCACGGCGGTGGGTATGCCGGCCACGTTCTCCGTCACGGCGAAGCCTTGGCGCTGCAATTCGGCCAGGTGCTCCGCCACGGAGCGGTGCTCAGTGTAGCAGGTTTCCGGCATGCCCCAGACCCGGTCGGCTAGCTCGGTGAAGGCTTCCCGCTTGGCATCGACGAGGTTCCAAATCTGCTCGGCATTCTGCATCGGTGTTCTCCTTCGCTGGCGTTATCCTGCGCGGTTGGTGGGAAGATGCCAACTCCGCCAGCACTTACGGCGCCGGTTGCAGCGCCTGCCGGAGGAACGCCGTGGCTTTCGCCATGGACTGGTCGGTTTCCGGCATGCGGAACATCTGCCAGACATGCGGCACGACGGGCCAAGTTTCCAGCATGGCCTGCGTGCCCGCGGCGCGCGCCCGCTCCACTACGCGCCGGCTGTCGTCCAGCAGGATTTCCCACGACCCGGCATGCAGCAGCAACGGCGGCAGCCCATGCAGGTCGGCGTATACCGGCGAGGCCAAGGGATGGAACGGGTCGGTGCCGGCCAAGTAGGGTGCCGCCGCGCGGTCCATGCCGTCATTGGGGAACATGGCGTCGCGTCTATGATTGGTGCGCAGGCTGTCGCCGGTGCCGGCCAGGTCCGTCCAGGGCGAGAACAGCATCGCGGCGGCGGGAAGGGGATCCCCCGCGTCCCGCAGGGACACCAGTGTCGCCAGCGCCAGGCCGCCGCCGGCTGAATCACCGCCGATCGCGAGCCCGGCGGGCGAAATGCCGCTGGCGAGCAGGCCACGGTAGACTGCCACGGCATCGTCGATCGCGGCGGGAAACGGATGCTCAGGCGCCAAGCGGTAGTCCGGGGAGAACACGGCTAAGCCGGCTTGGGCAAACTTACCGGTGATGGGTCGATGGGTTTGTGGCGAGCAGGCGAAGTAGCCGCCGCCATGAAGGTAAAGCAAAGTGCCGAGGGGCGGCGTGGCCGCGGGGCGCAGCCATTCGCCGACGACACCGCCGAATTTGCCGTCCGTCGCCATAAGGTCGGCGGGCACTTTGCGGACAAACGGCTTCAGTCTCGCTCGAACGCGCGCGATATCAGTCTCGCCGCGCATCTTCCGTTTCATGCCCCATCGCAGGGCGAGTGTAATCAGGTGGGCTCGAAGGCTGGCCATTCACGAGTGCCTAGGGCACCCGGTTCATCCCGAGCAAGGTCTTGCAGCATTATGCGTGATAAAGTTCGCCCATATGCCGAGTGGAGGCCACGCACACCAGGTCAGCGGCCTCATCAAACAGGCGGTAGGCAAGGTCGACCAAGCCGCGGGCCTCGTCCAGACGGCCTTCGCGATGGGCCTTTTCCGCCAGCAGGATGGCAAGGCTGCCGGACATTTCGCGATGGCCCAAACTCTGCGGCAACTTTGTTACGTAAGTCATTGCGGTCCCACCTTTCGACGCCTTTTGTTCACAGCTAACACAACACACCCTAGTGTGCAGGCTGTTAATAGGTAAAATGTCTTCACCTTCGTTAATCGTGGGACGTTGCATGAAAGCCACGATCAGGCAGTGAGACGGCGTATCACCTATTTAACTCACTGAGGCTGCTGACCAACGGCCGCCACGTGCGTGGACAGGTGTAGACAACTGTATTCAAGCAGTTGGCGGTTTCGAGCCGAAGGTGCTTGAAGCTCTCTCTCCGCCGCTTTGGCCGCTTGCCGGCTTTTGGAAGTTCGTTAATCTCGACCCAACGTCGGGTAGCGAAACTATGTCCTTGGTTGATCCCTAATCGCGCGACTACGACTCGCCTGTCGGCGAGCGGAAGATCGTCCGGGCCGGTCGAAGACGTCCCCAGTCAAGCGTCTTGTTAGTGGTGTAGTGGAGCTATCTTGTTTGGCGATAAACGGAGACCGCCGGCCACCGTAGCCGCTGAGATCGATCGCGTCATCGGCTTAAACATCAAGCGTGCCCGCGAAAACATGCGGTTGGGGCAGCATGAAGTTGCCACACTGCTGGGATTGTCCGTCCACGTACTGGCTCGTTACGAAGATGGGGAGGAACGAGCGCCAGCGTCCGTCTTGCTCGAAATGACCCGGCACCTAGAGTGCCAACTGACCGAACTTTTTGCGGGGATGCCGTCGATGGAAGCGGATGACGATTTCCAGGGCTCACGGCCGTCCCCAACCTCGTTCGCCGAGACGGCCCCAGCGCAAGTTGCGCCGGGCTATGCTCCGGCCGACATCCACGCCAGATCGTCAGGATCCGCATCTGCGATGAGAGACGACGCGCGCGTTGTTGCGGACATAATCAAGGCATTTTCCGACCTGACCAACCCAGCGCTGCGAGAACGCCTACTGGGACTGCTGAACGCTCTGGCCTAACGATACCACGGCTGGAGGTGCCACCTCGTCGCGCTTGATTGAGTAGCCGGCACGACGGCCACGACTTCGGCGTCAGGCGCTGACAGTCACACCTTTCCAGAATGCCACGCGACCCTTGATCTCCTTCGCGGCATCCTTCGGCTCGGGATAGTACCAGACCGCGTTCTCGTTGACCGATCCGCCAACCTCAAGCGAGTAATACTGCGCCGTCCCCTTCCAAGGGCAGACGCTGGTATGGCTGGAGGACTTCAACACGCCGGGGATCACGGCGGCGGAGGGGAAGTAGGCATTCCCCTCCACCGTCACGATGTCATCGCTTTCCGCGACCGTCGTTCCGTTCCAGGACGCTTTCATTCGACCTCCTCCGGCTCCCGCTCCGCGCCACCCTCGTCGCCGCCGCTTTCCGGCTTCGGCTGCGCGGATACAGCGGCTTCGGTGACGTCGAACACCAGCTTGCCGTCGACCAGGTTGACCTTCACGGCGCCGCCCTTGACCAACTTGCCGAACAACAACTCCTCGGCCAGTGGCTTCTTGATATGCTCCTGGATGACGCGGGCAAGCGGGCGAGCGCCATACAGCCGGTCATAGCCCCGTTCCGCCAGCCACTCCTTGGCGCCGGACGACAGTTCGATCGTGACGTTCCGGTCTGCCAACTGGGCTTCGAGTTGCATGACGAACTTCTCGACCACCCGGGCGACCGTCTCCTCCGTCAAACCGGCGAAGGGGATGATGGCGTCCAAGCGGTTGCGGAACTCCGGGGTGAACAGGCGTTTGACCGCCTCCTCATCCTCACCCTCCCGCTCGGTGCGGCCGAATCCAATCGCTTCCTTGGCCATGTCGGACGCGCCGGCATTAGTGGTCATGATCAGGATGACGTTGCGGAAATCCACCGACTTGCCGTTGTGGTCGGTCAGCTTGCCGTGGTCCATCACCTGCAACAGGATGTTGAACAGGTCCTGATGCGCCTTCTCGATTTCGTCCAGCAACAGCACACAGTGCGGATGCTGGTCGATCCCGTCGGTCAGTAAGCCGCCCTGGTCGAACCCAACATAGCCCGGCGGGGCGCCGATCAGACGCGACACGCTGTGCCGCTCCATATACTCGCTCATGTCGAACCGGATCAGCTCGATCCCCAGCGTCGAGGCGAGCTGACGTGCGACCTCCGTCTTGCCCACGCCGGTCGGGCCGCTGAACAGGTAGTTGCCGATCGGCTTTTCCGCCTCCCGCAATCCGGCGCGGCTGAGCTTGATGGCTGCCGATAAGGCCTCGATCGCCCTGTCCTGGCCGAACACCATCGCTTTCAGGTCGCGCTCCAGGTTGCGCAGCGTCTCCTTGTCATCGGCCGACACGCTTTTCGGCGGGATGCGGGCGATCTTGGCGACGATCTCTTCCACATCGCGCAACGTCACCGTCTTGCGCCGCTTGCCTTCCGGCAACAGCATCCGGCTAGCGCCCACCTCGTCGATGACGTCGATCGCCTTGTCCGGCAGCTTGCGGTCATTGATGTACTTGGCCGACAACTCCACTGCGGCGCGGATCGCCTCTTCCGTGTAACGGACCTTGTGGTGGCGTTCATAATTGGTCTTCAAGCCGCGGATGATCTTGATCGCGTCTTCCAGCGACGGCTCGTTGACGTCGATCTTCTGGAAGCGGCGGACGAGGGCGCGGTCCTTTTCGAAGTAGTTGCGGTACTCCTTGTAGGTAGTCGAGCCGATGCAGCGCATCGTGCCGCTGGCCAGCGCGGGCTTCAGCAAATTGGATGCATCCATGGCGCCGCCGCTGGTGGCCCCGGCGCCGATCACGGTGTGGATCTCGTCGATGAACAGCACCGCGTTGGGCTGGGCCTCCAACTCGGTAACGACCGCCTTCAACCGTTCCTCGAAATCGCCGCGATACCGGGTGCCGGCGAGCAAGGCGCCCATGTCGAGCGAGAAGATCGTGCTCTTTATCAGCACTTCCGGCACGTCGCCTTCGACGATCCGCTTAGCTAGCCCTTCGGCGATGGCAGTCTTGCCGACCCCCGGATCGCCCACGTAGAGCGGGTTGTTCTTGGTGCGGCGGCACAAAATCTGGATCGTCCGCTCGATCTCGGTCTCGCGACCGATCAGCGGGTCGATCTTCCCGGCAGTCGCCTTCTTGTTCAGGTTCACGCAGTAGGTCGACAGCGCGTCCTGGTTGCGGCGGTTGCCCTTCTCTTCCCGCTCGCCCTCGCCGCCGGGCCCCTCCTGCTTTTCCGAGGCCGGCGGACGGGCGGGCTGCCGCCCGGGCGCCTTGGCGATGCCGTGACTGATGAAGTTCACCGCATCCAGCCGGGTCATATCTTGGAGCTGCAGGAAGTACACCGCGTGGCTTTCCCGCTCGCTGAACAAGGCGACCAGGACGTTGGCGCCGGTCACCTCTTCCCGGCCGGAACTTTGCACATGGATGGCGGCGCGTTGCACGACGCGCTGGAAGCCGGCCGTGGGCTTCGGGTCGCCCGGCCGATCGGTGGCCAAACCCGGCAGATCCTTGTCGAGAAACTCGCCGAGTTCCTGCCGCAGCTTGTCCAGGTCAACGCCGCAGGCACGCAGCACGGTGGCGGCGTCGGAGTCGTCGGCCAGCCCGAGCAATAGGTGCTCCAGCGTGGCGTATTCATGCCGCCGCTCACTGGCAAACGACAGGGCGCGGTGCAGCGTCTGTTCTAGATTACGTGACAGCATGGGGTACGCTGCTCCTTGATCCGGTGGCTACGTCACGCCCATTGGGCGGGCTTGTCGAGCCTTGATCGTTCACCGGCTTCATCGCGTTGACGGGTAAGACATGGGTGGCTGGCCGCTAGTTTGCAGCCCTCATTCTTTCTCGATCGTGCACTGCAACGGGTGTTGGTTCTGCCGGGCCAGGTCCATAACCTGCGTCACCTTGGTTTCCGCGACCTCGTAGGTGAACACGCCGCACACGCCGACGCCGCGGCGATGCACATGCAGCATGATGCGCGTCGCTTCGTCGCGCGTCTTCTGGAAGAACCGCTCCAGCACGTGCACGACGAACTCCATCGGCGTGTAGTCGTCGTTGAGCATGAGGACTTTATATAGGGCCGGCTTGCGGGTCTTCGGCCGTGTCTTGGTGACAACGCCGATGCCGGGGCCGCCATCGCCGTCGCGTTTGTCCGGGTCGCTCATCAGGGGGTCGCCTGGGCCGCTTCACATCTCATGGTGCGACCATATCGGAACGGCGCGCCGCGGGAAAAGGCCTCTCGACTGCCGGGCGGAACCAATCGAAATCAGGTGTCGGAAACGGCAAAGGCCCGGGTTGCGCACCCGGGCCTTCATCAAACCGCTTTGGAGTGGTGGATCAGCCGACGCGGCTGAACTTCTCCGTGGCCAGGGTCAAGCGGGCGCTGATCGGCGCGAACGCCTGCTCGGACAGCTTCACCGAGCTGTCGGTGACCTGGCCGGCCTGCGCCACGGCCTTCTCCATCGTGCTGCGCAGCAGCTTGCTTTGCAGGTCCATGGCTTCCTTGATCGACTTGACGCCGGCCATCGCCTTGAACGTGCTGACCGTCTCGTCCATCGAGGTCCGCGCCGCGGCCGCGAGGTTCTGGGACAGGTCCTGCATGCCGGTGGAAAAAATCTGGCTCGCCTTGGCGAATGCCTCAAAATTGCCTTGGCTGAAGGCGAACATATCTTCGGCGGACTTCATCGCCTTCTGCATGCCGTCCCGCACGGTGGCCTGCGCCTGCTCCAGGCCGGCAGTTGCGGTCGCGACGCCGTCCTTCAGGCCGGACACGGTGCGGTCGAAATTCTCGTTGGTGATCGTGTTGCTCATAACGCCTCTCCTGTTCATGGTCGCTCCCCGCAGCGCAGTCTCTTCGATCTTCCGGCGCCAGGGCTCGTGTTGCACTGCAGCACGCGCCTCCCTGTAGGTTCGGCACGCGATGGCGGTCAAGATTATTTTGTGCGGTGCACCATGCGATTTTCACGACTTCCGGGAACCGACATGATAAATCAGCTCCGTAACATGCTGGCATCGCACCGATTCAGGTGCTGTTCGCTGGACATACGATAAAGTGTGGACTTAGGGTGGCGACGATGCATTTGGGGATTGCGGGCATGCTGCGCTGGTTGCGGAACGGTCTACGCGGGCTGCCTTGCCTTGCCCTGGTGCTGGGCGTCGGCGCGTCGCGGGAGGCTGCGGCCCAGGTCGGCTCGGCGCGGTATGCTTCGCTGGTGATGGATGCCGCGTCCGGGCAAATCCTGTCCGCCGCCAACGCCGATGAACCGCGCTATCCCGCCAGCCTGACCAAGATGATGACCATCTACATGCTGTTCGAGGCGCTGCGGGATCGCCGCGTCAGCCTGGATGAGATCGTCCCGGTGTCGCAGCACGCCGCCTCCATGTCGCCATCCAAGCTGGGCCTGCTGCCCGGCACCACCATCACGGTCGAGCAAGCGTTGCTGGGCCTGGTCACCAAATCCGCCAACGACGCGGCCGCGGCCCTGGGCGAGCTGATGGGCGGGGATGAGGAACGCTTCGCGCAGATGATGACGCTGCGGGCGCGCGCCCTGGGCATGAGCCGCACCACGTTCCGCAACGCCTCCGGCTGGCCGGACCCGGACCAGGTCACCACCGCACGCGATTTGGCGTTGCTGGCGCGGCACCTGATCCAGGACTACCCGCAGGAGTACCACTATTTCAGCGTGCCTTCCTTCGTGTTCCATGGCCGGGTGATCCCGAACCACGACCGGATGCTGCAAACCTATCCCGGCGCGGACGGGTTGAAGACGGGCTACATCGATGCCTCCGGTTGCAACCTGGTCACCTCGGCAGTGCGCGGCGACGTGCGGTTGATCGGCGTGGTGATGGGCGCGTCCAACGGCTTTGAGCGCGACACCCACATGGCCTCCCTGCTGGATGGTGGCTTCGACCGCATGGGCGTGCCGATCAGCCGTGGCGAGCCGATGCGATCCCGCATGCCGACCCTGGTGGCCGCAGCCTCCGCCGCGACCCTGCCGCCGGCGTCCCTTCCGCCGTCATGGCGGACGCGGAGCCGCCCGAGCGTGCGCTTAGCGACGGCTCGGGCGTTGCCGTCGCCCGCGCGCGGGCCGTCTGCTCCCGCACTGGCCCGCCGGGCGGAGCCAGCGCGGTTTGGCCAGCCGGAGCGGCTGCCCGCGAGCCGGATGGAACCCGTTCTGCACACCCTGACGCGACCGGCCCACCCCGGCCATTCCACGGCCAGCACGGGCGGGGCGTGGCACTCGCACGGCTAATGGGACGCCCGGCCTTGCGTCAGGCCGGCTGCCTGCGCATTTTCCCTGGCTTCGACGGGTGCAAGCGGGGCTGAGATGGACGGCGGGTCGGATAGCAGGCGGATCACGCTCCACCGTGGGGAGGACTTTGCGGGCATGCGGGCCGCCGGTCGGCTCGCGGCCGAAACGCTGGACATGATCACGCCGCATGTGCGGCCCGGCGTGACGACCGGGCAGTTGGACACGCTGTGCCACGACTTCATGGTGTCGCATGGCGGCGTGCCAGCGCCGTTGAACTACCGGGGTTTCCCGAAATCCACCTGCACCTCCATCAACCACGTCGTGTGCCACGGCATCCCCGGTGAGCGGCGGCTGCTGGAGGGTGACATCCTCAACATCGACGTGACGGTGGTGTTGGACGGTTGGTATGGCGACACCAGCCGCATGTACGTGGCCGGCCAGCCCGGCACCCGTGCCCGCGTGCTGATGGACGTCACCTACGAGGCGCTAATGCGTGGCCTGGCAGCGATCCGCCCCGGCGGCACGTTGGGCGACGTCGGGCACGCAATCCAAAGCTACGTGGAGTCGCAGCGCTTCAGCGTGGTGCGGGATTTCTGCGGCCACGGCATCGGCCGCCGCTTCCACGAGGCGCCGAACGTGTTGCATTTCGGCCGGCTGGGGGAGGGGGTGGTGCTGCGCCCCGGCATGTTCTTCACCGTCGAGCCGATGGTGAATGCCGGCCGGCCAGAGGTGAAGGTGCTGGATGACGGCTGGACCGCCGTCACGCGCGACCGCAGCCTGTCGGCGCAGTTCGAGCACATGGTCGGGGTGACGGAGGATGGCGTGGAAGTCTTCACCCACTCCCCGAGCGGGCTGACCAAGCCCCCCTACGCCTGACCGCGGAGGGTTATTCCCACTCGATCGTGCCGGGCGGCTTGCTGGTGATGTCGTAGGTGACGCGGTTGATGCCGCGCACCTCGCCGACAATGCGGCTGGCGACACGGCCCAGGAAGCCCATGTCGAACGGGTAGAACTCCGCCGTCATGCCGTCCGTGCTGGTCACGGCGCGCAGGGCGCAAGCCTGATCGTAGGTGCGGCCGTCGCCCATCACCCCGACTGTGCGGACCGGCAACAGCACCGCGAAGGCCTGCCAGATCATGTCGTACAGCCCGGCGTTGCGGATTTCCTCCAGGAAGATCGCATCGACGTGGCGCAGGATCTCCAACCCGGCACGCGTCACCGCGCCGGGGATGCGGATCGCCAGGCCCGGGCCGGGAAACGGGTGGCGGCCGACCAGCGTGTGCGGCAGGCCGAGCTCGCGGCCTAGCAGGCGCACCTCGTCCTTGAACAGCTCCCGCAGCGGTTCCACCAGCGACATGCGCATCCGCGCCGGCAGGCCGCCCACGTTGTGGTGGCTCTTGATGGTAACGCTGGGGCCGCCCGTCACGCTGACGCTTTCGATCACGTCGGGATACAGCGTACCCTGCGCCAGGAAGTCGGCGCCGCCGATCTTGGCCGCCTCCTCCTCGAACACGTCGATGAACAACCGACCGATGGTTTTGCGCTTGGCTTCCGGGTCGGTGACGCCGTCCAGCGCATCGAGGAAGAGGTCCGACGCGTCGCGGTGCACCAGCCGGATGTTGTAGCGGTCGCGGAACATGGCATCCACCTCCGCCGCCTCGCCCCGGCGCAGCAGGCCGTGGTCCACGAAGATGCAGGTGAGCTGGTCGCCCACCGCCTCGTGGATCAGCACTGCCGCCACGGAGGAGTCGACCCCGCCGGACAGGCCGCAGATCACCCGGCCGGTGCCCACCTGGGCGCGGATGCGGGCGATGGCCTCCTGCCGGAACTCCGCCATGGTCCAATCCCCGCGCAGCCCGGCCACGCCGTGGGTGAAGTTGCGCAGCAGCGCCGCGCCATGCGGTGTGTGCACCACCTCCGGGTGGAACTGCACGCCGTAGAACCGCCGGGCCTCGTCCGCCACCACGGCGAACGGCGCGCCCTCACTGGCCGCGACGGGGCGGAAGCCATCGGGCAGGGCGGTGACGCGGTCTCCATGGCTCATCCACACCTGCTCGCGCGCGCCGACCGCCCAGGTGCCGTCGAACAGCTTGCAGGGCTCCGTCACGTCGACGAAGGCGCGGCCGAACTCCTGGATGCCGGCCGATTCGACGGCGCCGCCCAGCTGCGCGCACATGAGTTGCTGACCGTAGCAGATGCCCAGCACGGGAACGCCCATGCTCCACACCAGCTCCGGCGCGCGGGGCGAGGCGGGGTCGGTGACGCTGGCCGGGCCGCCGGACAGGATGATGGCCTTGGGCTGCCAGGCGGCCACCCGCTCGGGCGCGGCGTTGAAGGGCCAGATTTCGCAGTAGATGCCGCTTTCGCGGAGGCGGCGCGCGATCAACTGCGTGACCTGGCTGCCGAAATCGAGGACGAGCACCCGCTCGTCATGCCTGTCGAGCTCTATCATGGGGCTTTCCAGCACACCGCCGATGTCGGGGCAAGCCTGCCCTCTCGTTGCGGCTGGGACAGGGCGCTATAGAGGCGCAAACCGCACCGGAGTTCGCGCGATGCTCGACAGCGTTGCCACCATCGACCACGCCGCCATTGCCGCGACGCACGACCGCATCCGCTGCCATTTGCGCGAAACGCCGGTCTTGCACGTGAAGCCGGAGGAGTTCGGCCTGGCCTGCGGGAGCCTGGCGTTCAAGCTGGAATTCCTGCAGCACACCGGGTCGTTCAAGGTGCGCGGCGCGTTCGCCAACCTGCTGTCCCGTCCGGCGCCGCCCGAGGGTGTGGTGGCGGCGTCCGGCGGCAACCATGGCGCGGCCGTCGCCTATGCCGCGCAAGCGCTGGGGGTGCCCGCCACCATCTTCGTGCCCTCGATCGCGTCGCCGGCCAAACTTGCGCGCATCGAGTCGTATGGGGCGCGCCTCGTCGTAGCGGGGGAGCGCTACGCCGACGCGCTGGCCGCCAGCGAGGCGCATCTGGCGGTGCATGGCGGCCGCGCGGTGCATGCCTTCGATGGGGTCGAGACCATCCTGGGGCAGGGCAGCCTGGCGCGCGAGTTGGAGGCGCAGGTGCCCGACCTGGACACGCTGCTGGTGGCAGTGGGCGGTGGCGGGTTGATCGGCGGGATCGCGGCCTGGTACGGCAGCCGCATCCGGGTGGTGAGCGTGGAGCCGGAGCTCGCCCCGACCTTGGCCAGCGCCCTGGCGGCCGGCGAGCCGGTGGACGCGGCGGCCGGCGGCCTCGCGGCCGACTCGCTGGCGCCACGGCAGGTGGGACAGCTCATGTTCCCGATCGCCCGCGCCCATGTGGACCGCGCGGTGCTGGTGCCGGACGACGCGATCCTGGCTGCGCAGCGCGTGCTGTGGGAACGCTGCCGCATCGTCGTGGAACCCGGCGGCGCGGCAGCGCTGGCCGCCCTGCTGGCCGGGCGCTACGTGCCTGCGGCCGATGAGCGGGTCGGCGTGCTACTTTGCGGCGCCAATACGTCGGCCGCCGCGCTGGCATGACGCACGACTACGCCGTCACGGTCGAATGGACCGGAAACACCGGCCGCGGCACTGCCACCCCCACCAGCTACCAACGGCGGCACGATGTCCGGGTGGAGGGTAAATCCGTGATCGCCGGCTCCTCCGATCCGGCCTTTCGGGGCGATCCGACACGGCACAATCCCGAGGATCTGCTGGTGGCATCCGTCGCCGCCTGCCACATGCTGTGGTTCCTCGGCCTATGCGCCGCGGCGGGCGTGGTGGTGACCGGCTACGTGGACCGGGCGGAGGGCACGATGGCCGTGAAAGCCGATGGCGGCGGAAGCTTCACCCGTATCCTGCTGCGCCCCAGGGTCACCGTTTCCGGCGCCGTGGCGCCGGAGGCGATGGCCGCCCTGCACCGGGACGCGCATGCCAAATGCTTCATCGCCAATTCGCTGAACTTCCCGGTCGACCATGCACCGGAGACGGTGATCAGCGCGGGTTGAACGTGAATCCGGTCATGTTTTGTTAAGTAAGCGGCAGCATTGTCTTCATGGCCGGTTCACCACTCCATAATCTCGGCGGGAGCGGTCACCGTGCCAGGGAGGCAGCTATGGTCATGACCGATCCATCGACGTCCGGCATGCGCAACGAGGCACGGCTGGTTGCCCAGGCCGCCCTGGTGCTGGCGGAGCGGGCCTATGCCGACGGCAATGCGGAGGATGCCGCCCAACTGGTGGATGTGGCGCACCGCCTGTTCGGTGCCGCGTGCCAGTGGCCCGGTCTCGTGCCGCAGCTTGCTAACTGATGCGGCTGCTCGCGCGCTAGGCTGCGAGCAGGTGGCGCCGAGTCCAACCGGCTCGGCCTAAGTGCCGGACTTGCGAATTGCTGCCCCGCAGCAAATGTGAACGCCCATGGTGTTCCTGAAGACTGCCTTGCTGCTGTTCCTGGTGTGCTACGTGCTGCCGCTGGGTGTGTCGGCCGTGTTGTACCGGCTGGAGGGCAGCGGCGCCGGCTGGCGCACGGCGGACCGGTCAAGCGCCGGGCTGCTGCCGCCCGTCACGCCGACAAGCCCTGCGGTGGTGCGGGTGTTTTCCGCCCAGACCGTGCGCTGGCGCGGCATTTTCGCGACCCATAGCTGGATCGTCCTGAAGCCCGCCGGGGCCGTGGGCTACACCCGCTATGACTACACGGCGTGGGGCGCGCCAATCCGGATGAACGGGTTCGAGCCGGATGGCCGCTGGTTCGGTCGGGTGCCGAGTGTGTCGTTCGCGGCCGATGGCCCGCTCGCGGCCGCGATGATCCCGCGCATGCAGGTGGCCATCCGCGATTATGCCTGGCGCAACGAGGGGGATTACCGCGCCTGGCCGGGCCCGAACTCCAACACCTTCGTTGCCGCGGTCATGGCCGCGGTGCCGGAAATCGACGCCACTCTGCCGCCTACCGCGATCGGCAAGGACTATCCGTACGACGGACGCTGGCTCCGTCGAACAGCGTCCGGCACCGGCGTGACGGTAACGTTGGGCGGCTATGTCGGGGTGACGGTTGGCTGGATAGAGGGGTTCGAGTTGAACATCCTGGGCGGGGTGTTCGGGTTCGACCTGCGGCACCCGGCCATCAAGCTTCCGGGGCTGGGCCGCTTCGGTATGCCTGGTCCAGACAGTTCCACCACGCCGCCACTGCGTGCTGCGACGTTGAGTTGAACAGTGCGTTTGAACCGTATTTGAGATTTGTCCACATCCGTGCATCCGATCACGTTTTCACGACGTAAGGATGCCATGGGTGCTGTCATTCAATTCGGCTTCAATCGCGACCAGCTCGACGTGGCGAGCCAGTCCTGTTCCACAGCCGCTGTCCACCCGACCGCGAAGTCAGCGAACGCGCGTGCGTTCACGGCGCCGTATGCCGTTGGATTGGCGGAAGAGGCTTTGAAGGCCGGCAAGATCGACAACGCGATCTGCTACCTCAACATGGCATACGCCATCTTCGACCTAAATGCGGAACGACTAGCCAGCCGGCTCAGTGCTTCGCGTCCGAGTGCCGGTCAAACATAGCATTCACATGTCGCTCCGACTGCTCCGTCTCTTCTTTGGCGAAAGACGGTCCGATGGGGAATTCGTCGAAGAAGGTCGTCAACGGACACGATAGCAACTGGCTGAGTTCCAATAGATGATGGGCGGGTATCCGCCAGCTCCCCTCTTCCCAACGCCGCAATGTTTCAGGCGGCACCTGAAGCGCGCGCCCCAGCGTGGTCCGCGACAGGCCATGGGACTCCCGAACGATCTGCAACCGCTTCCCAACATGCTGGTCGATGGTCATCTTGGACAAGCCCTCCGGCCGGCTAGGCGTGTGATCAGTCATGCAAGGCTCCATGCAACAAACATCGCTATGATCAAACTTCGTAAAGATCGTAACATTTTTCTAATAAATTAGACAGCGGAATTTGGCGGCTGTAGGAGCAGCGGTCAGGTTGGTCACACACTGCGACCGACGGCGAGTTAATCCGTAACGCCCGACTATGTTGCTTCAGAAATCCGTGAGGTCTGAGCAGCCGCGACAATTTCTGCCAGGCCATCCAGCTCGGCGTCGCCGATTCCTTCCGCGCGCAGGCTCGCGCAGGTGCGGAACAGGTAGTCGGCCGAGCTGCCCAACTCGCCGCCGGCCGACGCAAGCCGGCTGACCACGGCGTCCTGTGCCAGCTTGCCGGCATATTGGTCGCAGAGCGGGTCCACGGTGAAGGCGATGGCGCTGCCAAACCGCACGCCGAGCTCGTCCTGCAGGTCGAGCCAGCGCGGCACGTAACTCCCTGCCAGCATCTCGCGCCGCCACAGCAGCGTCAGTTCCTTTTCCAGGATCGCGTCCTCGATGCGGAACGCCACGCCACGGCAACTTCCGCCCACATCCAGCCCCAGCACCAGGCCCGGGTTCTCCGGCGTGCCCCGGCCCGCCCGGGTGGAAAGGCAGAACGCCCGGTGCCAACCGTGCACGGTGGCGACGCGGCGTTCGGCGGCGTGGATCTGCGGGTTCCAGATCAGCGAGCCGTAGCCGAACAACCAGACCGCCTCGCCCGGCGGGCGCTGCGCCAGGGTTTGGCGCAGCGACTCAGCCCGTTCCGCCTCGCTGAGCAGGCGGAGGTCCGGCGCGGACCGGGCCAGCATCGCATCGACCCCGTTTGCTTCCAGCAACTCGCGGGTAAGCACGAAGTCGGTCATGCGGCGAGCCCCAACCGGCGCTGGGCCGCCGCATATTCCCGCGACAATCGCGCCACCAGCTCCGCCGCCGGGGTGACGGCCGTCAGCGCGCCGACCCCCTGGCCGGCGCCCCAGATATCCTTCCACGCCTTGCTGCGCCCGCTGCCGTAATCCATCTGGCTCGGGTCGCTGACCGGCAAATTGTCCGGATCGAGCCCCGCACCTGCCAGGCTGGCGCGCAGGTAGTTGCCGTGCACGCCCGTGATCAGGTTGGTGTAGACGATGTCGCCGGCGGCACTGTCGAGCAGCATCTGCTTGTACTCCGGGGCGGCACTCGCCTCCTCGGTCGCGATGAAGGCGGAGCCGATATAGGCGAAATCCGCCCCCATGGCCCGCGCCGCGAGGATGGCGTCTCCGGTCGCAATCGCGCCGGACAAGGCGAGCGGCCCGTCGAACCAGCGGCGGATTTCTCCCACCAGGGCGAAGGGCGACAGCGTGCCGGCATGGCCGCCCGCGCCCGCCGCAACTGCGATCAGCCCGTCCGCGCCTTTGGCGATGGCCTTGCGTGCGAAACGGTCATCGATCACGTCGTGCAGGACGACACCGCCGTAGGAATGCACCGCCGCGTTCACCTCCTCCCGCGCACCCAGCGAGGTGATGACGATCGGTACGCGGTATTTCACGCATAGCTCCACGTCGTGCATCAGCCGGTCGTTGGAGCGGTGGACGATCTGGTTCACGGCGAACGGGGCGTCGGCCTCGCTCAGCTCTCCGGTCAAGCGCTTGAGCCATTCTTCCAGCACCGGCGCCGGCCGCGCGTTCAGCGCCGGGAACGACCCGACGATGCCCGCCCGGCATTGCGCGAGCACCAGATCGGGGTTGGAGATGATGAACAGCGGGGAGCCGATCACGGGCAGGCGCAGCCGGCCGAACAAGGGGGGAAGCGGCATGGAGTGCGTCCGATCGCGGCTGCATCGCGGCATTGACGCGGTGGCGCGTCAGGCCTCAGGATCACGAGACAGGAACATGACGGGTCCGGTCAAGCATCCGCGCGCAGGGGAGTTGAAATGCGCCTCGGCACCAGCATTGCCACGCCCGGCGGGTGTGCCACCGGCTGACGCGACGCAGGCTGCGGCGGGGCGCTGTTGGAGGTATTGACGCTTATGGGCAACATCAACGCGGTCGTGGACCTGCAGCAGCACGGGGATGTGGCGGTCATCGCCATGGACAACCCGCCGGTCAACGCGCTCGGCATCGTGCTGCGTGAGGGCGTGATGCAGGCCTTCGCCCGCCTTGCGTCCACGCCGGAGGCGAAGGCGGTGGTGCTGACCGGCACGGCGCGCGCCTTTTCCGGCGGGGCTGATATCTCCGAGTTCGGCAAGCCGCCGCGGGCGCCCATGCTGAGCGACGTCGTGGCGATGGTGGAGGCGTGTGACCGCCCGGTGGTGGCGGCGATCTCCGGCGTGGCGCTGGGCGGCGGGTTGGAACTGGCACTCGGCTGCCATTACCGGGTGGCGGCGCCGGGCGCCCGGCTCGGCCTGCCGGAGGTCAAGCTCGGCCTGCTGCCCGGCGCGGGCGGCACGCAGCGTTTGCCGCGGGTGATGGGGCCGGTGGCGGCGATGAAGGCGATCGTCGGCGGCACCCATCTGTCGCCCGAAGCGGCGGACGGATTGGTGGACGCCATCTGCGCCACGCGGGAGGAGGCGGTCGCCTTCGCGCGCGGCTGCATCGGCAAGCCGCTTGGTGCAGCGTCCGCGACCGCGAAGACAAACTGGTAGAGGCACGCGCCAACCCGGCCCTGCTGGACGAGGCCGCCGCGCCACTGCTGAAGCGCGCCCGCGGCCAGCGCGCGCCCGCGGCGTGCATCGAGGCTGTGCGCGCCGCCGTCACCCTGCCGATGGCGGAAGGGTTGGCGCTGGAGCGCAAGCTGTTCACCGAACTGGTCGCCAGCGACGAAAGCCGCGCGCAACGCCACGCCTTTTTCGCCGAGCGGGAAGCCACCAAGGTGCCGGGCATGCCCACAGGGTTGAAGGCGGCGCCGGTGGCCCGCGCGGCGATCATTGGTGCCGGCACCATGGGCGGCGGCATCGCCATGTGCTTTGCCAATGCCGGCATTCCGGTCACGCTGGTCGAGGTGAAGCAGGACGCGCTGGAGCGCGGCATGGCCGTGGTGGAAAAGAACTACCGCACCGCCGTCAGCCGCGGCTCCATGGCCGAAGGCGAGGTCGCCAAGCGGATGGCGCTGTTCACCCCCACGACGGATTGGAATGCCGTCGCCGACGCCGACCTGGTGATCGAGGCAGTGTTCGAAACGATGGAGGTCAAGCAGGACGTCTTCACCAAGCTAGACGCCCTTGCCAAGCCGGGCGCGCTGCTTGCGTCCAACACCTCGACGCTGGACGTGGACCACATCGCGTCCTTCACCAAGCGGCCGCAGGACGTGCTGGGGATGCACTTCTTTTCCCCGGCCAACGTGATGAAGCTGTTGGAGATCGTTCGCGGCAAGGCCACCAGCTATGAGTCGCTGGCCCGCGCGTTGGCGGTGGGGCGCGTCATCGGCAAGGTCGCCGCGGTGGTGGGCGTGTGCGACGGCTTCGTCGGCAACCGCATGCTGCACAAGCGCTCGGCTCAGGCGGAAGCGCTTCTGCTGGAAGGGGCCTTGCCGCAGCAGGTGGACGCGGTGGTGACGCGGTTCGGCTTCCCGATGGGGCCCTATGCCATGGGGGATCTGGCCGGGCTGGACGTGAGCTGGCGCATCCGGCAAGGCCGAGGCGCCAAGGCCCCCGTCGCCGACGCGCTGTGCGAGGCCGGGCGGTTCGGGCAGAAGACCGGCGCCGGCTACTATAAGTATGATGGCCGCACACCCTCGCCGGACCCGGAGGTCGAGCGGATCATCGCCGAGCAGCAGCGCAAGGTCGGCATCAACCCGCGCACGATCGACGACGACGAGATCTTCGAGCGCATGTTCTTCCCCATGATCAACGAGGGCGCGCGCATATTGGAGGAGGGGATCGCCAGCCGGCCGTCAGACATCGACGTGATCTGGATGAACGGCTACGGCTGGCCGTCCTGGACCGGCGGGCCGATGCACTACGCCGACAAGGTTGGGCTCGGCCGTATCGCCGAACGGCTGGATTACTACGCCGACCGCAGCGGGGATGAGGGGTTGCGCCCGGCCAAGCTGCTGCGGGAGTTGGCGGCCAAGGGCGCCGGGTTCGCCACGCCGGCGCAAGCGGCCGCCTGAGTCCACGCCGCGCCCGAACCCGGAAAGGCCACGCCATGACCGAAGCCGTTATCGTCGCCACCGCCCGCACGCCGATCGGCAAGGCGCAACGGGGTGCGTTCAACCTCACCCATGGGGCGGAACTAGGCGGCCACGCCATCCGGGCCGCGATGGAGCGGGCCGGCATCGACCCGGCCAGCGTGGAGGACGTGGTGATGGGCTGCGCCAACCCCGAGGGCGCCACCGGCGGCAACATCGCCCGGCAGGCGGCGTTGCGGGCGGGCATCCCGCCCAGCGCGTCCGCAATGACCGTCAACCGCTTCTGCTCCTCCGGCCTGCAAGCCATGGCGATGGCGGCCGGCCGCATCGTCAACGACGGCGCGCCGGTGGCGGTGGCGGGCGGGCTGGAGTCGATCAGCCTGGTGCAATTCCACATGAACACTTTCCACTACCGTGACGAGTGGCTGGGTGAGCACGTGCCGGACGTCTACATGCCGATGATCGAAACCGCCGACATCGTCGCCAAGCGCTACGGCATCGGCCGGGACGCTCAGGACGAGTATGCGCTGGAAAGCCAGCGCCGCACCGCCGCGGCGCAGCAGGCCGGCCGCCTTGCCGAGGAGATCGTGCCCATCACCGTCACCAAGGAGGTGGTGGACAAGGTGAGCAAGGCCACCAGCCGGGAGCAGGTGACGCTCACCTCCGACGAGTGCAACCGGCCGGACACGACGCTGGAAGGGCTGACCAAGCTGAAGCCGGTGCGTGGGGAAGACCAGTTCATCACCGCGGGCAACGCCAGCCAGTTGAGCGACGGGGCGTCTGCCTGCGTGATGATGTCCGGCGAAGCGGCCGCGCGGCTCGGCCTCACCCCGATGGGTATCTTCCGCGGCTACGCCACGGCCGGCTGCGATCCGGACGAGATGGGGATCGGCCCGGTCTACGCCATCCCGCGGCTGCTGGAACGCAAGGGCCTGCGGGTCGAAGACATCGATCTGTGGGAACTGAACGAGGCTTTTGCCAGCCAGGTGCTGTATTGCCGCGACAAGCTTGGCATCCCGAACGACCGGCTGAACGTGGATGGCGGCTCCATCGCCATCGGCCACCCGTATGGCATGAGCGGCGCCCGCATGGCCGGCCACGCGCTGATCGAGGGGCGCCGACGCGGGGCCAAGCTTGCCGTGGTGACCATGTGCATCGGGGGCGGGCAGGGCGCCGCGGGCTTGTTCGAGATCGTCCAGTAAAGCGGGCCTGTAGGAGCCACCGATGGATTTGAGCTTCACCGCCGAGGAACGTGCGTTCCGCGACGAGATGCGTCGTTTCTTCCAAACTGAAATCCCCGCCGACATCCGTGCGAAGGCGGGCAAGGGCGAGCACGTGTCGAAGCCCGATCTCATCACCGCGCAACAGGCCATGAACAAGGCAGGATTGGCGGTGCCGCATTGGCCGGTGGCCTGGGGCGGCAAGGATTGGACGCCGGTGCAGACCTATATCTGGTTGGACGAGATGCAAACCAACTCGGTGCCGGCCCCGCTCGCCTTCAACACGTCCATGGTGGGGCCGGTGATCGCGCAGTTCGGCAGCGAGGCGCAGAAGCAGCGCTTCCTACCCGGCACAGCTAACCTGGATATCTGGTGGTGCCAGGGCTTCTCAGAGCCCGGTGCTGGGTCGGACCTTGCCGGGCTGCGCACGACCGCGCGTCGCGAGGGCGAGGAATGGGTGGTCAACGGGCAGAAGACCTGGACCACGTTGGCGCAGCATGCCGACTGGATCTTCTGCCTGTGCCGCACCGACCCGAACGCGGCCAAGAAGCAGGAAGGCATCTCCTTCATCCTGATCGACATGACCACGCCCGGCATCACCGTGCGGCCGATCCAGACGCTGGATGGCGGGCGTGAGGTGAACGAGGTGTGGTTCGACGAGGTGCGCGTGCCGTACGAGAACCTCGTCGGGCAGGAGAACAAGGGTTGGGACTACGCCAAGTTCCTGCTGGGCAACGAGCGCACCGGCATCGCCCGCATCGGCGTGTCCAAGGCGCGGCTGTTGCGGTTGCGCCAGCTTGCCAAGCTGGAACGCATGGGGGACCGGCCGCTGATCGAGGACCGGCATTTCAGCGAGAAGCTGACGGCGGTGGAGATCGAGCTGCGGGCATTGGAGATGACGCAGCTTCGCGTCGTGGCGGGCGAGCGCGGCCGGCCGAAGGGCAAGCCGAACCCGATGAGCTCGATCCTCAAGATCAAGGGGTCGGAAATCCAGCAGGCGACCACCGAGCTGTTGATGGAGTTGGTCGGGCCGTATGCCATGCCGTATCGCGCCGGCTCCGAGGCGGAGGGTGACAACGACCCGAACTCGATCGGGGCGGATTACGCCGCGGAGGCCGCGCCGACCTATTTCAATTGGCGCAAGGTGTCGATCTACGGCGGCTCCAACGAAATCCAGCGCAACATCGTGGCCAAAGCGATTTTGGGCTTCTAACAGTCTTTGGGGTCACGCATGGATTTCGACCTGAACGACGACCAGCGCCTTCTGAAGGACAGTGTCGACCGTCTGATCGCTGACAAGTATGGGTTCGAGCAGCGCCGCGCCTTCATGGCCGAACCGGGTGGCTGGAGCCGGGCGATGTGGTCGCAGTTCGCCGAATTGGGTTTGCTCGGCCTGCCGATCGCCGAGGAGCATGGCGGCTTTGGCGGCGGCTCGGTGGAAACCATGATCGTCGCCGAGGCCTTCGGCCGCGGCTTAGTGTTGGAGCCGTATCTGGCCACGGTCGTGCTGGGCGCTGGCCTGCTGCGCCGGGCGGCGGATGCGGCAACCCAGGCGGAGTTGCTGCCGCGCATTGCGTCCGGCGACCTGCTGCTCGCTTTCGCGCATGTGGAGCGACATTCCCGCTACGAACTGCACAACGTGTCGACGATCGCCCGCAACGAGGGGTCGCGCTGGCGGTTGGAAGGCGAGAAGGGCGTGGTGCTCCACGGCGACTGCGCCGACAAGCTGCTGGTGACGGCGCGCGTTTCGGGCGGCACGCGGGATCGGGCGGGCATCGGACTCTTCCTGGTGGACGTGCCAAGTGAGGGCGTGTCGGTGCGCGGCTATCCGACGCAGGATGGCCTGCGTGGGGCGGAAGTCTCGCTCGCCGGGGCCACGGGCATTCCGTTGGGCAACCCGGCGGATGCGTTGCCGGCGATTGACCGTGTGGTGGACGAGGCGCTGGCCTTCCTCGCCGCCGAAGCTGTCGGCGTAATGGCGGCGATGCACGCCTCCACGGTCGACTACATGAAGCAGCGCAAGCAGTTCGGCCGCGCCATCGGCGAGTTCCAAGCGCTGCAGCACCGCGCAGTGGACATGTATGTCCTGCTGGAACAGGCCCGTTCCATGGCGCTGCTGGCAACGATGATGTCAGCGGACGAGGATGCCGGGGAGCGACACAAGGCAGTGGCCGCGGCGAAGGTGCAGATTGGCCGCTCGGGTCGCAGGCTAGGCCAGGAGGCCGTGCAACTCCATGGCGGCATCGGCGTGACCATGGAATACATGGTCGGTCATTATTTCAAACGTATGTCGATGATTGAATTGATGTTCGGAGATGCCGACGCGCATCTCGCTAAACTTGCAGAACAGGGAGGCGTGTTGGAGGCGGTTTGAGCCGCCTCCAACAACTGGCCTATTAGCGGTAGGGTTCGCCCTGGTAGCCACCCGGCGTGCCGCCACCCTGATACGCGCGGTCCTGTTCGGACATAGCGGCGTCACGGCGGCGCTGCATGACGCGGGCGTGATGCCCAACCGCACAACCCGCTGCGGCGCCAAGCAAGCCGTGATGGCCGGCGAAGTGCCCCGCCACGCCGCCAACTGCTGCACCGGACAGGCAGCCGACAGCGCCGGCCTGCTGCGGAACGGCGACGGCAGACGCCGCTACCAGGATAGCCAAGGCTGCAAGTGTCTTCATGCGGGAAGGCTCCAATTCACTTCGTAGTCGTGGACGGCGCGGCGGCGGACGTGGAAGCTGCGGCGGCATTGCGCTTGTTGTTCTCGTGGTGGCCGATAGCGCATCCGGCGGCGGCACCCAACACACCGTGGTGGCCGGCCATGTGGCCGGCAACGCCACCGACTGCTGCGCCCGACACACAGCCAGCGGCCTCAGCCGATAACGGTAACGTGGTGCTGCCCAGGGTCAGCGCGGCAGCCAGCGCAACGATCAACTTCATCGAGATTCTCCTCTACGGTTGCGGGAGCAACGTCCGCAGGTGGCTGGCGTTCACTCACACTGCGGCATTTCCCATGAAATGCTGTCCGTACTGTGTCCGCAATGCGAGCTTGTTGAGTTTACCGGTCGCCGTATGGGGCAATTCGGCGACCACGAGCACCTCGTCCGGCAACCACCATTTCGGCACGTGCCCGGCGTAGCTGGCCAGCAACGCGTCGGCGTCGATGGTGCGCCCGGTGGTCGGCACCACCAACAGCAGCGGGCGCTCGTCCCATTTCGGATGTTCCGCGGCGATGATGGCGGCTTCCGCCACGTCCGGATGGGCGACGGCGATGTTCTCCAAGGTGATCGAGCTGATCCATTCGCCGCCCGACTTGATTACGTCCTTCGACCGGTCGGTGATTTCCATGAAGCCGTCCGGGTCGATCGTGGCGACGTCGCCGGTGGCGAACCAGCCATCCGCATCCACGCCGCCGCCGGCGTTGCCGCCGAAATAGCGCTGGCACACCCAGTGGCCCCGCACGAGCAGGTCGCCGAACGCGATCCCGTCCCAGGGCAAAGCCTGGCCTGAACCATCCACGATCTTCATCTCGACGCCGAAGATGCTGCGCCCCTGGCCCTGACGGCGCTTGGCCACGGCATCGGCGCCCATCGCGCCCTCGTTCGCCTTCGGCTTGTTGTAGGTGCCGAGCGGGCTCATTTCCGTCATGCCCCAGGCATGGTCGACCCGGATGCCGTACTCCCGCGCGAAGGCGTCGATCAGCATGGGTGGGCAGGCGGACCCGCCGATCACCAGCGACTGCACGGTGTCCAGCCGGGTGCCGGACGCGCGCAAATGCTGCAACAGCCCGAGCCAGATGGTCGGCACACCGGCGGACACCGTAACCCGCTCGGCATTCATCAGCGCGGTGAGGCTGGCGCCGTCTAGGTGCCGGCCGGGCATCACCAACGTGGCGCCGACCAGCGGCGCGGAGAACGGCGTGCCCCAGGCGTTGACGTGGAACATGGGTACGACCGGCATCACCCGGTCCGCCGCGCGCAATCCGAACACGTCCGCCATGTTCACGGCATAAGCATGCAGCACGGTGGAGCGGTGGCTGTACAGCACGCCCTTGGGCCGCCCGGTGGTGCCAGAGGTGTAGCACAGCCCGGCCGCCGTCAGTTCGTCGAACTCGGGCCAGGCGTAGTCCTCGTCCGCTTCCGCCATCAGCGTCTCGTAGCAATGCAGGGTCTGTCCGGGCGCCAACGCCACCTCCGGCATGTGCGCCGGGTCCGTCATCATCACGATGTGGCGGGTGGAAATCCGCGGCGCGAGCGCTTCCAGCAGGGGAGCGAAGCTGGTTTCGACGAACAGCACGGAGTCGGCGGCATCTTCGATAATGTAGGCGATGTCGTCGGCGCCGAGCCGGGGATTGATCGTGTGGTACAGGGCGCCCATGCCCGGCGCGGCGTAGTACACCTCCAAATGGCGGAAGCCGTTCCAGGCTAGCGTGCCGACCCGGCCGCCCTGCGTCACGCCCAGCCGTTGCAGGGTCCGCACCAGCCGGCGCATGCGCACTTCGATACCGCGATAGCTGATGCGATGGATCGTGTCGTCCACCGTGCGCGACACGATCTCCGTGTCGGCATGGTTGCGGGCGGCGTGCTGGATGATCGAGGAAATCATCAGCGGTCGCGTTTGCATCAGTCCCAGCATCGTTTTCCCCCAACGCCGGTTCAGCCGGGCATTGGGGGAGTCTTAGCGTGCTTCCTGCCGGGGCGGCAAAGCACCCCTAGCGCCGCCGCTAACCGTGCTTGGCGATGAAAGCCTTGATGCGCGGGGCGATCTCGTTGCGGAAGCGGGCGCCGTTGAACAGACCGTAGTGCCCGACCTTTGGCTGCTCCCAATGCTCGTGCTTGTCTTCGGCCAGGTTGGGCGTCAGCTCGTGCGTGACGCGGGTTTGCCCGATGCCGGAAATGTCGTCGCGCTCGCCTTCCACCGTCATGATCGCGGTGCGGGTGATCGCGGCCGGGTCGACCTTGCGGCCGCGCGACATCAGCAGCCCGCGCGGCAGCAAATGCTCCTGGAACACGGCGCGAATGGTTTGCAGGTAGAACTCCGCCGACAGATCCATCACCGAGCGATATTCGTCGTAGAAGGCCCGCTTGGCCGCCAGCGGCTCCCCGTCGCCGTCTACCAGATGGTTGAACATCTGGTAGTGCGCTTCCATGTGGCGGCCCAGATTCATCGCCATGAACCCGGCAAGCTGCACGAAGCCCGGGTAAACCGGCCGCATGAAGCCGGCATTGCCGAATGGCACCTGGTGGATGACGTTGTGCTTGAACCAGTCCAGATCGTGTTGCTTGGCAAAGCGGTTGACTTCGGTCGGTGCCTTGCGGGTGTCGATCGGGCCGCCGATCAGCGTAATGGAACGCGGCGCCGCGGCGTTCTCCTCCGCGTTCATCAGCGCGGTCGCTGCCAGCACGGGCACGGCCGGCTGGCACACCGCCACCATGTGGGTTTGCGGGCCAAGATGCTCGCAGAAGGTGGTGACGTAATCGACGTAGTCATCGAAGTCGAAGCCGGCCGCCGTCACCGGCATGTCCTTGGCGTCCTGCCAAT
Source organism: Acetobacteraceae bacterium (assembly GCA_965199555.1). Lineage (GTDB taxonomy): Bacteria > Pseudomonadota > Alphaproteobacteria > Acetobacterales > Acetobacteraceae > LMUY01. The sequence goes on along the minus strand of CBDASJ010000006.1, from coordinate 241,212 downwards.
CCGTGATGAACACGTCGTGGTCGGGTAGGAACGCCTCCACCGTGCCGCGCAGCAGCGTGGCGAAATGGCCGGACATGGGCGCCACGATAAGCAGCACCGGGTCGTTCGGCCGCTCGGCCGCGCGCTTGAAGTGCAGCAGGTCGCACCAGGGCAGGCGCAGCGCCACCTCCTCCATCACCTCGACCGCTTGGCCGTCGACCGTGGTTTCGGTATGGCCGAAGGCCGGCTTCACGAAGGTGCGGGTGGTGTGCTCGAAGCTGTCCAGCGCCGCCGTGGTCATGCGGCCGAACGGCGTTTCCTCCCACAGCGGGTTGTGCATCATCGACAGCGCGCCGGTGACCATCGCGCGCATCGGCTGCAGCGCCATCCGCTGGAGGTCGTACATCTGGTAAAGCATCATGGCTTGCTTTCGGGGCTCCCAAGGGACGGGTGGCTGGCGCGGAAGATGGCAAACAGGTCGCGCGCGACGACCTCCGGCGGATCGCCGTCCGGGCGGTACCAGGTGAGCGCCCAGTTCAGCGCGCCCAACAAGGCGAGGCGGAAGGCACCGGGCGGCACGCCGGGCGGCAGGGGGATGGCGGCGACCAGGCGGCGGAACACCGCCTCGTAGCGGTCGCGCTGCCGCACCAGCTCGTTGCGGGCGGCGCTGGTTTGCCGCGGGCCGTCCACTACCACGGCGGCGAGCGCGCCATCCGCCAGCAGCAGGGACAGGTGGGCCGCCGCCGCCGCCTCCAGGCGGTCCCACGCGTCGGCGTAGCCGGCGATGACACCCTCCACCTGGGCGATCGAGCGGTCGATCACCTCGGCATATACGGCCGCGAGCAGCGCCTCTTTCGACGCGAAGTGATAGTAGACCGAGCCCGGCAGCATGCCGACGGCTGCGGCGATGTCGCGGATGGACGTTTGGCCATAGCCGCGTGCGCCGAACAGCAGCGTGGCCTGGTGCAGGATATCCTGCCGTCGGCTGTCCGGTTTGATGCTCTCCAGGGGCAAAGCGGTGATCCATCGAAGTCGCTACCAAACAAGCGTTTGGTGAAAATCACATTAATGCTGTGCTGCACCATTTGCCAAGGCCCGGTGCTCGCTGGCAGGACTGCGTTGCGGCGGTGCCATGGCTGCTCGATGCTCGGGCGGTACTATCGCGCGCAAGGTGCAGCGGGTACAAAGCTGCATGCTCAAACGCTTCTTCGCTTATTATCGTCCGCATCGCGGCCTGTTCGCGCTGGATTTCGGCTGCGCCATCGTGTCGGGGCTGCTGGAACTGGGCTTCCCCATGGCAGTGCGCGCCTTTGTCGACCAGTTGCTGCCGGGGCGGGATTGGGGCGTGATCATGCTCGCCTCCGCCCTGCTGCTGCTGGTCTACCTGGCCAACACCGGGCTGACGGCCGTGGTGGTGTATTGGGGCCACCTGCTCGGCATCAACATCGAGACGGAGATGCGGCGCCGGGCGTTCGACCACCTGCAGAAGCTTTCCTTCTCGTTCTACGACAACAGCAAGACCGGCAACCTGATCACCCACGTCACCAAGGATCTGGAGGATGTGGGGGAGGTCGCGCATCACGGACCGGAGGACCTGTTCATCGCCGTGATGACGTTCGTCGGCGCCTTTGCGCTGATGTTCGCGGTGAACACCCCGCTCGCCTTGATGACGCTCATCATCACGCCGGTCGTCACCGTGCTGTCGTCCCGCTACGGCGCGCGCATGACCCGCAATTTCCGCGCGTTGTTCGGCCAGGTGGGCGCGTTCAACGCCCGCATCGAGGAGAATGTCGGCGGCATGCGCGTGGTGCAAGCCTTCGCCAACGAGGAGCATGAGCGCCGGCTGTTCGCCGTCGACAACGCGCAGTATCGGAATACCAAGTTGCAGGCCTACCGGCTGATGGCCGCATCCTCCTCCATCACCTATCTGGGCATGCGGCTGACGCAGATGGTGGTGATGGTGGCCGGCACCTGGTTCGTGCTGCACGGCCAGCTTTCCGAGGGCGGCTTCATTTCCTTCCTGCTGTTGGTCGGCGTGTTCCTGCGCCCGGTCGAGAAGATCAACGGCGTGCTGGAAACCTACCCGAAGGGCATCGCCGGCTTCCGCCGCTATTCCGAGCTGCTGGAGATCGAGCCGGACATCGTGGACGCGCCGCATGCGGTGGCGGCCGGCCCGCTGCGGGGCGACATCCGGTTCGACCGCGTGTCCTTCGGCTATGGCAACGGCCGCACGGTGCTGCGCGGCGTGGAGCTGACGGTCGCGGCCGGGCAGACCGTGGCCTTTGTCGGGCCGTCCGGCGCGGGCAAGACCACGCTGTGCTCCCTGCTGCCGCGCTTCTACGAGGTGCAATCCGGCCGCATCACAATCGACGGCATCGACATCCGCGACATGACCCTGGCCTCCTTGCGCGGGCAGATCGGCATCGTGCAGCAGGACGTGTTCCTGTTCGGCGGCACGCTGCGGGAAAACATCGCCTATGGCCGGCTGGACGCGCCGGAGGAGGACATCCTGGACGCGGCCCGGCGTGCGCAGTTGGACGGCGTGATCCAGTCGCTGCCCGCCGGGCTGGACACGCTGATCGGCGAGCGCGGCGTCAAGCTGTCGGGCGGCCAGAAGCAGCGGCTGGCGATCGCCCGTATGTTCCTGAAAAATCCGCCGATCCTGATCCTGGACGAGGCGACCAGCGCGCTCGACAGTGAAACGGAACGCGCGGTGCAAGCCGCTTTGCTGGCGCTGTCGGCCGGGCGCACGACGCTGGTGATCGCGCATCGCCTGGCCACGATCCGCAACGCCGACCGCATCGTCGTCGTGGACCGCGCCGGCGTGGCGGAGCAGGGCCGGCACGACGAGTTGTTGCGAGCCGGCGGCGCGTATCACCGGCTGCACGAGGCGCAGTTCGGCGCGGCCGTGTAGCCGCTACCGGCCTAGGAAGCGTCGAACGGCGCCACGTCCCGTCGTTCGCGCCACAGGCTTTGCCGACCCTTCAGCGCGGCCATCGCGTCCCGATACTTCCAGAACACCGGCATGCGGCGCTGCCCCAGGGCGGCGATCGTCCAGATATCCAGGCCGGTCCAGGGCAGGAACGGGTTGCGCCGTCCGGAGGCCCATACCTCCACCCGGCGGGACGGCCGGACGCTGACGCCACGGGCATGGAAGCCGTGGGTGTCGGCGACCACCAGCGTGTTCGCCGGCACGGCGAACTTGGTCGGCTGCGGCAGGCCAAGCCCGTCCAGTTCCTCCGGCTGCACCCGGAAGGAGCCGCGCTGCGTCAGCCGGTCGCTTTGCTGCGCCATGCCCTGGCTCATCCGGCGTTCCCAGGCCCGGCGCTGCGGGGTGAGGCGGTGCGAGCCGGCCACGTAGGTGAACGGCCCCTCATCCTCGTCCACGTCGGTCAGGAACAGCCAGGCCTTCACCGTCGGGTGGAAGGTGTCCGCGTGCAGGATGCATTGCGGATCGTCCGGGCCGACCGTGGCGTGCGTCAGGATGGTTTGGATATAGGTGATCGGCTCCGCATCGTAGCTGGCGGCGTAGCGCAACGGGCCGCGCCATTCCGGCATCTTCAGCAATTGCGACACGGCCGACAGGTGGGTGAGCACGTCCGGGCTGAGCGCCGTGCGCCGGGTGACGGCGTTGCCCTGCACGGTTTCCCGCATGCCGCCGCGATAGCGCTCCACCTGGGCACGCAGGGTCTCGAACGTTTCCGCCGGCAGGAAATCCCGCTTCACCACGAAGCCGTCCCGGTCGAATGCGGCGCGGTCGGGCTCGGACATCAGATGCGCCAGCCGCCGCCGGCGGGACTGGGCCAGCCGGTGGGCGAGCGCGACCCGGGCAGCATGGAGGCCGCGCTCGTTTAGCGCCGGGCTGCCGATGATCGGGTTGTCGATGAAGGATTTCGCGGTGGTCAGCAATTGGGCCGCCCAGACCGGCGCCATAGCGGCGTTCCGCGCAGTGTTCGCGACGGTGCGAAGGAGGGTGTCTGGCATGGTGGTCATCTGCCTCGATTTCGGCGCAAGCTCCGCCACTCGCTTACCCGGGCGCAGGGCCGCCTGTCGCGTGGCTTTATCAGCCGGCACGCCGAATTGACAGCGCGCCATCACCGCCACCTTCGCGCTACGCCGAAGGGGCGTGGCTCCGCCCGCGCAGCAATCGCTGGAGCCGTGTGCCCGCCCGGCGCAGCGCCGACGCGGAGCCCAGGGCGAGCTGTTGTTTCATGCCGTCCAGATGGTGTTGGTAGATCGGCTGCCCGTTGGCCCGGCGATGGATGTCCTCCAGCACCGCGATGGCGCCGGCGAGGTCGCCGCTGGCCTCCAAGGTGAAGCTATACTCCAGCATCAGGTTCGGCTGACCCGGCGACAGCGCCAAGGATTGCCGGTGCATGTCCAACGCTTCGGTGAACCGCCTGGCCTTGCGCAGCTCGACCGCCAGGCCGCGATGGATGGCGGGGTCTTTCGGCGCCAGCGTCACGGCCCGCTGCATCAGCGCCACGCGGCGTTGCTGCCGCCACGGCGGCATGCGCTTGGCTTGGGTGGCGACGTATTGCGACGAGTTCGGCAGCCGTTCGAGCACCGTCGACCAGAACCGCGGGCGGTCAAGGTCGCCGCGGCATATCCCCAACACCAGCGGCTGCAACAGCCCGATTTCCGCCAGGCAGCCGGTGACCGGATGGCCGGCATTCGGCATGCCGATCACCTGGCATGGGAAGAAGCGGGCAAGCTTGGCGACGTGCCGGGCGTCCAATCCGGTCGGATCGAACACGACGCAGGCGTCGTCCACGGCTGGGGCCGGCAGCTCCCGCTCCCAATGCGGATCGTATCGCATGCCCTGGGCGGCCCATCGCCGTTCCCAGGGGACGGTGCCGGGATGGATGGAGAATTGCGGCGACAAAGCCAGGATGGCATGGGCGCCGGCCAGCCCGGCGAACCGGATCGCGGCGTACGCCCCCATGCTGGAGCCATATGTCACCACGCGATCGTAGCCGCGCGTCGCCGCGTGCACGGCCGCCATGGCCGCCGCCATCTCCAGATGATCATACCAGCGGTTCTCCCGCGGGATCACATGGAAGGCGTCGATCTCATTGATCCTGAAGAACTGTTCGCCGAAACCCGGCCGATCCAGCGTGCGATGGTCGGTGAACGAGTCGAACGTGACCACGCAGCACGTGCCGCCGAACGGGGCGACCCTGCGGACCAGCAGGTCCGGGCAGCGGAACAGGTCGTCGGTCAACGGGCGCGCCTCGGGCGAAGCGGTCGTTTCGGCATCTCCGGCGGTCACCCTTGCTGGCGCGTCGTCCGTTCTTGGACCTTCCCGGCGGCCTACCTGCGCACGAACAGGCCGCCACTGTCGAGCCCGGCACGTGCATTGACCCGGCGGTGCGCGACGCCGCACCATTCGCCGACCGCGCGGGAGTTTGCGTGCATGCCATTTGCCATCCTGCATTCCGGCCCGCGCCATTCCCACCGGGCACTGAACCAGTCGACCTCGGGCTGATGACCGGGTTGATCGGCCAGTCGCTGCGGCGGCGGGAGGACGAACGCTTCCTCGTGGGACGCGGGCGCTACGTGGCGGATATCGCAGCGCCGGGTGCGCTGTTCCTGCACATGGTCCGCTCGCCGCACGCCCATGCCCGGCTGCTCGGGATCGACGCCGCCGCGGCGTGTGCGCTGCCCGGCGTGGCTGGCGTGTTCACGGCGGCGGACCTCGCAGGGTTGGGGCCGATCCCGTGCTCGGCCACCGTGGCCACGGACGGGCCGATGCACGTCCCGCCGCGGCCTGCGCTAACCACCGACCGGGTGCGCTACGTGGGTGAGCCGGTGGCGTTCGCCGTGGCCGCGACGGCCGCGGCGGCGCAGGACGCGGCCGAGGCGGTGGACGTCGCCTATGCGCCGCTGCCTTGCGTGGTGGAGGCGGTGGCGGCCTTGGCGCCGGGCGCGCCGCTGTTGTGGGACGACGTGCCGGGCAACCTCGCCTTCCGCTTCCACAAGGGCGACCAGGGGGCGGTGGCCGCCGCCCTGGCTGGCGCGGCGCACGTGGTCGAACTCGAACTGGTGAACAACCGCATCATCGTCGCGCCGCTGGAACATCGCGGCGCCTTGGCGACGTATGAGCCCGCAACGGACACGCTCATCCTGACGCTGAGCGGGCAGGGGGTGCACGGCATCCGCCGCGACCTTGCCGATGCGGTGTTCCGCGTTTCGCCCGAGCGCATCCAGGTGGCGAGCCCGGATGTCGGCGGCGGCTTCGGGGTGAAGAACCCGGTGTATCCCGAGTACATCGCCCTGCTGTGGGCGGCGCGGCAGCTCAACCGCCCGGTGCGCTGGGCGTCCGGCCATGGCGAGGATTTCCTGGCCACCGCGCATGGCCGCGACAATTTCACCCGGGCGCGGCTCGGGCTGGACGCGACCGGGCGGTTCCTGGCGCTAGACGTGGCGACCGTGGCCAACCTCGGCGCCGGCATGTCCACCGGCGGCCCCGGCAGCTCCACCACCGCGCCGGGCAACGCGATGGGCGGCGGCTATGCCATTCCCGCCGTGTTCATGTCGGTGCGGGGGGCGTTCACCAACACCGTGCCGCTGGACGCGTATCGCGGCGCGGGCAAGCCGGAAGCGAACTACCTGCTGGAACGGCTGGTGGACGAGGCGGCGCGCCGATTGGGCACCGACCGGGTGGCGCTGCGCCGCCGCAACCTGCTGCGCGACTTCCCCCACCGCACCGCGATGGCGACCACGATCGATTGCGGCCGGTTCGCGGCCAATCTCGACCCGGCGCTGCATGCCGCCGACGCGGCCGGCTTCGACACCCGGCGGCAGGCCAGCGCAGGTGTGGGGCGGTTGCGCGGGCTGGGGATCACCTGCTTCCTGGAAACCGCCCGCGGCGCACCGAACGAAGGCGCGGAGATCCGCTTCCGTGCGGACGGCCGGGTGTCGTTGCATCTGGGCACGCAGTCGAACGGGCAGGGGCACGAAACCAGCTTCCCGCAGGTCGCCGCCGACCGGCTGGGCCTGCCGCTGGACGCGTTCGAGTTCGTGCAGGCCGACACGCGGCTGGTGCGCGACGGCAACGGCCATGGCGGCGCCCGCTCCCTGCACATGGGCGGCGCGGCCCTGGTGGACGCAATCGGGCTGGTCTTGGCCAAGGCGCGCCCGGTGGCAGCGCGCTTGTTGCAGGCCGGCGTGGACGAGGTCGGCTTCGCCGCCGGCCGGTTCAGCGTGGGGGAGCGCAGCGTCGGATTGCTGGAAGTCGCCCGCGGCGCCGCTTCGGCCGACGAACCGCTCGACAGCTACCATTGGACCCTACTCGACCGCATCACCTTCCCGAACGGCTGCCACATCGCCGAGGTGGAGGTGGACGCGGAAACCGGCGCGGTCAGCCTCCTACGCTACACCGCCGCCGACGATTTCGGCACCGCCGTCAACCCGATGCTGCTGGTTGGCCAGGTCCAGGGCGGCGTGGCGCAGGGGATCGGCCAGGCGTTGATGGAACAAACGGTCTATGACCCGGCGACCGGGCAATTGCTGAGCGGCTCCTACATGGATTACGCGGTGCCGCACGCCGCCGATCTGCCGGCCTTGGACATCCACCTGCACGGCGTGCCGACCGGCGCCAACCCGCTGGGCGTCAAGGGCGCCGGGCAGGCCGGTGCAATTGCGGCACCCCAGGCGGTGGTCGCGGCGGTGCTGGACGCGCTGGCGCCGCTGGGCGTGACCCATCTGGACATGCCGCTGACGCCGGAACGCGTGTGGCGCGGCATTGCCGAGGCCCGGCGTGATGCTTGAGCCCGCCACTGGGCACTCTGGACGATGGCCCGGCATCTGTGGCATCAACCGATCCGATGAGCCGCATGTCGGCCATCGCGCGGGTGTGGTGGAATTGGTAGACGCGCCGGACTCAAAAAGGGGTTTGTGTTGGTTCTAGAGGATTTATTTTTCTACTGTGAATACAGGCGCTTAGCCCGGTGCTGAATGGGTCTCCCCAAACGGGCCGAAATCGGCTAGGAGCCACATAGGAGCCAAGCGGCTCAATGCGGGTGTGGTGGAATTGGTAGACGCGCCGGATTCAAAATCCGGTTCCGCAAGGAGTGTCGGTTCGACCCCGACCACCCGCACCACTTCTTTGTTGCCAAGGTTGGGGTCAGGGTTTGAATCCCTCCGCCCGCTCCAGCTGTTTCAGGTATTTATGGTAGCGTCGGGTGTTTACCCGGCCCTTTGCGTTTGAGGCGGGTAAGCAGGGGGTGATCCCGCAGTGGCCCGGCAGCCCTTCGCAGTACCTACGAAGGGATCGGCTCGGCGAGGCGCATGGCAACGGACAGACTTGGTAGCATCCTCGCGTTCGTGCGGGTCGCGGAACTGGGCAGCTTCGCCAGCGCCAGCAAGGCGCTTGGCGTCTCGGCCTCCGCCGTAAGCAAGAGCGTCGCGAAGTTGGAGGAGCGACTGCAACTCCGCCTATTCCAACGCACGACACGTGCGTTGAGCTTGACCGACGAAGGACGCTGGTTCTTCGAGAGGTGCGGGCGGGTATTGGCCGAACTGGACGACGCCGAGCAGTCGATGCGCGAGCGCGCTGCAAGCCCGGCCGGCGTTCTGAAGGTCGAACTTCCAGCGGCGCTCGGCAGGATGAAGATTGCGCCTGCGCTTGGAACGCTGACGAGCCGCTATCCCAAACTGCGTGTGGAGGCATCCTTCAACGACCAGCTAACCGATCTGATCGAGGCAGGCCTGGACGCCGTAGTGCGGATCGGCGAGCCACGGGACTCTCGGCTGATGGTCAGGCGCGTCGGCACTGTCCGCTATATCGTGTGCGCCGCTCCCGCTTATGTCGGGGCGCATGGCGCGCCGCAGACTCCGGCAGACCTGGACAACTTCGACTGCATCGGACGCGTGCCGCAAGGCGGGTCCTCGCAGGTGAAGTGGAGGTTCGCTTCTCCCGGCGACGGCACGGCTTTCGCAAAAGAAGTCGCCGGGACCCTGGCCTTTGACAGCAACGACGTCATCATCGACGCCGGTCTTGCGGGCACCGGCCTCGTCCAGCTTCACACCTACATGGCGGAGCCATATCTGCGATCCGGTCAGCTCGTGGAGGTCTTGCCCGAGTACGCGGCCGAGGGTCCGCCCATATCGGTGCTGTTTCCGTCGAACCGCCACCTCGCCCCCAAGGTGCGGGTGTTCATCGACTTCGTAGCAGCTACCCTTGACGAGAGGCGATGCCGGACGGAACAGCCCGGAGTTGGCGGCCGCGTCGGCATCTCAAGATGACGCCAGCGGCATGGCGCTGCAGCGCGCTATGAGCGCCCGCGGCTGATCAGTCGCGGAACTCCGCAGGCTTTGGGACGCCCCGGCTCAATGGTTCGCGGCCGCCAGACGCGCTCATGAAGACGCGGCTGGGCCAGTGCCGACAATCGCTAGCAGACCAACACAACAGGCCGGGCCGATCTCGGACGTAGATGGCGTAACAGGCCGCCCAACCCAAACAGGCTCTGCAAAGCTGCGATCCGCCATGGTGGCTCCGCAGTGCAGCTCTGCGTGAACGACGGCGCGACCCAGACGATCCGGCCGCACCAGCCCCCAGCTCCCCACATTGCGGACCGTAGGGAACGAAAGAAGCAACCTTGGCACCGCTACCGAGGTGGATCTTGCCGGGCCATTTCACAGTCACGGGCCGCAACCTCGCCCGAATCTGGAGGTCACGTGAACCAAGGCATCACCCCCGCTTCGCCCCTTTCGCGCCGAACCATCCTGGCAGGAACGACCGCAGCCGCCGCGGCCCTCGTCGCGGGCGATGCGGCACAGGCTCAATCGCCCGCCGGCCAGCGCCGCGCCGCGGCGGGAAAACCGGACATCACCCTCGAGATCTACAAGGGAATCGCCTTGGACGAACTTGATCGCTGGGACGCGGTGATCCATCCCGACGTCAAGGCCAACAGTCCGGCGGGGCGGGATATCAACGGCCTCCAGACGCTCAAGAAGTTTCAGAAGGCGTTCGCTACGGCGTTCAAAGGAGCTGCCGCCTTGCGTGCGCTCCTGCTGGCCACGCTGACGGAGCGCGACACCGCGATCACCGAACGCGACAGCGCGGCGGCCGAGCGGGATGTCATTGCTGTGGAGCGCGACGCCGTCACTGCGGAGCGCGACGCGCTGCTGGCGCACAACGAGCGCCTGCACCACCTGCTGCTGAAGCTGAAGCGCATGCAGTTCGGCGCCCGCTCCGAGCGCTTGCCCGAGGGTCAGCTGCAGCTCGGGTTCGAGGATCTCGAGGGCGCCATCGCCGAGGGCGAGGCGCGGACAGAGAAACGCGATCCTGAGCTGCGCCGGGACAAGGCGGCCAAGCCACCTTCAGTTGGCGATGCCGCGCCCCGCACAACGATGCGCCTGCGCGAAGCGACGGTCTCCGCGGCCTGCCGGATCGGATCGTCTTCGGTGTGGACATAGCGCATGAACATCGTGACCGTCTTGTGAGCGGTGAGCGCCATGCCGACCTTCACCGGCACCCCGGAGTTGGCGATGTCCGTGGCCGCCCGGTGCCGGACAGCGTGCGTCCCGCAGTGCGGAAGGCCTGCGCGTTCCAGGATGCGCCGCCAGCCCGCCCAGTAGGTGTGCTTCGACATCGGCTTGGAGCCGTCGAAAAGCGCCGGGATTATATACTTGGAGCCTGCGTAGCGCGGGGCCGTGCGTAGCAGCAGCGCGGCTTCGGCGCTGAGCGGCTTTGACATGCCGCCGGTCTTGCTGTCGGGCCAGACAACCCGGCGATGCGCGAAGTCGATCCAATCCCATTGCAGTTCGAGCACCTCGGACATGCGTGCGGCGAAGTCGAACTGCAGCCGGATCGCAAGGGTGAGCAGCGGGTGCTCCAGGCCCTCGGCGTCCGCATGATCGAGGTAGGCGTAGAGCCGGGCCAGCTCGTCGTCGGTGATGAGCCGCGTGCGCTTCGAGCCGGTGTATTTCTTGACGTGCCGGCAGGGGTTCGTGCCGTCCGGCCGCAAGCCCCAGAGCTCGGCTAGGTTGAACATCTTGCGGAGCAGCGAGAGGCAATGGTTTGCGGCGGTCGGCCGGTCGCGCAGGCGGCCGATCAAGTCGGCGACGTCGGACCGCTTTACGTCGGCGACCTTGGTCTTGCCCAGCGCGGGCAGGACATGGGCCTTGATCGTAACTCGGTTGCCCTTGACGGTCGATGGCTTGTTCCGCGCCTCCGAGTGCTCGACCATGAACCGATCCGCCAAATCCTTCATCGTCGGAGCCGTGCGGGCAACTTGGCGCTCCTGGCTAGGGTCGGCGCCGCCGCGGACCGAGGCGAGGAAGTCCTGGGCGAGCTTGCGGGCCTGATCGACGGTGATCTGGCCATAGGTGCCGAGCGCCGGCTTGCGCCGCTCGCCCGTGGGCGTGCGGTACGAGAGCATGAAGGTCTTGCGCCCGGCGGGCGTTATCTTGCAGAAGAATCCAGGGATAATGGTGTCCCGGATTTCGTAGTCACGGTTGGTGGGTCTGGCGGTATCGACGACGTTCTTGGTGAGCTTGGTGGAAGGCATGTCCGGCTCCTAGCTAGACCCGGTTTCCAGGAGCCACATAGGAGCGGCGCTAGAGAGGATCGGGTCGCGTTCCGTCGAGGACTGCCGTAGGATACGAAGAGCTAAGACACTGATCTAGCTCGTTATATCCAGCTCCAGCGTGGTCGAGCGTATAGGAGCATAGCTCGTTCAAAACGGCTCAAAATCCGGTTCCGCAAGGAGTGTCGGTTCGATTCCGACCACCCGCACCATCATCAATGGTTCAAGGCGCTAGTGGCAGGATTTCGATGCCATAAAGGAGCGATGCCGTGCCCCGTTCCATCCTTTCCCGGGCGTTCGCGCCCCTTGTCGGAGCCCTGTTGATCGCCATGACCAGTTCCGCCCCTGCCGCCGACCTGATGACGTTGCCATCCGGGGTCCAATACCGGGACGAGGTGGTCGGCACCGGCCCGCAGCCCTCCGCCATGCAAACCGTGTCCGTGCATTACACGGGCTGGTTGGACGATGGCGGCAAGCCGGGCCGCAAGTTCGACAGCTCGCGGGATCGCGGGCAGCCGTTCTCATTCACGCTCGGGGCTGGGCAGGTGATCGCCGGCTGGGACCAGGGCGTTGCCACCATGCATGTCGGCGGCAAGCGCACGCTGATCATCCCGCCGGACCAGGGCTATGGCAGCCGCGGCGCCGGTGGCGTCATCCCGCCGGGCGCCACGCTGATCTTCGACGTGGAATTGCTGGCGATCCGCTAACCGGCCGGCGGCGTTTGGAGGTCCGACCCGGAGTCGAACCGGGCTAGAGGGATTTGCAGTCCCTTACATAACCGCTCTGACATCGGACCTCACGGCGCTTCCATACTGCCGCCCGGGCGGCGCGACAATCCATGCTGGCGTCCAAACCGGACAGGCGCGGTTGCCGGGGCAGGGCACCGCACCCTATACAGAAGCCCTGCTTTTTGGACCGCCCATGGATCAGCCCCAGACCGACTTCACGGCCGCGCGCAACAACATGGTGGACTGCCAGGTCCGTCCCAACCGGGTGTCGGACCCGCGCGTGCTGAGCGCCATGCGCAGCCTGCCGCGGGAACAGTTCGTGCCGCCTGCCCTGGCCCCGATGGCCTATGTGGATGAGGATCTGCCGCTCGGCGGCGGCCGCGTGCTGATGGAGCCGCTGGTGATCGCTCGGCTGGTGCAGATGGCGCGGATACGGCCGGGCGAGCGGGTGCTGGTGGTGGCGGCCGGCACCGGCTATGGCGCCGCGCTTGCCGCGGCCTGCGGCGGGCAGGTGATGGCGCTGGAAGAGGACGACGCGTTGATCGCGCTCGCCCTGCGCGTGCTGCCCCGGGTCGCCCCGTCGGTGCGCCTGGTGGATGGGCGGCTGTCCGCCGGGCTGCCCAGCAGCGAGCCATGGGACGCCGTCATCATCGAGGGCGCCGTGACCGCCATCCCTGACTCGTATGCCGCACAGCTATCGCAGGTCGGCCGGCTGGTGACGGTGGTCGCCGCGGCCGGGTCGGTCGGTGGCCGTGCGGTGCTGGCCGAGCGGGTGGCCGGCAGCCAGGGCCTCCGGTCGCGCGAGATGTTCGATTGCACGACGCCGCTGCTCCCTGGCCTGCGCCCGGCCGCCGCCTTCGTGTTCTGAGGGGCGTGCCGGCAACACCGCGACACGCATTGCGGGGGCTTGGCGCGGCAGGTGTTGGCGCGGCATGGCGCGCCATGCCAGATTGGCGCGACGGGCATGGGATGCTGCGAATGCAAAGACGCGTTGCAACGGTGTTTGGTTTGGGCCTGGCGTTCGTCGCCACTGCCGCCGGGGCACAGACCCAGCCGCACACCCTGCAGGAGTCGCTGGCGGCCGCCTACAGTTCCAACCCCACCTTGCTTGCCGCCCGTGCCGCGCTGCGTGCCGTGGACGAAACGGTGCCGCAGGCGCTGGCCGGCTGGCGCCCGACGATCATCGTCAGCGGCACCTATGGCGGCGGGGCCGGGACGCAGCAAACGGTCGGCCCCAAGATCCAGACCGCCCGCGAAACCCTGACGGGCAACGCCACGCTGACCCAGCCGATCTACACCGGCGGCAGGACGGAAGCGCAAACCCATCAGGCCGAGAACCGCGTGCTCAGCCAACGCGGCCGTTTGATCGCGACCGAACAGCTCGTCTTCACCAACGTCATCAACGACTACGTCAACGTCATCCAAACGGAGCAGGTGCTTCAGCTCGACATCAACAACGAGCAGGTGCTGACCCGGCAGTTGCAGGCCACCAACGACCGGTTCCGGGTGGGCGAGATCACCCGGACGGACGTGGCGCAGGCGGAGTCCGCCCTGGCGGTCGCCCGCTCCACCCGGCAAACCGCGGAAGGTTCGGTGCAGACCGCGCGGGCGGCCTACCAGCGCGACGTGGGGTTCCTGCCCAACAACCTGACGGTGCCGCAACCGTTGGCCGTGCCGGTTAAGAGTGCGGCGGAGGCGTCCCGCATCGCGGCCGCCAACAACCCGACGCTGATCTACACCATGTTCGACGCGGCCGCGTCGAAGGACGCCGTGGACGTCGCCTTCTCCACCCTCATGCCGACCTTGAGCGCGCAGGCCACGGCGTTCCGGCAAGACAACTCGGCGTTCAACAACTCCCGCACCATCGGCGCCCAGGCGCTGTTGAACGTGTCGATCCCGATCTATCAGGGCGGCGCCGAATACGCGGCCGTCCGGGGCGCACGACAGACGGAGCAGCAATCCCGCCGGACGGTGGACGACACCCGCCGCCAGGTGATCCAGGCGGCGCTGTCGTCATGGGAAACGCTGTCCGCCGCGCGGTTCAGCATCGAAAGCACGCGCGCCGCGATCCGTGCCAACCAGATCGCGCTGGAAGGCACGCAGCGGGAAGCGATCGTCGGCAGCCGGACCACCTTGGACGTGCTGAACGCGGAGCAGACCCTGCTGCAATCGCGCGTGACGCTGGTGCAGAACCTATCCAGCCTGGTGACGTCGTCCTATGCGCTCGCAGCGGCGCTGGGCCGGCTGACGGCGCGCGACCTGAACCTGAACGTGCCGCTGTATGACGATACCGCCTATTACAAGGCGGCGCATGACCGGCTGTTCGGCACCGGCGACTACGAACTCAGCCAACCCGGTCGGTGACGGCATGAGCGGCACGGCACCGCCGCCTCCGCCGGCGGGAGGGGAAGGCGGTGCGGATCCCTCGATGGAGGATATCCTCGCCTCCATCCGTCGCATCCTGAACGAGGACGAGGCGCCGGCGGGTGCTCCCGAAAGTCCGGAGGAAGCGCCCGCTTCCGAAGCGGCCGCTTCCCCCAGGCCTGAAGCGCATGAAAGCGATGGCGTGCTGGTGCTGGACGAGGCCATGCTGGCGCATGACCCGGTTGCGGCCCCGGAACCGGCCTTTGCCGCCTTGCCCGTGGAGGCGCCGTCGCCCGAGTACGAGCCGCGGTCCAGCCTGGAGGTACCCGCAAGCGCGACCCCGCCAGCGTCGGCCGGGCTGCACGGCGACAGCCTGATGGCGCCGGAAAGCGCCGCCGCGGCAACGGCCTCCGTCGGGTCGCTGTTGCGCACCTTGTCGAAGGAACGCGCGACGCAGGTGTATCGCGGCGGACCGACCATCGAGGACTTGGTCCGCGAAGAAATCCGTCCGCTGCTGAAGGACTGGCTGGACCTCCATCTGCCGCCGCTGGTGGAACGCCTGGTCCGCCAGGAGATCGAGCGGGTCGCCGGTCGCGCCGCGCCGTAGCGGCGGTACTGCGCCGGGAGGCGTTTGCCAGCGCTTCGCCACCCGCTAGAAGCGGTTCCATGCTGGACAAGTCATTTTCCCCCGCCGACGCCGAAACCCCGCTTTACGAGGTGTGGGAGCGGGACGGCGCCTTTGCCGCGCAGCCGGGCAGCAGCGCGCAGCCCTTCACCATCATGATTCCGCCGCCGAACGTCACCGGCAGCCTGCATGTCGGCCACGCGCTGACCAACACGATCCAGGACGTGCTGATCCGCTGGCGCCGCATGCAGGGGCGCGACGCCTTGTGGCAGCCCGGCACGGACCACGCCGGCATCGCCGCACAGATGGTGGTCGAGCGCCAACTCGCCGCCGAGGGGACAACGCGCCAGCAGCTCGGCCGCGACGCCTTCGTCGACCGGGTGTGGGATTGGAAGGCGCAGTCCGGCGGCAC
Organism: Acetobacteraceae bacterium; assembly: GCA_965199555.1. GTDB lineage: Bacteria > Pseudomonadota > Alphaproteobacteria > Acetobacterales > Acetobacteraceae > LMUY01. The sequence continues at coordinate 225,570 of CBDASJ010000006.1, read as the reverse complement.
CATCACCGCGCAACTCCGCCGACTCGGCTCCTCGCTGGATTGGCAGCGCGAGCGCTTCACCATGGATGCCGGCCTGTCGGACGCGGTGCGGGAGGTGTTCGTCAGCCTGTATCGCCAGGGCCTGATCTATCGCGACCGGCGGCTGGTGAATTGGGACCCGAAGTTCCAAAGCGCCATTTCCGACCTGGAGGTCGAGAGCCGCGAGGTGAGGGGCAGCCTGTGGCACATCCGCTACCCGGTCGAAGGCACGGCGGACTGGATCACCGTGGCCACCACCCGGCCGGAAACCATGCTGGGCGACACCGCCATCGCCGTCCATCCGGACGACGCCCGTTATGCCGCGCTGGTCGGCCAACACGCGGTGGTGCCGCTGACCGGACGCCGCATCCCCATCGTCGCCGACAGCTATTCCGACCCGGAGAAGGGCTCCGGTGCGGTGAAGATCACCCCGGCACACGACTTCAACGACTTCGCCGTGGGCCGCCGCCACGATCTGCCGATGCCCTCCGTGCTCGACCGCGAAGCCCGCGTGACCCTGGCGGAGATCGAGCTGGTGGCGGTGCCCGGCCTCGCCGACCCGGACTGGACGCGCCGGCTGGCCGGGTTGGACCGCGCGGCGGCGCGCAAGGCCGTCGTGGCGGAGCTGGAACGGCTGGAGTTGCTGGCGCGCACGGAACCGCACACCCACCAGGTGCCGCATGGCGACCGCTCCGAGGTGCCGATCGAGCCGCTGCTGACCACGCAATGGTACGCCGATGCCAAGACGCTGGCCGCCCCGGCGATCGCGGCGGTGGAAACCGGCAAGACCGTGTTCGTGCCGAAGCAGTGGGAAAACACCTTCTTCGCCTGGATGCGCGACATCCAGCCCTGGTGCATCAGCCGCCAGCTTTGGTGGGGCCATCGCATCCCAGCCTGGTATGGCCCGGATGGCGCGGTGTTCGTTGGCCACACCGAGGCGGATGCCAAGGCCGCCGCCGCCGCCCATTACGGGCGAGACGAGCCGCTGGTGCAGGACGAGGACGTGCTGGACACCTGGTTCTCCTCCGCGCTGTGGCCGTTTTCCACCCTGGGCTGGCCGGAACAGACCGCGGATTTGGCGCGGTACTACCCCAGCGACGTGCTCGTCACCGGCTTCGACATCATCTTCTTCTGGGTGGCCCGAATGATGATGATGGGGCTGCACTTCATGGGCGATGTGCCGTTTCGCACCGTCTACATCCACGGCCTGGTGCGCGACGAGCGCGGGCAGAAGATGAGCAAGTCGAAGGGCAACGTCATCGACCCGCTGGCCATGGTGGACCAGTTCGGCGCGGATGCCCTGCGCTTCACCATCTGCGCGCTGACCGGGCCGGGACGGGACGTGAAGCTCGGGCCGGCCCGGGTGGAGGAATATCGCCGCTTCGTCACCAAGCTGTGGAACGCCGCGCGACTGTGCGAGCTGAACGGCGTGCGGGCCGACGCCGCCTTCGACCCGGCGCAGGTGCAGGGGGTGCTCGCCCGCTGGATCCTGGACGCGGCCAACACCGCCGTGGCCGAGGCGACGGCGGCGCTGGACGCGTATCGCTTCGATGAATACGCCGCCGCCTGCTACCGCTTCACCTGGAACCTGTTCTGCGACTGGTTCCTGGAATTCGCCAAGCCATCCTTCGCCGCCGATGCGGAACTCCGCGGTGCCACGGCCCACGTGCTGGGCCTGCTGCTGCGCCTGCTGCACCCGGTGATGCCGTTCGTGTCCGCGACGCTGTGGGGCGCGTTCGGCTTCGGCGCGGCTTCCGAGCTGATCCGCGCCGCCTGGCCGCAGCCGGCCGCCGTCGACGGCGCCGCCGCGGCGCGGGCGGAGCTCGACTGGCTGGTCCGCCTGGTGAGCGAGGTTCGCACCGTGCGCTCCGAGATGAACGTGCCGCCATCCGTCCTGGCGCCCTTGCTGCTGCGGGATGCGTCGGCGGACACCATGGCGCGGGCCGGCCGCTGGGCGGAGGTGATCGGCCGCATGGCGCGGGCCAGCGAGGTCCTGCCGCTGGCCGGCGAGCCGCCGCGCAACAGCGCGCAAATGGGCATGGACGAGGCGACGGTCGTGCTGCCGCTGGAAGGCCTGATCGACCTGGCCGCCGAACGCGCCCGGCTGACCCGGGAGCATGGCAAGGCACAGGGCGAACTGAACAAGGTCGCGGCCAAGCTGGCCCAGCCGGACTTCCTCGCCCGGGCCAAGCCGGAAGTGGTGGAGGAGAACCGGGAGCGCCTGGCCGCCTTCACCGCGGAGATCGCCCGGCTGGAAGCGGCGCTCAAGCGCATCCAGTGACGACGCACGCGTCCGCCACCGACAAGCAACACGCCCTGCAGGCGCGGGCCGACGGCCGGCTGGACGAGGCCGTGGCAGTTTGGCGCCGGATGCTGCGTGCCGCGCCGGATGATTGGCGGACCGGGCTGGAGCTGAAGGCCGATCTGGCCAGCCAGTATCACTACTCCGAATCGGACCCGGCCTTCCGCCGTGCCGCCCGCGCCCTGCCGGATGCGGAATGGTTCGCGCATTATGCCGGGCTGTTCACCTACCATGCCGCGGACCTGTCCCGCCTGGCGACGCGGGCGCGCGCGCTGCTGCGGCAGCGGCCGGGGGATGCGTCGGTCCACCTGCTGCTCGGCAACGTGCTGTTCCAGCACCGGCGCTGGGCCGCGGCCGCGCGGCATCTGGCCCAGGCGCCGGCCTCGGCGGACACGGCCGCCAAGGCCGAGTTGGCCCGGCTGTATCAACGGTTGGGGCGGCTGCTACCCGAAGCGGCACCGGCCTACGGCGTCGCCCTGATCAACCTGGATCGCAACAACACGCGACGGCGGGACGTGCTGCATGATTTCCGCCACGGCAAGGCGCCGCTGTTCCGCGTCGCCGGCGTGGAAGGGCGGCTGCTGCCCGCGCCGGCCGTGCGACGGCTGGCCGACGAGGCGGCGGCGGCGATGCGGGGCACGCTCGGCTGCTTCCTCAGCCACGTATCGGCCTGGGAAACCATGCTGGCGCGCGGCCTGGCGCACTGCCTCATCATCGAGGATGACGTGGTGCCCATGCTGCCGCTGCCAGCGGGCTTGGGCGGGTTCGGTCTGCCCGATGACTACGACCTTTGCTTCGTCAACGACCGCTTGCAGCCGCGTTTGCCGGCCGAGCAGGTCGCCGGGTCCGACCGCTGGCAGACCTATCCGTTGGCGCAGGCCTTTGCCGGCTTCCCGCCGGAGGACAACGCCCCGGGCGCCGACGGCTACCTGCTGAGCGTCGCCGGTGCCCGCAAGCTGCTTGCCTGGGTGGAGCAAGACGGGTTCGCCCATGACGTGGATTGGCGGCTGCTAACCTACGGCCTGCACCCGGCCGAGTACGACGCGCTGCCGCGCCACAGCCATGCCTGGGGCGTGATCGACGCGTTGCGCCACGGGGTGCGGCGGAGCGACCGCTTGCACGCCTATGTGCTGCACCCGGCGCTGATCCGCAGCATCCCGATCAGCAGCGACCGGGAGGACGACAACCGGCATCGCCGGGCCTGAGCTGCTTTGCCATCCACCAGCCTGGCGCGTAGGGTCGGACTACGTTGAGGGAGTTCGCGCCGTGCTGACAAAACGCTGGGACAAGTCCCGCCTGCCATCCCGCCACGTGACGGTCGGGCCGGGCCGGGCGCCCCACCGCTCCTACTACTACGCCATGGGGTTGGACGAGGACGCGATCAACCAGCCCTTCGTCGGCGTGGCGACCTGCTGGAACGAGGCGGCGCCCTGTAACATCGCACTGTCGCGGCAGGCGCAGTCGGTGAAGAAGGGCGTCATCGAAGGGGGCGGCACGCCGCGCGAGTTCACCACCATCACGGTGACGGACGGCATCGCCATGGGCCACCAGGGCATGAAGTCCTCCCTGGTGTCGCGCGAATGCATCGCCGACTCGGTGGAGCTGACCGTTCGCGGCCATTGCTATGACGCGCTGGTGGGTCTGGCCGGATGCGACAAGTCGCTGCCGGGCATGATGATGTCCATGCTGCGGCTGAACATTCCATCGGTGTTCATGTATGGCGGCTCCATCCTGCCGGGCAATTTTCGCGGCAAGGACGTGACCGTGGTCGACGTGTTCGAGGCGGTGGGCCGCCACGCCGCCGGCACCATGTCCGACGAGGAACTGCACGAGCTGGAATGCGTGGCCTGCCCCTCCGCCGGGGCGTGCGGCGGGCAGTTCACCGCCAACACCATGGCCACGGTCAGCGAGGCGATCGGCCTGGCGCTGCCCGGCTCGGCCGGCGCGCCGGCGCCCTACGAGGACCGGGACCGCTGGGCGGTGGAAAGCGGCCGGGCGGTGATGGCGCTGCTGGAAAGCGGCTTGCGTCCGCGTGACATCTGCACGCGGGAAGCGTTCGTGAACGCCGCCGTCGTGGTGGCGGCGACCGGCGGCAGCACCAATGCCGGGCTGCATCTGCCGGCCATGGCGCACGAGGCGGGCATCCGCTTCACCATGGACGACGTGGTCGAGATCTTCCGCCGCACGCCATACATCGCCGACCTGAAGCCCGGCGGCAAATACGTGGCGTTCGACGTGCACAAGATCGGCGGCATCCCGGTCATCCTGAAGGCGCTGCTGGATGGCGGCCTGCTGAACGGCGACTGCATCACCGTGACCGGCCGCACCATGGCGGAGAACCTGAAAGACGTCGTGTTCCCGGAGAACCAGGACGTGGTCTACCCCGTGTCGCGCGCCCTGTCGCCGACCGGCGGCGTGGTGGGCCTGCGCGGCAACCTGGCGCCGGACGGGGCCATCGTGAAGGTGGCGGGCATGGCACGGCAACGCTTCGAAGGTACGGCGCTGTGCTTCGACTGCGAGGAAGACGCCTTCGCCGCCGTGCAGGCCCGCGCCTACAAGGCGGGCGACGTGATCGTCATCCGCTACGAAGGGCCGCGCGGCGGCCCGGGCATGCGGGAGATGCTGTCCACCACCAGCGCCATCTATGGCCAGGGCATGGGCGAGGCGGTGGCGCTGATCACCGACGGCCGCTTCTCCGGCGGAACGCGTGGCTTCTGCGTCGGCCATGTCGGGCCGGAAGCGGCGCTCGGCGGTCCGATCGCCTTGCTGCGAGACGGCGACAAGATCGTGCTGGATGCGGGAGCGGGAACGATGGACGTGCTGCTGAGCGAGGCGGAATTGGCGAAGCGCCGGGCCGCGTGGAAGCCGCGCACCACGGACTACAACAGCGGCGCGATCTGGAAATTCGCCCAACTGGTAGGCCCGGCCCATCTGGGTGCGGTGACCAACCCCGGCGGCGCGGCGGAAACGCACAGCTACCCGGACCAGTAGTCGCGGCGCCTACCTCAAGCCCTCTCCCTCCGGGGGAGGGTTGGGTGAGGGCGCCCGAACAAGGACACTCCTATGGCATTCCACTGCACGATTCCCGCCACTCCAACGGTGCAGCAGGACGATGCCATGGTGCGCATCACCAAGTGGGAGTTCGAGCCAGGCGCGGTGACCGGCTGGCACGAGCATGGTTGGCCCTACTTCGTCACCATGCTGGTGGCGGGCACGCTGCGTGTGCATGACGGCAGCAAAATCACCGACGTGCACCTCGAAGAAGGGCAGTCCTATGTCCGGCCGGCGGGCATCAAGCATGACGTAATGAACGGGTCGCCGCACCCGATCGCCTTCGTCGAGATCGAGGTTAAGCAGCCGGCAAACCTAGCCGCCATGATGCTTTAGGGTGGCGGCTGCCGCAGCGCGTCCAGCGGCAGCCAGGTACCGGCGCGTTCGAAATACCAGAACGTCCAGCCATTGCAGGAGGGTGCGTTCTGCAACGCCGCGCCGACCTTGTGGATGGATCCCTGATGTCCGCCGCTGGCGATCGATCCGTCCGCGGAGACGACCGCGCGAACCTTGCGCATACGGTCGCGCAACTCCGTTCCGGCCGGCAGCACGCCGGATTCCACAAAGCTGCCGAACGGGATGCGCGGCGCGTCCCGGCGCGACGGGCTGGTGGCGAGGCCGTTCAGGGGCAAGGGCTTTTCCCGCCGGACGCGGCCAATCGCCGCTTCCGCGTAGGCGGGGTGCCGCTCGATCCCGATGAAGTGGCGGCCCAGCCGCTTGGCCACCGCCGCGGTCGTGCCGGTGCCGAGGAACGGGTCCAGCACGATGTCGTCCGGCGCCGTCGAGGCGAGTAGCACGCGATGCAGCAGCGCTTCGGGCTTTTGCGTCGGGTGCAGCTTGAGCCCGTGCTGGTTGCGCAGCCGTTCCGGCCCGGTGCAAAGCGGCAGCAGCCAGTCGCTTCGCATTTGCAGGTCGTCGTTCAGCGACTTCATGGCGTGGTAGTTGAATTTATACCGGCTGTCGCGGCCGCGCGCCGCCCAGATCATCGTCTCATGCGCGTTGGTGAAACGCCGACCGCGGAAGTTCGGCATCGGGTTGGATTTCCGCCATACCACGTCGTTCAGGATCCAGAAGCCAAGGTCCTGCAGGATGGTGCCGACGCGGAAGATGTTGTGATAGGCGCCGATCACCCAGATCGTACCGTCCTTGCGCAACAGGCGTCGGCATTCCTCCAGCCAACTGCGGGTGAAGGCGTCATAAGCGGCGAAGTCGGTGAACTGGTCCCAATCGTCGTCCACACCGTCGACCACGCTGTCATCTGGCCGCCGCAACTCCCCGCGGAGCTGCAGGTTGTAGGGCGGGTCGGCGAAAATGCAGTGGACGGATGCCGGCGGCAGCATGCCCATCATGCGCACGCAATCGCCCAGCAAGACCTGGTCCAGCGGCAGCTCGCGGGCGATTTCCAAGCGCTCGAAACCTTCGGAATGGTGCTGGCAGTGTGACGAAGCCGCCGACGCCGCGTCAACCAGCCGACAATCAGTCGCCGCCGAGAGCCGCTTCCGCGCTTTCCAGATGTAGCCTGACTGCGCCGAAAGTGGGCCGATGGTGGCGAGATGGTCCATGCGCGGTGATTGCCGCACGATGGGCAGCCGTGCCGTAGCCGGCATTGGAATGCCAGCCATAGATCGGCAGGCGTGCGGACAGCCGGGTCATCGCCCGGTCGCGCACCACTTTGGCCACGATCGACGCCGCCGCGATGGACAGACACTGGGCGTCGCCGCCGACCACGCATTGCACCGGACAGGACAGGGTCGGTGCCTGGTTGCCGTCCACCAACGCCGCCACGGGCATGACGGGCAGGCGGTCCACCGCCCGCCGCATGGCAAGCAGCGCCGCGCGAAGGATGTTGATGCGCGAGATTTCCGCCACCGAGGCAGCACCGACGCCGATCTCGGCCAGGCCGGAGTCCAACAGGGCCTGGTAGGCAGCATTGCGCTGTTCAGCCGTCAGCTTCTTCGAATCATCCAGCATCGCAGCCAGGGTCAGGCTGACGCCCGTCGGAAAGACCACCGCTGCCGCGACGACAGGGCCAGCGAGCGGGCCACGCCCGACCTCGTCCACCCCGGCCACGCGGCCGTCATATCCGCCCTCGATCAAAAAGTCCGGCATGGTGGTGGCAATAGCAGCCTGAGCGAGTCGCAAGGAAGCGTCCTTCCTAGAACAAGGACATCTGCACCTGCGCGCGCGCACCCGCCTGGGGCGGCGCTGCGAAGTGCGAGCAGTCCAGTTTCACCCGTTCCTGCAAGCCGTGCTGGCGCGCGGCACGGGTGAAGCGTCGGGCTAGCAAATCGGCATACACGCCGGTGCCGGCGAACCGGCTGTGGAACTTGGCATCGTTCAACGCCCCGCCGCGTGTTTCCCGCACCAGGTTCAGCACGTGCCGCGCCCGGTCGGGAAAGTGCTGCGTCAGCCACGCCTCGAACATCTGCCGCAACTCCAACGGCAAGCGCAGCAGCACGTAGCTCACGGTGCTCGCGCCCGCCTGCTTGGCCGCCGCGATGATCCGCTCCAGCTCCGCGTCATTGAGGCCGGGGATCATGGGCGCGGCCAGCACGCCGACCGGCACGCCGGCCGCGGCCAGGGCGGACACGGCCGCGAGGCGCCGGGGCGGGGTGGCAGCGCGCGGTTCCATCTTGCGGGCCAGCGCGGCATCCAGCGTGGTGACGGACAGCCAAACGCGAACCAGCCCGCGCTTCGACAAACGTTGCAGGACGTCGATGTCGCGCAGCACGCCGGCGGACTTGGTGACGATCGACACGGGATGGCCGAACCGCTCCAGCACCTCCAGCACCGCGCGCGTCAGCTTCATCGTCCGCTCCACCGGCTGGTACGGGTCGGTGTTGGAGCCGAGTGCGATCGGCCGGGCGATGTAGTTGGGCTTGCGCAACTCCCGCTCCAGCTGCTCGGCCACGTCGGGCTTGAACACGAGCTTGGTTTCGAAATCCAGTCCCGGGGAGTAGCCGAGATAGGCATGGCTCGGCCTGGCATAGCAGTAGATGCAGCCGTGCTCGCAGCCACGATACGGATTGACCGCACGGTCGAAGCCGACATCGGGACTGGTGTTCCAACTGATGACGGAGCGGCTGGCGTCGCGGATCAGAGAGGTGGGAAGCGGCGGCAGCTCGGCGAACGCTTCCTCCAACGTGCCCCAGCCATCATCGAATGCCTCGCCATGCATGCGATCAAAGCGGGCGTCCGGATTGGTGGTCGCTCCCCTGCCGTGCCGTGCCAACGACGGCATCGGGAACGCCTCGGAACGGGTCGGCAAAGTGTTTGCGAGCACGGCATCGTTCCCCGTCTGTTCAAGGTGACAATGGCGGGTCGCTCAGATGTCGTCAAGAACGAAGTGGGAACGTGAGTGCGCGACGGCAGACGTCACTCGGCGGCTTTAAGGTGTTCCTGGAGACGAGGCATCAGTTCGACCAAGTTGCAGGGGCGAAAGCGGCTATCCAACTGCGATACGAGGATGTCGTCCCAACCGTCCTTGACCGCGCCGGTGCTGCCGGGCAGGGCGAACAGGTAGGTGCCGGAAGCCACGCCGGCAAGCGCGCGCGATTGCATGGTGGAGGTGCCGATCTTGCCGAAGCTGATCATGCGGAACAGCTCGCCAAAACCCTCGATGCGTTTCTCGAGCACCCGGTCGAACGCTTCCGGCGTGACGTCGCGGCCTGTGATGCCCGTGCCACCGGTGGTGATCACCACGTCGATCGCGGGATCAGCGATCCAGTCGCGCAGGCGACGTTCGATCCCGGCAACCTCGTCGCGCTCGATGCCGCGGGCGGCCAGCACGTGCCCGGCAGCCTGCACCCGCGCGGCCAGCGTGTCGCCGGAGGTGTCATTCTCGGTTGTCCGCGTGTCGGACACCGTCAGCACGGCGATCGAAACGGGGATGAAGCGGCGGCTTGGGTCGATGGCCAAGGCGAACCTCCCTCAATGCAGGCGGGCGAGTTCTTCCCGTCGCGGCGTCTGCGCGTGGAACGTCGGCCAGGCGCCGGCGGCGAGCTCGTCCAGGCTGGGCGCCGGCAAATGCAGCCGGGCCGCGTAGATCCAGGTGTAGGTCAGCGCGCGAGGCACGAAGCCGCGCGTCTCGTCATTGGGGATGCTTTCGATGAACAGCAAGGGATCGTCCGAGGGCGGGATCGTCCCTGCCATGCGGGCGAAGCTGGTGGGCCCGGCATTGTAGCTGGCGAATAGCCGGATCAGGTCGCCGTCCACGCCGTCCATCTTGGCCAGGTACATGACGTAGCTTTGCCCGACGGCGAGATTGGTGGCCGGGTCGTGCAGACGCCGGGCATAGCTCTCGGTGGCGGTGTCGCCGTTGCCCGTCATGTAGCTGGCGGTCAGCGGCATCACTTGCATCAGCCCGCGGGCGCCGACGCTTGATACGGCGGACGGATCGAAGTTCGATTCCAGCCGGGTCAGCGCATAAACGATGGCCGGGTCCATGCGGAAGCCGCCCGCCGGGCGCAGTCCCGGAATGGGAAACCGTGCCTCGTCATGCGGCCGGCCTTCCGCGGTCTCGATCAACCCGGCCAGTTGGGCGGACAGGTCCAGCAGCCCGGCCGCTTCCGCCACGCGCAGCACGGCGTCGCTCAGCCCGGGATCGGCGGCGATTTGCGGCCACAGGCAGCGCAGTTCCGCCTCCGCCCGGCGGGATTGCCCGATTTGCAGCAGCGCCAAGGCCCGCCGGCCATGCGGGTTGCCCAGCAACGCATCCGTATCCGCCGCAGACAGCGTGTCCCGGCCGCCCTGAAGCGTCGGTTCCAGGCCCAGGATGCGCCGGGCAAGCAGGCCGTAGAAGGTGCGCTGCGCCGCTGCGGCCTGGCGCATCCAGGGCCGGTAGCCGGCCGGGTCATGGTTGCGAAGATGGGCCCGCCCGGCCCAGAACGCAGCGCCGGCACGTAGGCTCGGGGAGGCGATTTCCGCCTGGCTCGCGGCCTCGAACAACGGTTGTGCCTCCGCCGGGCGACCCAGGCGCCAGGCGGCAAGCCCGGCGACGTAGCCGGCCAATCCCACGCGGGCGGTGGACTCCCGCAACGCCCGGCGCGCCAGGCGCAAGGCTTCCTCGTCTCGGCCTTGGGTGAATAGGATCTGCGCGATTTCGGCGCGCAACTGGCTGCCGTACAGCGTGTCCAGACCCCTGGTGCGGGCCAGCAGCAGCACGGCGCTGTCGGCATTCCCGGCGCGGGCACGCTCCTGCACTGTCCGGTCCAGCAACGCGTTGCGGGACAAGCGGCGCTGCGGCGGCTCGTCTTCCTCGGGGGCTGCGGCGGCGGGCGGGTCAGGCGCCAGCATCACCAGGTCCGGCGCGGGGGGGCGCGGCGACCCGATCGCCAGGCGGGACAGCAGCAGCAAGTGGATCGCCGCGCTGTCGGGGTGGTCCGGGTAGTGCGCCAGCCAGGTCGCGAGTTGGGCGGAACTCGGTCGCGAGCGCCGGTCCAGGTAGCGTTGCGCCAGCACGTGGCCGCTCAGCACCGGGTCCAACACGCCGTCCATTTCGGCTGCGGCGGCGTCGAACTTGCCGGACGCCTGCAATGCGAAGATGCGGCGCAACCGGCCAGCGTCGCTCGGCGTCAGCGGCTGCGGCAAGCCCGCGCCGCCCAGGCCGCCGCCCGGCACGGCCGGCCCGATCCTGGGGTTCGCGAACGCTGTTTCCTCACTCAACCCAGCCGCATGCACGACGCCCGCCGGGATGGACCCCGAAAGGATCGCGGCCCCGGCGATAAACGCCCGGGCGGCGGGAAGGCGGGAGAACGCTTGGCCGACTCCTCGCATGGCGGCGGGCGCTACACGGTGCCGATTGCCGTTGCAACGGCTACCAGGTCATACCATCGAAATCATTGGTGATGAATAAGCCGTAAATTGCAGGGTTTAATGTGCAAGGTAAACTAATTGTGACCGGTAGGTTCCGCGTCCAATAGGCGTCGCAGGCGCAGCAAATCGGCCCAGGCATCCCGCTTGGCCATCGGCGTGGCCTGAATGTGGGCGGGCGTGGGCAGGGCCAGCGTCGGCACCGTGCCGGGCAGGCCAGGGATCGCCAGGTCGTGCCACACACCGCGAGGTCTGCGACCGCCACCCGGCAGCAGGCTGCGTGCGGCCAGGCCGCCCATTACCACGACGCGGCGCGGTTGCAGCAGCGCGAGGTGGCGCCACAGGAACGGCAGGCAGAGCTGGATTTCGCGGTCGGTCGGCTTGCGGTCGCCGGGCGGGCGCCAGGGCAGCAAGCTGATCGAGCGCCAGCGCGCCCGGTCCAGCCCGGCGGACGCGAACATTCGGTCCAGGAACAGGCCTGCCGGGCCGGCGAACGGCCGCCCGGCCCGGTCTTCCGCGGCACCGGGTACGTCACCCACCAGCACCATGCGGGAGTCCGGGTCGCCGTCAGCGAACACCAGGTTCGTTGCAGTGGCACGCAGGGCGCAACCCTCAAACCCCGCCAGCGCCGCCTGCAACGCCGCCACCGAGGCGGCGGCGTCCGCCAGCGCCTGGGCCTGGCCCACGCCCGCCAGCCCGACCGGCACGAGGGGCACGGCCGCAGCGGGCGCGGCCTCGGCCACCGCGGCGGCGGGCACGCTGCGGCGGTCGACCGGGCCGTCGTCCAACGCCTCGTCCGCGCCCCATTCGAGCTGGAGCCGCAGCCATGCCAGGTCGTCCAGAATCGCTCCTCCGCTGCAAACCGGGGCTGCGCCGCGCTGCCATGGCTGGCGTGTTGCCCAATTCATTCCTAGTTAAAGTGGAATTGGGAGGAAATCGATGTCAGAGCGCGAGGCGATGGAGTTCGACGTGGTGATCGTGGGGGCTGGCCCGGCAGGCCTAGCCGCCGCGATCCGCCTGAAGCAGCTCGCCCCCGAGGCCTCCGTTTGCGTGGTGGAAAAAGGCGGCGAAGTGGGAGCCCACATCCTGTCGGGCGCGGTGATCGAGCCGCGGGCGCTGGCCGAGTTGCTGCCGGACTGGCAGGAGCGCGGCGCCCCGCTGACCACGCCGGCTGGCGAGGACCGCTTCCTGTTCCTGACCGCCACGCGCGCCATCCGCCTGCCGACGCCGCCGCAGATGCACAATCACGGCAACTACATCGTGTCACTCGGCAATGTGTGCCGCTGGCTGGGCCAGCAGGCGGAGGAAGCGGGGGTGGAAATTTACCCCGGCTTCGCCGCCGCCGAGCTGCTGGAGGAGGACGGCCGCATCGTCGGCGTGGCCACCGGCGACATGGGTGTGGAAAAGGAGGGCGGACACGGCGCCAACTACCAACCCGGCATGGAGTTGCGCGCAACCTATACGCTGTTCGCGGAGGGCTGCCGCGGCTCGCTGACGAAGAAGCTTATTGAGCGGTTCCAGTTGCGCGACGGAAGCGACCCACCGACCTATGCGCTGGGGATCAAGGAGCTGTGGGAAATCCCAGCGGAGCAGCATAGGCCCGGCCTTATCGAACACAGCGTCGGCTGGCCGCTGGACCCTGGCACCTATGGCGGCTCCTGGTTGTACCATTGGGGCGACCGCATGGTGTCCTACGGCTTCGTTGTCGGGCTGGATTACAAGAACACCTGGCTGTCCCCGTTCGACGAGATGCAGCGGCTGAAGGCCCACCCTTCGGTACGCAAGCACTTCCAGGGCGGCCGCCGCATCGGCTACGGCGCGCGTGCGCTGAGCGAAGGCGGGCTGCAATCCATGCCGAAGCTGACCTTTCCCGGCGGCGCGCTGATCGGCGACACCGCCGGCTTCCTCAACGTCCCGAAGATCAAGGGTACGCATACGGCGATGAAATCCGGCATGGTGGCAGCCGAAGCGGTGGCCGAAGCGCTCGCCGGCGACAAGCCTGCCGAGCCGGTCGGCTTCGCCGAGAAGATCCGGGCGAGTTGGGTGTGGCAGGAGCTGAGCGCCGCACGCAACATCCGCCCGGCGTTCAGCAAATTCGGGCTGTATGGCGGCATCGCCTATTCCGCGCTGGACACGTACCTGTTCCGCGGCAAGGCGCCGTGGACCATGCACCATGCCCATGCGGACAACGAAACGCTGGGCAAGGCGGCAAAGGCGCAGCCTATCGCGTACCCGAAGCCGGACGGCACGCTGACCTTCGACAAGCTGTCGTCCGTGTTTATCAGCAACACCAACCACGAGGAAAACCAGCCGGTGCATTTGCGGCTGCGAGACCCGGCCGCCTGGAAAGGCGTGAACTGGGACGAGTTCCGCAGCCCGGAAAGCCGCTACTGCCCCGCCGGCGTTTACGAGGCCGTCGGCGTGGAGGAAGGCGAGCCCCGCTTGCAGATCAACGCGCAGAACTGCGTCCATTGCAAAACCTGCGACATCAAGGACCCGACGCAGAACATCGACTGGTGCGTGCCGGAAGGCGGCGGCGGCCCGAACTACCCCGGCGGGATGTAGCCAGCCCGGGCGCCACCCTTGGCAACCGTGGCGCCCGGGCGATACACCTGATGCCATGTTGCACCGTTCGCACGCCGCGCTGCTCACCCTGTGTTTGCTGTCGGCCTGTGCCGCGGCGGACCCGGCGGACGTGCCCGGGCCGGCCTCCCGTCCGCTGGCCGGCACGTCTGGCGACATCCTGGTCGGCGGCTTCGCATTGCAACAGACCGACCCCGCTGCGGCAGCGCAGAACCTGATCGCCGCGCTGAAGGCCGACCCGCAGAACCCGGAGCTGCAGCAGCAGGCCTTCGCCGCCGCCGTCCTGGCGGGTCGACCTGAAGCGGTGGGCCTAGCGCGTGACCAGCCTGCCAGCCCGATGTCTGCCCTGGTGCTGGCGAATGCGGCCGTGAAGGCCGGCAACTGGCGAGCGGCGGAGGCGGCATTCGGCGGCCTGCCGTCGCAAGGTGCCACCCAAATCCTGCAACCACTGCTGCGTGCCTGGTCCGAGCAAGGGGCCGGGGCGACGGACGAGGCGCTGAATACACTGCGTCCCTTTATCGAGGGCACGCGCTACCGCGGAATATTCGCGCTGCACGCCGCCTTGATCAACGACCAAGCCGGCCGCACGGCGGATGCCGCGCGGCTGTATCGCTTGGCTCTGGTGGAATACGGTGCGCTGAACCTGCGCCTGGGCGTGATCGCCGCCAGTTGGCAGGCCCGCAACGGGCAGGCCGACGAGGCGCGAGCAACGATCCGCGCGACGGTGCAGGCCAGCCCGGACCTGTCGATCGCCGAGCCGGCCCTTCAACAGGACGTCGCCGCGCCCCAGGTGGCCACGGCGCGGGATGGCGTGGCCGAAGCCTATCTGGCACTCGCCGCCAGCCTGCAACGCCAGGACGCGGGCGACTTCGCGTTGCTGCTGCTGCGCATGGCGCTGGACCTGCGGCCGGATTTCACCTCGGCACGCTTGCTGCTGGCCGACATCCAAGCGGGCAGCCATCAGGCCGGTGCCGCCGCCGAGACGTTGGCCGCCGTTCCGCCCAGCGATCCGCTGATCGCTGTGGTGCAGTTGCGCCAGGCGCAATACGCGGAGCGGGAAGGCCACCTGGCGGAGGCCCAGCAGCAGTTGGAGCAACTTGCCACGCAGTACGCGTCGCGCCCTGAGCCGTTGGCCTTGCTGGCGGAAATGCAGCGCGCCGGGAACCACTTCACCGAGGCGATCGACACCTACACCCGCGCGATCGAACGGCTGCACCAGCCGCGGCCATCCAACTGGGCGTTGTTCTACGAGCGGGGCATGGCGTACGATCGCGACCATGATTGGCCTCACGCCGAGGCCGACATGCTCAAGGCGCTCGACTTGGCGCCCGACCAGCCATACGTCCTGAACTATCTGGGCTACGCCTGGGCCGAGCAGGGCCGCAACCTGTCGCGCGCCCGGCAGATGGTGGAGCGTGCGGTGGAGGAGCGGCCGAATGACGGCTCCATCGTCGACAGCCTGGGCTGGGTGTTGCTGCGCCAAGGCGACAAGGCGGGCGCGATCCGCTTTCTGGAGCGGGCGGTGGAGTTGCAACCGGAGGACTCTACGGTTAACGGCCATCTGGGCGACGCCTACATGGCGGCCGGGCGACGGCGCGAGGCGGAGGTGCAATGGCGTCGGGCACTGATCCTCAACCCCGACCCGCAGGACGTCCCGGCGTTGCAGGCCAAGCTGGCGGGCACCGCCGCGCCTACCCCCGTCGACACGGCGGAGCACCGGGTGGAGTGACCGCCTGGCTGACGGAGGCGGCGCCGGCCAAGGTCAACCTCAGCCTCCTGGTGACGGGTCGCCGGCCGGACGGCTATCATCTGCTGGACAGCCTGGTGGTGTTCGGCCCGGCGCAGGACCGGCTGCGGGGCCGTCCGGCGTCGTTGCTGTCCCTGCGGATCGAGGGGCCGTTCGCTGCCGGCCTGGCGGCGGAGGAAGACAATCTGGTGCTGCGCGCCGGCCGGGCACTTGCCGCGTGGGCCGGACGCAACGCAGGGGCCGAACTCGTGCTGGAAAAGCACCTGCCGGTCGCATCGGGCATCGGCGGCGGTTCCGCGGATGCGGCGGCGGCGTTGCGGCTGCTGTGCCGGCTTTGGGGGCTGCGACCCGCTGCGGCGGCGCTGTCCGACCTTGCTTTGGGCCTCGGTGCCGATGTCCCGGTGTGCCTGCAAAGCGCCCCGGCGCGCATGCAGGGCGTGGGCGAGCTGCTGTCGCCGCTGCCGGCGCTGCCACGGTGCGGGTTGTTACTGGTGAACCCCGGGATTGCGGTGGCGACCGCGGACGTATTCCGCGCGCGGGCCGCCGGCTTTTCCTCAGCCGCCGCCTTGCCGCCCGGCTGGCCGGACGCGGCGGCACTTGCCGCAACCCTGGCGGACCTCGGCAACGATCTAGAGGCTCCGGCGCTGGCCTTGGTGCACGGCATCGGGGATGTGCTGGCCTCGTTGCGCCGCCTGTCATCCTGCCTGCTGGCGCGGATGAGCGGCTCCGGCGCGACCTGTTTCGCGCTGTTCCCGGACCTTGCAGCGGCCGAAGCGGGCGCGGCCGCCTTGCCGAAGTCATGGTGGCGCATGGCTGGCCCCCTTTACGAACCCTCCGCCACAGCCCTATTGACGGGCACGGACCATTGGGGCGTCGCCAAGCGGTAAGGCAGCGGATTTTGATTCCGCCATTCGGAGGTTCGATCCCTCCCGCCCCAATCAAGCCTGGTTTCCTCGCGAACGCTAGACTCCGGGCCATTACGGAACGGCTTTGCAGGCTGCAGGGAAACAAACAATGTTCGTGGCCGAACGGAGCAAGTGGACCTACAAGACGTCGGGTAGTCTCGGCGCAGGCTACGGCATCTATGCCGCAGAGGCCGGCGAACTGGTGTTGATCGACCCTGGCGGACAAGAGGTGACCCTGAAATACGGAGGTGCCGGGGTCGGCCCAGGCATTGGTCTGAAGCTTCCAAAAGCGGTCGGTACCATGATCCGCAAGTTTCTCGCCGACTTCGTTGAGCGGGAAATGTCGGGCTCAGTCGGGCCGCTTTCATTTGCGAGCAGTGGTACCGTTTATCGTACTCGCTGGTGCAGCCATCCGGAGCTGACCAGGGATGACTTTGCAGGTGGATGCATGTTCGGCGAAATAAACATCGCTCTGATAAAAAGTCGCACCATGACCGTCTTTTTGCTTGGGATGAATCTTGCCTCTCTTGTTGCACTCGCTCAGGTCACCGCTCCATTAACATCTAACATCATGGCCATTCCACCGCGCGCCATTATCCTTGCGAAAGGTACGGGTATCGGCGCCGGTATTGGTGCGGACATCTACGCTGGAGCTGTGACATGAACTGGAGGAGCATTTTGAGGTCGATCTGCTTGGTCGGCCTGACGTTTGCCGGCACCATCGCCGCAGTTGCCGCACCGCCGCCAGGCCCCCCAGCCAACCCCGGTGGGACCGAGCAGTATCCGACAAGGTTTGCCAATACTGGTAAGTCGCTCGACGTCTTGCTCAACATGGGTTTCCGCGTGGTAAGTTCCCACCTCGGGATCGACACGATAGGCTATGTGCTGGAGCATGACGGCAAATGGGTGACGTGCTCGCTCAGTAATCCGGACAAGAGCACGCCCGACCAGATGCTATCCCAGTGTTTTGCCATGAACTGATGCCCGGCAAATCTGTCCTCGATCGGATCAGGTTGTTCGCCCTGGTCCTGGCAGTCTTGGCCGGCGGGGCTGCCGTGATGCGTGGCCTGCAAGTCCGGCATTTCCTCCGTGTGGCGCAGCACGTGCAGGGACATGTGGTTGGTCATTCAACCAATGGTCAGGCAGAGATCGGCTTTCCCGTAGCCGGGCGGCAGCAACAGCAGACCACACTCGATTGGGTGGGTAGCTCCATGGGAAGTGCAGTGGCCCTTGTCTATACCAAACAGGCAGACGGCGGCCTTGATGTCCGCCTGGACGCACCTGCCGCGCTGTGGAAGCCGATGTGGAATTGGATCGAAGTGGCTTTCGCGCTCTTTCTGCTGGCGGTTTACGGTCGCGCCCTTGTAGAGGATCCGGCTTCGGTCATCGGGTTCAAGTCGTGGCGATTGACCCAGAGAAAGACGTTAGAGGGCAGAAGCAGAGACCCAGGATAACGCGACTTACGCTTTTACGCACGAACCCGCCATCCACAGCCGCTGATCGGTCCAGGCACAGCATTGCAGCGCGTCGCGAGAGTGCGCCATTCACACCGCCCTCTTCAGCGCGCGATGGGACGCGCAAACCGCTTCCCATTCGGCCCGGACAGGTTGACACTCGCCCGGACATGCAATTGGCGGAACCCTCCTCGGCCCGGCATCCCGGGTCCATGACCTATGCGGCGCTCGACCTCGGCACCAACAACTGCCGGCTGCTGGTCGGCACGCCGGTGGCGGGCGGCTTTCGCGTGCTGGAAAGCTTCAGCCGGGTGGTGCGGCTGGGGGAGGGGTTGCAGCACTCCGGCCTACTCAGCGCCGACGCGATGGACCGGGCGGTGGAGGCCTTGCAAACCTGCGCCGACCGCCTGGCGCGCCGACGGATGAGCGGCATGCGGGCGATCGCAACGGAGGCCTGCCGCCGCGCGTCCAACACGGGGGAGTTCGTCGCCCGCGTTGCGCGCCAAACCGGCTTGCAGCTCGACGTGATCTCCAGCCGCGAGGAGGCCGCGCTGGCACTGGAAAGCTGCGCGCCGCTGCTGGCCGGGGAGGGCCGCCGGGCCTTGCTGTTCGACATCGGCGGCGGCTCCACGGAACTGGTATGGGTGCGGCTGGCGCAGGATCGTCGCCCGGACCTGATCGGCACGCTGTCCATGCCGGTAGGGGTGGTCGGTTTGTCCGAGCAATACGGCGCCGCCGCCTTCACCGATGCCGGCTTCGCGGCCATGGTGGCGGAGGTTACGGAGCGGCTCGTCGCGTTTGAGCATATCCATCGGATCGGGCAGGAGCTGCGGCAGGGTGGCGTCCGGCTGCTCGGCACCAGCGGCACCGTCACCACCTTGGCGGGCGAGGTGCTGGCGTTGCAGCGCTACCGCCGCACCCATGTCGACGGGCAGGTGCTGTCCCGCGCCGCTGCCGCCGGGGCTGTGGCGGCGTTGCGCGGCATGGGGCGCGACCGGCTGGCGGCGCATCCCTGCGTCGGGCCGGAACGGGCGGAGTTCGTGCTGGCGGGGTGCGCCATCTACACCGCCATCCACACCTTGTGGGCGGCGCCCGAGGTGACGGTGGCCGATCGCGGCCTGCGGGAAGGCATGCTGCTGCGCCTGATCCGCCACGCCCGGCACCGCTCCACCCGAGCCTAAGGCGCGCGGCATGGCCAAGACGACCAAGGGCCGGGGGGGCAAGACCCCGGCGGCGCCCCGCGGGCTGGAGGTGCGGCTGCGCACGGCGAAGGGGCGCACCACGACCCAGCAGGGTTGGCTGCACCGCCAGTTGAACGACCCGTATGTCCGGGCGGCGCAGGCGCAAGGCTGGCGGTCCCGCGCGGCGTTCAAGCTGATGGAGTTGGACGACCGCTACGACCTGATCCATCGCGGCGCGCGCGTGCTGGATCTGGGCGCGGCGCCCGGCGGGTGGAGCCAGGTCGCGGTGCAGCGCGGCTGCGGCGCCATCGTCGGGGTGGATCTGCTGCCGGTGCAGCCGGTGACGGGTGCGCGATTCATCGAGGGTGATTTCAACGACCCCGACATGCCCGCCCGCCTGCGGGCGGAACTGGGCGGCGCGGCGGATTTGGTGCTGTCGGACATGGCGCCGAACACCACCGGGCACACGGCGACCGACCACATCCGCATTGTCGCCCTGGCGGAGTTGGCACTGGACTTCGCCCTGCAAACGCTGGCACCGGGCGGCGGATTCGTCGCCAAGGTGCTGCAAGGCGGCTCCGAACGGCAGTTGCTGGAGCCGATGAAGCGCGCCTTTGCCAGCGTGCGGCATGCCAAGCCGCCGGCCAGCCGTAAGGATTCCAGCGAGATGTATGTGGTGGCGAAGGGGTTCCGCTTGGCGGGGGGCAGCGTCCCGGACGGGTAGCTTGCGCCGGGCGCGGCTGCGCCCTATGTCGGATCGCCAAGGCGCGGGAGCCCCCTCCCGACGGAGACACACAGCCATGGCACCGGACACTCCATCGCGCGCGGTTCAGCCCCACCCTCGCGAGGCGGCGATCCGGGAAGCGCTGACCTTCGACGACGTGCTGGTCGTCCCAGGGTTCTCCGAAGTGCTCCCCAACACCGCGGATACCCGCACCCGCTTCACCCGCACCATCGCCTTGAACGTGCCGCTGGTGTCGTCCGCGATGGACACGGTGACGGAAGGCGCGATGGCCATCGCCATGGCGCAGCTCGGCGGCATCGGGGTCATCCACAAGAACCTCGATCCGAAGGAGCAGGCGGCGCAGGTCCGCATGGTGAAGAAGTTCGAGTCGGGCATGGTGGTGAACCCCCTGACCATCCACCCGGACCAGACGCTCGCCGATGCCCGGGCGCTGATGGACCTGCACCACATCAGCGGCGTGCCGGTGGTGGAGCGCGGCACCGGCCGGTTGGTCGGCATCCTCACCAACCGGGACGTACGCTTCGCCACCGATCCGTCGGTCAAGGTGTTCGAGCTGATGACCCGGGAAGACCTGGTCACGGTGCAGAACGGCGTGCCGGCGGTGGAAGCCAAGCGCCTGCTGCACAAGCACCGCCTGGAAAAGCTGCTAGTGGTAGATGACGAGTACCGCTGCGTCGGGCTGATCACCGTCAAGGACATGGAAAAGGCGCAGGCCCACCCGGTATCCAACAAGGACGAGCTGGGCCGGCTGCGGGTGGCGGCGGCGATCGGCGTGGGCGAGGACGGCATGCTGCGCGCCCGCGCGCTGATCGACGCGGAGATCGACGTGCTGGTAGTGGACACCGCGCATGGCCACTCCGCCGGGGTGATGGCGACGGTGGAGAAGATCAAGCGCCTGTCCAACGCCGTCCAGGTCGTCGCCGGCAACGTCGCCACGCCGGAAGGCGCGCTGGCGTTGATCGAGGCTGGAGCAGACTCGGTGAAGATCGGCATCGGTCCGGGCAGCATTTGCACCACCCGGGTGGTGGCGGGCGTAGGGGTGCCGCAATTTACCGCCGTGCTGGAAACCGCCGCTGCCTGCCGGGAGCGTGATACTCCGGCCATCGCGGATGGCGGCGTGCGCACCAGCGGCGACATCGTCAAGGCAATCGGCGCCGGGGCAGACGCGGTGATGGTGGGCAGCCTGCTGGCCGGCACCGACGAGGCGCCGGGCGAGGTGTTCCTGTACCAAGGCCGCAGCTACAAATCCTATCGCGGCATGGGCAGCATCGGCGCCATGGCACGCGGCTCGGCGGACCGGTATTTCCAGCAGGAGATCAAGGACACGCTGAAGCTGGTGCCGGAAGGCATCGAAGGCCGGGTCGGCTACAAGGGGCCGGTCGCCGCCGTGGTGCACCAGTTGGTGGGCGGGCTGCGCGCCGGCATGGGCTACACCGGCAGTGCCACCGTGGCCGATTTGCAGGCCAACACGCAATTCCGCCGCATCACCGGCGCCGGCCTGCGGGAAAGCCACGTGCACGACGTGGCGATCACGCGTGAGGCACCGAACTACCGCCAGGAGGCGTGACCCCCGCCGCGCGCCTGGCCGCCGCCATCGAGCTGTTGACGGAGGTGGACGCGTTCCCCCGCCGTCCGGCCGACGCCGTCGCCAACGATTTCTTCCGCGCCCGCCGCTTCATCGGCTCCGGCGACCGCCGTGCGGTGTCGGAGCGCGGGTGGCGCGTGCTCCGGTCGCGGCGGCGGCTGGCGTGGTGGCTGGACCGCGCCGGCACCGCCGCCACGCCGCGCATGCTGGTGGCGGCGTCCCTATTGTTCGAAGGCTGGACGCTCGCGGGGGTGCAGCAATCCTTCTCCGGCGGCCAGTATGGCCCGGCGCCGATGCTGGCGCAGGAGGCCGTGGCCGCGGCGCAACTGGCGGGTCACACGCTGGACCACCCGGCCATGCCCGACCCGGTTCGGCTGGAACTGCCGGACTGGTTGCTGCCCCATGTCGCCGCCCGGTTCGGCGAGGCACTGGCGCCGGAATTGGCGGCCATGGAAGGGGAAGCGCCACTCGACCTGCGGGTCAACCTGCTGCGCGGCACGCGGGAACAGGCGGCCACGGCCTTGGCGGCGGAGGGCATCGCCGCGGAGCCGACGCCGCTCTCGCCCTGGGGGCTGCGCATCGCCGGACGCCGCGCGGTCACCACGGGGGCCGCGTTCCAGTCCGGCCTGGTGGAAATCCAGGACGAGGGCAGCCAGTTGGTGGCGGCCCTTGTCGGCGCCGGGCCGCAGATGCGGGTGGCGGATTGGTGTGCCGGGGCGGGCGGCAAGACGCTGGCCATCGCCATGACCATGGAAAACCACGGCCACATCGTCGCGTGCGACGTGCACGACAAGCGGCTGGAAGGGGCGGTGCGCCGCCTGCGCCGGGCCGGCGTGCATAATGTGGAGCGGCATCTGCTGGCGGCGGGCGACAAATGGGCCAAGCGCCGGGCCGGCACGTTCGACCGCGTGCTGGTGGACGCCCCGTGCACCGGCACCGGGACGTGGCGGCGCAACCCGGATGCCCGGGCGCGGCTGCGCCCACTCGACTTGCAAGAGTTGCTTCCCAAACAAGCCGCAATCCTGGACGATGCTGCCCGTGTGGTGCGGGCCGGCGGCCGGCTGGTGTTCGCCACCTGCTCGCTGCTGCTGGAGGAGAACGAGGCTCAAGTGGACGCATTCCTTGCCCGCCACCCGGAGTTCGCGGTCGTGCCGCTCGCGCGCGCCTGGCCGTGGGAGGGTGCGCCGCCGTGCCCCGGCCCCTATCTGTCGCTGACGCCGCGGCAGCACGGGACGGACGGGTTCTTCGGTGCGGTGCTGGAGCGGGCCGGGGCGGGGCCGACATGATCGCGGTGCGGCGCGCCCGGCCCTCCGATGCGCCGCTGATCGGGGCCGTGCACGTCGCGGCCTGGCGCAGCGCGTATCCCGGCATCCTGCCGGAGGATTACCTGGCCGGCCTGTCCGTCACCCGGCAGGCGGCGTTCTACGACCGGCAAATCCGCGCCGGGGCAGGGGTCTACGTCGCCATTGCCTCCGGCCAGGACGTGCCGCGCGGCGCCGGGCCGCGGCTGGTGGGCTACACCACCGTCGGCCGCACCGGTACGGCGCTGCCCGGCGGGGTCGCCGCGGATGGCGAGATCGAGACGCTGTACGTGTTGGACGATTGGCGCGACCGCGGCGTCGGCCGCCGCCTGATCCGCACCGGCGCCGCCCACCTGGCCGCGGCTGGCAGTCGGGCTGCCTTCCTTTGGGTGCTGCGCAACAACCCCAGCCGGTGGTTCTACCAGCGGCTGGGCGGCCGGGCAGTGGCGGAGTCGGACACGCGGGTAGCCGGTGTCGCCGTGCCGCAACTCGCTTATGCCTGGGACCCGATCGAACGGCTGATCGCCGCATCCCCCGCGACCTGAAGCCACGCACGATCGCTTCGAGCTGACTCCCTCCGGGAAGGGTTTTGACCTGCTCAACCTCGTCCACCGAGACGAAAGGCTCTCTCCCTTTGGGAGAGGGTTGGATGAGGGCCGAGGGCACGATCCTGCGCGTCAGCCCCTCACTCCGATCTGCCTAGGCCGGGGTACGCCATAGAACGAGTAGGATAGCCCGGTTCGCCGCACAGACCGGGAACACATCGGCTCACTACAACGGCGGTGGCGGCAGAGCCTCATTTTGGGCTCTCCAAGATAGCCGCGCCAGCACTCGCATCGTCCCCTTCGACGCGCCTGCAAGCAGCCTGACCCGTTCCACCCTGTCCGGGAACTTGGCGACGTTGTCGAACAGCACATAGGCTCGCCCTTTTCCGTCCAGCAATGGCGTTTCCGTCACGCCGGAACACACGATGTGCTCAAGCTGTCGTTGGAGCGCAGGCGAGGCAGGGGCGAGGGGAGCGCGGTCTTCTAACCATGCCCGTCCAAGCCCGACGGCTGTTAGCCGACCATCCCTTACAAGCCCCAGTTGGTCGTAGTCGCAGCCACGCCCAGCGCTGGACGCGAGGCTGAGCCGTATTAGCGTCATTGGCTGCCCGCGGTTCATCAGGTCCACACGCCAGGATGGCGCTACAACACTAAGGGAGGTGTCGGACAGGTTGGAGGCAGCCTGCACGGTGTCAGGGTCAATGCCGGTTGTAGGCGGCACCACACCCCCTCCGAGTAGCAGGGTGCGATACGTTTGTGCCCGCCCCGGCTCCGCGTCTGGCAACAGCTTGAGCGTTGGTGCCGGCCAAGCCGTGTGGAAACGACAAATGGCCGTGCCGTCCGTAGCACCAGCCAACGCCGCGGTGCCGTCCAGGCTGCCGGCATCCCAATCGACCCTCCAGGTACGCTGCTCCACGTTGAGCACCACGACCTCGCTAGCCCAGCGGGCAGCCTCAAGGTAGTTCGACCCTCCGATCGGCTGATGTGCTTCGTCCGCAAGGTAAGGCATGTGCATCGTGCCTTGGTCGTCGAGTCGGAGGATCGTTCTTGGATGGCCGTCGTTGCTCAGGTCAATAGGCACATTGCGGCCGACCAGATCCGCGGCGCGCAGTGCCCGCACACCGCGATTCGCCACGGCCGCAATGTCTGCACAAGCTCGCCGAGTTCGGGGGGCTACATCAGCAGCGTGCTGCGATGTCGCCTCTGGCAGTGGAGCCAGCGCCCAAGCGGAACCACCGGCAAAGTACAGGACCAGTGTTGCAAGCGGAGCGACTCGGCTTCGTTTCATAATTTCCACCACCGTGTTCTTGCTCAGCCCGACGCCGCGATCCCGGAGCGGATACGCTCCTGACCCAGTTCACGCTGTCGCGCACAGGACTGGTCGGTGGTCGAGCCCCCGGCAGTAGAGCGCCACGCGCTGTCCCAATTGAACTCACCTCGCTGACCGAGCTGCAAACCCTTGTTCCTGCCGGATTGAGATCATAGCGATCAGCCTATACTCCATCGGACAGTTACCATGCCAAGACGTCGCGCGCTGACCGAGGGGCAGCTAGGCAGCACGCCGCGGCTGCAATGTCATTCCAGATGCGCTCCTCGCTTACCTCGCCGCACTCGGCCGGCAGCACATCAACCTCACCGGCGATTTCTTATGGAGCGCCGACGCGGGCACTGATCCAGACGGGTTCAGGCCCTTGCGCCGCGGCTCGTCCGTAAAACTCGCCGTATCAGCCGCGGCTTAATCTCGTTCCCGGTCTGTCCACGAACCATGCTATCCTGCCCGTTGTCTGATCACGAGCTTGGATGCAAGGGCTCTGTGGCGTATGTCCGTTACGGCGGAATGGTTAGTGTCGTCGGTGACCCAAGCGTCTTTGCTTGCAGCAGATCGCCAACTGCCTTTGCTTTCAGGTCTGCGTAGTGTGGAAAGTCCTGAGGTTCATGGCCCACAAAACAAGCATCCGAGCAGAGCTTCATTTCGGCATCCGTCAAATCCGAGGGCTCACGCGAGCTAACAGCTCCATAGTTCATGATGCAGCTGAGCGCGCAAAGCCAACGACTTTCTTTCCGTTTGCCTGGCGTTCATCCGTGGACAGGGAGCTATACGGGGATTGATTAAGTGTCGATCCAAGATCATGTTGAGTCTGGTGAGTCGGTTGTGATTCCATCGCTTTGCGTCGAGTCGCGAGGGTAGTGGAATGTGGACGGTTGAGAACCGCGGTCGGTATGACCGTAGTAGGTTGCGATATCCAAGCGACCTGACGGATGCCGAGTGGTCGCTGACCAAGCCGCTGATCCCTCGCGCCAAGCGGGGTGGCAACAAGCGGACGGTGGATGTGCGCGAGATAGTCAACGGGCTGATGTATGTGCTGAGCACCGGGTGCCAGTGGGCCGCGATCCCCAAGGACCTGCCGCCGCGCAGCACGGTTAACTTTTACTTCAAGCGTTGGGAGCACGACGGCACGCTCGACCGGCTGCACCACGCGCTTTACGTCGCCTGCCGCGAGCAGGCAGGGCGCCAAGCGAGCCCGACTGCGGCCATTATCGACAGTCAAAGTGTCAAGAGCGCGGAAAAAGGGGGATTTCGGACCCGCCCGGCTTTGATGCGGGCAAGAAAATCAAAGGCAAGAAGCGCCACGTCCTTGTCGATACGCAAGGCTTGCTGATGCAAGCGATCGTACATGCCGCCGACATCCAAGACCGTGATGGCGGTGTGCTGCTGATGGCCTCGTTGTTCGGGCTCTACCCGTTCCTGCTCAAGCTCTATGCCGACGGTGGCTACCAGGGACCACGCTTTCAGGACGGGTTGGCCCACGTCTGCAGCCAGGTCAACATCGAGATCGTCAAGCGATCCGACGTCGCTCGCTTCGTCGTGCTGCCAAAACGCTGGATCGTCGAACGCACGATCGCCTGGCTGAACCGCTGCCGACGCTTGGCCAAGGATTGGGAGTGCCTGAACCGTAACGCCCTCGCTTTCCTGCGTTGGGCGTCAATCAGGCTGATGCTCCGACGCCTATGTCAGAAAACAACATGATCTTGGATCGACTCTAAGGCCTGGTATCGGAGCGTGATAAATTTGGTCGATTGCATCAGGTTCCTGAGCATGTGCCGAGGCCAGCATTGATCCAAGCGCAGCACATACCAGAGTATGCGCGCTTGTAATGCAGCGTAAACGTTTCATCGCCAAGTCCCGCTCTGTCGAAGCCATCATACCTGCCGGCTCCATGGTTGTCTTCGCGGTCAGGACGGGCCCGCCGCATGTTGGCGTATGGCGCGACGAACTCCCCAACGTTCTGAATGCGCGGTCCATAGCGGCCGCAACGGGCAGGGCGGGGGTGTTCGAAGCCTCGTCCCGGCAGGGACGACCTGATCCCCTTGCGGGGAACCTGGTGAGCGCGAGCGCTATGCCGCTGCGGCGATAGCCGGCACTGGACGGAAGTCTTCCTTGTCGGCCCACATGCGATGCAGAATCACCGCCAGCTTGCGGGCGATCGCCACTCGGGCCTTCTTGTGTCCGATCCGCTTGGCCGGACGGGTGCCCCAATCCTTCAGGGTCGAAGTTTTCTGCACCCGCGACAGCAACGTCGTGGCGGCCTCGAACAGGTAGCATCGCAGCAGGGCGTCACCCGCCTTCGAGATATGCCCCGAGACGTCCATCGTCCCGGACTGGTAGCGCCTTGGTGTCAGCCCGAGATAGGCGCCCACGCTGGCGGAGTGCTTGAAGCGGGCCGGATCGTCGATCGTGGCGACGAACGCCGTGGCGGTGATGGCGCCCACCCCGGGAACAGTCATCAGCCGTTGGCACGCCGGATCCTGCCGCGCTTGGGCGAGGAGCAGTTTGTCCAGCCGCGCAACCTGCGCCGCAAGGGCGGCACGGGCGGCCAACAGGGCCTCGGCCGTGACCGTCAGCGTGGTGTCGCCCGCGGCCAGCTCGCGCGCACGGGCGTCGAACCTCTCCCCGCTGGCCGCCCCGATTACGTGGCCGAACACCTTCAGCAGGCCGCGAAGCTGGTTGGCAACCTCCTTGCGCATACCAACCAGCTTGGCCCGAGCTGCTAGCAGCCCGCGGGTACGATGGCTGTGCTCGCTTTTGACCGCCACCTCGCGATACCAGCCCGTGCGCACGATCTGCGCCAGGCCGACCGCGTCGTTGGCATCGGTCTTGTTCAGCTGCATCGCCAGTGCTGCCTTGGCGTGGCGGGCATCGACGCAGACCACCGGCAGACCGAGAGCGGTCAGGCTGCGATAGTGCCAGGCGGACATCGGGCCAGTCTCGAGCGCAATCCTCGTCGCATGCGGGGCGCGGCGCCGGACAGTTGCCGCCATCGCCTCCGGGGTGGAGGTGCACTTGCCCTGCCACACTACCTTACCGACGCCATCCACCACGCATATCGCCGTTTCGGACTGCGATACGTCAAACCCGACAAACTGTTCCTGCACCATGACCGCCCCCGCTTACCCCGGCAGCCCTGTGCTACCGCGTCCAGCAGGCTAAACGGTCCCGCCGACGATCACGCCACGTTCTATGGCGTGCTCCCAAAGCGCCGAGGTCGATGGGGTAAATCCTTGCGGGACGTTCCTCGCACGGTATCTCTCAGTCCCTGCCGGCTCCCCGGATTTTTGCCAGGTTCAGTCGGGCGCCGAACTTTAGCCGGCCGCCAAATTTCGGTCTTGCCCGATTACGTCAGCACCCCGGCCAACGCCCCGCTCATGCAAGTCCCAATCGTCCCTGATACCAGTGAGCGCAGGCCCAACGCCGTAATCTCCGCGCGCCGCTCCGGCACCATCGCGCCCATGCCGCCGATGACAATCCCTAGCGAGCCAAAATTAGCGAACCCGCATAGCGCGTAAGTTAGGATGATCCTTGAGTGCGCGCTCAAGCCGTCCGGCGGTAGCGCCGCAAAGCGCAGGTAGGCGACGAACTCGTTCAGCACGGTCTTCGTGCCCATCAACAACCCGGCCGTTTCCGTTTCCGCCCAGGGCACGCCGATCAGCCACAGCACCGGGCGGAAGGGCAGGGCGAACAACGCCTCCAGCGTCCAGCCGCCGGGCAGCAGGGCGAGTGCCCCGTTCAGCAGGCTTACCAACGCCACCGCCACCAGCAAGGTCGTGGTGATGCCAACCAACGGGCCGATGCCGTCCGCCGTGCCGCGCACCAGCGCGTCCAGGCTGCCGGCCGCCTGCCCGCGGTCCACGGCGGCGGCGACTGACATCGTCGCGGGGCGGAACGGCACCATCAGGGCAGACACGGCCAGCGCTGCCGGCGTGCTGATCACGGCGGCGACGATGATCGTGCCCAGCGCGTTCGGGATGACCGGGCCAAGGATGGTGCTGTAGATCACCATCACCGTGCCGGCGATCCCCGCCATGCCGCAGCTCATCACCGCGAACAGTTCGCCCCGTTGCATGCCCGTCAGGTAGGGCCGGATCAGCAACGGCGCCTCGATGTTGCCGACGAAGATGTGGATGGCCGCGGCCAGGGCCAACGGTCCGTCGATGCCAAGCCCCCGGCGCAGCACGAAAGCGAATGCGCCCGTGATCCGTTGCAGCACGCCCCAATGGAACAGCAGCGAGCCAAGCGCGCTGATCACCAGCACCAACGGCAGGATCTTGAATGCCAGGATCAGGCTGGCGCCCGGCCGCGTTTCAGTGAACGGCAGGGTGCCGCCGCCGAGGTAGCCGAACAGGAACGCCGTGCCGTCATCCGTCGCACGCTGCAACGCGTCCGCCACGTGGTTCAACAGCAGCACCGCCGCCCGCGCCGGCGCCACGTCGATCAACAGCACTGCCAATGCGACCTGAAGGACCAAACCGCCTGCCACGATCCGCCACGGGATGCGCCGCCGGTCCTCGCTGCACGCCCATGCCAGGAGCAGCAACGCCATCCAGCCGATCAAGCCCCGCATGCACTACCCCCGTTTCGCCGGGGATCAGTTCACACTGCGTCGTAGTCGATGACCACCCTTGGCGTGGTGGGATGCGCCTGGCAGGTCAGCACGAAGCCGGCCTCGGTCTCCCACGGCTCCAGCGAGTAGTTCACCGTCATGTCGACGGTGCCCTCCATCACGCGGGCGCGGCAGGTGCTGCACATGCCGCCCTTGCATGCGAAGGGCAGGTCCATGCCGGCGCGCAACGCCGCGTCCAGCACGCTTTCCCCATCCGCCACGGGGACGTCCCGCCGGTTGCCGTCCACGACCAGGCTGGCGACGTGGCTGGGCGGGGCGTTCGTGGGGGCGGTGCGCGGGCGGGGCACGCCGCCGGACGCCGAAACGAACCGTTCGACATGCACGCGGTCGGCTGGGATGCCCAACTCGCCCAGCACCGGTTCCACCGCGTCCAGCATGCCGGACGGGCCGCACAGAAACACGTGGTCGACGCTGGCGGCCGGCACGATGTGGCGCAGCAGCAGGCGTACCCGCTCGGCGTCGATGCGGCCGTGCAGGATCGGGATATCCTGCTCCTCCTGGCTCAGCACGTGGAACACCGAGAAGCGGCCGAGATAGCGGTCCTTCAGCTCCTCCAGCGCTTCGCGGAACAGCATGCCGCGCACGGACTGATTGCCGTAGAACAGGAAAAACTCACTGTGCGGCTCGCGCGCCAGGATGAAGCGGGCCAGCGACAGGATCGGCGTGATGCCCGAGCCGGCGGCGAACCCGACATGGGTGCGGGCCGCATCCGGCTCGAAGGACACGCCGAAACGCCCGGTCGGCGTCATCACCTGCACTTCGTGCCCGGGCGCCAGGATCTCATTGGCCCAGGTGGAAAACGCCCCGCCATCCACGCGCTTCACCGCGATGCGCAGTTCGTCATCCGGGCCGGAGCAGATCGAATAGGAGCGGCGGATGTCCTCGCCCGCGACGGTGGCGCGCAGGGTCAGATACTGGCCGGGGTTGAACGTGTACGACTGGGCAAGTTCGGCCGGGATGTCGAATGCGACAGACACAGCGTCGGCAGTCTCACGGCGGAGGTCCGCCACCCGGAGCGTATGGAAGCGCGGGGCGCGGGCGGCAATCTTCTCGGTCGCGTCCGCGCCCGTCAGTGGCATTTGAAGTAGTCGAACGGTTCGCGGCACGTCTGGCATTGCCACAGCGCCTTGCACGACGTGGACGCGAACTCGGCTAACTGCCGCGTGTCGTCGGAGCCGCAATGCGGGCAGGTCACCGCCTGCTCACCGAACAGGGCGCGACGGCCGCTGCCGGGCACGGGCGGGGCGATGCCGTACTCCGTCAGCTTGCGTCGCCCATCCTCGGTCAGCCAATCCGTCGTCCAGGCGGGCGATAGGACCGTCCTTACCCGCGCATCGGGGATGCCGGCCCGGTCGAGTGCCAGGCCGATTTCAACGGCGATCATGTTCATCGCCGGGCAGCCGGAATAGGTGGGGGTGATCGTCACCTCCACCGCATCGCCCGCCATCTGCACGTCGCGCAACACGCCCAGATCGGCGATGGTCAGCACCGGGATCTCCGGGTCCACCACCGTGGCGGCCACTTCGCGGGCTCGATCAAGCAGCTCGCTCACCAGGTCGCCCCGGGATGCGTCCGTTGCAGATGCTGCATCACGGACAGCATGGGACCCAGGTGCTCGGTGTGCCGCCCGACGCGGCCACCGCGATGCATCCAGGTGCCGGCGGGCCGGGTCAGCGTCGCCTGGGTCAGGACGCTGGCGACGGTCGCCTGCCATTCGGTGCGCAGCGCCGCCATGTCGACAGCCACGCCGGACTGGTCCTCGCCATCCGCCTCGAACATCTCGCCAGTGAAAGGCCAAAGCGTATCCACGGCGGCCTGTACCCGGCGATGGCTTTCCTCCGTGCCGTCGCCCAGGCGGATCATCCACTCGCTGCTATGCCGCAGATGGTAGGCGCTCTCCTTCTCGCTCTTGGCGGCGACCGCGGCCAGCGTCGCGTCCGGCGAGTGCATCATCGCCCGCCAATACGGGTCGGCGAACGCGGAGTAGAAGAACTGCCGCACGATGGTCTGGCCAAAATCGCCATTCGGCTGTTCCAGCAGTAGCAGGTTACGGTATTGCGGCGCGTCCCGCAGATAGGCAAAACCATCCTCGTCATGCCCGGCCGCCTCGACCTCGGCGGCATAGGCATACAGCGAGCGCGCCTGGCCAAGCAGATCCAGGCCGATATTGGCCAGCGCCATGTCTTCTTCTAGCGAGGGTGCATGCCCGCACCATTCGGACAGGCGATGACCCAGCACGAGTGCGTCGTCCGCCCGGCGCAGCGTGTACAGCACCAGCGGCGTTTCGTTGACCTGGATCGACGCGCCCATCACATGTGCCCTACGTCGTCCGGCACCTCGTAGAAGGTGGGGTGACGGTAGACCTTGGTCTCGGCCGGCTCGAACATCATGCCCTTGTCCGCCGGGTCGCTGGCCGTGATTGCGTTGGACGGGACCACCCACACCGACAGGCCCTCGCCACGACGCGTGTAGACGTCGCGCGCCGCCTGCAGCGCCATGGTGGCATCTCCCGCGTGCAACGAGCCGACATGCTTGTGCGCCAGCCCGTTGCGGCTGCGGATGAACACCTCCCACAGGGTGGTGTCGGGCGTGGCCATCAGGCAGCCTGCTTGTGCGCCGTCCGCTTGGCGGCATAGGCGGCGGCAGCCTCGCGCACCCAGTCACCTTCTTGATGGCTGCGACGGCGTGTTTCAAGACGCTGCTGGTTGCATGGGCCGTTGCCGGCCAGTACTTGGCGGAACTCTTCCCAATCGATCGGGCCGTGGTGCCAATGACCGTCCGCATCCTGCGTCATCGCCGGGTCGGGGATGGTCAGGCCCAGCTTCTGCGCCTGCGGCACGGTGGCATCGACAAATTTCTGCCGCAGCTCGTCATTGCTGAACCGCTTGATCTTCCAGGCGGTGGACTGGTCGGAATGCTGGCTCTCGCCGTCCGGCGGGCCGAACATCATCAGGCAAGGCCACCACCAACGATCCAGCGCATCCTGCGCCATCGCCTTCTGTTCCGGGGAGCCGGCGCACAGCGTCAGCATGACCTCGTAGCCTTGGCGCTGATGGAAGCTTTCTTCCTTGCACACGCGGATCATCGCGCGGGCATACGGGCCGTAGGAGCAGCGACACAGCGGGATCTGGTTCATGATCGCGGCGCCGTCCACCAGCCAGCCGACCGCGCCGATATCCGCCCAGGTCAGCGTCGGGTAGTTGAAGATGGACGAGTACTTGGCCTTGCCGTCCAGCAGCCCGTCTACCAACGCCTCGCGGCTGGTACCGAGCGTTTCCGCGGCGGCATACAGGTACAGCCCGTGGCCGCACTCATCCTGCACTTTGGCCAGCAACGCCGCCTTGCGCCGCAGGGAAGGCGCGCGGGTCAGCCAATTGCCTTCCGGAAGCTGGCCGACGATCTCGCTATGGGCGTGCTGGCTGATCTGCCGGGTAAGCGTGCGGCGGTAAGCGGCCGGCATCCAGTCATTCGGCTCGATGCGCTCCTCGGCATCGATGCGCTCCTGGAAGCGAGCGAGCAGGGCCGGGTCTTCCGTGCTGCGGACCTTGTCGGCTGCGTTCAGCGCTTGCGTGTACATGCGGACCGTCTCCCAACGAGCAAGGGTTTTACACCCTCACCATACCAGGGAACGATGGTCCCCCGGGACAACTGTTCGACGCAACATATCACAAAATCATCGGCGGTCAAGCAATTTCCGTAACATCTGAGCTGAAGCGCGGGGGCATGTCCGTAGCAGCCAGATCCTGTTCGTCCAGCCAGCGTTCGGACGCAGGGTAAACCGCCCCGTAGGCGGCGTGGCACAGGGCACGGGCCGCGGCGCCCGGCCAGTCTGGCGGCAGGATCGCGCTCGGCAGGTTGGGAGCGTGCAACACGATGCGGCGGTATTCGTGGATCAGCAGGGTGCGGGCGACCATCGCATCCAGCGGCGAACCGTCGCGCCAGCCCGGCAACGGTGCGAAGGCCGCGTTGAAGCGGGTGAAGGAGGCGGCGAGTCGGTCCAGCGGCCAGGCCCGCACCGCCAATTGCCGTGCAGCCGCCGAGTCGACAGCGGCATCCAGCGTGATCGGTTCCGCGGGGGCGGGGATCGGCCCCGGCGCGATCCACAGCCCGGGCGAGGCCTGGCCGTAGCCCTGGCGTTCCAGCCCGGCACGGTTCGCCGGGTGTAGCACCAGGCGGAAACGGCCATCCCAGTCCGGCGGCTGCCGTGCGTAGATGATCTCCGCCGCGGCGGCGAAGGTGTCGCGACCCTTCTCGGCTAGGCGGTAGGCACTGTTGCGGCCCACCCGGCGACGCTCCGTCCAGCCATCCGCCACCAGGCGCGACATGGCCGTGCGCACCGCCCCGCCGTCGATCCCCATGGCGCCGAACAGCTCCAGCAGGGTGCCGAGCCACACCGACCCGCCGCGCGGCACGATCGCGTCGCCGAACACGGTGATGACCACGGACCAGGTGCGCTGCGGCCGTTCCCGCCAATGCGCCAGCATGGGGGGCAGCATCGGCCGCTACCCCGCGCCGCAAACCTCGTTCACGCACACCACCCGCCACGCCGCGGGATGCCGCTCCAGCCGCGTGAGGGAGATGTTCTGCACCGACAAATGCAACGCGGTGTCGGCGTGCAGGCCAAGCGCGTGGGCCACGGCCGCCCGGATGGCACCGCCATGGCTGACGATCACGACGTCCGCGCCGGCATGCGCCGCCGCCAGCCGCTCCATCGCGGCGCCGGCCCGTGCGATCACCTCCGCCATGCTTTCGCCGCCCGGCGGCACCTCCTCGCCGCCCAGCGGCCAGAAGCTGTGGGCGGGCAGGCGCAGCTTGGGCGGCAGGTCGGCATGCGGCAGGCCCTGCCATTCGCCGAGATCCTGCTCGATCAGATTTGGCTCCACCGCCAAGGGCTGGGCGGGATAGCCGGCGCGGAACAGCGCTTCCGCCGTCAGCCTCGTGCGGGACAGCGGTGTGACGACCCATGCGGCCGGGCGCGGCAGGCGGGCGGCCAGGCTGCGATAGGCCTCCGCCTGCGCCACCAGCGTGTCCGGGCATAACGGCACGTCCATGGTGCCATACAGCATCGCGCGGGCGTTCTCCTCCACCAGCGCATGGCGGATCAACCAGAAGCGGGTCTCGTCCATCTATTCCCCGATGTTCAACAGGGCGCCGCCCTGCCTGGCGCGGCGGAACTGCCCGGCGAACACCGCGATCGCCGCCGCCATCCACAGCATGTTGAGCCCGACCGCCCAGGCCAGATGGTCCCACCGCACCACGCCGTCGGCCAGCATGGCGCGCATGCCCTCGAATACGTGGGCGGACGGCAAGGCGAGCGCCACCGGCTGCACCGCCGCGGGCAGCACCGCCACCGGGTAGAACACGGCGGAAAACGGCGTCAGCCCGAACAGCACCGACCAAGCCAGCGCCTCCGCCCCCGCGCCGTGCCGCAGGATCAGCGACAGCACGCCCAGGGACACCCACCAGCCCATGACCATGAGGTTGAGGAAGAACAGGACGACCACCGGCCCCATGGCGAACAGGTTGAACGTGTAGAGCAACCAGGCCAGCAGCACCGCCGGCAGCACGCCCACCAGCATCCGCAGCACGGACACGGACACCATCGCCGCCACCATCTCCCACGGCCGCAACGGGCTGACGAAGACATGCGCGAGGTTGCGCGACCAGATTTCCTCCAGGAAGGACAGCGCCACGCCCATCTGGCTGCGCAGCGCCACCTCCCACAACAGCACCCCGCCCAGCAGCGTGCCGGCGGCAAGTGCGACGGGGGCGTTCACGCGGGTGGCGATGAAGGAGGCGGTGAAGCCCCAGATTAGCATCTGCAGCGTCGGCCAGTACGCCAGCTCCAGCAGCCGCGGCCACGACCGGCGGTACAGCGCCAAATGGCGGTAGATCAGCCCCCAGACGCGTCGCGCCGCCATCAGGCCGCCCGCCGCCGGTCGCGCGCGATGTCCAGGAACACCGCCTCCAGGTCGTCGCGGCCATAGCGGGCCAGCAGCTCCGCCGGGGTGCCGCGGTCCACGGCGCGCCCCTGCTTCAGCACCAGCACGGCGGAGCACAGCCGCTCCACCTCCGCCATGTTGTGGCTCGCCAGCAGGATGGAGCAGCCGCTGGCCGCCCGGTAGCGCTCCAGCCAGGAGCGCACCCAGTCGCCGGTATCCGGGTCCAGGCTGGCAGTGGGCTCGTCCAGCAGCAGGACGTCCGGGCGGTTGATCAGCGATTTGGCCAACGCCACCCGCGTCTTCTGCCCGGCGGACAATTGGCCGGCGGGGCGGTGCAGGAACGGCGTCAGCTCCAGCTCCTCGGCCAGCTCGGTGATGCGCCGCTCCAGCTTGCGGACGCCGTACAGGTGGCCGTAGACGCGCAGGTTCTCCGCCACCGACAGCCGCGCCGGCAGCGCCACGTAAGGAGACGAGAAGTTCATCCGCGCCAGCGCCGCGAACCGGTCGCGCGCCATGTCGCGGTCCAGCACGGTGATCGTGCCGCCGGACGGGATCAGCAGGCCGAGCAGCATGGCGATGGTGGTGGTCTTGCCCGCGCCGTTGCCGCCCAGCAGGCCCAGCGTTTCCCCGCGGCCGACGCGGAAGGACAGCCCGTCCACCGCCGTGACGGCGCCGTAGCGCTTCGTCAACCCGTCCACCCGAATTGCGTCCATGACGGACGGATTAGGCTGCTGCTGCCCGTTCGCCAAGGGCCGCGCGGTCCGCCGCCGCGCCGGTGAACAGGTGCACCCCGACGGAAAGGCCCCACGCCATCGCCGCCGGGTCGTCGCCGCATTCCAGCACCAGGGAGGCGGCGGGGCACGCCTCCAACAAGGCGGGCGCCTGCTGCGGCAGGCCGAGCGACCAGGGCAGCGCCAGGTAGTCCAGGTCCAGCGCCGCCGGGGACAGCACGGCCAGCAGGTCCGGCGCCGCGTCGCGCAGCATAAGCCGGTAGTCGCGCGCCCGGGCGAACCCGCGGGCAAAGGTGAAGGCGGCGGCATCCGCCACCACGTCGGCCGGGTGCAGCGCCACCACCACGCGCCCGCGCAATTGCTGCGGCAAGGCGGCATCCAGCTTGAGGAAATCCGGCCCGAGCAAACTGACCACGTTCAGGTCCAGCGCGAGCGGTCCGGCACCGCGCAGTTCGTCCGGCCCGGCCAGCAAGGCGAGCATGCGCCGGTCCAGCGTGCGGGTGAGTCGGCGATACAGCCATGGGTCGCCCGACAGGTCGCGCTCCGGCAGCAGCTCCGCCGACAGCTCGGCCAAGGACAGCGTGCGCTTTTCCCATGCCAGGGAGGCGGCATGGGCGGTCATGTGCCACACCGCTTCGCGCCGGGCGAACCGCGCGAGGTTGGCCTGGGCCAGGGCGGATTCCAGCAGCAGCAGCGACGCCGGGTCGAGCGGCGGGTCGTTGTCCGGACGCGGCGCTTCCTCGCCGGGCGCGTTCGCCAACGCCTGCAACAGCAGGTCGCCGCCTTCCGGCAGGTCGAACAGGTAAACCAGCTCATGCAGCGTGGGTGCCGCCACCGGGGCGTCGGCCAGCAGGTGGTCCAGCGCATCCACCGCGTCCAGCAGCGCGGCCTCGGCATCGCCGCGCCACACCACCACCAGGCGCGGGCCGGACAGGTGGAACAGCTCGGCCCGCGGCGCGCGCAGCAGCGGGGCGAGCGCCGCCTCGGCCAGCCGGCGGTGATGCGGGCGGGACAGCGCCGGCGGCAGGTGGTCGATGCGGAGCAGCAGGGCCTGGCGCGCCACCCCCGCGGCGGCGCATTCCGCCACCAGGGCTGCGAGCCGGTCTGCGGGCGAGGGCCTCAAGCGGGCAGGGGATCGGCGGCCTGCGGCTGGTGCACCGCGTCCAGCAGGCCCGTGTTGTGACAGCCTTGGCGGCCGGCGGTGCCCGTGGCGGCCGCCCGATCGATGCACTGCCGCAGCGTGCAGGCGGTGGCGTGCCGGCAGGCCGTGATGCGTTCCGCCGCGAGCATGGCGTCCACGTACCGGCCCTGGAAGCGGCGAATACCGTAGCGGCGTCCCCAGGCCAACGCGGCCTCGGTTTCCGCACGGTGCAGCACGATGCGTTCGGCCCCGAACGCGCTGATGGCGGCGGATAGCAGCCGGCGCTCGCGGCCCGGCAGCGTGGCCATGCGCGGCGACCAATCCAGCTTCAGCAGGTCCGGCTGCCAGGCCGCTGGCCGCGCCAGCGACAGCGCCGCGTGGTCCAGCCCGTCCAGCACCAGGTGGCACCCGGTGTCGCGCAGGCGCTCGCAGGCGGCGCCGAAGCGGCGCAGGTCGCTGACCGCTTCCATGAACTGGATTTCGACACCCAGCCCCATGCGGCCGCCGCGCGCGGCGGTGAAGCGGGTGAACTCCTCCGACAGCACGCTCGACACGGTGAGGTTGAGGTGGAGCACCGGCACGTTGGCGAACTGCGCCGAGGCCCCGGCGTGCAGCACACGCTCATCCAGGCGGGCGGCCAGGTGGCGGAACAGGTATGGGTCGGACACCAGGGGCAGGGGGGCACCGTTGCGCACTTCCAGCGCGTTCAGCGACACGGTGAGTTCCTGGTACAGCGGCCGCATGCCGCGCCCGGTGATGCAAACCGCCGTTTGCCGCCGCACCAACTCGTCCACCGGCGCGGCGGACAGCACCGCTTCCGCCGCCGCCAAGGCGCCGAGCGGGACGGGGGCGTCTTCCAGCAGGGTGCCGGCCGTGGCGGCGGAAGCCAGGGCGGCGCGGGCGACGTCCTCGTCGGCGGGGAGCGACCATAGGGTGAGCAGGCGGTCGACGCCGGGCGCTTCCGGCCGGAACAGGTGCGACAGGGTCGGCACCAGCGCGGCGCTGGTAGGCGGGTCGGTCAGGAGGATGAAGTCACCGTTGCCGCAATGGAACACCTGGCCGCCATGGGTTTGCACCGCGCCGTCCAGCAGGGCGCTGGCGATGCGCCGGTGGTGCGGCCGCGGCCCGGGGGCATGCAGCCGGGACAAATGCAGGATGAGGATGGCGACCGGGCGCTTGGCGCGTCCGGCCCAATCGAGCCCGACATCCACGGCCTGCTGCAACGGGGTGGCGGCCGGGTTGGCGGCGGCGAGGGTCACCCGTCCGCTGTTGTTTTGAAATCGGCCGTCCCCAAGCCCGCGCATTGCCAGTCGTCGCTCCAAGCCTCACGCGCTACACTGGGCGGGTGATGGTTACCGCATCGTTAAGCCAGCCGGCGCCGGGGTGGCTGTCGCCCGGCACGCGCGTCTACGCGATCGGCGACGTGCATGGCTGCGCCGACCGGCTGGCCGCCCTGCATGGCCAGGTAGCGGCGGATTTGCGGCGGGAGCCGGTTGCGGCGCCGTTGCTGCTGCACCTCGGCGACTACGTGGACCGCGGCGCGGCCTCCGCCACGGCGGTGCGGCGGCTGGCGGCCGGGCCGGTCCTGCCGGGCGTGCCGATGGTCTGCCTGCGCGGCAACCACGAGCAGATGATGCTGGACGCGCTCAGGGGCGACCGGTCCAGCGTGGCGCATTGGCTGGGCAATGGCGGCGGCGAAACACTGCGGAGCTGGGGCGTTCGGGCGCACCAGCCGGTCGCGGCCTGGCGCGAGGCGATGGCGCCGGAGCTGCCGTTCCTGCGCGACCTGCCGCTGTTCCACGAGCTGGACGGCTACGTGTTCGTCCATGCCGGGTTGCGGCCCGGCCTGGGCCTGGCGATGCAGTCGGACGAAGACATGCTGTGGATCCGGGAAGCGTTCTTGGACTGGACCGGCGCGATCCTGCCGGGTGCGCCGGACACCGCCGTGGTCCACGGTCACACGCCGCGCCCGGCCCCCGACATCGTCGGCCAGCGGATCGGGTTGGATACCGGGGCGGTGACCGGCGGTGCGCTGACCTGCGCCGTGCTGGAAGGGCGGACCGTCCGGTTCCTCACGGCGTAGCACCGCGATAGAGGAAGCCACGGAGCCGATGCCATGACGAGTTCGCTGCCCATCATGTCCGACCGACTGATCCTCCGCTCTTGGACGGATGCGGATCGGCATCCCTTTGCCGAGCTGTCGCAAGACGGCGAAGTGATGCGGTATCTGACGCCGCTGCCGACGCGGCAGGATGCCGATGCCTGGATCGATCGCCAGATCGCCCACCAGGCTGCCCATGGCTTCTGCTTCTGGGCCGTGGCGCTGCGCAGCGACGGGCGCTTCGTCGGGTCGGTGGGCCTGCTCCGGGTGGGCTACCAGGCGCATTTCACGCCGGCGGTGGAGATCGGTTGGCGGCTGGCCGAGGCGTTCTGGCGCCAAGGCTACGCGGTTGAAGCGGCCCGGGCGTCGCTGCGCTTCGGTTTTGCAACGCTGGAACTGCCGGAAATCGTGGCGAACGCCGGGGTCGCCAACGCCAATTCGCGCCGTGTCATGGAACGGCTCGGCATGACCCGGAACGCCGCTGACGATTTCGACCATCCCCGCCTCGCCGAGGGCGATCCATTGCGCCGGCAGGTGCTGTATCGGCTGACCCGGCCCGAATGGCGATCAGACGCCGAGAACGTCTCGCATGTCGTATAAGCCCGGCTCCCGGCCGGCGACCCAGCGCGCGGCCTGGACGGCGCCGACGGCGAAGGCACGCCGGTCGAAGGCGCGATGGGTCAGCGCGATGTGCTCGTCGCCGGCCGCGAACAGCAGCGTGTGCTCGCCGACGACCTGGCCGCCGCGCAGCGAGGCGAAGCCGATATCGCCGGTTTGACGTGGCCCGGTATGGCCGTCCCGGCCGCTGCGCATCACGTCGGCAAGTTCGACACCCCGGCCGCGCGCCACCGCCCGGCCGAGGCCGATCGCCGTGCCGGACGGCGCGTCCACCTTTTGCCGGTGGTGCATCTCGACGATCTCGGCGTCGTAGCGCTCCGCCGGCAGCGCGGCGCCCATGCGTTCCGCCAGCGCGAGGAGCAGCGTGACACCGGGGGCGAAGTTCGGTGCGTAAACCACTGGCACCAGGCGCGAAGCCGTGGCAACCGCCGCCTCGTCCGCCGTTGTCAGCCCGGACGTTCCAAGCACCCAGGCCTTCCGCGCACCGGCAAGCGCCGCCGCGTGCTGCTGCACAGTGCTAGCATGGGTGAAGTCGATCACTACGTCCGCGTCGGCCAGCATCGCAGCCAAAGGCGAGGCGTGAGATGATCCGCCGGCGAGGGAGAGGCCAGCCTTGGCAACTTCCTCCTTCAACAGGCCGCCCATACGGCCGGTGATCCCGGCAACGGCGATGCTGGGCGTCACGGGGAGCGGGTCAGCTCCGCCCGTCGAAGAAGGCGGACACCTTGGCGAAGAAGCCCTCGCTTTCCGGGCTGCCGTTCTTGTTGTGATTGGCGGCTTCCGCCTCGAACTCCTCCAGCAACTCGCGCTGGCGCTTGGTCAGTTGCAACGGCGTTTCCACCGCGACCTGCACGTACATGTCACCACGCGCGGCGCTTCGCAGCACCGAGAAGCCCTTGCCGCGCAGACGGAACTGGTCGCCCGATTGCGTGCCCGGGTGACCTTCACCTTGGCCCGGCTGCCATCGATCACCGGCACCTCGACGTCGCCCCCGAGCGCTGCTTGCGTCATGCGCAGCGGCACCCGGCAATAGATGTTGGCACCGTCGCGTTGGAAGATGTCGTGCGGACGGATGGCCACGTTCACGTACAGGTCGCCGGCCGGTGCACCGGACCCACCTGCCTCACCTTCGCCGGCCAGGCGGATGCGCACGCCGTCCTCAATGCCAGCCGGTATGGAGACGGACAGCGTGCGGTCCCGCGGCACGGTGCCCGCGCCGCTGCACACGCGACACGGGTTGCGCACCACACGGCCCATGCCGCCGCAGGTGGGACAGCTTCGCTCCACCAGGAAGAAGCCTTGTTGCGCGCGGACCTTGCCGGAGCCGCCGCAGGTTGGGCAGTTATCGCGCTCGGCCTGCTTGTTGGCGGAACCCGTACCCGCGCAAGCGTCGCAGGAAACACGCGTCGGCACCCGCAAATCGACCTTGGTGCCGGTAAACGCGTCGGCCAGGCCGATCTCCACCTGGGCCCGCAAATCGGAACCGGCGCGGGTGCGTGCTCCATTGGCGCCGCGGCGGCCGCCCATGAACTCGCCGAACATCTGGTCGAAGATGTCGCCGAGGCCGCCTTCCTGGAAGCCGAACCCGCCGCCACCGGCGCCTGGACCGCCATTCTCGAACGCAGCGTGGCCGTAGCGGTCGTAGGCTGCGCGCTTCTGGTCGTCCCGCAGGACGTCGTAGGCCTCGTTGACTTCCTTGAACTTGGCTTCGGCCGCCTTGTCGCCCGGGTTGCGATCCGGGTGGAACTTCATCGCCTGCTTTCGATAGGCGCGCTTCAACTCGTCGGCGGACGCGTCCCGGTTCGATTCCAACAGAGCGTAGTAGTCTTGCTTTGCCAATTCAGTCCCCAGGAAGGATGCCGCTGGGCTCTGCCCTCGATCCAGCCGGGTTCAAGGTCGGCCGTGACGGCAAAACAAAACCGGGGACGGTGTGACCCGTCCCCGGAGCAGTGTCAGGCGGACTTCTTCTTGCGGTCGTCGACTTCCTCGAACTCGGCATCGACCACGTTCTCATCCGACTTGCCGGCGTTCGGCTCGGCGCCACCGGGGGGCGGTCCCTCGGACTGTGCCTTGTAGACGGCCTCGCCGATCTTCATTGCCGCCTGGGTCAGTCGCTCCGACGCAGCCTTCAGCGCGGCCGTATCAGTGCCCTCAAGCGCAGACTTCGCCGCGGCGACCGCTGACTCCGCTTCGCCCTTGTCCTGGGGCGGCAGCTTGTCGCCATGTTCGGTCAGGTTCTTCTCAACCGAGTGCACCGTCGACTCGAGCTGGTTGCGCGTCTCGACCTGCTCGCGCCGGGCCTTGTCGGCGTCGGCGTTGGCTTCCGCTTCGCGCACCATCTGCTGGATGTCGGCTTCCGACAGCCCACCGCTGGCTTGGATGCGGATCTGCTGCTCCTTGCCCGTCGCCTTGTCCTTCGCCTGCACGGACACGATGCCGTTGGCGTCGATGTCGAACGTGACCTCGATTTGCGGCACGCCGCGTGGCGCGGGCGGGATGTCGGCCAGGTCGAACTGGCCCAGCATCTTGTTGTCGGCGGCCATCTCGCGCTCACCCTGGCTGACCTTGATGGTCACGGCGCGCTGGTTGTCGTCGGCGGTGGAGAAGGTCTGGCTCTTCTTGGTCGGGATGGTGGTGTTGCGATCGATCAGCCGGGTGAACACACCGCCCAGCGTCTCGATGCCGAGCGACAGCGGCGTCACGTCCAGCAGCAGCACGTCCTTCACGTCGCCCTTCAGCACCGCGCCCTGGACCGCGGCGCCGATGGCGACGACCTCGTCCGGGTTGACGTTGCGGGCCGGCTCCTTGCCGAAGAACTGCTTCACCGCATCGATGACCTTGGGCATGCGGGTCATGCCGCCGACCAGGATCACGTCGTCGATCTCGGCGGCGCTGACGCCCGCATCCTTCAACGCCGCCTTGCACGGGCCAAGCGTCCGCTGGATCAAATCGTCCACCAGGCTTTCCAGCTTCGCGCGGGTGAGTTTCATCACCAGGTGCTTCGGCCCGGACGCGTCGGCGGTGATGAACGGCAGGTTGATCTCCGTCTCCTTGGAGGAAGACAGCTCGATCTTCGCCTTTTCAGCCGCTTCCTTCAGGCGCTGCAGGGCCAGCTTGTCGCTGCGCAGGTTGATGCCCTGGTCGCGCTTGAACTCGTCCGCCAGGTAGTCGATGACGCGGACGTCGAAATCCTCGCCGCCGAGGAAGGTGTCCCCGTTGGTGGACTTCACCTCGAACACGCCGTCGCCAATCTCCAGCACGGAGATGTCGAACGTGCCGCCGCCGAGGTCGTAGACCACGATGGTGCCGTGGTTCTTCTTGTCCA
Source organism: Acetobacteraceae bacterium (assembly GCA_965199555.1). GTDB lineage: Bacteria > Pseudomonadota > Alphaproteobacteria > Acetobacterales > Acetobacteraceae > LMUY01. The sequence continues at coordinate 182,524 of CBDASJ010000006.1, read as the reverse complement.
TGCCGTAGGCGAGCGCCGCTGCCGTCGGCTCGTTGATGATGCGCAGCACCTCAAGCCCGGCGATACGGCCGGCATCCTTGGTGGCCTGGCGCTGTGCGTCGTTGAAGTACGCCGGCACGGTGATCACCGCCTGGTCGACCTTCTCGCCCAGGTAGCTTTCCGCCGTTTCCTTCATCTTGCCGAGGATGAAGGCGCTGATCTGGCCGGGCGCATACTTCTCGCTGCGCGCCTCGACCCAGGCGTCGCCGTTGTCGCCCTTGACGATGGCATAGGGCACCAGGCCCTTGTCCTTGGACACCAGCGGGTCGTCGAAGCGGCGGCCGATCAGGCGCTTGACCGCGAACAGCGTGTTGGTGGGGTTGGTGACGGCCTGGCGCTTGGCGCTCTGGCCGACCAGGCGTTCGCCGCTGTCGCTGAACGCGACCATGGACGGGGTGGTGCGGGCGCCCTCGCTGTTCTCGATCACGCGGACATCCTTGCCCTCCATGATCGCAACGCACGAGTTGGTCGTGCCCAGGTCGATTCCGATGACCTTGCTCATTCAAGACTCCATTTCAGCGGTCTGGGGCGGCCCGAAGCACCGCGCGAGACCCTTGGGGTGTTCGTCGCAGCGCGCATGTATTGAGCCGGGCGGTGTGAAGCAAGTGGGACACGGCGGTTTTTGGGGTGTTCTCCCTCTCCTCCTGGGAGAGGGCCGGGGTGAGGGCCCGGCCCGGAGCACCGGAGCGGTTGGTCGACCCTCACCCAACCCTCTCCCAGGGGAGAGGGCTTCTACGTCAGGCGTCGGCGGCTTTGGCGACCACGACCATGGCCGGGCGCAGCAAGCGGCCGTTGAGCGTCCAGCCGGCGGTCCAGGACTGGATCACGGTGCCGGGCGCGTGCTCGGCGGAGGGTTGTTCGGCCATGGCCTGGTGCAAATTGGCATCGAACGGCTTGCCGGTGGCGTCGACACGGGCGATGCCGTTGCGTTCCAGCAGGGACAAGAACGAACGCTCCACGCCCTCGAACCCGTCGCGCAGCTTGCCGACGATCTCGGGCTCGCCCGGCGCAGCGGCGGGGAGTTGTTCCAGGCCGCGGCGCAGATTATCAGCGGCCTCCACCACGTCGCGGGCGAATTTTTGCACGGCGAACTGCCGGGCATCGTCGGCGTCCCGCTTGGCGCGGGTGCGGACGTTGGCCATCTCGGCCTCCGACCGCATCCACTTGTCGCGGAACTCCTGCGCCTCGGCTTCCAGTTCGGCGATCCGCGCGGTGGCGGCGGCCATCAACTGGTCTGGCGTATCGGCGGTGGGCGCCGGCTGGTCCGCCTCTTCAGGCGGTTGTGTTTCAGTGCTGCTCATGGCCGCAGAATTAGGACGGCGGAAGAGGGGGAACAAGGCGTCGTTAGCCCAACAAGCGACCGATAACGCGCGCCGTGTAGTCCACCACCGGGATCACCCGGCCGTAATTGATCCGGGTCGGCCCGATCACGCCGATCGCGCCGACGATGCGGTCCGCCTCGCTGCGCACCGGCGCCACCACCATGGACACGCCGGCGGCGCCGAACAGGCCGCTTTCGGCACCGATATAGATGCGCACACCGTCGGACTGCTCCGCCAGTTCCAGCAGGCGCAGCATGGTTTCCTGGGTTTCCAGCCGGTCGAACAGCACCTGGATGGCGCTGATCCGTTCGATCTGCGTCACGTCGGCAAGCAGGCGGCCCTGGCCGCGGATGATCAGGCTGCCGCCGAAGCCGCCGCCGGGCGCCGCCGCCCAGGTCGCCAGCCCGGCCTCCACCACCAGGGCGGACAGTTCGTCCAACTGGGAGCGGTTGGCCAGCATCTCTGCGCCGACGATGGTGCGCAGCTCCGCCAGGGAGCGGCCGGACAGGCGGGCATTCAGGTAGTTCGCCGCGTGCGTCAGGGAGGAGGGCGGCAGTCCCGGCGGCGTTTCGATGACGCGGTTCTCCACCTGGCCATCCGCCCCCACCAGCACCACCAGCGCCCGCCCGGGGCCGAGCGGCACGAATTCGATGTGGCGGATGGCGCCCTCGCTTTTCGGCGCCAGCACCAGGCCCGCCGCGGCGGACAGGCCTGACAGCATGGACGAAGTTTCCGCCAGCGTGTCCTGCAAGGAGCGGCCGCGGGCTTCCAGTGCCCGGCCGATCTGCTCGCGCTCCTCGCCGCTCAGCTCGCCGAATTGCAGCAGCCCGTCGACGAACAGCCGCAGCCCGCGATCGGTGGGCAGGCGGCCGGCGGAGGTGTGCGGGGCAAACAGCAGCCCGGCTTCGGTCAGGTCCGCCATCACGCTGCGGATCGTGGCCGGGGATAGCGGCATCGGCAGGCGGCGCGACAGGGTACGGCTGCCGACCGGCTCCCCGGTCAGCACGAATTGCTCGACGATCTCCCGCAGGACCGCGGCGCTGCGCGAGTCGAGGTCGGGCGGCAGATGCGCCCGCGGCGGGACAAAGGACCATTCCGTCATCTGGTCCGGACCCTAGAAAGCCGCCCGCACGCGGTCAAACGGCGGGACTGGTGCATCCGGCCGGCTGCTCCTAAAGCGACGCTCCCCAGCAGGAGCTTTGCGATGCGCCCATCCGGCCGCCACCCCGAGGCGTTGCGCGACGTCTCGTTCACAACCGGCTTCGCGCGGCACGCCGAAGGGTCGTGCCTCGTCCGCATGGGCGGGACGGAGGTGTTGTGCGCCGCCAGCGTGGAAGGCCGCGTGCCGTCGTTCCTGCGCGGCAAGGGGGAAGGCTGGGTCACGGCCGAATACGGCATGCTGCCCCGTGCCACCCACAGCCGCGGCGACCGGGAAGCGGCGCGGGGCAAGCAATCCGGCCGCACGCAGGAAATCCAGCGCCTGATCGGCCGCTCGCTGCGGGCGGTGGTGGATCGCAAGGCCCTGGGCGAGATGACGGTGACGCTGGATTGCGACGTGCTGAACGCGGATGGCGGCACGCGGTGCGCGGCCATCACCGGGGCCTGGGTCGCGCTGGCGCTCGCCCTGCGCAAGCTGGAAGCCGGGCGGGTGATCGCCCGCTCGCCGTTGCTGGGCCAGGTGGCGGCGGTGTCGTGTGGGCTGGTGGGCGGGGCGGCCGTGCTGGACCTGGATTATGCGGAGGATTCTGCCGCCGATGCGGACGCGAACTTCGTGCTCACGGAAGGCGGCATCGTGGAAATCCAAGGCACGGCGGAGCGGGCGCCGTTCAGCGATGCCGAGTTCGCCGAGCTGATGCGGCTGGCGCGGCTCGGCACCCGGCAGCTTTACGCCATGCAGTTGGCGGCGCTGGCATGACGCGCCTGGCGGCCGGGGACCGGCTGGTGCTGGCCAGCCACAATCCCGGCAAGCTGCGCGAACTGGAGGCGCTGATGCATCCCTTCGGCGTCGCCGTGCTGTCCGCGGCCGGGCTTGGCTTGCCGGAGCCGGAGGAAACCGAGCCGGATTTCGCCGGCAACGCCCGGTTGAAGGCCGTTGCCGCGGCGGCGGCCACCGGCCTGCCGGCGTTGGCGGATGATTCCGGCTTCTGCGTCGCCGCCCTGGGCGGGGCACCCGGCGTGTTGTCCGCGCGCTGGGCCGGACCGGGCAAGGATTTCGCCGCGGCAATGCGACGCGTGCAGGACGAGGCGCGAGGGGTGAGCCGCGCCTGGTTCGTGTGTGCGCTTTGCTTGGCCGTACCGGCAGCAGGCACGGCGACGTTCCTGGGCCGGGTGGACGGGGACACCTGCTGGCCGCCGCGCGGGGATCGCGGGTTCGGCTACGACCCCATGTTCGTGCCGGCGGGCGAGACAAGGAGCTTCGGCGAGATCGAGCCGGCGGCGAAACATGCAGCAAGCCATCGCGCCCGGGCCTTTTCGGCGTTCAAAGCCGCATGCCTGGCCGCGCCTGCCCCGATCCGGCCTTAATCTTCCGCCACCCTGCGCCCTGGAACAAGGAGAGTTGCTGCGGTGAACCTACGGATGGTTGGAATTGGCGTGGCCCTGCTCGGGCTCGCGACGGGGCAGGCGGAAGCACAATACTACCCTCGGCCGGATTACGGCTACGACGAGGGCTATCATCGCCGCCTGCCGCCGCCCGGTGACCAGTGCGATGCATTCCTGCGGACGCCGTATGGCCCGCGCCGGGTGGTGTGCCCGATGGGCCGGCCGAAGCCGCTTGGCTTCGAATGCGCGTGTCCGCCGCCGGACGGCTACGGGCCCACGGCACACGGGCACGTCGTCCCGTAACCACGACTGGCAGGGTGCCCGGTAAAGGGCGACCCTGCCGGCGTTAGGGTCTAGGTCGTCGGTGGTTCGGCGGGCTTCGGTTCGTCAGCCAGCATCTCGATGCGGCCAGTGATGTGGCCGCCATCCTCCACTTGCAGGCGGCGGCAGCGGGCCGTGCCCAGCACACGGCCGCTGCCGCGCACGATCAGGTTGCCGCGGGCGGTCAGCGTGCCGTCGATCGTGCCAGCCACCTCCGCATCCTCGACCTCGACCTCGCCCTTGAACATGCCGCCGGGGGAGACCGACAGCTCGGTGGCGTGGATCATGCTGGCCTCGACCGTGCCCTCGACCACGAGGCGTTCGGCGTCCTGCACCGTGCCTTGCACGCTGATGCCGCGGCCGACCACGAGCGTCCGGCGCTCGGCACCGTCACGGGCAGGCGCACGGCCCGGGGCCCCCATGGGGCGCGGAACCGTGTTCATGCCGGGCGGCGGACCCGGCGGGGGTGGCGGCGGCGGCCCGGGAGGAGCGCCGGACGGCGTGGGAGTCGGGGTGAGAAACGGCGTGCGACCCATGGCAGGGGCCTCCTTCGGCGGGGCTGGACGGTAAGGGGGAACACCCAGCCCGGTATCGGGCTTGGGCTGCGGCGTCGGCTCCGGTGTCTCGGCCTTGGCGGGCGGGACGGCTGCGACGGGCTCGGGGGGAGGCGTGTCGGTGTCTGGGCCGGTCGTGGTGCGGCGTTTGAACAACGGAAGGCCCCTTCCTGCGCGATCTGCCGGTCGGTCCGGCGTAGGGAACGGCATGGCCTAACATCGCAGGCCGGCCTGAACAATGGGGAATGCTCACGCCGCCGTGCTCACGCCAGGCTGCGGTTCAGCACGTGCACCATGGCGGCGGTGCCGACCAGCGGCACCAGAAGGTTGAGGCCCGGCAGGTTGGCGGCAAGGGCAAGCAGGATGCCCGGCAGCAGGACGGCCAGCCGCCGGCTGCGATACAGCGCCTGTGCCGGGCCGCGCCCCATCCGCCGCATGGCGACGGCCACGAACAGGCCGCGGCCGATCGCCCAGCCGCTGACCAGCGCGGCCAACCCCAGCCCCAGGCCGGGGATCGGCAGCAGCGCCAGCAGCAGTGCCACCGCGTTCAGCAGCAGGACCTGCCCGGCAAGCACCACGCCGTCCCAAAGCTGGACCGCCAGCGCCGCCGGCGTGGGCCGGGGCAGGAAAGGGTAGTGGCGCCGGTCCACCGCCGCCGCAACCCGGTCCAGGTAAAGCGTCGCGATCAGCATCACGGTGGGCAGGAACAGCCAAAACGCCGCCAAGGCCACACCGGCCGTGCCGAGCAGCGCCGCCAGCCAACCCGGCCAGTTCACCTGCGCCAGCAAGGCGTGGATGACCCAGATGCCGCCGGCGAGCAGGGCGACGTAGGCGACCAGCGCCAACGCCACGCTGCGGAGCAGCACCGCGAAGCAGGCAGGGTCGTCCAACTGGCCGATCGCCAGCAGCAGGGCTTTCACGGCGTTGCTCCTCCGCCTGGTCGGTGATAGGCGCGCAGCCTTCGCAGCCCTTTTCCTGATCGGCAACATAGCATGAGCGCCACCCCGACGCGGTTCGACATCCTCGGCATCGGCAACGCCATCGTGGACGTCGTTTCGCCCGCGGAGGAGCAGTTCCTGTCCAAGCACGACATGCGCAAGGGCGGCATGGCGCTGATCGACAGCGCGGCCGCGGACGCGCTGTATGCCGCCATGCCGCCTGGCGCTGAAAGCAGCGGCGGCTCGGCCGCCAACACCTGCGCCGTGGCCGCAGCGCTGGGTGCCCGGGTGGCCTACCTGGGCAAGGTGGCGGAGGACGAACTGGGCGCCACCTTCCGCCGCGACATCGCGGCGGCGGGCGTGCAGTTCCCGACGGCGGCGTTGCAAGGCGGCGCGGCCACCGCGCGCTGCCTGATCCTGGTCACGCCGGACGGCCAGCGCACGATGAACACGTTCCTGGGCGCCTGTGTCGCATTCGGCGAGGCTGACGTGGACGAGGCGCTGGTGGCCGACTCAGCCGTGCTCTACCTGGAAGGCTACCTGTTCGACCCGCCGGCCGCCCAGGCGGCGTTCCGCCGGGCCGCCGCCGCCGCGCATGCCGCCGGGCGGCAGGTCGCCTTGTCGCTGTCGGACGCGTTCTGCGTCGACCGGCACCGGGCGGCGTTCCGCACCCTGGTGTCGCAGGACGTGGACATCCTGTTCGCCAACGAGGCCGAGGTGTGCAGCCTGTACGAAACCAACACGTTCGAGGCAGCGGCCGACGCGGCACGGGCGGACGTGGCATTGGCCGCCCTGACCCGGAGCGAGCAGGGCAGCCTGATCCTGCGCGGCGCCGAGCGGGTGGCGGTGCCGGCGGAGCCGACGCAGGTGGTGGACACCACGGGGGCAGGCGACGCCTACGCGGCCGGCTTCCTGGCGGGCTACACGGCCGGCCGTTCCTTGGCGGCATGCGGGCGCATGGGCAGCGTCGCCGCCGCAGAGGTGATCAGCCATTACGGTGCCCGCCCGGTGGCAGACCTGAAGGCGCTCGCAGCGACCATTGCCGATTGATCATCCCGCGCCGCGCAACCTTGCTTGCGGCCATCCCGTTTGGCGGCGGCACCGGCATCGTCCGGTGCGTGCAACGAGGGAGGATGCCGATGCGCAAGGTCGTTCTGTTATCTGCGGCGCTGCTTGGATTGGCGGGGGCCGCGCAGGCGCAAACGCCGCTGGCCAACCCGGACATACGGCCGGGGCATGTCCCGGGCGTCGGAGATTCGTTTCCTGCCTCCGGCAACGCGAGCAACATCACCCCGGGGGACACGCGCTCGGTGATCGCGCCGCGGCTGCCGACGCCGGCCGGCGGCGCGAGCGGTTCGGCGGGCGGCTTCCTGGCAGATGCCCGGGATGCGCTCGACCGCGGGCAAAGCGGTCTGGCGCAGGAAGCGTTGGAGCGGGCCGAAACGGCAATGCTGCAACGATCGGTTCCGGCCGACCAGGCCAACGTGGTCAACCAGGCGCCCGACGTGCTGCAGGTGAAGGCGGCACGGGATGCCTTGGCGCGGCGGGACATTCCGGCTGCCAAGCAGGCGGTCGAAGCGGCCATGGCGGCCGGCCGCTAGCCAGCGCAACGCCGGTTTGCGGCACGGCGTCGCCGCAAACCGGCTTTTTGGCTCGTATTCCGTCGCGCCGCCGACTATGTGTGCACTTGCAACATAGATAGGCGAGGCGGCCCACCGGGTGCGCCCGGTAAGACGCATATGGACATCAGGAACATCGCTATCATCGCCCACGTCGACCATGGCAAGACGACGCTGGTCGACCAATTGCTGCGGCAATCCGGGGCCTTCCGCGAACACCAGCAGGTCGCCGAACGCGCGCTGGACCGCAACGACCTGGAAAAGGAACGCGGCATCACCATCCTGGCCAAGGTCGCCAGCGTGGAATGGCGCGGCACGCGGATCAACATCGTCGACACGCCCGGCCACGCCGATTTCGGCGGTGAGGTGGAACGCATCCTCAACATGGTGGACGGCGCCATCGTGCTGGTGGACGCCGCCGAGGGCGTGCTGCCGCAAACCAAGTTCGTGGTGGGCAAGGCGCTGGCGCAGGGCATCAAGCCGATCGTCGTGGTCAACAAGGTAGACCGCCAGGACGCCCGTGCCGACGAGGTGCATACGGAGGTGTTCGACCTGTTCGCCGCCCTGGGCGCCACGGACGAGCAGCTCGATTTCCCGATGCTGTTCGCGTCCGGCCGGCAGGGCTGGGCGGATGAGGTGCTGGAGGGCGCCCGCAAGGACCTGTCCCCGATGTTCGACCTGGTGCTGCGCCACGTGCCGGCGCCAGCCCTGGATGCGGACGCGCCGTTTGCCATGGTCGCGTCCATCCTGGATTACGACAACTTCCTCGGCCGCGTGCTGACCGGGCGGGTGGAGCAGGGCACCGCCCGGCTCAATATGCCGTTGAAGGTGCTACGGGCCGACGGGTCGGTGGTGGAAACCGGGCGGCTGACCAAGCTGATGAGCTTCCGCGGGCTGGAGCGAGTGGCGGTGGACGAGGTGGTGGCCGGCGACATCATTGCCGTGGCCGGGCTGACGGACGCCACCGTGCCGGACACGGTGGGCTCGCCGGATTTGGCGGCGCCGCTGCATGCCACGCCGATCGATCCGCCGACCTTGGCCATGACGTTCCGCGTCAATGACGGGCCGCTGGGCGGCCGTGAAGGCAAGAAGGTCACCTCGCGCCAGATCCGCGACCGCCTGCTGCGCGAGGCGGAAGGCAACGTTGCCATCAAGATCACCGAGAGCAACGAAAGCGAGGCGTTCGAGGTCGCCGGTCGCGGCGAGTTGCAGCTCGGCGTGCTGATCGAGACCATGCGCCGCGAAGGATTCGAGCTGACGATCGGCCGCCCGCGCGTGCTGACGCGCAAGAACGAGGACACGGGCGACCGCGAGGAGCCGTTCGAAGAAGCGCTGATCGACGTGGACGAGCCGTTCTCCGGCGTGGTGGTGGAGAAAATGAGCCGTCGCAAGGGCGTCATGCAGGACATGCGCCCGTCCGGCGGCGGCAAGGTGCGCCTGACGTTCCGCATCCCGTCCCGCGGGCTGATCGGCTATCACGGCGAGTTCCTGACCGACACACGCGGCAGCGGCGTCATGAACCGGTTGTTTGCCGGCTACGAGCCATGGGCCGGTGCGATGGAAGGCCGTCGCAATGGCTCGCTGATTTCGACCGAGGGTGGCGAGGCCATCCATTACGCGCTTTGGTACTTGCAGGAGCGGGGCACGTTGTTCGTCAGCCCTGGCGACAAGGTTTACGAGGGTCTGATCCTGGGTGAGCACTCCCGTGATTCCGATCTCGACGTGAATCCCATCAAGGAAAAGAAGCTCACCAACGTGCGGGCCGCCGGCAAGGACGATGCAATGCTGCTGATCCCGCCGCGCAAGATGTCGCTCGAACAGGCCATTTCCTACATCGAGGACGACGAGCTGGTGGAGGTAACGCCCGCCGCGATCCGACTGCGCAAGCGGCACCTCGACCCGCACGAGCGCAAGAAGGCAGGGCGGCAGGCCGACTCAGCCGCGGCTTGATCCAGTCGTCAGGAGCCCTCTCCCAGAGGGAGTAGCTCCTGGCGCGAGGGTCGGGGTACGTTCCTTGGATCGCACGGCAAACCAGCGGGCGTTCGTCGCCATGGCGGGGCTCGGCTTCGTGGCCGGGCTGCCGTTGCCGCTCTCCGGCTTCACGCTGCGCCAATGGTTCAGCGAAAGCGGTAGCTCGCTCCCCGCGATCGGCTGGACGGCGAGCATCGGCATCTCCTACAGCCTGAAGTTTCTGTGGGCGCCGGCCTTGGATCGGGTGCCGGTGCTGCACGGATTGCGGCGGCTGGGGCAGCGGCGCGGATGGTTGATGACGGTGCAGCCGCTCCTCGTGCTCGCCTGCGCGGGCCTGGCGTTGTGTGACCCGGCGAATCCACTGCCCTTGGTTGCGGCCGCGGCATTGGTCGCATTCCTGTCCGCCACCCAGGACATCGCGGTGGATGCTTGGCGGATCGAGCTGTTTCCCGAGCGGTCCCAGGGCGCTGCCTTGGCTGCCTATATCTGGGGATATCGTGCCGCGCTGCTGGTGGCCGGCGCGGTGGCGATCGGGCTGGCCGGGCGGCTCGGCTGGCACGGCGCCCTGCTCGGCGTCACGGCGCTGGTGGCGCTCGGCCCGGTGTTCACGCTGATCGCGCCGTCGCCGCCGGTCGCCACCGTCCGGCGGGGCGCCGCCGGGCTATGGGCCAACCTGCGCGTCGCGGTGCTGCGGCCGTTGACCGAGTTCCTGTCACGCCGCGGCGCGCTTGTCACCCTGGCGTTCGTGCTGCTGTTCAAGCTGGGGGAGGCGATGGCCGGCACCATGGCGCCGCCGTTCTACCGCGCGCTGGGCTATGACCGGGTGCAGGTCGCCCAGGCGATCGGCCTGCCGTCGCTTGTCGCCAGCCTGGCCGGCGCCGCGGCAGGCGGCCTGCTGGTCGCACGGCTGGGTGCCTCCCGCGCGCTGATCCTAACCGGCTTCGTCCAGATGGCATCGATGGGGCTTTATTTCGCCTTGGCGGTGTCCGGCGGCGACCCGGTGATCCTGGTGCTAAAGGTCTTGCTGGAGGGGTTCGCCGAGGCGATGGCCGACGCGGCGTTCATCACTTTCCTGTCCAGCCTGTGCGCGCCCGGCTACAGCGCTACACAATATGCCCTGCTGTCCTCGCTCGCCACCTTGCCGCTGCGCACGATGGGCGGCTTGTCAGGTTGGCTGGCCCAGTCGCTGGGCTGGGTGCCGTTCTACGGCATCGCCATCTTCGCGGCCGTGCCGGCGATGCTGATCATGCTGGCCATGGTGGCCACGGCGCGCATCGCCCGTCCAGGAGACTGACGGCCCGTAGCCGGCCAAAGGTGCCAGGATCGTCAGACGCTTTCCCGCTCCGCCAGCGGGGCGACGGTGGCCTCTGCCCGGTCGATCTCGTGGTCGAGCCTGGCCGCCTGGTGTTCCGGCGACGCGGCCTCCGGATGCGTGGCCACGGACTGCACCACCGCGGCCAGGCTGTTCAGCCCGTAATTACCTGCGACTCCTGCCATGGCGTGGGTCGCCCGCTTGAGCGCTGGCGCGTGGTGCAGCTCCAAGGCGGCCTGCACGGCGGGAACCATGTCGCGGAGTTGGCGAAGGCAGTCGATGAACAACGCGTCGCATATCTCGGGCTGGAGACCGTTGCGCCAGGATTGCACGCGGTCGTGGTCAAGCACGTCCGATGGCAGGGCTGCGGGCGCCGCGACAGCCGAAGCGCAGGGCTCCGGCGGTTCGGCCAGCTTGCGGCCCGGCCATGCATGTCGCGCCAAGGTCAACAGCAACGCCGCCGTGTCCACCGGCTTGGACACCAGATCGTTCATGCCAGCTGCCAGATAGGCCGCCTTGTCCTCGGCCGACACATTGGCGGTGAGCGCCACGATCGGCACATCCTTGGCCAAGCCACCCGCAGCCCGGATGCGGCCCGCGGTTTCCAGCCCATCCATCCCTGGCATGAAGATGTCCAGCAATACGATATCGTAGCATGCCCGGGCCGTCATTTGCAGCGCTTCGGCGCCGGAACTGGCCAGATCGACCATGTGCCCGCGCCGGCGCAGTGCCGTGGCGACCACCATTTGGTTGGCGGGGATATCCTCCACCAGCAGGATGCGCGTGCGGGGCAGCCAGTCCGGCACGCAGACGGCTTGCGGCTCGGGTTCGTCCGGCACGTTCATGGTTTCGGCCGGCAGGGTAAGCCAGAACTCCTTACCCTGCGGTAGGTTGTCGCACCCGATCTGCCCGCCGAGCAGGTTGGCGAGCAATTGGCAGATCGCCAGCCCCAGCCCGGTGCCGGCGCTGCCCGGTTGCTGCAACTGGGAGAACGGTCGGAACAAGCCGGCGCGGTCCAACTCTGGGATGTGCGGCCCGTCGTCGCGCATGGCAAAGCGTAGCACGGCCTCCCCCGACAGGGTTGCAAAGCCGACGCGGATGGACGCTGCGCCGGGATCGGCGAACTTCGCCGCGTTGTTCACCAGATTCGTCAGCGCCTGCCGGAGCCGCCCGCTATCCGTCATCAGCCGGGTCGGCACGCCGGGTGCCACGGCGACGGACAGCGCCACGCCGCGCTCCTCTGCCTGGTGGCGGAACAGCGCGACCACGTCATCCAGCAGGGGGCGCAGGATGAACGGGGCAGGGCGCACCTGCATCCGCCCCACCTGCATGCGCGACAGGTCCAGGATGTCGGTGAGCAGGCTCATCAGCGACTCGCCGGCCAGCAATCCGGTGCTGACCAGGCGGCGCTGCGGCGGGGCCAGGTTCGACTGATCCAGCAGGGCGAGCGAGTTCAGTGCCACGTTTAGCGGCGAGCGGATCTCGTGGCTGACGATGGCGACGAAGCGCGACTTCTCCTGCGCGGTGATCTCCGCCTGCTCCCGCGCCGAGCTTTGCGCATCCTCGACCTGCTTGCGGGCGGTGATGTCGCTGTACAGCGTCACCATGCCGCCATCCAGCAGCCGCTTGCGCCGCAGTTCCAGCACCGAGCCGTTCGGCCGCGGCCGCACGGTGACCTGCGGATCCACGAGCTCGCGCATGATGCCGATCCTGCGGGTGACCTCGGCCTCGATGTCGACCGGGCCGAACTCCCCGGCGGCGGCCTGTGTCCGCAGGATGTCCTGCACCGGCATGCCCCGTCGCAGCGCGCTTCCGTCCAGTCCGCACAGCTCTGCGAAGCGGTCGTTCCACTGCACCAGGCGCAGTTCCGCATCGTACATGGACAAGCCGTCCGACATGCCGGCCAGCGTCATGCCGAGCTGCATGCTCTTCTTGTCCGCACGCTCCCGCGCCCGGGCTAGCCGCAGGTTGGCGGCTGCCAGCACCTCCCGGTCATGGGCCAGGCGCTGCTCCCGCGATGCTGCGGAGGAGATCGTGACGGCCACGCCCGCCGCCATGATCATGACGAGCAGGGTGAGCGCGGCCGTGCCCAGCAACGCTTCGCGCCGCCGAAGCTCCGCGCCGCCCAGCGCGGCAGCCCGGTCCAGCCCAGCCACCAGCACCAGGTTCTGCCCCGGTATCTGCCGCCAGGCATGGATGCGTTCGTCGTGGTCCGGCCCGGATGGCCCGCTCCACACCTGACCAGTGCCTTCGAACACGGCACGGTAAAGCGGCATGGCCTTGATGTCGCCCCCCGGCTCCTGCCGGCCGGTGAGCGACATGGCCCAAACCATGCCGTCCCGGCCGACCAGCATGATCATGCCCCGCGGCCCGAGGTCGGCCGAAGCCATGTCCCGCGCCAAGTCGTCGAGGTCGTAGGCCGCGCACACGACGCCACCGAATGCGCCGTGGGCGAGGTCAAGCCTGCGAGACACGTTCAACGTCCACCGGCCATCGGACTGAAACGGCCCGGTAATCAGCGGCCCCTGGTCGGTGCCGCCGCGAAGTATCTGGTAGAAGCGGCGGCCCGACTGGTCGGTGTTCAGCAGGTCACGCCGGGTGGCCGCGACCACGCGGCCGCGCGGGTCCAGCATGGTCAGCCTGGACACCAGCCCCGACACGGGCGAGGTTTGCCGGGACAGGGCCGCGTAGTCGAACCCGGCGGGATTGTGCTCCCAATCCGACCGGATGACCCGCAGGCTTTGGTCGATCGACAGAATCTGGCGGTAGACCTGTTCCTCGAACACCAGGGCCAGGTTGCTGGCCCGTGCCTCCGCCTGTTGGATTTGCTGGCCTTGGTCGGCATCCGTCACCGCCAGCGCCACGATCCAGGACGCCACCGCGACGCACGCGGCAAAGCCGACCACGGCCGCCTTCAGCGTGCCCATCCGCATGGTTTGCGAGCGTGCTATGGCTGCCACGGTGCTTCCATGCGCTTGAAGCTAACCAGCAAACGGTTCGGGCGCGAGACATAACCGCGCCGCCGCCGGCTTGCCGCGACGGGATGCCGGTGCGATGGTCCGCCGCCCGCATCGCGGGACCGTATTGCAGCTGCCGAGGGATGAGACATGGCCAAGATCAAGGTGAAAACCCCCGTCGTCGAGATGGACGGCGACGAGATGACCCGGATCATCTGGGGCTTCATCAAGGACAAGCTGATCCTCCCCTACCTCGACATCGACCTGCGCTACTTCGACCTGGGCATGGAGTACCGGGACCAGACCGACGACCAGGTGACGATCGACGCCGCCAATGCGACCAAGCAGTTCGGCGTGGGCGTGAAGTGCGCCACCATCACGCCGGACGAGGCCCGGGTGGAGGAGTTCAAGCTCAAGAAGATGTGGCGCAGCCCGAACGGCACGATCCGCAACATCCTGGACGGCACCATCTTCCGCGAGCCGATCATCTGCAAGAACGTGCCGCGCCTGGTGCCGCACTGGTCCGAGCCGATCGTGATCGGCCGCCACGCCTATGGCGACATCTATCGCGCCACGGAAACCAAGATCCCCGGGCCGGGCAAGGTGACGCTGACCTACCATCCGGAAGGCGGCAAGCCGGTCGAGATGGAGGTGTTCGACTTCAAGGGCCCGGGCATCGCAATGGGCATGCACAACACCAACAAGTCGATCGAGGGGTTCGCCCGCGCGTCCTTCAACTACGGCCTGGCGCGCAACTACCCGGTCTACCTGTCCACCAAGAACACCATCCTCAAGGCGTATGACGGGCAGTTCAAGGACATCTTCCAGGCGGTGTTCGACGCCGAGTTCAAGGCCGAGTTCGACAAGCGCAAGCTGACCTACGAGCACCGCCTGATCGACGACATGGTCGCCTGCGCACTGAAGTGGAACGGCGGCTATGTCTGGGCGTGCAAGAACTACGACGGCGACGTGCAAAGCGACATCGTGGCGCAGGGCTTCGGCAGCCTGGGTCTGATGACCAGCGTGCTGATGAGCCCCGACGGCAAGACCATCGAAAGCGAGGCCGCCCATGGCACCGTCACCCGGCACTACCGCGAGCACCAGAAGGGTCGGGAAACCAGCACCAACCCGATCGCCTCCATCTTCGCCTGGACCCGCGGCCTGGCCTATCGCGGCCGCTTCGACGGCACGCCGGACGTGACGAATTTCGCGGACACGCTGGAGAAGGTTTGCGTGGCAACCGTGGAAAGCGGGTTCATGACCAAGGACCTGGCGCTGCTGGTGGGCAAGCAGCAGGCCCACCTCAACACGCAGGATTTCCTGTCCAAGATCGACGACAACCTGAAGGCGGCGATGGCCTGAGTTCCGCTCCGGCAGGGCACCCCGCCGGCCGGGCCCGACGGGCTGGCGGGGTGTTGGCGCGGGATGGCGGCGTCAGCCCGCGCCCCCGCAAACCCATGCCATGCTCGTGTCATGCACCGCGGGGGTGAACAGGTCGTGCGCCCCGTCGCCGAACGGCGTCGGACTGAAGCCGATGGCGTACCGCTCCCGCCGTGTCGTCCCGTCCGCCCGCTCCAGCACGGCCGTGCCGCACAGCAGATAGCCTTGCACCATCGCGGAAGGGTGCTGCGTGATGTCCGCGTCCGCCGGCCAGCGCAGCGTGTCGCCCGTTCCGACCTCGCCCGTTATGTGCTTGCGGAACGCCGCCTCGAAGTTGCGGCCGTACCAGGCGTCCAAACGCCATTGCGCCAGCCCATACCCGGCCGCGAGGACGACGACCACCGCCCCGGCAACCCCAAACCAGTGCCGCCGGGTCAATTGCGGCTCATGACCTGACGGCTGAAGTCGCTGGCCGATAGGGGCCGCGGGCGCTCCGGGTCCTGGTATGTCCCCCAGCCCAGCCGATTCAGGAACAGCCGGCGCTCCCGGTCGACCTTGTAGTCGTTCACCAATTGGTTGAGCGCGTTGCCGGCCACCTTGTCCTTGATCCAGTCCACGATCAGGTCGGCAAACGGGATCTTGCGGACGGCATAAAGCCCGACCTTCGTCACGCCCCGGGACAGCACGTCCGCGATCCGCTCCACACCCACTTCCAGCAGCTTGTCGATGAACTTGGCGCTTTTCGCCGTCAGCACGGTGCCCAGCGCCTTGCCGGCTTCGTTGTCCTCCCTGCGCTCCGTGCCGAACTCGCGCGGCAAAACGGGCTTCGGGTTGGGCACGGAAACCTGCAACTCCCCCGCCACAACGGTTTCGAACTCGCTGTCGGACATG
This sequence comes from Acetobacteraceae bacterium, assembly GCA_965199555.1. Classification (GTDB taxonomy): domain Bacteria; phylum Pseudomonadota; class Alphaproteobacteria; order Acetobacterales; family Acetobacteraceae; genus LMUY01. Next base: position 166,679 of record CBDASJ010000006.1, on the reverse strand, counting down.
CACCAGGGGTTTTGCCCGACCCGCACGTCGTCGTTCACCGCTTCGTCGGAGTTCTCGGGAAAGGTCTGCCGCTTGCGCGCTTGCAGCTCGAACAGAAACCCCGTTTCCTGGCGCAGCGCCTGGTCCCGGCGCGCCGACGCGCGCCATGTCTGGTATGCGGGCGAGGACGGTGGAGCGAAGCCGCCCCCGGACGCCACGAAGTTGGTGCGATTGTCGCTGGTGGCCTTCATCAGCTCGGCCATCTTCTGGGCGAGCTTCTCCTTCATCTTCTCGTCCCACCGGTCCCGCAACGACACCGTGAGCGCCCGGAAATACACCAAGGCCAGCGTCGCACCGTAGGCCAGTTCGTCGAAATCATCCGCCTCGGCCTGCACTGGCTGCGACGAACCTGGCGCCGGCGGCACCGGATTGTAGCGGTGCAGGTCGAGCGATCGCAGCATGCGCTGCATGTTCTCAGCGTGTTGTGGATCGAGCATGATCGCAACGATATTCTGGATCCACCGTCGCCGCCAGCATGTCGCACGATCCGGCACGGTCGGGGCATAGGCATACGCCGCCCGTTGCGAAACGATGGGCGTCCGCCATGGGTGCCGGGCCTAGAAGCCGAACTGCGAGAACGCGGCGGCGCTCCGCACTTCGAGCGCGAGGTCGACCAGGCTGCGCATGAACCCCTCGGCGGCATGGTCGCGGTCCACCAGCGCGGCGGCCGCGTCCGTCTGGCAGTCCGTTTCGCCGTGGAACAGGTCGGCCATCCGGTCTGCCAAGGCCGCCGCCTCCGTGTCGATGCCGACGTAGCTCGGCAGCGTCCCGAATCGGGCGGCCATGTCGGCGTTCTCGTTGGTGACGACGCAGCATCTCGCGGCAAACCCGTTCAACACCCGTTCATGCGTGCCATGGCTGAAGTTCGGCATGGTGTTCAGCAGGAACTGCGTGTCGGCATACAGGCCGGGCAGGGTGGCGGCGTCCACCGGAGCGTGGAAACGGGCGCGGCTGGCGTGGCCCGCCAGGTGCTCCCAACCGCGTCCGATGATGTCTACCGGCAGGTCGAGCACGGCGTGGACCAGCGCGGTGGACCGGACATCGCGGACGTAGACGTCAACGGCGCACATCAGCCCGAACAGGATGTCTGGCCGGGTTTCCAGGAACAGGTCGTGCCGCGCCAAGCAGTCCAGCAGCAGGCCGCTGATGTCGCCCACGCCGCCCGCCAGCGCCGCGGCGGCGGTTTCCTCCACCACGGCGCGGAAGCGCGGCGGCAGGTTCGCCCAGCCCGCGCGATGCCGCGCCGGGTCGTGCCCGGTCTTGACGAACACCATGCGGTGCGGCCGGCGGGACCAGGGCGTGGCGTCCCGCGCTCCATTGGCGGCGACGCCGTGTGGCAGCAGGCTGGCGATCTGCGGCGAGCGGATCAGGCGCCGCTGCATGTCCAGCCAGTCGCGATACATGTAGCCATTGGCAACGAAGCGCGCGGGCACGTGGTGGTTGGGCGGCATCCAGGCCGGCGAGTCCGCGAGCACGGAGATGAACGGCGTGCGCACCACGTCCCACAGCGGCCCGTCCGGATGCGCCAGCCGCGCCCCGACCCCCGCCGGCCCCCAAGCGAACAGCACCCCGCGGTCGAGCAGCCGCATCAGGCCGGACAGCCAGTCCGGGTCGCCCATGCTCACCACGTGCGGCTCCAGCCCATGCGGGCGGAGCAGCGCCATGAAGTCAGCCGACACGCTTTGCAGGATGCCGTTCTCGTTCTCGCCCACCAGCGCCACCACCGCGCGTGGCGCGTCGGCCGGCAGCACCAGACCGTCCAACGCGTTCGGCCGGTCTGGGCGGGGCTGATGCCGGTCTAGGGGAATGGTCGCTGCGGGTTCCTTGGCGTCCAGGCGAGCGACGCAAGGAGCCGCTCCGACGCGGGAAGCCAGCGCCGCAGCCACGCGGGCGACCACGCCGGCCCAATCGCCCGGCGCCGACTGGCCGAACACCCGCAGCGTCGGATACCACGGGCTATCCGGACGGTTGCGCAGCCAGCGCCAGCAGCCAACGGAGCGGGACAGCAGCCACACCTCCTTGCCCATGGCGGCTGCCAGATGTGCCACGGCGGAGTCGACCGATATCACCAGGTCCAGCCCGGCGATCAGGGCGGCCGTGTCGGCGAAGTCCGCGACATCAGCCATCCGGTCCACCATCGGGAACGCGGCGACTGTCCCGCTCGGCTTTTGCAGGCTGTGCAAGGCCACGCCGGGCAGGGCGGCCAGCGGCGCCAGCGCCTCCACCGGCATCGACCGGGCGCCGTCATGCACGAAGCCGGCGCTGCCGGCCCACACCAGCCCGATCTTCAGCGCCGGGCCCGGCGCCGGCTGCCACTGTCGCGCCAGCGCCTCGTCCGCCACGATATACCGCTCGCCGGCCGGAATGGTCCCGAGCGTCGTGGCCATCGCCTGCGGCACGCTGAGCAGCGGGCAGAACACGTCGTGCTCCGGCAGCGGCGCGCCGGCGGCCACCACCCGGTCCGCCCCGGGATGGTCGCGCAACAGCCGCAGCAGCGCCGGCTGTACCGCCAGGATCACCCGGGCGCCGCGCTGCCGCACCAGCGGGGCGTAGCGCAGGAACTGGATGGTGTCGCCGAACCCTTGCTCGCAATGCAACAGGATCGTCTTGCCCACGATGTCCTCGCCGCCCCATCGCGGCCGCGCTGCCAGCCAGCGCGGGGCGTCCGGCAATTCCAGCCGCGACTCGTAAAGCGACCAGGTTTCCGCCGTCATGCGACCGGAGGCGAGCAGCAGGGCGGCCAAGTTGTGCCGCACGCCGGCCGCCTCGGGGGCTAGTTGCAGGGCCGCGCGCGCCGCCGCCTCAGCCTCCTCCAGCCGGCCGAGCGCTTCCAGCGACAGCGCCTCGTTCATCCTGGCCTGATAAAGGCCGGGCTTGAGCATCGCCGCCTGACGGCAGCGCTCCAGCGCCTCCGCGTGGTGTCCCAGCGTGTAAAGCACTGCACCGAGGGTTGCCGCCGCCCCGGCGTCCAGCGGCGCCAAACGCGCGGCGGCCCGTGCTGGGGCCAAGGCGGCCTTGCTGTCACCGAGACCTTGCAGCGCTCGGGCCAGGTTGCCCTGCGCCTGGGCGTGGTCCGGTTGCTGCCGGATCGCCAGCAGGGCCGCGCCGGCTGCCGCTTGCAGCTCCCCCAGTTCCACCAGCAGGCCGGCCACGTTGGCCAGCAGGCCGGCATCGTCGGATTGCAGCTCCGCCGCCTTGATCAGGGCGACCACTGCCTCTGCATTGCATTCCGTGGCGGCAAGGGCGCGTCCCAGCGCCTGGTGGTGCTTCGCTTGGCCGCAATCCAGGCGCACCGCTGCTTGCAGCGGCTCCACCGCCTCGGCCGCGCGCTCGTCGGACAGCAAAGCCATGCCGAGGTTGAAGTGGGAGCCGGCGTCGCCCGGCCGCAGCCGCACCAGCGTTGCACCCGCCTTCGCGGCGTCCGCGAACCGGCCCAGGGCAAACAGCGACACGCCGAGGTTCTGCACCGCGTCGGCAAAGTCGGGGGCCGCCGCGATGGCGGCGGAAAAGGACTTGGCGGCGGCCTGGTGCTGGCCCTTCGCCTGCTGTGCGCAGCCTTCGGTGTAGACGCTGCGCAAGAAGGCGTGGCGATGCGCGGCGTGGCCGGTGCGCTGATGGGCGGCAGCCCCGTTCTGGGTCCCCAATCCAGCCTCCTGCTGAACGATCGGGGCAGGGTAGTCCGGGAGGCGTTAAGGAGATGCCAAGGCGCCGACAGACGCCCTTGACCGCACCGCCGGGCATGCGCATTTTCCGCGACCAGGCATACCGCCCTTCAGCAGAGAACTCCGATGGCCAAGTCCAACACCATTCAGATCCGCCTCGTGTCCACGGCGGATACCGGCTACTTCTACGTCACGAAGAAGAACGCCCGTTCCGCCACCGGCAAGCTCGAGCTGAACAAGTATGACCCGGTGGCGCGCAAGCACGTGCCGTTCAAGGAAGCCAAGATCAAGTAGGCCGCTAGCCGCGGCCGCCGCAGCCCCGAACCCGGTTGGCGAGCAGCGGGTTCAGCACGGCGGCGATTTGGCACCGGCTCATTGCCCTTTGCGGGCGGGCGCGGGGCTGCCGGCGCACGTTGACGATCAACATCCCACCGCCGGCCAATGCCAGGTGCAGCGTGCCCTGGCGCAAGGCCCGCGCATACAGCGGCTCCGGGCCGCCGATCCCCGTCAGGATGCCGGCCCCGACCGCTGCCACACGGTTGCGGTAGTCGGCCGCTAGATCCGGCGTATGGGAATGGTAGAGCCCGACCGCCACATTCCAGTCGCCATGCGCCTCGACTTGCAGCGAGCGTAGGTAACGCGCGGCGTAGTCGGTGTTGGCCGTGGGGTCGAAAGCCTCTTCCAGGGAGCGGAAGGCGCCGGGATGCAAGGGCAGGTCGACCTGCATGCAGCCGACATCGATGAAGTGGTGCTGCCCCGTCGCCTGGGCCTGCTGCACCCAGGCGAGCGCGGCGGCCTTGCTGTCCAGGAACAGCCCTTGGCCGTCGGCGTTGATCGTCCAGGGCCAGGCGCGGATGTCGCCGAGGCCGGTGATGGGGCGCCCGCTTTCCAGCTTGGCAATGCTGCCGAGCAGGCCGTGCGGCAAATCGTATTTCTGTTCCGCCGCGGCGATGGCGGCCGTGCACTGCGCGCTTTGATCAACCAACCAGCCAGCGCCGGCCAATGGCGGCGGCGACGCTGCCAGGACTGGGGTTGCCAGCAACACCAGGCAGGCGAGGATGCGGAGCGGCCACACGATCAAGCCGGGTCAGTCGTCGAATGTCACCAGCACCGGCACGTGGTCGGACGGCTGGTCCTCGCCGCGTACGCTCCGATCGGGTGCGGCGGAGGCGAGGCGGTCCGCCATGACCGGGGAGAGCAGGGCGTGGTCGATGCGCAACCCGCGATCCCGCTGCCACGCGCCGGCTTGGTAGTCCCAGAATGTGTAGATCGGACCCGTGGGCGTTGTGACGCGCACCGCATCCGTCAGACCCGCCCACAGCATGCGGCGGAACCGCGCCCGTGTTTCCGGCCGCACCAGCGCGTCGCCGGCCGGCAGCGTGCCCGCGGCGTAGTCCACATCCGCCGGGCACACGTTGTAGTCGCCAGCCAGCACGAACGGCGTGTCGTTCGCCAGCAGCGTGTCCGCACGGTCGGCGAGCCGGTCCATCCAGGCGAGTTTGTAGGCATAGCCGGCGTCGCCGCCGGAGTTGCCGTTTGGCAAATACAGGTTGCCGATGGTCACGCCCGCCGCGGTTACCTCCAGGTAGCGCGCTTGGGCGTCGTCCGGCGGCAGGCCGGGCAGGGCGACGTGGTGCACTTCCAGTGGCAGCCGGCTGAGGATCGCCACGCCGTTGTAGGATTTCTGCCCGGCGACCACGCTGTCATAGCCGAGCGCCTTGAACGTGGCGGCGGGAAAGGCCGGCTGCTCACACTTGATCTCCTGCAACAGCAGGACGTCCGGCTCGACGCGCTCCAGCCAGCGGCAGACATGCGGCTCCCGGATGCGGACCGAATTGACGTTCCAGGTGGCGATCTTCACGGGCTGAAACGGGACTCGAGCGTGAGCGGGGCGTCCGACATCAATCGACTGCGAAACTGGTCCCGCAGCCGCAGGCGCTGGTGGCGTTTGGGTTGCGCACGGTGAAGTGGCTGCCCATCAGCTCGTCCGTGTAATCCAGTTGCGCGCCGGCCAGCAGGTCCAGGCTGGCCGGGTCCACCAGCACCCGGGCGGGGCCGGACTGCACTACCAGATCGTCCGGCTGCACCGTCTCGTCCAACTCGAACCGATATTGGAAGCCGCTGCACCCGCCGGCCAGCACCGCGACGCGCAACGCTGCCGGGCGGGGCTGCGCGGCCACGATGGTGGCGATTTGCTCGGCGGCCCGGTCGCTGACGGCGAATGCGTGTTCCATGGCGTGAACATAGGCCAGCACGCGGCATGATTGAAGGGGCGCGGACGCAGGTGCTACGCCGCGGGGCATGGCGCTCGCACCCTATGCCGTCCGGCCTGAAACCGCCCGCGGACGGCTGCACCCCGAACCGGAGGCGCCCACCCGGTCGCCGTGGCAGCGGGATCGCGACCGCATCATCCACTCCTCCGCGTTTCGCCGGCTGCAGTATAAGACGCAGGTGTTCGTCAACCACGAGGGCGATTTCTTCCGCACCCGACTGACCCACACGATCGAGGTGGCCCAGATCGCCCGTTCGATCGCCCGCGAATTGCACGTGGACGAGGACCTGACCGAGGCGTTGGCGCTGGCCCACGATTTAGGCCACCCGCCATTCGGCCATGCGGGGGAGGAGGGTTTGAACCGCGGCATGAAGCCCTGGGGCGGCTTCGATCACAACGCGCAGGCGGTGCGCGTGGTGACCTTGCTGGAAAGCCGCTACGCCGCCTTTGACGGTTTGAACCTGACCTGGGAAACGCTGGAAGGATTGGCCAAGCATAACGGCCCACTGTCCAAGCCGCCGGCCTACATCGCCGAGTATGACAGCCGCCACAAGCTGGACCTGCACAGCCAGCCCGGCGTGGAAGCGCAGATCGCCGCCGCGGCGGACGACATCGCATATCACAGCCACGATCTGGACGACGGCATGCGCGCCGGGCTGTTCGGGCCGGAGGAGATCAGCCACCTGCCGCTGGTGCGGGAGGCGTTGAAGGAGGCGCGGGTTGCCAGCCTGGACGTGCCGCCGTCGCGGCTGCGCCACGAAACCATTCGGCGCGTGATCAACCAGTTGGCGTCCGACCTGGCGGCGGAAACGACGCGTCGCCTGGTGAAGCTGGCGCCCGGGGATGCCGACGCGGTGCGGCGGTCACGCCATCCGGTCGTTGGCTTCAGCCCGGCGATGGCGGAAGCCAACGACGCCATTAAGGACTTCCTTCACGCACGCATGTATCGCCATTGGCGCGTCAACCGCATGAGCGCCAAGGCGCGCCGGCTGACGGAGCATCTGTTCACCCTGCTGGTGGACGACGTCTCGACCCTGCCGGACGAATGGCGCGGGCGGGCGGGGGAGGCCGATTCGCGCCGCGCCGCGCTGGCGGTCGCCGACTACATCGCAGGGCTGACGGACCGTTCGGCGGTGGACGAACACCGGCGGCTGACCGACCTGACCGTCCCGGGCTGACGCCCGCGGGCGCGGTCAGGAATGGTTGTAGATGTAGTCCATCGACAGCTTGGTTTCGCAGTTCGGCGACTTCACCATCGCGTCCAGATGGTCGCCGACCACGCGGCCGGTCATGTGGGAGGTGCCGGACACGGCGTCGATCGTGCCGTCATAATTCACCGGCGATTCGAACAGCGTGACGGGGGTGTAGGCATACCAAAGCACGCCGTCGCCGACCATGATGACGCGCTCGCCACGCTCCGTCGGGCATCCCGCGCCGCTGGCGACTACCTGGGTGATGGTGCCCTGATAACTGCCGTTGTAGGACCGGGTTTCGCTGGCGCTGAGTGGCACCGCCACGCCGACCGTGTCGAAGACGGTTTGGCAGCCGCCCAGCGACAAGGCGGCAGCAGCAAGGATGGCGGCGTGCAACGGCTTAGCCACGGTGACGATCTCCTTCGGCGCGGCGGCAGGCTATCCGATGCCGGCGCCCGGCGCCACGGATTACCTGATCGTAAGTCGCCGAGCGCCCGCGCTCTGCTATGTGCGAGCAATCTTTACCTGGACGCCTTGGCGAGGCAGTATCCAGCCCCGCTGAGGCGCCTATATGGTTGCCTGACGACAGAGCGAGGCTCTTCATGTTCATCCATCGGCGTCGCGGCTGGGAAGTTTCGGAAAACCGGGTGACACCGGAGGCGGTGGTCCTCCAACGTCGCTCGCTCATGGCCGGTGCGGCGGCCGGGTTGTTGGCGACGGCCAGCCCGGCGCTGGCGGACCCGAACCCGAAATACCCTGCCGGACGCCCGATCACGCCGGAGCAGGACGCCACCACCTACAACAATTTCTACGAGTTCGGCGAAGACAAGTCGATTTGGCGGGCGGCGCAACGCATGCCGGTGTCGCCGTGGCAGGTTGAGCTTGCCGGCATGATGGAAAAGCCGCGAACCATGGACCTGGCCGACTTGCTGAAGCAGGTGCAGGTCGAGGATCGGGTGTATCGGCACCGCTGCGTCGAGGCTTGGGCGATGACGGTGCCTTGGACGGGCTTTCCGTTGTCCGCCCTGCTGAAGGTCGCCATGCCGACGTCCAGCGCGAAATACGTGGTGTTCGAATCGGCGCAGTTGCCCCGGGTTATGCCAGGCCTTCGCTCCAGCCTGTATCCGTGGCCGTATGTCGAAGGCTGCACGATCGAGGAGGCTGGCAACGACCTGGCCTTCATGGTGACCGGCATGTACGGCAAGGAACTGCCGAAGCAGGACGGTGCGCCGATCCGGCTGCATCTGCCGTGGAAGTACGGCTTCAAGTCCGGCAAGTCGATCGTGAAGATCTCCTTCACCGACAAGCAACCGGAAACCATGTGGCATGCGTTGCAGCCGGAAGAATACGGCTTCTGGGCCAACGTGAACCCTGCCGTGCCGCATCCACGCTGGAGCCAGGCCACCGAGCGGTTGTTGGGCACGGGCGAGCGGGTGCCGACGGTGATCTGGAATGGCTACGGCCAATGGGTCGCCGGATTGTACGCCGATAAGCAGAACGAGCGGCTGTTCACCTGATGCTGGCAAAGATCCTCGCCGTCATGGCGGCCACCCTGCTGGTGGGCTCGATCGCCGTGGCAACCCTGGGGCCGCAGGACATCACGCTGGGGGAGGCGCTCAACGCCTTCGACCACCTGCATTTCGCGTCCGTCGAGGCGTATGTCCGCACGCATGTTTCGGCTTGGTTGTGGGAAAGGCCGGTGACGTCGCTGCTCGTCCGGCCGCCTTGGCTGCTGCCGGCGGCGATCGGCGTGCTGCTGGCGGGTGCCGCCATGACCACTGCCACGTCGCAGAAGGCGCCGAACTCCCGCCGTCGTCGGAGCTGAATCGGCTATGTTTTCAGCAGACTACGCGCCGCAGTTATGACGCGATAGGCTTCGCTCCATAAGCCGAGCCCTTCCAAGGCTTCGAACGGGAAGAACGCAGCCTCCCCCGCGTCGCTGGCGGCCGTTGGTTCACCGGCGCGCCAAAGCCCGGCGAAGTCCAGGATCGTGTAATGGAAGCGGATACGCCCGTCGGCATCGGGGTGGATGCTGTCGACGTTCGCGACCAGGGTGAGGGGGCCGGCTTCCACGCCGGTTTCCTCCATCAACTCGCGCCGTGCCGCCTGCTCGGCTGTTTCACCCAGCTCCTGCGCGCCGCCCGGGATGCTCCATTGCCCAGCGGCGGGCGGCTTGCCGCGGCGGACCAACAGCACGGACCCGGGGCGAAGGATGACCGCACCGATGCCGACCATCGGAACTGCCGGGTATTCCCGACTCACGGCGTCAGGCTGCCGGACGGGATGGCGAACGCGTAGGGGGCAAGGCCGCGTGCCCAGGCCGAACTGCCTGACACATGCAGCCAGTCCTGCCCGGCGAGCCGTCCGACATCCAGCTTCGCCGTGCCGTCGGACAGCGCCATTTGGATCGTCCGGACCGGCGAGGGGCGGATTTGCGGGCTCGCCCGCACGGCCGTGAAGCGCAGCGCCGCCAGGCTTTGCCGCAACGCCGCCCCGTCACGGTCGAGGACCGCGGCCTCGGGCAAGGGCAGATGCAGGTCGATCCAATCCGCCGCGTTCGCGCTCACCTGCAGGAAGGGCGCGGCTTGCCAGGCGGTGGCCGCGCCGGGCTTGCGGACGACACCCGCTTCGGGGCCAACGATGATCGTGCCCAGCACCTCGCCAGACACGGCCAGCACCCGCACGAGCGTACCGTCAGTTGTCGGCATCGGGGCAGACTGCTGCAACTGCAAGTCCATCAGCCCGTCGATCAACGCTGCCGCCGCCTCCGGCCGCACCGGATAGCCACCGGCTTCTGCCAAGCCCCAAACCTGGCCACGGCGTTCCAGCCACAGCACGGCCGCGCCCTGCACCAACTCGATGCGGTCGGCGAGGCGATATTTGGCTGCCAGCACGGGCAGGGCCAGTTGCAGTTCCGCCCGCTTCGGCGGGGCTGGAGGGGGGCGAAGCACCGCCGCTGCCAGGCCGCCACCGACCAGGACCACGGCCAGCGCCGCCACGGGGAAAGTCCAATGCCGCATCGCCATCCGCATAGCGCGGCCCTCGGCGATCCGCCATGCACGATGGGCGGTTTTCGACGACCGCGTATCGCGCGATGATCTACCAATGCCTTTGCACGCGATCTTTACGAGCGCCGTCAACGCCCAGGATCGGCGCCGCATCCGCGCGCGGGCGCGCTACCAGGCCCGGCTGCGCTCGCGGGAACGGCTGTCCCACGTGTCGGTGCGGACCACGGCCCTGATCGTCGCCAGCGCGTTGTTCATGGAGCAGTTGGACGGCACCGTGTTGGCGACCGCGCTGCCGGCCATGGCTCACACCTTCGGCGTCGATCCCTTGCAGATGAACGTGGCGCTGACCGCCTATCTGCTCAGCCTCGCCGTGTTCATCCCGGCCAGCGGCAAGGTGGCGGACCGGTTCGGCACCCGCACCGTGTTCCGTTACGCCATCGCGCTGTTCACCTTCGGCTCCATCCTGTGCGGCTTGTCGAACGGGCTGTGGGAACTGGTGGGCGCGCGAATCCTGCAAGGCATCGGCGGGGCGATGATGGTGCCGGTGGGCCGGCTGGTGCTGCTGCGCTCCGTCGAGCGGAGCGAACTGGTGTCCGCCATGACCTGGTTGATGGTGCCGGCGACGATCGGCCCGGTGCTGGGCCCGCCGGTCGGCGGGTTCCTGGTGACGGCGCTGTCCTGGCGCTGGATCTTCTACATCAACGTGCCGATCGGCGTGCTCGGCATGGCGCTGGCCACGCTCTACATCCGCGACATCAAGGAGCAGGGGCGGATCGATTTCGATGGCTGGGGATTGCTGCTATCCGGCGTGTCGCTGTCCTGCCTGATGTTCGGGCTGGAGCTGGCAAGCCGCGGCGAAAGCGGGCTGCTGCTGACGGCGGCGATCGTGGCGGCCGGGCTGGGCAGCGGCGCGCTGTACGTGCGCCACAGCCGCCGGCACCCGCAGCCGGTGTTGGATTTCTCGCTGATGCGCGTGCCGACCTTCGGGCTGTCCGTGGTGGGCGGCGGGCTGACGCGGGTGGCGGCGGGGGCGGTGCCGTTCCTGCTGCCGATGATGCTGCAACTGGGGTTCGGCATGTCGGCGCTGCAAAGCGGCCTAATCACGTTCACCAGCAGTGCCGGGTCGATCCTGATGAAAGGGGCGGCCAAGCCGATCCTGCGGCGCTGGGGCTTCCGCAACGTGATGATGTGGAACGGGCTCACCTCCACGATCTTCCTGGCCGCCATCGCGTCGTTCCGGCCGGATTGGCCGACCGCGCTGATCTATGCGGTGCTGCTGGTGGGCGGGTTCTTCCAGTCGTTGCAGTTCACCGCCTACAACACGATCGCCTATGCGGAGATCGGGCGCGGGCAGATGAGCTCGGCGACCAGCTTCTACACCACGTTCCAGCAGCTCATGCTGACGCTGGGCATCTGTACGGCGGCGGCGGCGCTTGCCGGTTCGCTGGCGGTGACCGGGCATGCCCAACCGCTACTGGTGGATTACAGCGTGGCGTTCCTGGTGGTGGCGGTCGTGTCGCTGGCGGCGTCACCCACCTGCGCGCGGCTGGCGCCGGATGCCGGCGACGAGTTGAGCGGCCGATCGGGCAAGGCCTCCGCGGAGCTGACGGCGGCGGCGGATAGGCGCCCGGTGGCCTGATGTGAAACGGACGACCCGCCTGAAGGAGCCGCGTGATGTACACCCCACCCGCGTTTCGCGAAGACAGCCTGCCGACGCTGCACGCCTGGATAAAAGCCGCGCGGCTGGCCAGCCTGGTGACGAGCGGCCCGTCGGGCCTGCTGGCAACCCCGCTGCCGCTGTTCCTGGACGCCGCGGAAGGCGGGCAGGGCGTGCTGTACGGCCATGTCGCCAAGGCCAACCCGCAATGGAAGGCGGCGGCTTCAACCGAGGCGCTGGTGATCTTCATGGGGCCGGACGCTTATGTCAGCCCGTCCTGGTATGCCGGCAAGCAGATCGACGGCAAGGTCGTCCCGACCTGGAACTACATGGCGGTGCATGCCTACGGCCCGGTCGAGTTCTTCGAGGACGCGGATCGGCTGTTGCGCGTGGTCACCACGCTGACCGAGCTGCACGAGCAAAAGCGGCCCGAGCCCTGGGCGGTCAGCGATGCACCGGCGCCGTTCGTCGCGGCCCAACTGCGCGGGATCGTCGGGCTGCGCATCCCGATCACCCGGCTGGAGGGCAAGCGCAAGATGAGCCAGAACCGCACCGAAACGGACCAAGCCAGCGTGGCGGCGGGCTTGGCGGGGAGCGACGTCGATGCGGACCGCGCGGCGGCGGCGTTGATCGGCCGGTAAGCGCCGCCGTCAGCCGGCGCTGAGCGTTTCCAGCGCGGCGCGCCGGTCGAATAGTCGCAACAGCAGCCGCGCGGCCTGGCCGCGTTCGCTTTCCAGCTTCGGATCGCGGTCCAGCAGCACGGCGGCGTCCCGGTTCGCCATGCGCAGCATGCCGTCCTGCGCTTCCGGGTCGGACAGCCGGAAGCCCGGCAGGCCGGATTGCCGCTTGCCGAGCAGGTCGCCGCCGCCGCGCAGGCGGAAATCTTCGTCGGCGATGGCAAAGCCGTCTTCCGTGTCGCGCAGCAGCGTCATGCGGCGGCGGCCGGTTTCGGTGAGGCCGTCCTCGTGCAGCAGCAGGCAGTAGCTTTGCGCCGCGCCCCGCCCCACCCGGCCGCGCAGCTGGTGCAGTTGCGCCAGGCCGAAGCGGTCGGCGTGTTCCACCACCATGACGCTGGCGCCGGGCACGTCGACGCCGACCTCGATCACCGTGGTGGCAACCAGCAATCCCGTATGCCCGGCGGCAAAGGCGGACAGCGCCGCATCGCGCACGCCACCGTCCTGCTGGCCGTGCGCCAAGCCCACGCGTGCGCCGAAGCGGCCGCGCAACTCGGCAAACCGCGCTTCGGCGGCGGCCAAGTCGGTCACCAGGCTTTCCGACACCATCGGGCACACCCAGTACACCTGCTCGCCACGGTCCAGGGCGCGACCGATGCCGTCGATCACGCCGTCCAGCGTTGCCAGGGAATGCAGTGTGGTGCGGATGGGCTGCCGCCCGGCCGGCTTTTCGGTGAGGCGGCTGACCTCCATCTCGCCCCATTGCGTCAGCAGCAGGGTGCGCGGGATCGGCGTCGCAGTCATCACCAGCAGGTCGGTGCGCTCGCCCTTGCCGCCCAGCAGCAGGCGTTGCTCCACGCCGAAGCGGTGCTGCTCGTCGATCACCGCCAGGCCGAGATCCTTGAACTCCACTGCCTCCTGGAACAGCGCGTGGGTGCCGACCACGATGGGCAGGCGGCCGTTGTTGAGTTGCAGCAAGAGGTTGCGCCGCGCCGCCCCGGTGACGGAGCCGGTGAGCAGCCCGACGGGGCAGGGGGCCAGGCGCTCCAACGTCCGCAGGTGCTGCTTGGCCAGCACCTCCGTCGGGGCCATCAGCGCGGCCTGGGTGCCGGCCTCCACCGCGCCCAACATGGCCAGCAGCGCCACCAGCGTCTTGCCGGAGCCGACATCGCCTTGCAGCAGCCGGAGCATGCGGCGGGACGCGGCCATGTCGCCATCGATCTCCGCCAACGCCTGCGCCTGCGACGGGGTGGGGGCGAAGCCGAACCGCCGCAGCGCTTCCGTTCGCATCTGCCCGGTGGCGCGCAGGGTGCGGCCGGGGCGGCGCTTTTCCCGCGCCTTCATCCAGGCCATGGCGAGCTGGTGCGCCAACATCTCGTCGTAACCAAGCCGGGCACGCAGTTGCGGGACGGGCGGCTCGGCCGGGCATTGCAGGCCCAGCAGGGCATCGCGGAAGGAGGGCCAGCGTTCCCGCCGCAACAGGGCGGGATCGTGCCATTCCGGCAGGTCGGACACGCGGGCGGCGGCGGCGCGCATGGCGACGCGGAGTTCGCGGGTGGATAGCCGGGCGGTCATTGGCCACACGGGATCGACCGGCGGGATCAGCGCCTCGTCTTCCGGCGCCACGGCGTAGGCCGGGTCGCGCATGGATAGGCGGCTGCCGAACGCCTCCACCCGGCCGTTCACCATATAGGGCGCCCCGTTGCGCGCGCGCATGAGGTGGGCGAGCCGGTGCTTGTCCCAGATCGCGACTTCCGCGAAGGCGGTGCCGTCCGTGACCCGCACGCGGTGGGGGTGGGAGGGCTTGGCCGCCGGTTCGTGCCCGGCGACTTCGACCATCCAGGTCACGATCTGGCCGGCCACGCTGTCGCGCACCGTGGAGCGGCTGCGCCGGTCGATGAAGCTGTCGGGCAGGTGGAACAGCAGGTCGCGCACCCGCGCCCCGCCGGTCAGCCGCCCCAACTTTTCCGCCGTGGCCGGGCCGACGCCGCGCAGGTCCGACACGGGGGCGAGGAGGGGGGCCAGCGGATCGTCCACGCCCGGCTCATAGCTAGGGGGCGCGGTGGTGACCAGGGGCAGGGCGGAAGCCGCCTAAGACGAAATGTCCGTCGCGCGGTCTAGCGGGCGCGTCGTGGTAGGTCCGCCTGATCAAAGAATACGCCAAGGATGACGGGCGGCGTTGTCGTGCTGTAGGCGATCCAATAGCGCCCTTCCTTGACCCATCTCCGACCAGCACGCGCCATCTCAGGGTAGGGCCGCGGCTCGGCAAGCCCGTCATCGGGGCTTCGCTCGATCCGAATGGAGGCTTGTCGCAAGGCGCTCGCCAGGGACGTTATTGCCTCAGGACGCCCTTTGTCCTCGTAGTAGGTCCGCAAGGCATCGAGTTGGCGTTCGGCAGTCGGGCTGGCAGCAATCACGACTTGGCAGAAGCGGCTTCCTTCCGGACCTGCTTGGCCTCCAATCGAACGACGCTTTCGTCCATCCTTGCGAGAACGGGCTCGAGCGTCACTATGCGCCCGGCGGCGATTTCTGCTTCGGCACGGTCGAGCGCATCCAGCCAGTCGGCCGGCGGAGGGGAGGGTGTCTCGTCGCGATGGTCCATGTACGCAGGGTATCGGAGCGAAGGGCCCCCGGAAAGCGGCACGGTTGGTTGCACCTTAACCCCAGGCCCGACCCGCTGACACCGTGCATCTGCGCCGCTATATGCAGCCGCAATGACTGAGCCCGATCCGCGACGCCGTCGCATCCTGTTCCGTGCCACTCACCGCGGCACCCAAGAAACCGACCGCCTGATCGGCGGCTTCGTCGCGCCCCGGCTGATGCAGTTCAGTGACGGCGAACTCGACGCGATCGAGGCGCTGATGGATTTGCCGGACCCGGACCTGGCCGATTGGCTGATGGGCCGTCTGCCGATCCCCGACGGGCGTCACGCGCCGTTGCTGCACGCGATGCGCGCCGCCGTGGTGGCGTGATGGCCGCCGTCACCATCTATGGCGCCCCGGAAGGATACGACGCGCTGCTGTTGGCCCGCCGCCGGGCGGAGCACCAGGGCAGCGTCCTGCACGCCACCCGCGACGACAGCCGCATGGCCCGTCTGCACGAGGCGCTGGCGTTTTTCGCGCCCGAAGTGGAGGTGCTGCGCTTTCCCGCCTGGGATTGCTTGCCATACGACCGTGTGTCGCCCAACCCGGCGATCGTGTCGGAACGGATCGCCTGTCTCGCCCGCCTGCTGGAGCCGTCGGGCCGGCCGCGCATCATCCTCACCACCGTGAACGCCCTGGTGCAGCGCGTCCCGCCGCGCAGCGTGTTCCGCAATGCCAGCCTTACCGTGCGCACCGGCGGCACCATGGCGGCGGGCGCACTGACTAGCTTCCTGGAAGCCAACGGCTACGGCCGCGCGGACACGGTGATGGAGCCCGGCGAGTACGCCCTGCGGGGTGGCATCGTGGACATCTTCCCCGCCGGCGAGCACGACCCGGTGCGGCTGGACCTGTTCGGGGAGGAAGTGGAAAGCATCCGCCACTTCGACGCCACCACCCAGCGCTCGACCGACCGGGTGGATCGGCTGGAATTGCGTCCGGTGTCGGAAATCGCGCTTGACCCGGCCAGCATCAGCCGCTTCCGCGAAAGCTGGCGGGAGCTGTTTGGTCCCGACGCCGCAAAGGACCCGATCTACCAGTCGATCTCCGACGGCAGGCGCCATCCGGGAATGGAGCATTGGGCACCGCTGTTCCATCCCACGATGGAAAACCTGCTCGACTACCTGCCCGACGCGGCGGTGAGCTTCGACGCGCTGTCCGACGACGTGCTGGCGGCGCGGCTGGAGATGATCGCCGACCATTTCGACGCCCGCAAAGCCGTACCGCGCGACGGTGAGGTCCCATACCGCCCGCTGCCGTCGGGCCGCTTGTATCTCGACCAGGCCGAGTGGGACGAGATGCTGTCCATGGGGCCGCTGTTCCAGTTCAGCCCCTACGGCAAGGCGGACGGGGCCGACGGCATCGACGCCGGGGGCCGGCCAGGGGCGTTGTTCACCCAGGCTGGCACCCACGCGAACAGCGACGTGTTCAAGCAGTTGACCGACCAGTCCGCCACCTGGGCGCGGGACCGCCGCCGCTGCGTGGTGGCCGCCTGGACCCGCGGCTCCCGCGAGCGGCTAGCCAACCTGCTGCGCGAGAACGGGCTGAAGGCGCATGTCGCCGAAACCTGGCAGAAGGTCCGCGTCGCCCCGCGCGACCACGTGGTGCTGGTCACGCTGGGCGTGGAGCGCGGCTTCGTCGCCGACGATCTGGGCGTCGTCGGCGAACAGGATCTGCTGGGCGAACGCATCAGCCGTCCGGCGCGCCGGCGCAAGCGGGCCGACCAGTTCATCGCCGAGGCGACCGAGATCGCCGAGGGTGATTTGGTGGTTCACCAGGACCATGGCATCGGCCGCTATGACGGGCTGGTCACGTTGCAGGTCAGCGGCGCCCGGCATGACTGCCTGCGCCTGCTGTATGACGGCGACGACAAGCTGTTCCTCCCCGTCGAGAACATCGAGGTGCTGAGCCGCTTCGGCGCCGAGGGTGGCGCCACGCTGGACAAGCTGGGCGGTGCGTCCTGGCAGAACCGCAAGGCGCGCATGAAGCAGCGCATCCGCGACATGGCCGGGGAGCTGATCCGCACTGCCGCATCACGCCGGGTGCGCGACGCGACCAGCCTGACGCCGCAGGAAGGCGCCTGGGACGAGTTCTGCGCCCGCTTCCCCTTCGCCGAAACGGAGGACCAGGCCCGCGCCATCGGCGACGTGCTGGAGGATCTGGCCGCCGGCCGCCCGATGGACCGGCTGATCTGCGGTGACGTCGGCTTCGGCAAGACCGAGGTCGCCCTGCGGGCCGCCTTTGTTGCCGCGATGAGCGGGGCGCAGGTGGCCGTCGTCGTCCCCACCACGCTGCTGGCGCGGCAGCATTTTCGCACCTTTTCCAAGCGGTTTGAGGGACTTCCGGTAAAGATCGGGCAGCTCAGCCGCATGGTCACAGCGAAGGATGCGGCGGAAACCCGGCGCGGTATGGCGGATGGCAGCGTCGGCATCGTGGTTGGCACCCATGCGCTGCTGGCCAAGGGCATCGAGTTCGCCGACCTCGGCCTGCTGATCGTGGACGAGGAGCAGCATTTCGGCGTTTCCCACAAGGAGAAGCTGAAGGCGTTGAAGGCCGATGTGCACGTGCTGACCCTGTCGGCCACGCCGATCCCGCGCACGCTGCAACTGGCGCTGACCGGTGTGCGGGAAATGAGCCTGATCGCCACGCCGCCGGTGGACCGCTTGGCGGTGCGCACCTTCATCATGCCGTTCGACGGCGTGGTGGCCCGCGAGGCGATCCAGCGCGAACGGTTCCGCGGCGGCCAAATCTTCTGCGTCGTGCCGCGGGTCGAGGACCTCGGCCGCATGGCGGAGCGGCTGCGGGAGATCGTGCCGGAAGCCCGCATGGTGGAGGCGCATGGCCGCCTGGCACCGACCGAGCTGGAACGGGTGATGACCGAGTTCGGCGACGGCAAATACGACATCCTGCTGTCCACCAACATCGTGGAAAGCGGGCTTGATATGCCGGCGGTGAACACGCTGATCATCTACCGCGCCGACATGTTCGGCCTGGGGCAATTGTACCAGCTTCGCGGCCGGGTCGGACGGGGCAAGCAGCGCGGTTACGCCTATCTGACCTGGCCGGCCACCCACCGCCTGTCCGGCGCGGCGGAAAAGCGGCTGAACGTCATGCAGACGCTGGACCAGCTCGGCGCCGGCTTTACCCTCGCCTCGCACGATTTGGACATCCGGGGCGCCGGCAACCTGCTTGGCGACGAGCAAAGCGGCCACATCCGCGAGGTCGGCATCGAGCTGTACCAGCAGATGCTGGAGGACGCGGTCGGCGAGATGCGGGCCGAACGCGGCCGCCGCAAGTCGGACGACCGGGATTGGACTCCCAACATCTCATTGGGCCTGCCGGTGCTGATCCCCGAAGCCTACGTGCGCGACCTGCCGGTGCGGTTGGGGCTGTATCGCCGCATCGGCACCCTGGCAACGGACGGCGAAAGCGAGGCCATGGCCGCGGAGTTGGTGGATCGCTTCGGTGCCTTGCCCGGCGAGGTCGACAACCTCTTGCAGGTCATGGCGCTGAAACGAGCCTGCCGCGAAGCGGGGGTGGAAAAGCTGGAAGCCGGGCCGAAAGGCATGGTGCTGCAGTTTCGCGGCAATGCGTTCAGCAACCCGGGCGGGCTGGTCGCCTGGCTCGGCACCCAGAAGGGCGGCATCCGGTTGCGTCCGGACCACAAACTGGCCATCTCGCGTGAGATGGCGGTGGACGACCGGATCAAGACCGCACGGGAAACGCTGCGCGGCCTGAACCGTATCGCCAACCAGGCCAAGGCCGCGTAGCCGGGCAGGGTGGCTCCCTCCGGGTTGCGGAGGGAGCGTGTGCTTATTTGAAGCCGCCCGCCATGGCCGACAAATCGACCCCGTTGACGAGGATCTTGGTGTTGTCCACGGAGACCTGCCACACGGACTGGTCCGCCGTGGTGCGGGCAATGCCCTTCAGGAAGATCACCACCGGGACGCCCTGTGCCAACATCGGATCCGCCTGCATCTTGGTGACCAGCGCGTCCAGGCCCTTTGCGGTGAACTCCGCCTGACCCTTCACGGCTTCCGGCGTCGTCGCCACGAACCGGCCGGTACCGGTCAGCGTGGTCCCGATCACGGCCAGCTCGAGCTTGTCGAAGCCGAAATTGATGCCGCCCTTGCCGAACAGGCTCTGGAGATCCGGGTTCGGGTCGGCAGGGGCCTGGCCGGCTGGCGTGGGCGCCGTGGCGTCGAGGCCCATCTTCGTCAGCGCCGCCACGCTGATGTTGGACACGGTGTGGTGCATGGTGAAATGCGTCGGCAGGTAGGCGGCCAGGTTCGGCGGCAGCCCGTCCACCTTCAGCCCATCCAGGGTGAAGCCCAGATCGGCAGACAAGGTATCCTGCGGTGCGTCACCGCCGAAGTTGATGTCGACCTTGTCGAGCGACCCGCCGTTTCCGCCGAAATCGAACTTCACACCCTGCAAGGACTCGTCAAGCTTGCTCCCCGTCAGCAAGCCGTGCGCTTTCGTCAGCAGGGAGTGCAACACCGCCTTCTGCTCCGGCGTGGGGCCGTCCGCGCTGTCGTCGGCCACCTTCGTTTGGAGCATGCGGCTCAGCTCGGCCACCGTTTGGATCATCGGCACGATCTGGTCATGCGTCAGCCCGGACACGGCGTTCATGATGTGCATCTGGGCCGCTTGGAGGCTCAAATCCGTGCCGTCCGGCATGGACGCCTTAATCGAGTAGTCCGCTGCCGTCCCGTCCAACAGCACGTTGACATGCGCCGGGTCGACCGGCTGGGTGCTGGTTTGGCTGGTGAAGCGGCCGAAATGCGTGCTGGACGGTCCGACGCCGCCCGTCTTGGTGATCTCCATCGAGGCCACCGTGCCGCCACTGGTGGTCGCCGTGGTGTAGGTCGGGTCGAACGTGCCGTGGACATCCTGCTGGCCGACCACGACGTGGTAGGTCGCAGTCTCGCTGTGTTGGCCGTTGGGGCTAGGGTCCTTGGCGTCCGGCTGGTCGGGCACCATTTCCGTCGTGGTGAAGGTCATGTCCGGCGTGACCTGCTGGTCGTCCAGCGCCCAACGGGTTCCGTCCAGCGCGCGCAGCTTCGTGGTGAAGGCGGAGTTGGCAGGCTGCACGTTGCCGAACTCGGCCAGCGGCACCCGCGCCAGGAAATGATCGCCTTCGGGCGTGATCTCCACCGGTCGAGCCGGCAACGTCACCGTGCCTGCGGTCGCCTGCTTCAGCCAGGCGCCGATCTGCGCCTCGATCGAGTGGGCCTGCTCCGCAGTGGGCGGTGTTTGCGCGAAGGCGCTTCCGCCAAACGCTGTCACCAGCGCGAGGGTTGGCAACAAGGCATGGCGCGGCATCGGTAACCTCTTCAATTTTGTACTCTTTGCAGAATGACAGATTTTGCCGTTCCGCGGAACCCGTCCGCCACCGGCGTGGCGCATCATTTCGTCCGGCTGCAAGGCGGCGAGGAGCTGCAATGACAATCCTGCGTGATCCTACCTGCCAATGCCTGACGCCGCCCCATCTCGGTATGCTGCACTGCCGCAGGGGGTTCGATGGGGCTGGTCAAGGCTGCACTGAAGTTCCGCATCAGCGTCTACGTCATGTCGCTGCTGATCCTGCTGGGCGGTGTCGGCGCCATCGTGGTGATGCCGAAAGACGTGCTGCCGAACGTGGACATCCCGGTCGTGTCCATCATCTGGACCTATACCGGCCTCGACACGCGGGAGATGGAGCAGCGGGTCACCACCTATTCCGAGTTCAGCCTGTCCAATAACGTCAACGGCATCCGCAACATTGAGAGCCAAACGTTGCAAGGCGTCGCCATCGAGAAGGTGTATTTCCAGCCGGACGTGTCCATCGACCTGGCCATTTCGCAGATCGTCGCCTCCACCAACTCCATCCGCGCCGTCATGCCACCGGGCATCCAACCGCCGGTCGTGGTACGCTACAGCGCCTCGGCGGTGCCGGTCATCCAGTTGGCACTGTCGTCGGACAGCCTCAGCGAGCAGCAGCTTTTCGACTATGGGCAGTATCGGGTGCGGCAGGCTATCACCTCCACACCTGGTGCGACCCTGCCGGCGCCGTTCGGCGGCAAGCAGCGGCAGATCATGGTCGATTTGGATCTGCACGCGCTGCAAGGGTTGGGCCTGGCGCCGGCGGACGTGGTCAGCGCCATCACGGCGCAGAACCTGACGGAGCCGAGCGGGCAGGCCAAGATCGGCGACACTCAGTACACCATGGAGCTGAACGCCACGCCCACGACGGTCGCGGCGCTCAACCGCATCCCCATCAAGATCGTCAACGGCGCGCCCGTCCTGGTGGAGGACGTCGCCTTCGTGCGCGACGGCAACCAGGTGCAGCAGAACATCGTCCGTGCGGACGGCAAGCGGGGCGCCCTGCTCACGGTGCTGAAAAACGGCAACGCGTCCACCCTGTCGGTGGTGAACACGGTGAAGTCGCTGCTGCCCGGCATCCGCGCGGCGGCGCCGAAGGGGCTGACGATCAGCCCGCTCTTCGACCAGTCGGTGTTCGTGTCCGGCGCCATCAACGACGTGCTGCGCGAAGGCGCCATCGCCGCCGGGCTGACGGGGCTGATGATCCTGATGTTCCTGGGCTCCTGGCGGTCCACACTGATCGTGCTGGTATCGATCCCACTGTCGATCCTGACCTCGCTGGTGGTGCTTGCCGCCTTGGGCAACACGCTGAACGTCATGACGCTGGGTGGCCTGGCACTGGCGGTCGGCATCCTGGTGGACGACGCGACGGTCGCCATCGAGAACACCTATCGCCTGATGGAAGAGGGCGCCGAGTTCCGCCACGCCGTGGTCGAGGGCGCGTCCGGCATCGCCAAGCCGGCACTGATCTCCACCCTGTCGATCTGCTGCGCCTTCGTGTCTGTCCTGTTCCTGAGCGACGCGGCCAAATACCTGTTCACGCCGCAGGCGCTGGCGGTCGTGTTCGCCATGCTCGCCTCGTACGCCTTGTCCCGCACCCTGGTGCCGGTGATGATCGACGTGCTGGTGAAGTCGGAGCATGCCCGGCGCAACGAGAAGACGGACAAGCAGCCGAATGTCTTCGGCCGCATCCATGCCGCGTTCGAGCGCGGCTTCAAGCGGTTCCGCGGGGGCTACCGCGCGTTGCTGCACGCCGCCGTGGCGCGGCGCTGGGTCACGCTCGGCACCGCTGGCGTAACCTTGGTGCTGGGCGGCGTCCTGTTCCTGTTCGTCGGGCAGGATTACTTCCCGCAGATCGAAGCCAGCTCGTTGACCTTGCACGTCCGCGGCCGGTCGGGCCTGCGCATCGAGGAAACCGAGCGGCTGTTTCAGCAGGTGGAGGACACCATCCGCCAACAGGTGCCGTCCACCGCATTGATTCTGGACAATATCGGGCTGCCGTCCAACAACTATAACCTGGCGTTCACCGACGGCTCCACGGTCGCGCTGAATGACGGGCAGATCCTGATGTCGCTGAAGGATGACCATCCTTCCACGAACGGGATCATGCGTAACCTCCGCGTCGTGCTACGGGACCGCTTTCCTAATGCGATCTTCTACTTCCAGCCATCCGACATCATCACGCAGGTGCTGGATTTCGGCCTGCCAGCGCCGATCGACGTGCAGGTGTCGGGCAAGGACCGGGTCAAGGACCTGCAGGTGGCGCAGGAGGTAGTGCGCCGGCTGCGCGGGGTGGTTGGCGCGGTGGACGTGCACCTGCAGCAGATCGTCGACGCGCCGGAGTTCTTCGTGGACGTGGACCGCATCCGTGCTGCGCAACTCGGCCTGACGGAGCAGCAGGTGGCGCAGAACCTGAACACCTCGCTGTCGTCGTCCTACCAGGTGTCGCCGAACTTCTGGACCGACCCGAGCAGCGGCATCCCATACCAGTTGGCGGTGCAGACGCCGGAGTATCGCACAAATTCGCTCAGCGACGTGGAGAACACGCCGCTGCTGGTGTCCAACAACGGTGCCAGCGCGCCCAACCTGCTGTCCAACGTCGCGACGCTGCATCGGCGGGCCTTGCAGCTCGTCGCCAGCCACGAGAACACGCAGCCGACCTACGACGTGTTGGCCAACGTCCAGGACCGGCCGCTCGGCGGGATCGAGTCCGACATCGACCCGATCGTGCAGGATTTGCAGAAGCAACTGCCGCCCGGCAACAAGATCACCGTTCGCGGTCAGATCCTGTCCAAGGACCAGGCGTTCGAGCGTATCGGCTTGGGCCTGGCGGTCGCCTTGGTCGCGGTCTACCTGCTGATGGTGCTGAACTTCCAAAGCTGGGGCGACCCGCTGGTGGTGGTCCTGGCATTGCCGTTGGCGTTCTGCGGCATCTGCGCCAGCCTGTTCATCACGGAAACCACGATCTCGATCCCGTCCTTGATGGGTGCGATCATGAGCGTGGGGGTTGCGTCGGCCAACTCGATCCTGCTGGTCACCTTCGCGCGGGAGCATCGGGAGAGGACGGGATGCAACGCCGTTGAAGCGGCCATCGCGGCGGGTGAGACCCGGTTGCGTCCGGTGCTGATGACGGCGGGGGCGATGTTCGTGGGGTTGATCCCGATGGCGCTGGGCTTGGGCGACGGCAGTGAGCAGAACGCGGCGCTGGCGCGTGCCGTGCTGGGTGGCGTTGCCGTCGGCACCTGTTCGACCCTGCTCTTCGTGCCGTTCCTCTACGCCGCTCTGCGCGGCCGTGAGGTCAAGCCGCTGGAGAATTACGTATGAGCGCAGACAAGCCTGGGCCGCACCCGCGCGGGCGCTCCCTCCTGGCGGCCGGCCTGTCTGGCGCTGCCGTGCTGTTGGGCGTCGGCGTGTTCCGGCGGCGTCACGCTGCCAAGGCCGAAGCGGACGCGCCGGCGGCTGCACCCGAGGCCAAGCCGGTCGGTCCAATCCCGAAGCGGCCGCTTGCGCTAGCCGGGCTGATCGCCGTGGCCCTGCTCGGGTGGGGGGCGTGGGGGCATTACGACCGCGCGGCCGAAGCGTCGCAGACGCAGCGCCAAACGCAGGATTTCGTGCCCAGCGTGCGGGTCGCGGCGGCGAAGCGGGAGGATGGGCCGGTGCCGTTCACGCTGCCGGGCACCGTCAGCGCGTTTGACCAGGCGACGCTGTACGCGCGCTCGACCGGGTATGTCGCCGAGCGACGGGTGGATATTGGCAGCCGCGTGAGGGCAGGGGATTTGCTGGTGCGCATTTCCGCGCCCGATCTGGACCAGCAATTGGCGCAGGCCAACGCCCAGTTGGTGCAGACGCAGGCCGCCTTGGCGCAGGCCAACGCGCAAGTAGGGCAGGCGGCCTCGAACAGCGATCTGGCGAAGGTCACCAACGGCCGCACGTCCACCCTGGCCAATTTGGGCTGGGAAACCAAGCAGAACGCGGACAACACCCGGTTGGGCCTGGTGGGCGCGCAGGCCAGCCTGGGGTCGGCTCAGGCGGCGGTGAAGGTGGCGGAAGCCAACCTGGCCGCCCAGTATGCGACGGTGAAGCGGCTGCAGGAGCTGACCGGGTATGAGCAAGTCACCGCGCCGTTCGACGGCGTCATCACCAGCCGCGGCGTTGATACCGGCGACCTGGTGAGTGCGGACAGCAACGGTGCCGGCAACGTGCTGTTCACGCTGGCTCGCGACAGCATGGTGCGGGTGCAGGTCAGCGTGCCGCAAAGTGGCGCCATTGGGATCCATGACGGGCTGCCGGCCAAGGTGAGGGTCGAGGAGCTTCCCGGCCGGGTGTTCAACGGCACGGTGGCCCGCAGCGCGGTGGCGCTGGCCCAGGCGTCGCGCACCATGCAGGCGGAGGTCGACGTGGCCAACACGGACGGCACGCTTCGCCCCGGCCTTTACGTCACCGTGGAGATCGGCATCCCACGCACGGCGCCCGGCGTGACGATCCCGGCCGAAGCGCTGATCTTCAACGGCGAAGGCTTGCGAGTTGCGGTGGTCGGTGGGGACGGTGTGGTCCACATGCGGGACGTGTCCATCTACCGGGACTTCGGCACCCATGTGGAACTGCGCGCCGGCCTGGATGGTGGTGAGTCGGTGGTGCTGAGCCCGCCGGTGACGCTGGCTGACGGCGGGAAGGTGACCGTGCAGAAGGGTCAGCCGCCGCAAAACGGCTGACCAGCCGCGTATGTCAAAGTCGCATAATGTATATTATGGAAAGAAGCGGGTTGGTTAATCGTCGGTATCCAGGATCATTCCGTCCCGGCCAGGCTCCATGCCGCTCGGCAGCCGCGCCGTCAGCCAGGCCCAATCCAGGTCCGGCCCCATGTGGGTCAGGATTGTCCGGCGCGCGCCGACGCGTTGGGCCCACTCGATAACACGGTCAACATGGGCGTGCGTGGTATGCGGCCGGCGCTGGAAACAACCGACCAGCCAGGTGTCGACGCCGCGCAGCACTTCGAAGGCGGCGTCGTCTAGCGCCACCACGTCGGTCGAATAGCCGAATCGGCCCACGCGCAGCCCGGCCGTCTTCAACACGTAATGGTCTTGCTCAAACACCTGCACGTGCATCCCGGCGATCTCCAAGCGATCGCCGAATTGGAACGGCTGCGGCACCATCACCGGGCGGAAGAAACCGGGTGGCCGCCATGGCAGGAAGGCGTAGTCAAACCGGCGTGCCAGATCGGCGAGCGTTTTTTCCGTGCCATACGCCGGCAGTGGCACGTTGGCGATGCGGTTGAGGATGCGGACGTCGTCCAGCCCGGTGATGTGGTCGGCATGGCTGTGGGTGAACAGCACGGCATCCACCCGCGGCACACCGGCTGCTAGCAATTGCGAGCGCATGTCCGGGCCGGTGTCGATCAGGATGCGTTGCCCGGCGGCGCTTTCGATCACGATGGAGGATCGCGTGCGCCGGTTCCGCGGCTCGGCCGGGTCGCAGGCGCCCCAATCGCCGCGACCATCGGCGCCGCCGAGTTGCGGCACGCCAGCGGAGCCGCCGCAGCCCAGCACGGTGACGCGCATCAGGCGGTGCGGCGGAACAGGCGGCGGAAATTCGCCGTCGTCAGCGCGGCGAGTTCCTCGGGCGTCATGCCGCGCAAATCGGCCAGGACGGCGGCCGTCTTGGCCACGTAGGCCGGTTCGTTGCGTTTGCCGCGAAACGGCACCGGCGCCAGGTAGGGAGAGTCGGTTTCTACCAGCAGCCGATCGGCCGGAACGTCGCGAGCGACCTCCTTGTTCTCGATGGATTTTGGGAAGGTCAGGATCCCGGAAAAGCTGAAGTAGCCGCCCATCTCCAGCGCCGCTTCGGCAAGCCCGCGGCCGGAAGAGAAACAATGCAGCAGGAAGTCGAACGGGCCGCCTTCCGCCCGCTCCCGCCGCAGGATCGCGGCGATGTCGTCGTCGGCGGCCCGGGCGTGGATGCAAAGCGGCACGCCCGCCAGCCGCGCGCCGCGGATATGTGCCCGGAACGAGGCCTGCTGCACGTCCCGCGGGGCAGACTCGTGGAAGTAGTCCAGTCCGGACTCGCCGATGCCGATGACCTTCGGGTGCTGCGCCATGGTGGCCAGGGATTCCGGGCTTGGCACCGGAGCCAGCGCGGCACTTTGCGGGTGCACGCCGATCGTGCACCAGACGTTCGGGTGCTGTTCGGCAAGGCTGCGGACCGCCAAGGATTGTTCGAGCGTGGTGCCGATCGTCACCAACTCCCCTACCCCGGCCGTGGCCGCGCGCGACAGGATATCGGGCAAGTCGGTCGCGAAATAATCAAGGTGGCAGTGTGAATCCACCAGCATCTCAGGCGACATCCCCGGTGTAGCGCGGGAAGATGCCTTGCGGCGGCGGCAGGCTGAGGCCGCCGGGCAGCGGCATGGCAAGCGCCGCCAAGCTGCGCGCGTCGGCGGGCACGCCAAGCTGGTCCAGCATGCTGGCCATGCTGCCGGGCATGAACGGCTGCAGGACGGTCGCGATCTCACGCAGCGTGTCCGCCAGGACCCTCAGCACCGCGGCCATACGGATCGTGTCGGTCTTGCGCAGCGCCCACGGCGCTTGTCGGTCGATATACGCGTTGGCGGCGCGGATGACGCGCCAGGCTTCTTCCAATGCCTCGCCATAGGCCTGACGCAACAGCTTCGGCTCCATCGCGTCGGGCAACGCGGCGGCTTGCGCCAGCAGTTCCGCATCTTCCTCGGTCGCGGCGGCGCGGTCCGGCAGGCAGCCGTCGCAGTTGCGGGCGATCAGCGACAGCACGCGTTGCGACAGGTTGCCAAGGTCATTTGCCAACTCGCTGTTCATGCGGCTGATCAGGGCACGGCGGTTGAAGTCGCCGTCATTGCCGAACGGCATCTCGCGCATGAGGAAGTAGCGCAGCACGTCCAGCCCGAACTCCGCCACCAGGTCGCGCGGGTCGACGACGTTGCCCACCGACTTGCTCATCTTCTCGCCTTCGACGGTCCACCAGCCATTGGCGTAAACCCGCTTGGGCAACGGCAGCCCGGCGGCCATGAGCAACGCCGGCCAGATCACGGCGTGGAATCGCGCGATATCCTTGCCGACGAAGTGGATGTCCGCTGGCCAGAAGCGCCACGAGGGCCTTGTCGTATCAGGATATCCCAGCGCGGTGATGTAGTTGGCCAGCGCGTCCACCCAGACATACATCACCTGGGTCGGGTCGCCGGGTACCGGCACGCCCCAACGCAGCGTGGCGCGGCTGACGGACAGGTCGGTCATGCCGGACCGCACGAAGCTGACGACCTCGTTATGCGTCGACAGCGGCCCCAGGAACTCCGGATGGGCCTCGTAGAACGCCAGCAGCCGGTCGCCCCAGGCCGACATGCGGAACAGGTAGTTGGGTTCCTTCACCCACTCCACCGGGGCGCCGAACGGCGAGACTTTGGTGCCGTCCGGGCGGGTCAGCACCTCATCCTCGGCATAGAACGCCTCGTCGCGCAGGGCGTACCAGCCTTCGTAATGGCCGAGGTAGATTTCGCCACGCTCGGCCAGCACCTGCCACAGGGCGGCGCAGCCGCGCTTGTGCCGCTCCTCCGTGGTGCGGATGAAATCGTCGAAGGAGATGTCCATGCGCACGGCCATGTCGCGGAACTCGGCGGCCAGGCCGTCCACGAAGTCCTGCGGGTCCTTGACGGCGGCGGCGGCGGCCTGCGCCACCTTTTGCCCGTGCTCGTCCGTGCCGGTAAGAAAGAACACCTCCCTGCCCCGCAGCCGCATCCACCGCGCCAGTACGTCGGCCGCGACCGAGGTGTAGGCGTGGCCGATATGCGGGGCGCCGTTCACGTAATAGATCGGCGTGGTGATGTAGACTGTGTCGCTCATGGCCCGTTCAGCAATGCGATGGAGGACAGCAGAGCCTGGCGCCGGTCCAGGTTCAGGCGCTCCGTCTCGGTCTGGATCTGACCCAGCGACTGCCATACTTCGACCCACGCGGCTAGGGGACGCAGGTCCGCCAGCCGCTCCGGCGCACCGCGGGCGGCGCGGCGGACGATGCCGGACAGGGCGTCCCGCAGCAGGGTCATGAATGGCGTGAAGCGGTCCTCCGCCCGGCCGCCCAGTTGTTCGGCGATGGCGAAGGCGCGCAGCTTGGACAAGCCTGGCACCGCGTCCAGCACCTCGGCGGCGAGAGTGGCAAGCTGCAGCCCCTTCTCCTCCGCCAGCAGCAGCGCCCGGCCGGGCGAGCCGACGGCGATCTCGGCCAGGTTGGCGCGCTCGGCAGGCGGGGTGTCCGGCAGGGCCTCGGCCAAGGCCGCCTCCATCTCGGACGAGGCAAGCGGCGAGAGCGCGAGCCGGCGGCAGCGGCTGCGGATCGTCGGCAGCAGGCGGCCTGGCGCATCGCAGGTCAGCAGCAGGACGGCGTTGGCCGGCGGCTCCTCCAGCATCTTCAGCAGGGCGTTGGCCGCGTTGCGGTTCATGTGCTCGGCGCCGTCGATTACCACCACGCGCCAACCACCCTCCGCCGGAGTCAGGCGAAGAAAGGCGGACACGGCACGCACGTCATCGACCACGATCTCGCCGCGCAGCCGGGCCTTCTTTTCGTCCCATTCCCGCTCCACGGTGAGCAGGTCGGCATGGCTGCCGGTGGCGATGCGGCGAAATGCCGGGTCTGCCGGGTCGAGCGACAGCGTGTCGCCGGCGCGCGGCCCGGCCAGCAGCCGGCGGGCGAAGCGAAAGGCCAGCGTGGCCTTGCCGACGCCCGGTGGTCCGGTGATGAGCCAGGCGTGGTGCATTCGGCCGTTGCGCATCGCGTCCAGGATTTGTGCCTCGGCGGCGGCGTGGCCAAAGAAGCGTGGGTTTTCACGCGGTTCCAGGCTCATCCGGCCTCGGCGAGGCAAGGGGCGACAATCCGGGCAACCGCGCTGAACACCGTGTCCGCCCCGGCATTGGCGTCGACCAGGGTGCACCGCCCCGCCGCAGCCGCGGCAATGCTCCGGAAGCCGGCGGCGACCCGGGCGTGGAAGCCGGCGCCGAGCCGGTCGTAGCGGTCCTGCGCCCGGCCGCGGGCCGCCATGCGCCGGGCTGCGACGTCTTCGGCGACGTCCAGCACCAACGTCAGGTCCGGGACAATCCCCAACAGCGCCACGAGCGCGTCGATCCGCTCGAGGTCGGCGCCCTGGCCATACCCCTGGTAAGCCACGGTCGAGTCGTAAAAGCGGTCGCACACCACCACCATGCCGGCGGCCAGCGCCGGGCGGATGGTGCAGGCGATGTGGTCGGCGCGCGCGGCGAAGTGCAGCAAGGTCTCGGCATCGGGCGCCCAGTCGTGCCGGCCTGACAGCAGCAACTCCCGCAGGGTTTCCGCGCCGGGCGAGCCGCCGGGCTCCCGCGTCAGCAGCACCGCCCTGCCCCGCCCGGACAGCCAGGCCGCGAGCCGTCTGGCCTGGGTGGACTTGCCCGCCCCCTCGCCGCCTTCCAGCGTGATGAACAGTGCGGCCTAGCTTCCGAGCACGTAGTGGCTGAGCACGGACACGGCGCGCCCGGGCAGGCCCTGGCGCGGCACGTCCGCCCCCGCCAGCAGCGGGACTTCCATCTCCGGCACGCCCTTGCCGCTCACCACCAGCTTGCCCAGCGTGTCGCCGCGGCCCACCGGCGCGGAGACCGGGGCGGCATATTGCACCTCGATCTTGGCGGTGTTGCGCCATTGGCGCGGCATGGTGATCACCAGGTCACGGCCGCCGACCAGCGGCACCGTCGGCTGCGTTCCCAGCCAGACCTTCACCGTTTCCACCGTGTCCCCGGCGGTGAACAACGTCACGTTCTCGAACTCGCGGAAGCTCCATTCCAGCAGCCGCTCGCTTTCCTCGGCCCGCGCGTGCATGGAGGTCAGGCCGTTCACGACCACGATGACGCGCCGGCCGCCGCGCTCGGCACTGCCCACCAGGCCGTAGCCGCCCGCGTCCGTGTGGCCGGTCTTCAGCCCGTCAGCCAGGCCCTTCTGCACCAGGGAGTTCCGGTTTTCCTGGTTGATGCCGTTGTACTTGAACGAAGTTTCCTTATCATAGTGGTAGTATTCCGGGAAGTCGCGGATGATGTGCGACGCCAGCGTGGCGATGTCGCGGCAGCTCATGTGCTGCGTCGCATCCGGCCAGCCGGTGCAGTTCGCGTAGTTGGTGTTGGTGAGGCCCAGATCCCGAGCCTTGGCGTTCATCTGCTCGACGAACTGGTCTTCCGACCCGGCGATCGCCTCCGCCAGCACGATGCAGGCGTCGTTGCCCGATTGGATGATCATGCCGCGGATCAGGTCCTCGACCTTCACGCTGCCGCCCTGCGGCACGAACATCTTGGAGCCCTGCATGCGCCAGGCCTTGTCGCTGACCGGCAGATCCTGATCCAGCTTCAGCCGGCCGATCTTCAACATGCTGTAGACGATGTAGGCCGTCATCAGCTTGGTCATGGAGGACGGCGGCTGCTGGACGTCCGCATCCTTGTCCAGCAGCGAGGCACCGGTGTTGAAGTCCACGATGAAGGCGTAGCGTGCCGCGGTGTCGATCGGGCCCAGCGGCGTGGTGGCCGGGCTGCCGGTTGCCACCGGGTCTGCGGGCTTGCCGTGTCCGGCACGCGGGGCGTGGGCGGCAGCGGCATGGCGTTGGGCCAGCGCCGGGGCGGCGGCCAGGCTCGGCGCGGCGGCGAGCAGGAGCCGCCGGGTCAGGTTGGGAGTCATGGGTTGCTCCTATTCCACCACCAAGTGGGAGTCGATTACGCCGGCACGTCGTGCCTGGTCCAGTGCCGCGTCCGCCGCCGCGACGGACGCGAACGGCCCGGCGCGCACGCGAAACCGCTCGCTGCGGCCTTCGTGCACTTGTTCGACGTCCGGGTGCAGGCCGGTGAGCTGGGCGGCCACGCGTCCCGCATAATCGGCCCGGCTGAACTCGCTGGCGCGAAGATAGATTGCGCCGGGCCTGGGGGCGCCTTGCACGACCTGATCCGGCAGCCGCTCGGGCACCCGTGCCGCCGGACCTCCCGACGAGGCGGAGACGGCCTGTCCGCCGCCGGGCGCCACCCGGCCACGGGCGGACTGGCCGACCCCGGGCGGCGGCGCCAGGGACTGGGCGGACACGGTGGTGAGCGGGGCGGCGGCGACCGCCAGCTTCGGGCCACCGCCCACCTGGTCACCCAGCGTGCGGGTCATATCGCTGTCCAACTCGACCCGGACCTGGGTGCCGTCGGTGGCGCCCAGCAGGTCCGCCGCGTGGCGGGTCAGGCCGACCAGGCGACCGGGATTGACCGGCCCGCGATCGTTCAGCCGCACCAGCACCTGGCGACCGTTCTCGAGGTTGGTGATGCGGGCGATCGCCGGCAGTTGCAGCGTGTGGTGGGAGGCCGCCAGCGCCGTCGGGTCAAACCGCTCGCCATCCGCTGTCAGGCCCGTTTGCGCGGGGGCGATGGCGGCCAGGCCCGCGGCGTCGTACTCCGTCTGGTCCTTCGGGTAGTACCACACCCCGCCCATCTGGTAGGCGGCTCCCACCGTGTAATGCGCCGGGATGGGCGGCGAGGCCGGCCGGCCGAACAGGCCGCATCCGGCCAGCCCGACCCCAAACAGGAGGACGGAGGCGGAGCGGACGCTCAACTCACCATGTCGCCCAGCAGGCTTACCGCCAGGGCATAGAAATCCGACGGGTTGTAGCGGCGGATCGCCGTGAAGTTGGCATAGACCATGAACGCCGCACCGCCCGCACCGTCCGGCATCACCACGGCGCCGACCGGGTCGGGACGGCTGAAGGCAGACCCGTCCGCTCGTCGCACGCCCATGCGTTGCCACTCGCCCAGCGGGCGCTTCACGTCCCGCCCGACGCTGCCGGCGTCGATCTGCGGCGGCACGGTGATCGGCTGGCAGGTTGGCTCGCCATAGCGCCAGCCGGACATTGCCAGGTAGTTGGCGATGGAGGCGAGCACGTCGGCGCGGCTGTCCCAGATGTCGCGCCGGCCATTGCCCTCGAAATCCACGGCGTAGCGCAGGTAGGAATCCGGCATGAATTGCGGCTGGCCCATCGCCCCGGCGTAGGACCCCATCATGCGGCCGGGCACCACGTCACCATGGTCGAGGATCTTCAGCGCGCTGAGCAACTGGCTGCGGAAGAACGCGGCACGCCGGCCTTCCCACGCCAGCGTCGCCAGCGCCTCGATCACGTTGTAGCTGCCGGTGTCGGTGCCGAAATTGCTTTCCAGCCCCCAGATGCCGGCAATCGGCGCCACGTCCACCCGGTAGCGCTCCGACACGCGGGCGAACAGGTCGCGGTTGGCGGCGTAGGCGTCACGGCCGCGGGCGATCCGCTTGTCCGACATGGTGAAGCCGCGATAGCGCGTCCACGTCATGGTGAATTCGGGCTGCTTGCGGTCGGCGTCGATCACCTTCTGATTGGGGCTGATCCCCGCGAAGGCGGCGTCCAGCGTGGCGTCCCGGATGCCGCTGCGCCGCGCCTCCGCCCGCACGCCGGACAGGAACCCGCCGAAGCCATCCTGCGCCCGCGCGGCGAGCGGCGTGGCGGCCAGGCCGCCCAGCAGCACCCGGCGGCGCATCAGAACCGCACCGATGCGGCGAGCGAGCCGAAACTGAACAGGCCGGATTTCGCCGTCCTGAACTCCTGCGTCTGCCAGACCTGGGTGTAGGTGAGCCGCACGCCGCGATAGATCACCGCCGCGCCCAGTTCCAACTCGCCCACGTCCCACTTGGTGGCGACGTGGCGGCTGCTTTGGAAGTTGTTGCCGGTCAGCGTCACGTCCGTGCCCACCACCTGCCCGTCCACGCCGCCGAACACGTACCAGACAAACGGCCGGGTCGGGGTGTAGGCGTCGGTGCCGGAGAAGCCGGGATTGATGCGGGCAACGCCGTAATCGCTGTCCAGCCCCTGCCCCAGCCGCAGGATCACCCCGGTTTGGAAGTAGTTCCGCTCCAGCCCGAAGCCGAGCTTGACGTTGGGCAATGCCTCGAACGAGACGCCCTGGTAGTCGCCGAGCGGCACCCGCCAGGTGCGTTCCGGCGTCACCTCGAACAGTGGCTCGTTGCGCAACTGGGTGCGCCAGCCGCGGTTGGGCGTGTCGCCGATCAGGTTGTGGAAACCGTTCTGCACGTCCTCCCCGGCGGCACCCGGCCCGACCACGCCGACCATGACCGACAGCACCGTGCGTGCCGCGCCCGTGTCGTGGATCAGCGCTCCGGTGAGGCCGAGGATGCCCGCGTACGGACGATCCTCCCGCGACGGGTTGCGGGTTTGCGTGTCACGCGGCGTGAAAATGGATTGGCTGAGGTCCAGGCTGACTCGCTGCACGCCGTCGCCCCAGATCTGGTTGGCGGCGGTTTGCAAGGCGGCCGGAACCTGGTTGGTGCCGGAGGTCCAGCCCAGCCGCAGGCCGCTGGTGTAATACTGGTCCGACGTGCCCTTCAGCGTGGAAACTGCATCGTTCTCGACCTGCAGCGTCAAGATATTGGCGTTGTCCTGCAACGGGGCCGCGGCGGCGGGCAGGCTGAGCAGGGTGGCGGCGGCGAAGGCGACGACCTGGCGCGACATGGAGACCGATTCCGACGTGACGTGCCTGCTGGATAAAGGGTTGCGCGACGCCGCGAAACCCTTTCCATAGCGCGCGCTGCGGACAGGTGGCCGAGTGGTTTAAGGCAGCGGTCTTGAAAACCGCCGTGCGTGTGAGCGTACCGTGGGTTCAAATCCCACCCTGTCCGCCAATTAGCGCGCAATAGCAACGCGCTGCAGGTAGCTTCGGCTCTCTACCCCCACCACTGACCCTGCCCCACCTGGGCAACGAGTTGGATGGCCGGAAATCTGCCATGGTCATAACTGTCCCATCCACGGCACGGACCACCTGGCACAATCAAGCGCCCGGGCCATTGGCGGTAGCTGAGCCCGTGGGTCGCGTCGGTCATGGGGGATAAGTCGAGATGGTGCCCTCGGCCAGGATGGCGGCCAGCTGGGCCGGCACGTCGGCGGGTGGATGGCCAGCGCGCAGGTAGGTGAAGCAAGCGGTGAAACCGGTTGCCTGCGCCACGTCCGCCATGACTTCGGTTACGCGCACCCGCGGCGGCATGCCATAGAGGCGTCCAGCTCCCCCGCACCGAACACGGTGAGCAGCTCCATCGAGATCGCCACCCGCATGTCCAGCACGAGGGCCGGCTCGACCGCGCCCATCCTGCGCAACAGGAACGGAAGCCCGGTGCCCACGATGTGCTGGCTTATCCCCACCACCAGCCGGCGCCGCTCGGCCTCGAACGAGCCCACCGCATCCTGGTGCGCTGCGAGCAGGAGGCGGGCACGCGGCAGGAACGCGTCCCCGTGGGCGGACAGCCGGACTAGCCGCGGCATGCGCAGCCAAAGCCAGGGCTGTTGCCGCATAGCTTGCCAGCCGCACTGCCGTCTCCGGCGTGATGGCAGCGCGACCGCCTCGCACGGCATGAAACGCCTGCCGCGAGACGCGCAGGAGAGCTGCCGCCTTGGTCACGGACAGGTTAATGGCAGGAAACACTTCTTCGCGTAGCAACTCGCCCAAACAAGTGGGCTCGTGAACTGGCCGGCCACGGAACTGGGATCGGACGTCAGGCGGCCCGGCTTGGCATTCGAACCGCGAGAACATATTGAAGCAACAAGCATATGAAATGCTCTGTCACAAGTAACAACTTGGAGCGTTCGCGCATCCGCCTTGAGCAGATGCGCAACGCCTTCTCTGTTTCTACCCGCCTTACCAATTAGCCAGAGCCAAAGCGGGCCTTGTCTTCCCTCGCTGACACGATGATGCGTTCAAACGCGCCGTCCTGAGTGTCGATCCAAGAACATGTTGAGTCTGGTGAGTCGGTTGTGATTCCATCGTTTTTGCGTCGAGTCGCGAGGGCGGTGGAATGTGGACGGTTGAGAACCGCGGTCGGTATGACCGTAGTAGGTTGCGATATCCAAGCGACCTGACGGATGCCGAGTGGTCGCTGACCAAGCCGCTGATCCCTCGCGCCAAGCGGGGTGGCAACAAGCGGACGGTGGATGTGCGCGAGATAGTCAACGGGCTGATGTATGTGCTGAGCACCGGGTGCCAGTGGGCCGCGATCCCCAAGGACCTGCCGCCGCGCAGCACGGTCAACTTCTACTTCAAGCGTTGGGAGCACGACGGCACGCTCGACCGACTGCACCACGCGCTTTACGTCGCCTGCCGCGAGCAGGCAGGGCGCCAAGCGAGCCCGACTGCGGCCATTATCGACAGTCAAAGTGTCAAGAGCGCGGAAAAAGGGGGATTTCGGACCCGCCCGGCTTTGATGCGGGCAAGAAAATCAAAGGCAAGAAGCGCCACGTCCTTGTCGATACGCAAGGCTTGCTGATGCAAGCGATCGTACATGCCGCCGACATCCAAGACCGTGATGGCGGTGTGCTGCTGATGGCCTCGTTGTTCGGGCTCTACCCGTTCCTGCTCAAGCTCTATGCCGACGGTGGCTACCAGGGACCACGCTTTCAGGACGGGTTGGCCCACGTCTGCAGCCAGGTCAACATCGAGATCGTCAAGCGATCCGACGTCGCTCGCTTCGTCGTGCTGCCAAAACGCTGGATCGTCGAACGCACGATCGCCTGGCTGAACCGCTGCCGACGCTTGGCCAAATTGGGAGCGCCTGAACCGCAACGCCCTCGCTTTCCTACGCTGGGCATCAATCAGGCTAATGCTCCGACGCCTATGTCAGAAAACAACATGATCTTGGATCGACTCTGAGGCGCGGAGGGTTCAAGTCTACCCAGGAGTTCTGCCAGACGATGCTTGGCGTAACGGCCTGGAGCAGAACGCGCCGGCAATCGACAGACGTTGTCCAACAGATCATTCCAGCGACGCTGCGACGCGTCGGCCTGTTGGCACTTCATCATGAAGTCCGAGGCATCCTGCGCCGGGACGTCCAGCGCGCGTTCCATCTCTTTGAAGACGAGGAACGCTGCCGCGGCCTTGGAGCAGATGTTGATCAGCGCGGCTTCCGCCGGGTCGGTCGTGATGCTCATATCGGTCAGCCCATTTTCATGTTCGACCCACGCCCGTTCCAGACCGGCCGCCATCTCGGGTTCCCCGGATGGACACTGCGGGATGTGCTGGGCGGTCGGAAGGGCGAGTTCCGCGACGTAGCGTCCCAGGTGCCATTGAGAGGCCGGGCCGCCGAGCGAGGCGATCCAGAACGAGAGCACGGGCAATCGGCACGCGACCTCCGGCAGGTGGGAAAGCTGCTTGCGAAGCCCCACGACGATGCCCTCCAGCGCAGCCACGTCGTCGATGCCGAACGGATCTGCCAGGTCAGCCTCAAGTTCGGGCGAGAGCAGATCGGACAGCAAGAGCTCCTTGCCAATGTCGGCGAGACAGAGCTTGATGCGGAAGCGCGCCTCCGCAGGCGTGAGCGGTCGTTGTAGAGCCGCCGCCAGTTGTGCCCGCAGGTCGAGGAAGTAGACCTCGGTCATCGCGCCATCTCCATCAAACGCGGTGGAGCCGCACGGAGGATCTCGGCAATATAACTCACTCGCGACGCCAGTCGATGATCGTCGGCGATATCATCGGCCCAGAAGATGACTGGCATACGGTGTAGCGCCCACTTATAGAAGTGCAACTTCGAGCTGAGCCGCTCTCGATATTGCGCCCGCAACCAGTCGTCCTGGGCTGCGTCCATGGCAACCATCGCGACCTCCACGATGACCCGCCCATCAACCAGCAGGTCCGTCTCGTAGCCGGCGCGATCTCCCAGCTTGACGTTGGTGCGAACGTGCGGCCTCGGGTCCATCGCCAGCACGGCGTTCAAGACCTTGACCTCCGCCGACGTGCTCATCGCGGTGCCATCCACGGCTACCAGACCGGTCTGACGCGGCAGGTCAGGATGGCGAGCCAGCAGCATCGACTTCACGGCCCCCCAGCGAAGGCCGTGGCGCCAGAGCGACTCACGGATGAGGGCCGCCTATCCTCCTTGTCTGTCGAGTTCACGGGGTTCGATCCAGCGGCCCGCAGCGCGGTAGAGCTCAGCAAGGCGGTCGATCGCCGTATCCTTCTCGAGAAAAGCCATCGGGGCTGTAGTCCTGGCGTTGGCGTTGCCGCCCGTCATCTGTCATTTGCCATAACCCCAGGTCGGGTTCCGGTGGGCGTGACTTGCTTGCGTTTGCATCGATACTCCTTGGGGCTAACCCTTGTTGCTCCTGCCCCCCTCTTCATCTTCAACCCTGCTTCCGAACCTGCCGCTCCCCTATCGACCGAGCATGTACATCTTCGTATGGCCGCGGTTACGGCGGCACCGAGTTGGTGGCTGCGATGACGTGAGGGCGCCGCAACTAACTTCTCGGACCGGCAGGCATGAGGCGGCGGCTGTGTCGCTGCTGCCCGGCTATTCGTGCTCTCGCGCTCGCTCGTCGCGCGGCGACCCCGGTCGCTTCGGCCGGCTACGGGAAGCCGTCGCGCGATGAGCGTTCTTCAAGGCACGGCTTGATGCTGAGCTGGTCGAGCTGCGCCGACGCGAGGACGCGGATGACCTGGGCCTTGTCGGCCGCTCCGCGGTGATGGAGCGGCTGCGCGAGATGGTGCGCTGGCTCGTGCGGACGAGTGTGGGTGTGGTGGTGCTCGGCCACACCGGCACCGGCAAGGAGCTGATTGCCCGCGCCCTGCACGCCACCAGCCCCCGGTCGCGTGGCCCCTTCGTGCCGGTGCACCGCGGCGCGCTATCGGCCGAATTGCTGGACAGCGAGTGGTTCGGCCATCTGAAGGGCAGCTTCACCGGCGCGCACCGCGACCAACCTGGGTTGGTTGAGACAGCGCATCACGGCACGCTGTTCCCGGACGAGGTGGGCGAAATGCCCGCACCGATGCAGGTCAAATTGCTGCGCTTCCTGCAGGAGGGCACGTTCGTGCCGGTTGGACGATCCCGTCTACGAACCCAACGTCCGAGTAACGCGTCCCTGTCCGTGATTTGGTATCATACGCACTGGGGGCACGTTGCAGACTGGCTGCCAGGCCAAATGGGCCGGTAACGGACAGTCCGCTACAAAGACAGGTTGTGCGAGAAGCGGACGTTGGCTTACCAGCCAAGGTATCCAGAAGTCGTCACGCCGGCACGGATGCTTCCTGCAACAGCCGCTCCACCCGCATGGGCACGGGCGGGTGGCTATAGGTGACCAGGGCATACAGCGGGTCCGTGCACAGGAAGCTTGCATTCTCAAGCGCCAA
Source organism: Acetobacteraceae bacterium (assembly GCA_965199555.1). Lineage (GTDB taxonomy): Bacteria > Pseudomonadota > Alphaproteobacteria > Acetobacterales > Acetobacteraceae > LMUY01. The sequence continues at coordinate 127,968 of CBDASJ010000006.1, read as the reverse complement.
GCGCTGCAAGGCCGCCACCATCGGCCCAGCCCCTACCAGGCAGCGCGCGAAGGCGTCCGCCTGGAACTCGTGCCGCCGACTGAGCCAGTTGCCGGCCACCCCCAGCAACGGCCCGGCCATCTGCACGGCCAGCACGCACACGACCAGCGCCAGCGCGTCGTCCTGTGCCTCGATGCCGAAGCTGGGCAGCAGCCAGGGCTGCCGGCTCAGCCACCCCACCACGAACAGACCGGCGAACAGGATGACGGCCGAGCGCACCATCCCGGTCAGGACGTGCCGCATCTTGTAGTGGCCCAGCTCGTGCGTCAGCACGGCCTCCACCTCGGCCTCGGGGTGCTTGTCCACCAGGGTGTCGAACAGCACGATCCGCTTGAAGCGCCCGAATCCAGAGAAGAACGCGTTGCCATGGGCCGAGCGGCGGGACGCGTCCATGACGTACAAGCCAGAGGATGCAAAGCCGCAACGCGCCAGCAGCGCCTCCACCCGGGTCCGCAGGGAACCTTCCAGCGGGGTGAAGCGGTTGAACAGCGGCATGATGAAGCGCGGCGCAATCTCGGTCATCGCCAGCATCAGCAGCATCGCCTCGGCCCAGGCCCAAAGCCACCACAGCCCACCCACCCGCATCAGCGCCAGCACGCCGTACAGCAGCGGCACGCCAAGCCCCAGCGACACGGCGGCCCCCTTGAGGCGGTCGCGCGCGAACATGCCGGGCGTCGTGCGGTTGAAGCCGAACCGCTGCTCGACCCCGAAGGTGCGCCACAAGGCGAACGGCAACGTCAGCACGGACGACACAGCGCCCGCCCCCACCAGGAACGCGACGCCCCGCATCAGCCCCGGTGGGAACAGCGTCGCGACGCCCGCGTAGAGCGCCGCATAGCCGGCCCAGGCCCAGCCCAGCGCGACGAGGAGGCCGAACGCCTCGGACGCCGTGCCGACGCGCTGCCGGGCAAGTTCGTAGGCGGCGGCGTGACGGTGCTGCTCGGGCGTGCATACGGCACTGAACCCGGCGGGCACGGCATCGGCGTGGCACCGCACGTAGGCGGCCTGCCGCTGCCGCAGCCAAAGCTGGAAGGCGGTGGCGAGGACAGACACGGCGGAAGGCCAGGAGCAGGACGGGCATGGGTGGTCATATAGGAAGTGGTGATCCACCCGCAGAAGCGCAGTTCGGCAACCCGGCGTTGATCGAGACCTTTTATAAAGCTATTAAACTACTGCGTTAGCAATCGGCAGATGTGAGCTATCAACTGTAAGGTTGTAACATACGCAAGGTAGGTGTCCTGATCTTATGAGCTGATTCCTGTCCTGTGCATCGACAGGCCGATGTTTCGCTTCGCCGTCTCCAGGAAAGCTCAGTTCACTTTCAGCCAACGTGCGTTTTGGACCAAATGTGTTTGAGACACTCACCACGCCGCTTCGAGCAACGGCATGAGTTCCGCTGGGCTACGCACACGCCGCGGATTAACTGTCAAAAACCAGTCCAGTTGCGCATCTTCCGCAACCAGGGATAGATGCTCGCGGGTCGCCCCAAGCTCCCGCAGCCGAAGAGGGATGCCCAAGGCCTCCAGGAACCGTTCGCTTTCCGCCGCCACCGCTTCAGCGCTGCCAGCGCTGTCCCCGGCACCCGCCCCGAAGGCCGCCGCGAGCCGGTCCTTGGTCGCCGGGGCGTTGAACCGAATTGCATGGGGCAGCAGGACGGCGTTGGCCATACCTGGAGCGATGCCGAATCGAGACGCAAGGCAGTGCCCGACCACAGAGGCCAGGCCGGTCGGCGCGTAGTCACTCCCGTGCCCGGCCAGGAAGGCCGCCAACATCAGCTCGCCCCGCACTGCCGCCGCGTGCGGCTCGCTCGCCAGCTGCGGCAGCCACGCACGCAGCAGCCGTAGAGCATGCAGCAGCGACGCGTCCGACAGCGGCTCCGCCTGGCGCGACTCCAAGCCCTGCATCGCCATGGCGTAGGCGTTCAGCGCGGCATCGCGAACCAGGTCCGGCCCGGCGGTTAGCATCAGTGCGTCATCGAAGAACAGGGCCTGCGCCCGGGTTTTGGGGTCGAACATGGTCAGGCGCCGGCCCCCGGCGGGATTGACCACCGCACTGCCAGCCTTGGCATAGGCTGTCGTCGGCGTCGTCGGCAGCACGAACTGCGGCAGCTTCGGCGCCTCCAGCCTAGGGCTGACCGGCGCCCGCCCCGCCTCGACGCGCGTGCACAGCGCGTCGAACGGTCCGCTCTCGGCCAACAGGATGGAGGCCGCCCGCGCCGTCACCACCGCGGACCCGCCGCCGAGGGCGACAACCGCGTCGGCCCGGAGCGCCGCCAGCGCCTCCGCAGCCGCCACCACCGCCGGGACCGGGCTGTGCGCCTTCACCCCGTCGAACACCCCGGCACACCGGTCGCCAAGACGGGCCTGCACCCGCGCGGCCCCGTCCGAATGCCGCGCCAGCGTTCCGCCGCAGACCAGGACGGCCCGGCTGCACCCCGCGCGCGCCAGCTCCGCTCCAAGCTGGTCCAGGCTCGGCCCGCGGTAATGGATCCGGATTGCCGGGATGGCGTGGCGGAACTCGCCAGACCGCGGCTGCGACCGTCCGCTCATGCCGGGCACTCCTTCGTCGATCCCATGCGCTTCCTCAATCCCCGCGGTTTCAGCTCAACGAACGAAGCTCACCCCGTCCGCATAGCCGTTGTCAAACGCTCTAGATCGTTTGACAACGCAGGTGGGTTTGGAGGAGTTTATCGGAAAACCCGGGAGGAGACGGGGCACATGCGGATGACTGCGGCCGTCATGTATGAACAAGGGCTGCCGGCGCCCTACGAGGTGTCGAAGCCGTTCCGGATCGAGGACGTCGAGCTCGACGGACCGGGCGACGGCGAGGTGCTGATCGAAGTCCGGGCCGCCGGCCTGTGCCACTCCGACCTCTCGCAGGTCGCCGGCCTCCGGAAGCGTCGGCTGCCGGTGGTCGGCGGACACGAGGCCGCGGGGATCGTGCGGGAGGTCGGGCGCGGGGTCGCGGGCCTTGCTCCCGACGATCATGTGGTCATGACGGTCGTCGCCGGGTGCGGTCATTGCCGCCCCTGCTCGAAAAGCCGGCCCTCACTGTGCGAGGGCGTCACCGTGCCCCGGACCCGCGGCGTCCTGTCCAACGGCGCCCGGCGGCTCAGCCGCGGCGGGTCGCCGATCTATCACTACAGCGGGCTGTCCGGCTTCGCCCAGTATGCCGTGGTCATGCCCGGCTCCCTCATCAGGATGGATCGCTCGATCCCCTTCGAGGATGCCGCAGTGTTCGGCTGCGCCGTCGTCACGGGGGTCGGCGCCGTGTTCAACACCGCCCGCGTCACGCCGGGCAGCTCCGTCGCGGTGATCGGCCTGGGCGGTGTGGGCCTCAGCGCCATCATGGCGGCCCGGATAGCCGGCGCCACGACCATCGTCGGCATCGACAAAAATCCCGGCAAGTTCGCGCTCGCCCGCGAGCTCGGCGCCACGCACACAGTGCTGGCGAACGACGCGGACATCGTCGCTTCCATCCGCGATCTGACGGACGGCGGCGTGGACTACGCCTTCGAGGTCGTCGGCAGCAAGCCCGCCTTCGCCACCGCGATGGCCATCACCGCGCGCGGCGGCGAGGTGGTCGGCGTCGGCCTCGGCGCGACAGGGGCGATCCACGAATACGACCACACGGCCCTGGTCACGGAGGAGCGCGTCATCCGAGGCTCCTTCATGGGCAGCTGCGTGCCGCAGCGGGACATCCCGCGCTACCTCGCCTTGTATCAGGACGGCACCCTGCCGGTCGGCCGGCTCAAGAGCGAGCAGGTCGGATTCGACCGGCTGAACGTCAGCCTCGACTTGTTGGACCGCGGGGCGGTCGTCCGCCAGATCCTTAGGCCACACCAGTAGCCACGCACAGCAGCCACCACGCAGCACGGACCGCGCGACGAACGCCGGCCACAAGGGAGCCAAGCCATGATCCGCCGCCGCACTCTCCTCGGAACGTCGCTCGCCCTTGGCTGCCCCATCCTCGCCCCCCCGGCGGCGCGCGCCGCCGGGGGAACCGAGGCGACCCTGGCCGTGAGCTCGACCAGCTTCGTCCTCGGCGGCGTTATGATCGGCCAGCAGGCCGGCCTGTTCGAGCAGCATGGGCTCAAGCTGCGCATCGTCGTCATGGACAGCGGCAACGCTGCGATGGCCGCCCTGCTCAGCGGCTCGGTCGACTTCGCCGTCACCGGCCCGTCCGACGCGCTCATGGCGCGAGCCCGCGGGCAGGACATCGTCATCGTCGCCAACCTGTATGCCGGGCTCGCCGGGTCCGTCGTCCTTGGCAAGGAGGTCGTCGCCGGGCTGCACGTGGAACCTACTGCACCCTTGAAGGATCGCCTCCACGCGCTGGACGGGCTGGTCATCGCCGAACCCAGCGCCACCTCGGCCTTGCTCGGCCCCGTGAAGACCGCGGCCGAGGAGGCGGGCGCCAAGATCCGCTTCGTCTACATGGCGCAGGGCACCATGCCGGCTGCACTGGCAAAGAGCGCCATCCAGGGCATGGTCGCCAGCTACCCCTTCGCCGGCGTTCCGGTGATCAACGGCACCGGCGTGCTCTGGATCGATGGCCCCGGTGGCGAGCTCCCTGCAAACGTCCTGCCCTCCTCGTCCTCCTGCGTGCAGACGACGGGGCCGTTCGTCGCGGCACACCGGGACCTCGTCGCCCGGCTGCAGAAATCCATCGCCGCGATCGCCAAGTTCATCACGGAAGACCAGGCAGCGGCACAGCAGGCCCTCGCGGCCTCCTACAAGCAGCTCAGTCCGCAAGAGATCGACCTGGCCTTTAAGCAGCAATGGCGCAATTGGACCAAGCCCACCCTTACACAGGCGGATATTCGGCAAGACCTGAAGCTGCTGACCGACACCAACAAGATGCCCGGCCTCGACAAGCTTGACCTCGCTGCGACCCTGGTCGGCCCCCAGTGATCGGCAGCACCGCCCGGCTGCCACGCCGGGCGTTTGTTGTATCGGTCGCTGCGCTTGCAGGGACCCGTTCTGCCGCTGCCCAGCCGGGCTTGCGTAGTATCGATCTGCCCGTCAGCTCCTTCAGCTTCGGATCGGCCGGCGTGCGCGCGGCCAACGTGCTCGGGCTGTTCGCCAGAAACGGGCTAGAGCCTGTCCGCGTCTGAGTGAATCGGGGGGTTCCGGTGTGCGTTGAAATCTGATTCAAGCTGCTGGCTTGAAAGGAGGTCAGCAGCGATGACCAAGCCCTACTCGATGGACCTGCGTGAACGCGTTGTGGCTGCCGTTGATGCGGGCCAATCTCGGCGTGCTGTTGCCCGGCTTTTTGATCTTGGCCCGGCAACCGTCGTGCGCTGGGTCGATCGCCAGCGGACCTCTGGCGCGTGCGCACCCAAGCCAATGGGCGGCGCTCGTCACGCTGTTCTGCTTCCCGAGCGTGATTGGCTGCTCGCGCGGATTGCGGCCGTTCCTGATACGACCGTGCGTGCCCTGCGTGCGGAGCTGGCCGACCGTGGCACCAAAGTCAGCAATGACGCCGTTTGGCGTTTTCTTCGCGACGCGCGCCTGACCTTCAAAAAAAAGTCTGCGGGCCGCCGAGCAGGACCGGCCTGACGTCGCTCGCAAACGCGAGCGTTGGAAGCGATACCAGGGCCGGGTTGATCCCGATCGGCTGATCTTCGTCGATGAGACCTGGGCCAAGACCAACATGACCCGGACCCGTGGTTGGGCGACGCACGGCGAGCGCCTGGTTGCGGCAGTCCCATTCATCCGCTGGTCAACCATGACGTTCCTGGCCGGGCTGCGTGCAAGCGGCATCACAGCACCCTGCGTGTTCGACGGGCCGATCAACGGGTGTCTGTTCCAGGCCTGGGTCGAGCAGTTCCTTGTGCCAACCCTGCGCCCCGGTGACATCGTCGTCCTCGACAATCTGGGCAGTCATAAAAGCCAGGCCGTGCGCCGCGCCATACGGGACGTCGGCGCTCACCTCCTGTCCCTGCCGCCCTACAGCCCCGATCTCAACCCCATCGAGATGATGTTCGCCAAGCTCAGACGCTCCTGCGCAAGGCCGATGAACGCTCGATTGCAGCCGTGTGGCACCGCATCGGCGCACTGCTGAAAGAGTTCACCCCGACCGAGTGCATGAACTACATTCGTCATGCCGGCTATGCCCCATCTTGAAACAGACAGGCTCTAATGCTCAAGATTTTCGCCATGGACAGCGCCAATGCGGCTACCGCGGCCCTGATTGCCGGGTCTGCGCCTGTCGTCCTGTCCGGCCCGGGCGAGCTTGTCGCCGCGGTGGCGCGCAGCCAGCCCGTGGTCCTGGTCGCCGACGTCTACCGCGGCTTTGGCGCCTCCCTCGTCCTGTCCAACGCGGTCGCCGCCCGCACCGGCGTGGATACGGCCGCCCCCTGGCGGGACCGCCTCCGCGCCCTGGATGGCCTGCTCATCGCCTCGGCTAGCGCCACCTCATCCTACACTGTTTCCTACAAGGGTGCCGCCGACGGCGTGGGGGCAAAGATCCGCTTCACCTACATGGCCCAGCCAGCGATGGTGGCAGCACTCGAGAACGGCGCGGTGGAGGGCATGATCGCCAGCGCACCGTTCTGGGGGTTCCCCGTCGCCCGTAAGGCCGGCGTGCTTTGGCTGAGCGGGCCAAAGGGCGAGTTGCCGCCGGAAAACATGCCGGTGGTACCACGAGCCTGCAAGCCATGCGGCCGTTTGCCGAAGCCAACCCCGGACTCATGCGGCAGCTGACCGACACGCAGCAGCAGCTCGGCGCAGCCATCGAGGCGACGCCGGCCCAGGTCAGGGCCGCGCTGGGGGAGGTCTACCGCGACATCGACCCGGCGACGATGGACGTGCTGTTCGCCGCTGAGTCACGCGCCTGGGTCACCCGCCGCATGACCCCCGCCGACATGCAGCACGAGATCGACTTCGTCCGCTCCGGCGGCGCCGCCCTTCCAGGTCTCGATCGGATTGATCCGGCTTCGATGCTTTACGAGCCGCCCCGGCCCTAACCCTGCCCCGGCTCGCCCGCAGCCAACACGCGTTCGGCCGCCCGGCGGTGCGGACGGTCCAGCATACGCCCGTCCAATGTCGCCACTCCGGCGCCGCCGGCCCTGGCGAACGCCTCCATCACCCGCCGGGCATGCTCCAGGGCCTCCATCGACGGCGTGAAGGCTCGGTTGATCACGGGGACCTGCCCCGGATGGATCGCCATTTTGCCCATGAACCCACTCCGGGCTGCCGCAACCGCCTCCCGCTCCAACCCGGCATCGTCGCCCACCCCCGTGTAGACCGCATCGATCGCCACCGCCCCGCTCGCCGTCGCGGCATACAGGCAGCAGCTCCGCGCATGCTGGAACGGCGGCGCATATCCCCCCGTCTCGTCCCGATTGGACTGCGCACCCAAGTCGGCCGCCAGATCCTCCGCTCCCCACGTCATGCCGAACAGGCGCGGGATCGGCTCGAGGGGGTAGCTCGCCATCCCCAGCATCGCCACCGCCGTTTCCGTGATGATCGGCAGCACCAGCGTGCTCCCCGCCGCCAGCGCTTCCCGCGCCTCCAACGCGGCCAGCATTGCGTCCAAACGCTGGAGGTCGCGCGCCGACTGGCATTTCGGCAACACGATCCCGAACGGCGCCCCACGCATCACCGCCGCCAGATCCTCGGCCGTCTGCCCCGTCTCCAGCGCATTGACCCGCACGAACCGCCTTGGACCCTCCGCCCCGGCCGCGAGCGCCTCCCGGCACAGACCCCGCGCCATACCCTTGCGGTCCGGCGCCACCGCGTCCTCCAGGTCCAGGATCACCGCGTCCGCACCCGACGACGCCACCTTGGCCAGCTTCCGCTCGCTGTCGCCCGGCACGAACAACAGCGAGCGGATCGTGGGCATCCCCGTCAGAACGCGCCCATGCCCAAAAACCCGTCGGCCGGGAACGTGTCGATGATCCGCTTGCCCACCAAATCCTTCAGCGTTTCCGTGGTGCCGCCGCCCAGTGAGCCGTAGCGGGCGCTCCGGTACAGGTTGGACACCAGGTACTCGTCCGTGAAGCCATACCCGCCATGCACCTGCAGCGCCTCGCTGGTCACGCGGATCGCCATCTCGTTCACCTGCATCTTCGCCACCGCGGCCAAGTGCGGGTCTGGGAACGGCTTGGCGGAGGCGGCGGCGCGGTACAGCATGGAACGGCTTACCTCGATGTCTCGATACATCTCGGCGAACTTCCATCGCATGCCCTGCATCTCCCCGATTGGCCGGTTGAATGCCGTCCGGTCACGCGCATAGCGCACCGCCTCCTCGAACGCGCCTTCCGCCAACCCCAGCGAGACCGATGGGTTCATGCAGCGCTGCGTGTTGAACCCGCTCAGCAGCTTGCGGAACCCGTCCTCCCGGATGATGAGGTTTTCCAGCGGCAGCTCCACGTCATGGAACTGGATCTCCGCCAGGTTCTCCCCGCCCATAGTATGGTAGCGCGCCGTCACCTCGAACCCAGGCGTCTTGGGATCGACCAGCACGCAGCCGATGCCCTCGCGGCCGGGCCGCCCGTCCACCCGGGTGAACACGATGAAGCAATGCGCCTCGTCCGCCCGGCTGATCAGCGTCTTGGTTCCGTTCACCACCACACGGTCGTTATGCACCACCGTGTTGGTTCGGTAGTTGGCGACGTCCGTTCCGGCATGCGGCTCCGTCATGCAGATCGCCAGGATCACGTCACCGCTTACCACGCCGGGCAGGAACTTCTGCTTCAGCTCGTCCGGGGCATAGACGGAGATGATGCGGTTCTGCGCCCCCATCGCACTCATCACCGCCATGGCGGTGACGTAGCAGACCTTGGCGATTTCCTCGAGCACCAGCACGCAGTCGATCACCGGCAGCCCCAGGCCACCGTACTCCTCCGGCACCCCCATGCCGAGCACGCCCAGCTCGGCCAGGTCCTTGATGTTCTCGAACGGAAAGGTGCCGTCCTGCCATCTCTTGACCCGGCCGCGGAACCGCGCCTGCACCAGCTGTCGCACGCTGCCCACCATGGCGCGCTGCTCGGGCGACATCCGGAAGGCGATGGACCCGGTCTCGTCCAGGTTGGGGATGGCAGCGATGGTATCCATGGCGATCGGTCCTTCTCTACTCGGCAAAGCTTGGGGTACGCCGCTCCGCGAAGGCCGCCAGGCCCTCGGCGTAATCGGCGGACCCGAACACGTCCGCGAGCGCCTCGCGCTCCGTCCGCAGGCCACTGGCCAGGTCCTGCTCTATCCCGGTGCGGACCACGCGCTTCAGGGTGCGCAATCCCCGCGGCGAGCGAGACGCCAGCAGCGTTGCATAGGCCAACACCTGCCCGTCCAGCGCGTCGTTGGGCACGACCTCCTGCACCACGTTCCACGCCAGCGCCGCCGCGGCGTCGAGCGGCTCCCCCGCCAGCATCATCTTGAGCGCCCGCGCCGTGCCGATCAGCCGCGGCAGCCGCTGCGTGCCCCCCGCCCCCGGGATCGCGCCTACGCGCGTCTCCGTCAGCCCGATGGAGGCGGATGCCGCCGCGAACCGGAGGTCGCAGCCCAGCGCCATCTCCAGCCCGCCTCCCAGCGCCAGCCCGTTCAGCACCGCGATCGTCGGCATTGGCAGCGCCTCCAGCGCGTCCACTACCGCGTTGATCCCCCGGTTGTGCGCCACCCGCGCCGCCGGCTCCATCCCCGCCCGCTCCTTGAGGTCCGCCCCGGCACAGAACGCCCGCCCCGTCCCGCGCACCAGCACCACCCGCGCCCCCGCCGCCTTGCCGATGGCGCCCAGCAGCGCCTCCACCGTCTCCACCCCCAGCGCGTTCATCCGCTCCGGCCGGTTCAGCCGGATCTGCATCACGCCCGGCGCCAAGGTCTCCAGCAGCACGCTCATTCGGCGGCCTGCCTTGCGACCGGTGAAAGCGCGTCCCGGAACTTCGGATGCGCGATCGCCATCAACCGCCGCGCCCGCTCCCCGAAGCCGCAGCCGCGCAGCTGTGCCACGCCATACTCGGTGACCACGATGTCCGCCTCGGACCGCGGGGTGGTGACGGGCCGGCCATCGAGGCAGGCGACGATGCGCGAAACCCGCTCGTCCGGCGTCGTCGACGGCAGCGTCATGATCGAACGGCCGTCCGCCGCCACCTGGGCCCCCCGCACGAAGTCCAACTGCCCGCCGATCGCCCCCAGGTAGCGGCCCGCGGCGATTTCCGAGTTGGCCTGCCCGGTCAGGTCGATCTCGACGGCGGCGTTGATGGCGTGCATGGCATGCAGGCGGCACAGCACGGCCGGGTTGTGCGTGTAGCTGGCATTGCGCATGCCCACGGCGGGGTTGCCGTCGGCATGGACGCGTAGGCGCTCCGTGCCGAACAGCCCGCCTGTGACCGTGACCCCGGCATCGATCCCCTTGCGCCGGTTGGTGACCACCCCACGCTCGACGAGGTCGACGAGCACGTCCGACACCACGCCGCTGTGCACCCCGAGGTCGCGATGCTCCTCCAGTGCCCCCGCGATCGCCGTCGGCAGCGTGCCGATGCCGAGCTGGATGGTGGCACCGTCCGGTATCAGGGCGGCAACGTGCCGGGCGATCATCCGATCGACCTCCGACGGCTGGGGATCGGGCATGAGGATGTCGGCGCCGGAGGCGGGCACCACGTGGTGGATCGTCTCCTTCTCGATCAGCGCATCGCCCTCCGTCAGTGGCAGCCGCTCATCCAGCTCGGCCACCACCACGCGCGCCGCCGCCACCAGCGCCTGCGTGTAATCGCTGATCACCCCCGTCGTGTAATACCCGGGGCGGTTCGACCGGCGCACGCGCAGCAGCGCCACATCGACCCGCAGCGCGCCGGAGCGCAGCCGCGCCGGCATCTGCGAGATCGGCACCGGCACCACGTCGGCGGCTGCCGTCCAGCCCCGGTTGCTGCCGGCCCCGTTGAGCGCCTGCAACGCGATCCGGTCCGCATGCTCCCGCCGCACCGTCCCGCTCGCCCCCAGGCCCAGCAGCAACGCGAAGGGCGGCAAGGCGTGGCGCTGCGCCACTAGCGCCCCGGACAGGCCGGTGGGTTCCCCCGGTCCCTGCGGCCAGGCAACTACGTCGCCCGTGCGGATCAGCGGACCGAAATCGAACGGGGCCATCAGGCCAGCACCGACGCGGCGTCGACATCACCCACGCCCGGCAGCACGCCCGCCCGCTGCTGCAGCGCGATCTCGTGGCGCACGTCCTCGACCGTCATGACCGGCTGCGCCCAGTTCGGCCCGTCGTCGCGGAAGATGCTCGCCACCGCCTCGGCGCCCAGTTGCGAATAGGCGCTGGCCAGCGCCCGCTCCGCCTCCGCCGGCTGCTCCCGGATGAAGTGGCTTAGCGCGTCGAAGCTGGCGCGCATCCGGGCGACCACGTCCGGATGCGCCGTCGCATAGGCCTTGCTGGTTTCGACACAGGCCGAGCTCGCCGGCAGAGTGTCCGCCGGCAGGTCCCGCCGGGGCCCGCTGATCCACATCACGCCCGTCCCGCCCGAAACCGCCTCCGTCGAGAACGGCGCCCCGGCGCTGATGCCCTGCACCGCCCCGGCCCGCAGCGCCGCCAGCATCGCCGGCTGCGACATGTAGACGAAATGCGGCGCAGCCCCCGCCGCCTGCGCGGCGATACGGAACGGAAAGGTGTAGGACGACGTGGCGCTCGGCGTCGCGATCGTCAGCCCATTCAACGCCTTCAGCCTGGCCTCCAGCGGGGCCCCGGCCGGCACGCCGGTCTTCTCCGCGGCCTCCTTGGACAGCACCAGGGAGCCCGACAAACCCCGATACACATTGGCGACCACGACCACCGACTGCCCCCGCACCCGTGCGGCCAGCACCTCGCCCAGGCTCGCCGCGCAGAACTCGATCGAGCCCGACAGCACCGCCGTCATCGCCGCACTGCCGCTGTCCATCACGCTGATCGTCGGCACGATCCCGTTCTTCTCGAACAGCCCAGCTTTCTGCGCGATCCGCAGCCCGCCATAGGCCAGCGAGTTGGAGCTGATCGCCAGCGTGATCGGCACACCCTCCGCCGCCCGCGCCCGCCCGGCCGCCGCACACGCGGCCGCGCCCGCCAACAACAGCCGCCGCCGCCTGATCACGCCGTCGCCTCCACCTCGGTCGCTACCGAGTCCGTCGTGGTGACGCCCGTTGCCGTCTGCCACCGCAGCACCCGCCGCTCCACCAACCGCAGGATGCCCAGCAGGATAAAGCTGATCACCATCAGCACCATCAGCCCGGCGAACACCGCCGCCGTGTTGAAGAACGATGTCGCCTCCTTGATCCGGAACCCTACCCCGGCCTCGGCCGCCACGAACTCGCCCACGATGGCGCCGATCAGCGCATAGGGCAGCCCGATCCGCAGCCCCGTGAACACCCACACCGCCGCATAAGGCACCGCCACCTTGCGCCAGATGCCCCAGGACGTCGCACCCAGCAGCCGCGCATTCTCCACCAGGTCGCGGTCCACCTGCCGCGTCCCCTGGTAGGTCGTGAAAAACACCATGAAGAACACCAGCATCGCCGCGAACATGATCTTGTTGGTGATGCCGATGCCGAACCACAAAACGAACAGCGGCGCCAAGGCGATCTTCGGAAGCGTGTAGAGCGACAGCACGAACGGCTCCAGCAGGTCGCCCAGCGAGCGGATCCACCCCAGCATGAACCCGATCACCCCGCCGGCGGCCGCCCCCAGCGCGAAGCCAATCCCGGCCTCCGTCAACGTAATCTGCAGGTCGGTGGCCAGGTCGCCCGAGCGGTACCAGGTCACCAGCGCCCGCACCACCTGGCTCGGCCGGCTCACCCAGAAGTCGGCGTGCAGCGCCACGGACAGCCACTCCCACCCACCCAGGAAGACCACGACCAGCAGCAGCTGCGCGAGCCAGGTGCTGTAGGGCGGCATGAACAGCCAGGGGCGGGGCGGCCGGGCGGCGTAGGTGCTCATCAATGGACGTCCAATGCAGACCAGAGCTGCTTGAAGTAGGCGCCGAACTGCGGATCGGACTGCACGTCGATCACGTCGCGCGGCCGCGGCAGGTCGATGTCGACGATCAGCTTCGGCGTGCCGGGGCGCCTAGACATCACCACGACCCGGTCTGCCAGCGTGATCGCCTCATGCAGGTCGTGCGTGACGAAGATGAAGGTCGCCCCCGTCTGCTCCCACAGCTTCAGCAGTTCCGCATGCATCCGCAACCGCAGCTGCGCGTCCAGGCTGCCGAACGGCTCGTCCATCAGGTAGGTGCTGGGCTCGTACGCCAGTGTCCGTGCGATCATCACCCGCTGCAGCATCCCGCCTGAGAGCTGCCGCGGATACGCCTTCTCGAACCCCGACAGCCCGACCTGACGGATCGCCCGGGCCACCCGCTCCTTGATCTCGGCGGCCGGCCGGTTGCGGAATTCCAGCGGCAGCCGGACGTTCGCCTCCACCGTCCGCCAGGGCAGGCAGTAGTTCTTCTGCGTGATGTAGCCCACATCCGGGTTGGCCCCGCCCACCGGCTTGCCGTCATAGGTGACATGGCCGGAGGACGGCTTCAGCGTCCCCGCCACCATGTTCAGCAGCGTCGACTTGCCGCACCCACTGGGCCCGACGATCACCAGGAACTCGCCTTTGCGCACCTCCAGCGTGGTCGGCCCCATGGCATGCAGCGGGCCGAACTTCGCCGTCACCCCGTCGAACGCGATCAGGCTGGGCGCCCGCGTCACCGGGCGGGCCTCCGGCACCTGCAGCTGCACCACGCTCACGCTGCGGCCTCCAGCGCCTGCACCAGCGCCCGCGCCTCCGGCAGCGCCGCGACAGCCTCCACGCAGCCGGTCAGCCGGTCCGCCGCGTCCTCCCGCCAGCCCGCCCCCCCGGCACGCAGGCAGTCCAGCAGCTTGTCCCGGCGCCCCTCCGCCGTCATCGGCTTGTCCGGATGCCCGCTTGGCAGGTCTACCCGCTGCTCGAACACCTCGTTGCCCGCCTGCACCACCAGCGCCGTCGGTGACATGCTGCGCGACCAGTCGCGCTCGATCGCCTCGTCCACTCGGCACTCCACCTTGCCCGCCAGCGCCAGGATGTCCGGCCGCCGTAGCCCCGCCTCCGAGAAATGCCCCAGCTGCACCCGCCGATCGATGAGCGCCGCCGCCACCGTGAACGGGATGGAGAACTGCGCCTGCACCACCGTGCTCGGGCGAAGGCGGATCTCTGGCGGCGTGCACACCGCCTGGAACGACTGCGCGTTCACCCCGGCGACCACCCGCGTCACCCGGCTCGCATCGAACCCCGGACGGGTCGCAATCTCCAGCGCCGCATCGATCGCCGTGTGGTTGAAACGGCAGCACGGGAACGGCTTGTAGCTAAGATCCGCCATGTCCCACCGCCGCCCGAGCCCGTCGCGCAGCCGCGCCGGGTCGTAGCCGCCGCGCAAGTAGATGCGGAACAGCCCGTCCACCCCGTCGAACACGTTCTGCGCCCCACGAATCCCCCGCCGCGTCAGCTCAACGGCAAGCACCCCGGCCTGTGCCGCGAATCCCGGCTGCATCCGCTTGGTCAGCGCCGCATCCCGCGTGACCTGGTGCGTTCCCGCCGCCTGGCTGAACGCGATCCCCATCGCGTTCTGCACCCCTGCCGCGTCCAGCCCGGCCACCCGCGCCGCCGCCGCCGCCGCCCCGAAATACCCCAGCAGGGACGAGTAGATGAACCCGGATTCGATGATCCCGATCGTGGTCGCCATGCCCAAGCGGCAGACCAGCTCCAACCCGGCGGCCACCCCGGCGACTAGGTCGGCTCCGGTCGCCCGGGGATTCAGCTCCGCCGCCGCGAGTGATGCCGGCACCACCGACACCCCGGCATGCAGGATCGCCGCATCATGCGTGTCGTCGTAGTCGCGCGCATGCGCCATCGTGCCGTTCACCCAGGCCGCATGATGCGCCGGCACCCGCATCCCGGTGCCCCAGATCAGCGCCTGCGGCGCTCCGCCCCACTCGGTCGCCAGCGCCACAACCTCAGCCACACCCGGCGCCGTCCCGCCCGCCGTGGCGCAGGCCAGCGTATCCAGAAGGTTGGCCCGCACGGCCGCGTCGATCTCGGGCGGCAGCGCCTCCCCGCGCAGTGCCGCCGCGAACGCCGCGAACTCCGCCGCGAACTCGGGATAGCCCGGTGTGGGGGTAAGTCCGCCTGACGCTGCTGCCGTCACGATGCCTCCCGTCGGCCGATTGATCGGCTCGTTACTCTTCTATTCCTCTAGATCATATGCAAATAAGAGGCAAGCGGCATCCCGCTTTTCAGAACACGCCGTCCCGCGCCATGTCCGCCAACTCCTGCTCCGACAGCCCAAGCCAGCCCCCGTAGACCGACAGGTTGTCCGCCCCGAGCCCATGGCTCGGCTCTAGCGCCAGCCGCTCCTCCCCCTCGAACCGCAGCGGCGAGTGCGGCAACGTCACTCGCCCCAGCGCCGGATGCTCGACCCATTGCAGCGCCCCGCGTGCCAGCATATTCGCGTCCGCCGAAACCTCTGCTAAATCCCGCACCGGGGCGCAGGGCACCAACGCGGCCAGCATGCGGTCGGCCACCTCCTGCTTCGGCACGGTCCGGGTGAAGCTCTCGACCAGCTCATCGACCGCCAGCATGCTCTTCACCCGCGCCCCACGCGTCGCGAACCGCTCGTCCCCGATCAGGTCGGACCGGCCGATCACGTCCAGGATGGATCGCCAATGCGCGTCTCCCGGCGCGTTGATCACCACCCAGCCATCTGCCGCCTGATAGACGTTGTAGGGCGAGATGCCCAGGCCGCCATGTCGGTTGCCCGTGCGCGCCGGCACCTCGCCACCTCGGGCGTGCAGCATGCCGAGGTTGGACGCCAGCGAGGCGTAGATCGCGTCCTGCATCGCCACATGCACCACCCGGCCCCGCCCGGTGCGCTCGCGGTCGAACAACGCTGTCGTGATGGCGGCATAGAGGTGGATGCCGGCGCTGAAGTCGCACACGGCGGGGCCCGACTTCACCGGCGGCTGGTCCGGGTGGCCGGTTACGCTGATCACGCCCGACATCGCCTGCATCACCAAGTCCATGGCCGGATAGTCGCGATACGGCCCGTCCGTCCCGTAACCGGAGGAGGAGCCATAGACCAGCCGCGGATTGAGCTCTATCAACGCCTCCGGGCCTAGCCCAAGCCGGTCCATCACCCCCGGCGCGAAGTTCTCCACCAGCACATCGGCCCGCCGCACCAAGTCCCGCAGAAGCGCTTTGCCGCGCTCGTCCTTCAGGTTGAGCGTGACTGTCTCCTTGTTGGAGTTCAGCATCGCGAACGGCAAGTCCGCCCCGCCCATGTCGCCGCGGCTGCGCAGGTGCTCGCCCCCTTTCGGCTCCACCTTGATCACCCGCGCCCCGGCCAGCGCCATCAGCAGCGCGGCATACGGGCCGTTATACACGTGGCTCAGGTCGATCACCGTGACGCCAGACAGTGGATGGCCCGCCGCCCCGGTTTGCACCGCCATCCGGTGCTCAGCCACATCGTCCGGCATCGTCGCCTCCCTGCGTGCCTGCGGGGTGACATTCTCGTTGACCCCATTTTTGATAATCATATGTAGCAATCAACGAATCAAGACCGGGCGCCAACCGCCCATCCTGTCGGCAGACGGCCGGCGCGCGGAGGAATGACCATGGATGGCCTAACCCGCCGGACCCTGATGTCCATGCCTCTGCTGGCAGCGCCCGCGATTGCCCGTGCGGACGCGATGCGGGAGGTTACGCTGCCGATCAGCTCCACAAGCTTCGCCACCGCCGGGCTGCGCGTCGCCAAGGAGCTCGGTCTGTATGAGCGGAACGGGTTAAACGTCCGCATCACGGTGATGGACAGCGCCAATGCCGCCACCAGCGCCCTGATCAGCCGTTCGGTGGACGTCGTGCAGTCCGGCCCCGGCGAGCTGATCGCGGCCCGGGCGCGCGGGCAGCCTGTCGTCACGTTTGCCGATGCCTACCGTGGCCTTAGCGCGTCCCTCGTCCTGTCCAAGGCGGCGGCCGGTCGCACCGGCGTGGCACCGGATGCGCCGGCCGCCGCCCGGCTGAAGGCGCTGGACGGGCTGCTGGTCGCCAGCCCGTCGGCCACGTCGGCCTATACCGTGTCCTACCGCATGGCGGCGGAGGAGGTCGGCGCCAAGATGCGCTTCACCTACATGGCACAGCCGGCGATGGCCGCGGCCTTAGAGGCCGACGCGGTCGCGGGGATCATCAGCGGCGCCCCGTTCTGGTCCGGACCGGTCGTCCGCGACACCGGAATCCTCTGGATCAGCGGACCTCACGGCGATCTGCCGCCGCGGAATACGCCGGTCAGCTCGGTGGACCTCCAGTGTCTGGAAAGCACGGCCGAACGCGACCCGCAGCTGATCCGCAAGCTCGAGCAATCCATCCGGGATCTCGGCCGGGAGATCACCACCAATCGGGACCGCGTCGTCGCCGCCGCGGCGCGGCTCTACCCGGATCTCCCGCACACCCAGCTCGATCTTCTACTCGCCGGCGAGATGGCGAACTGGAACACCAAGCCGTTCACCGTGGCCGATATGCGGCACGAGATCGACTTCGTGCGCGCGACCGGCACGTCCCTTCCCGGCCTGGACACGATGGACCCCAATAGCCTGCTCGCGCGGCCCTGAGAGCGCCCCTTCGACTGGCCGCCGTCAGCCGGCCGCCTTGACAAGCATCGGGGTCGGCTCGTCCAGGTCGGACTGGGAGCGCCGCCGCACCAGGTTCTCCAACTCGCCGAGATGCGCGGCCATCCGCGAGGCTGCCACCGCCGGCTCGCGCGCTCGGCAGGCCTGCAGGATCTCTTCGTGCGCGTTCGCCACGTGGGCGCGGTTCTTGGGTGAGTAGCGGATCCCATGCTGCTCCCCGCTCGCCAACAAGCTGATCGCCGCCCAGAAGCTTTCCAGCACTTTGTTGCGGCTCGCCCGGGCGATGATCTCGTGGAAGGTCCGGTTCTCCTGCACGAACTGGTCGCCGCTGTCGCTTGCCCGTATGCGTTCGATCGAGTCCGCCATCTCAGTGAATTCCATCTCCGAGCCGCGCAACGCGGCTTCCTGGGCCAGGGCCGGCTCGATCACCTCGCGGGCCTTGAGCACGGTCCCGAACGGCACGCTCTGCAGGTAGAGGAAGACGGACAGGGCATGGGCCAGCGTGGTGATGTCGGGCCGTCCGACCATCACGCCGCCTCCCGGACCAGGACGCAGCGCCACTACGCCCTGTGCCTCAAGCATCCGGAGGCTCTCGCGCAGCGTCGGTCGGCTCACGCCGTACTCGGCCAGCAGCTCGGCCTCCGTGCCGAGCATCTCGCCCGGCCTCAACCGCCCGTTGATGATCCGGCTTATCAGGGCATCGGCGATCTGCTCCGACTTGTTCCGGAACGTCGGGGCACCTCGTCTCGCCATCCGTTAACCTGCCCCTAAAAAACGTCCAGCCACCTGCGGCTTCGCAGGTGCGGAAGAACATACGCGACCATCCAACCGCCGCAAATCATTTATCCGATGGTCCATTCGCACTGGCATACTGTCGCACTGTGGGCGAACTGTAATACGCTCGGCTTCATTGGCTGGCGCATGCCCATGATCGGGTCCTGATGCTGGTAATGCATTCGGGTTTTGAGGTGAGCCAGGTCCAGGCATCGCAGCAGGCGTCGACAATGGCGTCGTAGGTGTCGAACACGCGGTTGCTGAGCTTGTTGGCGCGTAGAAACGCCCAGACGTTCTCGACTGGGTTAAGTTCGGGGCTGTAGGGCGGCAGGTGCAGCAGGGTGACGTTGGCTGGCACGCGCAGGCTGCTGCCGGTCTGGTGCCAGCCTGCGCCGTCGCACGCCAGCACGGCGTGAGCATCGGGTGCGACGTTGGCGCTGATCTCCGCCAGGTGCAGGTTCATCATCCTGGCATTGGCCGTTGGCAGCACCAGGGCAGCGCCGACGCCAGGCCCCGGACAGATGGCACCGAACAGGTAGGCCCACGAGTAGCGCTGGTCCCGCGGCGCAGAGGGGCGGGAACCCTTGTCGGCCCATACCCGGGTCAGCGTGCCTTGCTGGCCGACACGGGCTTCATCTTGCCACCACAGCTCCAACGGCTTGCCATGGGCGTGCTCCGGGAGGGCCGCGTCTATGAGGGCGGCGAAGTCGCGTTGAAAGACGTTTGCGCCGCAGGATCGCGCCCAGGGTGCAGGGGCCGGGCCACAAGGCGCCGGAAGCCGAGCCGGCGCAGCACCGTGCTCATCGTACGCTCAGCCAGCACCACGCCAAACCTAGCTTCGATCTCGCGAACGAGGTCGACCCGGCGCCAGCGTCCACCTCGGCCTCTTGTGCGGGCGACAGCAGGCGCTTGGGGCCAACCGAGCCCTGCCGGTCCACCAGCCCGGCCAGCCCCTCTTCATTGTAGCGGTGAACCCAGTCCCGCAGGGTTTGCCGGTCCATGCCTGCCGACTGTGCTGCCTCCGTGCGCGACGCGCCTTCCAGGATCAGCGCCAGCGCCAGCATACGCTGCGAGGACGCCGCCGACGATGCGCGTCGGGCCGCCCGGCGCAGCCCCGCTGCGTCCAACTCGTGCCGGATGATCTGGATCGGCGCTGCCATGCTTCCCTCCGCGACTCGCACAGAGCTCAGCGAATCACGTCAGCGGCCGCATGGGAATCCGTCACGATTTAGCCAATAAAGCCGGGCGTATAAGTCTTCCACCCATGGGGAGGTAGACCCACCCACTTTGGCCGATTTGGGCGGTGACGTTTGGCCGGAAGCGGACAGTCCGGTCTGAAGTGAGCGGCGGCGAAGACCCGCGCCTGCATGCGCCAGGTGCGCGCGGCAGTCGGCGCCGCGACGGTTGATCCCCGGCTGCTGACCGCCGCGGAGAAGCTTCAGTACGAAGGTTATCTCCGGCGCGAGGACGCCAACGCCGCCGTGCTGGCACTGCACAAGGCGGGCAAAGCGATCAAGGAGATCGTCCGATGCACCGGCCACAGCCGCGGGACGGTACGGCGCGTCCTGCGTGGCCAACGCGCCGAAGTGTTCCGCACGCGGGAAAGCTCGCTTGAAGCACATCTCCCCTGGCTGGACGCACAATGGGCTGCTGGAGTCCGCAATGGCGCAGCACTGTGGCGGGAGCTGCGTGACCTCGGCTTCCGCGGCTCGTTGCGCGTCGTCGCCGAGTGGGCCACCCGTCGCCGCCGGGCAGAGCAGGTCAACATCGAGGCGCTGACACGCGTCCCGTCAGCTCGCACCGTAGCGCGCATGATGACCATGGCGCGCGACAACTTGTCCCGGACGCAGACGGTGACCGTGGCCGCCATCGAAGAAGCAGTTCCCACACTGGTTCAGGCTCGGGATCTCGTCGACGGTTTCCATACCCTGATCCGCCGAAAGCAGGAGGCGGCTTTGGACGGCTGGCTGAACATGGCAGCCGCAAGCCTCCTCGCGTCGTTCGCGCGAGGGCTGGCGCGAGATCATCTCGCCGTCCGCGCCGCGATCTCCACCGCTTGGTCCAACGCGCAGGCCGAAGGGCAGATCAACAAGCTGAAGGTAATCAAACGCCAAATGTATGGCCGAGGTAACCTCGACTTGCTCCAAGCACGCGTCATCGCCGCGGGTCGATGACCATCACCAAAATTGCGTCAGACCCACTATTCCATGCCTATCCACACCGAACCGAGAAGCTGGCCGTGATCGGCATCGACGACTGGGCATTTCGTCGCAACCATCGCTACGGCACTATCATCTGCGACCTTGTTGATTTTTGCTGAGAAGTGGGTTCTCCCGCACTTTGCGTGCTGTTTGCCTTGTACCCAGCCAATGGATCGGGGAGGTGATGGACTCACGTCCATGGTGGTCCGCCTGTGCCGTCTTCCTTGCTCTCGATTGTTCCGGCTACACTCAAGATCAGCCGCGTGGTGCCGACCATCAAGGATGTGGTCGTTGAGGCTGGTCTGGCGCGAAGTCCCGCGCACTGCCCAACCTGCGGCCTGCCGTCACGACGCCTGCATAGCCATTACCCGCGCGTGCTGTGCGATCTGCCGTGGCAGGGACGCCCGGCCACCATCCGGGTCACCGCACGGAGATTCCGATGCCTCAATCCCGTATGTGCCCGGAAGGCCTTTGCCGAAAAGCTGGGTTCGATTGCACCAGCGTCGGCGCGTCGAACGGCCAGGCTCGGCGATCTCCCAGCGTCACGTCGCCTTTGCGCTCGGCGGCGAGGCCGCCGCGCGACTGGCCGAACGGCTCGCCATCCCAATCAGCCCCGACACGTTGTTGCGGATGGCCGCCAAGCCCGTAGCCGCCGAAACCCACCGCCGACCACAAGGTTCTCGGCGTGGACGACTGGGCGTGGCGGCGAG
Source organism: Acetobacteraceae bacterium (assembly GCA_965199555.1). Taxonomy (GTDB): domain Bacteria; phylum Pseudomonadota; class Alphaproteobacteria; order Acetobacterales; family Acetobacteraceae; genus LMUY01. Next base: position 106,638 of record CBDASJ010000006.1, on the reverse strand, counting down.
GGCATCGCTACGGCACCATCCTCGTCGCTCTCGAGCGCAACGCAGTCGTAGAACTCCTGCCAGACCGCCAGGCCGAGACACTCGCAGTGTGGCTGCGTCAGTACCCCGGAATCGAGATCGTCGCCCGCGACCGTGCGGGCGCGTATTCAGACGAAATCCGTCAGGGTGCCCCCGACGCGATCCAGGTGTCCGATCGCTGGCACCTGCTGCGCAACCTCGGCGACGCCGTTCGCGCCCTGGTCGACCGACATCATGGCGCCATTCAACACGCTGCCAAGCAGCTCAACGAGTCCCATGCCGAGCCAGCCACCAATGTCGTCACCCCCTCGACGATCACCCCCAAGATGACGACCGCCCAACGCCGCAGCCAGGATGCCTATGGTCGCCGCCGTGGCCGGTATGAGGAGGCCGCGCGGCTGCGGGCAGCAGGGGTATCCATCTCAGCGATCGCTGCGGCACCCAGTGCAGAGCGCAAGACGATCCGCCGGTGGTTGCGGGCTGGTGGCGCGCGGCTCTGGAGCAAGCCGCCACGCACGGGCATCCTGAAGCCCCACCAGGCCCATCTTGAACGTCGCTGGCCCGAAGGATGCCGCAACGCGAGCTTGCTTTGGCGCGAAGTGGCCGAACGTGGTTTCACCGGTCGCCCCGGTGTTGTCCTGCAATGGGCGAAAGCTCGGCGTGAGAAGACACCACGGATCAGCAGGCGCCAGGTCCTGTCAGTTCCATCGGGCTGCTCCCTGGCACGTCTGGTCATGGCGGATCCGGAGGTGCTGCCCAGAGCGGAGCGGAGCCTCGTTCTGCACCTGCTGGAACATGTCCCGCCCTTGGCCGACGCGATCACCGTGGCGAAGCGGTTGAACGCCCAGTTGCGCCGGAAAGCATCGGAAAGCCTCAGCGCGGTTTTGGACGCGGCCGACCGGACGCCGTTGAAGGAGTTTGCCGCAGGCCTGCGCCGCGACGTCGGTGCCATCCAAGCGGCGCTCGACCTGCCGTGGACCACGAGCCCCGTGGAGGGACAGGTAAACCGCCTGAAGATGCTGAAGCGGACCATGTACGGCCGTGCCGGGTTCCAACTCCTCCGCGCCCGCGTCCTCCACGCCGCATAACGGAACAACAGCACGCAAAGTGCGGGAGAACCCAGATCTCAGTGCAACTCAACAGAGCGGTGAAGCGTGGCGGATGCCAAAAGCATTCCAAGCCGTCTAACCCGTTCGTCAGTGTCGAGGATGCAAGAAGGGCCAACAGGAAAGAGATGGTGATCGGTCGATCCGACGAGCAGCAAAGCCCGCCTGACTCAATGGCGCTTACCACGCCGCGAAATTGTTTGGCGCTGCTTGGCGGAACCCATCTGGGCCAGCGGTCATGGGTCGCGCGAGGTCGTAACGCGCCTGTTCATCGAGCTGCCCGGCGACCTGCACCTGCGCCCGCGCCCCTGTCGCATCGAGGATGCCACCGTTCCGCCGCAGCTGGTCGAGCCGGACCGAGCCGGGGCGGGCGACGACGGTCACGTCATGTCCGCCGCGTGCCAGATGAAACGCGAAGGTGCTGCCGATCCTGCCGCAACCGAGCACGGCGATTCGCAGCGGGGACGGTGGCTCAGTCATGGCGGTGCACCTACTACAGATTGGCCGCAGTGGGCCGTGCCGCCTAAGCACACTGCAAAGAGAGGCTATCCCGGTCAGCCTTCGAAAGATGAACACGGTAACTCCTGTTCACCAGACCCGACCAGTATGGAAAGTTACATGACACTCGGATCGAAAGTAGGCCAGGACCAGCGCTTGATGGGTTACTGGGCCAGACCAGCATCCAGCATCGATTTGTCAGATGCCATATGTCTGGCAGCCAAGTACCCGAACGTCAGGTTCGATGCGAGGGTGTAGCCGGCCTGGTAGCCGGCTCCCAACTCCGTCCGAGCAGCAGAGTTTCCCGTGGCGTATAGTCCTTCGACCGGCTTCCCGCGGCTGCCTACGACCTGTCCGTGCGCGTTCGTCAGGAGGCCTGCCGAGCTGGCACCGCTGGGACGCAACTCGATACCGTAGAACGGCGGCGTTTCGATGCTGCCGAGGCTCTGGTTCATGCCGGCCGGAACGTCCGAGTCGTGTGCAAGCCGCCACGCCAGTTCGCCTCGGTGGAAGTCCGGGTCTTTGCCCGTATCGGCGTGCGCACTGAACTGCGACGCGGTTGTGGAAAGCCCGGCCGGTTCGATCCCGAGCTTGATCGCGAGGCTGGCCAAATCGTCCGCGCGTGCCACCCATTGCGGAATGCGCCCGGCAGGCTGGCCGGCGAACGAGTAGCGCGATGCATACTGCTGATCGAAGATCAGGAAGCAGGGTAAATTTGGGTAGGTGTGCTTGAGCACGTCGAAGTGCCGCAGGCTCGGGATCATGCCCTGGAAGTAAGCCTCGTCGGCAAACCGCACTCCGGCCGCGTTTACGACCATCGTGTGCGGGCTGCACAACTCCACGATGCCTGCGAGATGGAATTCGGGGTCGTGTCCTTCCTCCACCGGGATGCCGAACCCGAGGAACAGCTGCATGTTGTTACGCAGCGTATGGATCGCGCCGCCAACTTCCGTGCCGAGCACCAGGCCGTCGCCCGTCACCGACGGAGGAACTTGCGACATCCAGTCCGGCAGTCCCTCGAACGCGCGCACCATCTCACCGTTAGATTCGTATCCTCCTGTCGCCAGCAGCACGCCGCGCCGGGCCAGGATGTGGCGGTGCCCGGCCATGACGCCCGTCACCCTGTCGCCGTCGCGCAGCAGCCGGTCCGTGGTGAAGGACGTCTCGACCGGGACACCACGCGCCAGCAGGCACTTCAACAACTGGCAAACCAGGCCGACGCCCTTGCCGCGCATGTCGGCCTCCTGCCGGGTCCGCACAAGCTCGGGGTCCCACTGCGCCGCGCGGTTGACGCCGCCCCAGCGGATTTGCTCCTCGGCCGTGATGAAGCAGGGCTGGACCGACGACATCCTCACGCGGTCGCGCCACGGCCCGAGGTCGTGGCCGGACACGAGCTCCACTTCCAGGGAACGACCCTCCTCCTTGGCGCCCGGTGCCACCCCAAAGTAGTGGTCCTTGACGCCCCGGGCGATGCGGAAAGGAACCCCGCAATCCTCGAAGAACCTGAGCGCGTCCGGTGAGCGGTCCACGAAGGCGTCCAGGTTGGCGGTGATTGCCTCACCGCCAGCAAGGAAATGCATGTACTCGAGCGTTTCCTCGCGAGTATCCGAGTACCCCGCCTTCGCAGCCAAGTGGTTGCGTCCGAACCACAGCAGGCCATAGGAGTTCGTGGTGCCGCCGCCCACCTTTGCGGACTTCTCAAGCACGATCGCCCTCAGCCCATTCTCGTGAGCCGCCAGGGCCGCGGCAAGGCCGGCTGCCCCCGAACCCAGGACAACCACGTCATAATTATCTGCATCTTGCATCGCTGGTCCGCCTCTCACATCTTGGTATCGGTTCGCTCCACGGGCAGGGCTGCTACCTGGCCATCGCCGATCGCACGAGGGCCTGGCCGGCAGAGATAGGTTTCCTGGTCATGGTCAGGATCGCGACTGCACCTGCCAGGAGCAGCAGCCCGGCAATCCCGAACGCCCAGTCGTAGCTCCCGGAGGCACTCACCACATAGCCGGTGATAATTGGGGCGAGTAGCCCGAACAGGTTGCCGGCCAGCACGATCATACTGGTGGCCGTGCCGATGTGGGCACCGTCCGGAAGCAAGTCGCTGACTAACGCGGTGTTCATTGCCAGCGCCGACGCGATGGCCGTCAGGGTGATGGTAAACACTCCGACCAGTAGCCAAAGGTTGTCGACGAACGGCACCAGCAGCACAACGGCCGCGATCACGACCATGATCGCGATCGCCGTCCGGCGCCCACCGCTGAATACCCCCTCGCGGCTCAGCATGCGGTCGCTGACGAGACCCACGAGGATGCTGAGCGGCGCTGCCACGGCATACGGGAAGGCCGTGAACAGGCCCGTCGTGCCGACCGACAAACCCTTAGTTGCCTGCAGGTAGCTCGGCAGCCAAAACAGCAGCAGGTAGTTGGCATACACCACCACAGCATGGGTGATGGCCATGCCCCACATGGCCGGTGCCGCCAGCAGGGTCATGACGATGCCGGGGCGCTGCACGTCGCCTGCCACGGCCGGATGGGCGTCGCGCTGCTCCAGGATCTTGCGGCGTTCCGCGTCCGGGAGCCAGCTCGCATCCTCGGGGCGCTTGTAGACCAGCGCGTAGATGGCGAGCCAGGCTAGGCTCAGCAGGCTGATGACAACGAACGCGGCTCGCCAGCCATAAGCTTGCTGGATCGTACCGACGATCAGGGCGCCGACGGCCGGGCCCGCGAACGTGCCCGCCGAGAACGTCGCAAGCGCGGTGGCCCGCTCGCTGGCGGGCATCCACTCGCGGACGATCCTTCCCGCCGCTGGGACTGTGGTCGCCTCGCCGATCCCGAGGCCCAGCCGACACAGGAGGATGGACGCGAAGTTCCAGGTCCCTGCAGTCAGCATAGTTGCAGCCGACCAGATCGCGATGCCGGCCGAGCTGATGGCCTTGGCACCGAGCCGGTCGGTCATCATGCCGCAGGGCAGCAGGAGCAGCGTGTAGGTCCACAGAAACGAGGAGAACAGGTAGCCGACCTGGATCGGCGATAGTCCATACTCGCCGGAGATGTCCTTGGCGGCGACCGACAGCGCGACCCGGTCAATGTAGTTCACCATCTGAAGCGAGAACAGCAGCACAAGTATCCAAACGCGCGCGCCCATGCACGATCCCTCCCTGTTGTTGCATTGGCGCCCGCTTCGGCCCGAGCGCGGGCCGTGGGAAGTCCGCTCAGACCACTTGCAGGCTCACCGGGACGTTGCCGCGCACGGCGTTCGAGTAGGGACAGATCGACCGATGTACCGTTTCGGCGATCGCCTCCGCTTCTGCCCTCGGCAGCTCCGGCATGCTCACCCGGAGGCCCACCTGAAGGGCGAAACCGCCGCCGTCCTGCTTACCGAGCGACACGTGCGCGGTCACCGACGTTTGCTCGATCTTCAACTTTCGCTCAGCAGCCACGTGGCGCAGGGCGGTTTCAAAGCAGGCCGCGTAGCCCGCTGCGAACAGCTGCTCCGGGTTGGTGCCCCGGCGTCCGGCGTCGCCGCCAAGCTGCTGCGGGAGCGCCAGATCCAGGTCGAGCACGCCGTCGCTGGAGCGGGCGTGCCCGGCCCGACCACCCGTCACCTCCACCGTGGTCTCGTAGAGTGCGTTCATGGTTCCTGGCTCCAATCCGGTTTGGGTGTGTCTGCGACGTCGGTCCCCGGGTCGGAGACCACGTGGTTACAAAGGGTGCCGACTCCGGGCACCTCGACCTCCAGCAGGTCGCCGGGCCGGAGCCACAATGGCGGCGTCTTCCCCATGCCGACGCCGCTGGGCGTGCCGAGCGCGATCAGGTCACCCGGCAGCAGTTCTGTGAACGCGCTCACGTACTCCACGACCTTTTGCAACGAGAAGATGAACTCCGCGGTGCTGCCGTCCTGGACAACCGTCCCGTTCACGCGCGTGACGATGGAGAAGATGGCATCGGGCGCGAACTCGTCGCGGGTGGCGCACCAGGGGCCGACGGAACCGGACGCTACGAAGTTCTTGCCCGCTGTCGCCTGAGATGCGTGCCTTTGCCAATCCCGGACGCTGTTCTCGGCCATGATCGTGTAGCCTAGGACGTGATCCATGGCCTGATCCTGGGGGATGCGCCGCCCGCCCCGCCCGATCACGGCGACCAGCTCGCCCTCGTAGTCGAACTGCTCGGACACATCGGGCGCCACGATCGGCTGTTCATGGCCGACCAGGCTGGACGGGAAGCGGACGAAGAGCGACGGGTGGGCCGGGATGGCCAGCTTCGCCTCGGCAGCATGATCGCGAAAGTTCAGCCCGACGCAGATGATCTTGCTGGCGGCGTCCATCGGCGGGCGCCACTCCACCCGGGATGCCGGGACGCGCATCGGGCACGCGTCGGCAAGGTCAGCCAGTGCCGCGGCGCCGTGCAGGAGGAGCGCCTGGGGCAGGGTCGCCCCGGCCAGCTCCGGCGCCGCCTTCCACAACGGGATGACGTCATCCCCCTGCACAACCCCGATGCCGGACTGCCCGTCCAGGACGATGTTGGCCAGCCTCGTCACGGCGCGGCCTTGCCCGCGTCCACCGCGGAGCGTGCCAGCCCGGCCGCAGATGGCGCGGGCGCGTTCCAGGGGAGTATGGCTGGCTGCGGATACGGGACGTCCGTCCCCCTCCCTTCCTCGCGTGCCCGTTCAAAGGCATAGATGGCGACCGCCAGGTCGGACAAGCCCATTCCGACGGACTTGAAAATCGTAGTCCCGCCTGCATCGTCGCGCTTGCGGCCGTGCGCAACCACCTGGCCCAGCGTCACGACCTCGCTCCACGGCCGGCCATCGCCGAACACCTCCCGGAGCTCGCGCGAGGTGCCCTGTGCATTGACCAGGTTGTCGACCACCACCATCTCGGCCCCGTCCACCGCGGCGCGGTCCAGCTCGGCATGGCTGGGCAGCACCGCGCCCATCGCATTAACGTGGACGGGTCGGTCCAGGAGGTCCGGCGTCACGAACGGTTCCTCTGCCCGCGTGACCAGCGTCACGATACCCGCGCCCTTCAGGGCGTCGGCCAGCGTGTTCGGACAGGTCGCCTCTATGCCCAGCGACCGTTCCAGGCTTCGCGCGAAGGCAAGCTGCCGGTCCCGGGTGCGATTGAACACGCGCAGGCGGGTCAGCCCGGTCGCTGCCACCAGCGCGGCCGCCTGGAGCATCGCTTGGCGCCCGGCGCCGACCACGACCGCATCGGGCCGGCCGGGCGGGGCCAGCCAGCGCGTCGCAAGCCCTGCTATTCCGGACGTGCGCAGCGACCCCAGCGCATTGGCTTCCATGATGGCGAGAAGTCGGCCCGCGGTCCCGTCGAACAGGAGGTAGGTGGCCACCGCCCCGCTAGGCGAGTTGATCCACGTCTTGGTTCCGAGATAGCTGCCGTCGAGCAGCCCGGAGGAGAGGCTGTGGAGCCCCACGCTGCCCGGCGCCACGATCAGTGATTTCGGCGCGTTCGATGCCTGCTGCCGGTGCTCGCGCGCAAGCATCCGTTCCAGGCTCGCGATCGCGTCCCGGAGCGGGACGAGGTCAACCACGTCCTGTTCGCGGAGGTAGAGGACCGGTCCGGCGTCCATCGTCATGCTCCCGTCCCGAGCCCGGCTTCGAGGTCGAGCATCCGCTCCGGGCGGAGCTCGGCCACGTCCGGAGCCGGCCCGGCCCGGCGTCCGAAGCTTCGACGCCAGACTAGGTGGACGGCAACCGTCACGAGCAGGACCCCGACCGGGTAGGCCAGCCCCGCCAGCCGTGCCCCGGTCGCCGCGATCAGCCCGAGGCTCACCAGCGGCAGCAAACCGCCCACGACGCTGTTGGCCACGTTGAACGGGAAGGAGATGGAGGTGTAGCGGACGCTGGGTGGGAACAGCTCGGTCATCAGCGCCGCGTAAGGGCCGTGGATGGCGGCGAAGAGGACCAGCTCGAAGAAGATCACGCCGGCGAGGGGCCAGAACGACGGGTGGACAGCGATCCGCTCCAGGGCCATGAAGATGGGCACCATCGCAACCGTGTTCAGCACCAGGCCCGCCAGGACCAGCCGCGGCCGGCTGACCCGGTCCGAAAGCGCGCCGAACACCAGGCACGCGGGTGTGCCCGCCACGACGCCGGCCATGGTCGCCCCGACGACAAGCGTGGGATCCACCTTCAGCACGGCCTGGAGGAAGATCGGGGTGAACAGGAAGGCCACACCGTTGACCGCGGACGCGCCGATCGACAGGCCGAACAGCGACAGCAGCATCACCTTGAGGTTTGCACGGTCGGTGAAGGCCGAGCGGATAGGTGAGCGCGCGAGGGTGCCATTCTCGCGCATCCGGACGAACACGGGCGACTCATACATGCGGAACCGGACCCAGGTCGACAGGCCGATGAGCACCGCCGACAGCAGGAAGGGCACGCGCCAGCCCCAGGCGTCAAACTGCGCGCCATCGAGCATGAGCCGGAGCGCCAGGATGCTACCGGTGGCCAGCACCAGCCCCAGCCCAGCGGAAACCTGTATCCAACTGGTCCAATAGCCGGTGCGGCCCGGGGGGGCGCACTCGGCGATGTAGGTGGCCGCCCCGCCGTACTCGCCCCCGAGCGCCAAGCCCTGGACCAGGCGCAGCAACGCCAGCAGCAGCGGGCCGGCGATGCCGATCTGCGCGTAGGTCGGCAGCAGCCCGATGAGCATGGTGCCTACGCCCATGAGCGCCATCGTGAGAATGAACGTCTTCTTGCGGCCGATCCGGTCGCCCATCGCCCCGAACACGAGGCCACCGAGCGGGCGGGACAGGTAACCCGTCGCGAGCGCGGCCGCGCTCAGCAGCACGCTAGCGGCCGGGTCGGAGGCGGGGAAGAACTTGGCGGCGAGGGTGACAGCCAGGCCTGCGTAGAGGAAAAAGTCGTACCACTCGATCGTGGTGCCGATCGTCGCACTGGCCGTTGCGACCACGAGGTTCGGCCGGTCTGCAAACGCTGTCGCGCTCATGTACGTCTTTTCCCCACCTGTCCTGCGTTGCCGGCGCGATCGCCCCGGGGTCGTCGTGCCTTAGCTGCCTCGTGCGGTGATTCGAAAGACGACCACCGGGCGCTTGCTTCGGATCCTCCACCGGCCGCCGACGCGGACCAACTGGTCCTGATTGGAAATGATCGAGTCCGGGCCAGCGACGGCGACGGGACTGCCGTCGGGGTTGAACGGACCCTGGAAGACCAGGATGTCGCAGCGCGCCGTTGCGGCATCCGGTCCATGGAATTGGATATCGAGGTTGTTGACGAGGTGGCGAGTGCAGCGGTCGCGGGGCCGGGCGGTGAGAGTGTCGCGCACTTCGGCCTGGCCGTTAAGCAGGCTAGACCCGCGCACCCACTCGACGTCGTCGGCGAGGCAGGCAAGCGCCCGCTCGTCGTCGAACCCGTCCAGGGACACGAAGAAGCCCACCACCACGGCGCGCACCGCCTCCTGAGAAGCTGTGTCAGGCGGCAAGCCGGGACGCCTCGGACGCGAGGAACGGCGTAGTACGCAGGAGGTCGTCGAGCCGCGCCGCCACGTCCTGCGTCGGCTTGGACAGAGGCAGCCGATGCTCGTTATCGGCGAGCACGCCCATGCGCCACATGACGTATTTCATCGGGATCGGGTTGGTGTCGAAGAAGATGGCCCGGTTCAGTCCCCACAGCTCCTCGTGGATGGTCCGGCCCTTCCGCAGGTCCCCGGCCGCCACGGCCTCGTACAACTGGGCGACCTTGCCCGGGCTGACGTTGCCCACCGCGTTCATCAGGCCGCACGCCCCGACGCAAAGCATCGGGAAGCTCAGGTCCTCCAGCCCGACGAACACGCGGAACTGCGGGCCGATGTCCTTCAGCACGTCAGTCACCAGCCCGAAGTCGGTGGACGCATGCTTCATGCCCACGAAGTGCGGGACGGCCTCGGCGATCTGGCACAAGGTCTCGGCCGTCGCGGTCACGGCGGTCCGGCCCGGGATGTGATACATCATGATCGGCTTGGAGGTGTGCTCGGCCACCGCTCGGTAGTAGGCGACGAGGCCGCGCTGCGGCGGCTTGATATAGTAAGGTGTGACGACCATGGTTGCCGATGCACCGGCGGCGTCGGCGTGCCGGGTCAGCTCGATCGTTTCAGCCAGCGACTGCGACCCGGTTGCCGCGACGACCGGGATGCGCCCGGCCGCCTGTTGCACGGCCGTGGTCACCAGCCGGTTGCGTTCGGCCACTGTCAGCGATGCCGGCTCGGAGCTGGTGCCGTTGACCAGCACGCCGTGGCTCCCGTCGCGTATTTGCCGTTCCAGGAGTTCGGCAAAGGCATCGTAGTCTACGTTCCCGTTCCGGAACGGTGTGATGAGCGGGGGATAGGAGCCGCGAAGCTCGTCGTCCTTGAGGTCCATGTTTCCTGGCTCCTGCCTGGTAGGGCGTGCTGTATAGGCCGGTGGCACGGAGCCGGGGTCGTCGGCATGGACGACCCCGGCTCCCGCAAGGCGACCGCGGCTACTCCGCCGCGATCGACTCCGCGATGTTGGTTTGCACACCCGCCTCGGCGCCCATCTTGAAGATCGCCCCCTTCAGGGTTTCCTGCCAGATGAGCGACTCCATCGCTATCTGCAGCGGGTGGTCCTGAACGGTGAGGATGTTGCACCCGTGTTCGCCGGCCGCATGGTTGTGGACCGCCCAGCCCGGCGCCGACAGCATCAGGTCGCCGGCCTTCCAGGTGAATTTGCGGCCCTCAACCGTGCTCCGGCCGTCGCCGGCGAAGATATAGTTGATGGCGGCCGACGAGTGCCGGTGCGGCGTGTCGACGCGGTTGGGTGGAAACTGAGCGATGGAGGCGAAGAACGCCGGGGTGGTGCCCATGCGGCGCTCCGTGGCCGGGTTGTAGAGCGCCACCAGATGGCGGCCCTGGTAGCCCTTGCCGGCCGCGCCGCCCAGGTGCTCGACCGCGTCGAGGTGCTGGGACACTTCCTTCCACGGCCAGGAAAGTGGACGCGACGTGACCACGTCGATGTCGATCAGGTACTCGTAGCCGAGCACCCGGGCACCGTCGCTGCCGATGGCGACGTTGGTGGCGCTGGCCTTGGCCCGCTGCATCTTGTCCTTGTGCTCGGCATCCGCCACGACCTGCATGCGCGGCGGGGGCTCCGGGGCGTTTTCGAACACGTGGACGCCCAGCTTCTTCAGCACCGGCGCGTTGCTGTAGCTCAGGAACACGACCGTTTCCGCGGATGTGTTGCGATAGGAGAACACCCCCATTGAAGGAACGTTCCACACGTCGTTCGTTGTGAAATTCATCGTCCTGGCATCGACCCGGCAGGTGCCCTGGCCGCGGATGCAAAACGCGACCGAACTTGCGCTTTCGCGGAACGTGCGGGTCTGCTCCCCCGGCAATAGAACGTTAACCGAGACATCGATCCCCGGCGCGAGGCCGAGGCCGGGCTCGACGGCATCCGGGTGCACGACATAGGCACGCCTGGCCTCGCCTTCCGCGATCGGCTTGGCGGACAGGCGGGCGATTTCATCCTCGATCTGCTCACCGGTAATCACCAAGGCGGGCCAGAACACTGGCGGCGTGGGCGGCATCGCGTGGCCATCGACGAAAAACAGCTGCTTGTTGTCGGTCATCTCGTTTCCTCCGTGATACCATCTAACAGCAGCCGTCGTCCGTGGTAGCTGCGGAGATGGAAACTCACCCTTCGATTTTTAATGGAGTCGGCCCTGTCCGAACCGCTGGCAAGCACGCCCTGCGGTTGTTAGCCTGCTGCGCAACCGTGTTCCGTCGCGTCGGAACGGTGAGGTGGAGCGGAAACGCTGTGCAAGGCCCGTCTTCCAAACCGCAGCGCGCGCTGCGCAGGGTGCCGATCCTCGACGACATGAAGGCCGTCGAGATGTTCGTCTGCGTCGTGGAGGCCCGAAGCATAACGGGAGCGGCCAAGCGGCTCGGCCTCGCCCCCTCGACCGTGAGCAAGAAGATCGGCGAGATTGAGGCTCGGGCCGGAGCCACGCTGCTGAATCGGACCACGCGCAGCGTTCTGGTGACGGAACTCGGCTGGACGATCTACGAGCACTGCCTTCGCATCGTGGACGAGGTGGAGGAGGTCGAGGGGGCGCTGCTAGCCGAGCAGCGGTTCGGAGGCCGGCTGGTTGTCGCCACGCCGGTCGTCTTCGGGAGCCGGCACTTGGTCCCGGTGATCCCCGAGTTCTCGACCCTCTACCCTCAGATCAGGATCAAGGTCGTCATGTCCTCCCTCCGGATGAACATGATCGAGGAAGGCGTGGACTGCCAGATCAGGCTGGCGCGCACGGACGAGCTTGGAAAGCGTGACCGCCTGATCGCCCACAACCGCCGCGTGTTCTGCGCCTCGCCTGCGTACCTGGAGTCCCACAGTCTTCCGGCCCATCCCAGAGACCTGGTGGGGCACCGGTGCCTCATCTCGCTGGCCAACGAGATGGCGGACAAGTGGGAGTTCGCCGACCAAGGATCCATCCAGCAGGTGAGGGTCAGCGGCTCGCTGGCGTCCGACAATGCCGAGTTCCTACGCGAAGCCGCGGTCAGCGGGCTCGGCGTTGCCTATCTTGGGACGTTTGCCGTCGGACACGAATTGCGGGCCGGGCGTTTGCGCGAGATCCTGAAGGGTCACACCATCGCGAACTCGGCGTTCGTCGCGGCCATCCCGCACCACGGCTACATATCCAGCCGGGTGCGGCTGTTCGTGGACCACCTCGTGGCCAAGTTCGGCGACGTGCCGCCGTGGGACCGATAGCACCTCGTTGCAGAACGCGAAGACTCTGTTTCCACATGGGGCGTAGCGTCGGTTGCCGCCAGTCCATAGCATCCGCCGGCAAGGAGGAAGCGAATGGAACGCAGACGAATGCTGCGCACGGCGTTAGGACTGGGCATCGCGGGGCTGGGCCTGCCAATGGTAGCCGCCGCCCAGCCGGCTGCCCGGGAACCGGACACGCCTGCCGTGGGGCCCGGAAAGCTCGACATCACGCAGTTCGGGGCGCGAGGCCGGGTCGTCGTCACCGATTCGTTCTCATACTGCGACGCGCGGGTGGGGGCGGACGACGTGGTAGTGGGCTGCTCCTATGCCGGGGCCAGCACCGTCAGCAACATCCTCCCTCGCGGCATGAAGGCCATCATCGGCCACGACGCCGGCATCGGGAAGGACCGGGCCGGCATCAGCGGCCTGGCGCTCTGCGACAACCTGGGCATCCCGATGGCGGCTGTGGACGGGAGGACGGCCGAGCTGTCCAACGGGAATTCCTTGTACGCAGGCGTCATCAGCAGCGCGAACGACGCCGCCGCACGGCTTGGCGTGGCCATCGGCCAGCCTGCTCGGCAAGCGGCCGACTTGCTTCTGGCGGCCAGCTCGGGGCGGCCGGTCACGCAGGAGGTCGACGTCGACCTGGAGCTTCACGAACTGGGACGGACGTCCTCGGGACGCATCCTTGCCCGGGTCTGGCTGCTGGACCTCCCCGGCACCTACCCCAACGACGTGTTTGCCCTGGGGACGCACTCGGCGCGGGTCGCCGCCGAGCACGCGTTCCGCTGGAACGTGAAAGGCTGGATCGCCAACGACGCCGGCATGGCGAAGAACGACACCGGTATCGAGGGGCTCGGCATCTGCGGCGCCCGCGGCATGCCGGCCGCGTCCGTTTCGGCGTTCTCCGCCTGCATCGGCGACGCGATGAGCACCTACCGTGAGGGCGTGATCTCCGCGGTCAATGAACCCGGGCGGAGGCTCGGAATCATGGTTGGCACGGCCGCACGCGACGCGCTCCGCCTCATGTCGGCATAGATCCGCGTCAGCCCGGCGGCGCGGCCGCAGTCATGCACGTCCTGCCGTCGGCCGCTTGCGTCCAACACTCGACCGCGCCGTCCGGTCGCGTCGCGCCGTGCACGGCAAAGGTCTGGCCGGCAATCATGGGGGACAGCCCGCGGTAGCTGAACCGCGCCACCGCGCCGGTGCGCAGCCGGGCCGCCATGTTGAGCAGCAGCGTGGCCTGGATGGGTCCGTGCACCACCAGGCCTGGGTAGCCCTCCTCGCCCGTCGCGTAGGGCAGGTCGTAGTGGATGCGATGCCCGTTGAACGTGAGGGCCGAGTAGCGGAACAGCAGCACCGGGTCCGCCGCGACCTGCCATGATAGGCCGGAGGAGCTCCGCTTTGCAGCTGCCGGACGACCGGGAGCAGTGGCAGGGGAGGCATCCGGCGCGGGGGCTTCCCGGTAAACGATGTCATGCCGCTCGCTGATGGCGACTCCGCGGCCTGCGTCGTACTCGTGCCGCACGGCCACGAAGCACAGCGTGCCCGAGCGCCCGCTTTTCACCGACACGTCCTCGATGCGCGAGCGCCGCACGACTGTGTCTCCTACGCGGAGCATGCTGTTCACGGCCACCGCGCCACCGGCCCACATGCGCCGCGGCAGCGGCACGGGCGGCAAGAACCCGCCCCGGGCTGGGTGCCCGTCGGGCCCCAGCCCTGTCGCAGGCGCGATCGCGGGAGACAAGCACCAGTGAAGGCCGAGCGGCGCCTCACTCCCGGTTGTCCCGCCGGTTCCGAAGTGTGGCGCGAAGGTCGCCAGGAACTCGTCGGCCAGGCGCGGCGTGACGATGTCCACGGCCTCCGCCGTGCGCCCGACCCAGGAGCGCAGTAGTGCCTCGTCCACGTCGTCACTCCCTGCCCCGTCGCCCATGTCCGGCTTCCTCAGTAGGATCGTGGCAGGCCGAGCACGTGTTCGGCCAAGTAGCTCAGGATCAGATTCGTGGAGATCGGCGCCACCTGATAGAGCCGGGTCTCGCGGAACTTGCGTTCCACGTCGTACTCCTCTGCGAAGCCGAACCCGCCATGGGTCTGGATGCACGCGTTGGCCGCCTCGAACGACGCGTCGGCGGCCAGCATCTTGGCCATGTTGGCCTCCGCGCCGGGGTTCTGCCCGGCCTCGTACAGCCGCAGCGCCTCGTGCACCATCAGCTCGGCCGCGCGCATGTTGGCGTAGGCGCGCGCGACCGGGAATTGTACGCCCTGGTTCTGGCCAATTGGCCGGCCAAACACCTGGCGCTCCCGGGCGTAGGCGACCGACTTCTCCGTGAACCACTTGGCGTCGCCCACGCACTCGGCGGCGATCAGGATGCGCTCGGCGTTCATGCCCGACAGGATGTAGCGGAAGCCTCGCCCTTCCTCGCCCACCAGGCTGTCGGCCGGGATCTCCATGTCCTCGAAGAAGACCTCGCACGAGTTGTGGTTCATCATCGTCCGGATGGGGCGGATCGTCAGGCCCTTCACCGTCCGCATGTCCACGATGAAGGTGCTCAGCCCATCGGTCTTCTTCGCGACCTCGCCGGGTGGCGTGGTGCGCGCCAGCAGCAGCATCAGGTCCGAGTGCTCGGCGCGGGAGGTCCAGATCTTCTGCCCGTTGACCACGTAGCGGTCGTTGCCCACGCGCCGGGCCGTCGTGCGCAGTGAGGTGGTGTCGGTGCCGCTGGTCGGCTCCGTCACGCCAAACGCCTGCAGGCGCAACTGGCCGGAAGCGATCTTCGGCAGGTACTCGCGCTTCTGCGCGGCCGAGCCATGCCGCAGGACCGTGCCCATCGTGTACATCTGCGCATGGCAGGCGCCGCTGTTGCAGCCCTGGCGCTGGATCTCCTCCAGGATGACCGCGGCGCCCGAGAGCGGCAGGCCGGCACCGCCGTACTCCTCCGGGACCAGGGCCGCCAAGTAGCCGCTCTTGGTCAGCGCTTGCACGAACTCGGTCGGGTAGGAGCGCGTCTCGTCCAGCTTGCGCCAGTACTCGCCGGGAAAGCCGGCGCACAGCTTGGCCACTTCCTCGCGGATGGCAGCATACTGGGCCTGGCTGTCGTATCGGACGGGTGCGTCGTTCATGGCGGGGCCTTTCAGGCGGCGGACTGGACGGGAACGGCGCCCGTGTGCAATACGGCCGCCGCCTGTGGCAGGCCCGGCAGGCCGAGGATGTCGCGGGCGAGCGCGGCGGAGGCGGCGACGCCGAGGACGGGGTCGGCCAGCCCCATGAACTTGGCCCGCAGCTCGGCCTCGTCGGGGAAGTTGGATGGCTCGCCGCGCGGCACCACGACCGTCCTGTCGAACACCTGCCCGCGTGCCCACACCCTGAGCCGGCCGGACATGTTGGCGGGGAACTCGGCCTCGATCGCCGGGTCGTTCTCGCACGACACCCTGGCCATCAGGCCGCGCACTGCCGGATCCTCCAGCAGGCGGTAGCTGTCCCAGCCCAGTGCGCCCGTCGCCAGCGCGGTCGCGATAACGAACGGGCCGCTGAACTGGCCGTCGACCACGTTGCGCGGGTCGGCCTTGCGCTCAGCAGGCTCGCCAACCAGCAGCAGCCCGGCACGCGAAACCCCCAGCACAACCTTCTCGACCTCCTCCGGTCGCAGCCCCTTCTCGGCCCGGATTGCCAGCGCGGCGTCGATGCCCGCGTGCCCCCAGCGGCACGACGGGTAGGGCTTGACCCCGGTCGCCATCAGCTCGAACGTCCGGCCCAGTTCGGCCGTGACCCGGCCGGGTACCGGGTCCGGCGCGTAGGAGCGCAGGAAGCCGTGGCGGCCCTCGATCGGGTCGGCGGCGCCCTTGAAGCCTTCGCGGGCCAGGGTCGCGGCGGTCAGCCCGGCCATGCCGGCCCAGCCCACCTGGAAGCGCTTGGTCCAGGCGCCGTTGGCCAGGAACTGCAGGCTGCCGGCCGCCTGGCTAAGCGCGATCCCGAAGGCGGACGCGACGCCGGCCGGGTCCAACCGGAACACGCGTGCCGCCGCGGCGGCGGCCCCGAACGCGCCGCACGTGGCGCTGGGGTGGAAGCCGCGGTCGTAGTGCGCGCCCGCCGGCAACGCCAGCGCGAGGCGCAGCGCCACCTCGTAGCCCGCGACGATCCCCGCCAGGGCGTCGGCTCCCGTCGCACCCACCATTTCCGCCGCGGCCAGCGCCGCCGGGATGACGGGCGCGCCCGGGTGGACCACGGCCGCCGCATGGGTGTCGTCGAAGTCGAGCGAGTGCCCGAGCGTGGCGTTCACCAGCGCCGCCCCGGCCGGGGCGTACCCTGCCGAATCAGCGAATACGCGCGCCGGTCCGGCAGCGAGGCCGAGCGCGCGGACCGCGGCCAGCAGCGCGGGCGTGCTTTCGGCGTCGTGCCGGGCGCGGATGGCGTTGCCGGCCAGGTCCAGCACCAGCAGGGACGTGCGCCGCACGACCTCCGGCGGCAGCGACGTCACGGCGCAGGACGACACGAACGAGGACAGGTCGGTTGTGATGCTCACGGCGTCAGACTCCGGAAAGATGGGGCAGAAGGTTGGGACGTCACCCGGGCGCAAACTCCCGCCGGATGGCGGCATCGTGCTCGCCGATGCCGGGCACGGGGCCGAGCCGGGGCGCGGCCCCGTCATGGAGGGCGGGCGGTGCGGCGATGCGGGCGGGCCCTCCCGGCGTGTCCACCGCCACCCGGCGCAGCGCGGGGTGGCGGCCCAGCTCCTCCACGCCGTTGACGAAGCCGAACGCGGTGCGGCTGCGGCGCAACCTGAGCGCGGCCTCGTCCCTGTTCAGCCCGGCCAGGCCGCGCCCGACCCGGTCGTCCACCGCCGGCCGGTTGGCGACGCGCGCGTTGTTGCTGTCGAACCCGGGCGAGGTCGCGAGGCCGGGCTCGTTTAGCAAGCCGGCGCAGAAGTCCAGCCATTCGCGCTCGTTCTGGATGGAGATGAGCACCAGGCTGCCATCGGCCAGCGGGAACGCTCCGTACGGGCAAATGGACGGGTGCGCCAGGCCCACCCGGCCGGGCGAGCGGCCTGTACCCTCGGCGTACAGCAGCGGCACGTTCATCCAGTCGGCCACGCCGTCGAACAGGCTGACGGCCACGCTGCGGCCCCGGCCGGTTACGGATCGGGCGATCAGCGCTTCCAGCACCGCGGCGTGGGCGGACATGCCGCACGCGATGTCGCACACGGACACGCCGACCCGGCCAGGACCGGCCGGATGGCCGGTGATGGAGGCAAGGCCGCTTTCCGCCTGCACCAGCAAGTCGTAGGCCTTCATGTCGGCATAGGCGTTGCCGGTGCCGTAGCCGGAGATGTCGACCGTTACCAGCCGCGGGTGTCGGCGGCGGAGCTCGTCCGAGCCGAAGCCGGCGCGCTCGGCGGCGCCCGGGGCCAGGTTCTGGATGAACACGTCCGCACGCGCCAGGATGCGGTGCAGCAGCGCCTCGTCGGCCGCGTCCTTGATGTCCGCCACTAGGCTCTGCTTGCCGCGGTTCAGCCAGACGAAGTAGGAGGACAGGCCGTGCACAGCGGCGTCGTAGCCCCGGGCGAAGTCGCCTTCCGGCCGCTCCACCTTGATCACCCGCGCCCCGGCGTCGGCCAGCCGGGAAGAGCAGTAGGGCGCCGCCACCGCCTGCTCGAGGGTGAGGACGAGCAGCCCGTCAAGAGGCCCGCTCAAGGTGCCGGCCTACCCGGGCAGGCCGCAGGCGTCCGTGCCGCGGATGTACCCTTGTCCGCTGTCATGCCGCCACCCTGGCCAGCGAGGTCGGCCGGCTTCAAGGCCGCCTCACGGTGTCTGGACCGGCAGTTGAACGCGTGCGGCGATAGCCGTGCCGACACGCGCCGAACCGTCATGCCGCTTCAGCAGCAGTGACAAGGCGGCAGCGACGAGCACGGCGCAGGCCATCAGCAGCAGGGCCGCCGCGAAGTCGGACGTCCAAGACCGCACGAGCCCGACGGCATAGGGACCCACAAAGGCTCCGGCGCTGCCGACCGCGTTGATTAGCGCAAGCCCGCTGGCAGCGGCTTTGCCCCGCAGCATGGCGGCTGGCACCGCCCAGAACACCCCGATCGCGCTCCAGATGCCCATCACCGCCATGCAGAAAAACGTGAAGGAGACGCCGGCGTTCGTCACCAAGCCACTGGCGCCCAGGGATATGGCCCCGGCCAGCAGGGCACCCGCAAGGTGCATCCGCCGCTCCCCTGTGCGATCGGAGTGGCGGCCGTTCAAGTCCATCGCGACCGCCGCCAGGCCGAATGGAAGTGCGGCAACGAGGCTCACCGCCGTAGGCGACAACCCCGACATCTGCCTGAGGATCTGTGGAAGCCACAGCGTAATGCCGTAGAAGCCGATCCCGGCGAAGAAGTAGATTCCGCAAAGCAACCAGACGACCGGATCGGCGAACACACGGCCGGTCGTTCCGATCATCTCCGTTCCGGCCGACGCCTGCTCGCGTGCGATCTGGTCGGCGAGGGCGCGTCGCTGGTCAGGGGCCAACCAAGTGGCGTCGGCCGGCTTCTCCGTGAGGCAGAACAGGCAAACCACCCCAGCGATGACGGCCGGCACGCCTTCAACGATGAAGATCAACTTCCAGCCCGGAAGCCCGAACCAGCCGTCGAGTTGCATGATCGCCGCCGAGAACGGGCCGCCGACGACGATTGCGACGGCGGATGCGATCCACACCTGGGCTATCACGCGGGCGTGGTCCTGCCGTGGGAACCAGAGCGTGAGCGCGTACAGCATGCCAGGTGCGAACCCGGCCTCCGCCACTCCCAGCAGGAAGCGGAACATGTAGAACGAGACCGGACCGCTGGTGAGTGCGGTTGCGGCCGTCACGAGGCCCCAGGTGACCAGGATGCGGGACAGCCAGACCCGGGCGCCGACGCGGTGGAGGATCAGGTTGCTCGGGATCTCCACGATGACGTAGCCGACGAAGAAGACACCGGCGCCGAAGCCGTAGGTCGCCGGGCCAAAGCCCAGGTCCTGGTTCATCTGCAACGCAGCGAAGCCGACGTTCGCCCGGTCGAGGACGCTGATCATGTAGAGCACGAAGAACAGCGGCACGACCCGGCGCCAGACGTGCGACATCGTCGCTGGCTGAACTTCCATCCTTCCGCCTCCCCTTGAAGCAAGGACCGCTTTGTCGTGCGTCGCGGGACCGCACGACCGTTCGAGCGCGCGCGGTCCGGGCGCGCCCTGGACGTTGAGGTGCGGGCCGTCAGGTCCGGTAGAAGGGGCCGCGCTCCTGTTCGAGCTTCCGCAGCAGCGACGGCCACTCGGCCAGGCCGGGCGCGATGCCGCGGCCGCGCGCCTTACCGTCCGCCGGCGCCTCGCCCCCGTTGATCTGCTCGTGGCGTCCGTGGCGGTATTTCTCGCCATTCCGCCCGAACAGCTTGCGGCCCTGCTCCACCGCCCGGCTGACCCCAGCCTCGGACACGGCTGCTAAGGGCTGCCCGCAAGACAGGCCCGCTACCTGAATGCGGCACGCAGCCTCGAGCCGGTATGTCCAGAAGAACGCCTCCGGGACCGTGAGCCCAAACGTGAGCGCCCCGTGATTGCGCATGATGACCACGCGGTCGTCCTCGCCCAGGCTTTCGGCCAGCTGCTCGAACTCGCCGCGGTTGTCCGCCGCGCCTTCGTAGTCGTGGTAGGCGAGGAAGCCCAGGATGATCATGGCGCTCTGGCTGAGCGGCTGCAGTCCGTCCTTAAGCATCGCGACCGCATTGTTGGCGGTCGTGTGCGTGTGAAGGATGCAGCCCAGGTCCGGACGCGCCCGGTGCAAGGCGCCGTGGATGATGGCCCCGCCGCTGTTCACCGTGCCCTGCCCTCCGACCGGCCTGCCCTGCATGTCTACCTTCAACAGGGACGAGGCGGTCACCTGGTCGAACAGGGTCCCGAACTCGCTGAGGAGGAAGTGGTCCGACCCCGGCACCACCGCCGAGATGTGGCTGGCCGACATGTCGCTCATGCCGAACAGGTCGACGAGCTGGAAGCAGGCCGCGAGATCGCACCGGGTCTGCCACTCCGCGGCGGACATCCCGGCCGGCACCGCCGCTACGGGGTCATGCAGCTCCATCACGTCCATGGCCGTACCCTCACTGAGGATTGTGTTGTTGATGATGAGTTTCCAAGACGACTTAGGAAAGCGCGGCATCGATCAGCAAGAACTATTAATCGAACAGTATGTTTCCGATTTCGCCCGTAATTCAGGGGTGCAAACCGACCCGGCCGGCCGCCAGTAGCGGCGGGGAATGCCGAACGGTTTCGGAACGCCGAAGTATGACTTTCCAACTGCGGTGGTGCCCTGCAGCTGGGGGCATGACAAGGTTAGTCAGGCAACCAGTGCACGCGGTGCCACTTTCGATACGGCGTGACGAAGTGGCGGACGTGCCCAGACCGGCGAGCACGCACGCCGGATCATGCCTGGACGGGTCGTACGCGCGTGCGATGGTTCCCCCCGTCGCGGTTGCACTGGGAAGGACTTCGGAAAAGGAGGGGTTATGGATGACATCAGCGAAGCCGGCTGCTGATCGGCGGGGAGTGGCTGCCATCCAGCTCCGGCGAGTGGATCGACAGTTTGAACCCCTACTTGGGGCGGCCCTGGGCGCGGATCCCGCGCGGCACGGTCGCCGACGTGGAAAGGGCCGTCGCCGCGGCACACGACGCGTTCGTGTCGCCCGCCTGGCGCGGCCTCACCGCCACAGCCCGCGGCGCCCTGCTGCGCCGGTTTGCCGATCTGGCGGCGGCGCACGCCGCCGATCTCGCGCGGATCGAGACCACGGACAACGGCAAGCTGATCGCCGAGATGTCGGCCCAACTCCATTACCTGCCGCAGTGGTTCCACTACTTCGGCGGCTTGGCGGACAAGATTGAGGGCCGGGTGATCCCGATCGACAAGCCCGGCGTGCTCAACTACACGCGCCAGGAGCCTCTGGGCGTGGTCGCCGTTGTCACGCCCTGGAACTCGCCGCTGTTGCTGGCAGCCTGGAAGCTGGCCCCGGCGCTGGCCACCGGCAACACGGTTTGTCTGGAAGCCCTCGGAGCACTCCTCCCTGTCTGCCGTCGCGTTCGCGCGGCTGTTCGAGGAGGCCGGGTTTCCGCCCGGGGTGGTCAACGTCGTAACGGGCTACGGGAAGGACGTGGGCGACGCGCTGACCTCGCACCCGGACGTCGCCATGGTGGCGTTCACGGGGGGCGACCAGGCTGGCCGGCACGTGTACGGTAAGGCGGCCGCCGGCCTGAAGCCGGTGACGCTGGAGCTCGGCGGCAAGTCCGCCAACATCGTGTTCGCGGACGCGGACCTGGACAACGCGGTGAAGGGAGTGTTTCGGGCATCTTCGCCGCGACCGGGCAGACGTGCATCGCCGGGTCCCGGGCGCTGGTGCAGCGCCCGGTCTACGCCAAGTTCCTCGACCGCCTGGTTGCGTTCGCCAGCACGGCCCGGATGGGCGACCCGCTGCTGCCGGCCACACAGGTGGGTCCAATCACCACGCCCCAGCAATACGCCAAGGTGCTCGACTACATCGCCATCGCGAAGGCGGAAGGCGTGCGCTGCGTGCTGGGCGGACACAAGGCGACCCGCCCGGAGTGCGGCGAGGGCTTCTTCGTCGAGCCCACCATCTTCGCCGATGTCGCCCCCGGGATGCGGATCGCGCAGGAGGAGGTGTTCGGCCCGGTGCTGTCCGTCATCCCGTTCGACGGCGACGACGACGCGGTCCGCATCGCGAACGGCACGGTGTTCGGCCTGGCCGCCGGCGTTTGGACCCGGAGCATCAAGCGCGCGATCACGGTTCCGGACAGGCTGCAGGCCGGAACCGTGTGGGTGAACACCTACCGGGCCGTCAGCTACATGTCGCCGTTCGGCGGCTATAAGCAGTCCGGGATAGGGCGGGAAAGCGGTCTGACAGCGGTCGACGAGTTCCTCCAAACCAAGAGCGTGTGGATCGATACGGCCGAAACGGTCCCCAACCCCTTTGTGATTCGATGAAGCCGGGCGCCGGAGACGGCTTCATATGCGTTCTTCGAGTAATCTTTTCCGTCTTCCTCGGCGTTGGTGCGGGCCGGGGCCATGTAGCCACAATCACGCTGCCCAACTCGCCACCCCGTCGGCACCGCCGGAGCCCGCGGACTGGCACCGCACGGTGCATCCCGGCCCTGCTCTGCTGTTCCGCTTCTCCGCCCTGACGTTCAACGCGCACCGCATCGATTGGGACCGACGCTACTGCCTTCAGGAGGAGGGTTATCCCGGTCTGGTGGTCCACGGCCCGCTGACGGCCACGCTGCTGGTGGACCTGTACCTGCGCCCCCGCCCGGGTGCGGTTGTCAGTTCGTTCTCGTTCCGCAGCCTGAGTCCGCTGTTCGACACCGGCCCGTTCACCGTGCAGGGCCGGGCGGACGGCGGTGGCGCCGCGCTGTGGGCGCTGGACGGGGTGGGCCGGGTGGCGATGCGGGCGACGCTGGCGTGACGGCCCGCCGCTGGCGCTCCTTGCTATTCATGCCCGCCCATGTGGAGCGCTTCGTCGCCCGTGCGCACGAGCGTGGCGCCGACGGCGTGATCTTGGACCTGGAGGACGCCGTCCCGCTTACCGACAAGCCGGGCGCGCGCATGGCCCTGTCCCGGGCGGTGGCGTCGCTGGCAACGCATGGCACAACGGCGCTGGTGCGGGTCAATCACGGTTTGCGGGACCTCGCGCACGACCTAGAGGCGGCGGTCGTGCCAGGCCTGGCATGCTTGGTGCTGCCCAAGGTGGACGACCCCGGCTACGTTTGCCTGGTGGCCGACGCCGTGGCGGAGCTGGAAGCGGAGCGCGGCATCGCGCCGGGCACTGTTCGGTTGCTGCCGCAGATCGAAACGCCGGCCGCACTGTTCGCTCTGCCGGCGATCGCCGGATCGCACCCGCGGGTGGCAGCGCTGGCGCTGGGGCCGGAAGACCTCAGTGCCGCGATGGGTGGCGCGCCGGTGGAAGCATTGCTGCTCGGCCCGGCGGTCGCGGTGGCCGCGGCAGCCCGGGCGGCGGGCATCCTGCCGCTGGGGTTCGCCGGCAGCATCGGCAACTTCACCGATCCCGGCGCCTACCGTGCACGCATCGTCCAGGCCCGCCAGCTCGGCTTCGCCGGCGCGCTGGCGGTGCACCCAGCGCAGGTCGCGATCCTCAACGAGGGGTTCGCACCCACTGCGGCGGAAGTCGCCTGGGCACGCCGGGTTGCGGACGCGGCCGCACGGGCAGGCGAGGGTGCGGCGTTCGCGGTAAACGGCAAGATGGTCGACGCGCCAGTGGTCCGGCGGGCACGGGACATATTGGCCCAAGCCTGACCGCCCCCTGCCTGACGCTGTGGTTCCAGGTCAAGGCCAGGGTGGGCCAGAAAGAGCGCACCTGCCATCGCTGGTTCACTCGTGGCCAGCGCCCGCCGAATTGGCGACACTGCCTTCCACCGTTTCGAGGAGGAGTTGGATCGGAAGACGGCGGAAACCGAAGGCGCGGCGCCGTAAGTACGGCCTGGTTTGGCGCCTTGCTCAGGCGCCTGCCAAGGCGCGGATGTGGTTCAGGTCGCGGATGACAGGCTCCGGCTCCTTCTGGGGCGGCATGTTCGGCTCGTCATGGACGCCGTCCAGGTCACCAGGCATGTTCGGATCGACGGCTGCGAACAGGGACGACGCGAGCGGTGGCGGCCCTCGTTCGGCAACCAACTCGAAAGTCCTGCCCGGCGGCCCGCCGGCCATCAATCCATTGACGAGCACCTCCGCGATCTGCCGCCGGGACACCACGCCGTCGCGCGGGGTGCCGGACCGGCGTTGGTCGCCTTGCAGCAGCACGAGGTGCCGCTGGTCCGGTTCGTTGAGGTCGAACCCATCCGGGTCGGACAATGACGTAAGGCAGGCCACTCGCACGAACCAGGCGCGGGCCGGCGCTTCCAATCGTGCACCCGGCCCCGGTCCGTCACGCCGATCGCTGTCATCAGGGCGACGCGGACTTGCCGGCCCGCCAGTGCGACCAGCACGTTCCGGACGCCGGCGTAATAATTGGTGCGCGCACCCGCCTCGCCACCGTGCGCGCCATGGGTGAACACCACGGCGTCCACCCCCTTGACCGCAGGCGGGAGCGAGGCGGGATTCGACAAGTCGCCCTTAACCAGATCGACCTCGGGCGGCAACCGAGCGCGGTTTTGGTCGCGGACCACGGCCCGAACCCGGTGTCGCCCGGCGGGAGCCTCGGCGACGACGTGCTGGCCGACGCTTCCCGTCGCGCCCACGACCAGGATCGTGAGGAGTGCTTGTGGCATCAACGGTTTCCCTCGTCTCCGAGGTCAGCGTTCGCCCGCCAGAACCGCATGGCGGCGGCGGTCCAGCCCTCGGCGGCCGTGCCCGCGCCGAGGCCGAAGCCGTGGCCCAGGCCAGGATAAACGTGGAACTCGACCGGCGTGCCGGCCGCGCAGGGCTGTCACCCGCCGCTCCATCACCGGCGGGGGCGCGATTCCGTCCCGCTCGCCGACCAGGGCGAAGGTTGCCGGTTCCTTCCGGGTATGGTCCGCGTGCGCGGTGTAGGCCATGACGACGCAAGCGGGCCCGGGCAGGTCATCGCCACCGAAGGCAGCGGTGCCGTGCGAACCGATATTGGCGGCCATTCTGGCACCGGCCGAGCTACCCCACAGCGGATACCTGGCAGTGCCGATTCCCAGTGCCGGCGCGTGGCGGAACACGGTGGCAATTGCAGCGGCCAAGTCCTCCTCGGCCGCCCTCTCGCCGACGCCCGGCCGATAGCGCAGCACGAAGGCGTTGGTGCCCTCCGCGTTGATCGCGACGGCGTAGGGGAAGCCTTCGTGGAGCGAGCCGACATAAGCGAAGCCGCCGCCCCGGGGCGATGATGGCGGAGGGGGCGCCCGGCCTGCCGCGGAAGAAGAAGAGGCCCGTCCAGGCCTTTGCCGGGTCAACCCGCTTCTGCTCCTCCGTGTAGATGTCGTGGAACACGGGCCTGTTCGCCGCCACGTCGTTGATCATGCGGTTCAGGGCCGCGACGGACACCGCCGAATCGACATGGCTGTGATAGGGCATCAGTGACGTCATCTCGGCCAACGGCATGCTGCGGTCGGGGCTGCGCCCGTCCCATGGCAGCAGGAGCGGCGCAAACCCGGCGAATGCAGGGTGATCGAGCAACGTGCCCGACCGTGTCCTCGACATGGAGGTGGCGCGCCGACGCGGCGGGCGCGCCCTCTCTTGCGGCATCGGCCGGGGAGGATGCGACCGCCAGCGCCGCGCAGGCTGTGATCGCCAATGCCCAAGCGCCGGCTTGTCGTCATCGGCCGGTCATCTTGAGAGCGGCCTCGGGCAGGCGCTCGCCATGAACCACGATCTTGGCTGCCTCAGTGTTGATCGTCCGAAGGTCGTCCGCGGTCAGCTCCAGATCGACCGCACCGAGGTTCTCTTCCAGCCGGTGCGCCTTGGTCGTCCCGGGAATGGGCACGATCCAGGGCTTCTGCGCCAGCAGCCAGGCCAGGGCGACCTGGGCCGGGGTTGCCGCCTTGCGATCCGCCACCGCCTTGATCACCTCCACCAGCGCCATGTTGGCGCGGCGCGCGTCCGGCTTGAACCGCGGGACGTGGTTGCGGAAGTCCGTCGGGTCGAACTGGGTGGTCTCGTCGATCTTGCCGGTCAGGAAGCCGGCACCTAGCGGGCTGAACGGAACGAAGCCGATGCCCAGTTCCTCCAACGCGGGCAGCAGCTCGGCTTCCGGTCCGCGCCAGAACAGCGAGTATTCGCTTTGCACCGCGGTGACGGGCTGCACGGCATGGGCGCGCCGGATGGTCTGCACGCCAGCCTCGGAAAGGCCGAAATGCTTGACCTTGCCGGCTGCAACCAGCTCCTTCACGGCGCCGGCGACGTCCTCGATCGGCACCGCCGGGTCGACGCGGTGCTGGTAGAACAAGTCGATCCGGTCGGTCCGCAGGCGCTTGAGGCAAGCGTCGGCGACCGCCTTGACGTGCTCTGGCCGGCTGTTGGTACCGCCGGTGCGGGCGCTGGTCTCGAGGTCGATGTCGAAGCCGAACTTGGTCGCGATCACCACCTGGTCGCGGATCGGCGCCAACGCCTCGCCGACGAGATCCTCGTTGGCGAATGGTCCATAGGCCTCGGCCGTGTCGAACAGGGTCACGCCCCGGTCGTGGGCGAGGCGGATGAGCTTGATCATCTCGCCCCTATCAGCCGCCGGACCATAGGCGGAACTCATGCTCATGCAGCCGAGGCCCAGGGCCGGCACCTCCAGGTCTTGTCCGAGCGTACGTGTCTTCATGGTTGATCTCCGGTGCATCAGGTGATGGGGGCGGTTCGAACATCGGTGCTCACGCCGACCGCCGCCCCGGCACTTCGGAACGTTAGAGTGGCTGATCGCTGCGATTAGCCTCCATAATCCGAATGATCGGATAACGCAGGCTTATGAATGCCGCAGGGCTTCGACGACATCGCCACCTTCGCCGTGGTGGCAACGGAACGGAGCTTCACCCGGGCAGCGGCGAAGCTGGGCGTTTCGCAACCTGCCTTGAGCCAGACGATCCGCGCTTTGGAAGAGCGGCTCGGCATCCGACTGCTGACCCGCACCACGCAGAGCGTCGCGCCGACCGAGGCGGGCGAGCGCCTTCGGCACCGTCCAAATGGCCTCGTCGAGGTCGATCTCGGCCCACTTGACGCCGATGACCTCGCCTGTACGGTTGGCAGTATGGAGTCTCCTGCGGAGGCTACGCCAGGCCGGAAAGGCAGAAGGCCGACCACTCGGCCATCATGTCGCGGCGCTTGTCGAACAGATCCCCGCGGGCATAGGCCGCCTCGGTCTTGTCCCGCACGACGTGGGCCAGCGCGGACCAGGCGAAAGGCGGTCGCGCGCCGCCGGGAGCGAGCCTCTGCCTCGAGCCGGAGCTGCGCGGCCTTGTGCTCGATCGGGTCGGCCCCTGCCCTCAGACGAGACCTCGCCTCGTCCCGCCGCAGCCTCGCCGCGGGCAGGCCCACGTCCCGCAGCGAGCCCAGGCCCATCTCCCGCGCCTTGCCGGCATGGTTGAAGCGATACACCCAGCTCTTGGCGCCCTCCTTCGTGACCTGCAGGAACAGCCCGTCGCCGTCCGCGAGCCGGACCGGGCGAGCCAACCGGCCGGGATGGCCCGCCCGCTCAACGGCAACCTTCGTAAGCTTTCCCACCATGCCACCCCCGCCCCGTCGCTACCCCTGATCCTACCCCGACGACACCCGACGCCGGCGGCATGATGGATCAAGGGGTTATGCGGCGCGACCAGGTAAAACAAGGGTTACCGGTGACCTCCGGCACGCCCTGGAACCCCGTGCCGCGATGTTCGACGGACACCCTGTCCGCCAGCAAACGGCGGATTGCAGCTATTCCGCCGCTTCGCGCTGCTGGAAGAACCGGTTCTCCGGACGCGGCAGGCCGAGGTTCTCGCGCAGCGTCGTGCCCTCATATTCCGTGCGGAACAGCCCTCGACGTTGCAATTCGGGCACGACCTTGTCCACGAAATCCTCCAGCCCGGCAGGCAGGAACGGGAACATGACGTTGAAGCCGTCGCAGGCATCCGTCATCAACCACTCCTCCATCTGGTCGGCGATCGTCGCGGGCGTGCCGACCATGGTCAGCCCGCCATAGCCGGCGCCGCGTTGCGCCAGTTGCCGCACCGTCAGCCCTTCGCGCGCGGCCAGGTCGATGGTGGCCTGGCGACCGCTGCGGCCGGCGTTGGTTTCCGGGATCGGCGGCAGCGGCGCGTCCAGGTCAAACTTGGACGCGTCGACGCCAAGCCGCATGGACAAGTTGGGCAACGCGCTGTCGATATGCACCAGGCTGTCGAGCTTGGCGTGCTTGGCCTGCGCTTCCGCCACCGTATCGCCGACGATCACCAAGGCGCCGGGCAGCACCTTCAGGTGGTCGGGGTTGCGGCCGAGCCGGGGCATGCGGCCCTTCACATCGGCGTAGAGGCTGCGCGCATCCTCGATCCGCACGGCGCTGGCGAAGATGACCTCCGCGGTTTCCGCCGCGATCTGGCGCCCGGCCTCCGAAGCGCCCGCCTGCACGATCACCGGCCAGCCCTGCGGCGGGCGGGCGATGTTCAGCGGCCCGCGGACGGACAGATGCGGCCCCTTGTGATCCAGCACGTGCATCTTGGCCGGGTCGAAGAACACGCCGGACTCCACGTCGCGCACGAAGGCGTCGTCCGCCCAACTGTCCCACAGCCCGGTGACCACGTCGTAGAACTCGCGGGCGCGGCGATACCGCTCGTCGTGCTCCATCTGGTCATCCATGCCGAAGTTCAGCGCGGCGTCCGGATTGGCCGTGGTGACGAGGTTCCACCCTGCCCGGCCGCCGCTCAGATGGTCCAGCGAGGCGAACTTGCGGGCGATGATGTAGGGCTGCTCGAAGGTGGTGGAGGCGGTGGCGACCAACCCCAGCCGCTCCGTCACCACGGCCAATGCCGGCAACAGCGTCAGCGGATCGAAGGAGGTCACGGTGGCGCTGCGTTTCAGCGCGTCCATCGACATGTTTAGCACGGCGAGATGGTCGGCCATGAAGAAGGCGTCGAACTTGCCGCGTTCCAGCGTTTGGGCGAAGTATTTCAAGTGGGCGAAGTTGAAGTTGGCGTCCGGCCAACCGCCCGGATAGCGCCACCAGGCGGTGTGGATGCTGACCGGCCGCATGAACGCGCCGAGGCGGAGTTTGCGGGGCTGGGACATGACCGGCATCCTCGATGTTCGCGGCCGGAGATTGGGATGGGCCGGTGGGATGTCTAGAAGCGGCCAGGCCGGTACGGGGCCGGATCGATCACCGGCGGCCGCCCCGCCACTAGGTCGGCGACCAGTTGCCCGGTGAGCGGCCCTGCCGCCAAGCCGACATGGCCGTGCCCGAAGGCGTGGATGACATCCGCGCAGCCGCTGGCCGGGCCGATCACCGGCAGCCCGTCCGCGATCGATGGGCGATGGCCCATCCAGGTGGACACGCGATCCGCCGGCAAGTCTCGCGGCAGGCCGGGATAGCTCCGCAGGGCGTGGTCGCGCAGGATATCGGCGCGGCGCCAGTCCGGTGCGGCGTCCAGCCCAGCGAGTTCGATTTGCCCGGCGATGCGCAGCGTGCCGGCGACGACCGTGTTGGCCATCTTGCCGTCGCTCGGCATCACCGGGCGGCGCGGCGTGGCCTCCGGCGTGGCGATGGCGACGTGGTACCCGCGCTCGGTTTCGAGCGGCACGGCGTCACCGGCGGCGGCGGCCAGGCCGCGCGACCGCGCCCCGGCCGCGAGCACGGCACGGGTGGCGGGGATGTCACCATTGGCGGTGCGGACGGCGCGAAGCTGCCTGGCCTCGATCCGCCAACCTGTCGCGTTGCCGCTGATGCGGCGCAAGCCCGACGACTCGGCATAGGCGACCAGGGCGGCGACGTAGGCGCCGGGATCGAGGCAATGCGCGCCCTCCTCCACCAGCACGCCGAAGGTGTAGCGGCGATCGAGTGACGGCTCCTGCTGGCGCAGTTCGTCGGCATCGAGTTCGAGCCATCGGATGCCGTTGTCCCGGCGCAAGCGCCAAGCCAAAGCCTCCGCCTCGAACTCGGCGCGGGTGGGGAAGACGTACAGCAGGCCTTGCCGGGCCACCAACTCCGGCACCCCCGCTTCGTCGGCCAGGCGGCGGTGGCGGTCCGGGGCGTCGCCGATCAAGGGGCGGAGGGCCCGGGCGGTGGCTTCCACCCGGGCGACACTGGACCCGGCACGAAGGTAGCGCACCAGCCATGGCAGCAACCGCGGGAGATATCGCCAGCGGATCGCCAGCGGGCCGAGCGGGTCGGCCAGGTAGCCCGGCACCTTGCGCCACGCGCCCGGCAGCGAGGTCGGCACGACGGAGGCCGGGCTGAGCCAGGCGCCGTTGCCGAAGCTGGCCTGCTGGCGGCCGCCGGGCTGTTCCGGCTCCAGCAGGGTGACGGCGTGGCCGTCCCGCAGCAGCTCGATGGCGCAGCACACGCCGATGATGCCTCCGCCCACTACGACGACCGTGTGCGGCGTGGCGCTCACCCCCGTGTCCGGCAGAACGGGCGCCGGTTTAGGCGCCGGCCACCGCGCGCCGGGTCATGACGCCGATCAGGTGGGCGCGGTATTCCGCGCTGGCGTGAATGTCGCTGTTCAGCCCGTCCGGCGGCGTCACGATGCCCTTGATGGCGTCGGCGGACCAATCGGCGGTCAGCGCCTGTTCCATCGCGGTGTGGCGGAACACGCCGTCCTGCGCCGCGCCGGTGATCGCCACCCGCACGCCGGCCGGCCCCTTGGCCACGAACACGCCGACCATGGCGTAGCGCGACGCCGGATTGCGGAACTTCTCATAGTTGCTTTTCTCCGGGATCGGGAACTCGATCGCGGTGATCAGCTCCTCCGGTGCCAGTGCCGTGGTGAACATGCCCTGGAAATACTCGTCAATCGGGATGCGGCGCTTGTCCGTCACGATGGTCGCGCCGATGGCGAGTGCGGCCGCCGGATAGCAGGCGGACGGGTCGTTGTTGGCCAGCGAACCGCCCATGGTGCCGCGGTGCCGCACCTGCGTGTCGCCGATCCAGGATGCCATTTTGGCCAGGCCGGGAATGCGCGCCTGGATGTCTGGATTGGACATGATGGCGTTGTGGTTGGTCATGGCGCCGATCGTTATCTTGTCCGGTGCCGCCGTGATGCCGACCAGGCCCAGCCCGTTCAGGTCCACGATGACGGACGGCTTGTTAAGCCGCTGCTTCAGCACGGGGATGAAGGTCTGGCCACCGGCCAATGCCTTGGCCTCCATGTCGTCACCCAGCATCTTCACCGCATCGGCAACTGTGGCCGGCTTTTGGAACGCGAAATCGTACATGTGATGTCCCCTATTCGGCCGCCATGCGGGGCCGGTTGGACTGAATGATCGCCCAAATCTTCTCCGGACTGGCCGGCATGTCCAGATGGCGTACGCCGTAATCGCGCAGCGCGTCCACCACGGCGTTGATCACCGCCGGCGGGCTGCCGATCGCCCCCACCTCGCCGCAGCCCTTCACCCCCAGCGGGTTGTGGGTGCAGAGCGTGACCTCCGTCCCGACCGTCATGCGCGGGAAGTCGTGCGCGCGCGGCATGGTATAGTCCATGAAGGAGCCGGTGACCAACTGGCCCTCCCCGTCATACACGGCGTTCTCCAGCAATGCCTGGCCGATCCCCTGCATCACGCCGCCCTGGATCTGGCCTTCCACGATCATCGGGTTGATGACGCGGCCGACATCGTCCACGGCACAGAAATTCACCACCGCCGTGCTGCCGACATCCGGGTCGATCTCGACCTCGCAGATATGGCAGCCGCCGGGAAAGGTGAAGTTTGCCGGGTCGTAGAACGCGGTTTCGTCCAGCCCCGGCTCCAGCGTCTCGATCGGATAGTTGTGCGGCACGTAAGCGGCCATGGACACGTCGGTCAGCGTCTTGGAGCGGTCGGTGCCGGCCACTGAAAAATTGCCGTCCTTGAACTCGATATCCTCGACGCTGGCTTCGAGCAGGTGGGCGGCGATCTTCTTGCCCTTGGCGATGACCTTGTCCATCGCCTTCACCATGGCGGCGCCGCCCACTGCCAAGGAGCGGCTGCCATAGGTGCCCATGCCGAACGGGATCTTCGCCGTGTCGCCATGCACCACGTCCACCATCCCGGCGGGCACGCCAAGCTGCTCGCTGACAAGCTGCGCGAAGGTCGTCTCGTGCCCTTGGCCGTGGCTGTGCGTGCCGGTGAACACGGTGACGCTCCCAGTCGGGTGGACGCGGATTTCGGCGCATTCGTACAGCCCGGCCCGGGCGCCCAACTGGCCCACCAGCTTGGACGGCGCGATGCCGCAGGCCTCCACATAGGTGGACATGCCGATGCCGCGCAGCTTGCCGCGTGTTGCGGCCTCCGCCCGCCGGGCCGCGAAGCCCGCCCAGTCCGCGGCCTGCATCGCAGAATCCAGTGTCTTCACGTAGTCGCCGCTGTCGTAGTTCAGCGCGACCGGCGTCTGGTAGGGGAAGGCGTCGGCGGCGATGAAGTTCTTGCGGCGGATTTCCACTCGGTCGAGCCCGGTGTCATGGGCGATCACGTCCACCAGCCGTTCCAGCAGGTATGTCGCTTCCGGCCGTCCGGCGCCGCGATACGCGTCCACTGGGACGGTGTTGGTGAACACGGCGCGCACCTCGCCGTAGATCGCCGGCGTCGAGTACACCCCAGCCAGCAAGGTGGCGGACAGGTAGGTCGGCACGGCGGGGGCGAAGGTCGACAGGTAGGCGCCCATGTTGCACAGCGTCTTCACCCGCAGCGCCAGGAAACGGCCGTCCGCCGCCACCGCCATCTCCGCCGTGCTGACATGGTCGCGGCCATGCGCGTCGGACACGAAGGCTTCGGAGCGGTCGGACGTCCATTTCACCGGGCGGCCCAGCTTGCCCGCCGCCCAGGTGACGATCGCTTCCTCGGCGTAATGGTAGATCTTGCTGCCAAAGCCGCCGCCCACGTCGGGCGCCACCACGCGCAGCTTATGTTCCGGCAAATGCAGCACGAAGGCGCCCATCAGCAGGCGGATGACGTGCGGGTTCTGGCTGGTAGTGTAGAGCGTGTACTCGTCGGTGGTGGCGTCGAACTCGCCGACTGCGCAGCGCGTCTCCATCGCGTTGGGGACTAGACGGTTGTTGGTGAGGTCGAGGCGCACGACATGCGCGGCCTGCGCGAACCCGGCCTCCACGGCCGCCCGGTCGCCGATGTGCCAATCGAAGCACTGGTTGCCTGGCGCTTCCTCGTGCAACTGCGCGGCACCCGGTGCCACGGCGTCCTGCACGGACGAAACGCCCGGCAGATCCTCGTATTGGATGGCGAGCAATTCGGCGCCGTCACGGGCCTGCTGCCGGGTGGTCGCGATCACCACCGCCACCGGGTCGCCGACATGGCGCACCTTGCCCAGGGCCAGCACGGGATGCATCGGTTCCGCCATGGCGGAACCGTCCTTGCTGTGCACCTGCCAGCCGCAGGGCACGCCGCCCACGCCGTCCGCCTGCAAGTCGGCGCCGGTGTAGACAGCCTGCACGCCGGGCGCGGCGCGAGCCGCAGCGGTGTCGATCCCAAGCAGGCGAGCATGCGGGCGGTCGGAGCGGCGAATCGCGGCGTAGAGCTGGCCGGGCCGGTTGATGTCATCCGTGTAGCGCCCGCGACCGGCCAGGAACCGCCGGTCTTCCCGCCGCCGCACTGAAGCGCCGATGCCTTCGAAGCCCATGCCGCCCTCTCCCCCTGCCCTGCCCGGTCTGGCGCCGGGTCGTTAAGCCGTCCGCCGAGTCGTCGCGCCTACTCGGCGGCGGCGGCCATCGGGTGCATCAGCTTCTGCGCCGCGTCGATCGCCTTGACGATGTTGTGGTAGCCGGTGCAGCGGCACAGATTGCCTTCGAGCCCATGGCGGATCTCGTCTTCCGTCATGCCCTGCGGATGCATGTTCACCAGGTCGATGGCGCTCATCACCATGCCCGGCGTGCAGAAGCCGCATTGCAGCGCGTGGTGTTCGCGAAACATCTCCTGCATCGGGTGCAACGTGCCATCCGGCGCGGCCAGCCCCTCGATGGTGGTCACGTCGCCGCCTTCGGCTTGCAAGGCCAGCATGGTGCAGGATTTCACGCTGAAGCCGTTGATGTGCACCACGCATGCGCCGCATTGGCTGGTGTCGCAGCCAACATGGGTGCCGGTGAGGCTGAGCTTCTCGCGCAGCAACTCAACGAGCAGGGTTCGTCCCTCGACATCAACCGTGTGCGGCGTGCCGTTGACGGTCAGGTTGACCTGGGGCATGGCGTGTCTCCCGAATGCGCTATCCGTCACAGTGTGGCGGCGGCGGACGTTCGGTCAAGTCGCGGGGCGAGCCGGCGGTGCGGCGAACCGGACGCCCCCGGCTCAGGCCACCGCCATTTCCCCGAGATAGGCTTCGCGGATCACCGGGTTCACCCGCAGCTCCGCCGCCGATCCGGACAGCACGACCTGGCCGGTTTGCAGCACGTAGGCGCGGTGGGCAATCTGCAGCGCCATGTTGGCATTCTGCTCCACCATGAAGATGGTCATGCCCTGGCGGTTGATCGCCTGGATGGTGGCGAAGGTCTGCTCCACGAACAACGGGGACAGGCCCATGGACGGTTCGTCCATGCAGATCAGCCGCGGCCGAGCCATCAGCGCGCGGCCGATCGCCACCATCTGCTGCTCGCCGCCCGACAAGGTGCCGGAAACCTGGTTGCGGCGCTCCTTCACGCGCGGGAACAGGCCGTAGACGCGGTCGAGGTCCTGGTCGAACTCCGGTCCTTTCTTCCGCGTGTAGGCGCCCATCTCCAGGTTCTCGAACACTGTCATGCGCGGGAACAGGCGGCGGGCTTCCAGCACCGGGGCCAGGCCGCGGCGCACCCGCTCCGCGGTGGACAGCCGCTCGATCGGCCGGCCGTCGAACATCACCGTCCCGGTGGTCGGGCGCACGATGCCCATGATGGTCTTCATGGTCGTCGATTTGCCGCACGCGTTGCCGCCGAGCAGGCAGACGATTTCCCCGGCGGCGATGCTGTAGTTCACGTCCTTCAGCACGTGCAGGTCGCCGTAATGCGTGTTGACGTTGCGGAATTCCAGCAGCGGCGGCGGCAGCGGCACGGCGTCAGGCAACGGCGATGTCCTTCACGGCGGCATGGGCGCGGCCGAGATAGGCGTCCAGCACCGCCTCGTTGCGCCGGACCTCGTCCGGCAAGCCCTCGGTCAGCTTCTCGCCGTGGTCCAACACCACCACCGTGTCGGCCAGCCGCGTCACCACGTCCAGCTTGTGCTCGATCACCAGGATGCTGAGGCCGAGCGTGTGGAGCTGCTTCAGTTGCTCGGCCAGTTCCACCGTTTCGGCCGGGTTCATGCCGGCGGTGGGCTCGTCGAGCATCAGCAGGCGCGGCGCCGAGGCCAGGGCGCGGGCGATCTCCACCCGGCGGCGGTTGGCGTAGGACAGGTTCGCCACCGCCTGGTCCACCCGCGGCACCAGCCGGTTGCCGAACAAGGCGAGGATCTCCA
Organism: Acetobacteraceae bacterium; assembly: GCA_965199555.1. Classification (GTDB taxonomy): domain Bacteria; phylum Pseudomonadota; class Alphaproteobacteria; order Acetobacterales; family Acetobacteraceae; genus LMUY01. Next base: position 71,218 of record CBDASJ010000006.1, on the reverse strand, counting down.
TCACCCGCTCGCGTGCCAGCCGCTCCTCCTGCCGGGTGGGCGGCAGGCGGAGGATGGCGCGGGCCGGGCCGGTGCGCAGCCGGCTGTGCGCGCCGACCAGCACGTTGTCCATCACCGACAGGTTCGGGAACAGGCGGATGTTCTGGAAGGTGCGCGCGACCCCCGCCTTGAGGATCTGGTGGGACGGCAAGCCGATCAGTTCCGTGCCGCCGAAGCGGATGCTGCCGGCTGCGGCCGGGGTCAGCCCGGTGATGACGTTGAACAAGGTAGACTTGCCGGAGCCGTTGGGCCCGATCACCGCCAGCACGCCGCCCTCCGGCACGGTCAGCGCCATGGAATTCAGCGCCACCAGCCCGCCGAAGCGCACCGTCACGTCGCGAATCTCCAGCAAGGGCCGGCCCCGCACCGCCGGCGGCGTGATGCCAGGCAGGGCGAAGGCGGACACACGCTCCACCACCGCGTGCTGCTGCTCGAACGTCAGCGCGGCGGCCTTGCGATGCGCCGGGATCAAGCCGTCCCGGCGATACAGCATCATCAGCACGAGGATGATGCCGAAGATCAGCTCGATCGACTGCACCAGATCGACCTTCTGCAACGCGTCGTTGCCGATCAGCTCGCCGAACTGGTGCAGCCAATCCGTCAGGTCCGGCAGGAACCAGGATTGCAGCAATTGCAGGATCATGGCGCCCAACACCACGCCCCACACACTGCCCATGCCGCCGAGCACCACCATGACCAGGATCATCACGGATACGGGGAAGCCGAACATCTCCGGCGTGGCGGTTTGCAGCTTCGACACGTAGAACGTCCCGGTCATCCCGGCGAAGGACGCGCCGATGGCGAAGGCCAGCAGCTTGAATTGGACCAGGTTGACGCCCATTGCGCCGGCGGCGACCTCGTCCTCGCGGATCGCCATCCAGGCGCGGCCGACCCGGCTGTCGCGCAGGCGCATGCTGATGAAGATCAGCGCCGCCACCATCGCCACGATCACATAATAATAGGGCGTTGCGTCCACGCCGAAGCTGACGCCGCCCAGTTTCGGCGGCGCCACGCCGTTCAGCCCGGACGCGCCGTTGGTGACGGAGGTCCAGTTGCGGGCGACGATCGGCACGATCTCCCCGAAGCCGAGCGTGACGATCGCCAGGTAGTCGCCGCGCAGCCGCAAGGTGGGCGCGCCGAACACGATGCCGCACAAGGCTGCCAGCGCCCCCGATAGCGGGATCGCCAGCCAGAAGGACAGCGTGGTGTGCACCACGTCCACGTCCGCCGGCCCGTGCATGCGCGACACCAGGCCCAGCCAGGCGAACGGCGTCCAGAATGCGGACCATTCCGGCTGCAATTGGAACGACGACAGCGTGCCGTAGAAATACGCGCCGATGGCGAAGAATGCCGCGTATCCCAGGTCCAGCAGGCCGGCCATGCCCACCACGATGTTCAGCCCCAATGCCAGCGCCGCGTAGGACAATGCGTTGGCGACCGAATCGATGTCGGCGTCGTCGCCGTGGATCAAAGGGAATGCCAGCGCCAGCAGCGTGACCAGGCACGTGCCGGCAATGCGCAGCCGCTGCGGCGGGACGCCGGCGAGTGGCCGGCGCAGGGTCGCGGCGATCGTCATCAGGACTTGTTCGGCGCGATGCGCCCCAGCAGGCCGGCCGGCCGGAACACCAGCACCAGCACCAGCAGCGAGAAGATGATGACATCGGTCCAGCGCACCGCCACGACCTGGCCGCTCAACGTTTCGATCAACCCGATGATCAGGCCGCCCAACATGGCACCCGGCACGTTGCCGATCCCACCCAGCACCGCGGCGGTAAAGGCGCGCAGCCCGGCGCTGTAGCCGATCACGAAGCTGGTGAAGTTGTAATACAGGCCGAACACCATGCCGCCCGCACCAGCCAGGGCGGAGCCGATGAAGAAGGCGGTCATGATCACGCGGTCGACCTCCACCCCCATCATCCGCGCCGCTTCCGGGTCCTGCGCCGTGGCCCGCATCGCCTTGCCCATCTTGCTGCGCCGGGTGAAGACATACAGGCCCAGCATCAGCGCCAGGGAGATCACCCAGATCAGCAATTCCCGCAGCCGCAGCACGGCCCCGCCGATGGCGAATGTCAGCGGCGGCAAGGGGTTGGGATAGTTCTTTGTGTCCGCCCCCAAGAACAGCAGCACGACGTTGAACAGGATATACGACACGCCGATGGTGGTGATCATCGCGGACGGACCCTTCACCCCCCGCAGCGGTCGCAGCGACAGCCGCTCGATCCCCACGCCCAGCACACCGCAGGTGATCATGGTGACGGCCAGCGCCGCCCCCAGCACACCGACCAGCGGCCACCCGGTGAGTAAGGTGGCCTGCCCGGTGATGCCGAAGGCTTCCAGCACATAAAGCGCCACGAACGACCCCACCATGAAGACGTTGAAATGGGAGAAGTTGATCAGCTCCATGATGCCATAGACCAGAGTGAAGCCGAGGGCGATCAGCGCATACATCGCGCCGAGGCTGATCCCGTTGATGATCTGCTGTACGAGGAGGTCGAGCGACGTCATACGGCGTGATCAGCTCGTGGGCGCCACACCGACGTAGTGGTATTGTGCGCCGACATCATCCAGCGGGTGGGCGTCGTCTTTCCTGACCTGGAACACGCTCACGACCTTGCTGTTCAGGTCGCCATTCGCGTCGAACGAGATGTCACCCTGCAACGTCTTGTACTTGCCGGATTGGATGGCATCGCGCACCGCGTCCCGCGTGACTGGCTTGCCGGTGGCGGCCACGGTCTTCACCGCCTCGATAATCACCGTGGCGGCATCGTAGGACGTGATGGAGTAATCTTCCGGCGCCGTGCCGTATTTCTTCTTGAACGCCGCCATCCAGGTGGCGAGGCTGGTGTCCTCCGTCATGTGCGGCGCCGCGATGGTCGCATACCAGCCTTCGACGGCCGGGAAGCCGGCGCCTTTCAGCAGGTCGCCGCCAAAGATGCCATCACCGCCGCCCTTCTTGATGGTCGGCACGATGTCGTAGGATTGCTTCATCAGCTTCACGCCGGCAGTGCCGACGCCGCCATAGTACAGGCTGTCGGCGTTCAGCGACTTGATCTTGGTCAGGATGGCGGAATAGTCCGCCGCCTTCGGGTCAAGCTGGTCGCGGCCGAGCACCTTGACGCCCTTTTCGGTGATCCGCTTCTGGAACGCGTCCGCCATGCCGACGCCATAGGCGCCTTGGTCATCCAGCACGTAGATCGCCTTCACGCCCAGCTTTTCCGCGAAGAAGTCGGCCATGTTCGGCCCTTGGAAGGCGTCGGTGGTCACCGTGCGGAAGTAGATGGCCTTGCCGCCGGGCCGGTATTGCTCGGCGAACTTCGGATCGGTCAGGTCCGGGTTGGTGGAGGATGGCGTGATGATCGCCAGGCCGCCCTGGCTCAGGATCGGCGCCATCGCCTTGCCCGCGCCGCTCATCTGCGGGCCCACCGCGCCGACCACCGTCCGGTCGGACACGAACTTGCGCGCGTTGGTCGCGGCCTGCGCCGGATCGTATTGCCCGGCCGTGGCGGTGGCGTCATCCAGCACCAACGGCTCAATCCGGTAGCCCTTCACCGTGCCCTTGCTGTTCGCCTCGTCGATGGCCATCAGCGCGCCGTCCCGCATGCGCGCGGCACTTTCCGCGTCGCCGCCCGTCAGCGAGAAGTTCAACCCGATGCGGATGACCTTATCCGCGGCTTGGGCAGGGTTGCCTACCATCGTGGACAAGGCAGTTCCGGCGAGCAGGCCCACGGCGGAACGACGGGTGATCATGGCGGCAACCCTCCTGAGGCATGATGCTGACGCATAGACGGTATGCAACAGTGGCGCAGGCTGGCTTGTTTCGCCAGAGGAAAGTGAGCGCTGCTCGGCAGTTTAGCCGGCTACAACGTCGGCGGGGGGCTGGTTCAGCCTGGTGCATTCACACAATTGTAACCAGTGTTCCCGCTGGCTTCCTTCCGCAGCCAGCAGCCGAACGGTAAGCTTCCGCGGGTTGCCGAACGTTACCCGTCACGACAGGAAATTCATGACTGCCCGCATCCTGATCGTCGACGACGTCCCAGCCAATACCAGGCTGCTGCAGGTCAAGCTTACCGCCGAGTATTACCAGGTCGACATCGCCCACGATGGATTCGAGGCGCTTCGGCTGGTCGGTTCCTGGCAACCGGACCTGATCCTGCTGGACGTCATGATGCCCGGCATGGACGGCTATCAAACCTGTCGCCGGCTGAAGTCGGACGGCCAAACCAGCCACATCCCCGTGGTGATGATCACCGCCCTGGGCGACGCGGCGGAGCGGCTGCATGGCCTGGAGGTCGGCGCGGACGACTTCCTGACCCGGCCGCTGGACTACGACACGCTGTTGGCACGCGTGCGCGGACTCGTACGGTTGAAGCGGCTGCTGGACGAGTGGCGACTGCGCAGCGATACGGCCACCGCCCTTGGCCTGTCCCCGGGTCCGCGGGCCGACGTGTCCGTCGCCGGCGCACGGGCCCTGGTGGTGGATGACTGGGATTTAGGCGCCCTCAGCACGGAGGGAGCCCTGGCCCGCGAAGGCATCGGTTTCACCCGTGCCCGGTCGGAAGGCGAGGCTCTGGCATTGTCCGCCGCCGCCGGGTTCGACCTCATCGTGCTCAGCCTGGCCATGGCTGGCGACGACCCGTTGCGCTTGGCGTCCCGACTGCTGGCGGAACGGGCGTCGCAGGACATCCCGCTGCTGCTGATCGCCGAGGTGGAACAGCGCGAACGCCTGCTGCGCGGCTTCGACCTGGGGGCGAATGACTGGGTGCTGCGGCCGGTGGACGAGAACGAGCTGCGCGTGCGGGCCCGCAACCAGATCCGCCGCAAGTTCTACCAGGACCGGCTGCGGGTGGATCTGAGCCAAGCGCTGGAACTGGCGCTGATCGATCCGCTGACCGGGCTGCACAACCAACGATACTTGAAGCAGCACCTCGCCGGACTGATCGGCAGCGGGCAGCCGGCCGCGCTGATGATCGACATCGATCACTTCAAATCCATCAACGACCGCTGGGGCCACCCCGCAGGCGACCTGGCGCTGCGGCAGGTGGCGGACACGCTGCGCAGCCTCACCCGCGTGTTCGACAGCCTGGCCCGCTATGGCGGTGAGGAGTTCGTGGTCATCATGGCCGGCGCCTCCAGCCACGAAGCGCTGAGCGCGGCGGAGCGGCTGCGCGCGGCAATCCAGGCCATGGAGTTCCTGCCGGACGGCGAGACGCAGCATCGGCTGACCGTCAGCATCGGCGTTTCGTGCAGCAGCCGGGCGGGCGTCACGTCGGAGCAGTTGCTCGGCGCGGCGGACCGGGCGCTCTACCGTGCCAAGCACCAGGGCCGGAACCGGGTCGAAATGGAAGCGGCGGCGTAAGCCGTCGCGTTACCACGTGCTTAATCCCGTGGCGGTAGAATGTTACTGCATTAGGGAGTGGCGTGGTGGCGGGACAGCCCAAGGATGGTGTGCAACTGCGCCGGGCCGACAACAGCGAGCGCTTCGTGGCGTTCGCCTTCGCTGCCGCCGACCTCGTAGCGGAGATCGATGGCGGGGGGATGATCACCTACGCCGCCGGTGCCTATCGCAGCCGCTTCGGCAGCCAGCCGGACGAGTGGGTGGGCAGGCCGCTGTATGACCTGGTCGCCCCGGCCGACCACGACGCGCTGAGCACCGCGCTGATGATGCTGGCCGAACGCGGCCGCTTGATGCCCTGGATGGTACGACTGGCCAATCGCCAGCGGACGGAGGTGGCACTGGCGGGGCTGCGCTTGGCGTCGGACGGCCGCCCGGTTCGCATGTGCGTGACCTTCGCGCTGCCGCCGAGCCCGCTGGCCACCGGCGTGCAACTGGGTTCCGCGCAGGCCTTTGCCCGCGCCACCGAGGCGCGGATGCGCGCCGGGCTACCGTGCGAGATGGGGTTGCTGGAGATCGACGGCAGCGGCGCGGAAAGCATCGGGCCGGCCCTGGAAGCGCTGGCGCCGGACTCGCTGGCAAGCGAGATCGCCCCCGGCCGCTTCGGCCTGCTGGGGCCGAGCGCCAACGACGCCGACCTGATCAAGATCGCCGCTTCGCTGGAAACCCTGCTGCGCGACCAGGGTGTCGTCGCCACGGTTTCTTCGCGGCAATTGCCGCTCGACTCGCAGGGTCTGACGCAGCGCCAGGCCGCCCGCGCCCTGCGCCAGGCGCTGGATGCGTTCTCGCGCGACGGCATGACGGCGCTGGCCGAGGGCGGGTTCGAAGGTGGCCTGGCCAGCTACGTCCAGGGGGCGATGGACCATGTCGGCGCCATGCGACGGGCCATCAGCGAGCGGCGGTTCGAGTTGGTGTTCCAACCGATTGTGAGTCTGGCCACGCGCGAGGTGCACCATGTCGAGGCGCTGCTGCGGCCGGCGCCAGTACCGGGCTGCCCGGCCAACACGCCGCAGGACTTCGTGGTGCTGGCGGAAACCGTTGGGCTGGCCAGCGAATTGGACCTGGCCGTCGCCGGAATGGCCTGCGACGCCGCGGTTCGCGCTTCCGTGCCCGTCGCGTTCAACCTGTCGGGCCAGTCCATGCAGGACCCGCTGTTTCGGGATCGCCTCATCGCCACGCTGATCACCCATCCGGCTCGCAAGAACAAGAAGTTGGCGGTCGAGATGACGGAAACGGCGCAGTTGGAGAACATCGCCGAAGCGGCGCAGACCGCGCAGATGCTGCGCGAATTGGGCATTCCCTTCTGCCTGGACGATTTTGGCGCCGGCACCGCGGACGTCCGGGTGCTGCGGGCGCTGCCGACGGACATCGTGAAGCTCGACGGCTCCTACGTGTCCGGCGTGGTTTCCGACGGGCGGGAGCGCGCCTTTCTGGCCGGCATGGTGGAGATCGCCCGTGCCGCCGGGGCCGCGATCGTTGCCGAGCGGGTGGAAACGGCGGAGGAAGCGGAGGCCTTGCAGGCGATCGGGGTGGATTACGGGCAAGGCTGGCTGTTCGGCCGGCCTGGCCCGCTCCCCACCCCCACCGTCATCACGCCGCGCCGGCGGCACGGGGAGATGCAGGAAAGCTGGGGGTAGCGGCGCGTCAGGCCGAAAGCTGCTCCGGCTCCGTACGGACGCGCTTTACGATCAGCTTGTTGAGCGCGTGGATGTAGGCGCGTGCGGCCGAGACGATGGTGTCGGTGTCGGCCCCCTGCCCGTCCACCATCTTGCCGCCTTCTTCCAGCCGCACCGTGGTCCGCGCCTGGGCATCCGACCCTTCGGTGACGGCACCGACCGAGTAAAGCTGCAACGTGCCCTCGTGCGGGAAGATCGTCCGCAGCGCGTTGAAGGTCGCATCCACCGGGCCGAGCCCGGTTGCCGTGGCGGATTGGGGCGCGCCGTCCACCTCCAGCGCCAACTCCGCCCGCGCCGGGCCTTGCGAGCCGGCCTGTACGGACAGCGACACGAAGCGCAAATGGGCGTGGTCCCGCACCACCTCGTCATCGACCAGGGCGACAAGGTCCTCGTCGTAAACGATCTTCTTGCGGTCGGCGAGGTCCTTGAAGCGCCGGAAAGCCTCGTTCAGCCGGTTCTCCCCAACCTCGCCGTAGCCCAGCGCCTGCAACTTGTCGCGGAACGCGGCCCGGCCGGAATGCTTGCCCATCACCAGGCTGGACTTCGTCCAGCCGACGCTTTCCGGCGTCATGATCTCGTAGGTCGCGGCGTTCTTCAGCACGCCGTCTTGGTGGATGCCGCTTTCATGCGCAAAGGCGTTGCGGCCGACGATCGCCTTGTTCGGTTGCACGTCGAAGCCGGTGATGGTGGCCAGCATCTTGGATACCCGCAGCAGGCCCTCGGTCTTGATGCCGGTCGTGTAGGGCACGGCGTCGTGCCGGGTACGGATCGCCATTACCGCTTCTTCGAGGGCGGCGTTGCCGGCGCGTTCGCCGATGCCGTTGATCGTGCACTCCACCTGCCGCACGCCGGCGCGTATGGCGGCGATGGTGTTGGCCACTGCCAACCCTAGATCGTTGTGGTTGTGCGTCGACAGGATGACCTGGTCGGCGCCCGGCACGCGTTCCCGCAACATGGTGAAGATGCGGGACATGTCTTCCGGCAGGGCGTAGCCGACGGTATCCGGCACGTTGATCGTGGTCGCCCCGGCCTTGATGGCCGCTTCCACGCAGCGGCACAGGAAGTCGGGTTCGGTGCGGCTGCCGTCCTCCGCCGACCATTCCACATCGTCGGTGTGCTGCCGGGCCAATGTCACGCTGTCGACCGTCAATTGCAGCACCGCGTCCGGTTCCATCCGCAACTTGTATTTCATGTGCAGCGGGCTGGTGGACAGGAAGACGTGCAGGCGTGGCCGCTCCGCCCCGCGCACCGCCTCCGCCGCGCGCAGGATGTCGGCGCGGCCGGTGCGGGCCAACCCGGCGATCACCGGGCCGCGCACTTCCTCGGCGATCAGCTTCACGCTTTCGAAGTCACCGGGCGAGGCGATGGGGAAGCCGGCCTCGATGACGTCCACGCCAAGGCCGGCGAGCGCCTCGGCCATGCGCAGCTTCTCCTGCAGGTTCATGGAGAAGCCGGGCGATTGTTCCCCGTCACGCAGGGTCGTGTCGAAGATGATGACGCGGTCGGGCGGCAGGTCGCCGAAATTCGGGTGCGAAATGGTCATCGGGCGGTCCTTACGGGCTGGCTGGATAAGCGAACGGCTGCCTCAGGTCCCCCTGAACGTGGCCGGCGCAGATCAGCCCGGCGGGACGCTCAGGGGCGAAGAAGTCGAATAAGGAGGCCGAGCGAACGCGCCCGACCCGGCGCGGTCGCGCACGGGCGTTCGTTCAACAGGGGCACTTGGTCGCAAGTCATTCCGCCGGCAGCCTACGGGGCGGCGGAAGGGTGTGGCAACCCTGCTTCCGTCAGCAGAGTTGCGACGCGTGCAAGGCTGGCCTGCGACGCGGGGTCCAGCGCCAGCGCCCCGGCATCGTGGTAGGCGACCACCAGGGCATCCGGGGCGAACCGGTGCAGCAGTGGCGCGAGCAGGATTGGCGGCGTGGCCACTGCAAGGTTCATCCGCACCAGCCAGACCTGCCCGGCATACTCGGTGAAATCGCCGGCCAACTCATCGCCGAAGCTGTCTGCCACCACCAGGATGCGGCCAGGGCCAGGACGCACGAAGGTGGCGATGGCGGCTGGCATTGCCGGTTGGCACCGGGCGCCGTCGCATTGCGCCACGCCGGCCGCGCGCAGGTCGGGCGTGCCGATGCGGTCATGCAGCCCCAGCCCCGGGTCGAAGCCGTTGAGGTCGGACGCGCGGTTGTCACGGCGCAGGGTCAATGTCGCGGCCCGGGGCAAAGCCATCGCGTCGGCCACCTGCTCCGCCACGCGGAGCGGGCCTTCCCCGGCCCAATGGAAATGGTGGCGGGGCAGCACCTCGAAGCGGGATTTCAGCGCCTGCATGGCCGCGACTGGGTACACCACGGCCGGGTCATCCAGCGCCGCGACCAGCCGGTCGGCACCCGGATCGTTGCAGGGCGTGCCGGGTGGCAGGTCCTCCGGATAGATGCGCGGCGCCGTCGGGACGATCAGGAAGCGGAACGGCAGCCCGGTCGCCCGGCCGGCGGCCAAGATGGGCCGGATCAGCGCGGCGGACCGGGCAATGTCGGCGCCGCCGACGCGGGAGCCGCATACATCCGCGATCAGTGAACCCGGCGGACTGCCGTCGTGGTTGCCCAGGAACAGCCGGTCATGCTGGCCGACCACGATCGGGGCGGGAACAAAACCGGTGATCCGGTAGCGCAACCAGGCCTGCGCGCGCTGGCCCGGCGGTAACACCGCCGTCACGGCCAAGGCAACGACGATTACGAGTCCGACCCGGCGGAACCGCCGACCCAAAGCGGTCAACGTGCGTCGAGCGGCACCGCGGACACACTGTTATACGGGCTGCCACCCTTGCTGAGCGCCTGCGTCGACCAGACCAGATAAACCAGGACGTTGCGTTCGTGATCCACCATGCGGCTGACGCGGATTTCCTTGAACGCCCAGTTCGCCGCGGCCCCGAATACCACCTCGTTGTCCGGCAGCGTCCCCTGCGGCATCGGCCGCCCGGTCGCGCGGCAGGCGATGGAAAACCGGCTCGGGTCGGTGGCCAAGCCCAGCGAGCCGGATATGCCGCCGGTCTCGGCGCGGGACACGTAGCAGCTCACGTTCTGCACCCGCGGGTCGTCATAGCGGTCCACCACGATCTTGTCGTTGCGGCCGAGCACGCGGAACGTGGTGCTGACGTCACCCACCCGCGCCGTCGAGGGCTCGGCGGCGAAGGCGGGCAGCGCCAGAACGACGGAAGCGCAACCGGCGAAGACAAGGCTCCTCATGGCGCCGTGCCTGGAAGGATCAACGGACGCTCGTCAGTTCTTCGCCTTATCGACTAGGGCGTTCTGCTTGATCCAGGGCATCATGCCGCGCAGCGTCTCGCCGACTTGCTCGATCGGGTGTTCCGCCATGCGACGCCGGGTGGCCTTGAAGCTGGACTGGTTCACCTTGTTTTCCAGCATCCAGTCGCGGGCGAAGCGGCCGGACTGGATGTCGCCCAGCACGCGCTTCATCTCCGCCTTGGTTTCCGGCGTGATGATGCGCGGGCCGGTGACGTATTCGCCGTATTCGGCCGTGTTGCTGATGGAATAGTTCATGTTGGCGATGCCGCCCTCGTAGATCAGGTCGACGATCAGCTTCACCTCGTGAAGGCACTCGAAATACGCCATTTCCGGCGCGTAGCCAGCTTCCACCAGCGTCTCGAACCCGCCCTTGATCAGCTCCACCAGGCCGCCGCACAGGACGACCTGCTCGCCGAACAGATCGGTTTCGCATTCCTCCTTGAACGTCGTCTCGATGATGCCGGCGCGGCCGCCGCCGATGGCGCTGGCGTAGGACAGCGCGATTTCCAGCGCGTTGCCGGACGGGTCCTGCGACACCGCCACCAGGCAGGGCACGCCGCCGCCGCGTTGGTATTCGGAGCGCACGGTGTGACCGGGGCCTTTCGGCGCGATCATGAACACGTCGATGTCCGGGCGCGGGTCCAGCAGGTTGAAATGCACGTTCAACCCGTGCGCGAAGGCGAGCGCCGCGCCGGGCTTCATGTTCGGGGCCAGCTTCTCGCGATACAGGTCGCCCTGGATCTCATCGGGCGTCAGCACCATCACCACGTCCGCCTGCTTGGCGGCTTCGGCCGGGTCCATGACCGGCAGGCCGACCGCTTCGGCCTTCTTGACACCGGCGGAGCCCGCGCGGAGGCCGACGATCACGTCCCGCACGCCGGAATCATGCAGGTTCTGGGCGTGGGCGTGACCCTGGCTGCCGAAGCCGATGATCGCGACCTTCTTGCCCTTGATCAGGTTCACATCGGCATCGCGATCGTAGTAAACGCGCATCGAACTCATTCTCCTTGGTAAACGGCGGCCGATAACGTGTTCGGCCCGCGCGCAATGGCGGCCACGCCGCTGCGCGAAACTTCGGCCAGGCCCAGCGGACGCATCAATGCCAGAAAGGCATCGATCTTGTCCGTGCCGCCCGTCATCTCGAACACGAAGCTGCTGACCGTGGCGTCCACCACCCGGGCACGGAACGCCTCGGCGATGCGCAGGCTTTCGCTCCGCTCCTCCCCGGTGGCCACAACCTTGATCAGGGCCAGTTCGCGGGCGATGTGCGGCCCTTCGCGGGTGAGGTCGGCGACCTTGTAAACCGGCACCAGCCGATCGAGCTGCGCCTTGATCTGCGCGATCACCATCTCCGTCCCGGACGTCACCACGTTGATCCGGCTGCGGCCGCGTGCGTCATCCACGGGGGCGACCGTCAGGCTGTCGATGTTGTAGCCGCGGCCGCTGAACAGGCCGATGACGCGGGCGAGCACGCCGGCCTCGTTCTCGACCAAGACGGAGATGGTGGCCGTCTGCAGCGGGGCGTCGGGGGCTGCCATCAGACCAGCATCAGCCCTTCGTCCGTCAGGCCGGCGGCGCGCGCCTCGCCGCCCGGCCCCAGGATCATCTCGTTATGCGCGGCGCCGGACGGGATCATCGGGTAGCAATTCTCCGCCTCGTCGACGCAGATGTCGGCAATCACCGGGCCGGGCGTGGCCAGCATGCGCTCGATCACGCCATCCAACTCGCCCAGGTTGGTCGCGCGCAAGCCGGTGGCGTGGAACGCTTCGGCGAGCTTGACGAAGTCCGGCAAGGCGGAACTGTAGCTTTCGGAGTAGCGGCCGCCATGCAGCAGCTCCTGCCATTGCCGCACCATGCCCATGTATTGGTTGTTCAGGATGAACACCTTCACCGGCAGGCGGTACTGCGCCAGCGTGGCCATTTCCTGGATATTCATCAGGATGGACGCCTCGCCGGAGATGTCGATGCACAACGCCTCCGGGTGGGCGATCTGCACGCCCATGGCGGCGGGCAGGCCGTAGCCCATGGTGCCCAGGCCGCCGGAGGTCATCCAGCGGTTCGGCGCCTCAAACCCGAAATGCTGGGCGGCCCACATCTGGTGCTGCCCCACCTCGGTCGAGATGAAGGTGTCGCGCCCGGCGCAGGCGGCGTGCAGCCGGCGAATGGCGTGCTGCGGCTTGATCGTCGCGCCCGGCGCCATGTCCTGCTCGTAGCGCAGGCAGTCGGTCCCGCGCCATTCGTCGATCTGGCGCCACCAGGTGGTCAACGCCGCCCGGTCCTGCTGCTGCGGGTCCTCGTGCCAGGCGGCGATCATCGCGCGCAACACGCGGCCGGCATCGCCCAGCACGGGCACGTCGACGGCGACGTTCTTGTTGATGGAAGACGGGTCGACGTCGCAGTGGATCTTCTGCGCATGCGGCGCGAAGGCGTTGACGCGGCCGGTGACCCGGTCATCGAACCGCGCGCCGATGTTCAGCATCACGTCGCAGCCATGCATCGTCAAATTGGCTTCGACAGTGCCGTGCATCCCGAGCATGCCGAGGAATTGCGGGTCCGACGCCGGGTAGGCGCCCAGGCCCATCAGGGTGGAGGTGCAGGGCGACCCGCTCAGCCGCACGAACTCCCGCAGTGCGGCACTGGCATCCGGCCCGGCGTTGATGACGCCGCCGCCGCTATAGACGATTGGCCGACGCGCGCCCTTCAGCAGGGCGACGGCACGACGGATTTGCGCCAGATCCGGGTCGAGCCGCGGGCGGTAGGAGCGGTGCGGCTGGTTCGAGGGCGGGGTGTAGGGGGCGCTGGCGATCTGCACGTCCTTCGGCAGGTCGATCACCACCGGCCCGGGCCTGCCGCCCGCCGCGATGGCGAACGCCTCGTGGACGATGCGCGCCAAATCCTCGCTGCGCTTGACCAGGTAGTTGTGCTTGGTCGCCGGCCGGGTGATTCCCGTGGTGTCAGCCTCTTGGAAGGCGTCGTTGCCGATTAGATGCGTGGGAACCTGCCCGGTCAGGCACACGATGGGGATGCTGTCCATCAGCGCGTCGACCAGGCCGGTCACGGCATTGGTGGCGCCGGGACCGCTGGTGACCAGGACCACGCCGACCTTGCCGGTCGACCGCGCATAACCCTCGGCGGCATGCACCGCCGCCTGCTCGTGACGCACCAGGATGTGACGGATGGCGTTCTGGTTGAAGATCGCGTCGTAGATCGGCAACACGGCGCCACCCGGATAACCGAACACGACCTCTACGCCCTGGTCCTTCAGGGCTTGGATGAGGATTTCGGCGCCGGAGCGGCGGGTCGTGCTGGAATACGTCATTGCCCCGGTCTACGGGGGCAGCATGGATGGGTCAACCTGGGCCATGCAGAAACTGATGCATACCTGCCATCCACCTTTCTGAAAGTTGCTCAGGACCAGCAAACCGCGCATCAATGATGTGCGTGTGCTCCGGCGGGGTGAGCGTCTGATGCCGAAACCACGTGCCCTGCCGCCGGACATACTGCACCGTGATGGTGACCGTCCGGCGCGCCGCCGCCTCTGGCGTGATGGAGCCCTGGATGGCTGCGGCCAGTTCCTGCACGCCATGGGCGCGCATGGCGGGCAGTGCCGGGTCAAGGCCCATGGCCAGCAACCGCTCCACTTCGGCAACGGCGCCGTCCGCCAGCATGGCGGTGAACCGCTTGGCAACGGCGTCGTGCAGGGAGTCGCGCGGCGGGTCCAGCCGGACCGTGCGGAACGCGTACTCCGCCGGCACGACAGCGCTGCGTTGCCATTCGGACAAGCCGATGCCGGTGCCGCGGCGAACCTCCCACGCCCGGGCGACGCGTTGGCCGTCGCTGGGGCGCAGGGCGGCGGCGGTGTCAGGGTCCAGGGTGGCAAGCCGCGCGTGCAACGCCGCCGCGCCTTCCGCGGCGAGGATCGCGCGGGCTTCCTGCCGCGCGTCCTCGCCGGGGTCAGGGATGTCGGCCAGGCCGAGGATCAGCGACCGTAGGTAAAGCCCGGTTCCACCGCACAGGATTGGCACCGCCGCGTCCGCCATGGCCGCCAGCGCCGCGCCGCGCCACCAGGCGACACTGCCCGGCTCGGCCGCCGGACGGACGCCATACAGGCGGTGCGGCGCCAAGGCTTCTTCCGCCGGCGTTGGCCGGGCGGTCAGGATGCGCAACTCGCGATAGACCTGCATGGAGTCGGCGTTGATCACGGTGCCGCCGAAGCGCCGCGCCAAATGCAGCGCCAGGGCGGACTTGCCGCTGCAGGTGGGGCCGGCCACGATGATGGCGCGCCGGGGCCGCGCCTTGTCCGTTCGCTCGCTTGGTGCCATTGCGCGGCCATCATGCCGCATATCCTCACGCTGGTCGCCGCCCGCGCCGCCACGACGCTGTCGCCCGGCCTGGTGGCGGCGGTGCGGGACGCCGTGTCCGGCGGCACGCCGCTGCCGCTGTCGCCCGGCGAGGCGGTGGACATCCCCTGCCCGGCGGCGCCCGACATGGCCGCCATCCGCGCCGCGCTGGGCGACGCCGCGGTGGACGCGCTAGCGGTGCACAGCCGGGGGCGGCGCAAGGGATTGCTGGTCGCCGACATGGACAGCACGATCGTCACCGGCGAAACGCTGGACGAGCTGGCGGCCATCGCCGGCGTCGGCGAGCAGGTGGCGGAGATCACCCGCCGCTCGATGAACGGGGAGGTGGAGTTCGCGGCGGCCCTGCGCGAACGGGTGGCCCTGTTGCGCGGCCTGGACCTGTCTGCGCTGGAACAGACCTGGGCGGGCGTGCGGCTGACCGCCGGCGCGCAAACCCTGGTCGCCACCATGCGCGCGCACAACGCGACGACCGCACTGGTGTCCGGTGGCTTCACCTTTTTTACCGCCCGGGTGGCAGCCCTCTGCGGCTTCGACGTGCACCGCGCCAACACGCTGGAGGATGACGGCGCCGCGCTGACAGGTGCGGTGGCCGAGCCGATCCTGGACCGCAGCGCCAAGCTGGCGACGCTGGAGGAGTTGGCCGCCGCCCGCGGGCTGCGCCTGGGCGCCACGCTGGCCGTGGGCGACGGCGCCAACGACCTGGCGATGGTGACGGCGGCCGGCATGGGCGTCGCGTTCCACGCCAAGCCGGTCGTGGCCGAGGCGGCGCGCCACCGGATCGACCACGCCGATCTACGGGGGCTGCTGTTCGCGCAAGGCTACCCGGTCGCGGCGTTTGTCGATCCCTAGCGGGCATAGTTGCGGCGGGACGGGATGGCGGTGTTGAAAGTGGAGCAGCGCGTGCAGGTGGGCCTGCTATCGCAGCCGCCGGCGAGCGACGTGGCGTCGCCGCCGCGGGCGGAACTGAACATTCACGCCGTTCTGCCGGAGCGGACGCGGTGAGGCGGCGGTGGTGGCTGGGGCTCGGGTTGGGGGCAGTGCTGGCGGTAGGGGTAGCCGGGTGGGCCGTGCTGCTGCGGCCAGCGGCGGCGCCTTCGGCAGAGGCAGGGCGGGTCTGGCTGGAGGGGTTCGTCGACAAGCTGCTGCGGCGGGAAACTTGGGGGGCGAAGGGGCCGGCGGCCTTGGCGCTGTTCCCGGAACTTGGGGCGTGGGACGGGCAGCACTGCGTGCTGTCTTGGACGCGGCGGGAACCGCGGGCGGCGGTGGTACTATACGAGTCGTTGGAGTTGGGACGGCTGGCGGCGGATCCTTGCGAGCAGGCGCAGTTCGGGATGCTGAGTGTCACCCTGCGGCCTTCGGAGGGGATCACGGCGGGGGCGCTGGCGGAGCGGCTGAACGAGCGCTTTGGCCCGGCGGAGATGCATCGCGACGCGATCAGGGGTGGTTCGGTCACCTACCAGTGGCAACTGCAGGATGGCGTGTTCGTGCACGTGGATGAGTCGGCGCGGGCGGAGAACCTGGGGGAGTTCTCCGTGCTGTTCGTTCGATCCTACGCGGCGCCAGCGACGATCCCGACGGCGGCGGAAGCGGAGCACTGGATGGACGAGACGGTGTCGCTGCTGACGGGACCGGCGCTGGCGCAGGCGCGGGGGATGGCGGCGGTGCGGTTGGCTGGGGTGCCGATGGTGGCGTACGACAGCCTGGACGGCGGGTGCCCGAGGATATTCAACGCGGACCTGCGGCAGAAGGGGCCGATCGCGGCCGATCAGTCGGTAATGCTGGAACCGGTGGAAGGAAGGACGTGCGATGAGGCGCGGCTTTCGTCGCTGTCCATGCGGATCTGGTCGCGGGAGCCGGTAACGGCCAAGGCGCTGGTGGAACGGTTGGACGCGAGGCTGGGGGCCACGGCGGTGTCGCGCGACTTCAAATGGGACACGGTGAACTACCGCTGGTCGGCGCCCGGCGGGATGGTCGTGGAGCTGTTGGAGAACGAGGCTGACGGAATGCGGCAGATCCTCCTCCTGCGGGCGTGGCAGCCGGACCGGTAGGCTTGGGTGCGCGGCTGCCGTGCACGGAGCTGATCGCGATCTCCAGACGCCGCGGCAAGATCGCTGCCGAAAGCCGCCGGCTGGCAGCCTTCTAATGCACGAACACCCGCACCTGCCGGCTGGCAATCGCCTGGTCGGTGCGGGCTTCCAAATGGATGCGGTCGTCGTCAATGCCATCCCCGTTGATGGCGCGGGCGATCTCCCGAGCGCTCGCGGTCAGGCCGGTTGCGGCAGCCACCTGCTCGGCCGGCGTGCCGCTGGCGGGCACCACGGTGACCACGTCGAACTGCACGTCCGGCTTGGCCGCCACCGCGTCCGCCACGGCCTGGTGCAAGGCGGCGGCGTATTGCGGGTTCGGCTTGGCGTAGTCCACCGTCACCAGCGGGGGCGCCGGGCCGGGGCCGATGGCCGCCACCACAGGGCGCTTGCCGGCCTGCGGGTTGAACGTGCGCTGGTCCACCAGCGTGCACCCGGCGCCGAGCAGGAGAAGCAGGAACGAGGCGGCGGCGCGGAAGCGGAGCATGCCGCCACGTTGCATCAAACCCGCACCCGGGCAAGATGCCCCCTGCCCCATTGGAGGTGTCCCATGCCTGCCCCCACCAGTAACCAACGCATCGACGGCCGCCGCCTGTGGGACAGCCTGATGGCGATGGCGGAGATCGGCGCCACGGAGAAGGGCGGCGTGCGGCGGCTGGCGCTCAGTTCGGTGGACAAGGCCGGCCGCGACCGCTTCCGCGGCTGGTGCGAAGCCGCGGGCCTGGCGGTGCGCACCGACGCCATGGGCAACATGTTCGCCCGCCGCCCCGGCCGCGACCCGGCGCGACCGCCCGTGCTGTTCGGCAGCCACCTGGACAGCCAGCCCACCGGCGGCAAGTTCGACGGTGCGCTGGGGGTGATCGCCGGGCTGGAAGTGATGCGGACGCTGGAGGAATTGGGCATCCAGACGGAAGCGCCGGTGGAGCTGGTGAACTGGACCGACGAGGAAGGCGCGCGCTTCGGCAAGGCGATGATGGGCTCCGGCGTGTGGTCCGGCAC
This sequence comes from Acetobacteraceae bacterium, assembly GCA_965199555.1. GTDB lineage: Bacteria > Pseudomonadota > Alphaproteobacteria > Acetobacterales > Acetobacteraceae > LMUY01. The sequence continues at coordinate 53,368 of CBDASJ010000006.1, read as the reverse complement.
CTTCGACCAAGCCGCCACGGAAGCGTTGCGGGACGTGGACGGCGTCAGCCTGGGCGAGGCGCTGGACGCGATCGGCTGCCGCGGCGCGGCCCCGGCCGGCCGCTTCCCCGCCGACAGCTATTTCGAATTGCATATCGAGCAAGGGCCGATCCTGGAAGCGGAAGGCAAGACGATCGGCATCGTCACCGGTGGCCAGGCGCAGATCTGGTACGATGCCGTGGTCACCGGGCGCGACAGCCATGCCGGCACCACCCCACCGGGCGTCCGGCGGGACGCGCTGGTGGGCGCGGCGCGCATCATCGACCTGGTGGATCGCACCATGCGCGCCCGCGGCGATGACGGGCGCGGCACCGTCGGCCAGCTTTTCGTGCTGCCGAACAGCCGCAACGTCATCCCCGGCGAGGTGCGGTTCTCCGTTGAGTTCCGCCATCCGGACGAAGCGGAGCTGGCGCGCATCGCCACGCAGTTCCCGCGCGACGCCGGCTTCATCGCCCGCGATTCCGACGTGACGCTGTCCCTGGAGCAGCGGGTGCGCATTCCGGCCCAGCCGTTCGACCCGGCTTGCGTGGCGCTGGTGCGGGAGGCCGCCACCCGGCTCGGCTATCCGGCGCGCGAGATCGTGTCCGGCGCCGGGCACGACGCGATCTTCGTGGCGCCGCACGTGCCGACCGCGATGATCTTCACGCCGTGCCGCGACGGCTTGTCGCACAACGAGGCCGAAAGCATCGAGCCGGAGCAAGCGGAGGCCGGCTGCCAGGTGCTGCTGGAGGTCGTGCTGGCGCGGGCCAACCGCGTGGCGTGACGGCACCGGCGCCCCCTTGCCCCGCCCGGCGCCGGCCCCTACACCGCCCGCCACGCAGGAGAGCGCATGACGAGGCTGGCTGACTCCGGCACCCTCACTCCGCCGCCGACCGCGTGTTCTGCCGAAACCACGCAGCGCGGCATGGCGGACGCGCTACGCTCCGTGGCAGTGGGCATGGCGCCCGAGGGCCAGCTTGCCATCGGCATGGCGGACGCCACCACCGTGCTGTGGTCCGACTTCCACCGCTTCGACTCGGCGGACCCGCATTGGCCGGACCGCGACCGCTTCGTGGTGTCGCCGGGCTACGGCGCACCGCTGCTGTATGCCCTGCTGCACCTGACCGGCCATGAAGGCATGGACGGCGCCGCGCTGGACGGGCACCGCCAACTCGGCAGTCCGGCGGCCGGCCATCCCGATGCCACGCTGCACCCGGCGGTGGAGGCGACCACCGGGCCGCTGGGCCAGGGGTTGGGCATGGCCGTGGGCATGGCGCTGGGCGAGCGGCTGATGGCGGCGCGGTTCGGCAAGAGTCTGGTGGACCACCGCACCTGGGTGGTGGCCACGTTGGGCGACCTGATGGAAGGCGTCAGCCACGAGGCCGCCAGCCTGGCCGGGCATTTGCGGCTGGAGAAGTTGACCGTGCTGCTGGAAGACGACACCGGCTCGGTCGATTGCTGCAGCGCCCTGGCCGGGCCGGACGATGCGCTGCGGCGGTTTGCGGCCCTTGGCTGGGCCACCCGCAAGGTGGACGCGCACGACCCGGCGGCCCTGGCCTCGGCCTTGTCGCTGTCCGCCCGGGCGCGCAAACCGACGCTGATCGCGTGCCGCACCACGCTGGGCCGGGATTGGCGGCCCTCGCCGGTCGGCGGGGAGGTGCAGGCCCGCTGGGCAGTGGCCGGGCACCGCGGCAGCACAGCGCGGCGGACTTGGCTCAAGCGCCTCAACCACCATCCGCAGCGGCCGGAGTTCGAGCGGGTGATGGCGCGGCGCCTGCCGGAAAACTGGTTGGACGCCCTGGCCGCGTTCAAGGCCGTGCTAGCCGCCGACCGCCGCCACGCCAGCACGCGCGACTCGGCGGAGCGGCTGCTGGAAGCACTGGCGCCCGGCTTTCCCGAACTGGTCGGCGGCCAGACCGAGTTGGGGCCGGGCCGCGGCCCGCCGGTGAAGCCCGGCAGCTTTTCCGGGCGGCAGGTGCATTACGGGCCGCGCGAGCACGGCATGGCCGCCTGCCTCAACGGCCTGGCGCTGCATGGCGGATTGCTGCCCTACGCGGTGGCGCCGCTTGCCACCACGGACGGCATGCGCCCGGCGCTGCGGCTGTCCGCCATGATGGGCCTGCGTGCCATCCACGTGGCGACGCATGACAGCATCGGGCTCGGCGCGGACGGCGCGGCTTACCAGCCGGCGGAGCAACTCGCCGGGTTGCGGGCGATCCCGAACCTGCTGGTGCTGCGCCCCGCCGACGCGGTGGAAGCGGCGGAGTGCTGCGAATTGGCGGTCCGCCGCAGCGACGGCCCGACCATGCTGGTGTTGTCGGAGCAGCCGCTGCCCACCTTGCGCGCCGATATCGGCGAGAACCGCTCCGCCCGCGGCGCCTACGTGCTGGCGGAAGCGAACGGCCCGCGCGTTGCCACCCTGATCGCCAGCGGCAGCGAGGTGGCGCTGGCCTTGACCGCCCGCGAGAAGCTGGCCGCGGACGGGATCACCGTCGCGGTGGTGTCCATGCCGGCCTGGGGCCTGTTCGCCCGTGCCGAGCCGGCGCTGCGCACCGCGGTGCTGGGCACCGCGCCGCGCTTCGGGATCGAGGCCGCGTGCGGCTTTGGCTGGGAACGGTGGCTGGGCGATGACGGGGTTTTCCTGGGACTGCCGGGCTTCGGCGCCTCGGCGCCGGCGGATGCGCTGTTCCGCCACTTCGGTTTGACCGCGGAGGCGGTCATGGCAGCCGTGAAACGACGGCTTGGCCGCCCGTAGAGGCTGGCCGCGACCGCTCCGGCTGGCTACATGTCCCGCAACAGGATTGGGAGATCAGCAGTCATGGCCGTCAAGGTCGCCATCAACGGGTTCGGGCGCATCGGCCGCCTGGTGCTCCGCGCCATCGTGGAAAGCGGGCGCACGGACGTCGAGCCGGTCGCCATCAACGATCTCGGCAGCGTCGAGGCCAACGCGCATTTGTTCCGCTACGACAGCGTGCACGGCCGCTTTCCCGGCACGGTGGAGGTCGAGGGCGACACCATCACGATCCGGCACAACGGCCGCACCTACGGCCCGATCAAGGTGTCGGCCGAGCGCGACCCGGCCAAGGTGCCATACTCGGGCGTGGACGTGGCGATGGAATGCACCGGCCTGTTCACCAAGAAGGAGGACGCCGCCAAGCTGATCACCGCCGGCGCCCGCAAGGTGCTGGTGAGCGCTCCGGCGGACGGCGTGGACGCGACGATCGTGTTCGGCGTGAACCAGTCGATCATCACCAAGGATATGACCGTCATCTCCAACGCCTCCTGCACCACCAACTGCCTGGTGCCGATGGTGAAGGTGCTGCACAGCGCGTTCGGCGTGGTGCGCGGCTACATGGTGACCATCCATTCCTACACCGGCGACCAGAAGACGGTGGACACGCTGCACCGGGACCTGCATCGCGCCCGCGCCGCCGCCGTGTCGATGATCCCTACCTCCACCGGCGCGGCCAAGGCCGTGGGGCTGGTGCTGCCGGAGCTGAAAGGCAAGCTGGACGGCACCTCCATCCGCGTGCCCACGCCCAACGTCAGCATCGTGTCGCTGGACGCGAACCTCGCCAAGCCTGCCAGCGTGGAGGAGATCAACGCCGCAATGAAGGCCGCCGCAACCGAAGGGCCGCTGAAAGGCATCCTGGATTACAGCACCGCCAAGCTGGTCAGCAGCGACTTCAACCACGTCGACTACTCCTGCTCCTTCGACGCGACGCAGACCGCCTCGGTGGATGGCGGGCAGATGGTGCGCGTGGCCGGCTGGTACGACAACGAGTGGGGCTTCAGCACCCGCATGAGCGACACCGCCGCGCTGTTCGGCAGCCTGTAGGGTGCCGCACCGCACGCTGGACGGCGTGGACGTGAAAGGGCGGCGCGTGCTGGTGCGCGCCGACCTTAACGTGCCCGTGCGCGACGGCCGCATCACCGACCTCACCCGGATCGAGCGGCTGTCGCCCACCATCCGGGAGCTGGCGGATGGCGGCGCCAAGGTGATCGTGTTCAGCCATTTCGACCGGCCGAAGGGCAAGCGGGTGGCGCACATGTCCTTGGCACCGATGGCGGTGGCGCTGGCGGAGGTGCTGGGCAGGCCGGTGCGCTTTGCCGACGACAGCACTGGCGCGGTCGCACATGCCGCCGTGGACGCGATGGCACCGGGCGACGTGCTGATGCTGGAAAACACCCGCTACCATCCCGGCGAGGAGGAGAACGACCCGGCGCTGGCCCGCGAGTTCGCCGCACTAGCGGAAATCTTCGTGCACGACGCGTTTTCCGCCGCCCACCGCGCGCATGCCAGCACCGAAGGGGTGGGCCGCCTGCTGCCGGCGCATGCCGGGCGGCTGATGCAGGCGGAACTGGAAGCGCTGGACAGCGCGCTGGGCAGCCCGGTCCACCCGGTCGCGGCGATCGTCGGCGGCTCCAAGGTGTCCACCAAGCTGGAACTGCTCGGCAACCTCGTGTCCAAGGTCGATGTGCTGGTGATTGGCGGCGCCATGGCGAACACCTTCCTGGCGGCCAAGGGCGTGGCGGTCGGCAAGTCGCTGCAGGAAGCGGAGATGCACATCACCGCCCGCGCCATCCTGGCCCGCGCGGAAGAGACCGGGTGCGAGATCGTGCTACCGGTCGATGCGGTAACGGCCACCGAGTTCAAGGCGCACGCGGCGACGGAAACGGTCGACATCGCGGCCGTGCCGGGTGGCAGCATGATCCTGGATGTCGGCCCGGAAAGCGTGGACGACCTGAAGCAGCGCCTGCTCGGCTGGCGCACGCTGGTGTGGAATGGGCCGCTCGGCGCGTTCGAAACGCCACCCTTCGACGCGGCAACGGTGGCGCTGGCGCATGCGGTGGCCGATGCGACGGAGGCCGGCACGCTGCGCAGCGTGGCCGGTGGTGGCGACACCGTGTCCGCCCTGCGGCATGCCGGGGTGATGGAGCGGCTGACCTACGTCTCCTCCGCGGGCGGCGCCTTTTTGGAGTGGTTGGAAGGCAAGACCTTGCCCGGCGTCGCGGTGCTGATGGTCGGGGACTGAAGCCGGCCACGGGCGCCGGGGTGCTCCTGCTCCTGGAGTGGCTGGTGGGGGCACTGCCCGCGCCGCTGCGCCAGCACGCGACGCCGGCCCGGCTCGGGGTGCTGGCGCAGTTCATCGTGTTCGGCGTGGTGGGCGTCGTCGGCTTCCTGGTGGACACGGCGGTGGTTTATGCGACGCGCGGCTGGGCCGGGCTGTACCTTGCCGGCACGCTGGCCTATGCCGTCGCCGTCACCACCACCTGGTGGCTGAACCGGGTGTGGACTTTCCGCAGTGTCGGCCGGGTGGCGCCGGTGGCCCGGCAGTGGGCAACCTTCGTGTTGGCCAGCGTGCCGGGCCTGTGTTTGAACCTGGGGACCTATTTCGTGCTGGTCACTGTTGTTCCGCTTTGCGCGACCCACCCGGTGATCGCAATCGCCTGCGGCGCGGTTGCCGGCATGTTCGCGAACTTCGCCCTGTCCCGCGCCGTGGTGTTCCGCTGATGCGCGTCGCCGTGCTGATCCCCTGCCAGAACGAGGCCGTGGCGATCGGCAAGGTGGTGCGGCAGTTCCGCAGCGCGCTGCCCGACGCGATCGTGTTCGTATACGACAACAATTCGACCGACGACACGATCGCGATGGCCCGGGAAGCGGGCGCGGTGGTCCGGTCGGAGCCGTTGCAAGGCAAGGGCAACGTCGTCCGGCGCATGTTCGCCGACATCGAGGCGGACGCTTACATCTTGGTGGACGGCGACGACACCTACGATGCCGCCGTGGCGCCGGACATGATCCGGCTGCTGCAAGACGGCCCGTTGGACATGGTCACGGCCGCGCGGGTGACGGAGCTTGCCGCGGCGTATCGCGCGGGCCACCGGGCCGGCAATCTGGTGCTCACCCGGCTGGTGACGGTGCTGTTCGGCAATCGGGTGAACGACATGCTGTCCGGCTATCGGGCGTTCTCCCGCCGGTTCGTCAAGTCCTTCCCGGCCCTGTCCACCGGGTTCGAAACGGAAACGGAGTTCACCATCCACGCCCTGGAATTGGCGATGCCGGTGGGCGAGGTGACGGCGTACTACAAGGACCGCCCGGCCGGATCCGCGTCCAAGCTGCACACCTACACCGACGGCTGGCGCATCCTGCGCACCATCGTGCTGTTGCTGAAGGAAGCCCGGCCGCTGCAGTTCTTCTTCGTCGGCGCGGCGGTGCTGGCGGTGGCGGCGTTGCTGTTAGGCGAGCCGGTGGTGGCCGAGTACATGCGGACCGGCCTGGTGCCGCGCCTGCCGACGGCGATCCTTGCCACGGCGCTGATCGGGCTGGCGTTCCTGTCCACTACCTGCGGGTTCATCCTGGATTCGGTGGCGCGGGGCCGCAAGGAAGCCAAGCGAATGGCCTACCTTGCGGTTCCCGCCGTGGGTGCGCTGGACGTGCCATGGTCGCGATGAGCCAAGCGCCGTGCCGCTGCCACTGGGCCGGAACGGACCCGCTGTATTGCGCCTATCACGACGAGGAATGGGGCGTGCCGGAGTGGGACAGCCGCGCGCTGTGGGAAAAGCTGGTGCTGGATGGCTTCCAGGCCGGCCTCGCCTGGATCACCATCCTGCGCAAGCGCGCGGCGTTCCGGGCCGCCTTCGCCGGCTTTGACCCCGAACGGGTTGCCCGGTTCGACGCCGCCGACGTGGCGCGGCTGATGGGGGATGCGGGCATCGTCCGTTCCCGCAGCAAGATCGACGCGGCGATCGGCAGCGCCCAGGCCTACCTGGCGATGCGCGACGCCGGGGAGGATTTCGCCAATTTCTGCTGGAGCTTCGTCGACGGCGCGCCGATCCAGAATGCGTGGGGTGGCCGCGGCGAGGTGCCGACCGAAACGCCGCTGGCCCGTGACATCTCCAAGGCGTTGAAGGCGCGGGGGTTCAAGTTCGTCGGGCCGGTAATCACCTATGCCTGGATGGAGGCGGTCGGCATGGTGAACGACCACGTCACCACCTGCTTCCGCCACCAGCCCGTCCGCGCGCTGGCCGAGGCTCAGCGATCCCCGTAGCCGCCGGGGTGGGCTTCGCGCCAGCGATACGCCGTGCGCACGATGTCGAGCAGGTCCGGAAAGCGCGGGGTCCAGCCGGCTTCCGCCTTGATGAGGTCGGACGCCGCGACCAGCACGGCCGGGTCGCCGGGCCGTCGCTCGCCATGGCGCACCGGCACCCGCCGGCTGGACACAGCCTCCACCGCCGCGATCACCTCCCGCACGGAATGGCCCTGGCCGTTGCCGAGGTTGTAGGTGACGCTGGCGCTTTCCAGCCGATCCAGCGCGCAAAGATGGGCGGCGCAGAGGTCGGTGACGTGGATGTAGTCGCGGATGCAGGTGCCGTCCCGCGTGTCGTAATCCGTGCCGAACACCGTCACCTCGCCGCGTCGGCCCAACGCGGCGTCGATCACCAGCGGGATCAGGTGGGTTTCCGGGTCGTGGTCCTCGCCGATCCGGCCGTCCGGGTCGGCACCGGCGGCGTTGAAGTAACGCAGGCAGGCCGAGCGCAGGCCGTGACATTTGTCGGCCCACTGCAAGGCGCGCTCGATCATCAGCTTGCTTTCCCCATAGGGGGAACTGGGGCGCAGCGGTGCGTCCTCGGCAATCGGCACCTGCTCCGGCTCGCCGAACAGGTTGGCGGTGGAGGACAGCACGAATCGCGGCACGCCGTGCCGAATGGCGGCGTCGATCAGCGTGAACGCGCCGCTCGCGTTCTCCCGCAGGTAGCGCAGGGGCTGGTGCATGCTTTCACCGACCAGGGACAAGGCGGCGAAGTGGATGATCGCGTGCCAGGCCCGACCGCCCAACACCGCATCCAGCGCGTCGGAGTCGGCGACGTTTGCCACCACCAGTTCCACACCCGGCGGCAGCGCGGCGCGGTGGCCTTGCCGCAGATCGTCCAGCACGGTGACGGCCGCACCCTGCCGCACCAGGGCGTCCACCATGTGGCTGCCGACATAGCCGGCACCGCCGGTTACCAGAAAACGTTCGGCCACGCCTGCTCCGTGCTGTGATGATGCGGGGGGAGATCGGTCTGCCCTGCGGGCAAAACCGGCTGTCTGGGGTTTATCTTTGGCGGCAAGGGGCCAACATTCCGGCTGACCAGGGAGTTCCGTGCATGGACATGCCAATCGACGCCACGACCCGCTTCGCGATCGGACAGCCCGTGTCCCGCAAGGAGGATCCCGTGCTGCTGCGCGGCGAAGGACGCTACAGCGACGATCTGTCCCTGCCCGGCCAGGCGTACGGCGTGATCGTGCGCAGCCGGCATGCCCATGGCGAGCTGCGCGGCATCGACGCGGCAGAGGCGCTGGCGATGCCCGGCGTGCTGGCGGTGATCACCGCGCCGGACCTGCAAGCGGCGGGAGTCGGCCCGATGCAGGCCGCGGGCGGCAAGCACCGCGATGGCTCCGCCATGCCCAAGCCGCACCAGACTCCACTGGCGCATGGCCGGGTGCGCTATGTCGGCGACCCCGTGGCCCTGGTGGTGGCGGAAACACGCGACGCGGCAAAGGACGCGGCCGAGGCGGTGGTACTGGACATCGATCCCCTACCCGCGGTCACCGACGCCCGCTCCGCTGCCGCGGTGGACGCGCCGCAACTGCATCCGGAGGCGCCGGGCAACCTGGTGCTGGACTTCCATTACGGCGACACGGCGGCGGTGGACGCGGCCTTTGCCCGCGCCGCCCACGTCACCCGGCTGGACCTGCGCAACAGCCGGATCGTGGTGGCGGCGATGGAGCCACGCTCCGCCCTGGCGGCGGTGGAGGACGGGCGCCTGGTGCTGCGCGTCGGATGCCAGGGGGCGTTCGGGCTGCGCAATACGGTGGCCACGGTGATGAACGTGCCGCCGGAGCAGGTTCGGGTGCTGACGGGCAATGTCGGTGGCTCATTCGGCATGAAGGCCAGCGTGTATCCGGAATACATCGCGCTGTTGCACGCCGCGCGGACGCTGGGCCGCCCGGTGAAGTGGACCGACGCGCGCTCCGACAGCTTCCTGTCGGACAGCCACGGCCGCGACCACGATTTCCGCGGTGAACTGGCGCTGGACGCCGACGGCAAGTTCCTGGCAGTGCGGCTGGTAGGCTACGGCAATGTCGGGGCGTATCTCAGCAACGCCACGACCATCCCGTCGACCATGAACACGGTGAAGAACGTCATCGGCGTTTACGCCACGCCGCTGGTGGAAGTGACCAGCCTCAACCTGTTCACCAACACCACGCCGGTGGGCGCCTACCGCGGGGCCGGGCGGCCGGAAGGCAACTACTATATGGAGCGGCTGGTCGATACGGCCGCGCGGGAGATGGGGATCGACCGGCTGGAACTGCGCCGCCGCAACCATATCCAACCCGGGCAGATGCCGTATACCGCGCCCTCGGCCATGGTGTACGACAGCGGCGACTTCCCGGCCCTGCTGGAGGAAGCGTTGGCCGCGGCCGATTGGGATGGATTTGCCGCGCGTCGGGCGGACAGCCGCCGCCGGGGCAAGCGCCGCGGCATCGGCATCGGCCACTACCTGGAAGTGACCGCCCCCGCCAACAAGGAGATGGGCGGCATTAGTTTCGACGATGATGGCGGGGTGACGATCACCTCGGGGACGTTGGATTACGGCCAGGGCCATGCCTCACCCTTTGCCCAGGTGTTGTGCGATCGGTTGGGCGTGCCGTTCGACCGAATCCGGCTCGTGCAAGGGGATAGCGACAAGCTGGTGGTAGGCGGCGGTACTGGCGGCTCCCGCTCCATCATGAACAGCGGCGCCGCGATCCACGAAGCGTCCGGCTTGGTGGTGGAAAAGGGCCGCGTGCTGGCGGCGGATGCGCTGGAAGCGGCCGAGGCCGACATCGAGTTCTCCACCGGGCGGTTCGCCGTGGTCGGCACCGACCGCGGCATCGGCATCATGGACCTGGCCAGCCGGTTTCCCGGCGCGCTGGACGTGGCGCACGTGTTCGACGGCTGCCCCTCGGCGTTCCCCAATGGCTGCCACGTTTGCGAACTGGAAGTGGACGAGGAAACCGGCGTAGTCGAGGTGGTGCGCTACACCATGGCCAACGATTTCGGCACGCTGGTCAACCCGATGCTGGTGGAAGGCCAGACGCATGGCGGCGTCCTACAAGGCATCGGCCAGGCACTGCTGGAACGGACGTCATACGACCCGGATGGGCAATTGCTGGCCGGCTCGTTCATGGACTACGCGATGCCGCTGGCGATCCATGCGCCGGGCTTCGTGTTCCGCAGCCATCCCGTGCCCGCCCGGACCAACGCCTTGGGCGCGAAGGGCTGCGGCGAGGCAGGTTGCGCCGGCGCATTGCCGGCGGTGATGAACGCGTTGGCCGATGCGCTGGGGCAGCACATCGAGATGCCGGCGACGCCAGAGCGGGTGTGGGAGGCGTTGCAGGCGGCGTAACAGCCGCCTGCGTCAGGCCGCGGTAAGGATGTGGACGGCGCGGGCGGCGGTAAGGTCCTTCACCTTGGCGGCGTAAGCGGCCATGTGCGGCGACTGCGCATGCGCCGCCAGGGCCTCGGCGCTTTCCCACTTCTCAATCACCATGAAGGTGTCGTCGCCAATCTTGGCCTGGCTGGCGCCCATGCCGGGCGCGTCGATCACCGGGCCGTACTCGATGCAGCCTTGTTCGGCGTGCACGGCGGGGACGTTAGCGCGGAACGCGTCCAGAATGGCATCGCGCTGGCCAGGCTTGGCAGTGATGATGGCGACGACGTGGATCATGGCGACGTTTTCCCCTATGTTCCGGAAGTGTAGTCCCGGCGCTCGCGCTTCTGCTAGGCTCCGCCCATGAGCATCACGCTGCCCAAGCCGATGTCCCGGGCGCAGTTCTTCGAGTGGGCCGAGGCGCAGGACGAACGGTATGAGTTTGACGGCGAGCAGCCTGTTCCCATCACGGATGGGCTGATCGGGCATAGCCGCTTGGTCGTCCGCCTGCTTGCTACGCTGCTCGCACAACTGGACGGTAGTCCGTTCGAGGCGCTTGGCCCGGATGCGGGGGTCGGCATGGGCGCCGCCCGGGTGCGCTACCCGGATGCGGTGATTGCCGGAAGCGCCGGCAACGGAACGGATCGCCTGGTTGCGAACCCTATCGCCGTGTTTGAGGTCGTCAGCCCCTCCTCTTCACGCACCGATCGGATCACCAAGCTTCGCGAATATGGGCAGGTCGATAGCATCCGGACCTACATCATCCTGGAAGTCGATGCGCCCGCGGCAACCGCCTTTCACAAGCAAGCGGATGGAAGTTGGTCAGCAATCCCGTTGACGCGGAATGATTTGGTGTCGATGCCCGCCTGCGGAGTCAGCTTCGCCTTGGCGTCGTTGTATGGCCGCGTCCCCGATCAACCATCAGGCGCGTAGCCGGAAACGCTGCAGCTTGCCGGATTCGGTTTTCGGCAGCTCGCTCACGAACTCCACGGCGCGCGGGTATTTATACGGCGCGATATCCGCCTTCACGTGGTCCTGGATGGCACGCAGCAACGCCTGCGTCGGCTCGAAGGCGGGGCGCAGCACCACGAACGCCTTGACCACCATCCCGCGTTCGTCGTCGGGTGCCCCGACCACGGCGCATTCCGCCACGGCCGGGTGGGTCAGCACGGCGGCCTCCACCTCGGGTCCGGCGATGTTGTAGCCGGACGACACGATCATGTCGTCCGAGCGGGCCTGGAACCAGAAATACCCGTCCTCGTCCTGGCGATACGTGTCCCCGGTGACGTTCCAGCCGCCGACCACGTATTTGACCTGCCGCGAATCCGCCAAATAGCGGCATCCGGTGGGGCCGCGCACCGCCAAGCGGCCGGTGGCGCCCCGCGGCAGGTCGCGCCCGGCCTCGTCGATCAGCTTGGCCTGATAGCCTGGCACCGGCAGCCCGGTGGCGCCGGGGCGAATCGCCTCCAAGGGGGCGGCGATGAAGATGTGCAGCATCTCGGTGGCGCCGATGCCGTCCATCAGCTTGAGGCCGGTGGCGTCATGCCAAGCGTGCCAGGTCGGCTTCGGCAGCGTTTCCCCGGCCGAAACGCAGATGCGCAGGCTGTCGAGGTCGCCGGGTTGGCGCAGGCCCAGCATGGCCCGGTACGCCGTGGGCGCCGTGAAGCAGACCGTCGGCCGCAGGGTGCGGATGGTTTGCAGCAGGGTCTCGGGCGACGCCCGTTCCAGCAGGATGGCGGCGGCGCCGATCCGCAGCGGGAACAGCACCACCGCGCCGAGCCCAAACGTGAAGGCGAGCGGGGCGGTGCCGATGAACACATCGTCCGGCCGGGCGCGCAGCACGTGCCGGGCGTAACCGTCGCAAATCGCCAGCATGTCGCGATGGAAGTGCATGGTGCCTTTCGGCTCCCCCGTGGTGCCGGAGGTGAAGGCGATCAGGCACACATCGTCGGCGCGCGTGTCATGGGCAGCGAACTGGCCGCTTTCACCCCGCATCAAGGCGCAAAGGTCATCCTCCCCTGCCCCGCCCATCGGGATGATCGCCCGCACGCCCGGCTGCAATGCCACGGCGTCCTGCAGTTCCGGCAGCAAGCGGTGGTCGCATACGGCAAGCTGCACCCGCGCCTTGCCCAGCATAAAGGCCAGCTCCTTGGCGCGCAGCAGCGGCATGGTGGCAATGGTGATGCCACCCGCCTTGATTACGGCAAGGTAGGTTGCGACCATCATCGGCGTGTTCGGCGCCCGCAACATCACCCGGCCGCCGGGCTGCAACCCGAAACGCCCGGTGAGCACGGCGGCGATCCGGTTGATCCGGTCGGCGAGGTCGGCGTAGCTCCATTGCACCTCGTCCAGGCGCAAGCACGGCCGATCGCCCTCCCCCTGCTCCACCCACCGGTCGACCAGGGCGGCGATGCAGTTGAGTCGCTCCGGATAGGCGAAGTCGGGCGCGTCCAGCAGCAAGTCCGGCCAGGCATCGCGAGGCGGCAAATTGTCTCGGGCGAAGCTGTCGATCACGTCGTGGTCCACCAACACCCCCTGCCCGGCCGTAGTGCAGCCTGGCGCGGCGTCGGAATTGCTTCAAGCCTAAACTATCAGCTTTCGGATGAACTGGTTCAGATGCGGGGTGCGTCGGGCACGCAGGGCCGCGTCAGTGTTCCACGCCCGTGCCGCTTTTCCCGCCCAGATACGCGGCCCGAACATCGCCGTTGGCCCACAGCTCGTCGGGTCGTCCGGAGGTGAGCAAGCGACCGGTTTCCAGCACATAGCCGCGGTCGGCCACCGACAAGGCCATGTGGGCATTCTGTTCCACCAGCAGCACCGTGGTGCCGCGGGAGCGGATGTCGGCGACGATGCGGAACACCTGCTGCACGATCAGCGGCGCCAGCCCAAGCGAGGGTTCGTCCAGCAGCAGCAGCTTCGGCTTGGCCATCAGGCCGCGCGCCACCGCCACCATCTGCAACTGCCCGCCTGACAACGTCCAGCCGAGCGCGTGCTGCAAGCGGCCGAGGTCGGCGAAGGAGGCGATCATCGCGTCCACCTCGCCATCCAGCGCGCGGCGGGACACGCCCTTGCGGTTGGACGCGCCGAGCAGGATGTTTTCCCGCACCGTCAGGCCGGGGAAGACGCGACGGCCTTCCGGCACGTGGGCGATGCCCATGCGCACGATGGCTTCCGGCTTCAGGCCGCGCAACGATCGGCCGCCTAGCATGATGTCGCCGGCGGTGTCCGGCACGAGGCCGGAGATGGAGCGCAGCGTCGTGCTTTTGCCCGCCCCATTGGAGCCGAGCAGGGCGACGATCTCGCCTTCGCCCACCTCCAGCGACAGCCCTTTCAGCACCGGGCCGGCGCCGTAGCCGGCCGTCACATCGCGGAGTTCAAGCAGCTTCATCGTGGGCCTTGGCGCCCGGGGCCGTGCCCAGGTAGGCGGCGATCACGTCCGGTTCCTGCAACACCGTTTGCGGCGGGCCGTCGGCGATGCGGCGGCCGAAGTTCAGCACCGTGATGTGGTCGGCAACCGATTCTACCAGGTGCATGTCGTGATCCACGATCAGGATGGTCAGCCCATGCCCTTTCAGCCGGCGCAGCAGCGCGCCCAGCTCGCTTTTCTCCGTCATGTTCAGCCCGGCCGCCGGCTCGTCCAGCAGCAGGGTGAGCGGGCTGCCGGCGAGCGCGCGGGCGATCTCGACATGGCGCTGGTGGCCGTAAGATAGCTCGCCGACCGGGCGCAGCGCGTCCTGCCGCCGGCCGACGAACTCCAGAGCGGCCAATGCCCGCTCCACCACCGGGCCGGGCTGGGTCGCCACGTCGTTGCCGGGCCGCTCCGCCCCGACCATGACGTTTTCCAGCACGGTCATCCCGCGGAACACGCGGATGTTCTGGAACGTGCGGGACAGGCCGGCGCGCGTGCGGCGGTGCGGCGGCGTGTCGGTGATGTCGGCGCCGCCGAACGCGATCCGCCCGGCGGTGGGGCGATACAGGCCGGTCAACACATTGATGAAGGTGCTCTTGCCGGAGCCGTTGGGGCCGATCAGCGCGTGCACCGTGCCGCGCCGCACCGCCATGTCGACGCCGTCCAGCGCCTTGAGGCCGCCGAAATGCTTGGCGAGACCGTCGATGCGCAGCACGACCTCTTCCGAACTGTGGGCGGTGTGCGACAGCAGGGGCAAGGGCGCCACGTCCCCGGCGATGCTGCGGGGACGCCGGGCATAGCGCGCCGCCAGCCCCCACAGCCCGTCCGGCAGGAACACCATGATCAGGATGACGGCGGCGCCATACACGGCCAGGTAGATGCGTTGCAGGAAGCGCAGCCATTCGGGCAGCATCACCAGCAGCCCGGTGCCGAGCAACGCGCCGAACGGCGACTGCACGCCGCCCAGCAGCGCCATGGTCAGCAGCACGATCGATTCGGCGAAGGAGAACTGGTCCGGGCTGATGTAAGCGAAGGCGCCGGCGAACAGGCCGCCGCCAATGCCGCCCAGCACCGCCGAGATGCCGAAGGCGAGCACCTTGGTGCGCAGCACGTCGATGCCGCAGGTGCTGGCTGCGATCTCGTTGTCGCGCACCGCCTGCATGGCCCGGCCCAGGCTGCTGGTCTTCAACCGCCAGGCGTACAGCGTCACCGCCACCAGCGCCACCGCGCACAGGCTGAGGTATTCCGCCCCCGCCGTCAGCCCGGCCGGGCGCGCGATGCCGCTGACGCCGTCCGGGCCGTGGGTGAAGCTGATCCAGTTCGACAGCACCAGGGTGAGAATCTGCTGGAAGCTGATCGTCACCATGGCGAGATAATGGCCGCCCAGCCGCAAGCTGGCGAAGCCGAGCACCAGCCCGAACGCGCCGGCCACCAGCACGCCCACCAGGAACGCGGCGAAGAACGGCAGGTGGTAATCCACCACCCCCAACGCCGTGCCATAGGCGCCGAGCCCGAAGAACGCCGCCTGCGCCAACGAGATCTGCCCGCAATAGCCCAGCACCACCACCAGCCCGGCCACCGCGATCGCGTAGGTGACGGCCTGCATCATGATGTTGAGCGAGTAGCCGGAGCCCGGCGCCATCTGTGCCGCCGCCACCAGCACGATTGCCGCGCCCAGCGCCGGCACGACGCCCCGCCACGGCCGCGCCTGGGCGATGGCCGGGGCGCTCATGCCTTTTCCGCGATGCGCTCGCCGAAGATGCCTTGCGGCCGCACCAGCAGCACGAGCAGCAGCAGCGCAAAGGCAAAGGCGTC
Source organism: Acetobacteraceae bacterium (assembly GCA_965199555.1). Taxonomy (GTDB): domain Bacteria; phylum Pseudomonadota; class Alphaproteobacteria; order Acetobacterales; family Acetobacteraceae; genus LMUY01. The sequence continues at coordinate 37,668 of CBDASJ010000006.1, read as the reverse complement.
CTTGTAGGGCACCGAGATGTAGGAGGCGCCCATGGTCTCCGCCACGCCCAGCGCCAACCCGCCGATGATGGCGCCGGGGATGCTGCCGAACCCGCCGATGATGTTGGCGGCGAACGCCTTCAGCGCCACCACCGCCCCCATCTGCACGCTGACGAACAGTACCGGTGCCACCAGCACGCCGGCGACGCCACCCAATGCCGCGCTGTAGGCGAAGGTGAACAGCACCATCAGCGCCACGGGAATGCCGAGCAGGCTGGCCATTTCCTTGTCCTGGCTGGTGGCCTGCAGCTTCTTGCCCAGCAGCGTCTTCTCGAACACCAGGTATTGCAGCAGCACCAGCAGCGCGGTGATGACGATGATGGCGAGATACTGGCTGTCGATGTAGACCTCGCCCACTAGGAAGCCATAATCCAGGATCGGCGGCAGCACCTGCGGGCTGGGCCCGTAGGTCGCCAGCACGAAATTGGCCAGGAAGATCGACGCCCCGATCGTGCTGATGATCACCGGCAACTGGCCACGATGACGCAACGGCCAGTACACCGCACCGGCGAACAGCACGCCGAACAGCGCCATGAGGACCACCGCGATCGGGATCGACACGAAATACGGGATGCCCAGGTCGTTGGCGCAGATCACCATGATGTAGGCACCCAGCATGGAGAACTCGCCCTGGGCGAAGTTCACCACGCTGGCAGCCCGGATCAGCAACACGAAGCCCAGGCTGACAAGGGCGTAGATGCTGCCGATGCCGAGCCCCGTGAACAGCAGTTGCAGGAACAGGCTCAACGGCCGGCTCAGGCCGGGAAGTCGATATGCTTGTCGAAGACGATCTTGCCATTCTCGTTGCGCACGACGTTGTAGCCGTGCAGCCCGTCGCCGTTGGCGTCGAAGTTGTACTGCCCTTCTGCCCCGTCCAACCCCTTGATCGCCAGGATGGCGGTGCGGAGCTTTTCCGGGTCGGTGCTGCCAGCATCCGTGATGGCGCGCCCCAGCACCGTCAGCGCGTCATACGCCCAGGAGGATTGGTTGTCCGGAAGCGCCTTGCGCACGGCCTGGTATTTGTCGGCGAAGGTCTTGGACGCCGGGCTGGAATCGACCGCGTAATCCGCCACACCGAACGTGCCATACAGACTCGCCCCGGCCAGGTTCAGTGCCGAGATGTTGGTGATGGAGGGCGAGCCGACCCAGGGGATGCGCACGCCCAACTGGCGAAGTTGCCGCGCGAACACGCCGATATCGGTTTCGAACGTGAAGTAGGAGCACAGCACGTCCGCCCCGGATTGCCGCACGGCCAAGGCCACGGGGGTAAAATCCGCTTGCTGGTTGGTATAGCCCTGCACCAGGGCCGGCTCCAGCCCGGATGCCTTCAGGCTTTCGGTGAACGCCTTCATGCCGCCGGTGCCGAATGCGTCGGTGGAATGCACGATCGCCCATTTCTTCTTGCCCAGCGTGTCGATCCCATACTGGGCGATGACCTTGGCGGAATAGCTGTCGTTCGGGCGGCAGCGGAACAGCCAGCGATTGCCCATGTGGGTGAGCGCCGGGTCGGTGCCGCCGATCATCATCGGCTTGCCGACCTTCAAGACGTCCGGTGCCATCGCATGCACCTGGGTGGAGCGGATGGAGCCGATGAACGCGGCCATCGCCGGGTCACCCGACAAGCGGGAGAAGGCCAGCACGGCGCCAGGGTTGGTGGTCTGGTCGTCTTCGATCTGCAGTTCCACCTTGCGGCCGAGCACGCCCTTTTCGTTGAGGGCGTCGAGCGCGATCTTCGCCCCCGTCGTCATGAAGCCGCCCGACTCGGCGGCCGGGCCGGTCACCGGCACCGTCATGCCGATCTTGATCGGGTCGGCGGCGCGGGCGACGTAGGGCATTGCGAGGGTGCCGGCAGACGCCAGCATCAGCGTACGGCGCGTGATCAACACGGTGCAAACCTCCCAGCTTTCAGCCGGATTGCTTCCGGCTTTTGGACGACGCCATCTCGTGCACACGGCCGGGGATTATTCAAGCAGCATTCCCGCCCGGTGATTTTTGCCGCAGGTCGCTCCTTACACAACCAAACCGGCCAGCAGCGGCACCGCCAAGGCGATCCCGCACGCTACGTCCAACCAACGGTGTCGCTGCGGCATCAGCCGGCGGACGCCGCCCAGGATGGCGGCAGCGACCACGAAGCCGAGCGCCGCCTGCCAGAATGCCCAATCATCCGGCAGCCAGCCGTCCGTCAGGTTGAAGGCGAAGGCCAATGCCGCGACCATGGCCGCGCCGCCGGCATACAAGGCCATGTTGAACCCGAGCGTCTTGCGCAGGCGCTCGCGGTGTTGCGCCCAGAACAAGGCCGTGGCCATCGCCAGGCATAACGTGACCAGCAGGACCTGCCCGGCGGGATGCGGGCCATAGCGGATGTCGAACTCCGCCGTCAGCACCCGAAGCGGGTTGATGCGGGTGGCCAGGCCATACCAGCCATATTCCACCGCCGCGGTCAGCACGGCGGCAGCCAGTCCCAAGCCCAGCACGGGCAAGGGCTGCCGGTCCGGCCCGGAGGGCAGCAGCCGCCATCCCATCATCCACAGGAACAGCCCGGCCATCACGGTCGGCTCCGCCACGTTCGCCTTGGTTTGCAGGAAGAAGTGCAGCAGGCCAAGCACCGCCAGCGCGTACACGATGCGATGCAACCGCTTCCAGCCATGGCCAAGCTGGCGCAGCACCCGATCGCTGGAGGTGACGCCCAGCACGGCCAGGCCGACCAGCGCCACGAAGCCAATCTCCAGATAGAACCGGTCGAGGATTTCCATAGCCACGGTAGCCATCTTCCAGTTCTCGTCCGCGCCGTAGAACACGAGGTGCGCGAGCGCGTAGAACAAGGCCGTCAGCCCGAGCTGCCGCCGTACCAGCACCAGGCGGTGCCAGTTGAAGATGGCGCGGGCCGGACTCGCCATCAGCGACAGCAGCAGGAAGCGGATCGCCCATAGGCCGGTCTGGTGGTTCGCTTCCGTGGCGGCGCGCGGACCCAGCCGATGCGTCAGCAGCGCGAAGCCGATCCAGGCGGCGGGCGCGATTTCCAGCGCCAGCACGGCCGTTTTCAGCGGGGAAAACCGGCCCGACCGATCATGCCACGGCCAGGGCGTCTTCTGCATCGCGTGCGTTGGGCGCGGGCGGCGCGGGTTGACCCGCTCCCGCACCGGGGCCTCGTCGCTCACGGTGTCGGCCCGGCGACGTGGCGGAAGCCCTCGGGCGGCTGGAACGCCGATGGGTCTTGCGGCCCGTAGCTGACGCGGGTCGCTTCCAGCAGCACCTGGCCACCCTGGCTGGCCCGCAGCATGACGCCGTCCGGTGTGAGGCAAAGCAGCGTTTGCTGCCCGGCGGCGTCCGAGGTTTGCCAGTCCGTGCACGGCAGGCCGGCCGCCTGCCCTGCCCCCTGCCGGACGTAATCACCGGCAGCCGCACCGGGCAGGCCTGGCCCCAACGTCGAGACGTCCAGCACCGCGCGCGCGTCGGGCTTGACCACCGCCATGCGCTTCGCCCGATAATCCACGATCATGTAAAGCCCGCCAGTCGGCGGATCGACCCGCAAGCGCCCGCTGGCCACCGACCAGCGCATGCGCTGGGTCAATGGCGGGCCGCCATCCCGCGGCGCCGCGGTCGCATAGATCACGTCCACGTCGCGCTGTGGCGTGATGGGCGGGTGTTCGGCAGCCAGGGCTGCGGGCGCAAAGGCCGCCGCGATCAACAGCGCGCGGATCATCGCCCCCCCAGCGGCAGGCCGGCGAAGCCTTCCGGCGGACGGAACCGCTCCGGCGGCACGGGTCCGCGGGCAACCGACACGGCCTGGAAGCTGCTGCGGCGGCCCTCGTAGGTGCCGTCGGCCCGCAGCACGATGCCATCCGCGGTGACGCAGCCGGTGGCGTCCAGCTTGCGCGACTGCGCCGTCCATTCGATGCAGTCCATCCCCAGAAGATGGCCGGTGCCGCGCCGGGTGAACCGCACGTCAGCGCCGGCCAGCAAGGTTTGCGGGTCGCCGCCCCGCAGCGGCACCTCCAGGAACGTGCTTTGCGCCGGGAACACAAAATCGGCCACCCGGCGCCCGAGGTCGGTTATTACGTAGGCTGGGCGGCCCACCGGCTCGGCACGCAGGCGCTGGGTGGGGGCGTCCCATTGCAGGCGAACCCCGTCCGGCGCGCCGCCGGGGATCTGCTCGACCGCCGCGCCGCCGAGCCGATACAGCACGTCCACGTCGCCCGCCGGGATCAGCCGCGGCTGCGCGGTCGCGACGCCCGGGGCGAGAACCAGACAGCAAAGCAGAACCAACCGCCTCATGGCTGCACCAAGTCGCGCTTCGACATGATCCGGATCTCCGCTTCGATCGCACTGCTTTGTGCCCGCCATTCGGCCGGCTCGTCTACCGCGGCGGCCAGCATCGCCTTGTAACGTTCACGCGGGATTTCCTCCGTGCCGAATTGCTGGAGGTGGGAAGTCACGAACTGGGTGTCCAACAGGCGAAAGCCGCCGGCCCGCAGGCGCGCCACCAGGTGCACGAGCGCCACCTTCGAGGCGTCGCGCGCCGTGCTGAACATGCTTTCGCCGAAGAACGCCCCGCCGAGGCTCACGCCATACAGCCCGCCGACCAGCGCACCGTCCGCCCGGCACTCCACGCTGTGGGCATGGCCGCTGCGGTGCAGCTCGCCGAACAACTGCTCAATATCACGGTTGATCCAGGTGTCTTCGCGGCCCGGCGTGGCGCCGGCGCAGGCGGCGATCACGGCGGGGAAGTCGCGGTCGACCGACACCTCGAACGGGCCGCGCAGCACGGTGCGCAGCAGCCGCCGCGGGGCGTGGAAGCGGTCCAGCGGCAGGACGCCGCGGAACTCCGGGTCCAGCCAGTAGAGCCGGCTGCCCCGCCGGGTTTCCGCCATGGGGAACAGGCCGACGCGATAGGCGCGCAGCAGCAGTTCGGGCGTGACCTCCACGGCGCGGCGCGACATTGCGCGGACGCTACCACGGCTTGGCCGGGCGTCCATGCGCCAAACGGGGGCTATAGCGCCAGGGTGACGGCCACCGGCACGTGGTCCGAGGTTTGCGGCCAGTCGCGCGCGTCCCGCAACACCGTCATGTCACGCAAGGCCGGCGTCAGGTCGTGCGTGACCCAGATATGGTCCAGCCGCCGGCCGCGGTCGGACGCCCGCCAGTCCCGGTTGCGATACGACCACCAGGTGTAAAGCTTCTGCTCCGGCGAAACGAAGTGCCGCATCGCGTCGTGCCAGCCGGCGCGCTGCCAGGCCTGCATGTGCGCCACCTCGACCGGCGTGTGGCTGACGACGGGGAGCAGTTGCTTGTGGCTCCAAACGTCCTGCTCCAACGGCGCGATGTTCAGGTCGCCCACCAGCACGGCGCGGCGCAGCCCGATGCGGGCGGCGAACCAGTTGGTAGCTTGGGCGACAAAGGCCAGCTTGTGCGCGAACTTCACGTTGACCGCGGGGTCCGGGATGTCGCCGCCGGCCGGTACATAGAAATCGTGCAACTCCAACGGCCCGGATGGCAACTGCAAGGTGACCTGCAAGTGGCGGCAGTCGCCCTTCTCGCACCAATCCGGCGCGTCCGCGTCGACGGCGAGCGGGACGCGGGACAGGATTGCCACGCCGTTGTACCCCTTCATGCCGCGCCGGGCGACATAGGGGTAGCCGAGCGCCGGCGGCCCGGCGTCCGGGAACAGCTCGTCCGGCACCTTGGTTTCCTGCAAGCAGATCACGTCGGGGTCGAGGGCGGCGACCAGCCGCTCCAGCAGCGGCAGGCGCAGGCGCAGCGAGTTGATGTTCCAGGTGGCGATTCGCAGCGGTGTCATGGTCGCACCTTGTGCCGCCGGCGACCGGCCGGGCCAAGCGGGCGTGCTTGACCCGCCAACCGGTTTGGCTAGAAGTCGTCGCAATATAAACTCTCGCGAACAGGAAACCCCATGAACCGCAGGCACTTCGCCGCCGCCCTTGCCGGTGTTCTGGCACTGGCCGGCACGGCGCGCGCGCAGGAGCCCGTTCAGCTCGGATCCATCGAAATCCTGTCCGGCCCCAACGCCGCCTATGGCGTGGCCATCAAGGCCGGCATGGAGCTGGCGCTGGACGAGGTGAACGCGAAGGGCGTGCTCGGCGGGCGCAAGATCAACCTGACGGTGGAAGACAGCGCGGCCAACAAGGACCAGGCGATCAACGCCGCCCGCAAGCTGATCGGGCGCGACAAGGTCGTGGCGATCATCGGGCCGACCCTGTCCAACGAGATGTTTGCGGTCGGCCCGGTCGCCAATGAGCGGCATGTGCCGATCCTCGGCACCTCCACCACTGCGACCGGCATCACCGCGATGGGCGACTACGTGTTCCGCACCTCGCTGCCCGAAAGCGACGTGATTCCCGTCACCTTGAAGAAGGCGATCTCGCGCGGCGTGAAGACGATCGCGCTGATGTACGCCAATGACGATGCCTTTTCGAAGTCGGGCTTTGACGTGATGAAGGCGGCGGCGGAGCAAGCCGGGCTGAAGATCGTCGATATCGAGAGCTTCGGCAGCAAGGACAGCGACTTTTCCGCCCAATTGACCAAGATCAAGGCGTTGAAGCCCGACGCGATCGGCATCTCCGCCCTGGTGGAGCCGGTGTCCGGCGTGCTGCTGGCCGCTCGCCAGCTTGGGTTTGGGCCGGAAACGCTGTTCATCGGCGGCAACGGCAGCAACTCGCCGAAGCTGGGGGAGATCGCTGGCAAGGCGGCGGACGGCCTGCTGGTCGGCAGCCCCTGGTTCATCGGCAAGCCCACACCGGTCAACGAGAAGTTCGTTGCCGACTTCAAGGCGAAGTATGGCCGGGAGCCGGACCAGTTCGCCGCCCAGGCCTATGACGCGCTGAAGATCATGGCCGCGGCGATTGACCGTGCCGGCGCTGCCGACCCGGCAAAGGTGCGGGACGCGCTGACCCAAACGAAGTTCGACGGCGTGATGGGGCCGTTCTCGTTCACGGCCGGCCGCGACCCGGCCTCCACCGAAGGCGTGGTGGTGCTGGTGATGCAGGGCGGCAAGTTCGCCATCGCGCCCTGACCAGCGATGCCCGTGCGGTTGATCCGGGCAGCCGTCCCGTCCCGACCATGTATGCGGTTGGCCATGGGATGACGTTGCGGCGCCCATGCTAGCCCAGCAACTGGTCAACGGCGTCCTACTGGGTGCCACCTACGCCCTGTTTGCACTCGGCTTCACGCTGATGTTCGGCGTGCTCAAGGTGATCAATCTCACCTACGGCTTCTACTTTTCTGCCGGCGCGCTGATCGCGCTATGGCTGGTGCGCGCGCTGGGGTTCGGCATCTGGGCCGCCCTGCCCGTGGCAGCGTTGGCTGCGGGGCTGGTTGCCGTGGTGGTGGACTGGCTGTTGCTCACCCGGCTGCGCCGCGCCCGGGCGCCGGAATTGACGTCGCTGATGGTGACGCTCGGCGCGGTGCTGGCGCTGTATTCCGCGCTGACGGCGTGGCTCGGCTCCGACATCCGCCGGCTGCCGCCGGGCGTGATCAGCGGGGACGCAATGGTGCTGGGGCCGGTGCGGGTGACGCTGGCGCAGTTGTTGATCCTGGCGGCGGTGGCGGTGCTGATCGTGGCGCTGATTTGGCTGCTGCGCGGCACCAAGCTGGGGCTGGCGATCCGCGCCATGGCCGACCGGCCAGATGCGGCGGAGCTGATGGGGATCGACACCGCCCGTGCGGCGGCCATCGTGTCGTTCCTGTCGGGCTGCCTGGCGGGCGCCGGCGGCGTGCTGATCGGGCTGCAGCGCAATGCGATCAACCCGTATATGGGTGAGGAGATGATGCTCCGCGGCTTCGTGGTCATCATCGTGGGCGGCCTGGGCGACATCACCGGCGCGGTGATCGCCGGCATGCTGCTGGGGCTGCTGGAGGTGCTCACCGCCGGCTATGTCAGTTCCAACCTGAAGGAAGCGGTGGCCTTCCTGGTGCTGGTGGCCGTGCTGTGGACCCGCCCGTCCGGCCTGTTCGGCCATGCCGTGACGCGCCGAGCGTAGCCTGCCATGACGCTGCCACCCTGGCTCGACGATTTCCTGTGGACCTACGGCAACGTGGTCCATTCGCTGGGTGTGAACGGGCTGCTGGCTTTGTCCATGTACGTGGTCCTGGCGGTCGGCCAGCTTTCGCTCGGCCAGGCGGCGTTCATGGGGTTGGGCGCGTATTCGTCAGTGCTGATGACGCTGTCCCTGGGCTGGCCGTTCTGGGCGGTGCTGCCGCTGTCGGTGGTGGCGCCAGTGCTGTTCGCGCTGGTGATCGGCTTGCCGACGCTGCGCCTGTCCGGCGTGTACCTGGCCATCGCCACCATCGGGTTGGGCGAGGTGCTGCGCGCGGTGTACATCAACGTGGATTTGTTCGGCGGCGCGCTCGGCCTGTCAGGCATCCCGGAACGGGCGGACAATGTCGTGATCTACGGCCTGCTGGCGGCGGCGCTGGCAGCGCTGTGGCTGGTGGGGCGCAGCGGCATCGGCCGCGCCATGGAGGCGATGCGGGAAGACGAGACCGCCGCCGCGGTGATGGGCGTGAACCTGCGGCGCTACAAGATGGGCGCGCTGCTCGCGTCCGCCGCGCTCGCCGGGGTGGCCGGTTGCTTGAACGCGCACGTCTCCTCCTTCATCGGCCCGGCGGAGTATGGGTTCGAGCCGGCGGTGACCATCCTCTCCTTTGCCTTGCTTGGCGGGATCGGCACGCCGTTGGCACCCGTGGTCGGCGCGTTCATCCTGACCTTGCTGCCGGAGTTGCTGCGCGACCTGTCCGACCTGCGGCTGGTGCTGAACGGGGTGATCATCGTGGTGGCGGTGCTGTTCCTGCCGGGCGGGCTGCTGCCGTTCCGGCTGCGGCGACGCGCGGCGTGACTCCGCTGCTGGAGGTCGCCGGGCTCACTCGGCGGTTCGCCGGGCTGGTGGCGGTGGACGGCGTGGACATGACGGTGGCCAGCGGCGGCATCCACGCCGTGATCGGCCCGAATGGCGCCGGGAAGACCACCCTGTTCAACCTCGTGTCCGGCCTGCTGCCGCCCAGCGCCGGGCGGATCATGCTCGCCGGGCAGGATGTGACGCGGCTGCCGGTGCACCGCCGGGCGGCGCTGGGCGTGGCGCGCACGTTCCAGAACATCCGCATCTTCGGCGCCATGACGGTGCTGGAGAACGTGCTGACCGGACTGCATAGCTCCGCCCGCGCCAGCTTGCCGGAGGTGGTGGCCCGCCTGCCCCGGTTCCGCCGGCAGGAGCGCGAGGCGGTGGGGCAAGCGGAGGCGGCGCTGGATCTGGTGGGCCTGCGCGGCCAGGCCCATTTGCGGGCCGCTTCCCTGTCGTATGGCGACGCCCGACGATTGGAGATCGCCCGTGCCATGGCGGCCCGTCCACGTTTGTTGCTGCTGGACGAGCCGGCTGCCGGGCTGAACCCGGCGGAAACCACGCAACTGGCCGAGCTGGTCCGCACCATCCGGGCCGCTGGCACCACCGTGCTGCTGGTGGAGCACGACATGGGTTTCGTCATGGACATCTCCGAGGACGTGACGGTGCTGAGCTTCGGCCGCCGCATCTTCGGCGGCCCGCCATCTGCGGTGCGCCAGGACCCGGCCGTGATCGAGGCCTATCTGGGCCACAAGGTCGCCGCCAAGCTGGCAGCGGGTGCCCGCGCCGGGGTACGGGGCGCGTGAGCGGGTTGCAGGTGGAGGGGCTGGTGGTCGCCTACGGCCGCACCGTCGCGGTGAAGGGGATCGACCTGGCGGTGCAGCCCGGTCAGGTGGTGACGCTGATCGGGGCGAACGGCGCGGGCAAGACCACGGTGATGCGGGCGCTGTCCGGGCTGTTGCAGCCGCGATCCGGCCGGGTGATGTTCGACGGCGTGGACATCGCCGGCCGCCGCGCCCACGCGATTGCCGCGTCCGGGCTGCGGCAGGTGCCGGAAGGGCGACAGGTGTTCGCCGAACTCACGGTGGCGGATAATTTGGCGCTGGGTGCCTACACCCTGTCCGACCGTGCCGAGTTCGGCCGCCGCAAGGACCAGGTGCTGGGCCGCTTTCCCCGGTTGAAGGAACGGCTGGGACAACTGGCTGGCTCCATGTCCGGTGGGGAGCAGCAGATGCTCGCCTTCGGCCGGGCGTTGATGGGGGCTCCGCGCCTGCTGCTAATGGACGAGCCGTCCATGGGGCTGGCGCCGCTGTTCGTGGAGGAGATCTTCACCGCGATCGCTGACCTGCGGCGCGACGGCGTGACGATCCTATTGGTGGAGCAGAACGCGTCCGCGGCGCTGGACGTGGCGGACTACGCCTACGTGCTGGAAACCGGCCGCATCGTGCTGCAGGGCAAGGCGGCGGAGCTGGCCAACGATCCTGCCGTGATGGCCGCATATCTGGGCGGGCATTGAACGCGAAGTTGTGATCGACAGCCGCGGCCGGGGCCGCAAATCTGCCACGATGCGCACGTATATTGTCGCACATGGCGATGGGACGTCTCGTTCCACGCTGGATGTTTTCAGGAGTACCTCATGAGCCCGAAACTCGGTCTTCTTGTTGCTGTTCCGGTGGCGGTCGGCCTGCTCGCGGCATCCACCCCGGCGAATGCCTATTGGCGGGGCGGCTACGGGTATCGCGGCTATGGCTACGGTGCTGGCCCGGCGATTGCCGGCGCGATCGTGGGCCTGGGTGTCGGCGCGGCGATTTCGGGAGCCTACGCCCCGCGCTATTACGCACCACCGGCCTACTACGCGCCGCCGCCGGTGTACTACGCACCGCCGCCGGCCTATTACGGCTATCCCGGCTACTACCGCTAACGGCTGCAACGCCCTTTCCTTCTGGAAAGGGCGTTTTCGTTTGCGCCGTTATCGGCGATCAGTCGGCGGCAGCGCCTAGAGCCTGTCTGTTTCAAGATGGGGCATAGCCGGCATGACGAATGTAGTTCATGCACTCGGTCGGGGTGAACTCTTTCAGCAGTGCGCCGATGCGGTGCCACACGGCTGCAATCGAGCGTTCATCGGCCTTGCGCAGGAGCGTCTTGAGCTTGGCGAACATCATCTCGATGGGGTTGAGATCGGGGCTGTAGGGCGGCAGGAACAGGAGGTGAGCGCCGACGTCCCGTATGGCGCGGCGCACGGCTTGGCTTTTATGACTGCCCAGATTGTCGAGGACGACGATGTCACCGGGGCGCAGGGTTGGCACAAGGAACTGCTCGACCCAGGCCTGGAACAGACACCCGTTGATCGGCCCGTCGAACACGCAGGGTGCTGTGATGCCGCTTGCACGCAGCCCGGCCAGGAACGTCATGGTTGACCAGCGGATGAATGGGACTGCCGCAACCAGGCGCTCGCCGCGCGTCGCCCAACCACGGGTCCGGGTCATGTTGGTCTTGGCCCAGGTCTCATCGACGAAGATCAGCCGATCGGGATCAACCCGGCCCTGGTATCGCTTCCAACGCTCGCGTTTGCGAGCGACGTCAGGCCGGTCCTGCTCGGCGGCCCGCAGACTTTTTTTTGAAGGTCAGGCGCGCGTCGCGAAGAAAACGCCAAACGGCGTCATTGCTGACTTTGGTGCCACGGTCGGCCAGCTCCGCACGCAGGGCACGCACGGTCGTATCAGGAACGGCCGCAATCCGCGCGAGCAGCCAATCACGCTCGGGAAGCAGAACAGCGTGACGAGCGCCGCCCATTGGCTTGGGTGCGCACGCGCCAGAGGTCCGCTGGCGATCGACCCAGCGCACGACGGTTGCCGGGCCAAGATCAAAAAGCCGGGCAACAGCACGCCGAGATTGGCCCGCATCAACGGCAGCCACAACGCGTTCACGCAGGTCCATCGAGTAGGGCTTGGTCATCGCTGCTGACCTCCTTTCAAGCCAGCAGCTTGAATCAGATTTCAACGCACGCCGGAACCCCCCCGATTCACTCAGACGCGGACAGGCTCTAGCTCTTGGTCCCACGCACGCTGTCTCTCTTCATCTGCTAGTCGCTCCCTTTCTCGATCTTCAGGCCCATAGATGTCGACTGGCAGTCTCTTCAGGTTAGGGCGTGGACTCATTGGAGCCAATCGGTGACGAGGACGGCGAGGCAAATGCCGGCCAGGAAGTTGCGGGCCGTTTTGTCGTAGCGGGTTGCAACGGCGCGCCAATCCTTGAGACGGCAAAAGGCTCGCTCGATCAGGTTGCGGGCTCGATATGCGATCCTGTCGAACGCCGGTCGGATAAGGCGGCGTTGATTGGGCGAGATGACGGGTTCGGTGCCCTGGTTGGCGAGGAAGTCGCGCAGGTCGTTTGCGTCGTAGGCCTTGTCGGCGATGAGCTTGCGCATGGGTGGCACGCTGACCAGCAGGGCTCTGCCACCATGAATGTCGTGGACTTGGCCGGCGGTGAGCATCAAGGCGTAGAGGCGGCCGGCTCCGTCCGCGAGAGCGTGGATTTTGGTTGTGGGACCACCGCGCGAACGGCCGATCGCCTGGTTTTGCTGCCCCCTTTTGCACCCGCTGCCGAACGGTGGGCACGCACGGCAGAGCTGTCGACCATGGCAAACTCCGGCGGGTCTTGGCATGCCACAAGCGCCGCCAGCAGTCCCTGCCAGATACCCTTCTCGCTCCAGCGGTCGAAGCGGTTGAAGAGCGTGGTGCGTGGCCCGTACTCGGCTGGAACAGCCCGCCACCGAAGGCCTTCGCGATACCGATGCAGGATACCGCTGATAACCCGTCGATCATCGACCCGAGGCTTGCCACCCAGGTGCGGCAACAACGGCTCAATCACCGCCCATTGCACGTCGCTCAGCCAGAACTGCTCCGCCATGGTCCACCTCCAAACCAGAGCGAATCAGAACGACCGTGACCAACGCAATGGGGACAGACCCTAGCCGAGGACGTCAGTGCCTACTACAACGCAGTAATAAGCTACCGAATACTGATAGCGAATGTCTCATCGGCAGGGTTCATCGCCTCACCCGCTGTCGTGCAGGACGCGATGATCGATTATGTTTCCGGCGTGATCGAGAGATACAGCGGAAGCATGGATCTTGCTCACCGCCTGGATCGCGTCGCTAGTCAGTCCATGTGGTGCTATCTCGGAGGCTGCTGATCGCCAGCCCTCCAAAGGGCGTGGCGGCGTTGTCATTCCGCCCGCATGATGCAGATGGTCTTCTACGACGGATATCCGAAGCTCCAGATCGGTTATCGTCTGACAGTGATAGGCACGCTTGAGCACGCCACGACCGGGCACCACAACGCCGAGGTGCTGATCCAAGTCAAGAGCTTCCAGTAGTCGCTAAGGCTGCGCGCCAAGCAGCCGCGGCCGCTCGACCAGAGGCCCGCCAACGTCCGCCTTGTCCGGGTTGCTGACCTGCATGTTCAAGCCAGTCGGGAGTTTGCCGCCGAACTCCACCCGCACGGTGCTCTTGCCGTTGTCGCCAGCCGAACTGGTTGGCGTAGCAAGCTGCATGGGTGCCCCCTGCGCCTGCGGCGCCTGCATCGGCGCACTGCCTGCCAAATAGGGCTTGATCCCCGCATTCACGTCATCCCAGCTTGGAATTTTGCCAGTCTCGCGGCGGATCGTCGCCTGCATGAACCGGCGCGCAACATCGGGGTCGCGCAGGTTTAGAAACGCGTTTGGGTCCCGGCCGCTCATTCGCGGTATGTCACGGATCATCCCGGCGGTGTCGTTCTCGCTGGATGGGGAGCGATGCGCGATCTCCGACGCGATGCTGGTGAAGCCCTCTTGCTGATTGATCAGCATCTGGTTGAACCCGGCGCCGATCCCATCGGCCTCCAAGGCATAGACACCCCAGCGGCCATTTCGACCTACCAGGCCAGGTTGTCCGGGATAATACCCCAAATTTGTAGGGTTGTGGTTGGGAGAACCCCCAGGCTGAACGGGACCGGGCACGATCTGCGGTCCGAGTGTCGGTCCCACGCGAGGCACGCCGTTCGGCGCGTTCGGGTTCGCTGGCACGGCACCTCCGCTGAACAGCCCCGGTCCCGGCTTATAGAACCTCTCCCACCAATGCCGTGTGTCGAGCGCGGCAGGTGCGGCAGGCCCAAGGAAGCTGCCTGGCCGGTTGACGTCCTGCTTCGCGATGGACTGCTCCTGCCCCGTCAGCAAGTCGAACAGCAGGCTGATCTCGTTCCCTGCCGCCAGGCCGCCGGAAATGCCACGCCCAAGCCGCCGGCGCGAGGCCGCCACCCGCCTGCGCCCGAGCAAGGTCCGCCTGCGCGGCCGTCAACGCCCGCGCGCCGTGATGGCGCCGCCGATCTAGCCTCGACGTTCCGGCCGCCGATCGCGTCATACATGGTCTGGCCGAGGTTCTGGAGCCCGTGCTACACGCGCCCGTCAAACGAAGCCGACTGCCATACCAGCCAGCGCAGCGCCGGCGCGCAGGTCTACGTCAGTTTCGGCGGCACATCTCTCCATCAGATGCAGCCACAGCGTGCGGATCGTCACTTCGCGTCCGGTCGACCGCATCGCTGCCTCCGTGCGCTCCAGCAGCGCCAGCACGCGCAGCTCGGCGCCTTCGTCGAACAGGTATTGCGTGCGCCAGGCGGCGCGGCGAACGGCTGGCAGGTCGGCCAAGGCGCGACGGGGCGGGCGTTCATAGGCAGCGACGGGCTCGGAAGCAGACATGCAGGTTTGTAGCGAGCGGCCGGCAGCGGGGATAGCAGCGGACCTTCTCGCCCGCCGCACGCCGTGCAAGCGTGGTCGCATGGTTTACCGGGTCGCCTTCGCCGTTGCTGTCCTGGCTTATGTTCCTGCCAAGGCGCAGCCCAGCACCTTCAACGCGATCGCCATCGACAGCGACGTGGCTGGCGCGCCAGGGGACGGCAGCTACGGTCTCGGGCAGGGCGCGACGGTTGCGGAGGCAGCACGCATCGCCATGAGCAACTGCCGGTTGGGCGGACATGTGGCTTGCGAGGTGAAGGTCACCTTCCAGCAGTGTGCGGCCTACGCTGCATCGCGGGTGACGTCAGGGGTGGGCACCGGACCCAGCGTGCCCGATGCGGTGGATCAAGCGCGCACCACGTGTGGCGACGCGTCATGCCGGCTCGTCGTAGCCGACTGCGTGGCATCATCCCTGCTACCGCCCCGGTGAAGCGGACGAACGCCGCAGGGCCGCTGCGACCCCGCCTCTGCCCTCGCCCTTCCCGGCCACCTGCGCTCATGCGACCGTCGCGGGATGCGAATAACTGTTCTCGCCTTAGCAATCCCGTTCACAGTGGCGGTGGGCGCCCGAGCCGCCGATCTCACCACAACGGAGCGCGACCAAATCGTCGCGCATGTGCGATCATGCTGGCCCCACAGCGAAGGCGCGATCCCAGCTGATACCCGCGTTGCCATATCCATCGTAACAGAAGCAGACGGCACGGCTCTCGATGCCACCGGCGTGGTATCCGCGTCCAGCATCCTGGCCGGCGGATACGGCGCTGCACAACGCGCTCTGTCCGCTGAAGCGCGACAGGCGGTGCTTGATCCAAAATGCAGATTGCTGCCCATGCCCGCCCGGCTGCTTAGACATCGGCAAAGTTTCACGCTGACGTTCGGACCTTGATCGCCTCGTCGAGCGACTGAAATGCGAGTGATCAGCTTCGGCCCCCTGTAGGGGACTATAAAGTAAACAACTGGTCACCCACTGTAACTGAACGCTGATTCTGGCCTTCTTCTGCCTCGAAACCGAATCTGTGTCACAGGCCTGTAGCACAGACCGCCTCGGATGCCACGCCCAGGAGAGTGAATTCCTGTCCGTCCAAGGTGCGGTAAACAGACGAACGGCTCCGCTGCTGCGGGCTGGCGGCTTTGCAATACGGCTGGCTCCTGAGGCAGGCGTGCCTCGACGGGCCGGGTGGAGGTGGGATGCTGATTCCAGGGGCCGGTGGCTTCTCTGCAGGAACGCCGGGCAGGCCGATGGCTCGGGAGGTGCTCGCCCCCTGGCCCTGGCTGGTCGACCTTACCGGGCGTCCGATTTACGTGCCGGTGCCAATCTGGCCCGTATTCCGGCGCACAAGTCGTGCCGGTGCCTCAGTCGCGCCAACCCTGGTGGCGGCCGTGCCCGGCACGCCTTGGACAATCGAGCCACTGCCGCCTAGAGCCCCGTCAATCGCCTCTACGGCCGCTTTGTGCGCCCTTGCGAAAGCCTTAGGCCCGCTGACGCAACCCGAGACCGCCTGGTCGCCCCCTAGCAGGACCGTCCACCGGAACACTGGCGGATCATCCCCTGGCGTCTCGCGCGTGATGGCGAACTGAGCTGCTGCCGGTCTGGTGGACACCGAGATTAGGGTGTTTCACGAGATTGGAGGGTGCGGATGGCGCGGCGACAGTTCAGCCGGGAGTTCAAGCTGGAGGCGATCCGGCTGGTCAAGGAGCGTGGGGTTTCGGTGGTGCAAGCTAGCCGGGACCTGGATGTGGGTGAGAACGTGCTGCGGCGCTGGATCAAGGAGCTGACGTCCGATCCTGGGCAGGCATTTCCGGGTCAGGGCCAGCTCAAGCCGGAGCAGCAGGAGATCGATCGGCTGCGGCGTGAGGTCGCAAAGCTCAAAGCCGAGCGCGATATCCTAAAAAAAGCCGTGGCCTACTTCGCGAGGGAGTCGTTGTGAAGTTCGGCTTCGTCGCGAAACATCGAGGGATTTGGCCGGTGCGGTGGCTTTGCGAGGCGCTCGATGTCTCACGCAGTGGGTTCCACGCCTGGCTTACCCGGTCACCCAGTGCCCGGGCGCGCAACGACGACGTCCTTGGCGGGCGGATCAAGGCCAGCTTTGTCGGCAGCGATCGGACATATGGTGCTCGGCGGGTCTGGCATGACGTGCTGGCCGAGGGTGCTGCATGCGGCCTCCACCGCGTCGAGCGTCTGATGCGTGAGCAGGCCTTGCGGGCCCGGCCACGCCGCAGAGGCCTACCCTCAGACAAGGGCACACGGCACGAGGCGGCGGACAATGTGCTGGACCGGCAGTTCGTGGCCACGGCGCCAAACCAGAAGTGGATCGCCGACTTCACCTACATCTGGACGGCCGAAGGATGGCTCTACGTGGCGGCTGTCATCGACCTGTTCTCGCGCCGCGTGGTCGGCTGGTCGATGAGCTGGCTCTGCTAGCGAATTTTGGCCCAGAGTGCTGACGGATTTTGGCCCAGCTTCCGTCCCTCAACCTAGGGTTTGCCCGGTTTTGCCGGGAGGCTCGGAGTGGATTGGAAAGCCAGAGTGGAATTGTTCGAGCAGCTCCGTCAGGAGCATGAGTTCGGCGTCGGCACGATCGCCGGTGTTGCCGCCAAGTTCGGCGTGCATCGCCGGATGGTGCGGCAGGCGCTCGCCGGTGCGCTGCCGCCGGTTCATCGCTACCCGGCGCGGGTCAAACCCAAGCTGGCTGCGGTTGCGGCGTTCATCGACCAGGTGCTGGACGAGGATCGGCGGGCGCCGCGCAAGCAGCGTCACACGGCGCGGCGCATCTACCGTCGCATCCTGACGGAGTTCCCGGATGCCGCTGTCGCTGAGTCGACGGTGCGCAACCACGTCCGAAACCGCAGGCGTGCGCTGGGCCTGATCCAGCGCGAGACGTTCGTGCCGCAGAGCTATGTGCTGGGCCATGAGGCGCAGGTGGACTGGTACGAGGCCTGGGCTGATCTCGGCGGCGAGCGGACCCGCATGCAGGTGTTCGCGATGCGGTCGATGGCGAGCGGGGCGGCGTTCCACCGGGCCTACCTGCACGCGACGCAGCAGGCGTTCCTGGAGGCGCACGAGCACGCGTTCGCCTATTTCGGCGGGGTGTTCCGGCTGTTGCGCTACGACAACCTGGCCAGCGCTGTGCGCAAGATCCTACGGGGCCACCGGCGGGAGGAGACGGTCCGGTTCGTGGCGTTCCGCTCGCACTGGCGCTTCACGGCGGAGTTCTGCACGCCGGGCGAGGGTCACGAGAAAGGCGGCGTGGAGGGCGAGGGCGGCTATTTCCGCCGCAACCACCTCGTCCCGGTGCCGGGCGTGGCCGACCTCGACGCGCTGAACGCTTTTCTGCTGACCGGATGCCGCGCGGACGAGGCGCGGATCCTGGACGGGCGCACGGAGCCGGTTGGGGCGGCGATGGTGGCCGAGCGCGATCACCTGCTGGGCCGCGTGCCGGAGGGGTTCGACCTGGCGGACGTGACGTTTCCGCTGGTCGACAAGCAGGGCTGCGCGATGGTCAAGACCAACGCCTACTCGGTGCCGGTCCGTGCGGGCAGCCGGGTGGAGGCGCGTGCCTACCCGCTGCATATCGAGCTTTGGCACTCCGGCCGCCGGGTCGCGCGACACGAGCGCTGCCACCGCCGCCGCCAGCACGTGCTGGACCTGGAGCATTATCTCGACATGTTGAGCCACAAGCCCGGCGCGTTTGCCGGGTCCAAGCCGCTGGCGCAGTGGCGCGAGGCTGGTCGCTGGCCGCCTTGCTACGACGACCTGTGGGCACGGCTGCTGACCCGGCACGGCAAGCAGAACGGCACCCGCGCCATGGTGGCGGTGGTGGCGCTGGGGCGGGAGTTCGGCCATGACGCGCTGCGCGCCGCGGTCGGCACGGCGGTGTCGCTTGGCGCCTGCGACGTCGCCGCGGTGCGCTATCTGCTGACGGAGACGGCGCTGCACAAAGGCCCGCCGCCTGCGATCGATGTCGGCGCGTTGTCCCGTTACGACCGGCCGATGCCGACGATGGCCGAGTATGACGTGCTGCTGTCCGGCCCCTGCGCAGGTAGCGCATGATGGCCGACCTCCAGGAGCAGGCGATCCGGCAGCATTGCAAGGCGCTGCGCATGCCGACGATCGGCGGCCAGTTCGCCCGGCTGGCGGACGCCGCCACCCGCGAAGGGCAGAACCATGTCGGCTACCTCGAGGCGCTGCTGGCGGCCGAGATGGAGGAGCGCGAGAGCCGGGCGATCGCCCGCCTGCTGCATGAGGCGCGGCTGCCGCGGATGAAGACGCTGGACGAGTTCGAGTTCGACCGCTCCGGCGTCGCGGCCACCCAGCTCCGGACGCTGGCGGAGGGCGAGTACGTGACCCGTGCCGAACCGATCCTGCTGGTCGGCGAGGCTGGCACCGGCAAGACCCATCTCGCCACGGGCTTGTGCGTCGCCGCCTGCCGCCAGCGGCGCCGGGTCCGGTTCACCACCGCGACCGGGCTGATCAACGAGTTGGCGGAAGCGGCGCATGCCAACCAGCTCAGCCGGGCGCTCGGCCGATGGGAGCGGCTCGACCTGATCTGCATCGACGAACTGGGCTACGTACCGCTCGCCGAGACCGCCTGCGAGTTGATGTTCCAGGTCATCGCCGACCGGGCGGAGAAGGCGGCGGTGATCGTGACCACCAACCTGCCGTTCTCAGAATGGTCGCAGGTGATCCCCAACCCGCGGCTGTGCAAGGCGCTGATCGACCGGCTGACCGACCGTGCGCACATCATCACCACAGGCACGGACTCCTACCGGTTCCGCCGCACCACGGCTCAGCGCAAGGCGGCCAAACAGTGAGGGAGGGCACACAAGCAAGAGGCTAACAGGCGGTGCGGGCTCACGGCCTGTGCCACCAGATCATCGACCGGAGGGTGGGCCAGGATTGGCCAGCACAGATGGGCCGAAATTCATTGTCATTGCCATGAGCACCACGATGGCCGCCCAGCTGGTCGCGGATGCGTTGATGATGGCGATCTGGCGCCGTGGCAAACCGGACGCGCTGCTGCATCACTCGGATCGGGGAAGCCAATACAGCAGTGAGCAGTTCCAGAAGCTGCTGGCCGATCATGGCGTCATCTGCAGCATGAGCCGGTCAGGCAATGTCTGGGACAACGCCGCGATGGAAAGCTTCTTCTCTTCGCTGAAAACCGAGCGGACAGCTCGCAAGGTGTATCGCACCCGGGACCAGGTCCGAGCTGACGTGTTCGACTACATCGAGCGGTTCTACAACCCGCGCCGACGCCACTCGACCATCGGCTATCTCAGCCCTATGGAGTTCGAGCGGATCAAAGCTTCAGCTTAAGCTGCTTGTCCACCAAACCGGCAGCAGCTCAGGGCAACCTGCAGTATGCGGGAGCGGTCGGGACGGGCTTCAACGACAAGGAGCTGAAGGCACTCCACAAACGCTTCCGTAGCATGGCACTGGCCGAGCCGCCCCCGAACTTGAAGGTGTCCGGCGACCCGATCGACCCGACCACTGTCTGGATCCGGCAGGAATGTCAAACGGCATGGAAACGGGGCCCCTCATCGGCGCCCAATCGGGACCCCTTTTGGGTAGGCTTGTGCCGGTAATCCATAGGAGGGACCCGCGCGCCGCGGAGTGCCCGTCCAGAGGCTGACGCAGCGGCGCGCGGGAGGTGCCTGTGGTTTACCGGTGCAAGCCGGGGCACACGGTCAGGCTCGGTTTTTGAACCGCCAGCTCTCGTTGCCGGTCTCGACGATTTCGCAGTGATGCGTCAGGCGATCGAGCAGCGCCGTGGTCATCTTGGCGTCGCCGAACACGCTCGGCCATTCGCCAAAGGCCAGGTTTGTGGTGACGATCACCGAGGTCTGTTCGTAGAGGCGGCTGATGAGGTGGAACAGCAGCTGGCCGCCGGACTGGGCAAACGGCAGATACCCCAGCTCGTCGAGCACAACGAAGTCCATGCGGCAGAGATAGTCCGCCATCCGGCCCTGGCGGCCTGAGCGGGTTTCCGCCTCGAGCCGGTTCACCAGGTCGACGACGTTGAAGAACCGGCCGCGCGCGCCGTCGCGGATGCAGGCGCGCGCGATGGCGATCGCGAGGTGGCTCTTTCCGGTGCCCGTGCCGCCGACCAGCACGACATTGCGCTGATGCGCCAGAAACTCGCCGCCAGCCAGGTCGCGCACCAGGGTCTGGTTGATCGGCGTGCCGTCAAAGGCGAAGTCATCGACGTCCTTGGCCAGCGGCAGCTTGGCAATGGTGATCTGGTAGCGGATGGACCGCGCCTGCTTCTCGCTGATCTCGGCCGTCAGCAGGTCGCCCACAATGCGGGTCGGTTCGTGCTGCCGCTTGACCGCGGTGCCGATGATCTCGTCGTATGCGGCCTTCATGCCGTAGAGCTTCAGCTCCGCCATGGTGGTCAGGATCTCGGATCGTTCCATCAGATGGGCCTCCTCAGGCTGTCGTAGCGGGCACAGTCGGCAACCGGCGCGTGCGTCAGCCGCAGCGCGTCCGGGGTCAGGATGGTGACCGGGGGTGCCGGTTCGCGGTGCCGGGCCAGGATGTTGATGACCACGTCGGCCGAGTGCGTCGCCTCGCGCAGCGCCTCGGCGCAGGCGGCCTCGACCGCGGCCAGACCGTCGCTCAGCACGGCGGCCAGGATCGTCACCATCTGCCGGTCGCCGTCGGCACTGCCGGCCAGCTTGCGACGGATGCGTTCCATCGCCGACGGCAGCAGCCAGTCCTTGAACGGCGCACCGTTGCGCAGCGCTCCGGGCTTGCGCGCCAGCACCGGGACATAATGCCAGGGGTCGAACACCGTCTGGTCACGGCCGAAATTGCGGCGGTGTTCGCCGACGATCTTGCCACCCTGGCGCAGCTCGATCCGCTCGGCATAGGCGCGGACCTCGACCGGGCGGCCGACCGCGTGCGCCGACACCGAGTAGCGGTTGTTGTCGAACCGCACGAGGCAGGTCTTGGACACCGACGCTGTCACGGCGTGGAAGCCGTCGAAGCGGCCGACATACGGTACCAGGCTGGACCGTTCGGCCTCGAACACCGACCACACCGTCTGGTCGCGCAGCTCGGGATGGCGGTGCGCCCGGGCATAGGCCACGCACTGGTCCAGCAGCCAGGCGTTCAGCTCGTCGTAGCTCTTGACCCGCAGACGCGGCGAAAAGAACCGCTCGCGCACCAGACCAACCTGGTTCTCCACCTGGCCTTTCTCCCAGCCCGACGCCGGGGTGCAGGCCACGGGATCGACCAGGTAGTGACTGCACATCTGCAGGAACCGGCGGTTATAGGCCCGCTCGCGGCCGACGAAGATCGCGTCGACCGCCGCCTTAAGGTTGTCGTAGATGCCGCGCGTGCAGGCGCCCTTGAAGAACGCGAACGCCCGGTCGTGCGCGTCGAACACCATCTCCTGCGTCTCACGCGGATAGGCTCGCACGAACAGCATCCGGCTATGACACAGCCGCAGGTGCGCCACCTTGACCGTGACGGTCGTGCCGCCGATCAGCACGATCTCGTAGCTCCAGTCGAATTGGTACGCCTCGCCGGGCGCGAAGCTCAGCGGCACATACGCCGCAGCCGATGCCGACACCTGGTCGCGCCGCCACGTCCGGGCATACCGACGCACCGCATCGTAGCCGCCCTCGTACCCCGACCCGCGCAGCGCCTCGAACACCCGGATCAGCGTCAGCCGCTCCCGGCTGGGCCTCGCCTCGTTGGCCGCGAGCAACTTGTCCAGCTCATCGCGCCAGGCGCCCAGGCGGGGCATCGGCTGCTGCTCGCGCTCGTAATGGAACTCCGTCGCTTCCGACCGGAGAACCTTGCGGACGACTTTGCGCGACACCCGCAGCTCACGGCAAATCGCCTTAATCGACTTGCCGTGCACCAAATGGGCACGGCGGATCCGCGCAATCGTCTCCACCACCAACATCCCAAACAGGCTCCCGTGCACAACACGAGAACCACGGTGAACCCCATCGTCAGAGGGGTCCCGTTTGGACGCCGATCACCCCGCTAACGGGGTCCCTGGCACGAGCTCAAGCGGGTTGGCCTGCCGGTCGTCTGCGTCGACGCCCGTCATGCCCACGCTGCCCTATCGGTCAGGATGAACAAGAGCGATCCGAACGACGCACGCGGCCTGGCCGAGCTAATCCGGGTCGGCTGGTATCGAGAGGTGCGCGTCAAGAGCGACGACAGCCAGGCGGTCCGATCCCTGCTGGTTGCCAGGTCACGCCTGGTCAGCATCCGCCGCGATCTGGAGAACCAGGTCCGCAGCATGCTTAAGGAGATCGGCCTGCTGTTCCCCAGGGCGATCGGCGGACGGTTCCGCACGCACGTTCTCGGCCTCATTGAGGAGAAGCACGTCCTGCGGTCTATTGTCGAAGGTCTGCTGATGGTGCACGAGCAGGTCGAGGCGCAACAGGCAGCGCTCGACAAGCGGGTCCGCACCGCGGCGAAAGCCGACGAGACGACACGCCGGCTGATGAGCGTGCCGGGTGTGGGCGTGGTGACCGCCTTGGCGTTTCGTCACACCATCGACGATCCCACACGGTTCCGGTCGGCCCAGACAGTCGGTGCCTATCTCGGCCTGACACCCAGGCGAAAGCAGTCGGGCGAGATGGACTACAACGGCCGCATCTCGAAATGGGGGGACCGGCTGTTGCGCACCTACCTGTTCGAGGCGGCCAGCGTGCTGCTGCACCGAACCCAGCGCTGGTCGGCTTTGAAAGCGTGGGGCACCCGGCTGATGAAGCGGGTCGGCGCCAAGAAGGCGAAAGTGGCGGTCGCGCGAAAGATCGCCGTCATCCTGCACTGTATCTGGACCGACGGCACAGAGTTCGAGTGGGGAACGGAGAAGGCCGCCTAACCACTCTCGGGATCCGGCCTGCCGCATCGGTAGCGCCGGTTCGTGTCCCTGCCGGGACGGCGGTGACGGTGACCTCGTTGGATTGGCTGAAGGCTATGCACTTCGGTCCACACGTTGAGGCACCCACCCCGAACACAATCATGAGGCGTAGACCTCGGAAAGGACCCTGACCCCGGCATGGGCACGGCATCGGAACTACCACGCGGAGATGAAGCGGCCGACCCAGATTCCAGTACAGGAGAAATGCTCAGCAGAAAAGGTTGACAGACATCCGCGATTAAAGGGCCTATCCACACCAGACTCAACATGATCTTGGATCGACACTAAGATTCTGAGTTCTAGATTCGTGAGCCTTTTTCTCTTTTCGAATCAGGTAGATAGAAGGCGGATCGTGACCTCGTGGGGGCGCAACGTGACCTCGTGGGGGCCTAACGTGACTTTTGGGGGGATTAGCGTGACCTGACGGGGGCGTGTTTTCGGTCGCCAGACGGAGGCCGATTCAGCGCCTTTTGCGCGCCCACTCCTGGGCTGTTGTGACCTTTCGGGGGGAAGGCATAGTCGGCCATGGACCGTGTTGTGACTTTTGGGGGGGGGAGAAACTGCCTGATGTGACCTGATTGTTGACACCGGGTCACGTCACAAGCCAGGGTTGCTTATATGGTCCTGCACCTGACAATCAATCAGAAGTCGAACAGCAGCGATTTCGCGAAGGCACGCGAGTTGATCGAAATCCGGGGAACCGGAGAGCTTTCGCTGCTCGACCGCCGGGTGATGAATACACTCTACGTCAATGCCGGTATGCAGCTCTGTGACGACGTGGTGCATGTGATCAGCATCGCTGAGCTGCGGGGGAACCACAAAGGTGGCGAGCGGGTGAAGGATTCGATCCTACGCCTGATGAAAACCGTTGTTCAGGTCCCGGTTACCGGACGGAACGGCAAACCTGCAACGAAGCTTCTGCAAGTCCTGTCGGACACCACCACGTCCGACGACGAGGACGATCCGACCGGGCAAATCCAATACTCGTTTTCGAAGGGTATGCGGGACATCATCAAGGACTCCACCCTGTGGGGCCGGGTCCGGACCGCCGTCGTTTTCGCTTTCACCTCGAAATACAGCCTGACGCTCTACGAGCTGATCACAGCCCGCATCAACCTCAAGCATATCTGGCAAGAGGAATTCGAGCTGGAGGACTTGCGTGCGCTGCTGGGCGTGCCGCCAGACAAGCTCCAGCGGACGCCCGACCTTCTCCGCAAGGTGATCCAGCCTGCTGAAGCTGAAGTGAACGGTCTGGCGGACTTCGGAGTGAAGATCGAACCCATCCGCAAGGGTGGCACCATGAGGGGACTGGTAACGGGTTTCCGAGTGTCCTGGTGGCGCAAGGATATCTCGGCCTTGCAAGAGGCGTATCAGGAGCTGAAGCGATCCAAGGTCGGGCGGCTGCAACGCCTAACGGGACAGGTCGAAACCATGACAGCACTGGGAATCAGCGCAGAGACGCGCGAAGCTCTTGCGAAGCTTGCAGCTGAGTAGCCGGGATGTGCGGACGGTATGCCAGCCGCCTGCGCTATTATCCTGATCAAGTTTCGTCCACACGGCCTGGATTGAGGACCAACTACTAGTTTTCGGCTAGCCTCTAATCATTGCTGTCTAGCTGCAGTCTAGCAGCTAGGTGGATACTTTCTTGCGGCTAGCTTCGTAGGCGTCGAGAGCACGCTCCAGCACCTCTACGAGAAGCAGTCCCTCTCGCATGGCCATCTGTCGGATGCGTTCGTCGAACTCCGGGCTAACTCGCGTCGCAAACTGCACCGTGCGTCCGGACCGGCGCATCGTCCGGCCGTCCATCCGGACAGGTTGGGATGCGGCAGCCTCGGTGCGCCGCGGCGGCTGCACGACGGCGGCCGACCCGGTGCTGGAGGGCATATCTCGCGACGGCTCCGGTGCGAGGTCTATACGTGCCTCGTCCGCTGGCGGAGGGACGCCCAGCCCGGAGCGACGCAGGCCCTTGAGTTTGGATGCGTCAGCCATGGTCTGCCTCGTCGCCAGCTACCTTATCGATCAGCGATTGGATCAGCGCGTCGGCGCGCTCCTTAAGACCATGAAAACGGGTCTCTGTGACGGCGTATCCTTCGTTCTGCGCCAGTCTATAGGCTGGACGTTCGGGTAGGTAGCCCGGCAATACCTGGTAACCAGCTTCCGTGATGAAGGCGCGGGCCGCCTCCGCCTCGCTTTCCGTTCCAATGTGGTTCAGCGCGAAGATAAGCCGTTTATGCGGCACGCCGAGCCTGACAAGGCCATGGAACACGCGGACCGCCGGGTTTAGATCATCGCGCCCCGCGCCAGTGGGCTGTACGATCAGATCTGCCCTTTTGGCGATCTCGGTCGTGCCTCCGCTGGCTTTGGCGGGACCATCAATGACCAGCAGGTCATGCCCATCAGCGCTACCCAGGGCCTGGCTAACCGTCCGGAACAACTCGACGGACAACGAGGGCTCCAAGGCGCGCTGCGTTCTAACCTTGTGCCAATCGACAATAGTAGCCTGGTCGGGATCGAGGTCGGCAATTTTCACCTTGAGGCCGCTCGCCGCTGCCTCGCGGGCAAGGGCACGGGCGAGAGTGGATTTCCCGACTCCTCCTTTCTGGCTCACGAAGGCAATCACTGCGGTCATAGCTGCACGCTAGCATGAAGTCAGATAGCAGCTAGCAATATCTCTTGGCTAGATAGCAGCTATTTACACAAACTATTTGGCGAAATGGACCGCTACCAAGCTGAGGCTCCCTTTACATAACTATCCGGAGGCGGTGGCGCGGCCCAAGCCACCCTCCCCGGCTTTGACCTATGCCGCCCGAGCCTGCGCTGTCCTTGCCCTCTCCACGTCGGCCAGGGACGCATACCCGTCCACCTGGGCTGCGTTGAACGCTGTAGCCGCGCGCGAACACCCGGGACCGGCGATCGTCCGCCGCCCCATCCTCGGCGCCGTCCTGGTCATCCTTGTCGTTGATCTTCCAGAACACCACGGGGCTGGACCGCTCACCCTTGCGGACCTGCGCACCCAGCTCGGCCCATTGCCGGTAGGTGGCCCAGGCCGCGCTCGGGTATCCCTCCGCCTGCGCCGTCGCCCACAGCACGATGGTGTTGACGCCGCGGTATGGCTTGCCGGTCGCGGCGTTGACCGGCAGCCGCGGCGTGTCAATACCGGTTGAATCCTCCCCAAATGTGCCGATTGAAAATTCCCCAGTTCGTTACCGTTCAGTCGCGACCATATCCGCGTGGCGGCTCGATATCGGCGAGGTCGGATAGGTCGAGGTCGACGATGGCCTGGAGCGCGTCGGCCGTGGCGGTGTCGCGCAGGCCGTCCGGCAGGCCATCGGCCCAGGCGGCGTATTCGGCCTGCAAAGCGAGCAGCTCGGCGACGGCGGCGTGCCAGCGCTGCGGCCTGGTGCGGCGATCGGCAGGTCGACGGTAGCGGATGGCAATTCCCGCCTGTTCCGCCTTGCGGGCGCGATATCGAGCTTGGCGCTCCGCGTTGGTGAGCACCTGGCTTGCTTCTGTTGGCAGGTCTTCCGGCATGATCGCTTCCGTTACGTAACGCTGGACAAGCGGGAGATTGGGGACGCGGCTCAGGCAGCCTGCATCGTGTCGGCAGCTACTTTGGGCGGGCGGCCGCGGCGCTTCGGCTGAGCATCCGGGCGTATGCCGGGCGGCGGGACTGGCGGCAGCAGGTCGGCGTGCTGGCGCATGCGGTAGCTGGAACCCTCGATGTGCACGACGACCGCGTGGTGCAGCAGCCGGTCCAGCAGGGCCGTGGCGATGACCGGATCGCCGAACACCTGGCCCCACTCGGCAAAGCCCCGGTTGGAGGTCAGGATCATGGCGCCGCGCTCGTAGCGCGCGTTGACCAGCTGAAAGAACAGGTTCCCGGCGGCAGCGCCCAGCGTGACGTAGCCGATCTCGTCGATGATCAGCAGCTGGGTGCGGCAGAGATAGCGGATGCGCTCGCGCAGGCGGCCCTCCCGGTCGGCCTTGGCCAAGCTGTCGATGATGTCGGCCAGTGGGCAGAAATACACGCTGCGCCCGGCCCGGATCGCCTCGACGCCGAGTGCCACGGCGAGATGGGATTTTCCCGTGCCGGACTGGCCGATGAAGTGGACGACCTCGTGCTTGTCGACGAAGTCCAAGCTTGCCAGCGCCATGATGCGATTGCGGTCGAGCGATGGCTGGAACGAGAAGTCGAAGCCCGTCAGGGTCTTGATCGTCGCCAGCCGCGCCATCTGGAGAGCAGCTTTGATCCGCCGCCCCTCGCGCACGGTGATCTCCTCGGCGAGCAGGGTGTCGATCGCCTCGATGGCGCCGAGTTGGCCGCGCTCGAGCTGCTGGATGACGCCCGCGAGCGCTTCCAGCGCCCGGGGCATGCGCAGGCCGACCAGGTTGTGCCGGATCCGCTCGACCGGGTTCTCCGGCATGGTTGAGCTGATCATGCCGCCGCCCCGTCCGTGGCCAGCCGTTTGCCGACAGCGTCGTAGAAGGCCAACGAGCGCAATGCTACGACCTCGCCGGAGCGGCCGGGTGGCGGCCCGTGGCGGGGCGTTTGGCTGTTGGCGGGAGCCGGCGTGGTCCGGTGCCCGGCGGTGATGCGGCGCTGGCCGCGCCCGTCCATGACGGGATGCACCGCGACGACCTTGCCCTCCTCGAGGATACGAACCTCGTCGGCGGTGCTGTGCACCTCGACCGGGCGGCGGCGCGTGGTGTCGGGCACGCTGTAGAGATTGCCGTCGACCGAGACCATGCCGTCCTTGGTGATCCGGCGCTCCAGGCGCAGCACGGCCTGAAACGGCCCGGCGGGCAGTGTTTTCAGCCAGAGCCGCTCCTCGGCGAAGTGCTCGCTGACCACCCGGTGCGTGGTGGCGTGGGTGCGCACATTGGCGACCTGGTCGAGCCACTGACGGAACTGACCGTTGAGGTCGTCGCGGTCGCGGAAGCTGCGGCCGAGAAAGAAATCCTCACGGATATAGCGAAACGGCCGCTCCACCTTGCCCTTGGTCTTCGCCCGATACGCCTTGCAGGCCTTTGGCAAGTAGCCGTAGTGGCGGGCGAATTCGACCAGGGTCCGGTTGTAGACGATGTGACCAGCATCGAGACCGTCCTGGGGCGCCTCGCGGTCGACGACGGTTTTCATCCGGTCGTAGAGGATCTCGGCGGGAGCTCCGCCCAGCGCCTCGAACGCCGCAGCGTGGCAGCGCAGCACCGTCTGCATGTCCTGCTGCGGCACGAACCGCCCCCACAGCATGCGGCTGTGACCCAACACCAGAGAGAACAGCCAGACAACCCGCTCGACGCCCGGCTCATCAGTGAACACGGTGCGGAAATGGGCGAAGTCGACCTGGGCCTGACGGCCCGGCGGCGTCTCGAACCGCACCTCGAACGAGGGAGGCGTGATCGGCCGGATCTCGCGCAGCAAATCAGTCACCGCAGTGTAGCCGCCATGGTAGCCCATCGCGACAAGCTCACGGTGCAGGCGGCGGCCGGTCAGCTCCGGCACGGCGTCGAGCCGCTCACGCAGATAGCGCTCGAACGGCTGCAACTGCGTGATCTTGGGTTGTCGAGGACCATAAGCCGGCGGCTCCAGCCCGGTCGCGATCACCTTGCGCACCGTCTTGCGGTCCAACCCAGTGCGCCGCGCGATAGCCGATATGCCAGCACCCTGCCGGTGCAGATCAAGGATCATTACAATCTCTCCCAGTCGGACCACCAACTCGCCCCCCTTGAAGAGGCAAGCTGACCATCAATCGCCGACTGACCCGACCCAACCTGAGAGCCAAAGCCCGTCAGGCAAACTGGGGAATTTTCAATCGGCACTTCTGGGGAGTTTCATCCCGGCACCTACACGGCGCAGCCCCGTCCGGGCCGGGGTGCCACGGCATCTGCCACTTGCCGACCCCGGCCTCAATGGCGGCGGCAATCCGGTCGGTGATGCGCTGGTAGATGTCGGCCCGGCTTTCCTCCACTGCCGGTGCCTGGGCGGGCACGGGGGCGGGCTTGCGGGCCATGCTGGCCTTGCAGCTGGTCCGGGTGCTGGTGTTGGTCATGGTGTGGTGTCCCTTTTGGCAGCGGAAGCAGCCCCGCTGCTCCTTGCCCGTCGGCGAGACCGGGTAGGGGAGGGGTGTGCATGAGGCCCTGCTGTGCTGTAGGCGGCGTGCAGAAGGGGAACCGTAGGGCGGCGCCCTCTGGTTCCCCTCGCGGCGCCGTTCGGTGCCAGAATGCGCGTCAGGGACACTGCCCCGAAGGGCGGAGACGCGCCTTCGCGGCTCCGGGAGCGCAGCGGGCAGTGGCCCGGTCCCCGACAGGGGGAGACGCCTAACCTCCCGCCCTCCTCCCATTCACATGCCACCAACTCTCTTGACAGATGCCACCATCTAACCTCAGAAGATGCCATCAACTGACAGCCACATGGTGGCGCGAGAACGGCATTATGCCATTGCGGGTCAAGCGGATCATCGACGGCAAGACCTACAACACCGAGACGGCCACCCAGCTCGCGTCGTGGTCGTCGGCGGACAGTCCCGACACCGCACGGTTCCCGGAACACGGCGGCCTCCTGTTCCAGACCCGGTTCGGGGCGTACTTCGTCGTGCATTACGACGAGCGGCAGGATCCCTGGGACGACAACTACGAGAAGCTCATCCCATTGGAGCCGGACCAGGCGCAACGCTGGGCGGAGAAGCATTGTCCGGTGGAGGTTGTCGAGGCGGTGTTCGGCGAGATGCCCGAAGCCGGCGCTGCCGAGGCCAAGCTGACGTTGCGGATGCCGGAGGTGCTTCGCAAGCGGCTGGTCGCGTTGGCCGAGGCCCGCAAGCAGAGCCTGAACGCCTGGATCGTCCGCTGCCTGGAAGGTTGTGCCGCATCGGCGGAGAAGCCGGCGAGGAAGCGGCCGTGACGGGCGAACCACCGGCCCGGGCCAGCGCGGACCACGGACCTGACGCCCCCGAAGTCCCGAACCGCATCACGGCCGCCCCGAGGCTCGGCAACGTATACTGGTGCGAGTTCCCTGCGGACGCGCGCAAGCCGGAGTTCTGGAAGACGCGGCCGGTGATCGTGGTGTCCTATGCCAACACGCTGCTTGGGCCGGTGCTGGTGGTGCCGCTGACCACGAAGCCACAGCCTGGGAACAGGTGGGCCCATGCGCTGCCGCGCAACCCAGTGCCGCGTGAGAGCCGGGCGTCATGGGCGGTGTGCAACCACCTGTATACGGTGTCGTGCAGCCGGCTGTCGCCGATCCACGGCAAGGTCGGCCGGTTGGACGAGGCGGAGCGTAGGCCGGTCATTGAGCTTGCCAGGCGGTGGCTCGCCAGCCCGGAGGTGCCGACAACCACGCCGGCACCACGGAAAGGTTGAACGGAGGCGGGCGTTGCCTTACATATCTCTTACGGATCGGGCAACCGGGACCGTCGTCCTGCTCAGGCAGGGCATCAACATGCGCGCCTCGGGAGCGCCGTCGAAGGACCCGCAAGGGTCCTTTGGCATATGTGGGCTTAGCCGCTCGCCATCATCGGGCCGCACCCTGCCAGCAAAGGATCGTGGTCACGACCGCTGCCAATGGCCACGGGCGGACGTAGCTGGGGACAGGACACGAAAGTGCTTCCTGCGTCCGGTTCGTGCGAACGGACCCGGAACTTACGCAGCCAGCAATGACGGCCGTTTCCGCAGCGGCCTGAGCAGGCCGGGGCCGGGCTGGGCGTCGGCGGCCCAAACGTAGTCGCCGGTGAGACTGATGTGCTCCCATCCCAGCGGGGCGACATGGCGCATCAGGTTGGGCGGGACCGCGACGCCGCGGGCGGCGAGCGCGTCGAACGCCGCCTGCAGGTAGCGCGTGTTCCATAGGATAATGGCCGCGACCAGCAGGTTCAGCCCTGACGCGCGAAAGGCCTGGTTCTCGAACGAGCGGTCTCGCAGCTCGCCCAGGCGGTGGAAGAACACCGCCCGCGCCAGCGCGTTGCGGGCCTCGCCCTTGTTCAGCCCGGCGTTGGCACGCCGGCGCAGCTCGCCGCTGCGCAGCCAGTCGAGCGTGAACAGGCTCCGTTCCACGCGGCCGATCTCCCGCAAGGCGACGGCCAGCCCGTTCTGCCGCGGGTAGGCGGCCAGCCGGCGCAGGATGCCCGACGCGGACGCGTGGCCGGAGCCGATCGACACTGCCAGGCGCAGCGCCTCGTCCCAGTGCGCCCGCACGTGGTCGGCATCCACGGTGCCGCCAATCATGCCTGCCAGCACCTCCGGCACGGCCTGGCCGCGGAAGGCGTAAAGCCTGCGGTCCTTCAAGTCGCGCAGCCTGGGCGCGAAGCGGAAGCCGAGCAGGGCCAGCAGGCCGAACACTTGGTCGGTGGCGCCCCCGGTGTCGGTGAAGTGCTCGACGATGCGCAGTCCGGTGCCGTGCTGGAGCAGCCCGTCCAGCACGTGCGGTGCCTCGGAGGCAGTCGCCGCGATGACCTTGGTGTGGAAGGGCCCGAACTGGTCGGAGACGTGGGTGTAGAACGCGACCCCGGGCTCGTTGCCGTGCCGGGCGTTGACGTCGCCCAACGCCTCGCCACGGCCGCCCGCGCGGAAGAACTGCCCGTCCGAGCTGGAGGTGGTGCCATCGCCCCAGGCCCTGGCCAGCGGCAGCGCCCGGTGGGCCTCGATCAGGCGGGCGAGCGCCGCGGCATAGCATTCCTCGCGCACGTGCCAGTCGTGCATCCAGGCGAGCTGGCGCAGGCTGTGGCCCTGGCAGGACTCCGCCATTCGGCTCAGGCCCAGGTTGATGCCGTCGGCCAGGACCGTGGTGAGCAGGGCCGCCCGCTGCTCGACGGGCCGGCCGCTGCGCTGGTGGGTGAAGCAGTCCGAGAACCCGGTCCAGCCGTCGACCTCGAGCAGCAGGTCGGTGATCCGGGGACGCGGCAGCATGCCGTAGGCGTCCTGGGCCGCTCGCAGCGCCTCGGGCGGCGTTTCGGCCTTCAGCGGCGTGATGCGCAGGCCGGTCTCGTCCAGCACGGCGTCGGGCAACCGGCCGGCCTTGGCCAGGACGGCGACGTCCTCCATCGCCGCTGCGAGCGCGTCGCGCCTGGCGGACAGGTGGCGTTCCACGTCCTCCTCCACCCCGACCGGCAGCGGCCCCTCGGCGCGCAGGGCCGCGAAGGTCGGCTTGGGCAACAGGCAGTCCTCGAAGTTGCGGTAGCGCCGGCTGCCTCGCACCCACACGTCCCCGGCCCGCAGCCGGTCGCGCAGCTCGGACAGCACGCACACCTCCCAGGCCCGGCGGTCCACCTTGCTGTCCGCGTCCACCACGAAGGGACGCCAGCCGCGGCGGATGAAACCGAGTGGCGCATTGCCGGGCAGGGTGCGCTTGCCGGCCCGGTTCATGTCCCGCAGCAGCGACACCGCCTTGAGCAGGCCGGAGGCGCTGGCCGCACCCTCGAAGGCGAACGCTTCCAGCAGCGCGGGGGCGAACTGGCGCATCGCCGGCCACCGCTGGACCAGCTCGGCCCGCACGTCCACCGTCTCAGGCTGCGCGATCTGCTCGGCCTCGGCGACGGCGCGCAGGAACGGTCCCCAGCCCACGGCGCCCTCCACCGCCTCGGCGGCGTCCGTCCCGTCCTCCCGCGCGGCGATGAGGGCACGTCCCGCATGGGCCAGGAGCCGCAGGTGGCGTTGGGCATCGCGCAGCGCGGCCGCGGCGTTGTCGACGGCCTTGCGCTCCGCTCGGCGGGATAGGCCGCCCATGAGCTTGTCGAACATGAGCAGCGCTGCGTCGGTCAGTTCCGTGTCCAACCGCAGCACGGTGGCGACAACCGTCGCCGCACGCCGGGGCTGGGCCAGGTCGCGCAGGTGCTGCGCCGTCATGCGCAGGCCCTCGCCGGCGAGCACGTCGAATGCCGCGGGTGGCACCGCGGCTTCGCAATTCCGGTCCAGGCCGATCGCACGCACGGTCCGGACACGCTCGACCAGGCCGACCAGGTTCCGAGCCGCGGGTGAGCCCGGCGGTTGGCGCAGCCACGCGATCGGGGAAGGCCCGGCGCTGTCGGCCGGAACGGCAAGCAGCTCGTCCAGCGCGGCCAGTTGCACCGGGCCCATGCCGTCGATCAGGGCCCGGTGCAGGGCCCGTTCGGCCCGGATGCGGGCGTGGTGGATCACCAGCTCCAGCACCCTGGGCGTCGGCAGCAGAATGCGTCGGCGCCGCAGTTCCTCGACCAGCAGGCCGGCGAGCTGGCCAGGCTTTCGGTTGGCCTGGGTCACGGGCGTGAGCCAAGTGACGAGGTCGCGGGCCTCGGCCCGGCCGAAACCCTGGAAGCCGCCGCGGCACATCAGCTCGACCAGCTGCTCGCGCCGGGTCTGGGGACGGTCGGGCCCGGTAGCGAGGACGGCCGGGTCGATGCCGAGCTGGCGCGCGACAAAAGCGACCATGGGGGCGGGCGGCCTCTC
This sequence comes from Acetobacteraceae bacterium, assembly GCA_965199555.1. GTDB lineage: Bacteria > Pseudomonadota > Alphaproteobacteria > Acetobacterales > Acetobacteraceae > LMUY01. The sequence goes on along the minus strand of CBDASJ010000006.1, from coordinate 3,710 downwards.
GCCGGGTTCCAGGGCGCGACCCGGATGGCGCAGGGCGCAGAGGAGCAGGGCATAGGCGAGCCGGTTGGGCGCGCTGCGCTTGGCCGCGACCAGCGCCAGGTCGTCGGGAGTCAGCGTGCAGTGGCGCACCACGTCGCGTTCGCCCGCGGGCAGGGCGAACAGCGCCGCCCATTGCTCGTCGCCCAGCAGCCTGCGTCGTGCCATCCCAGTCCTCCTTCAACAAAGGACGGGACGCTACAGTGCCTGCCCGCTAGACGAACGGGGAACTGTCAACAGAATGTCCGAGCCAAGCTGCCTACAGGGGCTTCCTGCAAAGGATCGGAAAACGGGAGCAACCGGGTCGGACTGTGAACTCAAGGCTCTTGCCGCACTCGGTAGCGTGGTGTAGTCCGCGGCGTCGCGAAAAACGGCTGCCTGCAACCAGCATCCACGCCCGCAGGCTGCCGCGTATACGTCGAGCGTGCGCCCGCATGGTCGGCCAGCGTCTCCGACAACAGTTGCCAGCGTCGATGGACGCTGTCGCGACGCGTGGAGCGCAACTATGGACAAGACGATCGGCATCATCGGCGCAGGCCTTGGCGGCCTGACGCTCGCCCGCGTCCTGCATCGGCACGGGATCGCGGCGACGATCTACGAGGCGGACGCCTCGCCGCAGGCACGACGGCAGGGCGGCCTGCTCGACATCCACGAGCACACCGGCCAGTCAGCGCTCAGGGTGGCCGGCCTGCACGACGCTTTCCTGCGCCTCGTCCAGCCCGGCGAGGATGCCAAGCGCATCGTGGACAAGGAGGGGGTGATCCTGTTCGACAAGGCGGGCGACCCCTCGACCCGGCGCCCGGAAGTCGACCGGGGCGAGCTTCGCGCCCTGCTGATCGGGTCGCTTCCGGAGGCCGCGATCCGGTGGGGCCACAAGGTCACGTCCCTGACGCCGGCCGGGAACGGTCGGCACGAGGTCGCCTTCGCCAACGGGGCGAGCGCCGCGGTCGACCTGCTCGTCGGCGCGGACGGGGCCTGGTCGAAGGTGCGGCCGCTCGTGTCCGATGCCAGGCCGGCGTATTCCGGCACCTGCTTCATCGAGATCGCGCTCGCTGCCGGCGACGTGCGCCATGTGGCGAGTGCAGCGGCGATCGGCACGGGAACCCTGATGGCGGTGGCACCAGGCAAGGGCATCATCGCACACCGCAGCGCCGATGGCAGTATCGCGGGATATGTAGCGCTGAACGAGCCGGAGGACTGGGTCAGGTCCATCGACTTCAGCGATGTTCGCGCCGGGCTGGCGTTCATCGCGGAACGGTTCGCGGGCTGGGCGCCGCACCTCACGGGCCTGGTCACGGGCAGCATCGCCGATCCGGTGCTGCGTCCGATCCATGCGTTGCCGGTCGGGCACGCATGGCCGCGGCGGGCGGGCGTTACCCTGGTCGGCGACGCGGCTCACCTCATGTCGCCGTTCGCGGGCGAGGGCGCCAACCTCGCCCTGTGCGACGGCGCGGCGCTTGCCCGGGCGATCGTCGCCAGCCCGGACGACCTGGAGGCTGCGCTGGACGGGTACGAGAGGACGCTCTTCCCGCGAAGCCGGGACGTCGCGCGCGAGTCCGCGGAGAACCTCGCGCTGTTCTTCGGCGACGCGGCGCCCGGGAGCGTGGCCGATCTGTTCCGCGGGGTTGTCGCACCGGACGCATGAGGGGGGGGGGTCGCATCCTGCCCCATGGCCGATCCGGCTTCCCGAAAACGAACGCTTGTTGCAAGCGGATTGCCCAAAAGTGTTGAGTTGTATGGTTTGTTACGGACTGGCTGCTACATGAACTGGAGTGCGGCCAAGTGAAAGAGTTGGATGGTGTGGCGACAGGCCAAGCAGGAGGTCTGGTAGCAGTAGAACCAGAAATTTGCTCCCGATGGTCGAAGCCATATCATCCCCGCATTTTTGGCGTGGTCAGTTCGGCAGCTCTCACCGGTTTGATCCGATACAGACTTTCTGGAACGTTTTCTAAGGTTTGGTCTTCCGAGCGCGCGCCTTCTTTCGCCTAGCCATCAGCCTGTGCGTCGTACGCGCTGCGGGCTTGAAGGAATTCGGGCAGGCGGTCGAGCACCCAGAGCCACAGCGGCTGCACCTGCTGGATGAGCGAGCGTCCAGCCGTGGTCGCCGCGTAGTCGACGCGGATCGGCGACCTGGTGGTGACGGTCCGGGTCACGAACCCGTCCCGCTCCAGTTGCCGCAGCGTCGCCGTCAGCGACTTCTGGCTGATGCCGTCCACCCGCTCCAACAGGCGGGAGAAGCGCAGCGGCCCCTCGTCCGTGAGTTCGCTCAGCACCCACAGGCTCCACTTGTCCACGACGCGCGACAGGATGTCGCGGACGAGGCGTTGCTGGTCCGTCGTCACCGCGGCGCACGGGTCAGCGTCCTGCGCGGCACTCGTCGTGCGTTCGAGCAATCTTGTTACCTCGCGGTACCTGATTGCGGATGGTAACAAGTTGCGCCATGTCAGCGCAATGAGCAGACAGTGGACCATCCAGGACATGCCCTCCCAGGCGGGACGGCGGGTCATCGTGACGGGGGCGAACAGCGGCATCGGCTGGCATACGGCCCTTGAGCTGGCCCGCGCGGGCGCGGAGGTGACCGTCGCCGCGCGCAGCCGCGCCAAGGCCGAGGACGCGGCCGCACGCATCCGGGCCGAGGTTCCGGCGTCGGCACTCCGGACGGGGGTGCTCGACCTGACGGATCCCGGATCGGTGGACGCCTTCGCGCAGGAGCAGCTGCGAGCCGCGCCGGCGATCGACATCCTCGTCAACAACGCCGGCGTCATGGCGCTGCCACGCCGCGAGAGCAGCGTCGACGGCCACGAGCGGCAGTTCGCGACAACGTCCTGGGGCCGTTCCGCCTGACCGGGCTGATGCTGCCCGCGCTGCTGCGCGGGACGGCGCCGCGCGTGGTGACCGTCTCCTCCTTCGCGCACACCATCGGCGGCCCGGTGCCCATCGAGGACCTGGACTCGACGGCGGGCTACCGGCCGGTCCGCGCCTACGCCAAGACGAAGCTGGCCAACATCCTGTTCACCCGTGCGCTGCAGCGCCGGGCCGGCGACCGGCTGCTGGCGACCGCCTGCCATCCCGGCGCCTCGCACACGAACCTGGGTGCGGCGGCATCGCTCGGGATGAGGCTCATGGGTCTGGCGGTGATGCCGATCATGCAGGATGCCGCCCTGGGAGCGGAACCGACCCTGATGGCGGCGACCCATCCGGATGCGAAGCCGGGCGGCTATTACGGGCCCGGCGGGCTGTTCAGGCTTCGCGGGCACCCGGTCGAGATGGCCACCGCCCCGTTTGCCGACGACGTGGCTGCGGCGGAACGCCTGTTCGACGAGCTGGAACACCTGTCCGGCATCCACTATGCCCTGTAGGGCAAAAGCGCCTGCTGCTCCGGTGGTATGAGTTGGTGACAATATTTCATTTGGCTCCCTCGGCTTTCAGCCATTCGATAAACCCGATCAGCGATGATGTCTTGTCTGCGTCGAACGGGACGAGAGCGACGTAGCCTCTGCGCGTCACGGTAATCGAGGGTAGCGGCGCCAGGAGACGCTTGTTCGCTAGATCGGCCTGCAGGACAGGTAGTGGACCGATGGCAAGCCCGAGACCATCCACGACCGCCTGAAGCGTGACGAAGAAATGGTCGAACACCCGACGACGCGATCCAACTGCAGACGGCAGGCCGGCGT
>CBDASJ010000005.1:0-55184 GCA_965199555.1 Acetobacteraceae bacterium | reverse complement strand
GTTCCAAAGCTTCAACCTGTTTCCGCACCTGTCCGTGCTGGACAACGTGATGCTGTCGCCCATGCGCGTGTTGGGCGTGAAGCGCGAAGCGGCGCGCATCCGGGCCACGCAACTGCTCACCCCGCGTGGGCCTGGCCAACAAGGCCTCCGCCTTTCCGGCCCAGCTTTCGGGCGGACAGCAGCAGCGCGTCGCCATCGCCAGGGCGCTGGCGATGGAGCCGCCCGCCATGTTGTTCGACGAGCCGACCAGCGCGCTCGACCCCGAAATGGTGGGTGAGGTGCTGGCCGTCATGCGCTCGCTTGCCGACGAAGGCATGACCATGATGTGCGTCACCCACGAGATGGGCTTCGCGCGCGAGGTCGCGGACCGCGTCTGGTTCATGGATGCCGGCCGCATCCTGGAAGAGGCGGAGCCTGCCGCCTTCTTTGCCAACCCGCAGCACCCCCGCGCCCAGCGCTTCCTGTCGGACATCCGCCCGCACTGACATCCCGCCCACCCTGACCGAGGAGCCTACGCCATGTTCGCACGCCGTTCCGTACTCGCCCTTGCCGCCGCTGGGGCCGGCTTGGCCGCCTTGTCCGCCGTTCCCGCGCGGGCCGACCAGCTTGCCGATATCCTGGCCCGCAAGGAGTTGAAGTGCGGCACCTTCGCCGACGTCCCGCCCTTCGCCGCGCCCGACCCGAAAACGCGCGAGATGGCGGGGTTCGACGTGGATCTGTGCCGGGACGTGGCCAAGCATCTGGGCGTGTCTGCGACGATCGTGCCGCTTTCGGTGGAAGCGCGGGTGCCGGAGGTGCAGATGGGCCGGGTCGACGTGACCATCGCGAACCTGGCCTACACCACCAGCCGGGCCAGCGCAGATCGCAATTCAGCGACCCCTACTACGTCGCTAAGGAGATGCTCGCCGGTGAAGGGCCAGCAGCCCGGTGACCACGCCCGAGGAGCTCAAGGGCAAGCGCATCAGCGCCGCCAAGGGCTCGACCTCGGAGCTGTCCGATCACGCTCAACGGCTCCGAACCCGGTCACCTTCCAAGACACCGGCTCGGCCTACATGGCGCTGCAGCAGAACAAGTCGGTCGGCATGGTCGCCAACACGATGACGATCACCAAGTTGGTCAACCAGTCGCAAGACCTCCGGCACGCGAGTTGAAGATGGTCCCGAGGCCCCGATGCTGCTTGGAGCCGGTCGGCGATCGGCATGAGGAAGGGCGAGCCGGAACTGTTGGCCAAGGTTAACGCCGCGCTCTACGCCATGGACAAGGAGGGCGAGATCGACGCGATGTGGAAGAAGTGGCTCGGCATGGACACCGAGTTCAAAATGACGCGCGACGAAAAGGTGCAGCCGATCACCGCCATCCGGTTCACGCCCATTCCTTGACGGTGCACAGGGTGGCGGCCAAGCGCCGCCCCTTGCTTTGTTCCTGCCGGGCCTGGTGTAGACTGCGCATGTGAGTGACGCAGAGACCGGCTCGGCCGCCCCTCCCACCATGGCGGACGTTGCCCGGCTTGCCGGCGTGTCCAAGATGACGGTGTCCCGCGCGCTGGCCGGCGGCGCCGTGTCGGCGGACGCCCGCGCGCGCATCCTGCGGGCCGTGGACGCCGTGGGCTACGTGCCGGATGCGGTGGCCGGCGCGTTGTCCTCCGGCCGATCCGGCTTCGTGGCGGCGCTGGTGCCCACGCTCGCCAATTCCAACTTCGCCGACACGGTGCGCGGCCTCAGCGACGGGTTGGGCGCGGCAGGCTTGCAGGTGCTACTCGGCTACACCGACTACGCGCCGGAGCGCGAGGAGGCGGTGGTGCGTGCCGTGCTGCGGCACCGGCCCCGGGCGGTGGTGCTGACCGGGGGCGAGCACACGGAAGGCACCCGCGCACTGCTCGGCCGCAGCCGGGTGCCGGTGGTGGAAACCTGGGACCTGCCGCGTATGCCGCTTGGCCTGGTGGTCGGCTTCTCCAACGCCGCCGCGTCCGGGCTGATCGTCCGGCACCTGGCGAAGAACGGCTACGCGCGCATCGGTTTCATCGGCGGCGCGTCCGGCCCGGCGGTGCGCGACCTGCGCGGCCACGACCGGCGCCGCGGCTACCTGCGCGCAGTCGCCTCGCTGCGGCTGGGGCCGCCCCGGGTGGTGGACCACGGGCTGCCGCCCGTCGGCCCGGCGCACGGTGCTGCCGCGATGGCCCTCCTCATGGAACGCTGGCCCGATACGGACGCCGTGGTGTGCGTGAGCGACCTGGCCGCGATGGGCGCGCTCACCGAGTGCCATCGCCGTGGCTGGCCGGTGCCGGGCCGAGTGGCGGTGGCCGGATTCGGCGACTTCGAGCTGGCCGCCTCGTGCTGGCCGGCACTGACCACCGTGTCCGTCGACCCCCGGGGCATCGGAGAGCGCACCGCCGCCTTGCTGCTGGAGGCCTTGCGCGGCCCGCCCGGCAACCCTTGCGTGTCCACCCCCGTGCGGATCATCCAGCGCGACAGCACCTGACGTCTGGTTGGTCGGCCTTCTTGCCTCCGACCGCGAACAACGTCATTGTTACCGGTAACGGACACACAAACAATGCAGGTCTGGCGCCCAGTCACGCCTGACGTCTTGTAAGGAACGCTCATGACCCCACCCGAACGCCTGCGTGCCCTGCTGGCCGAGCCGGCCTTTGTCACCATGCCCGCCGTGTGGGACGGCCTGAGCGCGAAGCTCGCCGCCCAGGCGGGGTTCGAAACCGCGTTCCTGTCCGGCTCCTGCGTGGCCGCCGGGCGGCTCGGCGGTCCCGACCTGGACCTGGTTTCCGCCGCGGAAATGCTGAACTCGCTGGAGATGGTGCGGGGTGCGGCGCCGGACACGCTGGTGCTGGCGGACGGCGACCACGGCTACGGCAACGCCATGAACGTCCAGCGCACGGTGCGTGGCTACGGCCGGGCCGGGGCGGCGGCGGTGCTGATCGAGGACAAGGTGACGCCCCGGGCGTTGACGGCGGATGGCAAGCCCTGCCTGTCCCGTGAGGAAGCGCGGATCAAGGTGCGCGCTGCGGTGGCGGCCGCGAAGGACTCCGGCATTTTGGTAATGGCCCGCACGGACTGCCGCCCGACGCTGGGCATCGACGAGGCGGTCGCCCGCATCGAAGCCTTCGTGGAAGAAGGCGCCGACATCCTGTTCCTCGACTCGCCCGCGGACGAGGATGAGGTGAAGCGTGCGGTGGCGGCTGCCGGGGGTCGCCCGTCCTTTGCCGTGCTGTCACCCGGCGGCAAGCGCGAAACCCCCACCCAGGCCCGGGCGGCGGAACTGGGGCTGAAGATCGGCACCTTCCCCACCGGCATGCTGTCGCCCGTCATCGGCGCCATGAAGGCGGCGCTGGACGCGCTGAAGGCCGGCCGCTCGGAAAGCGACGGAGCCATCCCCGGCGCGGAGTTCCGCCGCGCCCTGGGTTACGACGACTACGAAAGCGCCGCGCGGCCGTTCGTCCTGTAGCGGCGGGCGGTCGCCCCGGTCAGAACGCGAGTTGGACCTTCATTGCCCGCTTGCGGTCGGACGCTAGGTCGAACGCGTCGCGTGCCTGGGAGGCGGGCAGGGTCGCGGATAGCAGCGGGCGGACGTCGATCTGGCGCCGGGCGATGAACCCGGCCGCCCAGCCGAACTCCTCGTGGAAGCGGAACGTCCCGCGCAACGAAAGCTCCTTGGACACGAACAGGTTCAACGGCACGGCCGTTTCCGCGCCGCCTATGCCGATCTGGACCACCACGGCGCCCGGCCGGGCCGCCACCGCGGCGGCGGCCAGCGCCGGCGCGGCGCCCGATGCCTCGAACACGACGTCGAAATGGCCCTTGTCGCGCCCGAACGGTGCCAGCCCGGCCGGGTCGGCCGCCAGGTTGATGGCCGTGTCTGCGCCAATCTGGCGGGCCAGGGCCAGCGGCTCGTCCAACAGGTCGGTCACCACCACCTCGCGCGCACCGCCGTGCCGCGCCACCATCACCGACAAGGCTCCGATCGGGCCGCAGCCGGATACCAGCACGCGCTTGCCCAGCAGCGGACCGGCCTGGCGCGCGGCATGCAGGCACACCGCCAGCGGCTCCGCCATCGCCGCCTCGCCCAGGCTCGCACCCGGCGGCAGCTTGTGGGCCTGGTCTTCCCGGCAGGTCAGCACCTCCCGAAAGCCGCCATGGACGTGGGGCGTGCGCATGGCGCTGCCGTAGAAGCGCATGTCCAGGCAGTGGTTGGCCATGCCCTCCAGGCAGTAGCGGCAGCGCCCGCACGGCGCGGACGGGCTGACCGCGACCAGGTCGCCCGGCGCCACGCACACCACGCCCGTGCCCACCGCGGTTACGGTGCCCGCGATCTCGTGCCCCAGCACCATCGGCTGCTGGATGCGCACGGTGCCGAAGCCGCCGTTGTGGTAGTAATGCAGGTCGGAGCCGCAGATGCCGCCGGCACCGATGCGAACCTGGACCTCGCCCGGGCCGGGCGCCTGCACCTCCCACTCGTCGAGCCGGAGGTCGTGCGGGGCGTGGATGACGACAGCTTTCACCAAGGCGTTTCCTCCTGGCCGGGCTTGCGGCGGCCCGGTGCATGCGGCAGATAGTTACCGGTAACACGCTCGGCAAGCCAAATCTGCCGACACGAGGGAGCAGGCGCGCATGAACCCCTTCAACTTGGCCGGCCGCCGCGCGCTGGTGACCGGATCCGGACAGGGCATCGGCCTGGCGCTCGCCCGTGCGCTGGCGGAAGCGGGGGCCATTGCCGTACTGAACGGACGCGACGCCGCCAAGCTGGAGCGCGCCGCGGCGGAACTGCGCGGCGCCGGGCTCCCGGTGGAGGTCGCACCGTTCGACGTGACGGATTACGCCGCAGTGGGCGCCGGGGTGGACCGGATCGAGCGCGAGTCCGGCCCGATCGACATCCTGGTCAACAATGCCGGCATCCAACGCCGGGCGCCGTTGCAGGACTTCGCCCCGGAAACCTGGCGCGAGCTGATGCAAACCAATCTGGACAGCGTGTTCTTCGTCGCCCAGGCCGTGGCGCGGCACATGATCGGGCGCGGCCGCGGCAAGATCATCAACATCGGCTCCGTGCAAAGCGAGCTGGGCCGGGCCACCATCGCCCCCTACGCCGCCAGCAAGGGCGCGGTGAAGATGCTGATCCGCGGCATGTGCGCGGATTGGGCCAAGCACGGCATCCAGATCAACGGCATCGGCCCCGGCTATTTCGCCACGCCCATGAACCAGGCGCTGGTGGACGACGCGGCCTTTTCCGACTGGCTGTGCAAGCGCACGCCGGCGGGCCGCTGGGGCCGGGTGGAGGAGCTGGGCGGCGCGGCCGTGTTCCTGGCCTCCGACGCGTCCTCCTTCGTCAACGGCCAGATGCTCTATGTCGACGGCGGCATGACCAGCGTCGTTTGACGCCCGCTTGGCCCGCAACCCGAACAAGGAACCACCCATGCCCACGCTGCTGCAGGTCACGCCCATCCACCCGGACGCCCAGGCCCGGCTCGATCGTGATTACACGGTGATCCACGCTGTGCTGCCGGAGATCGACGCGGCGTGGCTTGCGGCGCACGGGGCGAAGGTGGAAGGGCTGGTGACCGGCGGGCATCTGGGCGTCCCCGCCGCGCTCATGACGGCGCTGCCCAACCTCAAGGTCGTGGGCATCAACGGTGTCGGCTATGACAAGGTGGATCTGGCGCTGGCCCGCAGCCGCGGCGTGCGCGTGGCCAACACCCCGGACGTGCTGACGGAGGACGTGGCCGACCTCGCCGTGGGCCTTGCCTTGTCCCTGCTGCGGCGCTTGCCGCACGCGCACGGCCACGTCCGCGCCGGCAAGTGGCCGCAAGGCGAGGTGCCGCTGGCGCGCAAGCTGTCGGGCAAGCGGGTCGGCATCGTCGGGCTGGGGCGGATTGGCCGCGCGGCGGCCAAGCGGTTCGGCGGCTTCACGGACCACATCAGCTACACGGACGTGGCCCGGCAGGACGTTCCGTTCACCTTCCACCCGGACGCCGTGGCCCTGGCACGGGAGGTGGAAATCCTGGTGGTGTGCGCCGCCGCCTCGGCCTCCACCCGTCGGCTGATCGGGAGCGCGGTGTTCGAGGCGCTAGGCGCCGACGGCGTGCTGGTCAACGTGGCCCGCGGCTCCATCGTGGACGAGGCGGCGCTGGTGGCGGCGCTGCGCTCCGGCACGATCGCCGGCGCGGCGCTGGACGTGTTCGAGGACGAGCCGCACGTCCCGGCGGACCTGCACGCGATGGACAACGTCATCACCACCCCGCACATCGCCAGCGCCACCCACGAAACCCGGCGCGCCATGGGCGAACTGATGCTCGACAACCTGGACGCGTTCTTCAGCGGCCGCGACATGCCGACCGCCCTGGCCTGAGTGCGATCGGGGCGGCGGGTGCACTGCCGCTCCATCGTCTCGGCCCCGCCGCGCAGGATGGGGTGGAGCGAGTTGCTCCCTTGTCCTCCGGCCGCGCTCCGGCGCATGCTCCGATCATGGGAGGCGCGGCAAAGAATACCGGAGGCGTGGGCCGATGACCGTGTTCGCGTCAGGCCAAGGGCAGCGCAGCAGCAGGCGGAGGGGCATCGCGATCGGGGCGGCCGGACTGGCCCTGGCAGCCCTCGTTGCCGCCGGCATCCTGGTCTGGCGACCCGCGCTTCCGCCCGTCGCCGTTGCGGGCGCGTTCGATCCGGCCGTGGTGGTAAAGGGCGCGCAACTGGCGGCGATCGGCGATTGCGCCGTCTGCCATGCCGGGCGCAACGGCCAGGCCTATGCCGGCGGCAACCCGATCGACACGCCCTTCGGCGCCATCTATGCCAGCAACATCACCCCGGACCCGGACACCGGCATCGGCACCTGGTCGGAGGCGGCGTTCCGCCGGGCCATGCGGGACGGCGTGGATCGCGCCGGCAATTTCCTTTACCCGGCCTTTCCCTACAATCACTACACCCACGTCACCGACGCGGACATCGATGCCATCTACGCCTTCCTGATGACGCGGCAGCCGGTCCGTGCGCAGGCGCCGGAAACGCACCTACCGTTCCCGCTGAACATCCGCCCGGTGCTGGCCGGCTGGAACCTGCTGTTCCTCGACCATCGCCCGGTGCAGCACGACCCAGGGAAGGACGCCGCCTGGAACCGCGGCCAATACCTGGTGGAGGGGTTGGGGCACTGCCAGGCCTGCCACACGCCACACAATTCCCTGGGGGCTGAGGAAGCGGCGCACGCCTTTTCCGGCGGCCTGGCCGAGGGCTGGGAGGGACCGGGGCTGACCGCCGCCACCTCGCCGGCGGCCATCGCCTGGAATGCCGACGCGCTGTTCGCCTTTCTGCGCCACGGCATCGACATGCGCCACGCCGCCGCGGCCGGCCCGATGGGCTCCGTGTCGCACGACCTGTCGACGGTGCCGGAAGCGGACGTCCGCGCCATGGCGGCATACATCGCCAGCATGACCGGCGCGGCGGACCCGGTGCGGGAGCAACAGGTCGCCGCCCATGTCGCCGCCGCGCAAACACCTCCGGCGGCGTTGGCCGGCAGCGAGGGCGCGGCCATCTTCGCCGGCGCTTGTGCCGGGTGCCACGGTGCGGGCGCCCCGATGATGCTGGGCGGCCGCCCGTCCCTGGCGCTCGGCAGTTCGGTGACGGCAGCCACGCCGCGCAACGCGACGCAGGTGATCCTGTACGGCCTGCAACCCGGGCCGGGCGAGCGCGGCCCGTGGATGCCGGGCTTCGCCGGATCGCTGACCGACGCGCAGGTTGCCGCCGTGCTCACCTACCTGCGCGCCCGCTTTGCCGACCGGCCCGCCTGGCCTGTGGGAGAAGCGGACGTGCGCCAAATCCGGCAGGACAAACGCTCATGATCAGTTTGACGGTGAACGGTGCCCGGCATGAGGTGGACGTGGACCCGGCCACCCCGCTGCTCTACGTGCTACGGGACACGCTGGGCCTGCACGGCGCGAAATACGGCTGCGGCCTGGGCCAATGCGGCGCCTGCACCGTTATGCTCGACGGCGTTGCCGTGTTCTCGTGCCTGACGCCGGCTTCCGTGCTGGCCGGCCGCGCCATCAAGACGGTGGAGGGGCTGGGCACCGCTGAGCACCCGGGTCCGCTGCAGCAGGCCTTCATCGACGAGCAGGCGGCGCAATGCGGCTACTGCATCGCCGGGATGATCATGCGGGCGCAGGCGCTGCTGGAACGCAACGCCGCGCCGACGGACGCGCAGATCCGCGCGCAGATGCAGCCCAACCTGTGCCGCTGCGGCACCCACATGCGCATCCTGGCCGCCATCCGCCGCGCGTCCGCGGCCATGCGGTCCGCCGCCATCGCGGCCCCGGCCGTGGAAGCGGCGGGATGACGACGATGCTGTCCCGCCGCACCCTGCTGGCCGGCAGCGGTGCGCTGTTGGTGGCGTTCGGCGCCCGCGCGCAGGACGCCAAACCCCCGGTCCCGCCGCGCCTGCCCGGCAGCCTGAAGGACGAGCCCCGCCTTGCCGCCTGGGTGCAGGTGGCACCCGACGGCGCGGTGACGGTGTTCAGCGGCAAGGCCGAACTGGGCCAGGGCATCCGCACCGCGCTGATCCAGGTGGCGGCGGAGCAGCTTTCCCTCCGTCCGGACCAGGTCACGCTGGTCACCGCCGACACTGGCCGCACGGCCGATGAGGGCTACACGGCGGGCAGCCACTCCATGCAGGACAGCGGCACCGCCATCATGAACGCCGCCGCGGAGGTGCGCGGCATCCTGGTGGCGGAGGCGGCGTCCCGCTTGGGCCTGCCCGTGGACAAATTGCAGACCGGCGGCGGCCGGGTCAGCGCGCCGGACGGGCGCAGCCTGGGGTATGGCGAGCTGGTGGCCGGCTTGACCCCCGACCGCCTGGCCCAGCCCGGCGCGCCGTTGAAGGACCCGGCGCTATATTCGGTGATGGGCAAGTCGGTGCCGCGAGTCGACATCCCGGCCAAGGTCACGGGGGGCGCCGCCTATGTGCAGGATCTGCGGCTGCCCGGCATGCTGCACGCCCGCACGGTGCAGCCGCCGCGTTACGGCGCCACGCTGGCGAAGCTGGACGAGTCCGCGGTCGCCGCCATGCCCGGCGTGGTGAAGGTGGTGCGCGACGGCAGCTACCTGGGCGTGATCGCGCGCGGCGAGTGGCAGGCCATCACCGCCATGCGGGCGCTGGCCGCCGCGGCCGAGTGGACCGGCGGCCGCACGCTGCCTGACCCGGAAACGATCTTTGCCACCGTGCAGGCCCTGCCGTCCCGCGACACGGTGATCCTGGATCGCAAGGCGCCCCTGCCGCCCACGGCCCACACGCTGAAGGCCCGCTACCTGCGGCCCTACGGGATGCACGGCTCCATCGGCCCATCCTGCGCCGTGGCGCACCTGCAGGACGGCACCATGACGGTGTGGAGCCACACCCAGGGCGTTTACCCCGACCGCGCCGCCCTGGCCGAGCTGCTGGGCATGCCGCTGGACAAGGTGCGCTGCATCCACACCGAAGGCTCCGGCTGCTACGGCCATAACGGCGCGGATGATGCCGCCGCGGACGCCGCCCTGATGGCGCGGGCCGTGCCGGGGCAGCCGGTGCGGGTGCAATGGATGCGGGAGCAGGAAAACACCTGGGAGCCGTTCACCCCCGCCATCATCACGGAGGTGGAGGCGTCGCTGGACACGAGCGGCCGCATCGTGGACTGGCAGTACGGCGTGTGGAGCAACACGCACAACATGCGGCCAGGCAATGCCGGGCGCTTCGCTTCCAGTTGGGCGCTCGCGGCGCCGCTGCAGCCCTCGCCCCCCATGCCGATCCCGCAGCCGGAAGGCGGCGGCGACCGTAATTCCATCCCGCTCTACGACCTGCCGCAGGCGCGGGTGGTGTCCCATTTCATCCCCGACATGCCGTTGCGCGTGTCGGCGATGCGCGGCCTGGGCGCCTACGCCAACGTCTTCAGCATCGAAAGCTTCATGGACGAGCTGGCGCAGGCGGCGGGGGCGGACCCGGTCGCATTCCGCCTGGCCCACCTGTCGGACAGCCGGGCGCGGGACGTGGTCACGCTCGCCGCACGGGAGTTCGGCTGGGACGCGGCGACGGCGCTGCCCCACGGCCATGGCCGCGGCTTCGCCTTCGCGCGTTACAAGAACCTGGGCGCCTACGCCGCGGTCGCGCTGGAGGTGGCCGTCGATCACGAGAGCGGCGCCGTCCGGGTGGTGCGGGCGCATTGCGCGGTGGATAGCGGCCAGGCGGTCAACCCCGACGGCATCCGCAACCAAATCTCCGGCGGTCTGCTGCAATCCAGTAGCTGGACGATCTACGAGTCGGTCGGGTTCGAGCCCGGCGGCATCACCAGCCGGGACTGGAGCGGCTATCCCATCCTGCGCTTCCCGGCCGTGCCGGAGCAGATGGAGGTCCACGTCATCGACCGCCCCGGCCTGCCGTTCCTCGGCACGGGCGAGGCGGCGCAGGGCCCTACGGCGGCGGCGATCGCCAACGCGGTGGCCGACGCCGCCAAGGTCCGCATTCGAGAGCTGCCGCTATCGGCGGGGCGGGTGAAGGCGGCGATCGGGGTTTAAGCCTGGTCCCCGCCGCCGCCCACCTCCTCTACCCGCCCCGGCCGGGGTGCCCGGCCGCCTCGTGCAGCACACGGGGCGGGCTGTTGCCCAACGGTGCCGCGGCATGCGGCCGCGGGCGGAACAGGCGCTGGATGACCGAGTAGAACACGGGCGTGAACAGCAGGCCGAAGCCGGTCACGCCCAGCATGCCGAAGAACACCGCCGTGCCCAGCGATTGCCGCAATTCGGCGCCGGCGCCGCTCGCCGTGACCAGCGGGACGACGCCGAGCACGAAGGCGAACGACGTCATCAGGATCGGCCTAAGCCGCGTCCGCGCCGCCTGCACGGCGGCCTCGCTGGCGGTGGCGCCGTCGTCCTGCGCCTGCTTGGCAAATTCCACGATCAGGATGGCGTTCTTGGACGCCAAGCCGACCAGCACCACGAAACCGATCTGCCCCAATATGTCCACGCTCATCCCGCGCAGCAGCAGTCCGGTCACCGCGGCCAGCAGGCACATCGGCACGATGAGCACCACCGACAGCGGAAGGCTCCAGCTTTCGTACTGCGCCGCCAATACCATGAACACGAACAGGACCGACGCGCCGAAGATCAGGATGGTGGTGTTGCCGGTTTGCCGCTGCTGGAAGGCAAGGTCGGTCCATTCGAAGCCGATGCCAGGCGGCAGCACGTCCTTCGCCAATTGCTCCATCGCCGCAAGGCCATACCCGGATGACACGCCGGGCAAGGTCCCGCCCTGCACCTCCGCGGCGGGGAACAGGTCATACCGCGGCACCCGATAGGGCCCCGTCACGTCGTGGAACCGGGCCACCGACCCGATCGGCACCATGGCCCCGGACGCGTTGCGCGTCTTGAGCCGGGCGATATCGTCCGTGGTAGTCCGGAAGCGGCCGTCCGCCTGCGCCACCACCTGGTAGGTGCGGCCAAGATAGTTGAAGTCGTTGATGTAGGCGGAGCCTAGGTAGACCTGCAGCGCTTCGAACACCTTTTCCGGCGCGACGCCCAGCTTCTCCGCCTTCACCCGGTCGATGTCGGCATACACCGTCGGCGTCCCCGCGCTGAACGGGCTGAACACGCCGACGAGGCCCGGCGTCGCGTTGGCCTTGGCCGCCAGCGCCTGCGCCGCGGCTTGCAGGGCGACGGGGCCGAGCCCCTGCTCGTCCTGCAACATCATCTTGAACCCGCCCGCATTGCCGATCCCCGCCACGGGCGGCGGCGCGATGGTGATCACGAATGCGTCCTCGATCACCGACAAGCGTTGTCGCAGCGAGGCCAGGATGGCGTTGGCGGTCAGGCCCTCGGCTTCCCGCTCCTCAAACGGCTTCATCGGCGAGAAGATCGCCCCGGCATTCGGGGCGTTGGTGAAGGTGGCACCGTCGAAGCCGGCGAACGGCACCGCGTGCTCGATGCCGGGCGTGGCCAGGATGATCTTCGTCGCTTCCCGCACCACGGCGTCCGTCCGCGCCAAGGACGCGCCCGGCGGCAGTTGCAGCACGGTGATCAGGTAGCCTTGGTCCAGCTCCGGGATGAACCCGGTCGGCGCCCGGCTGAACTGGAACCCGGTCAGCCCGATCAGCACCGCGTAGGCCACCAGCATCATGGCACTGGCGCGGATCAGCCGGGCGGTCAGCATGCCGAACCGCTCCGACAGCCATTCGAAGCCGCGGTTGAAGCCGCGAAAGAACGCCAGCACCGGCCGGACGAGCAGTGAGTGCCGCGCCCCGGCGGTGTGGTCGACATGGGGCTTGAACAGGATGGCGCACAAGGCCGGGCTGAGCGTGAGGGACACGAAGCACGAGATCACGGTCGAGGCCGCGATGGTCACCGCGAACTGGCGGAAGAACTGCCCCGAAATCCCGCTGATGAACGCCGAGGGGATGAACACCGCGCAAAGCGTCAGCGCGATCGCGACCAGCGCGCCGCCCACCTCGTCCATCGTGCGATGCGCCGCTTCCCGGGGCGTCATGCCGAGGCGCAGGTTGCGCTCCACGTTCTCCACCACGACGATGGCGTCGTCCACCACGATGCCAACCGCCAACACCAGCCCGAACAAGCTGAGGTTGTTGAGCGAGAAGCCCAGCGCCGCCAGCACGGCGAACGTGCCCACCAGCGACACCGGGATCGCCACGATCGGGATGATCGAGGCCCGCCAGGTTTGCAGGAACAGGATCACCACCACCACCACCAGCGCCACCGCTTCCAGGATGGTCACCAGCACCTCGTGCACCGACTGCGCGATGAACCCGGTGGTGTCGTAGACGATGTCGTATTTCAGCCCGGCCGGGAACGACTGCGACAGCGTTTCCATCGCACCGTGGATGCGCTCCGCCGTGGCCAGCGCGTTCGATCCGGGCTGCTGGTAGACGATGATCGGCACGGCATCCGATGTGTCGAGGTAGCCGTTGGAGCCGTAATCCTGCGCGCCCAACTCCACCCGCCCGATATCGGACACGCGGGTGATGCGGCCGTTCGGGTCGGACTTGATGATGACGTTCGCGAATTGCGCCGGGTCCACCAGGCGGCCTTGCGTCTGCACGTTCAACTGGAACGCGCCCGGCTGCGGCACGGGCGGCTGCCCCAGCACGCCGGAGGCCACCTGGACGTTCTGCGCCTGGAGGGCCGACACGACCTCGCCCGCCGTCAGGTTATGGGCCGCGACCTTGTCCGGGTCGAGCCAGATGCGCATCGAGTAGTCGCGGCCGCCGAACACCTGCACGGTGCCCACGCCGTCCTGCCGCGACAGCGTGTCCTTCACGTGCAGCGTCGCGTAGTTGGACATGTAGAGCTGGTCGCGTGAATGGTCTGGCGACAGCAGGTGCACCACCATCAGCAGGTCCGGTGAGCTCTTGACCACCGTGACGCCCAGCCGCTGCACCGCTTCCGGCAGCCGCGGCACGGCGATGGCGACCCGGTTCTGCGTCAGCACCTGCGCGCTGTCGAGGTTGGTGCCGATCTTGAACGTCACGTTGATGGTCAGCTTGCCGTCACCGGTCGCCTGGCTGCTGAGGTACAGCATGTTCTCGACGCCGTTGATCTGCTGCTCCAGCGGCGTCGCCACCGTTTGACTCAGCACTTCGGCGGACGCGCCCGGGTAGGTCGCCGTGACCTGGACGATGGGCGGTGCGATTTCCGGGTATTGCGAGATGGGCAGGGTGAAGTAGGCGACGCCGCCGACAATGGTGATGAACAGCGACAGCACCGACGCGAAGATCGGGTGGTCGATGAAGAAGTGGGAGATGCGCATGCTAGCGTCCCACCGCCTCGATCGTGCCGGGTTGCGGGGAAACCCGGGCGCCGGGCCGCAGCCGCATCAGGCCGTTGATGATCACCTGGTCGGTGGGTGCCAGGCCCTTGGTGATGACCCGCAGCGTGTCGCCGTCCAGCGCGCCGATCTCCACCGGCTTCGGCGTCACCGTGCCGTCCGCGGCGGCCGTCATCACCATCTTGAGCGACTGGTCGGTGACCAGCGCCGCATCCGGCACCAGCAGCACGGGGCGCGGCGCCGACATCGGCACCTGCACCCGGGCGAACTGCCCCGGCGTGATCAGCAGGTCCGGGTTGGCGACGGTGGCCCGGGCGTGCAGCGTGCCGCTGCTGCGGTCCACCTGGTTGTCCAGAAAGTCCAGTGTGCCCTGCCGCGTCCAGCCGGCATCGTCGCCCAGGCTGAGCTTGACCGTGCGGTCCACCCCCGCCTGCTTCGATGCGAGATAGCGCCCGTAGGTAAGGGCGTCCGCCTCGCTCATGTCGAAATCCACGTGGATCGGGTCGAGCGAGACGATGGTGGACAATTTGGTGCCGTTGCCGACGGCGCCGCTGACCAGGCTGCCAACCGACACCTGCCGGGCGCCGACGCGGCCGTCGAACGGCGCGGTGATCCGGGTAAAGCTGAGGTTGAGTTGGGCGGACCGGATGGCGGCCTTGGCCTGTTCCAACGTGGCCGCGGCGGACTGCACGGCCTGGGTGCGCTGGTCAACCACTTCGGCGGATTCGAAGTCGTTGCGCTTCAGCGCCGTGGAGCGTGCGACCTGCTTGTTGGCCAGTTCCAGCGACGCATTCGCGGTTTGCACCTGCGCCACTGCGGTTTGCAGCGCGATCTCATACGGCCGGGGGTCGACCACGAACAGCAGGTCGCCCTTGTGGACGAGCTGGCCGTCGCTGACGCGGATTTCGGTCAGGTAGCCGCTGACCTGCGCCCGCAGGTCCACTTGGTCGATGGCGGAGAACTGGCCGGTGAACTCCGTGGTTTGCGCCAGATTGCGTTGTAGCGGCCGGCTGACCGTAACGGCGGGTGGCGGGGGCGGCGCCGCGGGCGGTGCTGCGCCGCCACGGCTGCCATACGCCCAATAGCCGCCGCCTGCCAGGGCCAGCAGCACGAGCACGCCGACGGCGCCGCCCCAGCCGCGGCGGGCCTTCGGAACCGGGCGGGTGTACAGGCTGGCTTGGTCGATCGGGTGGGGATGGTCGGGCATGGGGCTCTCCGAAGGGCGAGCGGGCTAGTCAGCCCAGGACTTGTTGGAACAGCGTGTCGATGAATTGCCGGAGCGGGCGGTCGCTTTTGGTGACGCGGGCGCGAAGCAGGGCGCCTTCCCACGCGTTCAGCGCGAACGCCGCCAGCAGATCCGGGTCTGCCCGGGACGCGATGGCGTTCGCCTGCTGGGCCAGCCGGATGCAGGCGGCGATTTCCCGGGTCCACCGGTCGAACACGGCGGATAATTGGTCCGAGATGACGGTGCTGTGGTCGGACAGTTCGGCGGTCATGTTGCCGATGAAGCATCCGCAGGTGTAGCCGATCGCCCCGACCTCGATGACGACCTGCTCGAAATACTGCTTCAGCCGGGTGCGCGGCTCGAGGCTGTCGTCGGCGAGGATGGCGAGCGACTTCTCGGCCTTTTCGCGCCAGAAGTACTCGATCGCGGCCGCGCCCAAACGCTCCTTGCTGTCGAAATGGTTGTAGAAGGAGCCTTTCGGCACCCCGGCGGCGTCCGTGATGTCCTGCACGCTGGACCCGTTGAAACCCGCCCGGCTGAAGACGACCACGCCGGCCTGCAGGAGACGGTCACGGACGGAAGGGGAGTCTTTCTGCACCAGCCCAAGATGACCGGTCATCTTGATTATTCAAGGGGTGCCTGCCTCGGTCAAGGTTTCGGCGTGTCGTAGCCGTAAAGGTCACGCGCCTGCTCCTCGGTGATCAGTTCGTCGCGCAGGTCGCGCGCGACGCTGGCGCGGTCGCGCTGCGCCGGGTCGCCCATGCCGCCGCCGCCCGGCAGTTCCAGCACCAGCCGGTCGCCATCCGGGATGACCTGGAACCCCTTGGGCCGCAGGGTTGCGCCGGATTTCAGCGTCACGCGGCCGCCCGCGCCGGTGCCGCCGCCATCCCGGCCGAGCGGGGCGTTGCCGACCCGGTCGAAGATCGCGTTGCAGGCGAACTCCAAATCGTCCCGGCCGCCGATCTCCATGATCTGCCCCAGCCCGCCGCGGGTCCGGCCGGCGCCGCCGCTGCCCGGGCGCAGTTCCTTGCGCCAGATGACTATCGGCGCGACCGCCTCCGTAGCCTCCACCGGCATGGTTCGCACCCCGGAAGGGAAGGCCGTGGCGTCCAGCCCGTCCTGCTCCGGCCGGGCGCCGGTGCCGCCGCTGTTGAAGGTGATGACCTCGAAATCCGGCAGCACCGGGCGGTTGGGGCGGCCCTGACCGGACACCGCGCCGCCGCCGCGCAAGGGCGGGTTCCACAGGCAGGAGGCGCCCTCGGCCGTCACCCGGTCCGGCACGGCCTGGTGCAGGCAGCCCATCATCAGGTCCGGCAGCAAATGGCCGATCGCGTGGCGCACCGCCACCGCGTACGGGCGCGGCGCGTTGAGGATGCAGCCGGCGGGGATGACGCAGCGGAACGGCTCCAGCGAGGCTGTGTTGTTCGGGATGTCCGGCGCCACCACCACCTTGATGCCGAACGCCGCGTAGGCACGGGTATAAGCGGCCGGCACGTTGATCCCGCGGGTGGACAGGCCGGAGGTGCCGGCGAAATCCACCGTGATCGTGTCGGCCGCCACCGTCATCGCGGCGTGCAGCGTCACCGGCGCCTCGTAGCCGTCGCTGCCGATCTCCGCGTGGAAGGTGCCGGGCGGCAGGGCGGCGATGGCGGCGACGGTGGCGCGGCGGCTGGCGTCGAAGATGTGCGCCGCCAGCTCCTCCAGCCCGTCCATGCGGAACTCCGCCATCATCTCCACCAGGCGGCGGATGCCGGCGTCGTTGCAGGCGCACAGGGAGTAGACGTCGCCCTCCAGCTCCACCGGCTGGCGGGTGCCGGCGCGCAGGATGTCGAAGAACGTCTCGTTCGCCACGCCCTCGGCGAAGCATTTGACGATCGGGATATACATCCCTTCCTCGAACACGCTGCGGCCTTCCGGACCCATGCCCAGCCCGCCGATGTCGATCACGTGCGCGGTGTTGGCGAACAGGCCCACCATGCGGCCGTCGTGGAAGGCGGGGGACACCACCGTCAGATCATGCAGGTGCCCGGTGCCGAGCCAGGGATCGTTGGTGATGTAGTGGTCGCCCGGTTTCATCGTTGCGGCCGGGAAGCGCCGAAGGAAATGCCCCACGCTTTCCATCATGGAGTTCACGTGCCCCGGCGTGCCCGTCACGGCCTGCGCCAGCATGCGCCCCTGCAAGTCGAAGATGCCGGCCGACAAATCCCCGGACTCGCGCACCGTGGTGGAAAATGCGGTGCGGATCATGGTCTGCGCCTGCTCCTCCACCACGGCGATCAGGCGGTTCCACATGATGCCGTACGCCAGGGCCGAGATCATGCCGCAAGCTCCCGTGTCAGGACGATGATGCCGCGGTTGTCGATCTCGGCGGTCCAGGCGGCGCCCACCAGGGTGGAGGTCTCGTCTTCCGCGATGATCGCCGGGCCGCGTAGGCGACTGCCCGGCGCCAGCGCGGCACGGTGATGCACCGGCCAATCCGCCACCGCGCCGCTCACCGGGTCGCGCACCGCTTGGCGGCGCGGCGGGGCGGGCGTGCCGACGGCGGGCGCCGGCTCGTCATGCGGCAGCGTTTCGGTGGCGACGGACACCGCGAAGCTCATCACCTCCACGTCGGAGCCCGGCACCGGGCGGTCGTAGAAGCGGGCGTATTCCGCGTCGAAGCTGGCGCGGATGGCGGTTGCCTCGTCCGGCCGGATCGCCGCGTCGGGCAAGCGGACCGGGATTTCGTGGCCTTGGCCGACGTAGCGCATGAAGGCGGTGCGCACGGCGCGGACCGGGGCGCCGAAGCGGCCGGCATCCACCACAACCATGGCTTCCCGCGTCATGTCCGCCAGCAATTCGTTGACCGCCGCCGCGTCGAAGCTGCCCAGCCGCTGGTACAGGCTGCGCACCACCTCGTAGCCCACCGGCGCGCGCAGGAACCCGATGGCGCTGCCGACGCCGGCGCCGGGCGGCACCATGATGCGGATGGCACCGATCTTTTCCGCCACGCGGCAGGCATGCACCGGGCCGCCACCGCCAAAGGCGATCACCGTGCGGTCGGCGAACGCCTTGCCGCTTTCGATCGCGTGGATGCGGGCGGCGTTGGCCATGGTTTCGTCCACCATCTCGATCACGCCCGCCGCCGCCGTGCCGGGGTCCACGCCCAGCCTGGCCCCCACCGCCCGGTCCAGCGCGGTGCGCGACGCCTCGGCATCCAGCGCCATGCTGCCGCCGGCGAATCGCGCCGGGTCGTAGCGGCCCAGCACGAGGTTCGCGTCCGTCACCGCCGGCTGCGTGCCGCCGCGGCCGTAGCAGGCCGGGCCGGGGGTGGCGCCGGCGGATTCCGGCCCGACCGCGATGCGGCCCAGCACGTCCAGATGCGCCAGGCTGCCGCCACCGGCACCGATCTCCACCATCTCGATCACCGGGATGCGCAGCGGCAGGCCGGAGCCCTTCTTGAAGCGGCCGATGCGCGCGACCTCGAACGTGCGGGCGGTTTGCGGGGCGCCGTCGTCAATCAAGCAGATTTTAGCGGTGGTGCCGCCCATGTCGAAGGACAGCACGCGGTCCAGCCCGGCCGCCCGGGCGATGGCGGCGGAAAAGATGGCGCCGCCGGCTGGCCCGCTTTCTACCAAGCGGATCGGGAAGCGGCAGGCGGTGTCGACGGTGGTCAGCCCGCCGCCAGACAGCATCAGGAACACCGGCGCGGCCAGCCCCATCGCGCCCAACCCGGCTTGCAGCCGGCGGAGGTAGCCCTGCATCAGCGGCTGCACGTAGGCGTTGGCGGCGGCGGTGGAAAACCGCTCCCATTCCCGCATCTCGGGCGAGACTTCGGAGGACAGCGTCACCGGGAAGCCCTCGGCCTCCAGGATGGCCCGGGCGCGCTGCTCGTGCACCCCGTTGGTGAAGGAATGCAGGAAGCCGACCGCCACCGACGCCACCGCGTGTTGGCGCAGCACTGGCACCAGCGCCCGCACCGCCGCCTCGTCCAGCGGCAGCAGCACGCGGCCGGCGGCGTCCACCCGTTCCGGCACCGGCAGGCGAAGATAGCGCGGGACCAGCGGCTCCGGCAGGCGGATGTGCAGGTCGTACTGGTCGTAGCGGCTCTCATTGCCCATCGCCAGCACGTCTCGGAAGCCCTCCGTGGTGACCAGGGCGGTGATGGCGCCCTTGCGCTCGATCACCGCGTTCGTGGCCAGGGTGGTGCCGTGCACCAGGATGGACACATCGCCCGGCGCCAACCCGGCATCGCGCAGGATCGCCGCCACGCCGACCAGCACGCCCTGCTCGGGCGCGTCGGAGGTGGTCAGCGTCTTAGCGGTGAAGCGGCGCCCGTCGCGTTCGAGGGCGAGGTCGGTGAAAGTGCCGCCGATATCGACGGCCAGGCGCGCGGAGGTCATGGGTTGGCATCCTAGACCCATGTTGCAGCGCGGCAGAAGGCCCTCGGCGGTGCCGCGGTTTACCTTGGGTCGAGGATGGCGCGGCAGCGATCCACCGCGTCGTCGTCGGCGGGCACGCGGTGCCAGGCGATCGGGCCGGGATCGATCGCCGCCAGCCGGTGCAGCACCGCGTCCGTGGCGTCCGACGCATCGCCGGAACGGCTGCGCAGGCGGCGTTCCAGTTCCGGCAGCGGCGCGTCCAGCCAGATACCGGTGAAGTTCTGCCCGGCCTGCTC
Source organism: Acetobacteraceae bacterium (assembly GCA_965199555.1). GTDB lineage: Bacteria > Pseudomonadota > Alphaproteobacteria > Acetobacterales > Acetobacteraceae > LMUY01. The sequence goes on along the minus strand of CBDASJ010000005.1, from coordinate 35,511 downwards.
CGCCGTCTGGCGAAAGGCGGGCGAAAGGAAGCTGGCGTCCAGGATCACGCAATGGCCGGCCGCGTCGCGCAACTGCCCCAGCAATGCCGCCTCCACCCGGGCGTTGGCGGCCGCGTCGTAGCCGTCCCGTCCGAGCCGCTGCTCGGGCGGGACGCCAGCCAAGCGCTTGCGCGCCTCGTCGCTGCGCAGGATCAGCGCACCGGGGGCCGCACCCAGGGACGGGGCCAGGGCGCGCGCCAGGGTGGATTTCCCGGTGCCCGGCAGGCCGCCGATCGCCACCACCCGCGCCGGCGCCGGGCGCAGATAGTCCAGCGCCGCGTCCAGGTAGCCGGCGTCGCCGGTGACGTGCGCGCGCACCATGGCGCGGCGGGACAGGAAGGCGGGCAGCAGCCGCACCAGCGCCGCGTCCCCGGTGCGGGCGACGTAGCGGTTCAGCACGCGGTTGGCGGCAGGCCGGCCGGCGCGGCGGTCCAGGTCCATCAGCAGGAAGGCCAGATCGTAGGCGAGGTCGATCGTCGCCATCGCCTCGTCGAACTCCAGGGCGTCGAACGGCACCGGCTGGCCCTGCCACAGGCAGATGTTGCCGAGGTGCAGGTCGCCATGCGCGCGCCGCACCAGCCCGGCGGCGGCGCGGGCAGCGAGCAAGGCCGCGCCGGCGTCCAGGGCACGCTCCGCCTGCGCCAGCCACGCCGCAACCTTGTCCTTCGGCAGGCCGACCGCTAGCGCCGCCGCGGCATTGCCCCGCGCGTTGCGGCCGGAATGGCCCGGATCATGCTCGGTGGCGGGGGGCCGCCTGGCATGGTCGGCCGCGACCATGTCGCCCAGCGCGTCCAGCAGGGTGTCCGGCACACCATGCGCCACGCGTTCGAGCAGGAAGTCGCCCTGCGGGATGCGCGCCATGCGCAACACGTAATCCACCGCCTCGCCGGCACCATCCAGTTCCAGCCCGGCCGGGCCACGGGTGATCGGCACCACGTCCCGATACAAGCCCGGCGCGGCCGGCCCGTTCAACTCCAACTCGCGCCGGAGGAAATGCCGCCGTGCTTCCAATGTGCGGAAATCCAGGAAGCTCAACTGCACGGCGCGCTTCAGCTTGAACACCGTGTCTTCGCCGGCGAACACCGCGGAGATTTGCGTCTCGGTCGGCTCCGCCCCGCTCAGCCGTTGGAGCAGGACCCGTGCCTCCGCCTGGCCGTCCATGGCTATGGGTAAAGCGCTTGCGATCCCCATCGCTCGCCCTGGCGCGAGTACACGCGGCGGTCGTGCAGGCGGAACGGCATGTCCTGCCAGAACTCCAGCGCGTCCGGCCGCACCCGAAAGCCCGACCAATGCGGCGGCCGCGGCACGGTGTCGCCGGGGTAGCGGCTGTCGTACTCCGCCACCCGGCGCTCCAGCTCCGCCCGGTCGACCAATGGGCGGGACTGGTCGGACGCGATGGCGCCCAGGCGCGAAATGCGGGCGCGGCTGGCGAAATACGCGTCCGCTTCCGCCTCCGTCACCGGGGAAATCGGCCCTTCCACGCGAACCTGGCGGCGCAACGTCTTCCAATGGAACAGCAGCGCCACGTGCGGGTTGGTTGCCAGTTCGCCGCCCTTGCGGCTTTGCCCGTTGGTGTAGAACACGAAGCCCGCCGCATCGACGCCCTTCAGCAGCACCATCCGCACGGAGGGATGGCCGTCCGGCGTGCTGGTGGCCAGCGCCACGGCATTGGGGTCATTCGGCTCGGTCGTGCCCGCTTCCGCCAGCCAGTCCTGGAACAGCCCGATCGGGTCATCGACCACGGGAACGGGGCGGGGTGGGGCAGGGGAGTGCGTGTCTGGCATGGCGGACCCTTTCTACTGTTTCAGTGTGGGGCGGCCATCCGGCTTCGCCAAGCCGGGCCTTTCCTTGCCCCGCCGCCTGTGCCACGACCGCCACGCCGCCTCAGGAGAACGACCCCATGCCGGATACCAACGTGCTCGCCAGGCCGGTGACGGGGAACCTGCTTGCCGGCAAGCGGGGGCTGGTGATGGGCGTGGCGAACGACCGCTCCGTCGCCTGGGGCATCGCCGCCGCCTGCGCCGCCCAGGGGGCGGAGCTGGGCTTCACCTATCAGGGCGAGGCGCTGGAAAAGCGGGTGCGGCCCTTGGCGGAAAGCGTCGGCAGCAAGCTGGTGGTGCCGTGCGACGTGGCCAGCGACGCCAGCATGGACGCCGCGTTCGCGCAGGTGCGCGAGCAATGGGGGGAGCTGGACTTCCTGGTCCATTCCATCGGCTGGGCCGACAAGGCGTTTCTGCGCGGCAAGTACATGGACACGCCGCGCGAGGCGTTCCTCACCGCGCTGGACATCTCCTGCTATTCCTTCACCGCCGTGTGCGCCCGCGCCGTGCCGATGATGAAGCCGGGCGGCGCCATGCTGACCATGACCTATCTGGGCGCCGAGCGGGTGATGCCGCATTACAACGTCATGGGCGTGGCGAAGGCGGCGCTGGAAGCCTCCGTGCGGTACCTGGCGGCCGATCTGGGTGGCCAGGGCATCCGGGTGAACGCGATCAGCGCCGGCCCGATCAAGACGCTGGCGGCCAGCGGCATCGGCGACTTCCGCTACATCCTGCGCTGGAACCAGTACAACTCCCCGTTGGAACGCAACACCACGATCGAGGAGGTGGGCGGCGCCGCGCTGTACCTGCTTTCGAACCTGTCCTCCGGCGTGACCGGGGAGGTGCACCACGTGGACAGCGGCTATCACACGGTGGGCATGAAGAACCCCACGGCGCCCGACATCACCGTCACCCCGACCGAGTGAACCGGCGGCGTGAGCCACAACAGCTTCGGCCACCTGTTCCGCGTCACCACCTGGGGCGAAAGCCACGGTGCCGCCATCGGCTGCGTGGTGGATGGCTGCCCGCCCAGGCTGGCGCTGACCGAGGCCGACATCCAGCCCTTCCTGGAACGGCGGCGGCCCGGACAATCCCGCTTCACCACCCAGCGGCAGGAGCCGGACGCCGTCCGCATCCTGTCTGGCACGTTTGAAGGGCAAACCACCGGCACGCCGATCGCCTTGCAGATCGACAATGTGGACCAGCGCTCTCGCGACTATGGCGAGATCGCCGAACGCTTCCGCCCCGGCCATGCCGACCTGACCTACGAACTGAAATACGGCATCCGCGATTATCGCGGCGGCGGCCGTTCCTCCGCGCGGGAAACCGCGATGCGGGTCGCCGCCGGGGCGATCGCCCGCCGCGTGCTGGATGGCGTGACCATTCGCGGCGCGCTTGTCCAGATGGGCGCGCAGGCGGTTGACCGCAGCCGCTGGGATTGGGCGGCGGTCGACAACAACCCGTTCTTCTGCCCCGATCCGGTGGCGGCCGCGCAGTGGGAGGAGCAGTTGGCCGCGGTGCGCAAGCGCGGTTCCTCTGTAGGCGCGGTGATCGAGGTGGTGGCGGAAGGCGTGCCCCCCGGCCTCGGCGCCCCGATCTACGGCAAATTGGACGCCGACATCGCCGCGGCGCTGATGGGCATCAACGCGGTCAAGGGCGTGGAGATCGGCGCCGGGTTCGCCGCCGCCGCCTTGGAAGGCGAGGAAAACGCCGACGCCATGCGGATGGAGGGCGGCGCCGTCGCCTTCGGCGCCAACCATGCCGGCGGCATCCTGGGCGGCATCGCCACCGGGCAGCCGATCGTCGCCCGGTTCGCCGTCAAGCCCACCAGCTCGATCCTGACCGCCGTGCCCTCCGTGGACCGTCACGGGCGCGAGGTGGACGTCGCCACCCGCGGCCGGCACGATCCCTGCGTCGGCATCCGCGCCGTCCCGGTGGGGGAGGCGATGCTGGCCTGTGTGCTGGCCGATCATCTGTTGCGCCACCGTGCACAAAGTCCACACGCGGCGACGAGCTTGCATTTGCCGCGCGATTAAGGCCGTGGTCACGGTCATGTGTGTGGGGCGGTAAAGGTCGCTACACTAACCTTTCATCCATGAGCAACGCTGACTCGCAGGTCGACCCCGCCGCCCTAGACTCGTTTGTGGAGGGTTTCGGCTATCGCGAATGGGCCGACCGCATCTCCGAGCTGGAACGCGGCGCGGCCAAACCCACCCGGCTCGGTCGCGCGCTGCAACAGCGTCACATCATCGAGCTGACGGTGGAGCGCTGGCGCAAGCCCGGCCGCAACCGCAAGCCGAGCGCGGGCGAGCTGTGCATCACCCGCCTGGCCGCCGACGCTAGCCGCTTGTTCGAGGCGCTACCCGGCCCCGGCCGCGACCGCCTCCGCGCGCGGCTGCGCCGGGCGGCCGAGGCGGACAACACGCTGATTTCGACGTTCCACCTGTTGCGCACCGCCGCCCTGCAACGCGAGCGCGGCTTCAGCGTCGAGTTCGCCGGCTTGCAGGACGAGGCGAGCTTCGACCTGCTGATCCACCGCAACGGCCAGGAAGCGGAGGTCGCGTGCGACGTGGTGTCGGCCGAGGATGGGCGGGAGGTGCATCGCGGCGCCTGGTCCGATCTGTGCGACCGCATCGATCCGGACCTGCAAACCTGGCTTGCCAGCCATCCCGGTCGCTACCTGTTGAAGATGACGTTGCCGCAGGGCCTGAAGGACTTGCCCGAAGGCACCGCGCTCGCCACCCTGCACGGCCGCATCACCGCGATGCTGTCGACCATGCGGCGGGCGGACCATGACGAGGCGGCGGTGCTGCGGCTGGACCCTCTGATGCTGGCCGCCGCGCAGGCGGACGAGCTGGGCCTGATGCCGCGGCTGCGCAACGAGTTCGGGCCGGAGGCGCATCTGGCCGTCATGACGGCCAAGCACAGCATGTTCGTCCTGGCGGCCCGCGCCGGGCAGGAGAACGCGGTGGCCGTCGCGGTGCGCCGCCGCATGACGCAGATCGCCCCGGCGCGGCTGACCGGCCAGCGCCCCGGCATCCTGGCCATGTTCGTTGAGGACACCGACCGCACCGAATGGCGCCTGTTGCGCGAACGCATGCAGTTGGAAGGCGAGGCGCGCCAGTTCCTCACCGATCCGGGTGCCCGCCCGGTGGTCGCCGTCACCTGCGCGTCGCGGTTGGAGATGTTCGGCATGACGGCGCCGGATGCAGCCCCGGACGGCGAGTTCCGCTTCCGCAATCCGCTGCACCCGGCGGCCAAGGTGCCCGCGCTGGCACCGGCCGTTACGTCATCCATATGACATGCGCGTGAGGCCCTGCCGCCGCCCTCGCACTGCCACCTTCTCCTGCCTAATGTTCTATGTTGCGATGCAGCGGAGCGGACGATGGACCACGCGGACTACGATGCGAAATTGGACGAGTTGGACCGCTTGCTAAACGACCCGGACAGCAAGATGGAGCCCGAGCGGGTGTGGTCGCTGCTGGCGGAAATCTCCCGCGAGGACGTCGCCTTGGCGCCCGCCGGAGCACAGCGCTAGTCCTGGATTTCCCGCTGCTTGTCCGTCGGCTTCGGGCTGTCGGGCAGGGCGGCGTCGATCTCGTCCCGGGACGGCAGGCTCGCCTGGCTGCCACGCCGCGTGCAACTGAGCGCCGCGGCCACGTTGGCGCGGCGTAGCGCGTCCGACAGGTTGGCACCCCGATCCAAGGCCGCCGCGAACACGCCTATAAAGCAGTCGCCGGCGCCCGTCGTGTCCGCAACCTCGATCTGCAAGGCGTCCACGAACAGGTTCCCGTCGGCGTTGGTGGCGGATGTGCCCTGCGGACCGCGCGTGCGCACCACCCCGGCGCCGAGCGCCGCGTGCAAGGAGGCCGGGTTGGCCGCCGTGCCGATGTGCTCGCCCAGCCAGCCGGCTTCATCCGCATTCACCACCAGCCAGTCGACCATGCCCAGCGCGTCGGCGGCGATCGGTGCGGCCGGTGCCAGGTTGAGGATGATGCGGGCGCCCCGCTTGCGCGCCCGCCGGATCAGCGCGGCGGTCTGGTCGGCCGGTCCTTCCATCTGCACGATCAGCGTCGTGTGGGGGTGGAGATCCGTGTTGGTGACCTGTTCCGCATTCAGCAGCAGGTTTGCCCCGCCGGCCACGGCGATCTGGTTCTGCCCGTCGCGGTCCACGCAAATCGCCGCGCTGCCGGTTTCCGCTTCCACCCGGGCGACGCGCGACAGGTTGATTCCTGCCGCCTTCAGCCCGGCCAACGCCTTTTCCGCGGCCGCGTCACCGCCGACCGCGCCGGCCATCGCCACCCTTGCGCCATCCCGCGCGGCCGCCACCGCCTGGTTGGCGCCCTTGCCGCCTGGCTGCACCAGCGCGGTGCGACCGATCACGGTGCGGCCCGGTGTCGGCAGCTCGTCCAACTCGTAGCGCGTGTCCAGGTTGATGCTGCCGAACACCAGGATCATGCCAGCGCCGCCTCCAACTCCGCCCATTCGCGTTTGCTGAGCCCGCTGCCGGGCTGGTCCACCGCTTCGCCGGCCAGCCGCCGCCGCAACACCGCCAGCATCGCCGCGGAGAAGGTGGCGGCACCCAGCCGGTAGTCCCGGAACGCCGCGGCGGTGGCGGGCACCCATGCCTCCACACCCTGCATCATCACGTCGGCATAGGCGCGGATTTCATATTGGGCATGCGGGTCCGCCCGCAGCGACAGGAAGCCCAGCAGGTTGTGCAGGTCCGTCTTCCAATACCACTGCGTATAGGTGTTGAGCGTCAGGTTCATGCGCGCCAGCTCGCGCGCTAGCCCTTGCCGCGCCGGATCGGCCGCGTCCTCGTTCAGCATCCAGGCGTAGTGGTCGTGCGAGCGCCCGGCGTCCTCCCGCAGCAGGTCCAGCACGGTGGCCGCCTCGCTGCCTTCCAGCACGGCGCCGCGGCCTTGCCGGTTGCTGCCGGATTGCGCGGCAAGGTGCTCCGGCGCGGGAATGTAGAACTCCCGGTCCATGACGGAGTAGCGGGCGGAGTACTCGTTCACGTTGGCGGTGCGGTGGCGGATCCATTGCCGCGCGACGAAGATCGGCAGCTTCACGTGGTATTTGATCTCGCACATCTCGAACGGCGTGGAGTGGCGGTGGCGCATGAGGTAGCGGATCAGCCCGGCATCCTCGCTGACGCGCTTGGTGCCGCGCCCGTAGGACACGCGGGCCGCCTGCACCACCGCCGCGTCGTCGCCCATGTAGTCGATCACCCGGACGAAGCCGTGATCCAGCACAGGGAGCGCGTGGTACAGCATGGCTTCCAGCGCGGGAACGGTGGCGCGCAGCGTGGGGGTGGCGTTGGCGGCGCGCAGCTCGGCGATGGCGGCGTCCTGTTCGGGCGAGATCGGCATGGATCACCCCTACCACTCGGCGGCGTTATCGCCTATATTCGCCGTGCTGGCTTGCCAGCTATGGCGATAAACGGTGCGTGGAATAATCGTTGTGGACCCGGGGGCAGTACTCGGCGTCTCCACCATCCCCGCGATGGAGTATGGGGACGAAATAGGCTCGACACGCGTGGTAAAGACGTATTTTTCGCTCGGCATTGTACCGCCGTTATCGGGCTATATTACAAGTGCCAATGACAATCATGAGGCATTCGCAGTCGCAGCGTAAGTTGCGATAGACGCGGTTCGGGGGGCACCGGGCAACAGAAGCCCCCCACTCTTGCGTTTCGATCCCGGCGGACTGACATGGGGACCTCGCTGTCAACGAGGTGATCATGCAGGCTTTCTCGGTGCTCGACCTGGCGCCCGTGCCGCACGGCGCGGAACCGGCGGATGCCCTCCACAACTCGTTGGATCTGGCACAGCATGCGGAACGCTGGGGCTATCGCCGCTATTGGCTGGCGGAGCACCACAACATGATCGGCATCGCCAGCGCCGCGACCGCCGTTACCGTCGGCTACGTCGCGGGCGGCACCCATCGCATCCGGGTCGGCGCCGGCGGCATCATGCTGCCGAACCACGCACCGCTGGTGGTCGCCGAGCAGTTCGGCACGCTGGAAACGCTGTACCCCGGCCGCATCGATCTGGGCCTGGGCCGCGCGCCGGGGTCGGACGGCTACACCCAGCGCGCCCTGCGCCGCGACCCGGACTCGGCGGAGCATTTCCCGCAGGACGTGGCGGAGCTGCAAGCGTTGTTCGGCCCGGTGCAGCCCGGCCAGCGGGTGCAGGCGGTGCCCGGCACCGGCACGAACGTGCCGCTTTGGATCCTCGGGTCCTCGTTGTACGGCGCACAAGTCGCCGCGCATTTCGGCCTGCCCTACGCATTCGCCTCGCATTTCGCGCCGGACGCGCTGATCCCGGCGTTGCAGGTCTACCGCGAACGCTTCCGCCCATCGGCGCAGTTGGCGCGGCCGCATGCCATGGTCGGCGTGAACGTGATCGCCGCGGACACCGACGCGGCGGCGCGGCGGCTGTTCAGTTCCGTGCAGCAAAGCTTCACGAACATGTTCCGCGGCACCCGCGGCAAGCTGCTGCCGCCGATCGACGATATCGAGACGTATTGGACGCCGGCCGAAAAGGCGCAGGCGTCCGGCATGCTGGCCTGCTCGTTCGTGGGCGGCCCGGCCACGGTGGCACGCGACCTTGCCCGCTTCCTGGACGAGACGCAGGCGGACGAGGTGATGGTCGCCGGCGCGATCTTCGACCACGCGGCGCGGCTGCGCTCCTACGAGATCCTGGCCGAGCTGGCGCCGTCGCTGATCCGCCAGGATGCCATGGCGTGACGGGCGAGCCCCCGCCGGACACCAAGCTCACCACGACGAAGCAGAGCTGGGCGGGGCAGGGCCGCTTCCTCACCGGGCGCGCGTCCCGTCCGGATACGGACCGGCTGCCGCCGGGGCAGCATGTGGTGCAGACCTGGCCGGTGCTGGACCTCGGCATCCACCCGAAGATCGACCCGGCCGGCTGGTCGCTGCGCGTGTTCGGCGCGGTGGAGGAGACGGTGACCTGGGACTGGCCGGGCTTCCAGGCGCAGGCCCAGGTAAGGGAAGTGACGGACATCCACTGCGTCACCACCTGGTCCCGCTTCGACAACGCGTGGGAGGGCGTCGCCACCCGCACCGTGCTGGACGCGGTCCGCCCGCTGGAGGCCGCGGCGTTCGTCGTGCTGCACAGCCACGATGGCTACACCACCAACCTGCCGCTCGCCGACTTCGCCGCCGCCAATGCGATCCTGGCGCATTCCTGGAACGGCCAGCCGCTTTCCGCCGAGCATGGCGGCCCGGTGCGGCTGATCGTGCCGCATCTCTATCTATGGAAAAGCGCCAAGTGGCTGCAACGCATCGAGTTCACCACGGCCGACAAGCCCGGCTTCTGGGAGGAGCGCGGCTACCACGAACGGGGCGACCCGTGGCAGGAGCAACGCTACGGCGAGTGAGTGCGTGAGCCCTGGGAGCGCACGGGGCGAGGGTGCTAGGTGTGACGTGGGTATGGAGGTGCGTGGTGGCTTCGACTTCTGGACGGCGCCCATCATGACGGTTGGCCCGTCGACCCCGCGGAAAGGCGGCATCCGTCGGCTGATGGCCGGCGTCCGCACCTTCCGCGAGCAGGCTTTTCCCGAGCGCGAAAAGCTGTTCGCCGACCTGGCCACCGGGCAGCAGCCGCAAACGTTGTTCATCGCCTGTGCCGACAGCCGGGTCGTGCCCGAGCTGATCACCCAAACCAGCCCCGGCGAGCTGTTCGTGTGCCGCAACATCGGCAACATCGTGCCCGCCTATGGCGAGATGCTGGGCGGCGTGTCCGCCGTGGTGGAATTCGCCTGCGTGGCGCTGGAGGTCACCGACATCGTCGTGTGCGGGCATTCGGACTGTGGCGCCATGAAGGCCCTGCTGAACCCGGACGACCCGCTGGTGCGCACCATGCCCACCGTCGCCTCCTGGCTGCGCAACGCGGAGGCGGCGCGTAGCGTGGTGGACGTGACGCACCCCGGCGTCACCGGCCCGGCGCAGGTGCAGGCGCTGGTGGAGCAGAACGTGCGCACCCAGCTCGGCCACCTGGCGACCCATCCCGCGGTGGCGGCCCGGCTCGCGACCGGGCAGGTGACGCTGCATGGCTGGGTGTACGGCATCGAGGATGGCAGCATTTCGGCGGTCGACGGCGTTGGGGGCAAGTTCCTGCCGCTGGAAGACACCGGGCCGGCCGAACAGGAGTCCTGACTCAGCCTTCCAGTGCCAGCACCGCGAAGCTCGCCAGCCAGTGTTCGCCCATGTAGTCGCCCGCCACGTGCGGCAGGCCGGCGTCCAGGTGCAGCTCGGCAGCCTGTTCCATCATGATCCGCCGCGCGTCGCCCGGCGCCAGGGTGCGGGCCAGGGCGCGCCAGCACCAGGCGCGGCTGAGGTTCAGCCCGTCCAGATGGGCGATCTTGCCGTCGCTGCGGTCGCTCACCGCCGCGGGGGCGAACAGGGTGGCCGGGCGCGCTTCGATTAAATGGGGCAGGAAGCGGTCGAACCAGGCGGCGAATGCTTCCGGCGGCAACAACCGGCGCATGCACTCCGCCTCGACCAGCGCGGAGGACAGGAAGTCGTCCCCGCTCGGCTCCCAGGCCTGGCAATCGGCGTCGGCGCCGTACCAGCCCTCCGCGGTGTGGCGCAGCAGGCCCAGCAGCGCCATGTCGCCTACGCCCAGCGCGTAGTCCGCCGCCAGTGCCAAGGCAAAGGCGGTGTTGAAATGCGTGCCGACCCGCACCGGGTAGCTGGCTTTGGGCAGGAACTCGTGGAACCGCTCCACGATCAGTGCCGTGAGCGGCGCCAGCGCCTCGTGCCAGCGCCGGTCCGGTAGGTGCAGCAGCGCCTCGTCCAGCTTCAACAGCCAGGCCCAGCCATATGGCCGCTCGAACCCGCGCGCCATCGGGTGGCGCAGCGTGGCGACCTCGCCCGCGATGCGCTCGGCCGTCAGGTGGCTGTCGAACAGGGTGCGCACCGCGCTGGCGGGCGCCATGGCGGGGAACAGCCGCAGCAGCCGCGCCAGCATCCAGTAGGCGTGCACGCAGGAATGCCAATCGAAGCTGCCGTAGAACACCGGGTGCAGGTCGCGCGGCGGCCGGGCGTCCTGCGGGCCGGACATGACGTTGGCGGGCTTGTTCGGGTATTCGCGGGTCACATGGCCCAGCGCCACGGCGACGAAGCGGGCTGCGGTGCCCTCGTTCAGCGCGTGCGGGATCATGCGGCCAGCCCGAACGGCGGCGGCGTGCTCATTTCACCGTTTGCACGACGGAAAACCCCTCGAACTCCGGGTGTCCCAGATACATCGCCCGATTGTCCCCGGCATTGCGGTGGGCGGCGCGGAAGGCTTCGGACTGGGTCCATGCCTCGAACGAGCCGTGGTCGGCCCAGACGGTGTGGGAGGAGTAAAGCACGTGGTCCTCCTTGCTCGGCCCGCGCAGCAAGTGGAACTCGACGAAGCCCGGCACCTCGCGCAGATGGGTGTCGCGGGTGGTCCACAGCTCCTCGAACGCCGCCTCCGACCCTGGGGCGACCTTGAAGCGGTTCATTGCGATATACATCCGAGTGGTCCTTTGCCGCGACGTTGCCACAATAACATGTTCACCAGGGCGACGTTGGCTATTGCCGGACTGCATATTTTGCGCCGGCCCACCTATCCGCGCTAATCAGGTCCCGCGCCCAGCAGACCTATCGTGATCGAGTACCGCGCCATGGAAGACGACGACGCCGCCGCACCCCGGCCAGACAGCCTGCTGCCGTACGATGCCTGGGCGCAGGAAGCCATGCGGGGGGTGGCGATCCGCGCGCTGCAATTCGCCGGCGAGCAGGGCATGCCGGGGCAGCACCATTTCTACGTCAGCTTCCGCACCGACCAGCCCGGCGTGACCATTCCGGCGCGCCTGCTGGCGCAATACCCGGAAGAAATGACGATCGTGCTGCAGCACCAGTTCTGGGATCTGCGGGTGAACGAGGCATCCGGCTTTTTCAGCGTCGGCCTGTCCTTCGGCGGCATCGCCAGCACGCTGGTCATCCCCTTCACCGCGCTGACCGCCTTTGCCGACCCGCACGCCCAGTTCGGCCTGCGCTTCCGCGCCGCCCCGGTGGAGGCCGCCAACAGCGAGGAGTTGGCCGCCGACGAGGAGCCGGAGGAAGCGGCGGAGCCGGCGGAGGAGCCGCAGATCGTCAGCCTGGACGCCTTTCGAAAGCGTCGCGACTGAGCGCATTGGCTAAAAGAGCAACCGCGTTAATCAAACCTTAGCTTTGCGTTGGCTGTATCGGTCCCAGTGGCAAAACGCCCCGTTCGCATTCGCATTGCAATGGGTCATGAAAATGCCTCTGGATATCTCCGCCCTGCCCAGCCTCGCCACGCCCACCCCGGCCGTTGCCAAAACAGCGGCCAGCCCGAGCACCACGCCCGCTGCCGCTCCCAGCACTGCGGCAAGCCAGCCCCACGCCAGCCCGATTTCCTTGCTGGACCCGTCCACCGGGCTCGTGGTGTTGAAGTTCTACGATTCCGAAGGGGTCGAAACGGCATCCCTGCCGACCAAGAAGCAGCTCGACCTGTATCGCTTGAACGAGCCGTCGCCGAACATCTTCCAGCCGGCCATCCGCACCGTGTCCACCCCGGTGGAACCGGCGGTGTCATCCCAAGCGTGACGGGGTTGCCGCCCTAGCGTTGCAGCCGGGCCACCAGCCAGGTGATGGCGTCGGATTGCAGCTTGCCGATCTGCTCGGGGGTGAGCCCGGTATAGGCATGGTCCCCGTTATAGGGGACCAGTTCCACCGGCACGCGATGCGCCCGCAGCGCGTCCACCAATTGGCGGGAAGCGTCGAACGGCGCCACCCGGTCGCCCTGCCCATGGATGATGTAGACGGGGGCGGCATGCGCGGTCACCATCGGGATCGGCGATGCCGACAGCAGCGCGTCCGGCGGCGGCGTCGCGGTGCCGAACATCGCCTCGATGGAGCCGATGCCGAACGTGCCCATGCCGGGCAGGTCCATGGGGCCGAACTGGTCCACCACGGCCTTCACGTTGGGCCGCTGGTTCGGATACAGCGCGGCCTCGTCGCCGGGCATGATCGTCTGCGTCACCCCCAGGAACACGGCAAGCTGCGCGCCGGAGGAATCCCCCACCGCGCCCAGCCGCGCCGGGTCGATGCCCAGTTCGACGGCGTGCGCGCGCAGGAAGCGCACGGCGAGCTGGGCGTCCACCAACTGGGCCGGCCAATGCGTATCGGGCAGCGCCTTGTTGGCCAGGCGGTAATCGATGTTCAAGACCACCACGCCATGCCCGGCCAGCACGTTGCAGAAGTAGTCGTTGGCATGGCGGCTTCCGCTCACCCAGCCGCCGCCATGGATGACCACCACGGCGGCCCGTCGCGCCCGCGGCGTGTCGGGGAGGTAAAGGTCCGCCTGCTCGGCGGGCAGCGGGCCATAGGCGATGTCCGGCCGCATCTCGACCGCGGCAGGCTGTGCGGCGGCGGCGGCGGTGAAACCCAAGAGGAGGCCGAATTGCCCGGTTCGGCGCAGGGCGATATATGCGCGGCGGGCGAAGCCTCTCATACTGGACACTGCCATGCGGTTCACCGTCGACCGTCTCGACCACATCGTCGTGAATTGCAAGGACGTGGAAATCACCGCCTCCTGGTATCAAAGGGTGCTGGGGATGGAGCGGGAAGAGTTCGGCGACGGCACCCGCACCGCGCTGAAATTCGGCGGCCAGAAGCTGAATTTGCGCCCGTCCGACGCGGACCCGCGCGCCTGGGCCACCGGCGCGAATGACCGGCCGGGCAGCATCGACGCCTGCTTCATCACCGCCGTGGGGTCGGAGGACGTGGTCCACCACCTGGAGGAATGCGGCGTCGGGGTGGAAGCCGGGCCGGTGGCGAAAACGGGTGCGCTGGGGCCGATGCAGTCCGTGTATTGCCGCGACCCGGACGGCAACCTGATCGAGATCAGCTCCTATCTCTCTGTCTGATCCGTTCGCCTTCGAGCTGCCACCCGGGCTGATCGCGCAGCATCCCGCCCGGCCACGGGAAGCGGCGCGGCTGCTGCACGTGGCGGCCGGGCTGGAGGACCGCACGGTGGCGGACCTGCCCACCCTGCTGTCGCCCGGCGACCTGCTGGTGGCGAACGACACGCGCGTCATCCCGGCGCAACTGACGGCGCATCGCGGCGCGGCCCGCATCGGGCTGACCCTGGACCGGCCGCTGGCGGACGGCACCTGGCACGCCCTGGCCCGCAACGCCCGGCGCTTGGCGGCGGGCGACGTGCTGGGGCTGGACGGCACGGAGATGCGGGCGCTGGTGGTGGCGCGAAACGAGGGCGACGTGACGCTGCGGTTCGACCAGGAGGGCGAGGCCTTCGCCGCGTCGCTGCGCCAGGCCGGCGCGCTGGCGCTGCCGCCGTATATCGCCCGCCCGGACGGCCCAACGCCAACGGACGCGGCGGACTACCAGACGGTGTTCGCCCGCGCCGAAGGGGCGGTGGCCGCCCCCACCGGCGGGCTGCACTTCACGCCGGCCCTGCTGGACGCGCTGGCGGCGGCCGGTGTCCGGCGTACCACCGTCACCTTGCATGTCGGCGCCGGCACCTTCCTGCCCATGCGTGGCGAGCCCGGTGCGCACCGCATGCATCCCGAACGCGGCGAGGTCACGCAAGAAGCCGCGGCAAGCATCCGCGCCGCCAGCCGGGTGGTCGCCGTGGGCACGACAACGCTGCGGCTGTTGGAAAGCGCGGCCGACGCGGCCGGCGTGCAGCCCTTCAGCGGCGAAACCGCGCTGTTCATCCAGCCGGGCTTCCGCTTCCGCGTGGTGGACCGGCTGATGACCAACTTCCACCTGCCGCGCTCGACCCTGTTCATGCTGGTCTGCGCCTTTGCCGGCACCGAGCGCATGCGCGCCGCCTACGCCCACGCGATCGCAGCCGGCTACCGCTTTTATTCCTACGGCGACTCCAGCCTGCTGTCTCCTTCCGCGGAACGGCCGAGGCAGGGGTGACGCTGTCCTGGCAATCCGTGGCGCAGGATGGCGCGGCGCGGGCGGGGGTGCTGCATACCGCGCATGGCGAGGTGCCGACGCCGGTGTTCATGCCGGTTGGCACGGCGGCAACCGTCAAGGCGATGACGGCGGACGGCGTCCGCGCCACGGGGGCCAGATTGGTGCTGGGCAACACCTACCACCTGATGCTGCGGCCCGGCGCCGCCCGGGTCGCCGCACTCGGCGGGCTGCACCGCTTCATGGACTGGCCCGGCCCGATCCTCACCGACTCGGGCGGTTTCCAGGTCATGTCCCTGGCCGCCCTGCGCAAGATGGACGAGGAAGGGGTGACCTTCCGCTCCCATTTGGACGGTTCGGCGCACCGGCTGACGCCGGAAGGCTCCACCGAGATCCAGGACCAGTTGGACGCCACGATCACCATGGCGTTCGACGAATGCACCCCGTTCCCCGCCACCGAAGCGCAGGCCGAGGCCTCCATGGCGCTGTCCATGCGCTGGGCGGCGCGGTCGCGCGCGGCGTTCCGTTCCCGGCCGGGCTACGGCCAGTTCGGCATCGTGCAGGGCGGCGTGTTTCCGCATCTGCGTGCGGCCTCCGTGGAGGCGCTGCTGCCGCTCGGGTTCGAGGGGATGGCGATCGGCGGCCTGGCGGTGGGGGAAGGGCAGGCCGCCATGTTCGCCGTGCTGGACGCCACCGTGCCGCAACTGCCGGCGGACCGCCCCCGCTACCTGATGGGCGTCGGCACGCCGGACGACCTGCTGGGCGCCGTGGCGCGAGGCGTGGACATGTTCGATTGCGTCATGCCGACGCGCGCCGGCCGCACCGCCCGCGCCTATACCAGCCGCGGCGTGCTGAACCTGCGCAACGCCCGGCATGCCGATGACGGCACCGCCTTGGATCCGGCCTGTAACTGCCTCGCCTGCACCCGGCACAGCCGCGCCTACCTGCACCATCTGTTCCGCGCCAACGAGATGCTGGGCCCGATGCTGTTGACCGCCCACAACCTCACCTATTACGCCGCGCTGATGGCGGGCATGCGGGACGCGATCATCGCCGGCCGCCTGGCCGAACACTGCGAAACCGTGCGGGCGGACTGGAATGCCGGGCCGCCGCACCACAGCTAGGCGGCATGAGCGAGACCCCTGACCAGCCCTATGCCGGCCTGACGCAGCTTGGCCGCCCGACCGCGGCGCCGACCTCGCCCGATCGGGCGGTGCTGGAGCGCGTGCCGAGCCCGCATGCCGGCAAGGATTACGTGGTGCGGCTGACCGCGCCTGAATTCACCTCGCTGTGCCCGCTGACCGGGCAGCCGGACTTCGCCCATCTGGTGATCGACTACATCCCCGAGGCGTGGTTGGTGGAAAGCAAGTCACTGAAGCTGTTCCTCGCCAGCTTCCGCAACCACGGCGCCTTCCACGAAGCGTGCACCATGGACGTGGCGGACCGGCTGATGCGCCTGCTGTCGCCGCGCTGGCTTCGGATCGGTGCCTACTGGTTCCCGCGCGGCGGCATCCCGATCGACGTGTTCTGGCAAACCGCCGCCCCACCGCCCGGCGCATGGGTGCCGGACCAGGGCGTGCCAACCTATCGGGGGCGGGGCTGATGGGCGTAGTGTGGCGTCGCAGGGTTTCGTATCGTGCAGCGCAAGACAGCAACGGAGGCACCTCATGAGCGAATTTGCGATCGACGAGGGCGACCGGCTCAAGCTGCGGCAAATCATTGCGGATATCGACCAGAAACGCGCCGACACGGACCGCAAGCGCCAGGAAATACGGCTGGCGCCAATCGCGTTGGTGCTGTCCGGCGCAACCGCAGGCGCCGCGTTTTTTGCCGCCGGGGCAGCGTTCTACAAGCTACTTGGCTGAAGCACCCGCTTCGGACGGCCCGTCGTGCCCGACCGCGTGACGGATGACCCGCGGCTGCTGATCCGCGCCAAGGCCCTCGCCCTTGGCTTCGACGCCGTCGGCTTCGCGGCGGCCTCGCTCGGTCCGGAGGCGCGGGAGCGGCTGGGCGCGTTTATCGCGGCCGGGCAGCATGGCGACATGGGTTGGCTGGCTGACCGCACGAATGAACGCAGCCACCCGCAAGCGCTGTGGGCGGAAGCGCGCAGCGTAGTCGTCTTAGGCCTGAGCTACGCGCCGCCTGGTGACCCGCTCGCCGTGACGCGGCAGCCGGATCGTGGTGCCATCTCGGTTTACGCGCGCCACCGCGACTACCATGATTTGGTGAAGGGCATGCTGAAACACCTGGCGCAGTTCATCGCCAGCCGCTTCGGGTCGGCCGTCAAGGTGTTCGTCGACACGGCGCCCGTGATGGAAAAGCCGCTCGCCGCATCCGCCGGCTTGGGCTGGCAGGGCAAGCACACCAACCTCGTGTCGCGCGCCGACGGCTCCTGGCTGTTCCTGGGCGAAATCTTCACCACGCTGGACCTGCCGCCGGACGCGCCGCATGCCGACCGTTGCGGCAGTTGCACACGGTGCCAATCCGCTTGCCCGACCGACGCGTTTCCCGCGCCGTACCGGCTGGATGCGACCCGCTGCATCTCGTACCTCACCATCGAGCATCGCGGGCCGATCCCGGCGGCGCTGCGGCCGCTGATGGGCAACCGCATCTATGGCTGCGACGACTGCCTCGCCGTGTGCCCGTGGAACCGCTTCGCCCAAGCATCGCGCCACGCCAAGCTGCAGGCGCGGCCGGAGCTGAACGCCCCGCGGCTGCGTGAGCTGGCGGCGCTGGACGATGCCGGATTCCGCGCATTGTTCAGCGGGTCGCCCGTCAAGCGCATCGGCCGCGACCGCTTCGTGCGCAACGTGGCCGTTGCCATCGGCAACTCCGCCGACCCGGCCTTACGGCCCGCCGCCGCCGCCTTGGCCGCCGACGCCGACCCGGTGGTGGCCGAGGCAGGGGCGTGGGCCGCCGCCCGCCTGGCGTGACGCTGGAAAAACGCAGCGTCACGCTGGCCGGCCACCGCACCTCCGTGGCGCTGGAGCCGGAGTTCTGGTCCGCCCTGGCGACACTCGCCGAGCGGCGCGGCCAAACGCTGGCCGGGCTGGTGGTCGCGGTGGATGCGGCCCGCGCCCCGGACCGCCCGCTTGCTTCGGCTTTAAGGGTCTTCGCGCTTTCTTCGATCGCTTAACGTTTCGGCAAACTTGGTTTGGCATCGTTGCGCTATCGGCCACAAACGGTCGCGTAGGAGCAAAAGCCATGCAGAGCCTTCAGACCGCCAAGCCCATTCCCGTCAGCCCGCTGATCCTCGCCGATCGCCTGATTTCGCTGGCGCAGGATGCCGACCGCGCTGGGTATGCGGAATCCGCCACGCGTCTGCTGGGCCTCGCCTACGCCGTGTTCGACGAGCAGCCGCGCGCCCGCAACTGAGCCCGGCCTAACGGTTGGCCAGCCACCGGGCCAAATCGGCAAGCTCAGGCGAATGGCTGAGTGCCGCCACCGGGCCGATCAAGCGCAGGCCGAGCAGGGGCGCCCTGTCCAGCGCGGGTTGCAAGGCCAGGTGGGCGTCGATCGCGTCGTCCGGCAGGTCCAGATTGCCAGAAGCGGCAATCGACCCCGTCCGGAGGGCGACGCTGCCTTGCCCGAGCGTCACCGTGCCGTGCGCGACCGTGCCGTCCCAGTCCAGCAGGCTGAACGGCGTCGTGCCGCTGCCGAGCGCCGCCGCCACTTCGGCCTGCACCACAGCACCGATCGGCTGCGCCGCGCGCAAGGTGGCTAGCACCCGTGTGGCGTCCAAACCGGCCAGCACCCCATCCCGTACCGTTCCCCGCACTTGGCCAGATAGCGTCGCCAACACGCCCGCCGGGCTGTAACCCGTGCCGGACACGGCAAAGGCCGCGTCGGCCTGGCCCGCCACCAAATCCACCGGCGTGCCGGCAAGCGGCCCGTCCAGCGCGAGGCCGGTCAGTTTGCCCGATGCGGCGAAGCGTGGCGGCGCAGCGTCCGCCAGGCTCCACTGCGCCGCCACGCTGCCGCCTGCAACCTGGGCCGTGAAGCCGTCGACCCGCACCACGCCGTCCGCCAGGCTGAGCGTCGCCGCCGCGGCATCGGCCATTGGCGACAGGCCCCACAGCAGATGGGCCGCCCGCAGCGTCAGCTTGGCATCCGCCGCGTGCAGCCGCGCCAGCGACCACGGCTCGTTGGACCGCGGGAACACTGCGGGCAACGGCAGGGTTTCGGCGTCGATCGTGCCCGTCACCGTTGGATGACCCGCGAACGGCGCCGCCACCGTCAACGCCGCCGAAGCGCGCAGTGCGCCCGCCGACAAATCCACGCCCGCCAGCGCGATGCGATCCGGCGCGGCGTCCAGTACCGCCTGCAGCGAAAGCGAGCCGTCGCCAAGCCAGCCCACCGTGTCGCCCAGCCCCAGCGCGAACAGCAGTCGCGGCGCGCCCGGGTGGCGCAGCGACACGGTGCCTTTCCAATGGCGGCTGGGCAGGTCCAATGCCCCGTTCACCTGCAGCCGCGCGTCCGACAGCTCGCTCGCCGCCGTCAGCGCCAGGCCGGTCGCCGGGCCGTTCACCACCATCCCGAGCGTCACCGGGCCGTGGAACAGGGCTTGGGCGGAACCGAGCACGGCCGGCAGGCTGGCCGTCAGGCTTTCCGCGTGGTCCATCGACAAGTCCAGCCGCCCGTCGCGGATTTGCCCGGCGGGTGAAAGCGTGCCCGCAAGGGTCAGCGACAGGCCCGGCCCAGCGAGCGCCGCGCGCCGCAGGTCCAGTGTGCCGCCGCTGCACCCGGCTTCCAGCGTCAAACGGTCGAAGGCCACGCCCTGCCACACCGGCGCGGTCGCGGCGATCGTCACGTCGGCGTCGAAGCCGGCGAACCGCCCAGGCAGCGCGACCAGCCGGGCGGCTGCATCGGCCGCCCCGCCTGGCGGCGCCGGCAGCCAGCGGTCCAGCACCGGCCCGGCCACCCGCAAATTGGCCGCCACGGCGGGGCGGCCGCCGCGCCGCAAGGCGACGTCGCCCGCGAGCGGCGCGCCGTTAGCGTCCCCGGACAAATTGGCCACTGCGATGCTGTTCGCATCCGCCGTCACCGCCCCCGCCAGGCTTGCGGTCTGCCACGCCCCGGCCGGCAGCGCGTCCACCAGGGCGGGCACGCTGCCGTGCAGCCAGGCGAGGGTTTGCGGCATGTTGGGCGCGCCCAGCCGGGCGTCCCCGGTGAAGCGGCCGGCGGCCAGCCGGCCCGCGAGGTGGAAGGTCGCGCCGCCGGGCAGGTCGGCGTCGGCTTCCCGCAAGGCGACGTCCTCCGGTCCGACCTCGAACCCCGTGCGCAGGCGCCGCAGCGTGCCCCCCAGCAGGTCCGCGTTGTCCGCCGACAGGTCGATCCCCGTGGGCAGCGCCAGCCGCCGCCCGCCCAGCAAAGGCGGCAGCCAGGCGCCGAGGTCCAACCGGCTGGCCGCCAAGGCGACGTCGAGCCGCAGTTGCGGCAGCAGCCGGACCGCCAGCGCGCCGTGCGCCGGCGAGCCGCCGATGATCAGTTCCAGGTCGTCGGCCACCACCGTCCCGCTGCCGGCCTTGACCTGGCCGCCGGCCTGCCATGGCTGAGGCGGCGCCGGCAGCAGCAGCGACAGGTCCGGCCCGCGGCCGGTGATGCGCCCGACCAGCCCGCCATCGGCGGCAATCTGGCCGGACAGGGTTCCGCCGGTGCCGACCGCCGAACCCTGCCCATCCAGGCTGAGTTCAAGCGGCGCCGAACCGTCCACGCCGGTGCGGCCCAGCCGCCCGGTCATCTGCCAAGGCCGTCCCATGGTGGTGGCGGTGCCGGCGGCGGACAACGTGCCGGTGGTCGTGTCGACCCGCAACTCGGCGGCGATCGCCGTCAGTTGCAGGCCGCCGATCGCCAGCGTGCCATCCTCCAGGCGGGCGTGCAGCCCGGCGGGCGCCACCAGCCGGCTGGACACCAGGGCGGTCAGCGGCCAGGGCAGGCGCATCCGCGCGCCGCGCAGTGCCAGGTCCTGCGGCTCGATCCGTCCGGCCAGCAGCGCGCCGAGCGCCACCCGCAGCCGCAACTGGGACGCGGTGGCGCTGGCGCCGTCCCCCGTGTCCGGCACGGTGACGTCGCCCGCCACCAGCGTGGCTTCCGGCAGCAGCGACAGCCGGATCGGCCCGGCGATCCGTACCGGGCGGCCGAGGCCGGCGGAGGCCACCGCCTCCACCGCGGCCCGGTACTGGCCCCAATCCAGCACGCGCGGCACGATCCAGGCGGCGCTCACGGTGAGGCCGAGCGACACCACCAGCAAGGCGGCGAACACTCGCAGCCGCTGCAACCGGCCGGGCGGCGGCGCCACGAAGGAGGCCCGCCGCCGCCGCACCCGGCCGGCGCGGCCATGGCGCCCCACGCCGCTCATTCCGGGGGTGGGGTTCCCCAGCCGCCGCCGCCGGGCGTGGCGATGCCGAACACGTCGCCGGGGGCGAGCAGCGCGCTGTCGGTGCCGGTCAGCGTTTCGCGCGTGCCGTTTGCCCGCTCCACCCATTGCTCGCCGGCCAGCCCGGGCGCACCGCCGGCCATGCCGAACGGCCCCTCGCTGCGGCGGGACGCCACGATCACCGCCTGCATCGGCTGGAGGAAGCGAATGCGCCGGACCGAACCGTCGCCCCCCGTCCACTCCCCGGCGCCACCGGAGCCGCGGCGGATGCTGAACTCCTCCAGCCGGACCGGGTAGCGCAGCTCCAGCACCTCCGGGTCGGTCATGCGGGTGTTGGTCATGTGGGTCTGGATGGCGGACGCGCCGCCAAAGCCGGGGCCGGCGCCGCCGCCGCCGCAGATCGTTTCGTAATACTGCGTGGCGTCGTTGCCGAACAGGAAGTTGTTCATGGTCGCCTGGCTGCACGCCATGGCACCCATCGCGCCCAGCAACGCGTTGCATACCGCCTGGCTGACCTCGGTGTTGCCGGCCACCACGGCGGCGCCCGGGGCCGGCGACAGGAAGGTGCCCGGCGGGATGACGATGTGGAGCGGCACCAGGCAGCCGTCGTTGAGCGGGATGTCGGTGCCGACCAGGCAGCGGAACGAGTACAGCACGGCGGCCCGCGTCACCGCCGGCGGCGCGTTGAAGTTGTCCGTGCGCTGCGGCCCCGTGCCGGTGAAGTCCACGGTGGCGCTGCGGCTGGCCGCGTCCACCGTGATCGCCACGCGCAGCGGCGAGCCGTCATCCATGGTGTAGGCGAACGACCCGCTCCGCAGCTTTTCCAGCACGCGCCGCACGCTCTGCTCGGCATTGTCCATGACGTGGCGCATGTACGCGGCGACCGTGTCCCAGCCGTAGCGGTCCACCACGCGGGTCAGTTCCTGCACGCCGCGTTCGTTGGCGGCGACCTGTGCCTTGATGTCGGCGACGTTCACGTCCGGCGAGCGGGCCGGAAAGCGCGCGCCGGCCAGCAGGGCGCGGAACTCGGCCTCGCGGAACTGCCCGGCCTCCACCAGGAGGAAGTCGTCGATCACCACGCCTTCCTCTTCCAGCGTGCGGGATGCGGGCGGCGTGGAGCCCGGCGTGATGCCGCCGATGTCGGCGTGGTGCCCGCGCGAGCCGACGAAGAAGCGGATCTGCGTGCCGGCAGCGTCGAACACCGGGGTGATGACGGTCACGTCCGGCAAATGGGTGCCGCCGTTGAACGGGTTGTTCAGCGCCACCACGTCGCCCGGCCGCAGCGTGGCGCCGCGATGGCGCAGCACGGTGCGCACGCTTTCCCCCATGGCACCCAGATGCACCGGGACGTGCGGGGCGTTGGCGACCAGCCGGCCTTCCGCGTCGAAGATGGCGCAGGAGAAGTCCCACCGCTCCTTGATGTTCACGGACAGCGATGTGTTGGCCAGCACGATGCCGGTTTGCTCGGCGACGTTGGTGAACAGGTTGTTGAACAGTTCCAACAGCACGGGGTCGGGCTGGCCGCTGGCGGCCGCATCTTCCCGCCCGCGCGGTGCGGTGCGGTGGAGCAGCAGGTGGTTGCGGGCGGTGATGTCGGCGGTCCAGCCGGGCTCCACCACCGTGGTGGCGTTGGCTTCGCGGATCAGTGCCGGGCCGGCGATGCGGTCGCCGGCGAGCAGGTCGGCGCGCTCGAACACGGGGGCTATGTGCTCCGCCCCGCCGGTCCAGACCGCGACGCGGTCCAGCACGGCGGGCTCTCCGCCGCTGCGGGCGGCGAGCGCCGGTTCTGCCACGCGTTCGCCGGGGCAGGTGGCTTCCACCGCCACCGCTTCGACGACCAGCGGGCGCTCCGGCGTGGCGAAGCCGAAGCGGGTGCGGTGGGCGGCGGTGAACGCCTCGCGCGCGCCGGGGCCGAGCGGCACTTCCAGCGCGGCCTGGGTGCCGGCGTAGCGCACGTGCACCCGGCGTTCCACCTGCACGCCGGCCGGGTCGGCCCCTTGTTCAACCAGTGCGGCCACGGCCTCGGCGGCGAGCCGGTCCGCCACGGCGTGGAGTGGCGCCAGGTCGCCCAGCGCGGTTTCCACCGCCTGTTCCCGCAGCACCGCCTGGTCCGCCAAGCCCATGCCAAAGGCCGACAGCACCCCGGCGAACGGATGGATGAACACCGTGTCCATGCCCAGCTCGTCCGCCACCAGGCAGGCGTGTTGCCCGCCGGCGCCGCCAAAGCATTGCAGGGCGAAACGGGCGGCGTCGTGCCCCTTTTCCAGCGACACCTGCTTGATGGCGTTGGCCATGTTGGCGACGGCGATGCGCAGGAAGCCTTCCGCGGCCGCCCGCGCGTCCTGCCCCGGCACCAGCGCCGCGAACTTCTCCCGCACGATCGCGGCGTCCAGTGTCTGGTCGGCATCGGGGCCGAAGATCGCCGGGAAATGCGCCGGCTGGATCTTGCCCACCATGACGTTGGCGTCCGTGACGGTGAGCGGGCCGCCGCGGCGGTAGCTGGCCGGGCCGGGGTTGGCGCCGGCGCTGTCCGGCCCCACGCGGAAGCGCGCGCCGTCCGAATGCAGGATGGAGCCGCCGCCCGCCGCCACGGTGTTGATCGCCATCATGGGGGCGCGGATGCGCACGCCGGCCACCGCGGTTTCAAACGCGCGCTCGAACGCGCCGTCGTACAGCGCCACGTCGGTGGAGGTGCCGCCCATGTCGAAGCCGATGATGCGCGCGAGGCCGGCGGCTTCCGCCGTGCGGGCCGCGCCGACGATGCCGCCGGCCGGGCCGGACAGGATCGCATCCTTGCCGCCGAATGCCGCCGCGTCCGCCAGGCCGCCGTTGGACTGCATGAAATACAGCTTCACGCCGGGCAACTCGGCCGCCACCTGGTCCACGTAGCGGCGCAGGATGGGTGACAGGTAGGCGTCCACCACCGTAGTGTCGCCGCGCGGCACCAGGCGCAGCAGCGGGCTGGTGGCGTGGCTGGCGGACACCTGGGTGAACCCCGCTTCCCGCGCCAGGACGGCAAGGCGCTGCTCCTGCGCCGGGTGTTTCCAGGCGTGCAGCAGCACGATCGCGCAAGCGCATATGCCGTCCGCAACCGCGGCGGCAAAGGCGGCGCGGGCGGCCGCCTCGTCCAGCGCCTCGATCTCCGCGCCATCGACGTCCACCCGGCCGCCGACCTCCACCACCCGCTCGTGCAGCAGGGCGGGCAGGCGGACATGGAGGTCGAACAAGCGTGGCCGGGCCTGGTTGCCGATGCGCAGGGCGTCGGCGAAGCCGCGGTTGACCACCAGCAGGGTGCGTTCGCCGCGCCGTTCCAGCAGCGCGTTGGTGGCGACGGTGGTGCCCATCTTCACCGCGTCGATCGTGCCGGGCGGGATTGGGGCGCCGGCCGGCAGCCGCAGGGCGCCGCGGATGCCGGCGACGGCGGCGTCGCGATAGCGTTCGGGGTTCTCGCTCAGCAGCTTTTGCGTCGAAAGGCGGCCCGCCGGGTCACGCGCGACGATGTCGGTGAAGGTGCCGCCGCGATCGATCCAGAACTGCCAGCCCGTCATCGGTCCCCCTGCGTCGTGTCGGCACATGACGGCAGCGGCCGGGTGGACGCAAGAGTGCTGCCATAGCTGTGCCGCTCGCTAGCGGGGCGTGCGCCCGGGCAGGACGATTTGGGTCAGCCGGTTTGGCGGCGCGGGTCGCCTTCCTTGAACAAGCTGCGCAGGTGGGCGACCTGCCGACGGATGGCTTCGTCGACGACCTCCGCGGGGGTGAGGCCTTGCGTGTCGCGGTAGATCAGGTCGCCGATCTCGGCATGGGGTGCGTCGTCCACCAGGCGCCGCAGCTTCTCCACCCGCTCGTCCATATCAAACGCGTCGCTGCGCAGGTCGGCGACGGCCTGCGCCATGTCGTGCCGCGTCATCGCCGGCTCCCTCTTCATCAAATGGATCCGATACACCTCCGGCAGCGGCGCATCGGCGGCAAGCAGTTGCATGAAGTCAATGGCGTTATCCGAGGCTTCATCTAGAAGGACCTCATCCGACAAGCCGCGCATGTCCTTAAAGCACAAATCAACGTAGTAGCCGTGTGTCACCTCACGTATTAATTTATTTACAAGTAAATTGTCATCTTGTTCTAGAAGTTCGCGATTTGGAATGACAGAAGTAGAGGTGATTATTTGATCGCGAGTCATATTTAATTTCCCTTATGAAGGGTATTGTGGTAGATGGGAGTGACAATCTCTGTCGTTGATAAATCGTATACTGAACCGCCCGCAGATAGTGGTGGATTATGATGCAGGATCCAGCCTTGCCTCGCCTAGAAAAGCCCCGGGTCGGCGCGGGCGATCCACATGACCCGCCGGGCCCATGTGTGGTAAGCCGCTTCCATGGGATATTGGGGAAAGCTGCTCGGCGGCGCCGCCGGGCTGGTGATGGGGGGGCCGTTCGGCGCCGTGATGGGCGCCGCCCTCGGCCATGCCGCCGACCAGGGGGCCATCCCCCGCATGCGGCTGCCTGGCGGGTTCGGGCTGAACCAGGCGCGGATCGCCGCCATGCTGGGCGGGCGGGACCAGTTGTTCGCCGTGGGCGTGGTTGTGCTGTCGGCCAAGCTGGCGAAATGCGACGGCGCCGTGGTGCGGGAGGAGATCGACGCCTTCAAGCGCCAGTTCCGCATCCCGCCCGAGGCAGTGCGCGACGTGGGCCGCATGTTCGACGCCGCGCGGGACAGCACCGAAGGGTTCGAGCAGTACGCCGCCCAGCTCGGCGACGCCTTTGCCGACACGCCCGGCGTGCTGGAGGACGTGCTGGTCGCGCTGTTCGCCATCGCCCGCGCCGACAAGCCGGTGAACGGCCGCGAAACCGACTTCCTCCAACGCGTGCACGCCCGGTTCGGCCTGTCCGCCGTGGCGTGGGACCGCGCCCGCGGCGCCGCCCCGCGCTTCCGGCCGGAGCCGACGGACGACGCCTACGCCGTGCTGGGCGTGGCGCGCACCGCCACGGATGACGAGGTGCGTGCGGCCTGGAAGGCGCTGGTGCGCGCCAACCACCCGGACAGCCTGGCGTCGCGCGGCGTGCCGAAGGAGTTCATCGCCAGCGCCACCGACAAGGTGGCCGGCATCAACGCGGCCTGGGACCGGATCAAGCGCGAACGCGGGCTGTAAGTCGCGGTCAAATAGTGGGAGAGCTGTGGTGAGCGTTGCATTGCAGACAGCGATGACCGCCGAAGAGTTCCTCGCCTGGGAAGAGCGGCAGGAACTGCGCTACGAGTTCGACGGGGTCCGGCCGGTCGCGATGACCGGCGCGCGCGAGGCGCACGAGGACATCGTCGCCAACTTGATAACGTCACTTCGCAATCGGCTCCGCGGCCGCGATTGCCGGGCCTATGCGGCCAACATGAAGGTGTCCGTGGACGGCTCGTACCGTTACCCCGATGCCTTGATCGTGTGCGGCCCGCGCGACCCGCGACGGACGGTCGCCGTCGACCCGGTGGTGGTGTTCGAGGTCGTCAGCGAGTCGACGGAGGACACCGATCGGATCACCAAGGCGATGGAATACCGCAACACGCCTTCCATCCAGCGCTACGTCATCCTTCAGCAGACGCGGGTGGGTGCGACGGTCTTCACCCGCGACGGGGAGGATTGGGCCGCCCGGGTGCAGGGGCGCGGGTCCATCCTCCTGCTGCCGGAAGCGGGCATCGAAGTGCCGCTGGACGAGTTGTATGACGGGCTCGCGTTCGGAGCAGACGAGCGATCGACATGAGCATCGCGCTACGCAGCGGCATGACGATGGCGGAGTTCCTCGCCTGGGAGGAACGGCAGGAGCTGCTCTACGAGTTCGACGGCCACGAGCCGCATGCGATGACAGGCGGCACGCTCAACCACGCGGCGATCCAGGCGGCGTTAATTACTTCTCTAAGCAATCGGTTGCGGGATTCGGCATGCCGGGTGTTTGGCAGCCATCTGAAGGTATCCGTCGACGGCTCGATTCGCTACCCGGATGCGATGGTCCTTTGCACACGGGGGGGCGGAAAGGCGACGGTTGTCGACGACCCCGTCGTGGTGTTCGAGATCGTCAGCCCGTCCACCGAGCGGGTGGACCGCATCGTCAAGAACGCCGAATACCGCAACACGCCGTCGGTCCAGGCCTATGTCCTGCTGCAGCAGGACTTCATCGGCGCGACGGTGTTCCGGCGCGCCGGCGATCTTTGGACGGCCGACACGTATGGCGAGGGCGCGACGATCGACGTTTCCGCCATCGGCATCGGCCTGCCGATCAACGAACTCTACGAAGGGCTTGACCTGCCGGGCTGAGCGCGCGCACACCCCGCGCGTCAGGTGGCTGGACGGCCGCTGCTTTCCG
Organism: Acetobacteraceae bacterium; assembly: GCA_965199555.1. Taxonomy (GTDB): domain Bacteria; phylum Pseudomonadota; class Alphaproteobacteria; order Acetobacterales; family Acetobacteraceae; genus LMUY01. Next base: position 7,965 of record CBDASJ010000005.1, on the reverse strand, counting down.
CTTGCGGAGGGTGGAGGAAAGTCCGGGCTCCACGGGAAAACGGTGCCGGCTAACGGCCGGCGGGGGCGACCCCAGGGAAAGTGCCACAGAAAACAAACTGCCCGCTTGGCCATGCGGGTGAGGGTGAAACGGGGCGGTAAGAGCGCACCGCGCCTCCGGCGACGGGGGCGGCAGGGTAAACCCCACCGGGAGCAAGACCGAATAGGGGTGGCCGGCGGCGCCGCGTGAGCGGATGGACGCGGGGGCTTTCTCGCCCCGTCACCCGGGTTGGTCGCGTGAGGCGTGCGGCAACGCACGTCCCAGAGGAATGGCCGTCCATCGCGGTTTAAGGCGAGGACAGAACCCGGCTTACAGGCCACCTGACAATTTACTCCTGGAACAAACAGTGAAAAATGCTTGTTAACAATTGCCTGTAGGTCGACCCTGTGTCTTCCTGGTAACTAAGCCGTGAAAACGAAGTCGAAACTGAACGGCTAAAGTAACGGCTTCCCGATTCCTTTGACGCCCATATTCGCCCATGATATCCCATCCCGTCCCATGAAAATGGGCGATTGGGGCGGGCTCGGCCGCACCAATCCCACGCCGAGGGGATCGCCGGGACGCCATGGGCCACTTCCTGGGAACGCACCAGAACCGCTTGGACGCGAAGGGACGTGTTTCCGTCCCGGCCGCGTATCGCGCGGCGTTGCGGTCCCCGGACGCGGATGGCCCCACGACGGTGATCCTGCGCCCGTCCCACAAATTTCCCTGCATCGAAGCCTGGCCGGTCGCGAAGTTCGAGGCCTTGGCCACGTCGCTCGGCAAGCTCAACCAGTTCAGCGACGCGCATGAGGACATGTCCGCCGCGCTGTACGCCGATGCGTTTCCGGTCGATGCGGACAAGGAGGGTCGCATCCTGCTGCCGACCGAGCTGGTCGAGCATGCCGCGTTGGCCGCGCAGGTTTCCTTCATGGGCATGGGCGACACGTTCCAGATTTGGGAGCCGGAAGCGGGCGCCCGCCGCCGGGTCGAGGCACGCAGCGGCGCGCGCTTGCGCGACCTCAGCCTGCCGGGCGCCGCGGCATGAGCCACATCCCCGTCATGCTGCCGGAGGTGCTGGACGCGCTGGCTGCCCGGTCCGGCGGCACCTACCTGGACGCGACCTTCGGCGGCGGCGGCTATGCCGGGGCGATCCTGGCTGCGGCGGATTGCACGCTGTGGGCGATCGACCGCGACCCCGATGCCATCGCGCGGGGCGCCGAACTGGCGGCCCGCTTCCCGGGCCGGCTGCACCTGCTGCACGGCTCGTTCGGCGACACCCTGGCGTTGCTGGCCGCGCATGGCGTGACGCGACTGGACGGCGTGGTGATGGATCTCGGCCTGTCCTCCTTCCAGATCGACGACCCGGCGCGCGGCTTTTCCTTTCGGACGGACGGTCCGCTCGACATGCGCATGGCGCGGTCGGGGGAAACCGCGGCCGAGCTGGTGGCGACGCTGCCCGAGGCGGAACTGGCCGACACGCTGTTCCAGTTGGGGGAGGAGCGGCTGTCCCGCCGCATCGCCCGTGCGGTCGTGCAGGCCCGGGCGGAGGCGCCGATCGCCACCACCGGCCAACTGGCCGCGATCATCCGCCGCGTCGTGCCAAAGGATGCGGCCGGCATCGACCCGGCGACCCGGTCGTTCCAAGCGCTGCGCATCCGCGTGAATGACGAGTTGGGGCAGGTGGAGCGGGCCTTGGCGCAGGCGGCCGAACTGCTGAGCCCCGGCGGCCGACTGGTGGTCGTGTCGTTCCATTCCGGCGAGGACCGAATCGTGAAGCGGTTTATGGTAGGGGCATCCGGGCGCCAGCCCGCACCGTCCCGCCACGACCCGCGCGGCTTGGCCGGCCGGCCAAGCGCGGGGTTCCGCCTGCCGTCGATGCGTGCCCGCCGCCCGACCGATGCCGAAATCGCCCACAATCCGCGGGCCCGCAGCGCCCGCTTGCGCACCCTCGAACGCTTCTCGGAGCCATTGCCATGATACGGCCCCTCACGTGCCTCTCCCTCGTCGCAGCGCTTGGCGCCGGGCTGTACCTGTACCAGGAGAAGCACCGTGCCCAGTTGCTCGACCGTGACATCACCCGCACGGTGAAGCAGGCGGAACAAGCGCGCGACCGGATCGGCTTGTTGAAGGCCGAGTGGGCGCTGTTGAACGAGCCCGAGCGGCTGCAAGGGTTGGCCGCGCAGCACCTGCAACTGCAACCCTTGCAGCCGGCGCAGTTCGTCCGCCTGGAAGATTTGCGGTCCCGCCTGCCGGCCGTGTCCGTGCTGCCGGCCGTGGTCGATCCGCCGCCGATGGCAGCCGTGGCACCGGCCCAGCCGGTGCGGACGCAGCTTGCCGCCGCAACGCCCGTCGCTTCGGCACCCGCACCGGCGGCGTCCCGCCCGGCCGCCGCCGCGCCGGCCAAGCCCGACCCCGCCTCCCAGCTTGCCGCGGTTCCGGCAGCACGGCCGACGCCGCTGCACCTGCAACTTGCCGCCGCCAAGCCGCGTGAGCCGGAGCCGGTGCCGCGCCCGGCAGCGCCGGAACGCCGCACCCTGTTCGCCCCGGTCATGCCGGCCTATGCGCCCACGCCCGTGGTGGTGCATGCGCCCACGGTGCAAACGGCCAGTGCGGTGGCGCCGCAATCCGTCCCGTTCGTCGGCTCGGCGCTTGGCATGGGCCGCACAACGCTGGCCGCGCCGGTGCCGGTCAGCTCCGCCACCATGCTGGGCTACGCCTCCGGGCAATGAACACGCCGCCGCCTTCCGACGCCCCGCCCGCGCCGCGGCGCGGTGCGCCCCGCAACGGGGCCACCCCGCTGGTGGAGAACGTGCGCGTCACGGCGCCGGACCTCCAGCGCCGGGCAGCGCTGGAAAAGACCCGCTCGCGGCTGCTGGTCGCGGTTGCCGGGTTCATGGTGCTGTTCGGCGCCGTGGTGGCCAAGCTGGCCAGCGCCACCATCATTTTCCCGATGATGCCGAAGCTGACGGCGGAGGTGGCCGTGGTGCCGGACCCGGCGGCCATGGCCGCGGCCGACGCCAATCCGGACGCACCCATGCCGGGCACGGCGACCGCGCTGCACGGGCCGCGGGCCATGATCACCGACCGCAACGGGGAAATCCTGGCGATCTCGCTGCCCACCGCCGGGCTGTACGCGAACCCCAAGGAGATGATCGACCCGGCGGACGTCGCGCACAAGCTGAAGGGTGTGCTGCCCCGCCTGGACGAGGACGTGGTCCGCGCGCGCCTGGCTTCGGGCAAGCAGTTCGTCTACCTCGCCCGGCAGATCAATCCGCGCGAGCAGTTGGCGATCAACGCGCTAGGCATCCCCGGCGTGTATTTCCAGGCCGGCGAGCGCCGCCGCTATCCGCAGGGCCGGGTGGCGGCGCAGGTGCTGGGCGGGGTGGACGTGGACGGCCACGGCATTGCCGGTGTCGAGCGCTTCTTCAACGACCGGCTGCACGACGACGCGGAGCCGCTGCGCCTGTCCATCGACGTCCGGGTGCAGGCCGCCTTGCGCGACGAACTGGCCAAGTCGATCGACGAGTTCACCGCCATCGGCGGCTGCGGCATCGTCATGGACGTCCGCACCGGCGAAGTGATCGCCATGGTCAGCCTGCCGGACTACGACGCCAACAAGGCGGCGCAGGCGACGCCGGAGGAGCGGTTCAACCGCGCCGTCACCGGCATGTATGAGCCGGGCAGCACCTTCAAGCTGCAAACCGCCGGCATGGCGCTGGACAGCGGCGCGGCGCAGCTATGGAGTTCGTTCGACGCGGCGCACGACATCCATATCGGCCGCTTCACCATCACCGACTTCGAAGGCAAGAAGCGCTTCCTGGAACTGCCGGAGGTGCTGGCCTACTCGTCCAACCTCGGCGCCGCCCACATGGCGCAGGCCGTGGGGGTGGAGCGGCAGCGCGCCTGGCTCGGCAACATGGGCATGTTCGAGCGCATCGGCGTGGAGTTGCCGGAAGCCGGGCGCCCGATCTTCCCGTCGCAGGCCAATTGGGGCGAGGCGGCGAACCTGACGGTCGGCTTCGGCCACGGCATCGCCGTCAGCCCGCTGCACGTGGTGCGGGGTACCGCGGCACTGGCCAATGGCGGCGTGGTGCTGCGGCCCACCGTGCTGGCGCAGGAGCCCGGCTCCGCCCCGCGCGAAGGCGTGCGGATCATGCAGCAGCAAACCAGCGACACGATCCGCAAGCTGATGCGCCTGGTGGTGACGGACGGCTACGGCAAGCCGGCCGACATCCCCGGCTACTTCGTGGGCGGCAAGACCGGCACAGCCGAGAAGGTCGGCGGCCACGGTTACAAGAAGCACACCAACGTCAGCGCATTCATGAGCGTGTTCCCGATGAACGCGCCGCATTACGCGGTGTACTTCATGCTGGACGAGCCGCACGGCAACAAGAGCACGGGCGGCTATTCCACCGCCGGCGCCGTCAGCGCGCCCGCCGCCGGGCGGGTGATCGCCAAGATCGCGCCGATGCTGGGCTTGCTGCCGGACACGGCGGCGATCCCCGCCATCTCGGCGGCGCTGAGCATCCCGTTGCAGCCGGGCCACGGCTACGTGTCGCATTGGAGCGGGCCGCTGAACTTCGTGCCGCCGTCCACGCCGCTGGCGTCCGCCGCGGGGCCGGTGGCAGGTGCGGCCTCGGCGCCGGCCGTGCAGCCAGCCCGGCACGGTGAGCCCGCCGCCCCGGCGCCTGGCCCACGGGTGCAGCCGACGTTGCGGACGCAGGACATGCTGCGTCACGAAGCCAGCCTCGTTGCAGCTCACTGACATGCTGCGGGCCGCGAACCTTGCCCCGGCCGGGCTGCCGCCGGTGGCGGTGACGGGGCTGACGGCGGATAGCCGCGCGGTGGCGCCGGGCTTCCTGTTCGCGGCCTTGCCCGGCGGCACCGTGGATGGCCGCCGCTTCATCGCCGACGCGGTGCAGCGTGGCGCCGCCGCCGTGCTGGCGCCGCTGGGAACGGAATGGCCGCCCGGGGTGCCGCCGCGCCCGATGATCCAGGACGCAGAGCCGCGTCGTGCCCTGGCCCGCCTGGCCGCGGTGCAGGCGGGGCCGCAGCCGGACACGGTCGTCGCCGTTACCGGCACCAACGGCAAGACCAGCACGGCGGAGTTCCTGCGGCAGATCGCCGGGCACACGAGGCCGTCGGCCAGCCTGGGCACGCTGGGCGTGGTGGCCCCCGGCCGCCCCGGCGGCAGCGGCCTGACCACGCCGGACCCGGTGGCGCTGGCGCAAACGCTGGCGGCGTTGGCGCGCGAAGGCGTGCGCTTTGCCGCGATGGAGGCTTCGTCCCACGGCCTGGACCAGTGCCGGCTGGACGGCGTGCAGCTTGCCGCGGCCGGGTTCACCAACCTGACCCGCGACCATCTCGACTACCACGGCTCCATGGCCGCCTACCGGGCTGCCAAGCTGCGGCTGTTCAACACCTTGCTGCCGCCGGGTGCGCCGGCGGTGGTCAGCACGGCGCTGGATCCGGACACGGTTGCCGCCTTACGCGCCATCGCGGCGGAGCGGCGGCTGTCCCTGCGGTTCGTGGGTGAGGACGGCGATGCGATCCGCCTGCTGCGCGCCGTGCCGCATCCGGGCGGCCAGCATCTGGAGGTCCTGGCCGACGGGGTGCGCCGGTCGTTGGACCTGCCCTTGCCCGGCCGCTTCCAGGCCGACAATGCCTTGCTGGCCGCCGCCCTGGCATCTACCACCGGGATCGCCGATGCGCTGGACCGCTTGCCCGGGCTGTCCGGCGTGCGCGGCCGCATGGAGCTTGCGGCGACCCTGCCGAACGGGGCCGCGGTTTACGTCGACTACGCCCACACGCCGGACGCGTTGGAGCGGCTGCTGGCCGCCCTGCGCCCGCACACCGCCGGCCGGTTGCTTGTGGTGTTCGGCGCCGGCGGCGACCGTGACGGCGGCAAGCGCCCCCTGATGGGTGCCGCCGTGCACCGCCTGGCCGACGCGGCCATCGTGACGGACGACAACCCGCGCACGGAAAACCCCGCCGCGATCCGCGCCGCCGTCCTGGCCGCCGCACCGGGGGCACGTGAGATCGCCGACAGGGCAGCCGCCATCGCCGCGGCGCTGGACGATTTGCGCCCGGGCGACGTGCTGGCGGTGGCGGGCAAGGGGCACGAGCAGGGGCAAACGGTCGGCGCCACCACCCTGCCGTTCGATGACGTGGCGACCGTGCGACGGCTGGCGGGCCTGGCATGATGTGGTCCGCCGACGATCTGGGCGCGGCAACGATGGGTGCGGCGCGCACGCCATTCGGCGCCACCGGCGTGTCCATCGACACCCGCACGCTGCAACCGGGCGATGTGTTCGTTGCCTTGGCGGGCGAGAACGGCGACGGGCACGCCCACGTGGCCGAGGCACTGGCCAAGGGTGCGGCCGGCGCGGTGGTGCAGCACGACCTGCCCGGTGCCACGCTGCTGGTGCACGACACGCTGCACGCGCTGTGGGGCATGGGGCGCTACGCCCGGGCGCGGTTCGGCGGGCGGACCGTCGCCATCACCGGCAGCGTCGGCAAGACCACCACCAAGGAAATGCTGCGCGTCGTGCTGTCCGCCGCGGGCAAGACCCACGCTGCCCCTGCCTCCTACAACAACCAGTGGGGCGTGCCGCTGACCCTGGCGCGGCTGCCGGCGGATGCGGCGTTTTGCGTGGCGGAACTGGGCACCAACCATCCCGGTGAGATCGGCCCGCTGTCGCAACTGGTGCGGCCGGACGTGGCAGTCGTCACCGCCGTGGCAGCCGCGCATATCGGCCATTTCGGCAGCATCGAGGCCATCGCGCAGGAAAAGAGCGCCATCGGCGACGGCCTGCCGCCGGACGGCATCGCGGTGCTGCCGGCGGACAGCCCCATGCTCGGCCGCTTGGCGGTCCGCGCCGGCCGCACGGACACGTTCGGCGTGGCGCAGATCGTTGAATCGCACCCGGACGCGGACGGCACCGTTGTGGCCGCGCAGATTGGCGGCCGCACCGCGCGGTTCCGGGTGAACGCCCCCGGCATCCACATGGTGCTGAACGCCTTGGCGGCCCTAACCGCGGCGGCGGCGCTGGGGGTCGACGGTGCGGCCGCCATTGCCGGGTTCCGTCCCGGCGCCGGGCGCGGTTTGCGGCGCGAGTTGCCGGGCGGCATCCGTTTGCTGGACGAAAGCTACAATGCCAACGGCGCCTCGCTGCTGGCCGCCCTGGCGGTGCTGCGGGACCTTCCGGGCCGGCGCGTGGCCGTGCTCGGCGACATGCTGGAGCTGGGCGACCACGGCCCGGCGGAGCATGCCGCGCTGGCCCCCGCCGTGCGCCAATCCGCGGACCTGCTGTTCAGTTGCGGCCCCTTGATGCAGCTTCTGCACGACGCCGTTCCCGCCGACCTGCGCGGCGCCCATGCGGCGGACAGCGCAGCGCTCGCGCCGCTGGTGGCGGCGGAGGCCCGGGCCGGGGACGCCATCCTGGTGAAGGGCAGCCTCGGCAGCCGCATGGCGGTCGTGGTGCGCGCGTTGGAGGGCGTCGGCTGATGTTGCTGCTGCTCACGCGCCCCTACGCCGAACCGGGTTCGGTGTTCAACCTGTTCCGCTACATCACGTTCCGTGCCGGGGCGGCCTGCCTGACGGCGCTGGTGATCGCCTTCGTGCTCGGCCCCTATGTCATCCGGTGGCTGAAATCCGTGCAGCGCGGCGGCCAGCCGATTCGCTTGGACGGGCCGGAACGCCACCTGATCGAGAAGAAGGGTACGCCCACCATGGGCGGCATGCTGATGCTGCTGGCCATCGGCGCGTCCGTGCTGATCTGGGGCAACCTGGCCAACGGCTATGTGTGGGCCGTGGTGTTCGTCACCTTCGGCTACGGCGCCATCGGCTTTGCCGACGACTACCTCAAGCTGTCCCGCCGCAACACCAAGGGCGTGTCCGCCCGCGGCAAGCTGGTGGCGCAACTGGTGATCGGCCTGGTGGCC
>CBDASJ010000004.1:0-6640 GCA_965199555.1 Acetobacteraceae bacterium | reverse complement strand
CCAGGTGGGCGAGGCGATGGCCCTGCACGGCCGCCGCCCCACACGCGCGGCAATCGCGGCACTGCTGGAGTCCTGCGGCTTTCCGGACGCGGTGCACCGCCTGGACGCCCTGCCGCACCAGCTATCCGGCGGCCAGCGGCAGCGCGTGATGATCGCCATGGCACTCGCCAACGACCCGGCGCTGCTCATCGCGGACGAGCCGACCACCGCGCTGGACGTGACGATCCAGGCGCAGATCCTCGACCTGCTGGCGGCTGAAAAGGCGAAGCGCGGCTTGGCGCTGCTGCTGATCAGCCACGACCTCGGCGTGGTGCGGCGCTACGCAGACCGCGTCTGCGTGATGAAGGACGGCGACATCGTCGAGCAGGGTGCGGTGGCAACGGTGTTCGCCAACCCGACGCATCCCTACACCCGCATGCTAGTCGACTCCGAGCCGCGCGGCCGCCCGAACACGCTGCCGGCCGCCGCCCCGGTGCTCGCCGAGGCTGCGGATATCCGCGTTGATTTCACCACCCGCCGCGGCCTGCTGCGGCGTGCGGCGGCGTCGCTGCGGGCAGTGGACGACGTCTCGATCACCATTCGCGAAGGCGAAACGGTTGGCCTGGTGGGCGAAAGCGGCTCCGGCAAATCCACGATGGGATTGGCGCTGCTGCGGTTGATCCCGGCGGCCGGCCGCGTGGCGTTCGCCGGGGAGGACCTGCAATCCCTGTCGCCGACCCGCCTGCGCCACCGCCGCGCGCAGATGCAGATCGTGTTCCAGGACCCGTACGGCAGCCTGTCCCCGCGCATGGCGGTGGGTGACCTGGTGTCCGAGGGGTTGCGGGTCCACGAACGGCTGAGCGCCGACGCCCGGGCGGAGCGGGTGGCATCCGCCTTGGCGGAGGTCGGTTTGCCGGCGGACGCGGCGCAGCGCTACCCGCACGAGTTCAGCGGCGGCCAGCGGCAGCGCATCGCCATCGCCCGCGCCCTGGTGCTGCACCCGCGCCTGCTGGTGCTGGACGAGCCGACCTCGGCACTCGACCGTTCGGTGCAGGCGCAGATCGTCACCCTGTTGCGAGACCTGCAACAGCGCCACGGCCTCGCCTACCTGTTCATCAGCCACGACCTCGCCGTGGTGCGCGCCCTGGCCCACCGCGTAATCGTGCTACGCGCTGGTCGCGTGGTGGAACAAGGGGAAGCGGACGCCCTGTTCGCCGCCCCACGCGAACCCTACACCCGCGCGCTGATGGCGGCCGCCTTTTCCCCGGTGTGACCACCCTGCGGCTGGTGTTCGTCGCGCAGGTGGATGGTGCACAACAGGGCGATGCCGGCCAGCGGCACCACGGCCAGCATGCCGTATGCCGCCGTCCAGCCGAAATGCACCACCACCAGCCCGGCGGTATAGGCTGACAGGGCAGAGGCAAGCGATTGCAGCGTGCCGAGCGCCCCCATCGCCGTTTGCGTCCGCCCGCCGCCATAGGTGAGGTCCGCCACCGCCGCCGGCCCGGCCACGCTGATCAGCCCGGCGCCCACGCCGTCCAGCACCTCGATGGCGATCAACGCCACCGGGCTATGCGACATGGCGGCCAGCATGCCGCGCACCGGCAGCACGGCACAGGATGCGATCAGCAGGATGCGGCGGCCGATCTTCTCCGCCAGATGCCCGGCCGCCCAGGACACCGGGATCATGACGCCCTGCGCCACCACGACCAGCACCGCGAGCCATTGCGTCGCATTGTGCTGCCCCTGCTCCGCCAGCCGCTGGCCCAGCAGGGGCAGCACCGCGGCGTTGCCGAAGTTGAACAGCCCGACCGCCAGGATCACCACCAGCAGCCGCTTGTTGCGCAGCAGCGCGCGGGTGCTGCCCCGCTTCTCGCCCTTCTTGCGCTTCTCCCGCCCGGCCATCCTGGTGTGGTCGATCACGTCGCGCGGGTAGAACAGCAGGGCGACCAGCATCCCGGTCGCCATCAGGCCGAGCACGGCGATGGACGACGCGGCCCCGATGGCGAAGGCGATCCCCCAGATCAGCGCCGCCGCAACGACGTTGCCGGTGTGGGTGGCCGCCTGGTTGATGCCTTGCTGGCGCGGAAACCCGTCCTTGCCGATCGTCGCCATGGTCAGCGCCGTCAGCGCCGGGGCGCCCAGCGCGCCGCCCGTGGCCACGACGACCTGCGCCGCCAGGATCGGCCACCAGCCATGGACCAGGAACATCGCCAGCGTGCCGCCCATGATCATCAGGCAGGTGACGAACAGCATCAGGCGCGGGTGCCCGAACCGGTCGATCAGCGCGCCGGCCGGCGTCGCCATCAGCATGCCCACGATCAACCCGGCGGACAGCACCAGCCCGATCTCGTCGGGCGGCCACTTCTCCGCCTCGGACAGCCAGGTGGACAGGAACGGCCCCATGCCGCCGCCCACGTCGGCCATGAAGAAGTTGATGACCGGCAAGCCGATCGACGGCGTCATCATCGACGGTACACCTTGGTCTTGTCGTTTCCCTGCTTCATCTTTTCTGATTGCCGCATGATTAAGGCAATCATCAGGTCACGAGTGGCAGCCATACGGTGAAGGTCGTTCCTTCCCCCTCTCGGCTGTCGATGCCCAGTTGGCCGCGATGCCGGTTGACGATGTGCTTGACGATGGCCAGCCCCAATCCCGTGCCGCCCACCGCGCGCGAGCGGCCCTTGTCGACGCGGTAGAACCGTTCGGTCAACCGCGGCAGGTGCTCGCGCGGGATGCCGGCACCGTCATCCGCCACGGCCACCGTCACGCCCGGTCGCGGCGGCCAGCGCCCGCCGGGCAGGGCAGGGGCCGCCACCACCCGCACGCAGCCGCCTTCGCGTCCGTACTTGATGGCGTTGTCCATCAGGTTCTGGAACACCTGCCCCAACTGGTCGTCATCGCCGGTGACCAGCGGCAGCGTGTCTGGCAGGTCCAGCTCCAGCCGGATGCCGCGTCCGCTCAGCCGCGGCTCGAACGACGCGGCGGTGAAGCGCAGCAACTCCACCAAATCCACCGACTCGGTGGGCGGCCGATGCTCGGTCAGCTCGATGCGGGACAGGCTGAGCAAATCGTCGATCAGCCGGCTCATGCGTCCGGCCTGCTCGGCCATGATCTCCAGGAAGCGCGCCTGTGCCGGCGGGTCGTCCGCCGCCGGGCCGCGCAGCGTGTCGATGAACCCGATCAGGCTCGCCAGCGGCGTGCGCAACTCGTGGCTGGCGTTGGTCACGAAATCCGCCCGGGTGCGTTCCAGCGCCCGCTCCCGCGTGCGGTCGGACAGCACGGCGACCACGTGGCCGCCCGCCAGGCCCAGCACGGTCGCATGCACCTCCCGCTCGACCGGGACGGGCAGCAGCAGGTCGGCCTGTTGCGGCGTTCCGTGTGTCACGGCGCGGTCGATGGCGTTGCGCAGCCCGGGATGGCGCAGCACGGCAGGCATCTCCGTGCCGAACGCCGCGCGGGCCGCGGCATTGGCGCGCGTGACCGCCCGGTCCGATCCCAGGACGACCAGGGGGTCCGGCAACGTCTCGATGATCGACTCTTCCGCCCGCAACCGCCGCGCCAAGGATTCGGCGCGTTCGCCGTGCAGCAGCGCCAGTTGCTCGATATCGCGCGCCAGGCGGTCCCGCCGTCCGGGCGGCGCCACCCGCCCCTCGGCGGACCGCCGCACCTCCTGCGCGATCTCCCAGTGTTCGCGGGCGCGCCAGGCGGCGAAGGCCAAGGCGGCAACCATGTCGAACGCCGCCGCAACCAGCGCCGGCGCGGCACCCAGCCAGCCTTCCGCAACCAGGGCGGCCAGCGCCAGCAACGGCGCCGCGGCGATAACCGCGGCGGTGAACAGCAGCCCCACGGCCGCCTGGGGCCTAGCTGCCGGGTGCGATGCTTTCGGGCGCAGGGTCCACGATGCGGGCGCCGCCGGGACCGACCCCGAACACGGCCAGGCCGCGCACGACCTGCCCATCCGGCCGCAGGGCGAACAAGCCGTCCACCCCGCGGAACCCGTTCGGCTGCGTCAGCGTGGCCGGATTGCCGGCGGCCACGCGGGCCAGGTTCGCCGCGTCATACGCGATGTCGACCAGCCCCGGGGGCGCCGAGCCGTATTTGGCCGTGTAGGCTTGCTCGAATTCCGTGCGGAAGGCCGGGTCCGGCGCGGCATACCAGGCGCCGGCCAGCCCGCCGAGGTTGGCCGCGTCGCGCGCCCAGGTCGCCGGCCCCATGATCTGCACGTCCGGCGGCGTCACGCCCAGGCCGGGCAACGACGTCGCCAGCCTGCCGAGCGGCGCCCCGCCTTCTGCCAGCAGCAGGGCGTCGAACGGCGGCGGCGCCATCGGCTCTTGGGTCGCCGGGTCCGCGGCAGCGCTGTCCGCCGCGTCGGTGCTGGGCGGCGGCGCCGGCGGGTGGCGGTGCGCGTAGTCGGACATGTCGCGCAACGCCGCGTCCAGCGCCGGCTGCCGCCCGTCCGGGTAGCGCTTGATCGTGGGCGGCGGGTCGCCCACCCCGGCGGTCGCCCGCGACAACCCGTCCGCCAGCGCGTTGCCGAAAATGTTGTTCGGCAGCACGGCAGCCACTCGGGTCTTGCTGCGTATCGAAAGCGCCCGGACCATTCGCGTGACCTGTTGCTGCGGCGTGATGCCGAGCGCCCACACACCCGGGCGCCCTTGCTGCTGGTCGGACGTGAAGGCGAGGATGGGGATGTTGACCGCCACGGACGCCGCCGCGGCGGTTTCCGGCGCGGTGAGCGGCCCCACGATGATGCCGTCGCCCGCCGCCACCGCCGCCTGCGCCGCCATCGTGGCCCCCGTCGGGGTGCCCGCCGTATCCCGGACGTCCAGTTGCGGCCCATCCGCCCCGAGCGCAAGTTGCGCGGCCTGCAACAGGTTGCGGCCCAGGCCGGCATTCGGCCCGGTCAATGGCAGGAGCACGGCGACCTTCCGGTTCGCCACCGGCGCCCCTGTGGCCGCCGCCCGCTGCCCCGTTGCCGCACCCTCCGGCGCGACCACGCAGCCGGCGAGCGCAGCGGCGGCGAAGAGGGAGGCGAAGGAGAATGGCATTGCGCGCAGCGACACGATGGGGACTCCGATGACCGGGGCGAACGCCGGGCCGGACGGCGCGTCCGGCCTGGCATGCGGAAGCCTTGTGCTGGTTTCCACGCCGATCGGCAACCTCGGCGACATCAGCCAACGGGCGCTGGACGCCCTGCGTTCGGCCCACCTGGTGCTGTGCGAGGACACCCGCGTCACCGCGCGGCTGCTTTCGGCCTACGGCATTTCCGCCGCGACATCGCCCTTGCACGACCACAACGAGGATGCCCGCACGCCGGCCGTGCTGGACGCGGTGCGGGGCGGCAAGCAGGTCGTGCTGGTGTCGGACGCCGGCACGCCCGTGGTCAGCGACCCGGGCTTCCGCCTGGTTCGCGCGGCCATCGCGGCCGGGTTGCCGGTGGGCGCGGTGCCCGGCGCGAACGCCGCCGTGACTGCGCTGGTGCTGAGCGGGCTGCCGCCGCAACCGTTCCTGTTCCTCGGCTTCCCGCCGCCGCGGTCGGCCGCCCGGCTTGCGGCGTTCGGCCGGCTGCGCGCCGCCGAGCGCGCCGGGCTGGACGCCACGATGCTTTGGCACGAGGCGCCGCATCGTTTGGCCGAGACGCTGGCCGACCTGCACGCGACCTTCGGCGACCGCCCGGCCGCGGTCGCGCGCGAATTGACCAAGCGGTTCGAGGAAGTGCGGCGCGACACGCTGCCCGCCCTAGCAGCGCATTACGCCGCCGAAGCGGCAAGGGGCGAGATCACCGTGCTGGTCGGGCCGCCCCCGACCGAGTCCCCCGACGCGGACGCGCTGGACGACCGGCTGCGCGCGGCCCTGGCGGGCAACAGCGTCAAGGACGCCGCCGCGCTGGTGGCAGGATCGACCGGCCTGCCGCGACGGGTCGTTTACGCACGGGCACTCGAACTGACGGAGCAATGATGTTACGGATTCGCCCATGAGCGAGATCGCACACGAGACGTTGGAACGGCACGAACACCTGAAGCACAACCCGGATGACGGGCACGGCAAGATCGCCGCGCTGGTGATCGGCGTGCTCGCCGCGACCCTGGCCCTGTGCGAGGTGGCGGAGCGCAGCGCCCAGAACAGCTACCTGGCGCAGAACATCAGCGCGAGCAACGAATACGCGTTCTACCAGGCGCGGCAGAACCGGGCATTGGTGCTGAACCAGACTGCGACGCTGCTGAACGCGCTGCCGCCCACGCCGGAAGGGCAGAAGGTCGCCGCCGCTTCCGACGCGGAAGCCAAGCGGCTGCTCGAGGACTCCGACCGCGGCAACGGAGCCAAGCAGATCCTGGCCCGAGCCACCGATGCGACGCATGAGCGTGACCACAGCCTGCATCAGTACGAATGGTATGAGATCGTCACCAGCACGCTGCAGATCGCCATCGTCCTAGCCAGCGTGTCCGTGGTGACCCAACTCACAAAGGTGCTCTACGTCGGCATCGGCATCGGCGCGCTGTCAGCCGGCCTGGGCATCCTCGTCGCCACCGGTTTGGTTTAGCGAGCGAGCTGCCTCAGCGGACCAGCGCGGCAAGCAACGCGTCCAGCCGCAGCCGCCCGGCCGCGGTGGCCACCAGGCAGTCCGGCGTTTGCGCCACGTAGCCTGCCTCCTCCGCCA
>CBDASJ010000003.1:0-26690 GCA_965199555.1 Acetobacteraceae bacterium | reverse complement strand
CTGGGCGCCACGGACAGCACGGTGATCAGCGCCGTCAACTGCACCAGCCGCCCCGTGGCGCCGGCCTGCCCCGCGGCACCCAGGTCGATGTTGACCGACTGCGCCACCGCCGGGGATGCCAGGAACAGCAGGGCAGCCAGCACCACGCCAGCCACCCCGCGCGCCCATGCGCTGCGGGCGTTCATGGCGCCGCGTCCGGCAGCCAGCCGACCACCCGGTCGGTGGGGCCGGTCAGCAGCAGCACGCTGCGGCCGTCGCATTGCACCAGCACCAGGCGGCGACGGGGGTCGAGCACCAAGGAATCCTGCAACACCAGGCGGGACGTCCCGGCGCGGCCGAGGCGGCCGAACCGCGTCATCCGGGCTATGCGGCCAACGAGCAGGATCAGCAGCAGCACCGCGGCGAGCGCCGCCACGGCGGTAAGCACGGAAGTGGTCGTCATTGCGTCCTTTCGGCATTTTGCCTGGGAAGCGCCCGGCGGCCTTTTGCCACCGGGGAAGGTCGGTCACTCGGCCTGGCTTTGCAGCGCCTCCGTCAGACGGTTGGCTTCGGCCAGCACCATCATCAATTGCGGCCGCAACCCGCGGCCGGCTTCCGGCGGCAGGTCCAGCGCCTTGGCGCACAGCAGGCCGACGCCGCGGTCCAGCCCGGTCATGTCCACGGTGCGGCCGTTGGCGACCAGCAGGCGGGCGATGCAGATCGTGCGCGCCAGCCCTTCCGCCATGCCGACCGCCGCCTGCAAAGCCGTTGCCTCGTACTCCGACGTGTTGAAGGCACCGAAGAGGCCAGGGGAGGTGGTCATGCCGCCATATCACCACGGAGGCATTACCGAAGCGTTGCCGATGCGCTGACCTCCGTGGCGTTAACCCCGAGGAAACCACGGCGCGCGACACTGCCGCCCATGAGCAACGATGGCATGGGGTTGTTCGACCTGGCGGACAAGCGTCTCGCCTGGATCGACAGGCGGCAGGGCCTGCTGGCGCAGAACATCGCCAACGCCAACACGCCGGGCTACGTCGGCAAGGATTTGCAGCCGTTCGCCAAGACGCTCGCACAGGCGCTGCCGGACATGGCGATCACCAACCCGATGCACCTGACCGGCACCAGCTCCGTCGGGCGCACCGACCCGATGCTGCGGCCGACGGAACGGGCACCGGACGGCAATGCCGTGTCGGTCGAAGAGCAACTCACCAAGGTCGCCGACACCGACAACGCGCACGGGTTGGTGACGGCGCTTTACCGCAAATACATGGGCCTGTTCCGCACCGCGGTCGGCAAGTAGGAGCCAGCATGGACCTCACCAAGGCACTGACGATTTCCGCCCGCGGCATGGACGCGCAAACCACCCGGCTGCGGGTGATCGCGGAAAACCTGGCCAACCAGGACACCACGGGCGACACGCCCGGCGCCGACCCGTATCGCCGCAAGACCGTGACGTTCCAGCAGAAGATGGACGACTCGCTCGGCGCCGAAACGATCAGCGTCAAGAACATCGGCACCGACAAGGCGGAGTTCCCCAAGCGCTACGACCCGTCGCACCCCGCGGCCGACGCGCAGGGCTACGTCCACACGCCGAACGTCAACAGCTTCGTCGAGGTCATGGACATGCGGGAAGCGCAGCGTTCGTTCAGTGCCAACCTCAACGTCATGGAAGTCACCCGGTCCATGCTGACGCGCGCGGTTGAATTGCTGAAATGAGCATTCCCATGCTGCCCGGCGGCTCCGTCTCCGCGGCCAGCGCGGCGAACGCGTATGGCCGGGTCGAGGCCGGGAAGCCTGCCAGCCTGGAAGGGTTCGGCAGCGCCTTGACGCAGGCGTTGCAGGGGGTGGTGGATGCCGGGCACCAGGCCGACGCGAAAAGCGCGGAGGCCATTTCCGGCACGGGCAACCTGACCGACGTCGTGTCGGCGGTGAACCGGGCGGAGCTTGCGTTGCAGACCACGTCGGCGATCCGCGACCGCGTGGTGCAGGCCTACCAGGATATCATGAAGATGCCGATCTAAAACGGGGGCAGCATGGGCGAAGGCGAGGTTGGTGCGGCGTTGCACGCAACGATGATGGTCGTGCTCAAAATGGGCGGGCCGGCGCTGGTCGCGGCGATGGTGGTGGGCGTGTTCATGGCGCTGGTGCAGGCGGTCACCCAGGTCAACGAGGCGACGTTGACCTTCGTGCCGAAGGCGCTGGTGATCGTGGGGACGCTCGCGCTGACCGGGCCGTTCATGCTCGCGACGCTGACGGACTACACCCAGGGCCTGTTCGACCAGATGATCGCCATCGGCGGCCAGTAATGGACATCGCGGCCCCCGGCACGGCGATGCTGCTGGCGTCGCTGCCGGCCTGGGCATTCGCCTTCATGCTGGTGCTGTGCCGCGTCGGCACCGCCGTCATGCTGCTGCCCGGGCTGGGGGAAGCGGAGCCGCCGCCGATGCTGCGGGTTGGGCTGTCGCTGGCGCTGGTGGTGCTGGTGCTGCCCGCCGTCGGGTTGGCGCCGCCGCCCGGCGTGTGGCCCATGGCCACCATGGCCGGGGCGGAGCTGCTGTGCGGCCTGGTGCTGGGCTGGCTGGCGCGGTGCATCGTCCTGGCCTTGCCGATGGCCGGGCAATTCATTTCCTTGATGCTGGGGCTGACCAGCGTGGTGCTGCCGGACCCGGTGTTGGGCCAAAGCAGCGTGATCATGCGGCTGTTCTCGCTGGCGGCCCCCGTCCTGGTGCTGGGCACCGGGCTATGGGCCATGCCGGTAGCGGCGCTGTCCGGCAGTTACGGGTTGGTGCCGCTGGGCCACCTGCTGCCGGTGGCGGACGGGGTGGACGCCGCGGTGGGCGCGGTGACGACGGCGTTCGGCCTCGCCTTGCGCCTGGCCGCGCCCTTCGTGATCGCCAGCGTGGTGTGGCAGGCGGCGCTGGGGCTGCTGTCCCGGCTGATCCCGCAATTGCAGATATATTTCGCGGCCCTGCCCGGCCAGGTCGTGGGTGGGCTGGCCTTGCTGGCGATCCTGGCGACCAGTCTGGCCGAAATCTGGGTCGAGGCAGCGCGCGAAAGCTTCGCCGCCTTGCCGGGATTGTAGCCGATGGCGGAGGGTGAAGACCGGACCGAGGCCGCCACACCCCGAAGGCTGGAACGCGCCCGCTCCGAAGGCAGCGTCGCCGTGTCGCGGGAGGTGCCGGCGCTGGCCGGGTTGGGCGCCGCGACGCTGGTGTTGTACGTGCTGGGGGCGTCCATGGGGCACGACGTGACCCATCGCCTGGCCGCGATGATGAACGTGTCCGCGTCCCGGGACCTAGCGGCTGCCACTGTCCAGGCCATCCTCGCGCTCGCCCTGGTGGCCGGGCCGCTGGTGCTGGGCGTGCTGGCCGCCTCCGTCGCGGCGTCGCTGTTGCAAACCGGGGTGGTGCTGCGGCCGACCGCGCTGATGCCGGAGCTGGGGCGGCTGAACCCGATGCGGGGGTTGAAGCGCCTGTTCGGCATGTCCGGGCTGGTGGAGGCGGGCAAGTCGGTCGTCAAGCTGGGCGTGCTGGGCTTCGCTGCCTATCACGTCATGGCGGGCGGCGTGGCGGCCCTGGGCAGTGCCGCCTCCTGGCTGCCGGAGCAGCTTGCTGACCGGATCATGCGGCAGGTCATGCAGCTCGCCATGACGCTGCTGGCCGCGCAGGCGGTGATCGCGGGCGCCGATGTGTGGTGGGTGCGCCACAAGCACGCCAGGGACCTCCGCATGAGCAAGGAGGAACTGCGCCAGGAAGCCAAGGAAGCCGACGGCAACCCGCAGATCAAGCAGCGGCTGCGGCAGATACGCATGTCGCGCGCGCGCAAGCGCATGATGACGGCGGTGCCGACCGCAACCGTGGTGGTGACGAACCCAACCCACTACGCTATCGCATTGACATACGATCGCGAGAAGGGCGGCGCGCCCCGCGTGGTGGCGAAGGGAGTCGACGAGGTGGCAGCCCGTATCCGCGAGGTCGCAACGGAGCACCGTGTGCCGCTGGTCGCTAACCCGCCCTTGGCCCGCGCGCTCTATAAGGTCGAACTGGATGCTGAAATCCCAGCGGAGCATTTCAAAGTGGTGGCCGAAGTGATCGCCTATGTTTGGCGCCTGCGCGGCAGGGCGCGCCGATGAGCGCCACGACCCTGTTCGCGCCGCGCCGTTGGGAATGGCCGTGGGCGGCCCGCAAAGCTGGCCCGCGCAAGCTGATCGAGCGCCTGGCCGGCCCGCTGGACGATATGCTGCAGGTGCTGGTGCAGGAATCCTCCGTCGGCATCGCCATCGTGGACCGCAACGGCAAGCTGATCCGGGTGAACGAGGCGCTGCGCCGCATCGTGGACCGGGAATGCGACCTGTCGCCCGGCCAGCCGGTGCGCAACATCTTCTGCCAGCAACGGCAGGAAGAGGTGTGGGAGGAGCTGTCCCCCGCCTTGCAGGGCCGGCGGCCGCCCCGCTCCTTCGTGTCGATGCTGCGGGGCAAGAACGGCGTGTCGGAGCAGACGGTGGAGATTTCCGCCGTGGCGCTGCGGGAAGCCGATGAAAGCGTCAGCGGCGCAGTGCTGCAACTCACCGACATTTCGGCCCAGAAGCGGCTGGAAGCGCAACTGGCGCAAAGCCAGAAACTGCAGGCGGTGGGCCAGCTTGCGGGCGGCATCGCGCACGACTTCAACAACCTGCTGACGGCGATCATCGGCGCGGCGGACGAGGCGCTGGCCCGCGGCCTGCCGGAAACGGAAACGGTGGAGGATTTGGAGCAGATCCGCACCAGCGCCGGCCGCGGCGCCGCCCTGGTGCGGCAGTTGCTGGCGTTCGGCCGGCAGCAAACGCTGCAACCCCGTGCCGTGTCCATCAACGACGCGGTGGAGAACCTGACCGGGCTGCTGCGCCGCCTGCTCGGCAGCACCATCCGGTTGGAGCTGGAGCTGGAGCACCCGGGCCGCACGGTGCGGGTGGACCCAACGCAGTTGGACCAGGTGCTGGTCAACCTGGCGGTCAACGCGCGCGACGCCATGGCAGAAGGCGGCCAGCTCACCCTGCGCACCGGGCACATCACGCTGTACCGCGCCCTGATCCGCGGCGAGGAAACCATCCCGCCCGGCCGCTACGTCATGGTGGAGGTGCAGGACACCGGCACCGGCATCCCGCCGGAGGTGCTGCCGCGCATCTTCGACCCGTTCTTCACCACCCGGCGCGAACGCGGCGGCAGCGGGCTGGGCCTGTCCACCGTGCACGGCATTATCCGCCAGTCGGACGGCTTCCTGGCGGTCGACAGCCTGCTGGGGAAGGGGACGCGCATCCGCATCTACCTGCCGCGGCATGACGGGGACGCCATGGCGATCCCCAAGCTGCCGGCACCGGAAGTCGCCAGCATCGCCCCGGCCGAACCTCCGCCCGTGGTGGAGGCCGCCCCCGCCCCGCCACCCGGCGGCCGCACGGTGCTGCTGGTAGACGACGAGGACGGCGTGCGCCGCCTGGCGGCGCGGGCGCTGACCAAGGATGGCTGGACGGTGCTGAGCGCCGAGTCGGGCGAGGCGGCTTTGGCCCTGCTGGCCGAGCAGGAGGAGGGCACGCGCCTGTGCGCCGTGCTGTCGGACGTGGTCATGCCCGGCATGGACGGCCCGGCGCTGGTCCGTGCTCTCCGTTCGCTGCGCCCCGGACTGCCGGCCATCCTGGCCTCCGGCTACGCGGAGGAGGCCGTGCGGGGCGATCTGGCGGCGGAGGACATCGCCTTCCTGCCGAAGCCATACACCTTGAAGGCGATGCTCGCCGTGGTGGAGGAGCGCGCCCTTCGCGACTAGCCGAAAGGCACGGCCGATCTGTTGATCCCGTTTTGTTCTTGTAAGGGGCCCGCAACCACGGTATGGCTGTGGGAGTGGGGCCCGTTGCAGGGCATCGCCGGCATGGGCACAGTCGTGCACCGCCGCGTGAGTCGCCGGTCATAAGGGAATCATCGGATGGATAGGACAAAGGCGCTCGACGCCGCACTCGGCCAGATCGAACGGGCGTTCGGCAAGGGCTCCATCATGCGGATGGGCGCCCGGTCGGACGAGCAGATCGACGTGATTTCCTCCGGCTCGCTGGGCCTGGACATGGCGATGGGCATTGGCGGCTTCCCGCGCGGCCGCATCGTGGAAATCTACGGACCGGAAAGCTCCGGCAAGACGACACTCGCCCTGCACGCCATCGCCGAGGCGCAGAAGAAGGGCGGCACCTGCGCCTTCATCGATGCCGAACACGCGCTCGACCCGATCTACGCCCGCAAGCTGGGGGTGGACGTGGACAATCTGCTGCTGTCCCAGCCGGATGGCGGCGAGCAGGCGTTGGAGATCTGCGACACGCTGGTGCGGTCGGGCGCGATCGACATCGTGGTGATCGACAGCGTGGCGGCGCTGGTGCCACGGGCCGAGCTGGAAGGCGAGATGGGTGACACCCATGTCGGCCTGCATGCCCGGTTGATGAGCCAGGCACTCCGCAAGCTGACCGGCAGCGTGTCCAAGTCGAAGACCATGCTGATCTTCCTCAACCAGATCCGCTTGAAGATCGGCGTGATGTTCGGCAATCCCGAAACCACCACCGGCGGCAATGCGCTGAAGTTCTACGCGTCCATCCGCATGGAAATCCGCCGCATCGGCGCCATCAAGGACCGCGACGAGGTCGTGGGTAACCAGACCCGCGTCAAGGTGGTGAAGAACAAGCTGGCCCCGCCGTTCCGGCAGGTCGAGTTCGACATCATGTACGGCGAAGGCATCAGCAAGCGCGGCGAACTCATCGACCTCGGCGTGAAGGCGACCGTGGTGGAGAAGTCGGGTGCGTGGTTCTCCTATGACAGCCAGCGCATCGGGCAGGGGCGGGAGAACGCCAAGACATTCCTCAAGGACCATCCGGAGGTTGCCGCCAGCATCGAAAAACGGGTGCGCGACCAGTCGGTCGTGGTCGAAAAGGCGATGTTGGTCGCCCCGGAAGAAGATGCCGAAGCGGCCGAGTGAGCGTGGGAACAGATCATGGACAGAGGCGTTGATGTAGCATGAGCACGAACCCTAAGACACCAACCGACGACACCACTCCCTCCAACACCGTGAAGGATCCAGACAACTGGACCACTGGCGCGGAAACGATGACGGGCGCGCAGGCGTCCTACCTTCGCACCTTGTGCGAGGAAGCCGGCGAGGAGTTCGATGAGACCCTTTCCAAGGCGGACGCCTCCAAGCGCATCGATGCGCTACAAGGCAAGACGGGGCGCGGCAAGGACCACTAATCTCGACCAGCTAATAGGCGGTGTCGGCGCTGGATGTGCCGGGGCCGCCCATTTGCATTCGGCCCGATGGCGGCCCCACCTGGACTCGAACCAGGGACCCATCGCTTAGAAGGCGATCGCTCTATCCGCTGAGCTATGGAGCCGGCATCTCCGGCACTACCACAAATCGACCCGCCGTGAAGCCCGTCGCTGCCTAGCGGCCGGTCAGGATGCGCTCCACCAACTGCTTCACCGTTGGGATGAAGCCGTTGGAGTAGAACGGGTCGGACGCAAAACGATATGCGTTGTGGCCGCTGAACATGAGGTTGTTGTTCAAGGCAACCACATCCCCCTTGTCGTCGCGCACGGCTTGCAACGTCTTTTGGATGCAGAAGCTCCTCGCATCAGCCTTCTTGCCATTGCTGAAGTCCGGCTCATGCTGCGACCAGTTTGAAAAGCGGCACTGGCTGAGGCAGCCCATGCAATCCGTCTGATCCCGGATGATCTCCGCGGCCTTGTCCGGCGTGACGAACACCAGAGTGCTGTCGGGCGTCCGCAGCGCTTCCGTGAAGCCTTCCCGCACCCAACGCTCCGCCCGGCCAAGGTCCATGGGCGTTACGTATACGATGCGCTGGCGCGGACCGACGCCGAAGGTGGCGGTGTGCTCGCCCACCGGCTCCATGGTGTAGGCGACCTGGTGCTCGCTGCGCTGCCGCAGCTCCTGGATGAAGCCGTTGTTGACCGCGGAGGAATAGAAGCCGGTCGGGCTAAACTTGTTGAGGAAGACGTCGCCTTCCTTCAAGGTCAGAAGCTTCTGCTTCCAGGCATCGCCGATCGGACTTTCCCGGGTCAGCAACGGCCGCGTGCCGAACTGGAAGGCGATCGGGCCAAGTTCCGGATTGTCGATCCAATCCTCCCACTCTTCCAGCCACCACACGCCGCCGGCCATGATGATCGGGGTGTCGCCCAGGCCGAAGCTGCGCATCAGCTTGCGCAGCGCCAGCACGCGGGGGAAGGGGTCCTCCGGCTGGTCCGGTTCTTCGCCGTTGGACAGGCCGTTATGCCCGCCGGCGAGCCAGGGGTCCTCGTACACCACCCCGCCGAGCAAGCTGGCGGCCTTGGAATAGGCCCGCTTCCACAACGCGTTGAACGCGCGGGCGGAGGACACGATCGGGTAGTAGTGCACGCCGAACCGAGCGGCGATGTCGCTGAGGCGGTATGGCATGCCAGCGCCGCAGGTGAGGCCGTGGATCAACCCCTTGGCGCCTTCCAGCACGCCGGTGATGACCCGCTCGGCGCCACCCATCTCCCACAGGAGGTTGGCGTGGATGCGACCGCGGCCACCGGATAGTTCGTGCGCCTGCTGCGCCTGGGCGATGCCGCCGCGTATGGCGAAGTCAATCAGCTCCTCATGGCGCTCGCGCCGGGTGCGGCCGTGATAGATCTGCGGTTGCTGGTGACCCGCCTCGTCGTAGCTGTCGGCGTTGACCGCGCTGAACGTGCCGGCCCCTCCGGACTGCGCCCAATGCCCGGACGAAACCCCGGTCGACACGGCCACGCCCTTGCCGCCCTCGACGAGAGGCAGAACGTCCACGCCGCCCATGCGAATGGCGTTGATCACTTTCATGGCTGGGTTTCTTCCCCGGGCTGAAACAAATTGCAATATGTGTGCAGCGGGAAAGTCGCGCTAGAGGGGAGCGGTCGACAAGCTTAGCTGCAAGGAGTCACCCGCGCGTGGAGAAGGCCGCAGCCCCCTCCACGCGGGCTCGGGCTTAGGCGGCGTCGGCTTCGCGGGGCGGGCGGCCGCCGCCCTTGGCGCCCACCTTGTCGCTGATGTCCTCGCCGGTGGCCTGGTCGACCACCCGCATGGACAGCTTCACCTTGCCGCGGTCGTCGAAGCCGATGACCTTGACCTTGACCGCGTCACCCTGCGCCACGACGTCCGACGTCTTGGCGACCCGGCCCTGCGCCAGCTCGCTGATGTGAACCAGCCCGTCCTTGGCGCCAAGGAAGTTCACGAAGGCGCCGAACTCGGCCGTCTTCACCACCTTGCCGTTGTAGATCACGCCGATCTCCGGCTCGGAGGTGATGCCGCGGATGCGGTCGA
This sequence comes from Acetobacteraceae bacterium, assembly GCA_965199555.1. Lineage (GTDB taxonomy): Bacteria > Pseudomonadota > Alphaproteobacteria > Acetobacterales > Acetobacteraceae > LMUY01. The sequence goes on along the minus strand of CBDASJ010000003.1, from coordinate 17,369 downwards.
TGGCGGCCTGGCTTTGCTCCTCCGACGTGGCGGCGATCTTGATGGTGCCGTCATCCTCGATGTCGATCTTGCAGCCGGTGGTCTCGACGATGTCGCGGATCACCTTGCCGCCGGTGCCGATCACGTCGCGGATCTTCTCCTTCGGCACGTTGATCACGGTGATGCGCGGGGCGGTCGCCGCCACGTCGCCGCGGGCACCGGACAGGCCCTTGGCCATCTCGCCCAGGATGTGCAGCCGGCCGTCGCGCGCCTGGGCCAAGGCGGTCTTCATGATCTCGAAGGTGATGGACGTGATCTTGATGTCCATCTGCAGGCTGGTGATGCCTGCCTCCGTTCCGGCCACCTTGAAATCCATGTCGCCGAGATGGTCCTCGTCGCCCAGGATGTCGGACAGCACGGCGAAGCCGCGCTCCTCCTTGATCAGGCCCATGGCAATGCCGGCCACTGGCCGCTTCAACGGCACGCCGGCATCCATCAGCGACAAGGAGGTGCCGCACACCGTCGCCATGGAGGACGAGCCGTTGCTTTCGGTGATCTCGCTGACCACCCGCATCGTGTAGGGGAAGTCCGCCTTGGTCGGCAGCAGCGGGCGCAACGCGCGCCAGGCCAGCTTGCCGTGGCCGATCTCGCGGCGGCCCGGGCTGCCCATGCGGCCGGCTTCACCCACCGAGTAGGGGGGGAAGTTGTAGTGCAGCATGAAGGCCGAGCGGCTTTCGCCTTCCAGCGAGTCGATGATCTGCTCGTCCTGGCCGGTGCCCAGCGTGGCCACGCACAGCGACTGCGTTTCGCCGCGGGTGAACAGGGCGGAGCCGTGGGCGCGCGGCAGGATACCGACCTCGGCGATGATCGGCCGCACCGTCTTGGTGTCGCGGCCGTCGATGCGCAGCCCGGTGTCCAGGATGGCATTGCGGACGATGTCGGCCTCAAGCTCCTTGAACATGCCCTTCGCCTTGTCGGCGTCCAGCCCTTCCGAGGTCAGCGCGGCGGCGGCGGCCTTCTTGGCAGCGCCGACCTTTTCGTAGCGCGTGGCCTTCTGCTGCTCCTTATAGGCTTCGGCGATCGGCGCCCGCGCCAGGGCATCGATGCGGCCCTTCAGCGTTGCCACTTCCGGTGCCGGCTCGGGCAGGGCCCACGGCTCCTTCGCAGCGTGCTCGGCCAGTTCGATGATCGCCTGGATCACCGGTTGGAAGCCGGCATGGCCGAACTCCAGCGCGCCGAGCATGACCTCCTCGGACAGCTCGTGCGCTTCGGACTCCACCATCAGCACGCCCTCGGCGGTGCCGGCGACCACCAGGTCGAGCTGGAAACCCTTCATCTGGTCCAGGGTCGGGTTCAGCACATACTCCCCGTCGATGTAGCCGACGCGGGCGGCACCCACCGGGCCGAAGAACGGAATGCCGGACAGCGTCAGCGCGGCGGAGCAGCCGATCAGCGCCACGATGTCGGGATCATTCTCCATGTCGTGCGACAGCACGGTGGCGACCACCTGGACCTCGTTGCGGAAGCCCTCGGGGAAGAGCGGGCGGATCGGGCGGTCGATCAATCGGCTGACCAGCGTTTCCTTTTCGGAGGGCCGACCTTCGCGCTTGAAGAAGCCGCCCGGGATCTTGCCGGCGGCGAACGCCTTTTCCTGGTAGTTGACCGTCAGCGGGAAGAAATCCTGCCCGGGCTTGGCGGTCTTCACGCCCACCGCGGTGCACAGCACGATGGTGTCGCCGAGCCGGGCCATGACGGCGCCGTCGGCCTGGCGGGCGATCTTGCCGGTTTCCAGGATCAGTTTGCGGCCGCCCCAGTCGAGTTCTTTACGGAAATGATTGAACATGCAGCGTTTCCTCGGATCGCGTGGGCAATGCGGCGGAAACCGGTGCGGGTGCGGCGTCTCGGGCGGCATGGCGGCGCGGCGGGGACCGCGACCATGTGGCCGAAGGCGCCGTCGCGGTCCGGATGCCGTGGCATTCCAGCGCGGCGTTCCCCGGCGCCACCATTGGCACCGGGGGCGTGGGCCTAGCGGCGCAGGGACAGGCGACCGATTAGGGTCTGATAGCGGGCCTGGTCCTTCTTCTTCAAGTAGTCGAGCAGGCGACGGCGCCGGCCCACCAGCATCAGCAGCCCGCGGCGGCTGTGGAAGTCCTTCGCATGTGTCTTCAGATGCTCGGTCAAGGTGCCGATCCGCTCGGACAGCAGCGCGACCTGGACTTCCGGACTGCCGGTATCGGCAGCGCCCGTGGCGTATTCGGCGATCAGAGCAGTGCGCTGCTCCGCTGTAATCGACATCGGATATCCTCCGCTTGGGGGGTTAAAGAAGGCGCTCCGGCCGCAGCATGCCGTCCGACAGACGACACAGGCCGATCACGCGCGTCCCCGCCATGGCACGGGCCAACCCGCCATCCGGGTCGGCCGTCCCTGGAATGCGCCCCATCAAATCCACCAGGCTGATCGCTTGGCCGCGTGACAGGAAGAAGGCCTCCGCTTCGGTCAAGGCAAGCGCCGGGATGTCGGCCAGCGCGGTCACGACCGGAAGCAGCAGGTCCGGGGAAGCCGGCGGGGTATCCTCCCCTCCCGAACATTTGTCCAGTGAAATCGCCCCCGCCTCGGTGAACGGCCCGACGCGCAGGCGCCGTAACGCTGCCACGTGCCCCACCGTGCCGCAGACGGCGGCCAGGTCGCGGGCGAGCGAACGCATGTAGACGCCCTTGCCGGATTGCACCGCGAACACGGCCGTGTCGGCGTCCGGCCGGTCGATCAGGTCGAATCGATCGATGCGCGCCGGGCGCGGCTCCAGCGCCGGGGCGCGGCCTTCGCGCGCCATGTCGTAGGCGCGCTCGCCCGCCACCTTGATGGCGGAATAGGCGGGCGGCACCTGCATGATGGTGCCGCGGAAGCCGGGCAGGGCGGCCTTGATCGCGTCGTCGCCGGGCCGCACGGGCGAGGTGGCGGTGACGGCGCCGTCTGCGTCGTCCGTGTCCCGCGACTCGCCCAGGCGGAGCGTGAAATGGTACAGCTTGGTGCCGTCCATCACGTAGGGCACCGTCTTGGTAGCGGCGCCGAAGGCGATCGGCAGCACGCCGGTGGCCAGCGGGTCCAGCGTGCCGCCATGGCCCGCTTTCTGCGCGTCGAAGCCGCGGCGCACGCGGTTCACCACGTCCGTGCTGGTCATGCCCGCGGGCTTGTCGATGATCAGCCAGCCATCGAGGGGCCGGCCCCGGCGTCGGCGCATGGATGCAGCTTTCGATCTTGGGGGAGTTGCGCGGTGTAGGGAGGCCGGCGACCGGGGTCCAGCCCTATTCCGCCGCCCTCGCCGTGCTTTGCCCGTCCGCCTCGAACAGACCCGTCAGTTCGGCGGCCTGTTCTCGCGCGTCCTGGATCAGCCGCCGCTCGTCTTCGTAGTAGGCATGGCTTTCCGCCAGATTCTTTTCGTCGAATTCGCGGAACAGCTCCACTGCGCGGCTCGCCTCGGCCGGCGGGATGCCGAGCGACTGCAGCGTCAACTCGGTCAGCCGCAGGCTGGAATGGAAGGTTTCGCGCACGATGCCGGTGACGCCGCGGTCCATCAGCAGGTGGACGTGGCGGCGGTTGCGGGCGCGCGACAGGATGCGGAGCTTGGGGAAGGTGCGGCGGGCGATGTCCACCACGCGCAGGCCTTCCTCCACGTCGTCCAGCGCCACGATCAGCAGCTTGGCCGTGTCCGCCCCGGCGGACCGCAGCAGGTCCGGCCGGCTGGGATTGCCGAAATACACCTTGGTGCCGAACCGGCGCAGCACGTCAATCTGCGTGGCGTCGCTTTCCAGCGCGATGAACGGGATGCGCTGCATGCGCAGCACGCGGCCGACGATCTGCCCCACCCGGCCGAAGCCGCAGATGATGACGGGCGCCTGCTCCTCGATCGCGTCGTAATGCTCCGCCCGGCGCGGGGCCAGGCGCGGCACCAGCAGCCGCTCGCTGGCCGCGAACAGCAGCGGCGTCGCCGCCATGGAAACGGCGATCACCAGCGTTGCGTGGCTGGCTTCCCCCTGGCTGAGCGCGCCGGCGGCCACGGCGGCGGCGAACATCACAAAGCTGAATTCGCTTCCCTGCGGCAAGGCAGTGGCAAATCGGATCGCGTTCGCCCAATCCTGCCCGGCCACCCGGCCGAGCCCGAGCGCCACGACGGCGTTGGCCAGCATCAGCACGGCGACCCCGCCAAGGATCAGCCCTGGTTCCGACAGCAGCAGTCCGAGCTGCGCCTGCATCCCGACCGACATGAAGAAGAATCCTAGCAGCAGGCCTTCGAACGGCTCGATGTCGGCCTGCAACTCGTGCCGGTATTCGGAGCCGGACAGCAGCACGCCCGCCATGAAGGCGCCCAGCGACATGGACAGGCCGGCCTGGCTGGCCAGGAAGGCGGTGCCCACCACGACCAGCAAGGCCGTGGCGGTGAACACTTCCGGCGTGCGGGCGCCGCCGATCAGGCGGAACACCACGGGCAGCAGGAAGCGGCCGCCGATCAGGATCGCGGTGATGGTCAGCGCCCCGATCAGGACGGAGCGCCACGGCAGGTGGTGCGCCACGCTGCCCAGCAGCTCCGCCCCCTGGCCGGGCGCCAGCAGGGGCACCAGGGCCACTAGCGGGATGAAGGCAAGATCCTGGAACAGCAGCACGGCAAAGCTGTCGCGCCCGGCGCGCCCGGCCAGCAAGTCCCGCTCCCCCAGCATCGGCAGCACGATGGCGGTGGAGGACATTGCCAGGCCGACGCCGAGGATGCTGGCGCCGGGCCAACCGATGCCGGCGACATGCGCCAGGACGGCGATCACCGCCGCGCTGAGCGCGACCTGCGCCGCGCCGAGTCCGAACACGGTGCGGCGCATGACCCAAAGCCGCTGCGGCCGTAGTTCCAGCCCGATCAGGAACAGCAGCATCACCACGCCGAGTTCGGACACGGTGGCGATCTGCCCCACGTCGCTGACCAGACGCAGCCCGAGCGGCCCGATGATCACCCCGGCCAGCAGGTATCCCAGCACGCTGCCGAAGCCGAGCCAGCGCGAGATCGGCACGCAGATGACGCTGGCGAGCAGCAGGGCGACGAGCGGCGCAATCATGCCCACACCGTCAAGCGCCGGGCAGAAGAAGGCAAGCTGCTGCTTGAATGCATGAAAGACCCTTGGGAGAGGGTGGCCGGTCAGGCGGTAAGCGGTTGCGAGATTGGCGTCCAGATGGGCGACGCCACCCTCACCCCAACCCTCTCCCGCCAGCGGGAGAGGGAGATTTGTGCAAGTGCGATCCTCCTGCGGAGGGAGACAAGCCAGCGGCGGGGTGGAACGAGGGAAGACGGGCGGCGGCACAAGCGGCTACATCGGGATGTCGCCAGGATCACTCACCGTCGCATGCGCATCTTCCATCCCCTCCGCCGGCCGCCGGTGGCGCTGCTGTGGGCCGGGCTGAGCCTGTCCGCCATCGGCGACCAGCTTTATAGCGTGGCGCTGACTTGGGTGGCCACGGGGGTGTTCGGCGCCGCCGCCGGCTTTCTGTCGGCGCTGCAGGCGCTCACCATCCTGCTGGTGGCGCTGCTGAGCGGGAACTGGGCGGATCGGCGGGACCAGCTCCGCTTCATGCTGACGGCGGACCTCGGTCGCGCCGCGGTGCTGCTGGTGCTGGTCACCGCCTGGCTGGCGACCGGGACGCCGAATGCGGTCGGCCTTGGCCTGGTGGTCGTCGCCTTGGCGGTCGGGCAGGCCCTGTTCCAACCGGCCTTGCAGGCGGTGCTGCCGGCGCTCGTGTCCGACACAGCGCTGTTGCCGGCCGCCAACGGCTTGTTCGACGGCACGGACCGCAGCGCGCGCCTGCTCGGCCCCGGCTTGCTGGCGCTGCTGTCGGGGGTGCTGCCGATGGCGCATTTCATGACGATCGACGCGGTGAGCTTCCTGGTTTCGGCGGCGGCGCTGGCCCTGATCCTGCGCGCGTATCGCCCAGCGCTGCGCCATCCCGACCGGCCGAAGATCGGCCTGGGCGGGATCAAGCGGGGCGTGGCGGCGATGCGGCGGCATCCGCTGCTTGGCTTCGTGCTTGCCAGCAGCCGGGCCGATCAACGGCGCATGGTATGCGGTGTTCTTTTTGGGCCTGCCGCTGCTGTTGGAGCAGCAGGGCGTGCACGGCTTGGGCACGTATGGCCTGCTGATCGCGGTCTATGGCGCCACGAACCTGATGTCCAACATTGTGTGCGGCAGCCGCGACCTGCCGCGGCGCCCGCAATTCCAGATGTTCGGCAGCAACATCCTGGTCGGGGCAGGCATGGCGTCGTTCGCGTTCCTCGGTGGGCTGCCGGCGGATTGGCGGTTGGACGCCTTCGTTGTCGCGTCCGGCGTGTCCGGCATCGCCGGGCCGCTGAAGGACATCCCCGTTGCCGTGCTGCGGCAAAGCCGGATCGTCGCGCACGACGTTCCTGCCGCCGCCCGCGCCATGATGGCGGTGAGCAATTTGGGCACGCTGGTCACCATGGCGGCCGTGCCGCTGCTGCTGCAGGTTTTGCCGCTTCCCGTGGTGGTGTTCGGCTGCGGCGCCGTCGTGGTGGTTATCGGGCTGCTGGGCCTGTTCCGCCACGCAGCCTGGCAGGAGCCGCCGTTGGCGGCTGAGGGGTGAGCCTCTACTCGCCGCCCAAGTCCCGCGCGACCTCCGGCGAGTGCAGCAGCGCGTCCACGTGCATGGCGTATTCCAATGCCGTGTCCGGCTGGAAGCTCACCTGCGGCGCCACGCGCAGCCGCATGGCCTTGGCCAGTTCGGCCCGGAGATAGGGCGCCGCGCGAGTCAGCGCCGGCAGCAAGGTTACCACGTCCGAGCGGCCAAGCCGTGTGACGAAGGCGGTGGCGTTCTTCAGGTCCGGGCTGATGCGGACCTCCGTCACCGTCACCTGGGCGTCGGCCAGCGCCGGATCGCGGAACTCGCCGCGGGTGAAGATCGCGGCCAGCAGGTGGCGGATTTCCTCCGCCACCCGCAACTGCCGCTGCGTCGGGCCAGCCGGGGCGCGCCGGGCTTTGGTGACAGGCGCGCCTTGGGTGGCCCCGCGCTTACCCTGGGACATACTCCACCTCGAAGCACTCGACCATGTCGCCCTCTCGGAGGTCGGCGAAGCCGGCGAAGGACAGGCCGCACTCATAGCCGCGGGCGACCTCGCGCACGTCGTCCTTGAACCGCTTCAACTGGCTCAGCTCGCCATTGTGGATCACCACGCCTTCGCGCAGCAGCCGCACGCCGGAGCCGCGTTTGACCAGGCCTTCGGTCACCATGCAGCCGGCGACCTTGCCGGTCTTGGTGATGTCGAACACCTTGCGGATTTCCGCGTAGCCCAGGAACCGCTCGCGCGCCTTCGGGGCGACCTTGCCGCGGACCATCTTCTCGATGTCGTCGGCGACCTCGTAGATGATCGAGTAGTAGCGGATGTCCACGCCTTCGCGCTGCGCCAGGTCGCGCGCCTGGCTGGTGGCGCGAACGTTGAACGCCACGATCATCGCGTTGGACGCCTTGGCCAGTTGCACGTCGCTTTCGGTGATCTGCCCCACCGCGGACAGCAGCACGCGGACGCGGACTTCCTCATGCGCGAGCTTCAGCACCGTGACGTTGATCGCTTCGGAGCTGCCTTGCACGTCCGCCTTGACCAGGACGGCCACTTCCTTCTGCTCGCCCGCCTGGATGCGCGCCAGCATCTCGTCCAGCGTGCCACGGGCGGCGGTTTGCGCCCCGGCGGCGGTGTCCTTCAGCTTGCGCTGCCGGAACTCGCTGATCTCGCGGGCGCGGCCCTCGTTCTCCACCACCACGAACGGCTCACCGGCGCGCGGCACGCTGGCCAGGCCCTGGATTTCCACCGGCGTGGACGGGCCGGCGACCTTCACCGCCTTGCCCTTGTCGTCCGTCATGGCGCGGATCTTGCCCCACTCGGCACCGGCCACGACGATGTCGCCGGCGCGCAGCGTGCCCTTCTGCACCAGCACGGTGGCAACCGGGCCGCGGCCGCGGTCCAGCCGGCTTTCCACCACGGTGCCCTCGGCGCTGCGGTCCGGGTTGGCCTTCAGGTCCAGTAACTCGGCCTGCAGGAGGATGGCTTCCTCCAGCTTGTCGAGGCCGGTCTTCTTGGTGGCGCTGACCTCCACGTCCTGGGTGTCGCCGCCCATATCCTCCACCACGATCTCGTGGCTGAGCAGCTCCTGCCGGACCCGGGTCGCGTTGGCGTCCGGCTTGTCCATCTTGTTGATGGCCACGACGATCGGCGCGCCCGATGCCTTGGCATGGCGGATCGCCTCGATCGTTTGCGGCATCACGCCGTCATCGCCGGCCACCACCAGCACGACCACGTCCGTCACGGACGCGCCGCGCGACCGCATGGCGGTGAACGCCTCGTGGCCCGGCGTGTCGATGAAGGTAATGCGATTGCCGCTGGGCATCTGCACCTGGTAGGCACCGATGTGCTGGGTGATGCCGCCGGCCTCGCCGCGCACCACGTCCGTCGAGCGCAGCGCGTCCAGCAGGCTGGTCTTGCCGTGGTCGACGTGGCCCATCACCGTCACCACCGGCGGGCGGGGCTGCATGTCGGTGTCGATGTCGGTATCGCCCTCAATGCCGAGCTCGACGTCGCTTTCGGACACGCGACGGGCGCGATGGCCGAACTCCTGCACCACCAGCTCCGCCGTGTCGGCGTCCAGCGACTGCGTGACCGTGGCCATCACGCCCATCTTCATCAGCGCCTTCACCACGTCGCCGGCGCGGGCGGCCATGCGGGCGGCCAGTTCCTGCACCGTGATGGTGTCGGGCAGCACGACGTCGCGCGTCACCTTCAACCCGTCGGAGCGGAGCAGTTCCAGCTCCTGCTGGCGCCGCTCCCGGTCACGCTGGCGGCGGACGCTGGCGAGCGAGCGGGTCTTCTCGTCTTCGCCCTCGATGGCGGCCTGCACGTCGATGCGGCCGTCGCGGCGGCCCAGCACGCCCTTCTTGGCGACCGGCATCGGCACCTTGCGCACCGGCAACGCCAGGCCGGGGCGGCGACGGGGCGCTTCCTCCTCCTCGCCAGGCCGGGTCGGCTTCAGCCGCAGCGTTTCGGTGGGCGCGGCGGGCGTCCCGGGCACGGCCGGGCGGGCAGGCTGCGGCGCTTGCCCGGGTGCCGGGGCCTGTGCCACGGGCGCTTGCGCGGCCTCGGCGGCCGCCCGGGCTTCCTCCTGGGCGCGCACTTCCGCAGCTTCGCGGGCAGCGGCCTCCGCCATGGCGGCTTCGCGTGCGGCGATCTCGGCGGCACGTGCCGCATCCTCATCCCGGCGGCGCGCTTCCTCCGCGGCCGACATGATGGAAATCTTTTCCTGCTCGCGGCGCTCGATCTCGCGACGGGCCGCTTCGCGCTTCTGCTCCTCCAGCACGCGCTGTCGGGTCGCCAGCTCCCCGGCGGTCAGCGCGCGGCCGGCACCGGGCGTCGGGCGGGTCGGCGCGGCTGGCGCACGCGGCACGCCGGGCACGACGGGGGCAGGGGCCGCAGCCGCAGCCGGCGGCGCCGCGAAGGGCTGCCGCTTCTTGCGGACCTCGACCTGCACTTCCTTGGACCGGCCATGGCTGAAGCTTTGCCGAACCGAACCGGCATCCACCGTGCGGCCCAGTTCCAAACGGCCCGCCGGGCGCAGCGACAGCCGCCCCTTTGCCGCGTCCTGATCGTTATTCTCGCTCATTCACCCGTCCGTTCGATCACCGCGACGCCGCTTGGCATCGGGTCGTTCATCCTCAGGCTTCCCGCGGTCACCCCGACCAGCCGGAAGGCCTCCGCCTTCAACGCCTCGGCAAAGCGCCCTTGCGCGACCGCCACGTGCACCACATGGTCACGCCCGAACACCACGCCCAGCGCCGCCGCCGAAAGCGGCCTCACCACCGCCAAATCCCGCGCTCCCGACAGCAGCCGGCGACATTCCTCGTCGCTGCCATCCGACGCCTGCACCACAAGCCCCGCCTTTGCCAAAGCCTCGCGTGCCTTGGCGAACCCCCCGACGGCCTGCCCGGCCCGGCGTGCCAAGCCGAGTAGGTCCGTCACCCGACGGGTGAGGCCGGCGCGTATCAGGCCGGTAAGCTCAGGCGGCAAGGTGACAGGGCCGCGCGCCGCGCGCGCAAAGGCGCCCCGCTTCGCGGCGGTTTCTATCACATCGGCGGACGGGCTCAACCAGAATCCCCGACCGGGCAGCCTTGCAGCCAGGTCAGGGACCACGGTCCGGTCCGGTCCGAGCACGAAGCGGATCATGCGATCCCGCTCGCCGTGCTGCCGGGTGACGATGCACCGCCGCGTCGGGCCGGACTCTTCCGCCTCCGCTTCCGCGGGCGGGAATGGCTCGATATGGAGGACCTCAGGCGTTGCCGGCCTCCTCTGGCGCGGGTTCGTCGCCGGTGAACCAGTGGGCGCGGGCGGCCATGATGATCGCGTTGGCGTCTTCCGGGGTCATGGCAGCTTCGCCCACGATCTCCACCAACTCGTCGCCGGCCAGGTCGGCCAGGTCGTCCAGCGTCTTGATGTCCTTTTCGCCCAACTGCACCAGCATGGCGGGCGTCAGCGACTCGATGCCGGCGATGTCGTCGCTCACCCCCAACTCGCGCCGCTTCTCGTCCGCTTCGGCGTCGCGGCGCTGCAGGAACAGGTCGGCGCGGCTGATCAGTTCGGCGGCCACCGTCTCGTCGAAGCCCTCGATGTCGGCCAGCTCGTCGGCCGGGGTGAAGGCGAGTTCCTCGACCGAGGTGAAGCCTTCCGTCACCAGCAGCCCGGCGATCATGTCGTCCACGTCCAGCGCCTCGACGAAGATGCCGGTGCGGCGGCGGTATTCCTCCTGGCGGCGCTCGCTTTCTTCCGCCTCGGTCAGGATGTCGATGTCCCAGCGGGTCAGTTGGCTGGCCAGGCGCACGTTCTGGCCGCGACGGCCGATCGCGAGCGAAAGCTGCTCGTCCGGCACCACCACCTCGACCCTGCCGGCTTCCTCGTCCATCACGACCTTGGTCACCTCCGCCGGCGCCAGCGCGTTCACCACGAAGGTGGGCGCCTGGGCGGACCAGGGGATGATGTCGATCTTCTCGCCCTGCAGTTCCTGCACCACGGCCTGCACGCGGCTGCCGCGCATGCCGACGCAGGCGCCGACCGGGTCGATGGAGCTGTCGCGGCTGATTACCGCCATCTTGGCCCGGCTGCCCGGGTCGCGGCTGACCGCCTTGATCTCGATGATGCCGTCGTAGATTTCCGGCACTTCCTGCGCGAACAGCTTTGCCAGAAAGGCGGGGTGGGTGCGGGACAGGAAGATTTGCGGGCCGCGCGGCTCTTCCCGCACGTCGTAGATGTAGGCGCGCACCCGATCGCCGTTGCGGAAGCTTTCGCGCGGGATCAGCTCGTCGCGCCGCAGCAGCGCCTCGGCGCGACCCAGCTCCACCATCAGGTTGCCGTACTCGGTGCGCTTCACCAGGCCGTTGACGATCTCGCCCACACGGTCCTTGAACTCGTCGTATTGCTTCTTGCGCTCGTATTCGCGGACGCGCTGGACGATCACCTGCTTGGCGGTTTGCGCGGCGATCCGACCGAAATCGATCGGCGGCAGCGGGTCGACCAGGTGGCCGCCGATCTCGATATCCGGCTTGAACTTGCGGGCGATGTGGACGGGGATCTGGGTCTCCTCGTTCTCCACCACCTCCACCGCCTCGGTCCAGCGGGACAGGCGGACGTCGCCGTTCTTGCGGTCGATGGTGGCGCGGATGTCCTTTTCGCTGCCGTACTTGGCGCGGCCGGCCTTCTGGATCGCCTGCTCCATCGCCTCGATCACCTCTTCGCGGTCGATCGACTTCTCACGCGCGACGGCGTCGGCGACCAGCAGCAACTCGGGGCGGGAGACGGCGGTATCCATGGGTTCGGTCTTCCTCAGTTCGTCTCGTTGGGCGGCTTCGGCTGGGCGGTCGCTGCGATCAACGCATCCGTCAACACGAGCTTGGCCCGGCGCATGTCCGACAGCGGTAGCGCCACCTCCGTGCCGTCGTCCAGACGCATGCGCGCGACGGCCTCATCCGCGCCCAGCACGATCCCGGTGAAGCGCTTGCGCCCGGCGATCGGCATGTTCACCTCGGCCCGGGCCTGATGGCCGGAAAACCGGTTCCAATCCTTCGCGCGCGTCAACGGCCGGTCGATACCGGCGCTGCTGACTTCCAGCGTCCAAGCGGACTTGATCAGGTCGGCCACGTCCAGCGCGGCACCGACCACGTCGTTGATGCGCTCGCAATCCTCGATGGCGATCAGCGTGCCATCCGCGCGGTCCGCCATGACCTGCACGGTTGGCCGCTCCCGGCCGAGCACCGACACCCGTACGATTTCATAGCCCATGCGGCCCAGGGTCAGCGCGATCTCTGCGGTGATGCGCGCTTCCAGGCTGGTGTGTTGGATGGCGGAGTCGGTGTCGTCGTGATCCAAAACGCAAAAAGGCGGCCGGTTAGGGCCACCCTCCATAAAAGTCGGAGAATGTCGGTGTCATGGCTACATAGCGGCAGGCAATCGGGGTTTCAAGCCCGACCGCCTGCCGCCGTCGGCACGAACCTTACTTGGTGCGTGCCTGGTCGAGCTGCTGCTGGTTCAACCGGTCCGTGGCGGCATCGCCCGTGCGATTGCCCGCGTCATTGGCGCGGTTGACGTTCCGATACGGATGCCGGGCATTGGCAGCATAAGCGGCCGGGGCAATGGCGCCGCCCGCCAGGGTTGCGGCAATGGCGGTCAGCAAGGCGATCTTCTTCATGGCAAGTCCTCTCGCGGTGGCAACAACCGCACAACGGGGCGCGGCGTCGGCGGTTGCGGGCGAAACGAAAAAATGCGCTCTGCTGCCGCTACACCTGCGGCAGGGTCACGCCGATCATGTCGCCTTCGTGCACTAGGGCGGCCAGCCGGTCTTCCGGCCAACCCTCGGTGCCCGGCGGTTGCAAGGGCAGTACCATCCATCGGTAGTCGGCCGTGCTGTCCACCACGCGGATGGCGGTGCCCGCCGGCAGCACGGTGCGGAACTCCGCCAGCACCCCGGCCGGATCCCGCACGGCGCGGGCGCGATAGCCGGCGGACTTGAACCAGAATGGCGGATAGCCCAGCACCGCCCGCGGGTAGCAACTGCACAGCGTGCACACGACGAGGTGGTGCAGCCCCGGCGCATTGGCCAGCACGCCCAGCGGCGGTGCGCCCCGCATGGGGATGCCCAGCATCTCGGCGGCCTGCGTGCCGTCACGCAGCATCAGCTCGCGATATTCGGCATCCACCCAGGCGCGGGCGACCATGCGGGCGCCTTGTCCCGGGCTGGCCTGGTCGGTGGTTTGGATGCGCTCGGCGATCTCGTCCGGCGACAGCACGCCCTTGGTTGTCAGCAATTGCCGCACGGCCGCCAGCAAGCGGTCGCTGTCGGTGCGCAGCAGGCTCAGATCGGCAGCAGCCATGACTCGAACACCTCCACAAGAAGGTCGCCGCTGCCGCCGGGCCAGATGGTGTCGGGGGCGAAGGCGACGTGGTACAGCGGCAGGCGCGCCGCGGGCTGGGCGAAGGCGAGGTCCTCCGGGTTGGGGAAATCGCCCAGGTGGCGCACGATCGTGCCGCGGCGGCCGCGCAGGTAATGCGGCGTGCGGACATGCGCCGGCCCCCGCGCTTCCGGCCAATCGTCCCGCACCTGCACCGCCGCGCCGGGTGCCAAGGTCATGCCAGCGCCGCTTCCAGTTCCGCCGCGGTGATGACGCCGCGCGCCAGCAAGTTGTCGGTGATCGAGCGGATCCAGCGCTGGTAGTAGCTGAGCCGGTGGTATTCCGCTTCCGGGATCGCCTCGATGCCGCGGCGCAACTCGTCCACGCTCATCACGCCCTTTGCCCCCAGCAGGCCGCGGATGGCGTCCACCTCGCGATCGAACGCGGTTAGCGCGTGGGCGCCGGTGTCGATCGGCTCGCACAGGAATTTGGGCACGCCACCCATGTCGTGATGGGCACGCCGCGTGTCGGTTCCCGGCTCCGTCGCATCATTCATTGTATGGCCTCCCCAGGGTAGATGCCCCAGACCTGGTCGCGCTTCAGCCACCCACGATACTCACCAACCTGCACCTGACACCAGGCCGCAGTCGCGTCGCAGGCGCGCAACCGGCCGATCACGCCGGGCTTCAGCCGCGCCACCGGGGATGCGGTGTCCTGGGCATCCGCCCGCATGGTCTGCTCCGCCCCGACGACGACGAAGGTGCGGCGACCGACCAGGGTGGCCTGGTGGACCCAGCCCTTGACGCCCTCCTGGTCGGCGATCAGGCGCCACACCTCGAACTCGCGCTCGATCTGCACCGGCAGGTCGCGCCGCTTGTAGACCCACTCGATCGGGTAGCGCAGGCCGGGGCCGCTGCGCAGGTTCACCTCGTCGGTTTTCAACGACGCGAAGCGCGGCAGCGGCAGGCCGGTGTTGCTGCCTTTGGCCGGTTCCGCCGGCGCCGGAGTGGGGGCGGGTGTGGCCGGAACCGGGGCCGGCGCGGTGGGCGCCGGCTTTGGGGCCGGGTGGGTCGCCGCCGGGTGGGTCGCCGCGGGGGCCGGCACGACGGGCACCGGCCGGCTCGCGGCATGATGGGGGGCGTGGTGGGGCGGCTTATGCGGTTCCGCGGCAATGGCGGACGTCGCGAGAGCCAGGACAAGCAGCGTGGCGAGGGGGGCAAACCGATGCATGGGCTTCCCTGCCAAGCTGGCGAGGAGCCGGTCAAGCCTCAACAGCTGACCACCGTGCCGCCGCGCGTCGCGTCCAGGAAGGCGGCGACGCCCGCCACCTCGACGCCCGGCAGCAGGCCGGCCGAGTCGATGGCTTCCGCGCGCAGCCCGGCCTCGCAGGCGATCAAGCGGATGCCCAGCTCCGCCGCCGCGTCGCGCAGCGTGTCCAGCCCTGCCACGCCGCGTTCGGTGATCAGCGCGTCACGCTCGGGCTGGTCGAGCGTCCGCCAATCCCGCAGCAGCGCCCGGCAGCCGGCATTGGTGGCGAACAGCGTCACGTCGCGCCCCAACGCCGCCGCGGCGGTTGCCAGCACGAAGGCGTAATGCGCGCGGTCATGCGTGCCGGACATCAGCAGCACGCCGAACCGCGCCGGCTCAGCCATGGCCGGACAGGTCGTGGATCGTTGGATGGTCGCCGCAGGCCGGGCAGGCGGGGTCGCGTGGCAAGCGGATTGCGTGGAACCGGGCGCCCAACGCGTCCCAGATCAGCAACCGCCCGGCCAGGCTGTCGCCCACGCCCATTATCTCCTTCAGCACCTCCGCCGCCTGCAGGCTGCCCATCACGCCGGTGACGGCGCCGAGCACGCCGGCCTCGGCGCAACTGGCCACCGTGCCGGGCGGCGGGGCGGCGGCGTGCAGACAGCGGTAGCAGGGGCCGCCGGGCTTGAAGGTGGCGAGCTGGCCGTCGAACCGCAGCACCGCCGCGGAGATCAGCGTCTTGCCGGCCAACACGCAGGCATCGTTCAGCAGGAAGCGCGTGGGGAAGTTGTCGCTGCCGTCGCACACCAGGTCATAACCGGCGACCAGCCCGGCCACGTTGGCCGCCGTCAGCCGCATTTGATGCAGCTCCAATCGCGTGGCGGGGTTGAGCGCGGCCACGCGGGAGGCGAGCGACTCCACCTTGGGCACGCCGATGCTGGCGGTGGTGTGGGCGATCTGGCGTTGCAGGTTGGACAGTTCGACCGCGTCGTCATCCACGATGCCGATCGTGCCAATGCCGGCGGCGGCCAGGTACAGCACCAGCGGGCAGCCAAGGCCGCCGGCGCCCACCACCAACACGCGGGCGGCGCGCAACGCGGCCTGGCCGGTGCCCCCCACCTCCGACAACAGGATGTTGCGGGAATAGCGAGTGACCTCGTCGTCGGTGAAGTCGAGATCCATGGGCCGGATGTAGGCTATGCGCGGGCGAAAACCACCTGACGCGCCAGCCAGCACCCCACCTCCATCCCGCTGACGCTGCCGTCCTCGTCGCGGCGCACGGACAGCGTCCAATCGCCGGGTGGGGCGAAATCCAGCGCGCGCGGGCAGGGGAGGCGCCACAGATCGGCGCCGACTGGCAGCAGGGCCTGCGGGATGCCGCGGCCGAGCCAGCCCTCGAACGTACCATACAGCACGCCGCCCACGGACTCGATCACCAGCACCGCGTCGAGTTCGGCGCACCGGAAGCGGCCTTCCACGTCGCGCCGGGGGCGACCCCGTGACGGGTTGGAGTTGGCTGCGCAGGTTGTCGGTCGCGCGTTCCATCCACATCGCGCCGCCCGCCCGGGACAGCACCGTGCGGCGCCGCGGGCTTCGTCGCCCTGCGGGTCGAGCAGTTCGTTGCGCGCGTAATGCAGGCGGACGCGGCCGTCCGGCGCCGATTCCAGCCGCACGACCAGACCGGTTTCCGGCTCGCGGAAATGCCGGTCCAGCCGCCGTCCGACGGCGGCTCCGTGGGTGGCTGGCGGGACGAGCCGGTGGCGCCGTCCAGCAGGTCCAGCACGGCCGCGCGCGCGTCCGCCATGTGGTTGAACAGCACGACGATCGAAAGCCGCTCCGCCGGCAGGTAGCAACGCTCGCTGCGCCAGCCGCGCAACCCGCCGCCATGGCCGGTGCCGGTCCTGCCGTCGAAATCCAGCCGGTTCAGGCCGAAGCCGTAGCGCGCAGGCGTGCCGTCGCGGAACGCCACCGGGCCGGTCAGGCGATGGTAGAGGCTGTCCGGCTGGTCGCGGGTGCGGTCGATGAAGCGCTCCCAGGCGATCATGTCGTCCAGGCTGGCCACCAGCCCGGCATCCCCGGTCCAGTGGATGCGGTTCACGGCGGGAACGAAGCCGACCTCCACGCTGCCTTCGTAGCCGACGGCACCGCCGGGCAGTGCCGCGGTGTCGGGCGCGACGCGGGCGGTCGGCATGGCGGCCACGTCCAGCACCCGGCGGCGCAACAGCTCGGCGAAGGGCTGGCCGGCCTGCGCCTCCACCAGGTCGGCGATCAGGCGGAAATTGCCGTTGGAATAGGAGAACCGCGTGCCCGGCGCAAAATGCAGCGAGCGTGTCGCGTCGAACAGCCGGGCGGCGTCGGCCGGGCCGAACACGCCGTCCACCGGGGCGCCGCATAGCATGGCCAGCCCCCAGTAATCCCGCAGGCCGGATTGGTTGTGGCACAGCTCGCGGATCGTGGGCGGTTGCGCCAGATGCGGCAGCCGCGCCGCAAGCGCCGCGTCCAACGCCGACGGGTCGCCAACCTGGTCCAACAGCAGGGCGCAGGTGAACTGCTTGGTGATGGAGCAAACGGGGAACAGCGTTTGCGCGGTAAAGGGGCTGCCGCCGTTCCCGGTCGGCCCAGCCCCAATTCCGCTGCTCCAGCACCACGCCGTCGCGCAACACGGCCGCAGCACC
>CBDASJ010000002.1:0-39139 GCA_965199555.1 Acetobacteraceae bacterium | reverse complement strand
GGCGAGAACTTCCTCCGCGCCGCCGAAGTGAGCTGGGGCGGATGAGCGGCGTGTCGGACGCCCGCGCGCTGACCCGCGACGCCCTGGTCTGGGACAACACCCTGCCCTGGGGGCCGTCCTACGCCGACGGCGAGTCGCTGCCGCGCTTCCACGCCGCGGGGGTGGACGTCATCAGCCTGTCCGTGATGGGGCCGGAAGCGATGCTGGACGGAACGATCCGCCAGATCGCCCGCGTGCGCGCCGCCATCCGGGCGCAGCCCGACCGCATGGTGCTGTGCGCCACGGCCGAAGACGTGCTGGCCGCCAAGGCGGCCGGCAAGCTCGGCCTGGTGTTCAACCTCCAGGAAACCGACATGCTGGAAGGCAAGCTGGAGCTGATCCAGGCCTTCTATGATCTCGGCGTCCGGCACATGCTGCTGGCCTACAACGCCCGCAACCACGTGGGCGACGGCTGCGCTGAACGGACGGATGGCGGGCTGTCGCTGTGGGGCCACGAGGTCGTGGCCGAGATGAACCGGGTGGGTATGCTGGTGGACGGCACCCATACCGGCTACCGCACGACCATGGACGCGATGGCGGCCTGCAAGGCGCCGTTCATTTTCTCCCACAGCAACGCCCATGCGGTGTACGGCCATTATCGCAACATCCGCGACGACCAGATCAAGGCCTGTGCCGAAACCGGCGGGGTGGTCGGCGTGAACGGGCTGGGCGAGTTCCTGGACGACAACGACGCGTCCAGTGCGGCCATCTTCCGCCACCTGGACCACATGGTGCAGTTGGTCGGCCCCCGCCATGTCGGATTAGGCCTGGACTACGTGCGCGACACCGGGCGGTTCTGGGGCTGGGTGCGCGACAACGCCCATATGTGGCCCGCCGGGCCGAACAACCGGACAGGCTCCGCCTTCGCGCAGCCGGAACAAGTCGAGGAGCTGACAGGGATGATGTTGCGCGCAGGCTACGCCGAGGACGCCGTGCGCGACATCCTGGGCGGCAACTGGTTGCGGGTGGCGCGGGAGGTGTGGCGGTGATGCGCCCCTGGCTGCTCGCCGCAGCGCTGCTGGCACCGGGTGTGGCGGCCGCGCAGGACGCGGACCGTTTGACGGTGGGGGTGCGCGCGCCGATCGTGTCGCTCGACCCGGCGCTGTCCGGGCTCGGGCCGATGCACGGCTATTACGCCAACATCTATGACAGCCTGATCGCCCTGGACAGCGATTCGCACCTCATCCCCGGCATCGCGCTGAGTTGGCGGTCGGTGGACGATTTGACGTGGGAGTTCAAGCTGCGGCCCAACGTCAAGTGCCATGACGGCAGCACGCTGGACGCGGCTTCCGTCAAGTCCAGCCTGGACCGTTTGCCGACCGTGCCGAACAGCGACAACCTGACCGCCGGCAAGCTCCACCTGGTGAAGGAGCTGCAGATCGTCGACCCGCTGACGGTTCGGATGGTGACGACCCAGCCATACCCCGGCTTGCTCGCGGCGCTGGCGGATTTCCACCTGGTCTGCGCCAGCGTTCCGGTCACTGCCACCACGGCGGAATTCGATTCCGGCAAGGACGCCATCGGCTCCGGCCCCTACCGCAGCGTGCGCTGGCAGCGCGGCACCGGGTGGGAGCTGGAGCGGTTCGACGGTTACTGGGGCCCCAAGCCCGCCTTCGCCCACGTCACCATGCGGGAAATCCCGAACGATGCCGCGCGGCTGGCGTCGTTGCAGGCGGGTGACATCCAGCTTGCCGACTACATCCCGCCGCTGGACGTCAAGCGGCTGTCGAACACGGCCGGGTTGAAGGTGTTCCAGAACGCGTCCAACCGGTCGGTATTCCTCGGCTTCGATATCCTGCGCGACCAGACCCCGTTCGCCACGGACAAAAACGGTGCCGTGCTGCCCCACAACCCGTTCAAGGACGAGCGGGTGCGCCACGCCTTCGCCCTGGGCATCTCGCAGGACGTGATCATCAAGCGGGTGATGGAGGGGCTGGCGCAGCAAACCACTCAGGGCGTGCCAACCCACATCGCCGGGTATGATTCAAGCGTCCAGCCGACCCCCTACCAGCCGGAGGAAGCGAAGAAGCTGCTGGCGGAGGCCGGATACCCGGACGGCTTCAAGGTTACGCTGCACTGCCCCAACGACCGCTACGTGAACGACGCCGCGACCTGCCAAACCGTGGGCGTGCTGCTTTCCCGTATCGGCATCACGGTCGCCATCGACGCCCAGCCGTCCAGCGTCTATTTCCCGCGCCTGCAACACCGGGACTACTCGTTCTACCTCCTGGCCTGGGGCAGCAACGGCGGCGACGCCACCTCCTTCCTGCGCGACGTGATGGAAACCCGTGACCCAGCCCGCGGCGTCGGGTCCTGGAACATGGGGCTGTCCATGCCGGACGTGGACAAGGCGGTGGACACGGCCACGCTGACCATGGACGAGGCGATGCGGAACCGGGAGATGGCGGCGGTGATGGGCCTGCTGATCAAGCGCCAGGCCTATATCCCGCTCGACACGTTGCTGGTGATCGCGGCCACCCGCACGCCGGTGACCTACCAGCCCCAGGCCAACGAGG
Organism: Acetobacteraceae bacterium; assembly: GCA_965199555.1. Taxonomy (GTDB): domain Bacteria; phylum Pseudomonadota; class Alphaproteobacteria; order Acetobacterales; family Acetobacteraceae; genus LMUY01. The sequence continues at coordinate 36,584 of CBDASJ010000002.1, read as the reverse complement.
AAATGATCCTGTCGGCCGCCGGCCGCCAGTAAGCCGGCATGGGCGCCCTGATCCTGCGCCGGGCTGGCCAAGGGCTGCTGGTCGTCCTGGCGCTGTCGGTGATCGTGTTCGTCGGCCTGTATGCGGTCGGCGACCCGACCGCGATCCTGCTCGACCCGCAATCCACCCCCGCGGACATCGCGAAGTTCCGCGCCGCCATGGGGCTGGACCAGCCGCTTTGGCGCCAATACCTACTGTTCCTGTTTCACCTGGTGCAGGGAAACTGGGGGACGTCGTTCGTATACCACCAGAACGCCATGGACGTGATCCTGGAGCGGCTGCCGGCGACGCTTGAACTGGCGCTGACGGCCATGGTGCTGGCCGTTGTCATCGGCGTGCCGCTCGGCGTGCTGGCCGGCGCCACCGCGCCGTCCCGGCTGGACCGGTGGCTGATGACCGGGTCGATCTTCGGGTTCAGCCTGCCGACCTTCTGGGTCGGGCTGGTGCTGATCGTCCTGTTCGCGGTCGACCTCGGCTGGCTGCCCGCGTCCGGCCGGGGCGCCACGGTCACGGTGTTGGGCGTGGGCGTGTCCGTGCTGACGGCGGACGGGCTGCGGCACATCCTGCTTCCCGCGCTCAACCTGTCCTTGTTCCCCATGGCGCTGGTGCTGCGGCTGTCCCGCTCCGGCGTGCGGGAAGCCATGGGGCAAGACTTCGTCCGCTATGCCCGCGCCAAGGGCCTGTCCTCCGCCCGCATCCTGGTGGTCCACGTGTTGAAGCGGGTGTCGATCCCGATCGTCACCGTGTCGGGCTTGCAGCTCGGCAACATCATCGCGTTTTCCGTGGTCACGGAAAGCGTGTTCGCCTGGCCGGGCACGGGCAAGCTGATCATCGACAGCATCAACCAGTTGGATCGACCGGTGGTGGTCGGCTACCTGGTGATCATCGCGGTGATCTTCGTGGCCATCAACCTGGCGGTAGATCTGCTTTACGCAGCGCTGGATCCCCGCGCCCGTGCACGGCCGGCATGACAACGATCGCCGCCCCTTCCAACCTGGCCTTCGCGCGCAATTACGTGCGGGCGCCGCTCGCGGTCGGCGCCACGATCGTGCTGCTGGCGATCGCCGCCGGCGCCGTGCTGGCGCCCCTCATCGCGCCGCAGAACCCATACGATCTGGCGTCGCTCAGCCTGCTGGACGGGGAGTTGCCGCCCCTCAGTCGGGGCGCGGACGGGATGTTCTACCTGCTCGGCACCGATAGCCAGGCGCGGGACATGCTGTCGGCCATCCTGTATGGCTTGCGGACCAGCCTGCTGGTCGGCTTCGTAGCCACCGGCTTTGCCGCCGTTGTCGGAACGGCGCTCGGCCTGGTCGCGGCCTGGAAGGGCGGCCGGGTCAACGGGTTCATCATGCGCCTGGTAGACCTGCAGCTCAGTATCCCCTCCATCCTGGTCGCGTTGACGCTGCTGGCCGTGTTGGGGCGTGGCGTGGACAAGATCATCCTGGCACTGGCGCTGGTGCAATGGGCGTATTTCGCCCGCATCGCCCGTGGCAGCGCCCTGGTGGAACGGCAGCGTGACTACGTGTCCGCCGCCCACTGCCTCGGCATCCCTGCCCGGCGCATCCTGTTCGGCCACGTGCTGCCCAACGCGCTGCCGCCGCTGACCGTGGTTGCCGCGGTGGAGGTCGCGAACGCCATCGGGCTGGAAGCCACGCTGTCCTTCCTGGGCGTCGGCTTGCCGGTGACGCGCCCGTCGCTCGGCCTGCTGATCGCCAACGGATTCCAGTTCCTGTTGAACGGCGAGTATTGGATCAGCATCTTCCCGGGTGTGGCGCTGCTGGTCCTGGTGTTCTCCATCAACCTGGTCGGCGACCGGTTGCGGGAAGTGCTGGACCCGCGGGGCACCCGCGTATGATCGCGCTGGACGTGCAGGACCTGACCGTCCGATTTCCCACCGCGGCTGGCGACCGGCCCGCGGTGGACGCCGTGTCCTTCACCCTACGCCGCGGGCAGACCCTGGGGCTGGTGGGGGAAAGCGGGTCCGGCAAGACGATGACCGGCTATGCCATCCTGCGGCTAGTGCCGCCGCCCGGGCGGATTACCGGGGGCGAGGTCCGCTTGAACGGGCAGCCCTTGGCCGGATTGAGCGATTCGGCAATGCGCCAGCTCCGCGGCAACCGGATCGCGCTGGTCATGCAGGACCCGATGGCGTGCCTGAACGACGTGCTGCGCGTCGGCACCCAGATGACGGAGGCGGTCAGCGCCCACCGGCGCGTGCGCCCGGTTGAAGCCCGCGCCATGGCGCGCGATGCGCTGGGCCGCATGGGCATCCCGCACCCGGAAGAGCGGTTGGATGCCTACCCGCATGAGTTCTCCGGCGGCATGCGGCAGCGCATCGCCATCGCCACCGCGCTGCTGAACAAGCCGGACGTCATCATCGCCGACGAACCCACCACGGCGCTGGACGTGACCATCCAGGCGCAGATCCTGTCGGAGGTGCAGCGCATCTGCGCCGCGGACGGCACGGCGATGCTGTGGATCACCCACGACCTGTCGGTGGTAGCCGGGTTGGCGCACGAGATCGCCGTAATGTATGCCGGCCGCATCGTCGAGCGCGGGCCATCCGACGCCGTGATCGCCAGCCCCTTGCACCCCTATGCGGAGGGACTGATGGCGTCCGTGCCCGCGCGCAACCAGCCCGGCGCCCGCTTGCGGCAGATCCCTGGCGCCATGCCGGGGCTCGCCAGCCTCCCCACCGGATGCACGTTCCGCCCGCGCTGCGCCCGGGCCGACGCGGCCTGCGAGCAGGTCCCCGCCTTGGCCGAATTGCGGCCGCAACACGACGCACGCTGCTTCCACCCGTTGCAGCCCGCCGCATGACCGCCTTGCTGGAGGCACGCGGCCTGTCCCGCCGCTTCCCAGGCCCGGCGCCCGGCTTGGCGGCCCGGCTGCGCGGCGCCCGAGCGGCGACCCTGCACGCGGTGGAGGACGTGACCCTGTCCGTGGCCGCCGACGAGGCGCTGGGCCTGGTGGGCGAAAGCGGCTGCGGCAAGAGCACGCTGGGCCGCATGCTGGCGGGGATCATGGCACCATCGGCCGGCGAGGTCCGGTGGGAGGGGCATCCCGTCGGCGGCCTGCGCGGCAAGGCGGCGAAGGCCTGGACGCTCGGCGTGCAGATGGTGTTCCAGGACCCGCAAGCCTCGCTGAACCCACGCCGCCGGGTGGTCGATCTGGTGGGGGAAGCGCCGGTGCTGCACGGCATGACGAGCCGCGGCGAGCAGCGGCGTTACGTCGCCGGGCTGCTCGCGGAGGTCGGGCTGGACGAAGCGGTGCTAGATCGCTTGCCGCACGAGTTCAGCGGCGGCCAGCGGCAGCGCATCGGCATCGCCCGCGCGCTGGCGGTGCAGCCGGCCGCCCTGGTGTGCGACGAGGCCGTCAGCGCGCTCGACGTGTCGGTGCAGGCCCAGGTCATAAACCTGCTGGCCGATCTGCGCACTCGGCGCGGCCTGGCGCTGCTGTTCATCGGCCACGATCTGTCGGTGGTGCGCCACCTGTCGGACCGGGTGGCGGTCATGTACCTAGGCCGCATCGTGGAGGAGGCCCCGGCCGCAGAGCTGTTCCGCGCGCCGGCCCATCCCTACACGCAGGCGCTGTTGGCGCAGATGCCGCGGCTGGAAACCGGCCGCAAGCAGTTCGCCGCCCTGCCCGGTGAGCTGCCGTCGCCGCTGCACCCGCCCTCCGGCTGCGCGTTCCACCCGCGCTGCCCGCACAGCTTCGACCGCTGCCGGGTGGAACGCCCCGTGCTGCAAGAAGTGGCCCCGGGCCAGCGCGCCGCCTGCCATCTACACGACCTCAGCCAGGGGAAATCCCAATGACCGTGACACGCCGCCAGATGATTGCCACGGCCGCCGCCCTGCCGCTGCTTGGCCGATCGGGCGCGCGGGCGGCGACCCGGGTGCCGGGCCATTTGGTGATGGGGATTTCGGGCTGGCCGTCCACCCTGGCGCAATGGACCAACGCGGGCACGGTCGCGCAGAACGCCAAGCTGCTGATCTACCGCGGGCTGCTCGGCTACGGGCCGGACGGCCAGATCCGCGGCGAGCTGGCCGAGCGGTGGGAGCGGGCGGACGACGGGAGCTGGGTGTTCCACCTGCGCGACGCGGTGTTCCACAACGGCAACCCGGTGACTGCCGACGACGTGCGCTACAGCCTTGAGCAAATGGTCGCCGAGAAGAGCCCGGCGTACATGAAGGGGGAGATCGCACGCATCACCGCGATCGACACGCCCGACGCCCGCACCGTCCGGCTGACAACCAAAGAACCCTCCGCGGTGCTGCCCAACCTGTTCGCCGGCTACTTCACGCCCATCGTCGCCAAGGATTCGCTGGACCGCGCGGGGGTCGGGATCGGCGCCGGCCCGTTCGAGTTGGCGGGACAGGAGCGCGGCAGCTACATCGACCTGAAGGCGTTCGACCGGTTTTACCGTCCCGGGCTGCCCAAGCTGCGCACCATTCGCCTGGTTTCCTTTGCGGACGAGAACGCCCGCGTGGCCGCCTTGAAGGCTGGCGACGTGGACCTGATCGAATACGTGCCCTGGTCGGCCATGCAAAGCCTGCAAGCGGACCCGGCCTTCAAGTTGGAGACCACCGAAGGCCCGTTCATGTACATGTTCTTTAACGCCAAGTCCGGCCCGTTCAGCGACGCCCGGGTGCGCCTGGCCGCCGCGTTGGCGATCCGGCGTGACGAGATCGTGCAGGCCGCCTTCTTTGGCCGTGGCCGCTCGTTGGAAAGCCTGCCCTTCGAACGTGCCAGCCCGTTCTTCAACGAGGCGCAGTCGCATGGCTGGGCCTACGACCCGAAGCGCGCGAAGGCGCTGCTGGCGGAAGCGGGCGTTGCGTCCGGCTTCTCGTGCAAGCTTCTCTCGACCTCCACCTACGAGATGATCAAAAGCACGGCCGAGGTGGTGCAAGGCCATCTGGGCGAGATCGGCATACAATCCGAACTTGTGCTGCCGGACTGGGCAACCCGCATCGCGGTGGGCAACCGGGGGCAGTTTGACATTTCGGTGAACGGCACCACCAACGAAAGCAACGACCCGGACGGGATGAGCAACTTTGTCGGCACCGACCTGCCCAACAACTACACGCGGTCCTTCGGCATTTCCTCTCCCCCGATCGACGCCTTGCTTGCGGAAGGGCGGCGCACGTTTGACGTGACGCGGCGCAAGGCGATCTATGCGGAACTGGAACAGGTGGCGGTAAACGTCGTGCCGCTGGTCGGGCTGTGCTGGCGCGACCAAGGCTACGCGATGACAAAGGAACTGAACGGGTTCACCAACATGCCCGGCGCGCTCACGTTCTATTCTGCGTCGACCTTGGAAACGGCGGCGTTCAGTTAGGTCCGGCCTTGGCCATGACAGCGATTACCGGGCTACGGCGCAGCCTGCTGTTCCTTCCGACGCTGGCCGAGCGGTTCATTGCCCGGGCGCATGACACCGGCACACGAACGGTGATGCTCGATTTGGAAGACTCCATCCCTCCCGAGCAGAAACAAGCCGCGCGCGCGGCGCTTCCTGCTGCGGTCGCCAGCCTGCGCAGCCGCGGGTTGGAGATCTGGGTCCGCCTCAACAATCAACCGGAGCACCTGCGGCACGACGTCGGCAGTGCCGTGCTCGATGGGGTCGTCGGGCTGATGCTGCCGAAATCCGAAGCGGCCGAGGAGTTGGTGGCTTTGGATGCGGCCATCTCGGAGGCGGAAGCCCGGGCAGGGCTGCGCCCCGGCGCGGTGCAGGTGTCGGCTCAGATCGAGACACCGCGCGGCGTGCTGTCCGCGCAGGCGATCAGCCACGCTCGGCGCCTTTCGGCGCTGGCTTGGGGCGGCGAGGATTATGCGGCCGCACTGGGCGTCGAGGCCGGGCCGACGGCGCTACGCGGACCTGCGGCACACGTCGCACTGGCCGCGCGGGCGGCCGGGCTGGAGGCATGGGGACCGGCCTGGGCTATCCCTGAGCACCGCCGCCTCCCCGTCTTCGAGCGTGCGGTCCGGGTATCGCGCAGTCTCGGCATGACCGGCATCCTGTGCATCCACCCGGCGCAAGTCGGCGTGGCAGAAGCTGTGTATCGGCCGACCGAGGCGGACATCGCCTGGGCGCGTGAGGTCGTGACTGCCTACGAGGACGCGACACGTGCGGGGCGCGGCAGCGTGTCGGTCGGGGGGCGCATGGTGGATGCGCCGGTATATGCCAGAGCTTGTCAGATCCTCACGGGGACGGGCATCGAAGACACTTGATGCCCGGCGCGTAGCAGCAACCGCTTCAGTCGGTCAGCCGCGGGTAAAGCCGCTTCAACTCGGAAAAGTCCCGACAGCCCTTGACCTGCTTTTCCGGACCCTCGTTACGCATCCAGTGCGATCCGGTGCGCCCGTCGATCTGCCAGCCAGCCTCGAGCGGCCATTCCGACGAGGACAGCATGCGGGCCTGGAACATCCGCACGAAATTGCCCAGCAGGTTGCACCAAACGAACACCACGGAGTGGTCGAGCAGCGGCTTGGCCAGCCAGAACAAATGCTCGGAGAACCGCTCCATGGCGGAGGTCTCCAAGATATACGCATCGTCCGGATACGGGCTGGGCAGACCGTCGGGCACGAAGTTGCGGGCATGGTCGATCCGCCAGGCACGCCGTCCGGCCAGGAAGTGATGCCGGTTGATGTCGATGGCCACGGCTGCGCCGGCCACCATGCCGGCCACGCCGCCCACGACGGCGCCCGGGGGCCCGACCAGCGAGCCGACCCTGAGGCCGATATAGCCTCCAGCGGCTGCGCCGACCAAGCCGGGGATGATGTCATCGGCGGCCATCGAGTCGCGCTTCAGCGTTTGCACGGTGAAGCCGTTCATGAACTCGCCGGGCCCGGTAATCCTCTGCACCCAGTCGTAATGGGGCTGCCACGTGGAGTGGTCACGGGTGAGGGAAATCTTGCCGTTGAACTTGAAACGGTTGCCGTCGAACGCTTCCACGGTGGCGGCCGGGCTGTTCAGGACGGCGCAGAAGCTGTGGATGAACTGCTGCGCCAGGGCAATCGGCTTCTGCGGACTGCGGAAGGCGATGCGAAATCGGTTGAGGTGCCAGGATTCGACCCCGCATGTGGCAATTGGCAGGGGATGAAACCGGCCGCCGCTTTTCTTGTCATCGTCCATGCGGAGCGCAACGGTGCGGGGCCGTAATCGTTCCGTCTGCCAGCCGGTACGAAACCAGCGAACGGGCAGCCGAACGCTGCGTCTCGACGCTTGCCATAACCTTGCCCACCTGCATTGTACCGCCCATTCACTTGGCCGCCATCGACTGGGAGAGGTGCATGCGCAATCGTTGGCTCGTTTGGGCGGCCGCCGGGTTGGGGATGATTTCCGGCCCTAACTCGGCCTCCGCGGAGGCCGCACGCCGTCCGGTGGTGGTGGAACTGTTCACGTCCCAGGGCTGCTCCTCCTGCCCGCCAGCCGACGCGCTGGTGGCCGAAATGGCGCGCACCAGGCGGGACCTGCTGCCGTTGACCTTCCACGTCACCTACTGGAACAGCCTCGGCTGGCAGGACCCGTTCAGCTTCGCCGCCGCCACGGAGCGCCAGCGCCGCTACGTGGCGCTGTCAGTGAGTCCGGATGTGTACACGCCGGCCATGATCGTGGACGGGCGGTTCGACGCCGTCGGCTCGGACCCCGCGGCCGTCGCCACTACCTTGGCCCGTGCCACGGAGCAGGAGCAGACGGCTGCAAGCGTCGACATCGTGCGTGACGCGGGCCGGCTGACCATCAACCTGGGCGCCGGCAACGGGCACGGCACGGTGCTGTTGCTCGGCTACGACCGCCAGCACCAGACGCGTGTCGGACGTGGCGAGAACGGAGGGCGCACGCTGCTGGAAGCCAACATCGTGCGGTCAATGGTGGTGACGGGCATCTGGACCGGCAGCCCTGCGCATCTGCAAGCGGCCATGCCGGCTGGCGAGGAGGTGGCGGTGATCGTCCAAGCCGACGACGGCCACATCCTCGGTGCCGGCCGACTCACTGGCAGCTCGTAAGGTGGCCTGACCGCGGCGCACGGCGCGCGTTAGCCCGGCTACGGCATCGACACTAACTGCCCTGCGCGCAAGTTCATGCGCTTCAGCGGAGGCACCGGTCGGCATGGACGTCGAGGCCGCCCGGTCGCCGAGAAGCGCTCATGTCCGACGTAGTTCCAGCGTCGCACCAAGCAGGATGACGGCCAGGGCTGTGGCCAGAAACGGCAGCAGCGCGAAGGCGGGCCACCCCGTCGCGCTCCACAGCCGGCCGGCCAGCAGCGCCGCACCGACCGCGAGGCCGTAGCTGACGGTGAACATGCCCCCCGACAGGCGCGGCACATCGGCCGCCTCGCCCAGCAGGGACGGCAGTGCCAGGGCGAGGGTCAGCAGCATCGCGCCGGCAAACCCGGCCAGGGCTGCCCATGCCACGGCGGCCGGGCCGGGCATCAAGATGATCCCCAGCACGCCAGCCGCCAGCAAGACGCCGGCACCGCCATAAGCCAATGGCCGGCGTACGAGCCGCCCGGCATACACCAGCAGCAGCAGCGATGCGGGGATCTGTGCCAGGTTCAGCGCGAGCAGCGCCGGTTGCACCAGGAACGGCGAGCCGGTTGCGGTCAGCCAGCCCGGCACGAAGCCGTTCAACCCAAAATAGGTGGCGTTCACACCGCCCAGCAGCAGGCCGCATCGCCAAACGCGGCCATCCCGCCAATCCGGCATCCACCGCGCGGCGGCCCTGGTTGCCGGCCGCGGTCGGCGCCCCAGCAGGAGCATCAGCAGCGCCGTCGCGAGCACGGGTAGGGCCCACACCACCAGGGACGCACGCCAGCCGCCGCCCACCACGGGCAGCACGGGCTGCGGCACCCAGGCAACCGGAACCAGTTCGCCGAACAGCAAACCGTTGGTATACACCGCCGTCGCAAAGCCGATGCGCTCCGGCGCCCAGGACCGCACGAGGGGCGGCAGCGCCGGCTGCATCACGGCGACGCCGAGGCACATGATCGCGGTTGCGGCCTCCAGCGTGAGCGCGTCGGGCGACAGGCCGCGGGCTGCCGCGCCGGCCGCGTTCAGTGCCAAGCCGACCAGGAGCGCCACCACCGGGCCGGCCCGGACCACCAGCACCGAACCCGGCACGGCCAGCAGGGCAAACAGCAGGGGTGGGAGGCCGGTCAGCAGGCCGATGTCGTTGCCGGTCAGGCCGAACTCGTTCGTGACGCGCGGCAGCACCGGCGGCAGGGCCAGGATGGTGGCGCGCAGCGCCGCACCCGAAAGCCACAGCAGCACCAGCGACCGCACGGACACGCCGAACAAGGTCATCCGCCGTGCCGCGTCGGCTTACGCATCGGCCGTTGCGGCGTGCAGCAACGGGCGGCCCCCGCGGCCACGGCTCCGAAGAACAAGGGTGCCCACCAGGGCAAGGTTCATCAGGTCGAACAGCACACCCAGGCCGAAGGCAGGCGCATAATAGCCGAACCGGTCATACAGCGCCCCCGCCAGCCAACTGCCGGCCGCCATGCCGCTGAACGACGTGAACAGCACGAGCGGCACGCACCAGGATGCCTCGGCAGCGGGGAACAGGTCGCGGACCGCCACCACATAGGCCGGGATGATGCCCGAGAAGCCGAGGCCGAAGATGGCGGACACGGCAAACAGCCCGGCCTCGCTCTGCGTCTGCATGAAACCGACCACCGCCACGGCCTGGCACACATTCCCTGCCAGCACGCAGAGCAGCCCGCCATACCGGTCGGCGAACAGCCCCCAGAGTTGGCGGCTCAGAAAGGCGCAGCCGAGCAGCACCGACAGCATGGCCGCGCCGGTGTTCGCGGTGATGCCGAGGTCGCCACAGAATGCCACCAGGTGGCCCTGCGGGATCGACATGGGAATGCAGCAGCAGAAGCCAGCCGTGCAGAGCATGAACTGCACCAGGCGGGCGGGCCATCCCAGCACGCGCCCCCTATCATTGCTGCGAAGGCCGCCGCCCACGCCTGGGAGAGGGACTGGCGCCGGCCGCAGGAACACAACCGCCAAGGGCACGGTGCAGACCAGGACGATTGCAGCGAAGCCCAGATAGCCCACACGCCAGCCATAGCCGGCGATGACGCTGGCGAACAAGGCCGGCCATGCCACCCCGGCCATGTATTGGCCCGACGTGATCAGGGCGACGGCGGTGCCGCGGCGGCGATCGAACCAGCGGCTCACATACGGCGAGCCAGCAAGCGGCCGGCCCCAGCGGCGTGTCGGTGCGGTAGATCGCGTCCAGCCTGTAGTCGAACGCGACCGCGTCCGGGATCTCGAGCTGGACGAGCACGCCGCTCGCGATGTCGTCTTCCACCATGGCCCGCGGCATCATGCCCCAGCCCATCCCGGCGCGAAGCAGCATGTGCTTGGAGCACAGTTCCGCCAACCGCCAGGTATGGTTGGCGTTGACGCTGAAATCCTGCCCGGCCGTGAAGGGCGACCGGTCGTAGATGACGAGCTGGACGTGGTCGCGGCTGGCGCCGGGCGGGTGGCCGCCCGGCGGCACGGTGGCCAAAGGATGCTGGCAACCGGCGACCGGCACCATCCGCAGGCTGCCGACGCTGCTTCGCTGCAGCCCCATCAAGCACGGCCGTGAACGGGCCGCTGATCCCGACCGCCGCCGAGCCATCCAGCACCAGGCCCGCCACCGCACCCAGCGTTTCCACGTGCAGGTGCAACTGCACCGACACGTATTCACGCGAGAACGCCGTGAGCGCGTCCACCACGTGCGTTCGCGAAAGCAACGAGTCCAGCACGACGTGCAGCTCGCCTTCCAACCCTTGCAGCATGCCCGCGACCCTGGCGCGCAGCGCATCGACGCCGCCCACGACGGAACGTGCCTCCGCCAGCACGACCCGTCCGGCTTCCGTCAACTGCGGCCGGCGGCTGGACGTGCGGTCGAACAGGTTGAGGCCGAGCTGGGCTTCCAGGTTGCTGACGGTGTAGCTGATCACGGACAAGGCCCGGTTCAGCTTCCGGGCCGCGGCGGTGAAGCTGCCGGCATCCACGACATGGACGAACACTTGCAACTGATCGAGCGTGGGCGTGCCTGGACCTGACGGCATTCAACTGATCCGGAGGGGCTGAACGCAACCAGCCTTACAATGCCGAACCGGGCGTGCGCTATCCGCCGCTGCGATCACCCGAGCTGGCCGACGTAGTTATCGGCGAGGACGGTTTGCAGCATCCGGGACCTGGCCAGCGTGTCGAACTCGGCGCGTTGCAGCCGGCGGGTAAAGGCGTCGGCATCCGGGAAGGTATGCAGCAGGGACGTCATCGACCAGGAAAAACGCTCCGTACGCCAAACGCGGTCCAGCACGCGGGCGGAATAGTGGTCGATCCCCGCCGCCGACCCGGCGCGGTAATGGTCGGCGAACGCCTCGAACAGGCAGCGCACGTCGTGGATCGCCAGGTTGAGCCCCTTGGCGCCGGTCGGCGGCACGATGTGGGCGGCATCCCCAGCGAGGAACAGGCAACCGAAGCGCAACGGCTCCGCCACGAAGGACCGCAGCGGGGCGACCGATTTCTCGATGGACGGGCCGGGTTCCAGGGCCGCCGCGGTGTCGGCGGGCAGGCGCCGGGCCAGCTCGGCGTAGAAGCGGTCGTCCGGCCACTCGCCAACCTGCTCGTCCAGGCGGCATTGCAGGTAGTAGCGGCTGCGGGTGGCCGAGCGCATGGAGCACAGGGCGAAGCCGCGTTCGTGGTGGGCGTAGATCAACTCGTGGGCCACCGGCGGCTTGTCCACCAGCACGCCCAGCCAGCCGAACGGGTAAACCCGCTCGAACATCCGCACGGCGTTTGCCGGCACGCTGGCACGCGACACGCCGTGATAGCCGTCGCAGCCGGCGATGAAGTCGCAGTCCAGCGTGGTGCGGACACCGTGCCGGGTCAGGCTGATGCTGGGGCTGCCGCCGAGATCGTGCAGCGACACGTCCTTCGCCTCGTACAGCGTTTCGGCGCCGGAGGCGGCACGCTGGGCCATCAGGTCCCGCGTGACTTCGGTTTGGCCATACACCATCACCGAACGGCCGGTCAGACCCGCAAGGTCGATCCTAAGCGGGTCGCCGTCGAAGCAGAGGGTGAAGCCAGTATGCGGAATGCCCTCCGCCCGCATGCGCGCCCCGGCGCCGCTCGCTTCCAGCAGGTCGACCGTGCCCTGCTCCAGCACGCCCGCGCGGATGCGGCCCAGCACGTACTCGCCGGACTGCCGCTCCACGATCACGTTGTCGATCCCGGCACGGGTCAGCAATTGGCCGAGCATGAGACCCGCCGGCCCCGCACCGATGATGGCGACCTGCGTCCTCATTGTGGCTGTCCCGTTGAGGCACTCGGTTCCGGGTCGCCGGAGCCTCGGCCGAGATCGATCAGGCGCACGATGTCACGCAGCACGCGGGTGACCGGCGTCGGCACGCCGGAGGCCTCCCCCGCCTCGACGACGGCGCCATTGATCGAGTCGATCTCCGTTTGTCGCCCGGCCAGCACGTCCTGGAGCATGGACGGTTTGTGTCCCCGGTGGCCGGTAAATGCCCCCTCGGCCATGGCACGGACCCGCGCCTCGTCGACGGCGACACCGCGCGCCCGGGCCACCGCGAGGGTTTCCATCGCCACCGCCAGCACGAGCGCCCGCCCGTCGGGGCTGTCCGCGATGCCGCCCACCGCCAGCCGGGTCGCGGCGCAAACCGAGTTGAAGCCGGCATTGAACGCCACCTTCTCCCAGATCGCCACCCCGACTGCCGGGTCCGCTTCGCAGTTCAATCCGGCCGAGGAAAGGGCGTCCGACACTTGCCGCACAACCGGATCGGCTTGCCCATCCGCCGTCCAGATCCGCACGCTGCCGTGGCCGTGGGAGGAAACGTGTCCGGGCCCGTGCAGGTCGGACGGCCAGTTGGTCACTCCCACGAGGACCCGGATGCCAGGCAGCGCGGCGGCGATGCGCTCGGCGTTGCCCAGCCCGTTCTGCACGGTCAGCACCCTCGTGTCCGGCCCGGCGAGATGCGCGGCGGCCCGCAGCGCCGCGCCCGTGTGCGGACCCTTGGTGAAGACGATCAACAGGTCCCGCGCGCCTGCGAAGGCCTCCGCCGTGCCGGCCTGGACGGAAACGACCCGCGCCCCGGCATCGGTATGCAGGCGCAGCCCAGCCGATTGCATGGCCTGCAGATGCGGACCGGGCACGTCGACCAGCACCACGTCGTATCCGGCTTCCGTAAGACTGCCGCCGAACAGCGCGCCCATCGCGCCGGCGCCGACCACCGCGATCCGCATCACCCGCCTCCTCCTCTGGATAGTTTTGTCCTCAAACTTGCCGTGTATCCAACCACCTTGTCAAAGCCAGTGGTGGCCGATACAGATACCGTAAAGCGCGCGACCAAGCGCGAGAAAGACGAGGGTGAGGGGATGCAGGATCATCCGTTCTAGCGCGCTCAAGCTGCCGGAGCCGGCCAACGCCGACGAGCCGCTTGCCCCGGCCGCTTTCCGGGACAACGTCGGCTACCACCTGCGCATCGCGCAGGAGGCGTCGTTCGCCGCCATCCGCCAAGGCGCCGGCGGTGCCGAGCTGAAGCCCGGCTGGTACACCCTGCTGACCATCCTGCACGACAGCCCTGGCCTGACACCCGGCGCGCTCAGCCGCATCTGCGGCCGCGACCGCTCCACCCTGACCGGGACGCTCAAGCAACTCGCCGCGGAAGGGCTGATCACCCGCCGGCGGAAAACGGCCGACCAGCGCAGCTACGTGGTGCGGCTGACCGCCAAGGGCGAAGCCATGCTGGTCACCATGCAGGCCCATTCCGCGCAGCACGATGCGAAGCTGGACGCGCTGGTGGGCGCGGACAAGCCGATGCTGCTGGCGGCGCTCCGCCGCATCGCGGCCGGACTGAAAGACATAACGGAGGAAACAAACGAATGACCAAGACAGGATGGGCGCTGGCACTGCTGGCGACGCTGGCGGCAGGCGTTCCCGCCGCCCACGCGCAGGACAAGCCGGTCAACCTTAGGATTTCCCTGTGGGTCCCACCTTCGCACCCCCTGGTGCAAACCGTGAAGGATTGGGCGGCCGACATGACCAAGGAGTCCGGCGGCACCATCACCGCGACCATCTTCCCCGCGGAGCAACTCGGCAAGGCGTTCGACCATTACGACATGGCGCGGGATGGCATCGCGGATGTCGCGTGGATCAGCCCCGGCTACCAGCCCGGCCGCTTCCCCATCATCAACGCACCGCAACTTCCGTTCATGACCAAGGATGCCGAAGGCGGGTCTGCCGCGGTGGACGAGTGGTACGCGCCCCATGCCGCGCGTGAGATGGCAGACACCCATTTCTGCGTCGCCTTCATCGCCGACCCGGGCACCCTGCACTCCAAGGTCAAGGTGGTGACCCCGGAGGACGTCAAGGGCCTCAAGGTTCGCCCGGCGCAGGAAACGGTGGCGCAGATGATCACCACGTTGGGCGGCACCAACGTCCAGGCTTCCATCGGCGAATCGCGCGACATCATCAGCCGCGGCGTCGCCGGCGCCATCACGGATTTCTGGAACTCGCAGTTCCTGTTCCACATCAACGACGTGACGAAGTTCCACATCGACTTCCCGCTATACACCAGCTCCTATGTGATGGCGTTCAACAAAGCCACGTACGACGGTATGTCCGCGGCGCAGAAGGCCGTGGTGGACCACCACTGCACGCCGGATTGGGCGCAGAAGCTCGCCACGCCATGGGCCGAGTATGAGCATTCCGGGATCGAGATCACCAAGAAGACCGCGGGCCAGACCGTGGTGGAGCTTTCGCCGGAGCAGCTCGCGGCCTGGAAGACGGCCCTGCAACCCGTCACTGCGGCCTGGGAAGCGGGGGTCCGCAAGGCCGGGCAGGACCCGGCGCCCATCCTGACCGATTTGAAGGCCAAGCTGGCCGCGCACGGTGCAGCCTACTGACCTCAGCGCCGGCCCGGCCCTCCAGCCGCGCCGGCGCACGCTTGCCGACCGCATCATCAGCGGCATCGAGTGGATCGCCGCCGGCTTCGTCGGCCTGGTCGCGGCGGACATCTTCATCTCCGTGCTGCTGCGCTACTTCTTCAACTACAGCATCCCGGACGGCTATGATTTCGGCCGCCTGTTCCTGGGTGTGCTGATCTTCTGGGGCATCGCCGCCACGTCCTATCGCGGGGCGCACATCACGGTGGACCTGGTGTGGGAACTGGCGTCCCGCCGCTGGAAGCGGATCATCGACGTGTTCGCCACGCTCGTGCTGCTGTTCGTCGTCACGGTGCAGACCGTCATGCTGTTCGACAAGGTGGTCGCGACCCGGGCGCAGCACGTGCTGACCTATGATCTGCACCTGCCCACCTGGCCGTTCTTCCTGCTGTCCTGGCTGGGCGACGTGTCCGCCGTCGTGCTGATCGCCGTGCGCACCTTCCGCCTGGTGTTCGCGCCCGGCACGGTGAACGAGGCCCACAGCATGGCGCCCGTGGAATGACGCCCGACACCGTAGCCCTGGTCGGCTTCCTGGCGCTGTTCGGCATGATGCTGCTGCGCGTGCCGGTCGGCATGGCCATGGGCCTGGTCGGCGTTGCCGGGTTCGGCGCCCTGGCCGGCAGCGGGCCTGCGCTGGCGCTGATCGGGCAGACATCGATGCGCACCGTCACGGACTACACCTTCGGGGTCATCCCGATGTTCCTCCTGATGGGCGCCTTCGTGTCGAACTCCGGCATGAGCGAGGAGCTGTTTCGCGCGGCAAACACCCTGCTCGGGCATCTGCGCGGCGGGCTCGGCTTCGCCACCATCATCGCCTGCGCCGGGTTCGCCGCCATCTCCGGCTCGTCCGTGGCCACCGCCGCCACCTTTTCCACCGTGGCCTATCCGGAGATGCGTCGGTTCAACTACCCGGAATCCATCGCCGCCGGCACCATCGCCGCCGGCGGCACGCTGGGCGCCATGTTCCCGCCATCCACCGTGCTGGTGGTGTACGGCATCATCACCGAGCAGGACATCGGCAAGCTGTTCATGGCCGGCATCATCCCCGGCCTGCTTGCCGTGGTGATGTACATGATCACCCTGGCGGTGATCGGCTGGGTCCGGCCGGACCTGCTGCCCCGCGGTCCGCGCAGCAGTTGGGCCGCGCGATTCCGCGCACTCCGGGACGTCTGGTCCCCCATCCTGCTGTTCGTCTTCGTCATCGGCGGGCTGTATGGCGGACTGTTCACCCCCACGGAGGCCGGCGGCATGGGCGCGGGCGGCGCGTTCCTCATCGGGGTGGCGCGGCGCCGCCTCACCGGGCCGCTCATCCTGCTGTCGCTGCTGCAGGCGACGCGGACCGCCGCCGCCGTGTTCACCGTGCTGATCGGCGCGCTGCTGTTCGGCTATTTCCTCACCATCACCGGGACGCCGCAGGCCGTTACCGCGTTCCTCACCGGGCTCGGCGTCGGGCCATACGGCGTGCTGGCGCTGCTGCTGCTGATGTATCTCGTGCTCGGCTGCCTGATGGACGCCATGGCCATGATCATCCTGACGGTGCCGATCGTCTTCCCCGTCATCCAGCAGCTCGGCTTCGACCCGATCTGGTTCGGCGTCATCATCGTCATGACGGTGGAGCTGGGCCTTATCCACCCGCCGGTCGGCATGAACGTGTTCGTCATCAAGAGCGTCGTCGGCGAGCTAAAATTCTCCACCATCTTCCGCGGCGTGGCGCCGTTCATCGTGACGGACCTGCTGCGCCTGGCCCTGCTCGCCGCCCTGCCCATCATTGCCACCTGGCTGCCCAGCCTGCTTGCCAACTAGGAACCCCCTATGACCGAGACCCCGACCATCACGGCCGGCGGCGCCCTGCTCGCCCGGCTCAAGGCCGTTGGCGTGGACTGGATCTTCGCCAACTCCGGCACGGATTTCCCGCCCATCATCGAAGGCCTGGCGGAGGCCGCCGCGGGCAATATCGCCCTGCCCAACGCCGTCGTCATCCCGCACGAACACGCCGCCATGGGCATGGCGCACGGCTACTACCTGCTGACCGGCCGGCCGCAGGCTGTGATGGCGCACACCAACGTGGGCCTGGCCAACTGCGCGATCGGTGCGATCAACGCCGCCACCGAGCACGTGCCGGTGCTGCTGTTTTCCGGCCGCACCCCGACGACGGAGGCCGGCCGCTTCGGCGCCCGCACCGTGCCGATCGGGTGGGGGCAGGAGATGCGCGACCAGGCCGCCTTGGTGCGCGAAGCGTCCAAATGGGACTACGAGCTTCGCTTCCCCGAGCAAGTCCCGGACGTGGTGGACCGGGCCTACGCCATCGCCGCCTCCACGCCGAAAGGGCCGGTCTATGTCAGCCTCCCGCGTGAGGTGCTGTGCCAGCCCTGCCCGGCGGATGCCTTGGGCGCGTCGCCGCGCATGCGCCCGGTCTCCGTTGCCCCGGCGCCGGACGCGATCACCGAAGCCGCCGCCCTGCTTGCCACGGCCGAGCGCCCGCTCATCATCGCGCAACGCGGGGCCGGGTCGGCGGAGGGCTTCGCCACCCTGTCCCAACTGGCCGCGGATTGGGCCATCCCCGTCTGCCAGTACTGGGCCGTGCAGCTCGCCATCCCCACCGACCACCCGATGCATGTCGGCATCGATCCGGCGCCTTATCTCGCCGACGCGGATGTGGTGCTGGTCCTGAACTCGCTGGCCCCCTGGTCCCCCGCCATCCACGCGCCCCGCCCCGGCTGCAAAGTCATCCAGGCCGGGCCTGACCCGCTCTACGCCCGCTTCCCCGTCCGCAATTTCCGCGCCGACATCTCGCTGGCGGGCGAGACGGCGGACGTCCTGCGGACGCTCGCCGCCGCCTTGCAGCCCCGCCTCGCGGCCCAGGCCGCACTCCGCTCCACGCGCCACACCCGCCTGGCCGAGCCGGCCCGGCAAGGCCGCGCCCGTGCCCTGGCGGCCGCGGAAGCCGGTGCGAACAGTGCGCAGATGACCAAGGCCTATGTCAGCCTCTGCCTGTCCCGGGCGCTGGAAGGCCGACGCGCGTCCGTGCTGTCCGAGCTCGGCTGTCCGCTGGAACCGTTCACCTTCCGCGAGCCGCATTCCTGGTTCCAGGAACCGCATAGCGGCGGCCTTGGCTGGTCCTTTCCCACCGCGCTCGGCATGCAACTCGCCGAGCCCGACCGCCTGGTCATCGCCACCATGGGCGACGGCTCCTACATGTTCGCCAACCCCGTCGCCTGCCACCAGATCGCCGAGGCGCTCGGCCTGCCCGTGTTGCTGATCGTCCTCAACAACCGCGAATGGGGCGCCGTACGGCAATCCGTCGTGAGCCTTTACCCGAACGGCCACGCCGCGCAGGCCAACCGCATGCCCCTCACCTCGCTGGAGCCCAGCCCCGACTTCACCAAGGTCGCCGAAGCCAGCCGCGCCTGGACGGCCTGCGTGGACCGGGCCGCCGACCTGCCCGGCGTGCTCGCCGCCGCCATTGCCCACGTCACGACCGAGCGCACCCAGGCGCTCGTGGAGGTCCGCGTCAGCCCATGACGGCGGAGGAACTCGTCCACCCATCGAACCATGCCTCTACGAACCGGCCGGGTGCATGACAGCCGTCGTGAACCTGGCAGATTTCCGGCGCCGCGCTCGTCGCCGCCTGCCGAAGATGGTGTTCGATTACCTGGAAGGCGGTGCGGATGACGAGCGCGGGCTGGAGCGCAATCCCGATGCGTTCGGGCGCATCCTGTTCAACCCGCATCGGCTGCAGGATGTCAGCACCGTGGATTGCGGCTCAACCTGGCTGGGCACGCGCCGAGCGCTGCCGATGGCGATCGCACCGATCGGCCTGGCCGGCGCGATGTGGGCCGATGGCGACGTCGCCCTCGCCCGCGCAGCGGCCGGTGCTGGCATTCCGCTTATCCTATCGACTGCGGCGACCACCAGCGTGGAAGAGGTGGTGCGGCGCGGCGGCGGCGAGGTCTGGTTCCAGCTTTATGTCGTGCAGCGCGCATTGGCGGACCAGCTGGTTGACCGCGCGCTGGCCGCCGGCTGCACGGCACTGGTTCTGACCGTCGACGTCCCGGTGAACGGCAAGCGCGAACGCGACCTGCGCAACGGCTTTACCGTGCCGTTCCGGCCCACACCCGGCGCCATCGTGGACTTCGCCCGGCACCCGGCCTGGACGTGGCAGCAGCTCCGCCACGGGCTGCCGCAACTCGCGCACATGTCGGGCCCCGGGAGCCGCGACGTGGCCGCCCAGGCCGCACTGATGCGCCGGCAAATGGATGCCAGCTTCAACTGGACCGACCTCGCCCGGCTGCGCGAGCGATGGCCCCGCCTGCTGATCGTCAAGGGCGTCCTCAACGCGGACGACGCCGCACGCTGCTTCGACGCCGGCGCCGATGCCGTGGTGCTGTCGAACCACGGCGGCCGGCAGCTCGCCGACTTTGCGGCGCCCATCGAAATCCTCGCCGAAATCCGCTCACGCGCGGGCGAGCGCACCCTGCTGCTGGACAGCGGCGTCCGAACCGGCACGGACGTCGTGAAGGCCGTCGCACTCGGGGCGAACGCCGTGATGCTGGGCCGCGCCGCCTTATACGGCCTTGCCGCCGCCGGGGAAGCCGGGGTGCGGGAGGTGATCGCGATGGTCGCGGCCGATATCGAGCGGACTCTCGCACTGATCGGCTGCGCCAGCCTGGACAAGCTCACGAGCGCCTACGTGCGGCGCACGCCTGCCTGAGGACGTATGGCACGCAGCGTGCAACTCGTTGACTACCAACGCTGAACTGGCGCGCCCGGAAAGACTCGAACTTCCAACCCCCAGATTCGTAGTCTGGTGCTCTATCCAATTGAGCTACGGGCGCAACCGAGCGCGCGGTGTAGGACAACATGTGCGGGCAGGCAAGCCCGGTTGTGTTGGCCCGTGGCGTGGGTGGTGGTGTGGAAAGCAGAGGTGTCAAAGCGTGGGTGCAGCAATCATCGGAGCGGCAGGACAGACGGGCGTCGATAACGGATTGCGGTCGTGACGGAGGGCTGGCTGCTGGTTCTCTGCGTCTTCGGTCTCCTTGTCGCACTAGGGGCAACCTCCGGGGTCGTCAACCAGCAGCTTTGGGTGTCCGAGCCCTTGGCCTGCGTCCTGGCCGGTGTGGCAGTGGGGCCGTTCGGCGCCGGGCTGCTGCACCTGGACCCGGCGGCCAACCCGCTCGACGCGGCCATCCTGCGGGAAGCGGCCCGCATCACCCTTGCCATCGCGCTCACCGGGGCGGCGATGCGGCTGCCGGCGTATTGGTTGCGGCAGAACTGGCAAGGCCTTTGCGTGGCGCTGGGGCCGGGCATGGTGCTGATGTGGGCGGCGGGGTCGGCCGTGGCGGTGGGCTTGCTCGACCTGCCCCTGCTCGGCTGCTTGTTGCTGGGCGCTGCCGTGGCGCCGACGGACCCGGTGCTGTCTTCCCCCATCCTGACCGGCCACTTGGCCGAGCACGCCGTGCCCGCGCGGCTGCGACATGCACTTACGGCCGAAAGCAGCATCAATGACGGGCTTGCCCTGCCGCTGGTCATGCTGCCGATCCTGCTCATGCAGCACAGCCATGTCGACGCTTGGATGACCTGGCTGCTCCGCGTGGTGGTGTGGGAGATCGGCGGCGCCGTCTTGGTTGGGGCCGCGGCGGGCTGGGTCACGGCGAAATTGCTGGAATGGGCGCGGACGCGACCCGATGCCGACGACGCCTCCCTGCTCACGGTGACCATCGCGCTGGCGCTGGCGACCACGGCGGGGACGCGCCTGCTGGGCGGCGACGAGATCCTGGCGGCGTTCGTGGCCGGGGCCGTGCTGAACAACAGCCACCGTGAAGCGCAGGTCGCCGAGCACCACGAGCGCTTCAGCGAGGCGTTAGCCCGTTTCTTCGACCTGCCGGTGCTGATCCTGTTCGGGGCGGCCATCCCGTGGGCGGCCTGGATCGCCCTGGGCTGGCGCGGCGCCGCCTATGCCGTCGCCCTCCTGCTGCTGCGCCGCTTGCCGGCCTGGTTGCTGCTGGGACGGTTCATGCCGTGGACGCGGTCGTTCCGCAGTGCCGCGTTCGCGGGATGGTTCGGACCGGTGGGCGCGGCCGCCTTGTTCTACGCGATGCTCATCCTGGATGAGACAGGGTCGGCGGCGCTGTGGCCGATGATCAGCCTGGCGATCGGCAGCTCCGTGTTGGTGCACGGGGTCACCGCCACGCCGATGACACGGCGGTTCGGCAGCCACCACCGAGGCGAGGACGATTAGCCCGGCGGCCGGCGGCCGATCACGCGCACCATGCCGGTAGGCGGCGGGCACTCCACGTCCACAAACCCGGCGTCCTGCATCAACTGCACCATCTCGCCGGGCGTCCAGGGCCGGCCGCCGCCGCGCAGGGTTCGAAGCTGTGCAACGGCGCCGGGCAGCGGCTCCGGCGGGATGGCGAAGAGTCCCACCACCAGCCAGCCCCCGGGCGCCATGGCGCGCCACAGGCGGGGCATCGCGCCCGCCACCACCGCACCGGGGATGAACGGCGCGGGCAGCCAGGCCAGGGCGAACGCGTCCTGGTCGTCCAGCTCCGCCAAGTCCTGGTGGCGCAATTCCACGCGGTCCGCCACTTCGCTGGCGGCCAGGGTTTCACGGGCAATGGCCAGCGACGGTTGCCAAAGGTCGATCCCGACCACATGCAGGTGCGGCCAGGTGCGGGCCGCCGTCATCGCCACCTGCCCCACCCCCGTCCCCACGTCGAGGAACCGCGCACCGCCGGCGATTGCCGCCTCCAACGCCGGGCGCCCCGGCAGCAGCGCCAGGATGCTGAAGATGTTGCTGCGGGAGGAGCGGCCCAGCGAGCGGAGGATGACCGGGTCCGAATGCGTCCAGCCCGGCTTCGCCCCGGGGGCGTCGAGCAGGCTGGACGCATCGCGGAAGAAGGTTTGCAGCAGGCCCAGCGCGCCGGCTTCCTCGCCATCCTCCATGTCGTCCAGCAGCCCTGGGCCCAGCAGATCGGTGATGGATTGCAGCAGCGGCCGGGTCAGCGGATCGCCCGCCTCCCCCGCCAGCCGCAGCTTCATCTCCGCGCCCAGCGACGCCATGGCCGTCAGCTGGACGTTCAGTCGCGCCATCGCGGCATACAGGGTAGCGTAGCTCAAAGCCCGAGCTTCAGCCGCGCCCCGAGTTCGCCGATGATGCCGCGGCGGAACGCGAGCACGCAGACGACGAAGATGCAGCCCTGCACCACCGTCACCCACGAGCCGATCCCGGCCAAGTAGTTCTCCATGCCCTTGAGCACCAGCGCGCCGACCCCGGGGCCGAAGATGGTTCCCATGCCGCCGACCAATGTCATCAACACGATCTCTCCCGAGGTCTCGAAGTTAACATCCGTCAGCGTCGCGATCCCGAACACCAACGCCTTCGCACCTCCGGCGATACCAGCGATGAAGCATGACAAAATGAAGGCGATCAGCTTGTAGTCGTCCGTGCGGTAGCCGAGCGATGTCGCCCGCGGCTCGTTCTCGCGGATCGCCTTCAGCACCTGCCCGAATGGCGAATAAACGATCCGGTGGATCAGCAGGAAGAACAGGAGGAAGATCACCGCGATAAACACATACATGGCGAAGTCGTTGCTTAGCGGGATAAGCCCGAACACCGCGCCGCGGGGCACTTGCTGAATGCCGTCCTCACCATGGGTGAAGGGCGCTTGCAAGCAGAAGAAGTAGTTCATCTGCGCCAGCGCCAAGGTGATCATGGCGAAGTAGATGCCCTGCCGCCGGATCGCCAGCCAGCCGAACACCGTGCCGAGCAAGCCGCCGGTGACGCCGCCCAGCAGCACGCACAGCTCCGGCGTCAACCCCCAGGCCTTGGCGGCATAGGCGGAAACATACGCGCCCATGCCGAAATACGCGGCATGGCCGAAGCTCATCAGGCCGACATAGCCGATCAGCAGGTTGAACGCGCTGGCAAACAACGCGAAGCACAGCACGTTCATCAGGAACACGGGGTAGAGGACGAACGGGCAAACCACGACCAGCACCAGCAGCAGCAGGAACGCGATGCCCTGGTCTCGCGAAAAGCCGAACATCAGGCGGCCTTTCCGAACAGGCCGGCCGGGCGCGCCAGCAGCACGATGACCATGACCACGAAGATCACGGTGGCCGACGCTTGCGGGTAGAACACCTTGGTCAATCCTTCCGCCACCCCCAGCCCGAACCCGGTGAGGATGGAGCCCAGGATCGACCCCATGCCGCCGATCACCACCACGGCGAACACGACGATGATCAGGTTGGACCCCATGTTCGGGTTGACGGAGTAGATCGGCGCCGCCAGCACCCCGGCGAACGCCGCCAGCGCGACCCCGGCCGCGTAGGTCAGCGTGATCATCCGCGGCACGTTCACGCCGAAGGCCTGCACCAAGCCAGGATTCTCCGTCGCCGCGCGCAGCTTCGCCCCGATGGAGGTCTTGTCGATCACCAGCCAGGTGGCCAGGCACACGACGATGGCAACCAGCACCACCCAGCCGCGATAGTTCGGCAGGAACATGAAGCCGAGGTTGGTGCCGCCGGAAAGCGCCTGCGGAATGCGGTACGGCAGCCCGGAGGAGCCGTATTCGTTGCGGAACAGGCCTTCCAGGATCAAGGCCAGGCCGAAGGTCAGCAGCAGGCCGTACAGATGGTCAATGCGGTACAGCCGGCTGATCACGGTCTTTTCCAGCAACACGCCGAAGATGCCCACCGCGAGCGGCGCCAGCACCAGGGCCCACCAGTAATCCAGGCCCAGGTAGTTCTGCAGCATCCATGCCACGAACGCGCCCACCATGAACAACGCACCGTGGGCGAAGTTGATGATGTTCAACATGCCGAAGATGATCGCCAGCCCCAGCGACAGCAGCGCGTAGAACGCCCCGTTGATCAGGCCGAGGAGAAGCTGGCCGAACAGCAGCGGCCCGGAATAGCCGAAGATCGTGAACATGGCGCCTTCTTAACTGTGCACGAGCGGGCAGCCGCCTTCGGATAGCGGCCGCCATGCCTCGTTCGGCGGGGTCGTGGCGACCAGCTTGTAGTAATCCCACGGCTTCTGGCTTTCCGCCGGGCTCTTCACCTCGAACAAATAGGCGGGGAACAGCCCGCGCCCGTCTTCGCGGATGGAGCCCTTGCCGAACGCGTCGTCGTCCGTCGGCATCGCCTTCATGCGGGCCACCGCCGCGGCGCCGCTCGCCTTGGCGCCGGCCACGCCCAAATCCGCCACCGCCTTGAGGTAGTGCAGCGCGGCGGAATAGCAGCCGGCCTGGTCCATGTCGGCGCGAACGTCCGGTGCCTTGTCCTTCAGCCGGGCGGAAAAGGCCCGGGTGCGGTCGTTGAGGTCCCAGTAGAAGCTTTCCGTCAGCGTCAGGCCCTGCGCCGTTTGCAGCCCCAGCCCGTTCACGTCGCTGATGAACATCAGCAGCGCCGCGAGCTTCATGCGCTGCGTCAGGCCGAACTCCGCCGCCTGCTTAATGCAGTTGATCGTGTCGGCGCCGGCATTCGCCAGCCCCAGCACCTTCGCGCCCGAGGTCTGTGCCTGCAACAGGAAGGAAGAGAAGTCGGTCGTGGCCGGAAACGGGTAACGGACCTCGCCGACCACCTTGCCGCCCGCCGCCTTGACGAACTTCATCGTTTCACTGGCAAGCTGCTGGCCGAACACGTAATCCGCCGTCACGAAGAACCAGCTGTCGCCGCCGGCCTTCACCATGGCGCCGCCGGTCGACTTGGCGAGCATGTAGACGTCGTAGGTCCATTGAACGGTGTTGGGCGAGCATTGCGAACCCGTCAGGTCCACGGTGCCGGCGCCGGAGTTCAGGTGGACCTTGTTCTTTTCCCGCGCGACGGTGCTGACCGCCAGCGCGACGGAGGAGGTGGGGACGTCCAGGATGACGTCCACGCCCTCCTGGTCGAACCAGCGGCGCGCGATGGAGGCGCCCTGGTCCGGCTTGTTGCCGTGGTCGGCGCTGACTACCTCGACCGCGAAGCCGTGGTCGCCGAAATCCTGCACCGCCTGCCGCACGCAGGTCACCGACAACGGGCCGCCCGTGTCGCGATAAGGGCCGGACATGTCGTTCAGCACGCCCAGCTTGATCGTGGCGCCCTGCGCGCGGGCCCGTGGGGCGATCGCCGCCGCGGCCGACGCCGCCAGCAGCGTGCGACGCGCGATCATGCGTGCACCAACGGGCAGCCGCCCCCGTCCATGGGTCGGAACGCCTGGTCCATCGGCGTCGTCGCCACCAGCTTGTAGTAGTCCCACGGCGCCTTGCTTTCCGCTGGCGTCTTGACCTCGAAAAGATAGGCCGGGTGCAGCGCCCGGCCGTCCGGCCGGATGGAGCCGGCGCCAAAAGCATCGTCGTCGGTCGACATCGCCTTCATCTTGTTGACCACGGCAGTTCCGCTCCTTTTCGCTTCGGCCACGCCCATGGCCGCCACGGCCTTGAGGAAGTGGATGGTGCCGCCATAACAGCCCGCCTGACCCATGCCGGGATGGTAGCCGTCGGTTTTCTGGACCACGCGGCCGGTGAACGCGCGGGTGCGGTCGTTCAGGTCCCAGTAGAAGCTTTCCGTCAGGTTCAGCCCCTGCGCCGTTTGCAGCCCCAGCGCGTGCACGTCGCTGATGAACACCAGCAAACCGGCGAGCTTGATCCCCGCCTGCGTCAGGCCGAACTCGCCGGCCTGCTTGATGGAGTTCACGGTGTCCGACCCGGCGTTGCACAGGCCGATCACCTTCGCGCCGGAGGATTGCGCCTGCAACAGGAAGGACGAGAAGTCGCTGGTGGGGAACGGCGCCTTGACCGAGCCGACCACCGTGCCGCCAGCCTGCTTGACGAAGTTCGTGGTGTCCCGCTCCAGCGCGATGCCGAACGCGTAGTCCGCGGTGACGAAGAACCAGCTCGTGCCGCCGGCCTTGACCAGCGCGCCGCCGGTGGAATGCGCCAGCGCCCAGGTGTCCATGGTGAAATGCACCGTAGTCGGGGCGCATTGCGAGCCGGTCAGGTCCGCGATCATCGCGGCACTGTCGATGAAGGTCTTGTCCTTTTCCTTGCACACCGCAGCCACCGCCAAGGCGACCGCGCTGTTCGGGCAATCCGTGATCATATCCACGCCGTCACGGTCGAACCACTGCCGGGCGATGGAGGCGCCCACATCCGGCTTGTTCTGGTGGTCGCCGGCCACGACCTGGATGTCGACGCCGTTCAGGTGCGGCGCCATCTCCTCCACCGCCTGGCGCACGCAGGCGATCGCCACGGGGCCGCTCAGGTCGCGGTAAACGCCGGATTGATCCCCCAGCACCCCGACCTTGAGGCTGGCACCCTGTGCCCGAACGCGGGAGCCGGCGAGGGCCGTGGCGGCGGAGGCGGCAAGCAGGGTTCGACGCTGGATCATGGCAATCCTATGTCAGGTCGCGAGGCTGCATTTGCCGTCCGCCAGCGGGCGGAAGGCCTGGTCGGCCGGCGTCGTGGCTAGCAGCTTGTAATAGTCCCAGGGGTACTTGCTTTCCGCCGGCGTCTTCACCTGGTACAGAAAGGACGGATGGATGCACCGCCCGTCCGCCCGGATGGACCCGGCGCCGAAGCAATCGTCCTCCGTGGGCATGCTCTTCATCTTGGCCACGGTGGCCGCTCCATCCTTCTTGGCGTCCGCCGCGCCCATCGCCATCGCGGCCTTCAGGTAGTGCAGGGTACTGGAATACACCCCGGCCTGCACCATGGTGGGCCGCACGCTCGGCGCCTTCGGCTTCAACCGTTCGGAAAACGCGCGGGTGCGGTCGTTGGCGTCCCAATAGAAACTGTTGGTCACCACCAGGCCCTGCGCCGTTTCCAGCCCCAGCGCGTGCACGTCGCTGATGAACACCAGCAAACCGGCCAGCTTGATGCCGCGGTTGCCGAGCCCGAACTCCTTGGCCTGCTTGATCTGGTTGATGGTGTCGGCGCCGGCGCTGGATAGGCCGACGATCTTCGCCCCCGACGCCTGCGCCTGCAGCAACTGGGACGAGAAATCCGTCGTGCCGGGAAAGGCATAGGACAGGTCGCCCAGCACCTTGCCGCCCGCCGCCGTGATGAAGCCGACCGTGTCGCGGGTCATGGCATGGCCGAACGCGTAGTCGGCGGTGATGAAATACCAGCTATCCCCGCCGGCCTTCACCATCGCCCCGCCCGTGGACTTGGCCAGCATGTAGGTGTCGTAGACCCAATGGACCGTGTTGGCGTTGCACTGCGCGCCCGTCAGGTCGGAGGTCGCGGCCCCCGAGTTGACGTAGACCTTGTTCTTTTCCTTGGCGACGCCGGCGACCGCCAGTGCCACGCCGGAGTTCGCCACCTCCGTCACCAGATCGACCCCGTCGCGGTCGAACCAGCCGCGGGCGACCCCCGCCCCCACATCCGGCTTGTTCTGGTGGTCGGCGACCACGACCTCCACCTTCAAGCCCTTGCCAGCGGCGCCGAAATCCTCCAGCGCCTGGTTGACGCATTGCACGGCGACCGGGCCGGCCAGGTCCTTGTAGGGGCCGGACATGTCGGTCAGCACGCCGATCTTCAGCACCGGGCTGGCCTGGGCGCGCCCCAGCAACGGAACAACCGCGCCGGCTGCCGAAGCGGCGAGCAAGTGGCGTCTGTTGATCTGCATGGCCTTGGTGTCCCCTTTGTCGCGCTTTGGCGCTGGTTGCGGCGCCGTCAGACGCCGAGGTATTCGTGCAGCTTGTCCATCTTGGCCGCGATGTCGCTGTTCGGGATCATGTCGATCACCCGGCCATGCTCCATGACGTAATGGCGGTCGGCCACCGTCGCGGCGAAGCGGAAATTCTGCTCCACCAGCAGCACAGTGAAGCCCCGGCTGCGCAGTTCGCGGATGGTGCGGCCGATCTGCTGCACGATCACCGGCGCCAGGCCTTCGGTCGGCTCGTCCAGCAACAGGAAGCGCGCGCCCGTGCGCAGGATGCGGCCGATCGCCAGCATCTGCTGCTCGCCACCGGACAGCTTGGTGCCCTGGGAGGACGCCCGCTCCTTCAAATTCGGGAACAGTGCGTAGATGGTGGGCACGTCCAGCCCGCCGGGCGCGATCACCGGCGGCAGCATCAGGTTTTCCGTCACGTTCAGGCTGGCGAAGATACCCCGCTCCTCCGGACAGATCGCGATGCCGCATTTGGCGACCTCGTCCGGGCGCATCCGCACCATCTCGCGCCCCTTGTAGGCGATGGAGCCGCGGCGGCGCGGCACCAGCCCCATGATGGACTTCATGGTGGTGGTCTTGCCGGCGCCGTTGCGGCCCAGCAGCGTGACCACCTCGCCTTCGCCGACGTTGAACTCCACGCCATGCAGCACGTGGCTTTCGCCGTACCACGCTTCCAGGTTCCGGACCTCAAGCATGGGCGGCATCCGGCGCGTCGGTGCCCAGATAGGCGGCCATGACCTCCGGGTTGCGGGACACGGTGGCGTAGTCGCCTTCCGCCAGCACCTTGCCGCGCGTCAGCACCGTGATGCGGTCGCACAAGCCTTCCACCACGGACAGATTGTGTTCCACCATCAGGATGGTGCGCCCGGCGCGGATGCGGCGGATCAGCGCCACGATGCGGTCCACGTCCTCATGCGTCATGCCTGCCGTGGGTTCGTCCAGCAGCAGCATGCGCGGTTCCAGGGCCAGGGTGGTGGCGATCTCCAACGCGCGCTTGCGGCCGTACGACAGCAGCACCGCCGGGGTGTCGTGGTACTCGGACAGGCCGACATCCTCCAACAGCGATCGCGCCTGGTCGTCCAACCCCTTGAGCACGGCTTCCGAGCGCCAGAAATCGTACGAGCCGCCGCGCTTGCGCTGCAACGCCAGGCGGACGTTCTCCAAACCGGTCAAATGCGGGAACACGGCGGAAATCTGGAACGACCGCACCAATCCCAGCCGCGCGACCTGCGCCGGCTTCAGCCCGGTGATATCGTTGCCCTCGTAGCGAATGACCCCGCGAGTCGGCTTCAGGAACTTGGTCAGCAGGTTGAAGCAGGTCGTCTTGCCGGCGCCGTTCGGCCCGATCAGCGCGTGGATGGTGCCGGGCATGACCTTCAGGTCCACGCCGCCCACGGCAACGAAGCCGCGAAATTCGCGCGTCAGCCCCTCGGTCTGTAGGATCGGCTCTGCCACCCCGAACGTCCCCGTCACATTGCATTGCTTGGTTTCGTGATTTGCATATCGCGCCCTGCCACGCAAGATTGTTTCACGGTCCGGCCGGCGTGCGTGGCACGTTTGCCCGCTGCCGTGCGCACCGCCCTGCCGCAGCCGCAATCCTCCTGTTACACGCATGCTGGCGATATATCGTGCCGGGTTGCGCCACCCGCCTGTTTGAAGGACCTGCCCCGCTGCGGATGACGCTTGCTCCCGCCGTCGCCTTGCTTTCGGTCGCCCTGAATTTGACCGGATGCGACCTCGGCCCAGATTATTTCCGACCGAAGCTGGCCATCCCGACGGCGTTCCGCGCCGCCACGCCGGAAACGGCGGCGGCGGCCTGGCCGGAGGTCGGCTGGTGGCATGCCTTCGGCTCGCCGGAACTCGACCGGCTGATTGCCGACGCACGGGCCAACAACCAGAACCTGGCAGCGGCCGCGGCGCGGGTGGTGCAGGCGGACGCGCAGGTGGCCATCACCGGATCGCCGTTGCTGCCCACGCTCAGCGCCACCGCCAATGGCAGCTACAGCCGCATCGGCTCCACCCGGCGCGGCAGCAGCGGCATCGCCGGCGTCACCACCGGCAGCAGCGGCGTCACGTCCAGCACCAGCACGGGGGCGGGCACCACCACGCAAACCACCAACACCACGGGCAGCACGGTGGTCAGCGGCGGCGGCAGCGGCCTCAGCCACTACACCGACAGCCGGCAATACAGCCTGGAAGGTGCCGTCAGCTACGAAGTGGATTTCTGGGGCAAGAACCGCGCGACCTACGAATCCGCGCAGGCCTCCGCCTTGTCCAGCCGCTTCGACCAGGACACGGTGGCGTTGACGGTCGTCACCTCCGTTGCCACCACCTATTTCCAGGCCTTGGGCGCCGCGGACCGGCTGGCGGTCGCCAAGCGCAACCTGCGCGATGCGGAGGCGACGCTGAAGGTGTTCCAGGTGCGGGTGCAGGTGGGCACCGGCACCGCGCTGGACGTGGCGCAGCAGGAAGCGCTGGTGGCCGGGGAGGCGGCACAGATCCCCGCCTTCCAAAGCCAGTTGGAACAGCAGGTGATCGCGCTGGCCACCCTGGTCGGCCGCCCACCGGAATCCATCACCGTGCAGGCGGACACCCTGTTCAACCTGCCGGTCCCCACCGTCGGCGGGGGCCTGCCGTCGGAGTTGCTGGCCCGCCGCCCCGACGTGGCGGAGGCCGAGGCCAATCTGGTGGCACAAAACGGCAACGTCCGCGCCGCCCGCGCCGCCTTTTTCCCGGCCGTGCAGCTCACCAGCCAGGGCGGCATCGAAAGCCTGGCGCTATCCAGCCTGCTCGGCCCCGGCTCCCTGCTGTTCACCGCCGCCGCTTCCGCCACCCAGACCATCTTCGACAACGGGCTGAAACAAGGCGATCTGGACCAGGCGAAAGGCCGCTTCGCGGAACTGGTGGCGGATTACCGCCAGGCAGCCTTGCAGGCCTTCCAGGATGCCGACACCTACCTGGTCGCCGTCCGCTACGCCGCGCAGCAGGAAGCGCTGGAGCGCACGGCGGTGGCCGTCGCGCAACGCGCCGCCGACATCGCGCGGGCGCAGCTTGCCGCCGGCACGGTGGACATCACCACGGTGCTGAACACGCAGAACACGCTGTTCTCCGACCAGGACGCGTTGGCGGAGGTGCGGCTTGCGCATTTCCAGGCCCTCATCAATCTCTACAAGGCACTGGGCGGCGGTTGGACGTTGCCGAGTTCGGTTGGATCCTCATGAAAATCGGTCGCCTGATCCTCCTCCTCATCGTGCTGGGCGTTGCCGGCTGGGGCGTGTGGCACGAGTTCATCCGCCCGGCCCCGGCCACGGAGCAGGAAGCGCGGGGCGGCCGCGGCGGCCGACGGCGCGGGCCCAACGCCGACCCCATCCCGGTGCTGACCGCCGCGGCAACCAAGAGCGACGTGCCCGTCTACCTGGACGCGCTTGGCACGGTGCAGGCCTTCAACACCGTCAGCGTCAAGGCGATGATCGACGGCCCGCTGATCGAAGTGCGCTTCAAGGAAGGCCAGGACGTGCGCACCGGCGACGTGCTGGCCCGCATCGACCCGCGACCCTACCAGGCGGCGCTGGACCAGGCGGCGGCGAAGAAGGCGCAGGACGAGGCCAACCTGGCCAATGCCCGGGTCGACCTGGCGCGCTACCAGAAGCTGGCGGCCACCGCCTACACCTCCGCCCAAACCTCCGACACGCAGAAGGCGACGGTGGCGCAGTTGGAAGCGCAGGTGCGGCAGGACCAGGCGCAGATCGACACCGCGCGCACCAACCTGTCCTACACCACCATCACCAGCCCGCTGGACGGGCGCACCGGCATACGCCAGGTCGACCAGGGCAATATCGTGCATGCCGGCGACACCACGCCGCTGACGGTGATCACCCAACTGCATCCGATCTCCGTCGTCTTCACCCTGCCGCAGCAGACCCTGGGCGCCGTGTCGGGCGCGATGAAGCAGGGCTCGCCCGAGGTCCTGGCGCTGCCGCAAGGTGTGGCCAATGACGGCAAGACGGTGCTCGACCGCGGCCAGGTCGCCGTGCTGGACAACACCGTCGACGGGGCGACCGGCACCATCAAGCTGAAGGCGACCTTCCCCAACCCCAACCTGGCGCTGTGGCCCGGCGGCTTCATCAACGTCCGGCTGCTGATCGACACGGAGCACGACGTCACCACCGTGCCGCCCACGGCGATCCAGCGCGGGCCGCAAGGCAGTTACGTCTACCTGGTCCATCCGGACGACACCGTGTCCCGCAAGACGGTGCAGGTAGGCCATGAGGACGAGGCCGTTTCGGTGGTCACCGCCGGGCTCGAGCCCAGGGACCAGGTGGTGACGGACGGCGCGTCGCGCCTGACCGACGGGGCCAAGGTGAAGGTGCAGACCCAGGGCGCCCCCGCGGAAGCGCAGGCGCCGGAACGCCGCCGCCGCGCCCCGGGGCAGGGCCGCCAGCGGGCCTCCGCCGCACCCGGATGAACATCTCCGCCCCGTTCATCGCCCGGCCGATCGCCACCGCGCTGCTGGCGGTGGCGGTGCTGCTGGCCGGGTTGCTCGGCTACGGCGCCTTGCCGGTGTCGGCCTTGCCGCAGGTGGACTTCCCCACCATCGAGATCTCGACCCAACTGCCCGGCGCCAGCCCGGAGGTGACGGCGACCCTGGTCACCGCCAGCCTGGAACGGCAGTTCGGCCAGATCACCGGGCTGTCCTCCATGCAAAGCATCAGCAGCGAGGGCACCAGCCAGATCACCCTGCAATTCAACCTGTCCCGCTCCATGGACGGCGCCGCGCAGGACGTGCAGGCGGCGATCAACGCCGCTTCCGGCACGCTGCCGTCCACCCTGCCCTACCCGCCGGTGTACTCGAAGGTGAACCCGGCCGACGCGCCGATCGTGACGCTGGCGCTCACCTCCGACAACGTGGCGCTGGATGCGGTGGCGGATGCGGCGGACACGCTGCTGCAACCGAAGCTCAGCCAGATCGTCGGCGTGGGCAAGGTGACGGTGCAGGGCGGGCTGCGCCGGGCGATCCGGGTGCGCATCGATCCGGCGCGGCTGGCGGCCTACAACCTGTCGATGGAGGATATCCGCACCGCGGTCGCCGCCGCCAACGTCAACGGCGCCAAGGGCGGCTTCGACGGCAAGGCGCAGGCCTTCGCGCTGGCCACCAACGACCAGTTGCTGACGCCCGACGCCTACCGCACGCTGGTCATCAGCTACAAGGACGGCGCCCCGCTGCGCCTGCGCGACGTCGGCACCGTGGTGGCGGGCGTGGAAAACGACCGCGTGGTGTCCGCCCTCAACGGCAAGTCCGCCGTGATCCTGGACATCCAGCGGCAGCCCGGCGCCAACATCGTGCAAACGGTGGCCGACATCCGCACCGCCTTGCCGCAACTGGAACGCTCGCTGCCCGCAGGCGTGGTGCTGTCGGTGGTGGCGGACCGCACGGAAACCATCCGCGCCTCCGTCGCGGACGTGGAGTTCACCCTGGTGCTGGCGATCGTGCTGGTGATCGCGGTGATCTACCTGTTCCTCGGCTCGTGGCGCGCCACCGTCATTCCCGGCGTGGCATTGCCCTTATCGCTGATCGGCACGTTCGGGGTGATGTCCCTGCTGGGCTATGCGCTCGACAACCTGTCGTTGATGGCGCTGACGGTTTCCACCGGCTTCGTGGTGGACGACGCGATCGTCATGATCGAGAACGTCGTGCGCTTCATCGAGCAGGGGGTGCCGCCGTTGCAGGCCGCCTATCGCGGCGCCAAGCAGATCGGCTTCACCATCGTGTCGCTGACCGTGTCCCTGGTCGCGGTGTTCATCCCGCTGTTGTTCATGACCGGCGTGGTGGGGCGGCTGTTCAATGAGTTTGCGGTGACGCTGGCCGTGTCCGTCGTGGTGTCCGCCGTCGTGTCGCTGACGCTGACGCCCATGATGTGCGGCCGGCTGCTGCGCCCGCTGGAGCAGGAACGCAAGCCGCTGCTGCTGGCGCGGCTGTTCGAAGCCTCGTTCCGCCGCACGGCGAACGGCTACCGGCGCACCCTGGCCTGGGCGCTGGCGGCGCAACCGCTGGTGCTGCTGATCGCGGTGGCGACGCTGGCCGGCACCGTGCTGCTCTACGTCGTGGTCCCCAAGGGCTTCCTGCCGGCGCAGGACACCGGCGTGATCGTCGCCATCACCGAAGCGAGCCAGGCCATCTCCATCCCCGCCATGGCCAAGTTGCAGGCGCAATTCGCCGACGACGTGGCGCGCGACCCGGCGGTGGGCAGCGTCGTCTCCTTCGTGGGGGCCGGGTCGATCAATCCCACGCCGAACGCCGGGCGCGTGACGATCGCGCTGAAGCCGCTGTCGGAGCGCGACCCCGTGGCGGCCGTGCAGGCGCGGGTGCAGCGCATGGCCGACGGCATCCCCGGCCTGGCCGTCTTCACCCAGCCGGTGCAGGACATCCAGATCGGCACCCGCGTCAGCCGCACGCAATACCAGTACACGCTGGTCGACACCGATGCCGCGGAGCTGGCGGCCTGGGCGCCCCGCCTGCTGGCCCGGCTGCAACAAACCCCGGGCCTGCGCAACGTCGCCACCGACCAGCAGGACCAGGGGCTCGTCACCCGCGTCAACGTCAGCCGGGAAGCGGCGCAGCGGCTGGGCGTGTCCATGCAGACGATACAGGACGTGCTGTACGACAGCTTCGGCCAGCGCCAGATCAGCACCATCTTTTCCCAAGCCAACCAGTATCGCGTGGTGCTGGAAGCCGACCCGGCCTGGCAGGCCGACCCGGCATCGCTGTTGCGGCTGCGCGTGCCCGGCGTGCTGTCGGCGCAGGGGCAAAGCACCACCAGCGGCGCCACCGTGTCCGGCGCGGCGCAATCGCTGATCCCGCTTTCCGCGGTGGCGACGATCACCCGCACCGTGGGGCCGCTGGAGATCACGCACGAGCAGCAATTCCCGTCCGTCACCCTGTCCTTCGACACGGATGAAGGCACATCGCTCGGCGACGCGGTGGGCGCTGTAGCGGCGGCCGAGCAGGCGCTGGGCATGCCGGAAACGGTGACGGGCAGCTATTCCGGCGACGCGGCGGAGTTCCAGCGCTCGCTCGCGTCCGAGCCGTGGCTGATCCTGGCGGCGGTGGTGGTGATCTACATCGTGCTGGGCGTGCTGTACGAAAGCACGATCCACCCGGTGACCATCCTGTCCACCCTGCCCTCCGCCGGCATCGGCGCGCTGCTGGCGCTGATGCTGTTCGGGCTGGACCTGTCGCTGGTGGCGCTGGTCGGTATCGTGCTGCTGATGGGCATCGTGAAGAAGAACGCGATCATGATGATTGATTTCGCGGTGGAAGCGGAGCGCGAGCGCGGGCTGACGCCGGAGGCCGCCATCGAGGAAGCCTGCCTGCTGCGCTTCCGGCCGATCATGATGACGACCTTCGCGGCCCTGCTGGGCGCGCTGCCGCTGGTGCTGGAACACGGCACCGGCTCCGAACTGCGCTTCCCCCTGGGCGTCACCATCGTGGGCGGGCTGCTGCTCAGCCAGCTGCTGACGCTCTACACCACCCCCGTCATCTACGTGACGTTCGAGCGGCTGCGCCTGCGGTTCAGCGGCCGGATGCGACCGCTGGCGGCGGAATGACCGTGCCGCCACCCTCACCCAACCCTCTCCCGCCAGCGGGAGAGGGCTTTTCGTTGCTCCCTCTCCCGCTGGCGGGAGAGGGCCGGGGTGAGGGTGGCAAACACACGGAGGCCGCCGCTAGGTGACCTTCTCCACCCCTTTCATCCTGCGCCCGGTCGGCACCATGCTGCTGGCGCTCGGCCTGCTGCTGGCCGGCGCCGTCGCCTATAATTTCCTGCCGGTGGCGCCGCTGCCCTCGGTCGACATCCCCACCATCGTGGTGTTCGCCGGGCGGCCGGGCGCCGACCCGGAAACCATGGCGACCTCCATCGCTTCCCCGCTGGAACGGCGGCTGGGGGAGATCGCGGGCGTGACGGAGATCACCTCCACGTCGGCGGTCGGCTCCTCCACCATCGTCATCCAGTTCGACATCGACCGCGACATCGAGGGCGCGGCGCATGACGTGCAGGCCGCCATCAACGCCGCCACGTCGGACCTGCCGTCCGACCTGCCGACCCGGCCGTATTACCGCAAGTTCAACCCGGCGGACGCGCCGATCCTGACGCTGGCCCTGACCTCGGACACGCTGTCCCCCGGCCAGGTCTACGATGCCGCGGACACCATCCTCGCCCAGCGCCTGTCGCAACTGGACGGGGTGAGCCAGGTGCAGATCAACGGCGCGGAAAAGCCAGCGGTGCGGGTGCGGCTGAACCCGGGCGCGCTGCGGGCCGCCAGCCTGGCGGCGCAGGACGTGTTCACCGCCATCCGCAACGCCAACGTGACGGAAGCCACCGGCAGCTTCGAAGGCGCCCATCGCGCCGAGGACATCGCCGTCAATGGTCAGATCGCCGACGCCAAGGATTACGCCGGCCTGGTGATCAAGTCGCAGAACGGCTCCGCCCTGCGCTTGTCCGACGTGGCCAGCGTGGTGGACGGGGTCGCCAATTCCCGCCTGGCCGCCTGGGACGGCAAAACACCAGCCATCCTGCTGACGATCAGCAAGATCGCCGGCGCCAACGTCATCGACACCGCCGACCGCATCAAGGCGGAGCTGCCGCATCTGCTCAGTTGGATGCCGCCCGACATCAAGGTCTCCGTGATCTCGGACCGGACCAGCACCATCCGCGCCAGCGTGGACGACGTGCAGATCTCGCTGCTGATCTCCGTGGCGCTGGTGCTGCTGGTGGTGCTGCTGTTCATGCGCCGCCTGGTGCCCACGCTGGCCGCGGCGGTCACGGTGCCGCTGTCCCTCGCCGGGACGCTGGCCGCCATGTGGCAGCTCGGCTACAGCCTGGACAACTTCTCCCTGATGGCGCTGACCATCTCGGTCGGCTTCGTGG
>CBDASJ010000001.1:0-108602 GCA_965199555.1 Acetobacteraceae bacterium | reverse complement strand
ATGCCGAGCACGTAGCACACCGCCGAGTTGGCGGCGGACCCGCGGCCCTGGCATAGGATGCCCCTTCGCCGCGCCTCCCGCACGATCGTGTTCACGGTCAGGAAATACGGCGCGTATTTCATCTCCGCGATCAGCGCCAGTTCGTGCTGCAATTGCTGGGTGACCTTCGGCGGCAGGTCTGTTCCGTAGCGGTTCGGCACGCTGGCCCAGACATGGCGTTCCAGCGCCTGTTGCGCGGTCTCTTCAGGGCGTTCGGACTCGTCGGGATATTGATATTGCAGGTCGGCGAGGGAGAAGGCGCAGCGTTCGGTGATCTCGATGGTGCGGGCGATCGCGTCCGGGTAGTCGGCGAACAGCCGCGCCATTTCCGCCGGCGCGCGCAGATGGCGGTCGGCGAAGCGTTCCAGCCGGGCGCCGGCTTCGTCGACCGTGCAGCCTTCGCGGATGCAGGTCATCACGTCCTGCAACACCCGGCGCCCCGGCTCGTGATACAGCACGTCCCCGGTCACGACGGTCGCCACGCCGGCCGCCTGCGCCATGTCGCTGAGCTGCCGCAGCCGCACCGCATCGCCGGGCCGGCGTCGCAAGGTGAGCGCCAAGGAGGCGCGATCCCCGAAGGCGCGGTGCAGTCGGCGCAAATTCGCCTCGGTCGCGGCGTCGGCGGCATCGGGCAGCAGCGTGGCCAACAGGCCTTCCTGTGCGCCGGCCACATCGTCCCAGTTCAGCAAGCAAGCGCCCTTGCCGGCCCGCCGCTTGCCTTCGGTCAGCATCTGGCACAGCCGGGCATAGGCCGGGCGGTTCGTGGGGTAGGCGAGCAGCGACGTGCCGTCCTGCAAGTCCAGCCGGCTGCCGATCACCAGCCGCATGCCGACCTTCGGGTCCTTGGCACACCCATGCGCCCGCAGGATTCCCGCCAGCGTGTTGCGGTCGGTGATCGCAAGCGCGTGCAGGCCCAGGGCCTTGGCCTGGAGCAGCAATTCCTCTGGATGGCTGGCGCCGCGCAGGAAGGAATAGTTGGAGGTGATCTGCAATTCGGCGTAGCGGATGGGGGCAGGCGGCGGTGCTTGGTCGTCCGCCGCCGAGCGTGGATGGAAGGGCAGGACTTCCGCTGAGGAGGCACGCGTCACGCTTAAAACACCCCGTGCAGGAACCATTGGCGGTCCCCGGTGGTGAAGTCCTGGCCATCGCCGCGGCGATAAAGCCAGAAGCGTCGGCCGGCTTCGTCCTCGACGCGCCAATAATCCCGCACCGCGCCATTCTCTGCGTCGCGATGCCACCATTCGCCCGCCACCCGCTCCGGCCCGTCGGCACGGCGCACCCGGTGGTGATGGCGGCGCCAGGTGAAGGCGAGCGGCGGCTGGTCCGGCAAGACGGACATCATCAGCACCGGTTGCGGCGGGTGGATCAGCCGGGTTGGGCGGGGCCAGGCCGGCCAGGCGGCGCGGCCAGGCGGCGCCACCGCCGACACGCGGCATACCGAACGCTCCGGCACGTCGCTTTGCGTGGGTGCGGCGCGCCAAACCCGGCCCGGGCCCAGCCGGTTGGACAAGCGGTCCACCAGGGTCGCCACGTCCGCCTCGGCATCGTCGGACAACTGCGCCAACTGGGTGTAGGCCAAGGGTTCGGCGAACGGCACGGCCAGGTGCATGGCATCCACGCCCAGGCCGGGATCGATCGTTTCCACCCGCTCCTCCAGCATGCGGCCCAAATGGCTGGCGTTGCGGGACGGGCGGGCCGTGCCGATGCGGATGGCTTCCACCGTGCCGTCCACCCGCTCGAACAGCAGGTCCAACTGGCGCGCGCCCAGCCCGGCCTGCTCCAACTGCGTGCAAAGCCGGCGGACCAGCCTGGCGATGACGGCCACGAAGCTTTCCGCCGTCAGCAGCGGTTCGGGAAAGGCCAGCCGGGCCTGCGGCATGTCGGGCGGCACCACGGGGGCGATCGGCTCGGCCACACGGCCCAGCGCCTGGTCCAGTCGCCGCAGCACCCCCGCGCCGAACCGCCGGGCAAAGGGGGCGCGGGGCAGGGCGGTAAGGTCGGCCACGCGGTCCAGCCCGAGCCGCCGCAGCGTGGCCACCGCAGCGGCCTCCAGGCGCAGGGCGGCCACCGGCAACGCCGCGATGGCGGCCGCCGTGCCGCCGGGTGGTGCGACCGTCACCGGACCTGCGGCGTGGCGTGCCAGGGCGTGCGCGGCGCCCGGCGTGTCGGCGATGGCCGCGCGGGCGACCACGCCATCCGCGGTCAACCGGGCCAGGAGCGTCGCCAGCATGGCTGCCTCGCCGCCTTGCAGATGGGTGCAGCCGGTCGCGTCGATCCAAACGCCGTCGCCATCCGGCGCGGTGAAAGGCGACAGGCGCAGGCACCAGGCCGCCAGCCGCGCCAGCGCCGCCGCGTCCCCGGCCAGATCGGCATCGGCCACGTGCAACCCGGGCACCATGGCCTGGGCGTGTGCCAGCGCCATGCCGGGATGCAGCCCCAACCCGACCGCCACGGCATCCGCCGCCCCGATCACGGTGCGCCGCCCGTCGTGCAGCCGGGTGACCAGCGGGGCGTCAGCCGGCAGCGCGGCGTTGGCTTTCCGCAGCCGATCGGTGGGGAAGGTCGGTAACCAGAGCGAGACGACCCTGCGCATCACATGCCTCCACGATCCAGGTTGCGGGTGCGCCGCCGCGGCATCGCACCAGGTCCAGCCGCCAGCGCGCCCGCGCCAGGCCGGGCGTGTTCAACGCATGCGCGAGCGGCGGCGGCGAGGGCAGGGCGGCCACCCGCCATCGCGTGACGGCGGCGTTCGGCTCGGCCAGCGCCGGGTCGGCGGCCTGTCGGAACCGGCGCAGCACAAAAGCGGTGACGCCCGAGCTTTCCGCCGCCAGTTGCAGCCTGCGGGAAGCGGTCAGCCCCAGCCTGCCGACCTCGCCCACCACGCCGGCCAGACCGGGATGGCGCAGCGCCTCCTCCATCACCAACAATCCGCCGCGCCCGGCCTCCGCGACCACCACGCGGTCCGGATGCAGGCCGGCTGCAGCCAAAGCGGGCGCGAACAGGTCACGCCGCATGGCCGCCCACAACACGGGACCCCGGCGCTGGGCCAGCAATCCGGCCAGCAGCAACGCCGCGGCAGCCCCGTGCTCGACATCCGCCCCGTCGCCCGCCACCTCGTGCAGCGCGCCCGTCAGCAGCCCGCCGCCGGGCAGGTGCCGATCGATCGCAGGAATACCGAAACGCAACACCCCAGCCCGCGCACCGGAACGCCGTTCCAGCCGCGCGATGCGGGTGCGCAAGGTGTCCAGGGTGGCTGTGGCGGAGATTTCGCGGCTCCTCGTGCTCTTTAGAACGTATAGAGAACATCAAGCCACTTGGGAAGGCAGTCCCATTCTGATTTCTAGCTGATGCGGTGAAAGGCCAATCGAGTCAAAAAGATGGATTAGTTTCCTGCATGATCACATGCGACTCGGTGGCTAGCCGTAGCGCACCTGGTGGGTCTTGGTGGGTGGGGAGCCCGCATGAGCCGGCTCATGCGGTGTAGCCGCGCACTTGATTTGGGAAACAGCGCCACTTGATTTGGGAACTCTCAAAACGGGCATAATGCCGGTTTAGCACCCCCTTAAAGGGGTGCTCAAACCCTTCCTGGGCCGGTGATGATGACTTCATGGGCGTGCCCCTTCACCGTCCGATTGACGCTGTAATCGGTTTCCACCGCGGCCATCTCGAAGCGGTCGAAGGCTTGTCGAACCTCCGGCCGGTCATTCAGGGATAGGATGAACCGCCCCTGCAAGCCCCCGAGCTGGCTTGCCAAGGCCGGGAAGTCCGCCTGGTCGAACAGGCCCCGTCCATAATCCGTCTCGTTACCCCAGTAGGGCGGGTCAAGGTAGAACAGCGTTTCCGGCCGGTCGTACCGGCGCAGCAGCTCCGCATAGGGCAGTCGCTCGATGACAATCCCGGCGAGGCGAGCGTGCACGTGCTCCAGGATGACGCCGAGCCTGGTCACGTCGAACCGGCCGGCGTCCCGCGGCGACACCCCAAATGCCCGGCCGGCAACCTTGCCGCCGAAGGCCGTGCGCTGGAGGTAGAGGAACCGGGCCGCCCGCTCCAGGTCGGTCAGCGTGTCGGCCGCCGCGGCGTTCAACCGCTCGAACTCGGCCCGGCTGGTCAGCTGCCAGCGCAGCATGTCCATCAGGGCGACGTAGTGGCGTTGAAGCACCCGGAAGAGGGTGATCACGTCCTGGCTGATGTCGTTGATGACCTCGGACTTGGCCCGGAATGGGCGGCGCAGGAACACCCCGCCCATGCCGAGGAACGGCTCGGCATAGGTCGTGTGGGGAATGGCGGCGATGCGTTCGATGATGCGGGCTGCCAGGCGGCGCTTGCCGCCCAGGTAAGGCGCCGGCGGCACGACGGGTGCCGCCGGTATCAGGGTGGACTCCATTGCTTTGTGACACTCTACTTCCCCCGCGTCCGCGCGGACGTGCGGGGCCGGTTATCCGGTGCGGGGCTGCTGCCCCGCGGCTTGGGCTGTTGACGCAGCCCGACCCCCGCCTCACGCCTTGGGGGCCATCGGTGCCGCCATCCCGGGTGGGGTCAGCGGTGCGAATACGGTGTCCGGCTCGCCCAGCCGGCGCTGCAGCTCGTGCACCATGGTGCGGGCGGCGATCGCCGCCTCGAACAGCGCGGCCATGCGCTCGTCCAGGGCGTAGCGGAGCTGGCGGAGCTGGTCGATCTCGGCGCGGTAGCGGTCCGGCTGCTGCTGCGACCAGTCCAGCTGGGCGCGGATCTGCACCATCACCTGGGTGGTCGCGGCCGCGATCGCGGCCTCGCCGTTCGCATCCTGGGAGCGCTCCTGCATGCGGAGCTGGCGGACGGCGATGCGGTGGCCGCCCAGCCATGCGATCCCCGCCCCGATCATGGACGCCGCCGGCAGCATCCAGGCCGGCACGTGGTCGGCAAGTCCTGCGAGGTCGCCCATCAGCGGCGAGACCGTCGGCGCATCCAGTTCGGCCGCAGCCAGATGGCCGGCAGCGCGTTGAGCAGCGCGAACCCCAGATACGGCTCCAAGGTGGGCGTGCCGGGCGAACCCAGGCTCACGCCGTCCGCCAGGATGAGCCACAGCCCGCACGCGGCGACGCTCAACGGCCATCGGGCCGGGTTGTCGAGCCACCAGGCCGCCAGCTGCAGCAGCCCCGTCAGCAAGCCGAGCGCCATCCAGGTCTCGTCGCTGGCGATGCGGGCGAGCGGCGCGTAGGCGAGGCGGTCGGCCAGGTCGCCGCGCATCCAACCCACATGCAGTGCCCAGCACGTCGTCACCAGGCCGGAAATGCCCTCGCCCCAAAAGGGCGGCCGGGCGCGCCAGATCAGGCCAGCCCGTAGCAGGGGCGCGCGAAGGGGTCACGGCGCCGGCGCCACGTCCCGGATCAGGGCCGCTTCCCGCATCAGGCAAACGTAGCTCAGTGCCACCAGCACCAGGTGGGCGCCGATGTTGAGGCCGGCCACCTCGCCGCGGAGTGCCGCGATGGACATGCTCAGCGCCACCACGCCTTCCAGGAAGGCGATCCCCATCCACGGCAGCAGCCGCACGCGCCGCCACCGCAGCCAAGGCCGGGCCAGACAGAGCAGGCCTCCCAGGACGAAGAGTGCCGCCCAGACGTCCTCCGGCAGCACCTCGGCCATCGAGCGCAGCCCGGGCGCCCGGGCGAAGGCCGCACCGGGTAGTGCGAGCACGCCACCCCACCAGAGCGTGTCGAAGGCCAGCGCCATGCGGACCGCGAACGGCAGGTCGAGGGCGGCGGTCATGGGGGCCACAGTCATCATGGCAGCACGAGCCACCGCACGGCGGCGAGAAGGCTGCACAGCGTCACGACAGCGGTTCCGAGCACGATGGCCATGCCGATGTCGGGCCTGCAGGCTGGATCTGACCGCATGCCCAGGCGGCCGGTTGCGATCGGTCCGCTCACGCGACGCCCGCCTTGAACATGCCCTGGTGGTTGAGCTTGACCGTGAGGGTCGCCGACCCGGCGGCACCCGATGCGTCGAAATCGAAGTAGAGGCCGTGGCACAGATTGCCGAGGTTGGACGGCAGGGTCAGCGGCTGGGTCCGCAGCAGCATGCGTCCACCGTTGGGTAGGGCGATCACGTCGCCCGCGAACCCCGGCATCCGCGCGTTGACGCCGGATTGCACCGGTCCATCCGCGTTGTAGAAGCCGGCATTGGGGTCGTAGGGCGAGGACAGATAGGCGCCGCTGAACGCCGAGAAGGCCGAGAATTCGATCTCCGCGTCGCCATACATGGCGGTGACGCCAAGCTCACCGAGCTGCAAGCCAGCAGCGGCGTAGCCGGCGTAGACCGTCCGGAGGTTCCACTGCTCGAAGGTATTGCCGCCGCCGAGCGAGAAGGTGATCACCTGCCGCTGGCCGACATGCCCGTCCGACCACGGGTTCTCGATCGAGCACGCGACGGTGCCGCTCGCCGTGCCGGCGGTCCGCAGCAGCGTCATGCCCGACGCCAGCGACCCGCTGAAGGTGATGCCGGTCGCCGCCGTCATCGTCCCGGCCGTGCCCATGAACACCGACGTGCCGGCCGGGCGGACGTAGAGCCAGCTCAGGCCATTGCTGCCGTCCACCATGGTGCCGCTGGTCGCGGTCGGGCCGCCGCTGGCGGCCGACGTGCCGGCGGTGTAGCAGCGGTAGACGTTGCCGTTGTTGCTGCACAGCGCGCCCAGCGCGTAGGGCGTGCCCGCCTGCCACGGCAGGCCTTCCAGCAGGTTGCCGCCGGGGTTGTAGGTCGGGTCATACCCGTCCGCGGCGGAATACATCCGCGGCGACGTGGCGGCCGGCAGCGGCAGGAACTTCAGCGCCGCCTGCCACACCACGTAGCCGAGCAGCACCCCGCCGCGGACCGAGGGGTGCAGCCCCTCCAGGGTGACCGCCAGCGCCGAGCCCGACGTGCCGCCGATCGGGTAGCACAGCGCGGCGTTGGTGCCGTCCGTCCAGTACTCGTGGACGTCCGCCAGGGCGATGTCCCGCGTCAGCCCGAGCGGGTTGGCCCACGTCTCGCCGCGGCAATAGGCCCGCTGCCAGCGCGCCACCCGCATCAGCGTCGCCGACTGCCGCGTCGTGGTGTTGTAGGCCCGCGGCGTGATGGTGATGGCGACCACCTTCTTGCCGGCGGCCATCAGCGTCTCGTAGCAGGTGCGCAGGTTGGCAATGGTCTGCGCGTAGGTCATGCCGGCCGGGTAGTCGTTGGTGCCGCCCAGCACCGTGATGATCGGAACCGGCGAGGCGACGACTTCCGGCAGGCGGGCGACCATGCTGGCCGTGGTGCAGCCGCCGACGCCCCAGGTCCCGCTGCCGCCCTGCACGCAAAAGGCCGCCGCGCCCGAGCCCGTAGGATCGCTGATGACGGCCGTGCTGAAGCCGCCCGTGCCGTGCCCAGGGTTGGTGACGGTGACGCCGGTGATGACGCCGCCCGACATCTGGACAGTGCCCGTGGCGCCCTGCGAGAAGGCGATCGTCGGGTTGGTGTAGCCCGAGCCGCCGCTCGCCACGACGACATGGTCCAACACGTTGGGGTAGCTGCCGGGATAGGCGATGCTCATGTCGAAGTTGAGCAGGCCCTTGCTGAACTTCTCCGCCCAGGACAGGAAGCCGCCGGCGTTGTAGGTCTTGCTGGCGCCGGCCAGCGCTATGGGCGTCCACTGGATCGTGCCATCGGTGACGGTATTCGTGCTGAACGCCGGCCCCGTGCCACTGCTCGCGGTCGTTCCTGCGTTGCTGGAATAGAACGCAAACCCGCCATTCCGGCAGCACTGGTTGGCTGCATAGGTCTGGCCGGGCGCCCAGGCCGGGAAGTTCGGGCCGGGCGGCGCGTTGTAGTAGAACGGCTGGGCCGAGATGCTGTCGCCGAGGCTGTTGATGAGGACGCCGCCCCCGGCCGCGGCCACGATCCGGCCGTCGTTGCCGGCCGCGAAGGTGCCGGCCGTCGTGCCGGCGACGACGGGCGGCGATACCGCGAGGACCATCTACTTGTCCCCCCAGAACGTGCCGATAGCCGTGGCCGTGAAGCTGGCGGGCAGGTAGGGAATGGTCTGGAACCCGACCTGCAGCGGGTATGTCTTCGTGTTGCCGGCCGCGTCCGTCATCGTGATGGTGCCGGCCGTGCTGACGTTGACGGACAGCACCCGGGTTCCGGCCGGTGGCGTGTAGATGCCGCTGGCTGGGCTGATGGTGGGCCAAGCCGTGTAGGCGGCGTTGTTGCTGTCTGCGATCGTGCCGGTGACCTTGAGCCCGGCGCCGGCCTGTGCAGCCTGGAGCGCCGCGGTGGCAGGGTCGCTCACACTGCCGATCGCGTTGGTGCCAGGAGGCAACGACGGCAGGCTGACCCGCAGGTTGCCGGAAAGGTCCATACT
This sequence comes from Acetobacteraceae bacterium, assembly GCA_965199555.1. Lineage (GTDB taxonomy): Bacteria > Pseudomonadota > Alphaproteobacteria > Acetobacterales > Acetobacteraceae > LMUY01. The sequence goes on along the minus strand of CBDASJ010000001.1, from coordinate 100,207 downwards.
CAGCGGCTGGGCGCCTGCGGCGTACGACGGGGCGGCAGCGGTGGCGTTGCCGCCTGCGATGTTGGGCGTGGTCGTGGTGCCGATGCCGCCGCCCCCTCCACCGCCGCCCCCGCTGCCGCAGCCGGCTATGCAGTTGACCGGCAATCCCACCTGATCCGTCACCGGCCGAGGCAGGAAGAACGTGCTGCCATCCGGGTTGGTCAGCGTCGTGGTGGTGTCCAGGAACATCGGCACCTGGCTTGGTGCGTATTTCGGCTGCAGCGGAGCGATCGCGACCTCGCCCAGCAGCGTCACCAGGCGCTGCTGCTGGGCGACGCGAAAGGCGATCCAGTCAGCCATGACCTGCTGGACCTGCGGAGCGGTGTGGGGCGTCAGCGCCCAGGTGCCGGAGGCTTCGCACCACAGGTCGGTCGTCCACCCGGCGCCGGCCGTCGCCGCGGCCGTGGCCGCGTCCGACAGGTTGCGCTGGTCCGTTTCCGTGCTGGGATAGGTATGGGCGGCGCCGAGCGCGGCTGAGCCGAACCCGGCAACGATCGCGGATTGGCAGAAGGCGCGCAGCTGGCTCACGCGGTCCAGCCGCATGACCGCCAAATCGGGTGCCGGCGGTGCGGGCAGGAGCTGGGCGCCGTCCCAATGCCAGCCGAGCTGCGGTGCCGGATCGACGTCGGTCACGTCGACCCACCCGCGCCGGTATCCGAGGGCATCCATGTGACTGTAGACCGTGGTGAACTCGGTGACCGCACCGGTCGTGATATTGGCGAGGATGCGGCTCACGATGCGTTCCCCACGAAGCTGCCGGCCGAACCACCCTGCTGCACACCGCGGCCGCCAAAGCTGCAGCCAGCCACCGCGTAAGGCAGGTTTGCGGTCAGCGCGATTGCTCCGCCCGAGCCGCCGGACCCAGGGGGCGTGAAGGTGATGCCGGTGACGGTTCCGCGGCCGGAGTTGAGCACCACCGACGTATTGGCCACCGCCGCGCCCGGCGCGCGCCGGATCGGGAAGCCGCTCAGGGCAACGAGGGACTGCGACCCGGAAACGGTGATCGCCTGGGCGTCGACACTGGTCATGTCGATGCCGCCGCCTACCATCGAGAGCCAGCCGCCTTCCGCGCTGCCGTTGTCGCAAATGACGTAGCCGTTGGTCGTGGTCGAGGTGACCAGGAAGTGGCAGCCGGCCAGTTCAACTTGCCCATTGCCTTCGCGCAGCAGCGCATAGGCCGGGCCGCGCACGCCGCCCGGCGTCGTGAACGGTCCCAGGGTGAAGCGACAGTTGGCAAATTGCGCGAAACCCGCCGTGACATGCACGCCGCCAAACGTGTCGAAGTCGCAATCCGTGAAGGCGCCAAAGGCCGGCCCAGCCAAAACGCCGCTCAGCGCGCCCTGTTGCGACAGCACGGGGTTGCCGCAGATGAAAAGGCCACCCGTGACATGGAAATCGTCCGCTCGGCCGAACTGCACGCCGATCGTTGCCTGTTCCATGAAGATGGAGATCAGGTTGATGGCATTGCCGAATGGCCAGACATGCGGCCGTTCAAAGCGAATGCTGTCCGCGCTGCCGTCCGCAAGAAGGTTGCGCTTGAAGCAGGATAGCTCGGCGTCCGTGACAGTTTGACCGCCGCAATCGTGGTCGAAAATGATGCCGTCCATGCCGTATTCGATCCGGGGGCGCGTGATCTGCAGCCGAGGGCTGTTCACGGCATAGATCGATGGCGGGTAAGGCAGCAGGTTGGCCCGGACGGTGGTATCGGGCTGCACCGGCGCGATCCGGAAGTCGGAAAAGATCGGCCCGGCCTGCGCGCCCAGCCCGGTGCCGACGCTCGGCACCTCGATGTCCACGATCCCACGCGCGCCCATGTTGAAGTCGCCGGACGGCACGAAGCCGCCCTGGCCGCGGTTCAGGAAGCGATAGGTCTGCCCGGCGCTGGTCGCCCGAAACTTGATGCTGTCCGTGATCCGCATCGGCCGGTCGGGGAACTTGAGCGGGATGCCCCGGGCAATGGCAGCGTTGATGGCTGCCGTGTCGTCCGTGATGCCGTCGGCCTTGACGCCGAAGTTTCGCACGTCGGGCCAGTCGCCCATCACCTCCGAAGCGGCGCGGGCGTTCGCGCCGGCCAAGAGCGCACCGTGGCGAGACGGAAGGATGCTCGTGGCGGACGCGTCGCCGCCCACGTCCAGCTTGCCGAGGAAGGCCGCGTCGAGCGGGGCCGGGTCGACCGTTTTGCCCAGCAGGGCGGTAAAGTTGGTTGCGGCCACGGGTCAGTACTCGACGATCACGAGGCCCGCGCCGCCGATGCCGCCATTGCCACCAGCCACGCCGCCGCCGCCGCCTTGGCCCGAACCCGCTGCGCCGATGCCCGATTGAGGCGTCGTCCCGTTGCTGGTGGCGCTCCCCGAAAAGCCCGAGCCCTGCGCGTCCCCGCCTACCCCAGACACGTAGCTGCTTCCCGCCTGAAACCCCGTGCCACCGCCACCGCCGCGGCGCACGCGGCCGGACACGCTCGCGTCGATCGCGGCGGTGCCGAATGACCCTTCAACCGCTTGCCGCCGTGCTTTGCAGCCTGGTTCAGCGCCTCGTAAACGGCCTTCCAACGGGCGAGGAACACCGAGCGGTCCAGCTCGGTCAGCTCGTGCCGGCAGAGGTTCTCCTCGATTTCGAGCCGCTGCGCTTCCAGGTCGCCGACCTTGAGGATAACGGCTTGCAGGTCGCTCAAGCCGACGATCTGCGCTGCCCGCACGCGGTGCGCCCCGGCAATCAGGCGGTGCGTCCCATCAGCCCCCGCAACGCGGACCTCGATCGGCGCACGCTGGCCGTCCTCCTGCATGGATGCGGCGATCAGCTGGGCGTAGTCCTCGTCCACCAAGCGCAGGCGGTCGCCCACGTCGATACGGTCGAGCGGGATCGTGACGATGTTCATGCTGCCTCGTGTTTTTGACGGTGCGGGGCGGCGGCGAGCCGGCTAGTGTCCCGCTTGTTCGAACGGACACCGCGCAGCGGCTCCCCGTCGGCGTCGTAGCGGCTCGGCCAGATGTCCTGGGGTTTGCGTCCCAAATGGCTGGCGATGATCGCTTGGACGGCCGGCGAGGGACGCTTCAGCGTCATCCGGACGGCCGCGACGCTGTAACCATGGCGACGCGACAGATCGTTCAGCGTGATCCCAGTCTTTCGGATCGCGGCTTTGATGTCCTCGCGGTCCATGTCGGCTGGCTGAGGTTGTTTCATCGACGCCCCGGACTGGCCCGCAGCCAGTTTCTTGGCGTCGGCGCTCGTTACCTAGGTCACAGGATACCGTTTTTCAGATGGCACGCAACAGAAAACTGGCGCTTCCGGGTTCAGATCGACAAGAACCAACTGGTAACGGTCGACAATGGGCTGAAAATGCACCGGATTTGGCACTCGGACGGGAAGAAACTAGCGATAGCGCCGATTTCCCGAGTTGAGCCTGAGAACCCGGAAGCTGATTTGCGAGCCAACCGCCTTCGTGAGGCGGTGCAGCGTGCCGGCGGCAACAACCTGGTATCTGCGAAGGCAGGTGTGCCTGTTAGCACGCTGGGCGTGTATCTCCGCGGAGGGGAGTGGAAGGTCTCGGCTGCGATCGCGCTCGCCAAAGCCTGCGAGGTCAGCCTTGAGTGGCTGGTGACGGGACAGCAGCCGGCCATCGAGACGACGCAAGATGAGCTACCAGCGCCCACGAACGATCGATACGTCATGATCCCGCGCTACGACATTCGCGCGTCGGCAGGCTCCGGAACGCCCGTCGATCAGGAAGCCCTGCTGGGTTTGATCTCTTTCGACGAGGTGTTCTTGCGACGCCATCTGGGCATGCGCCCGGATACGCTGGTGACGATCGAGGCAACTGGCGACAGTATGCTGCCCACTATTCGTGACGGCGACTTACTTTTGGTAGACACCTCAAACAACGATATCCAGGATGGCCGAATATACGTGCTCAGTTTTGGTGGTTTGTTATCAGTCAAAAGACTTCAAGTGATGCCAGACGGTTCGATTGCCGTTGTCAGCGACAACGAGCGATATCCGGTTCGGATAATTGACCCAACGGAGCATGATCCACTCCGAATAGTTGGGCGCGTAGTCTATCAGGCCGGTCCGGTAAGGTCATGAAGCGCTTATTCCGCGGTATTCTGATGGCGTGTGGCGTATTGTTCCTAGCCTTTATAGGCCTGGGTATCCTTGCCGGGATTTTGGGGCGTCCATCGGATAGTTCAACAGACCACGCGGTCATTGCGCCGCAACAAGTCGAGGCGCCCCCTAAACCTGCCGTCCCGAGCCCAAGCCCAACCAGCGGCATTGTCCTGAAGGTTGGAGGCGGCGCGAATATCCTCGTTTGGACACCGGGTAAGATGGACGAGGCGATGGGCTTGCTCAATGCTGGAGTGGAGAAGACCCATCCGGAACTGCTGCTTGTATTGCTCGCCTGCAGAGTGCCAAATGGCAACGACCGCCATCGTGACCAACGGCGGCTTCTTCAGCTCTGACATCTTGGTGACGGACGGTCGTTACACCGGCTGCCGCGGCACGATCGACAACACCTTCATCAGTAGGACACCTTAACACAGTTATTAGCCGGACGGCTCACCGCCGCTAAAAGGCCTCTAAGTGTCGATCCAAGATCATGTTGAGTCTGGTGAGTCGGTTGTGATTCCATCGCTTTTGCGTCGAGTCGCGAGGGTAGTGGAATGTGGACGGTTGAGAACCGCGGTCGGTATGACCGTAGTAGGTTGCGATATCCAAGCGACCTGACGGATGCCGAGTGGTCGCTGACCAAGCCGCTGATCCCTCGCGCCAAGCGGGGTGGCAACAAGCGGACGGTGGATGTGCGCGAGATAGTCAACGGGCTGATGTATGTGCTGAGCACCGGGTGCCAGTGGGCCGCGATCCCCAAGGACCTGCCGCCGCGCAGCACGGTCAACTTTTACTTCAAGCGTTGGGAGCACGACGGCACGCTCGACCGGCTGCACCACGCGCTTTACGTCGCCTGCCGCGAGCAGGCAGGGCGCCAAGCGAGCCCGACTGCGGCCATTATCGACAGTCAAAGTGTCAAGAGCGCGGAAAAAGGGGGATTTCGGACCCGCCCGGCTTTGATGCGGGCAAGAAAATCAAAGGCAAGAAGCGCCACGTCCTTGTCGATATGCAAGGCTTGCTGATGCAAGCGATCGTACATGCCGCCGACATCCAAGACCGTGATGGCGGTGTGCTGCTGATGGCCTCGTTGTTCGGGCTCTACCCGTTCCTGCTCAAGCTCTATGCCGACGGTGGCTACCAGGGACCGCGCTTTCAGGACGGGTTGGCCCACGTCTGCAGCCAGGTCAACATCGAGATCGTCAAGCGATCCGACGTCGCTCGCTTCGTCGTGCTGCCAAAACGCTGGATCGTCGAACGCACGATCGCCTGGCTGAACCGCTGCCGACGCTTGGCCAAAGATTGGGAGTGCCTGAACCGTAACGCCCTCGCTTTCCTGCGTTGGGCGTCAATCAGGCTAATGCTCCGACGCCTATGTCAGAAGACACATGATCTTGGATCGACTCTAAGCGGTCCTCAGAACTCCTCAGCAGACCGGCCGCGCACCACGTGGATTTCCCATTTCAAATGCACGTCCGGCCCGGTCGCCGCCAATTTCCCGATTTCAAAGCGTCCGGCATCGGCTCCCTGCCTGGGGTCCAGAGGCCCGCGTCATCAACGAGTTGTCCCACATGATCCCGCCTGATCCCACGCAATCCCGGTTTCCCATTACAAGTGGGTCGTGTCCCAGGTGGTGGTGTAGGAGCGGTGGGTAAGTCGCCCGCCGTAGCGACCGCCAAGAGTCTGGCGTAGGCGGGCGACGTAGCCCGTATTCGCATAGCGAATGCGGGACACGGGCGCACCAGCCCCTCTCATGGCTCGCCAAACCCATCACCCTCCACCGCCATGCCCCAATCCGGCGGCAAGATCGCGTCGCGGACAAACCGGTGCAGCGAAGAATGCGGCCATTCCTGCGGACTTGCCACGTAACCGTGCTTGACCGGGTTGTAGTGGATGTAATCCACGTGCCGGCTGAAATCGGTCGCATCCCGGATCGTATGTTCCCAGAACCGTCGCTGCCACAATGTGCGGCCGCTGCCATCACGGGGTTCAAGTGTTACCCCATCCCGCATCACCGCCTGGGTGAACACGGTCTTGATGCGGCGCCACCGCAGGGAGAAAATCCGCTTCGCTCGCCAAACCAAGATTCCGGGAGCGTGAAGATGGCGTGGAGGTGGTCCGGCAGGATGACAATGGCGTCGATGTCGAACGGGCGTTCAGCGCGCGCGGTGCGGAAGGCCGTCCGCAGCTTGGCGACCGCAGTGGTGAGCAGTGTGGATTGACGGTCGGCGAGTGCGACGGTGAAGAAGAAGGTGCCACCCGGGACGAAGTTGCGGCGGTAGCGCACCATGGTGGGACCTTGGTGTGTGGATGAGCCCGCATGAGCCTAAGCTCATACGGGCTACGTTGGTCAGGTTTAACCTAACTGGATGTTCCAGAAGGCGGGCTGGCCGTTCAGCACGCCGGTGACTGATTTGCGGAACGCCGTGGACGGAAGCTGCTGGCCGAGGGGAATGTAGGGCACGTCCTGGAACGCCTGGAGCTGCATCTTGGCGGCGATGGCTTTTTGCGCCGCCAGGTCGGGCGCGACGAACCACTGGGCGCGTAAATCCTCCAGCACCGGGCTGCTCGGCCAGCCTGGGCCGGCGGCCTTGCCGTTGCCGCGCAAAAAGGCGTGGCCGGCGGGCGTGAAATGGTCCAAGCCACTCCAGAAGGTGTGGTACACGCTCCAACCGCCCGCTTCCACCGGGTCCATCTTGGCGCGGCGCTGCACGATCGTGCCCCAGTCGCTCACCTGGTAGTCGACGTTCAACCCCATGCGCTTGAGCAGGTCCTGCCCGACATCGGACAGCGCCTTGGACGCGGCGATGTCGCTCGCCCCCAACACCACGACGCGCTCGCCCTTGTAGCCGGAGGCGGCGACGGCGGCCTTGATGCGGGCCATGTCGCGCGGTGCCGTCAGCACGGCCATGCCGGCATCGGTGGCGAGCGGCGTGCCGGGGCAGAACACGCCCACGCCGTCATGCCAGTTGGCCGGGTCGTCGCCTGCTACGGCCTGCATGAAATCCGCCTGCACCACCGCCTCCAGCACCACCCGGCGCAGCGCCGGGTTGTCGAAAGGCGGCTGCAAATGGTTCATCCGCAGCGTGCCGATCAACCCGGTCGGGTCATTCTGGCGCACCACGATGCCGGCATCCTTGCGCAAGGCCGGCAACAAATCGGCATCGGGCAGCCACCACCAATCCACCTCGCCCCGCCCGATCGCCGACCGCACGGTGCTGGCGTCGGGAATGATGTGCCATTCGACGCGATCGAGGTGGGCGATCTTCGGACCTGCCGTCCAGTCCGGCTTGCCGTCGCTGCGCGGCACGTACTCGGCAAACTTCTCGTACGCCAGCAGTGAGCCCGGTACCCGCTCGTCCGCCTTGAACCGGAACGGGCCACTGCCGACCATGTCCGTCACCTGCTTGAACGGATCGGTCAGCGCCAGCCGCTCCGGCATGATGGCGCACATGGAGGGCGGCGTCTTGCCCAGCGCGTCCGGCAGCAGCGGGAACGGCGCCTTGAGGCGGAGCTGGATCGTCTTGTCGTCGACCCCGCTGACCTCATCCGTTGCGGCCAGCAGGGCCTGGCCGAACGGGTCGCGGGCCCCCCAGCGCTTGATGCTCGCCGCGCAATCCCGCGCCAACACCGGCGTGCCGTCGTGGAAGCGAAGGCCGTCGCGCAGGGTGATGCGCCAGGTTTTGCCGCCATCCTCCTGCACGGCACCGGCCGCCATCTGCGGCGAGACCGCGTAGCTGCCGTCCATGCCATACAGCGTGTCGAACACCAGGTAGCCGTGGTCGCGCGTGGGATAGGTGGTGGTCCAAACCGGGTCGAGCACGGCCACGTCGGTTTGCGGCACGAAGCGCAGCACGTTCCGGGTGGCGCCCCGGCTCAGGCTCGGCGCGGCAAGGCTGGCCGCCGACGCGGCAAGGAAGTGGCGGCGGTTCATGGCGGCATACCCCGTTCGGTTCGCGGCGATGTTGCACCGCCGCATGGCCGGGGAGAAGCCGTTATCGCACCGAAGCGACCCGCAGCGCATTGGTGGTGCCCGGCTGGCCGAACGGCACGCCGGCGGCCACGACCACGGTGTCGCCGGGGGCGGCGAACCCTTCGCTGCGGGCGGTCCGCGTCGCGCGGCTCACCGTTTCCGTCATGGTGTGGGTTTCGGGCGACAGCACCGCGTGGACCCCCCACACCACGGCCAACCGCCGCGCCACGTCCTGGCTAGTGGTCAGGCCGAGCACCGGGCACGCCGGCCGCGTGCGCGCCACCCGCAGGGCGGTCGAGCCGGAGGTCGTGTAGGTGGCCACGGCCTTGGCACCGATCGTTTGGGCGATCTGCCGCGCGGCATCGGCGATGGCGTCGGCCACGGTGTGTTCCGGCGGCGGCCGGCTGCTTTCGCAGTGGTCCCGCCAGCCCGGGTCCTGTTCCACCCGGTCGATGATGCGGTCCATCATGTTCACCGCCTCGAAGGGATACTGGCCGGCTGCCGTTTCCGCGCTCAGCATCACGGCGTCCGCGCCGTCGAACACGGCGGTGGCCACGTCGGAGGCCTCGGCCCGGGTCGGGGAGGGGGCACTGATCATGCTTTCCAGCATCTGCGTGGCCACCACCACGGGCAGGCCGCATTGCCGGGCGGCGCGCACGATGCGCTTCTGCGCCAGCGGCACCTCCTCCGGCGGCAGCTCCACGCCCAAATCGCCGCGCGCGACCATCACGGCGTCCGACAGCGCCAGGATGCCGTCAAGATTGTCCAGCGCTTGCGGCTTCTCCAGCTTGGTCATGATCCAGGCGCGGCCGTCCGCGATCGCCCGCGCTTCCGCCACGTCCTCCGGCCGCTGCACGAAGGACAGGCCGATGTAGTCCACGCCGTGCTCCAGGGCGAAGCGCAGATCCTCGTGGTCCTTCTTGGTCAGCGCGGGGATCGGCAGCACCACGTCCGGCACGTTGACGCCCTTGCGGTCGGACAGCGTGCCGCCGGTGACGATCTCGCATTCCAGATGGTCGTCCCGCTTGCGGGCGATGCGCAGCCGCAGCTTGCCGTCATCCAGCAGCAGCGTGGTGCCGATCCCGGCGGCGGCCATGATCTCCGGATGCGGCAATTGCACCCGGCGTGCGTCGCCGGGCACGGGGGACAGGTCCAGGCGAAAGGTTTGGCCGGTTTGCAGCGCCACGCGGCCGGCCTGGAACTTGCCCACGCGCAGCTTCGGGCCTTGCACGTCCGCCAGGATGCCGATCGGGCGCCCGGTTTCCGCCTCCAGCGCGCGGATCGCGGCGATGTTGGCGGCGTGGCCCTCGTGGCTGCCATGGCTGAAGTTGAGTCGGAACACGTCCGCGCCGCCGCGGAACAGGCGGCCCATGACCTCCGGCGAGGAGCTTGCCGGCCCCAGCGTGGCGACGATCTTGGTGCGGCGGCGGCGCCGCAGCTTGGTTTGGGCCATGGGTGTGCTCCGTCAGGTGACCAGGATGGCGCGCAGATCGTTCACGTTGGTCAGGGTCGGCCCGGTGCGGACCAAGTCGCCCACCGCGTCGAATAGCGTGTAGCTGTCATGCGCCTGCAGGCAGCGGACCGGGTCAATCCCTGCCTGGAGGGCGCGTGAAAGGGTGGACGGCGTGACGATGGCGCCGGCGGCGTCTTCCGTGCCGTCGATCCCGTCCGTGTCGCCGGCGATCGCCCAGATGCCGGGTGCGCTGCCCAACGCCAACGCCAGGCCGAGCAGGAACTCGGTGTTACGGCCGCCGCGCCCGGCCTCGCCGCCGCGCAGCGTCACGGTGGCCTCGCCGCCCGACAGCAGCACGCAGGGCGCAGGCAGGGGGTGGCCGTGGGCGCGCACGCTGCGGGCGATACCGGCCATGACGATGCCGAGCTCGCGGGCCTCGCCTTCCAGCGCGTCGCCCAGGATCAGTGGCGTGGCGCCGGATCGCCGGACGGATGCTGCCGCGGCGGCGAGCGCCATGGCGGGCGTGGCGACCATGCGGACATCGACGGGGAGGGTGGGTGGGGGAAGGTTCGCCTCGCTGGCGAGCAGCGCCGCCGCCGCAGGGGGTAGGGCCAGGGCGTATTGCGCGACCGCGGCACGCACCGCCTCGCGGCTGGGGGCGCCCGGCACGGTGGGGCCGCTGGCAATCACGGCCGGGTCATCGCCCGGCACGTCGGAGATCACCAGGGTCACCACGCGGGCCGGGGCGGCAGCGGCGGCCAGCCGGCCGGCCTTGATCGCCGACAGATGCTTGCGCACCGCGTTCATCGCGCCGATCGGCGCGCCGGATGCCAGCAGGGCGGCGTTGACCGCCTGCTTGTCCGCCAGCGTCAGCCCGGGGCCTGGCAGTGCGGCCAGGGCGGACCCGCCGCCGGACACCAGCGCCAGCACCAGATCCTCCGCACCAAGCCCCGTCACCGCCGCCATCAAGGCGCGCGCGCCGGCCTCGCTGGCGGCGTCCGGCACGGGATGCGCGGCTTCCAGCACGGTGATGTGGCGGGTGGGCACGGCGTGGCCGTAGCGGGTCACCACGGTGCCCTGCATCGGCACGTCCGGCCAGGCGGCTTCCAGCGCGGCGGCCATGGTTGCGGCGGACTTGCCGACGCCCACGACCACGCAGCGCCCGGTGGGCTTGGCGGGCAGGTGCGCGGCCAGCACGGATGCGGGGTCCGCAGCAAGCACCGCGGCATCGAACAATCCGCGCAGCACGCGGCGCGCCGAGTTGTCGTTCCATCCCATGGCCGCCACTATGGCCCAGGCCATACCGAGCCGCCATATGGGCCCGGAGGAGGACCTGCAATGACCCCGATTGACCCTGCCACCCGCACCGAACTGGAAGCGGCGGCGTTCCGGCGTCTGATGGAGCATTTCCGCGAACGCACGGACGTGCAGAACATCGACATGATGAACCTGGCCGGCTTCTGCCGGAACTGCCTGAGCCGCTGGTATCGCGAGGCCGCTGAATCCCGCGACGTCATCCTGTCCGACCCGGAAGCGCGGGAGATCGTGTACGGCATGCCCTATAAGGAATGGCAGGCCAAGTACCAACGTGCCGCCACGCCGGAGCAGCAGGCCGCCTTCAACCAGTCCGTGCCGCAAGGCTGACCAACACCCCGGCAGTGCGGATGCCCTGGCCTGCGGTGCTGGCCGCCATGTCCGCCGTGCTGGTGGGCATCGGCTTCGCGCGCTTCGCCTATGCGCCGCTGCTGCCGGTGTTGATTTCGCACGGTTGGTTCGCGCCGGGCGCCGCGGCGTATCTGGGCGCCGCCAACCTGCTGGGCTATCTGGCCGGCGCTCTGGCGGCCCGGCCGGTCGCGGCACGGCTGCCGGCGCCGGTCGTGGTGCGGGGCGCCATGCTCGCCTCCGCCGTGTCGCTGGCGGCGTGTTGCATGCCTTTGCCGTTCCTGTGGTTCTTCGCGTGGCGCACCCTGGCCGGCGTGACGGGCGGGCTGCTGATGATCCTGGCACCGTCCTGCGTCATGGCGCACGTACCGGCGGAGCAGCGCGGGCTGGCCAGCGGTCTGATCATCACCGGGGTGGGGCTGGGCATCGCTGCGTCCGGCACGCTGGTGCCGCTGCTGCTGCGGTCGGGGCTGCCGGCGGCCTGGCTCGGGCTGGGCGGCGTTTCGCTGCTGTTGACGGTGCTGGCATGGCGCGCCTGGCCCCACGCGCCACCCGCTGCGGCGGCGCCCTCGGGAAACGCGCCGGTTCGCTTCGGAACCGTGTCGGCGAGCTACGGGTTGTGCGCGGTGGCGATGGTGCCGCACATGGTGTTCCTGGCGGATTTCATCGCGCGCGGGCTCGGCCGCGGCATCGACGCCGGCGCGTTGGTGTGGGTGCTGTACGGGGTCGGCGCGTTGGCGGGCGCCGTCGTGGCCGGCCGGATGGCGGATCGTTTCGGCGCGGCCGCGACCATGCGCGCGATCATCGCGGTGCAGGCTGGCGCGCTCGCCGTCCTGCTGGCGACGGACGACCCGGTCGCCCTCGGCGTGTCGGTCGTGTTTGCCGGCATGCTGGGCCCGGGGATCAGCGCCGTGATGCTGGGGCGCGTTGGGCAGATGGCTGGCGGCCACCCGGCGGTTCGCCAACGCGGCTGGACGCAGGCGACGGTCGCCTGGGCGGTCGGGCAGGCGGCGGGCGCCTACGGGATGGCCTGGTTGTATGGGGAGTTTGGCGGCTATGCGCCATTGTTCCTGACCGCGCTGGTGGCGCTCGGCGCTGCCGCGCTGGTGGAACTGGTGCTTGCCCTGCAACCCGGCGCCGCCACGCGGCCGATGCGGGAAGACGCGCCGCCCACGCTGTCATAGACTGCGCGGCGACATTCGGGAGAAGACGGCATGGACGTGCGTGCAGCAGTGGCCTTCGAAGCCGGCCAGAAACTCAGCATCGAGACGGTGCAGCTCGATGGGCCACGCGACGGCGAGGTGCTGGTCGAGATCAAGGCCACGGGCATCTGCCACACCGATAAATACACCTTGTCCGGCGCCGACCCGGAAGGCCTGTTCCCGGCCATCCTGGGGCACGAGGGCGCCGGGGTGGTGGTGGATGTCGGACCCAACGTCCGCAGCCTGGCCAAGGGTGACCACGTCATTCCGCTTTACACGCCGGAATGCCGGGAATGCGACTACTGCCTCAGCCGCAAAACCAATCTATGCCAGAAGATCCGTGTGACGCAGGGCCGCGGTGTGATGCCGGACGGCACCAGCCGGTTTTCCTTCAAGGGCAAGCCGCTGCTGCACTACATGGGCACGTCGACCTTCGCGAACTACACCGTCGTGCCGGAGATCGCCCTGGCGAAGATCCGTCCCGACGCGCCGTTCGACAAGGTGTGCTACATCGGCTGCGGCGTGACGACGGGGATCGGCGCGGTGCTCTTCACCGCCAAGGTGCAGCCGGGCGACAACGTGGTGGTGTTCGGCCTGGGCGGCATCGGGTTGAACGTGATCCAGGGCGCGCGGCTGGCCGGCGCCGACATGATCGTCGGCGTGGACCTGAACCCGGCGCGGGAGGAACTGGCGCGGAAGTTCGGGCTGACCCACTTCGTCAACCCGAAGGAGGTCGCCGGCGACCTGGTGCCGCATCTGGTGGAGCTGACCAAGGGCGGAGCGGACCACAGCTTCGAATGCGTGGGCAACACCACCCTGATGCGCCAGGCCCTGGAATGCGCGCACAAGGGCTGGGGCAAGTCGACCATTATCGGCGTGGCCGCCGCCGGGCAGGAGATCAGCACCCGGCCGTTCCAGTTGGTCACCGGCCGGGTGTGGCAAGGCAGCGCTTTCGGCGGCGCGCGCGGCCGCACGGACGTGCCGCGCATCGTCGATTGGTACATGGAGGGCAAGATCAATATCGACGACCTGATAACCCACATCCTGCCGCTCGACCGCATCAATGACGGCTTCGACCTGATGACGTCCGGCGAAAGCATCCGCAGCGTCGTGGTGTATTAGGGCAGGGGGTTACGACCGCTCATAGGTGCCCACCAGCACGCCGTGGCCCAAAAGGCTGTGGCGTGCCGTAACCGACACCAGGCCGCGGCCCGGCACCCGGCGCGGCGCCAACGGCACGGACAGCGCCAGCAACTGGAAGGCGTAGTGGTGCGGGCCATGGCCCGGAATGGGGCTGGGCGCCAACCAACCGCGCCGGCCCAGCGAGTTGCGTCCAGCCGAGAACATGCGGCTATGCGCCATACTCGCCGGCACGGCGCCTTCGGCCAGGCCGCGCAAGGTGGGCGGCATGGCATGCAGCACCAGGTGGACAAGAGGCCGCGGAAACGGCGCGTCCGCATCCTCTACCAACAAGGCGAGGGAGGCGGTGCCGACCGGCAGCTCCGACCATTGCAGCGGCGGTGACGTGCCCGCGCCATCCGCGGTGTGGCGCGCCGGGATGACGCCGCCATCGTCGAACGCGGCCGAGGTTACGGAAAGCGTCGGCGGGCCTAAACGGGCGGACAGGATCGCCGCCATGCCGGGTCGCAACGGCATGATGGCGCGGCCGAACCGTGAAGCGATGGACGACATGGAGGCTCCTTTCGCCAGGATCGGTGCCGGGCGACACCGAGAGTTGGAGCCATGTGCAACGTCACACGCGCGACGCCGACCGTCCCCGACACCTCACGAAGGCGCGAGTTCTTCCGCCAGCAGCAACCGGGCAAGCCGGTCGAATTCCTCGATTGCCAGCGTTTCCGCCCGGCGGTCGGGTGCGATGCCCGCGCGGGCCAACAACGCTTCGCCGCCCAGCGCCCGCAACGAGCCGCGCAGCATCTTCCGCCGCTGCCCGAACGCCGCGGCGGTGAGCCGTTCCATGGTGGCGAACAGGGCTGCCGAGGGTTGCTGCGGGTGCGGGCGAAAGCCCACCACAGCGGACACCACCTTCGGCGGCGGCCAGAATGCGGCGGCCGGCACCCGGGTCAGCACGGCCGCGGTGCCGGTCCACTGCGCCAGCACGGCAAGCCGGCCATAGGCGGGGCTGCCAGGGGGCGCACAAATCCGCTCCGCCACTTCCAACTGGAACATCATCGTCAGCCGCTCCCAGCGAGCGGCCTGACGCAGCCAGCCGACCAGCAAGGGTGTCGCCACGTTGTAGGGCAGGTTCGCCACCACCACGCGGGGCCCCGGAACCAGGCTCGCGAGGTCCTGGCCCACCGCGTCACCCGCCACCACGCGAAGCCGGGGCTGCGCCGCGGCCAATTCCTGCATTGCGGTGACGGCACGTGCGTCGACCTCAACCGCGGTGACGTCGGCGGCCGGGCTATCCAGCAAGGCCCGCGTGAGGCCGCCAGGCCCGGGACCGACTTCCACGACGTGACGGCCGGTAAGCTCACCCGCCAGAGCGGCAATCCGTGCCGTCAGGTGCAGATCTAACAGGAAGTGCTGCCCGAGTGAGCGGCGCGCGTCCAGCCCATGCCGCGCGATCACATCCCGCAGAACGCCCGGCGGAGCGGGCGCGGTCACCCCCGGATGTCGATGATCGCCCGGCGGCGCAGGTCACGCAGCAACTGGCGGGACGCCAGCTCCACCCGCTCGTTCAGCAGGCGGTTGCCGATTTCTTCCTTGTTGCCCTCGGCCATGTTCTTCTGCGTGCTGGAGCAGACCATCACCAGCCCGATGCCGTCCGTGGAGACCAGCGGCCGGCTGACCTGGTTGGGCGACAAGCCGGCCAGCAAGGCGCGCATCGGACCCGCCAGGGTTTCCAGCCGCACGTCACCCGGGTCGGCCGGGCGCGCGCTGCCGGCGGCCTTGTTGGCTGCTTCCATGCCGCCGCAATCATGCACCGTCTTGGCGATGCTTTGCGCCGTCATCAGTTGCTTCTTCTGCTGGTCGGTCGGGTTGGCCGGCTCCAGCGGCGTGCTGAATGGCAGGAACACCTCGCGCACCGAGAGCATCGTCGCCATGTCACGCCCCACCTCGCGCTTGGCGCGCAACGTAACGATGGAGATGCCGCCCGGCACGTTGATCGGGTTGCTGACCGCGCCGGCCGGCATTTCCCGCAGCACCGCCACCACCTGCGGGTCCAACTGGTTGAGGTGCACCCAGCCCAAATCGCCGCCCTGCAACGCCGTCTGGCTTTGGCTGAACTGCGCTGCCACTACGGAGAACTGCGCGCCGGCATGCAATTGGCTGATCACGGTATCGGCGAAGCGGGAGGTGTCGGCCGCCTTGGTCGGGTCGTTGATCGGCAGGAAGATCTCGCCCACCCGATACTCGGTCTGTCCGGCCGAGGCTTTTTGCAACGCCTGCTGGGCGGCGATGTCGGCGTCGCTGACTTCGGCGCGCGGCCCCAACTCGTCGCGCAGCACCCGCGTCCAACCCAGTTGCACACGGGTCTGGTCGATCAGCGTGCGCAGCGCCACGCCTTCGGCGCCGAGCTTGGCGCGCAAGGCGCCGGACGGCATCCCGTTGCGTTGCTCGATGCCGGCGATCGCGTCGGCGATCTCCTTGTCCGACACGATGACCTTGCGCTTCTGCTCCTCCTGCAGGCGCAGCCGCTCGTCGATCAGTTGCTGCGTCACCTGCGGGCGCAGCCGCGCCAGAACCTCCGGCGTCAGCGGCAAGCCGGTGGACAAGGCGAACAGCCGCCCGCGCGCGGCAACGTCCCCCTGGCTGACGACGTCGCCATTGACCGTGGCGACGATCCGCTCCGTCCCCGCGGCGGTGCTGGCCGGCGTGGCGTCCGTGGCAGGGCTGGGCGGCGCGGGCCGCGTCGCCGTGGCGGCATCGACCGGACCGCCGAAGCAAAGCGCTGCCGAAAGCACTGTGGTCGAAAGGAGGAAGCGCATGGCGATGGCTCCGTTGCTGGGCAAACCGCTGACGGGCTGCATGGCTGCACGCCGCGCAAACCGGGCCCGCCCGCGCACCCCTGCCACGAACGCGTCGCGCACGCCAGCGCAAAGCTGCCTAGCCATGGAAACCGAACTGCCCCACCGTCTTCAACGTGATTTGGAACAGGATCGTGGTGCCGCCATGGTCGTTGTTGATCTGCGTGTAGCGCCGGAAGAAGTTGACGTCGAAGATGAAGCACTCGTCCTCATAGGTGGCGTGTGCCCCGACGGCGACGAACTTGTTCAACGTCAGGTCACGCCGGGCGTAGCCGCTCACCTTGTAGGGTCCATACTGGCTGCTCGCCCCGAGCGTGACTTCATCGCGTGGGACGAAGTAGCTCGCCGGGTAGTAGGTGGGCGCCAGGCTGGCCGGTGACTGGTCGAACAGGAAATACGGGTTGGTCGCCGAGTAGAAATACCCGGCGGTCGGCCGGAACAGCGGCGTCCCGGCAGAGGCGACCACATCGACGAACCGGATGTCCCCGTTGCGCGGGTCGATGCGCGTCCGCCCCGTCAGGTCGAACCAGCTAGCCGGGGTGATGGTCGCCCGCGCCACCACGTCCGACACGTGGTGGTCCAGCCCAGATAGCGGCGGCAGGCTCTTGTCCAGGTGCTCGCGATAGGATTGGCCGACCAGCGTGTCGATGTTGGTGCCGCCCACCGTCCACGACGTGTGCAGGCCCACATTAGCGCGCATCCCG
Organism: Acetobacteraceae bacterium; assembly: GCA_965199555.1. Taxonomy (GTDB): domain Bacteria; phylum Pseudomonadota; class Alphaproteobacteria; order Acetobacterales; family Acetobacteraceae; genus LMUY01. The sequence goes on along the minus strand of CBDASJ010000001.1, from coordinate 83,087 downwards.
CCCTCAAACCGGTCGATGCCGGGAAAGCGGTTGAGCGAGAACAAGTTGGCGTCGGTGAACTCGAAGTCGAGGCTGTCCTCGTTGGGGATGTTCCGGTTCAGGAAGGACCCGGCGTTCGGCGCCGCAATCAATTGCACGATCGGTTCGACGATCTGCGTGCCGCTGCTGCCGCCATCGCGCATGAACGGCCAGCGCATTTCCGTGGCGACCGTCGGCTGCGCGCGCGCCGTCGTGGTGCTGCCTGTCGTGCCGTAGGTCGGTTGCTGGTCCAGGCTGGTCGCCGCGTAGGCGGCCAGGTCGGTGTGGATCGTGACCTTGTACTGCTCGCCCAGGTCGCCGGCGAACGGACGCTGCCAGTCCAGGCTGGCGCCGGCGCGCTGGGTGTTGGTGCCCTGCTCGCGAAGGACGTTGAAGTCCGTCGTGTCGAAGCGGAATCGCCCGCCCAACGGGTCTTCCTCGGAAAAGAAGCTGTACTCGTAGCGCGGCAGCACGTATGGCAGCTTGGACTGCGTGATGCTGGTGGCCAGGCCTTGATAGGCGATCGCGTCCAGCTTGGTATACGCGCCGACGCCGAACCCCTCGATGAAGCCGGAGCTGCTGAGCACGGAGCTGTAGTTCTGCACGCGGAAATCGCGCAGGTAGTCGGTCGAGCTGGCGCGATTGATGTTGAAGCCGTAACGCCACGTGTCGTCATACGCGAACGTCGCCTTGGCGAAGACGTAGCCCTGCGGCTTGCCCTGATCGATCGCCGTCGCGCCCTCGATGCGCAGCACGCCGTTGTTGAAACGGCGGCGATACTCGGCGGCGAGTTCCTCGCCCGAGCCGGTGGTGACCTCCGGGGTGAGCGTCAAATCCTGGTTCGGGTCGATTGCCCAAAAGTATGGCGTCGCGAGGAAGGCGCCGATATGGCTGCTCTGGCCGAAGGACGGCACCAGGAAGCCGCTGGCGCGCCGCACCGACGGGTCGGGATGCGACAGGAACGGGAAATACGCCACCGGCAGGCCGTACAGGTCGATGGTCGCGTCGTGGTATTCGATGCGGTGGTTTTCCAGGTCCTGCGTGGCGGTCAGCGCGCGGATCTGCCAAAGCGGCGGCTTGGTCGGGTCCGTCTTGCACAGGTTGCAGGTGGTGTAGACGGCGTGGGTCAGCTCGTTGAGCTTGCCGTCGGTGCGGCGGGCGCCGTTCGCCGCCAGCTTGCCGTTCTCCGCCAGCAACGCCCGCATGTCCTTCAGCACGCCTTCGCGCATGCCTTGGGTCAGTTCCGCATAATCGGCGAACAGCACCTGGCCGTCCGGCTCCACCATGACGACGTTGCCGCTGGCCGCCGCCACGTTGGTGTTGCGGTCGAACGTGATCTTGTCGGCGCGCAGCACGTGGTCGTTCTGCCAGGCCTCGACATGGCCGGACGCGGTGACGATGCCGGCGTTGCGGTCATACTGGAAATCGTCGGCGGTGAACGCCACCGGCTGATTGCGGTCCAGCGGCGAGGCCTGCTTGTCGCCGCCGCCGACCACCGCACTCAACTGCGCCTGTGCCCGCCACGGGACCGCCGTCGCCACCGTCCCCAGTACGGCCGCCACCGCCATCCGCCGGGTGGACCGGGCATCCACCAAATGTCTGCGCGCCATCAGCCGTCCTCGAGATGCAGGAGCAGGGCGACGGCCAGCATCAGCCCGGCCAGCGCCGGCGCCCAGGCGGCGAGCATCGCGGGTAGGGTGCCGGATTGGCCGAATTCTTCCGTCACCTTTGACACCACGAACAGCATGAACCCGGCGGCAACCCCGCTGCCGATCATCTGCGCCACGCCGCCCCGCCGGGTCGCCCGCATGGAGAACCCCGCCGAAACCAGCGTCATGGTCGCGGCCAGCAACGGCAGCGCCAGCAGCGTCTGGAAATGCAGCCGGTGCCGGATGGCCGAAAAGCCGGACCGCTCCAGCAGCGTGATGAAGTCCGGCAAGGCCCACACGGACAAGGTGTCGGGCGAGGCGAAGCTTTCCTGCACCCGCTCCACCGTGAGGTCGGTCGGCAGCCGCATGGTGCCGACGTCTTCCGGCAAATGCCCCGGCGACATGGTGCGCGCGCCCGTCAGCAGCCACGCCCCCTTGGTCAATAGCGCGCTGCTCGCTTCCACCCGCGACAGCTCCCGATCCTCGGCGCTCAGCCGGAACACGCTCACGTCGTGGGCCGACAGGGCGCCGTTCGACATCGACACGCGGTAGGCGTGCAGGATTGCGACGCCGTTCGGCATCAGCTCATGGTCGGCCTGGCGCAGCCACAACTGGCCGCCGGCAAGTGCCAGCGGCCCGCCGCTCGTGCGCAGGAACTGGTTGTCCAGCGACTCCGCCCGCGCCAGCATAACGGACGAAAGTGGGCTGATGACGGCCGTGGCGGTGGCGCCGATCAGCAGGGCGCAGGCCAGCGGCCCGGCCAGGAACTGCCACGCCGACACCCCGGCCGCCCGCGCCACCACCAGCTCGGAGGAGCGGGTCAGCCGCCAGAACGCGATGATGCCGCCGAGCAGAACGGCGAAAGGCAGGATCTGCATGGCAATGAACGGCAGCCGCAGCGCCGCGATCTGCAGCACCAGGGCGAAGGTCGCATCGGGCTTGGTGGCCGAGCGGCGCAGCAATTCGATGAAGTCGAACAACGACACCAGGCCGGACAGCGCGGCCAACATGGCCAACACGGCGGCGGTGAACTGCCGCGCCACGTACAACGACAGGGTTGCGGCAATGGTCATCCCGCGCGCGCCGCCCTGAACCCGGCTGCCACCGTGCCAAGTTGCGGCCCGTACAGCAGCCAGGCGCACACCAGACCCGGTCCGGCGGCGACGATCCACACCAGGGGCATCAACGCCGCCGACCGCGCCGCCAGGTTCGCCACCGCCAACTGCAAGGCTAGTAGCGCCACCACCGACAGCACCGCCGTCAGCGGCCGCATCACGTTGCCATGCCGCCGGAACGTCCCCGTCAGAACGCAAAGCAACGCCACCATCGCGAACGACGCGGCGGTCAGCGGCGCGGACAGCCGCCGGGCGGCCTCCACCAGGAACTTGCCGGCATCGCGGGCATTCAGCGCGCTGGTTTCCGGATGCAGCAATTCAGTCATCGACATCTCGTTGACGTCGCGGTAGCGCACGTCGTCGCCCTTGCTGTTTTGCGTCAGGTCGATGGAGTTCTGCTGGAACGTCAGCACGTTGAGCCGACCCGTCTGCTTGTCGACCTCCTCGCGGGAGCCGTTTTCCAGCAGCACGGCCGGCCCGTTCGGCCCTTCCACCAGCCGGCCGCGCTCCGCCAGGATGGTGGCCCGGCTATTCTTCTGCCGTGCATCCTCCACCAGGATGCCGCGCAGCGTGCCGTCCACGTCGCGGGACCGCACATATACCGTCATGTCCTCGGACACCGGCGTGAACACCCCTTCCTGCAGCAGGAAGGCGGCGATGCGGTTGCGGATTTCGAACTGGTACTCGCGGAACGCGGCGTAGCTGCGCGGCACGACGACCAGGTTCAGCGCAAAGCAGGTGAGCACCGCGATCAACGTCAAGCCCAGGGCCGGGCGGGACAGCGACAGCGGCGACATCCCGGCTGCGCGCATGACGGTGAGTTCCCGGTCCCCGGCCAACCGCCCGTAAACGAACAGCACCACCACGAAGGTTGTGATCGGCAGGATCACCGCGACGAAATTCGGGATCAGCAGCCCGGTCAACTGCAGGAAAACCCACAGCGACAGCCCGCGATTCACCACCAGTTCCACGAATCGCAGCGACTGCGTCAGCCAGATCAGCGCCACCAGCGCACTGGTGGCCGCGACCAGCGCCGTCGCCAGCTGGCGGAAAACGTAGCGATCCAAGCATGTTACAACGGGACGCGGCATGGCCGGCGGCAATGGTCCTGGCTAGGGCGGCGCACCTTAGCCCCCCCGCACCCGCCGTTAAAGCCGTGACATCGCCCTGGTAACATTCCGGTGTGCAAGTGTGGCCCGGCTACTCGAGGACGACCGCGACCCCCGCCGTCGGCGCCCGTCGTGGCAGCAGGAAGGCCAGGCCGCAGGTAACCAACATCAACCCGGCATTGCAGCCCAACGCTGCGGCCAGCGCGCGCTGGTAGTCCAGCACGCCCGTGCCCGTGCCGAGAATGCTGAAGAACAACCCCATCACCAGGGCGATGCCCAGCGCAAAGCTCACCTGTTGTACCATGCTGAACACGCCGGACGCGGCGCCCGCCTCCTGCGGCGGGATCCGGCTGCTACCCACGACCGCGTTGATCAGCGTCGGCAAGGCAAATCCCTGGCCCGCCCCGTACAGCACCAGCACGGGCCACAGCAGGACGAAACTCATCTGGGCCCCGTGCGCCGACCAAGCCATCGCCACGATCGCCAGCAGGCAGGTCGCCTGCATCGACGTGCCGAGGCTGATGGTGCGTGGCCCAAGCCGCCGCGCCACCCGGGACGAGCACAACGACGCACCGGCGAAACCGATGCCGAACGCCACGAACACCAGCCCGGTGCCCAGCGGGCTGTAGCCGAAGCCCTGCTGCAGGCAGATCGTCAGCCCCATGAAGAACGCCGCGAGCCCGGCGAAGAAGGTGCCGACCATGATCAGCCCCAGCGAGAACCCCAGGTCGCGGAACAACCGCAGGCTGACCAGCGGGGCGCGGCCACGGCTCTGCAACAGCCATTCATAGATGACGAAGGCGACGGCGGCCGGCACGGCGGCGAACAGCAGGGCCAGGCTCCACCAGGGCCAGCCGAGGTCGCGCCCCTCGACCAGCGGGTAGACCAGCAGCACCAGACTCAGCGTCACCAGCAGCATGCCGCCGATATCCAGCGTGGGCCGCCCCGCCGCCCGCGACTCCCGCAAGGTGCGGCGCGCGAACACCAGCGCCACCGCGCCCACGGGAACGTTCACCAGGAAGATCGGCCGCCAGCCGAGCCCGGCGATGTCGGCCTGGATCAGCATGCCCCCGATCAACTGCGCCAGGATGGCGGCCAGCCCCAGTGTGGTCGAGAAGTAGCCCACCGCTCGCGCCCGCTCCCCGGGCGGAAAGGTGACGCGGATCATCGCCAGCACCTGCGGGTTCATGACCGCGGCCGTCAGCCCTTGCAGCAGCCGGGCGGCGATCAGCATCCCGGGGCTGGTCGCCACGCCGCACAGCGCCGAGGCGACGGTAAACCCCGCCATCCCGCCGACGAACATCCGCTTGCGGCCAAACAGGTCGCCGAGGCGGCCGCCCGTCACCAGCAGGATGGCGAACGCGACGCCATAGCCGGCAACCACCAATTGCAGATCGGCCGGCCCGGCGCCCAGTTCGGTGTGGATGGCCGGCAAGGCGACGTTGACCACGAAGAAATCGAACGCCGGCAGGAAGGCGCCGGTGAGCAGCACCACCAGCGCCACCCATCGCTGCGGGTCCGGCGGCTCCTCCGTTGGCACGTCGACTGTCACTACTGGGGTCCACCGTCATGGGGAGGCTGGATGCGCTCGGCGTGCCTCATACGCCCAAACGGGGCAGGGCGGCCATGCCAGCCGGGCCGATCAGGCCTTGGTGGCGACGGTGACGGTTTCGGCGACCACGCGCATCGGGGCGGTCGCGGCCTCGCCGCCCGCCGGGCGCGCCGCGGCATCCCCGGCCAACCTCACGCCATCGGCGATCAGCGTGGGGGACGCCGCCAGCAGCTTGGCCAGCACGCCCGACACATTGCCGTGCATCGCCGCCACCGCATCGCTCAGCGTGGCCACCGCGTCACTGGCGACGGCATTGGCGTTCTTCACGTGAAAGGCGGACAGCACCAGCCCGGCAAGCCCGACCCCGCTGACCAGGGCCTCGGACGCGAATTGCAGGTAATCCATGATTGCTCCTGTTGTTGATCGCTGTCAGGCCGGCACCGCCCGGCGTTCGGCGGCGCTTGGCATGCCCGGCCGGTCCGTCACGCCGGGCACCGCCTGGCCGGAAAACAGCGCGGCCGTCCGCAGCCGCCGGTTGCGCAGCCCGGGAACCACCCGGCCATCGGCCATAACCCACACGGGGAACTGTTGGCACGCGCCCGGCCGGTTCCCGGCGTTCAACCTGCGGATCAGCGTGGAGCCGGCAGCGGCATGGCCGCCCACGTTGAACATCCAGTTGGCGATCGCGGCCCACTCGCAAGGTGCCAGCGCCAAGGTGACGATGGCGGCGATCAGCGTCGCCGTCGCCGCCAGTTCTGTGCCGACCGCCCCGTCGTTCGTTGCACGGCTGATCGCGGCGGTGTGCTGCGTCACCGGCTGCCCATGCAGCCGGGTCAGCCCAGTGCCGATCGTCCAAACCTTGCCGACCGCATCCCAATAAGGATGGGCCAGGCCGTCGCTGCCGGTCGGGAAGCCTTCGTCATTGTCGATCGACGCTTCGGCAAGCGCCAGGGCGCCGGGGTGCGGTGGGTTGACCGGCATGCTCAGAACTCCACGATGATGAGGCCGGCCCCGCCATTGCCGCCATTGCCGCCCGCCACGCCGCCGCCGCCGCCCTGACCGTTGCCGGTCCCGGTCGCACCGGTCTGCGGCGTCGTGCTGTTGGAGGTGATGGGACCGGACGTTCCGGACTGATGCGCATCGCCCCCCACGCCTGCGACAAAGCTGTTGCCGCCCTGGAAGCCGGTGGCGCCTGAACCGCCGCCGCGGGTGCGGCCCGTGACCCCGCCGGCGATGGAGGCGCCGCCGCCCACCCCGGCCGCAGTGGCGATGCCGTTGATCCCGGCGCGCCCGGCGCTGCCACCGGCCGCCGTCAACAAGGCGCCAAAGCTGCTGGTGCCCCCCGCGGCGCCGTCGCTGCCGGGCGTGCCGCCGGTGCCGGCCGCCCCCACCGTCAAGGTGACCTGCGAGCCGGGCGTCACGGCGAACACCCCCTCCGCAAAGCCGCCCCCGCCGCCGCCCGACCCGACTGAGCTGGCGCCGCTGGCCCCACCGCCCCCGCCACCGCCGGCCCACAGCCCGCGCACGCTGAGCAACTGCACGCCCCACGGGATCGTCCAAACGGTGGAAGACGCGAAATATCGCCGCCGGGAAAAGCCTGGCGTAAGCTGGGGCAGGGTGAACGGCAGGAACGGCGCCAGCGGGTGCAGAGCAACCAGAGGCGCCGCGCCGTAAGCGATCGTCACGACGTACAGCGGCACCGCGCCCGGCGCCGCGGCGGGCGTGGCCTGCGTCCCGGTCGCCGCCACGCCCCCAGCCATCGCCGTGAAGCTCGGCACGGTCAGCCGCCGGATGGGTTGCGCCGCGCCGCCGCCGGAAGGCCCGTTAAAGGGCGTGGCAGGTGCGTTGGTGTTGTAGTACGCCAGCACGACCGAGCCCGCGTCGCTGTCGCCAAGGCTCGCCTGGATCAGCACGTTCACCGCCTGGCCAGCCGCCCCTGGCCCATAACCGCCAAGCGGCAGCACCGTCGTCGTGTTGATGATCCCCTGCTTGGACAGCACGGTGCCGTCGGTGCCGAGCACCCCGAATGCCCCGGCGTCGAGCACTTGCGAGGCCGTCAGCGACCCCGGCCCGATCGAAAGATTCGCCGACCCGTCGATGGCAGCGGCGAACCCCGCCACCACCACGGCCGAAGGGCCCATCACCGCATCGATCAGCCGCCCGAGGCCGACCACCCCGTTCTTCTGCGCTTGCAGGAAGTCCTCGACCGCGGGCACCTGGCCCGGATACGCGATCACGCGATCCATCTCACGCCTCCGTCCAGATGATTGTTGCCACCGGCCGCGCCTGTTCCACCGCGGCAAAGACCGCCAGCCGATTGCCCGGCGGTGCGGTCAGGAAGGCCTGGAACGGCATGGTCCGCGTTCCCCACCCCGCCGAACTGGCGGCGTCGAAACCGGACGTGCCAATACCCCAGCCGCCCGCATCCAGCGCGTAGCCCGGTTCGAAGACCGTCACCGGCCCGCCGGCCGCGGCGCTTGCCGCATCGGTCACCGCCTGGCGCGTGCTGCGCTTCGGGAACAGTGATGCCAGGATGCGCGCCCGCAACGGATCGTCCGCTTCCGCGGCATGGCGGGTGAGGCCGGCGCCGAAGAAGTCGGCCGCGACCATGTCCAGGTTGATCCCCGTCGCCGTCGCAATCCGGGTTTGCAGCGCCACGTAGCGGAGAAACCGCCAGAACCACGCCAAGCCCCAGGCCGGCCCGGTCAACGCCGCATCCAGCACCGGCGTGGCGGTGGTGGCGCTGCCTTGTCCCGTCGCGGGAAACCAACCGCCCGGCAGAACGGATTTCACCCGTGACAGCATGTCCGCAAGGCTGCCCGTGCTCATGCCACCGACACTCCGGCGCAGCGCACGACACCCATGCCCGGCGGCACCACGTTCGCCGTGCCGCCATTCACCGTCACCCCGGTCACGGTCGTGCCGGCCGGGCTCGCCGCCGCGACCACCGCCGAGATCTGCGCCGGGAACAGCGTCGCCGCCGTGGTCGTCGCGGTAGCCGGGTTGTTGATCGGCAGCCCGTCGACATAGGCCGCGACCGCGCTTTCGATCGCCGCGGCCATGGCCGCCGTGGTTGTTCCCGCCGGCGGCGTCACCGTCACCGCGATGTCGGCCGCCGTCACCACCGGCCCGGTGACCGCCCAGGTCGAGCCGACCGGGCGCACGCCGGCAACGGCCGCCGACACCGTGTCCAGCAGCGTGGCGGACGGCGTGCCGCTGCCATCGTCCAGCACGACGATGAAGTTGCCGGGCTGGAAAGCGCCCGCGCTGCTGACGTTCTCGAACAGCGCGTAGATCAGGTTGGATTGCACGCCGATCACGGCGGAGATGATGGCGGCACCCGTCGCCAGCGCCCGCGTGTTCACGAAGATGACGAAGCGCGCCCGCAACGCCGCATCGGTTTCCGCCGCGGCACCGTCCGTGAACGCCGCCGCATTCAAGACCGTGTCCACGCCCGACAGCGCGGTCCCCGCCAGGGAGATCGCCCCGGCCGACACGTTGCCCCCCGTGCCGGCCACCGCCGCCTGCACTGGGATCGTGGCGCTTTGCATGCCCGCGGGGATCAGGTAGCCGTTGCTGGCTGCCACCCAGAACGGGTTGCTTGGATCGGCCACCACGACAAAGCTTTGCGACAGGTCGCCCGTCAGCACCGTCGCCCCCACCGGCACGGCGGCCGACGACGAAAAGGTGAAGCGGCTGAACAACACGTCGCCGGTGGCGGCCACGGCCTGTTCGCGCGCGACGCCGAAATCCGCCATCCAACTGTCCAGGTCGCTCCCGCTCGCCGTCGCCGCGCGGATCTTCAGCCACAACAGCACCAATTGCCATTGCAGCCACAGCATGACGGACGCGACGGCCTCGTTGATCGCCGTGAGCACGCTTCCGGTTGTGAAACTGAGGATCGCGCCGGGCACAGCCCCCTGCGCCGCCGCCGCCATGTTGGACAGCAGCGTCGCCATGTTCTGCAATGTCAACAGCATTAGGGTACCCCGAAGTTCAACCCATTGCTGGGTCCGAGCGAAACCTGCTGCCCGGTTCCGGCATCGGTGTAGGTGATCTGCAGGACCGTGCCGCCTCGGCCGTCGGTGGACACGGACACGCCGGGCTCCGGCGTCGCGGCCACGCAGGCCTCCAGCGACATCTGCAGCCGCACCACGCCCTCGATCGCGTACGCGTCCGCCGGCTGGCCGACGGTCGACGGCAGGCTGCCGCCGTAATCGAGGTGCCAGATGTAGTTGCGCAGCGTCGTCAACAGCCGCCGCAACACGCGCTGCCGCCCTTCCTCCAGCCCGGTCGCCAGGGCGAGGTCGCCCGAAGGGCCCAGCGTCACGTCGCTGCCCCAAATATGCGAGATGTCCGCCATGGCCTACTCCGGGTCTTGCTGCGTCGTGACCGGCGTGGTCCCGCTGCCCGGCTGCACGAACCGGTGCACGTGGCTGTTGTAGTGGCCGCGCAAACGGTCCAGCGAGCCGTGCCGGTCGAAGATGTCGCCATCCACGTGCAAGTCGCCCTTCACCTGCACCGTCCCGTCATTCTGCAATTTCAGGAAGCTGCCGGATTGATGCACCAGCCAGAACTCCCCGGATGGATAGCCGGAAGGCGGCACGTCCTGGTCGTTGAACGTGGCGCCCAGCACGATGCACTGCTCCGCATCGCCCTCCAGCGGCAGCAGCGCCACCTGCGCCCCCACCGGCGGCATGGCCAGCATGCCCCAGCCATTGCCGCACCACGGCGCAACCACCTGCAACCACCCGGACAAGGCGCCACCGGGCTGGAACGCGACGCGGATGGTCCACCGCACCAAATCCGCGCTGGTGACGATGCCATAGCGCGGCTCCCCGCGCTGCCCGTCCATGCTGGCGGCATGCAGCCGCTGCGCTTCGCGCCACCGCTCGATCATGGTGTTCCCCGGTCTGCTTCCGGCGGCAGGTTGCGGGCGCGCACCGTTTGCCACAGCCCGTGGCCGAGGCTGAATTGCCGTTCAACCTCGGAAACAAAGAAGGTCGTATCGAAACTCGTCCCCGTGCCCTGCACCGCGACGGCCATCCTCGGGCGCAGGGCGAACTCCCCCGGCATGCCGAACGACACGGTGCGCTCGTGCCGGCCGAGTTCCGCGCGGATGGCGCGGGCCATGGCGGCGCATTGCGCCTGCGTCAGGTTCGGAAAGGTCCGCACCACGGTTTGCGTGGCGCTCGAAGGGCCGTCCTTTGCCGACACCGCAGCCTTGCGCTTGCCGCCCCATGATTTCACCGTCACCTGCACATCCTTCGCCAAGGCCGGCCGCCGCAGCAGCGTCAGGTTCTGCACGGTTGACACGCGGCCGAACGCCGCGCCCGCGGACAGGCCAGGCTGCCCGCCCTGCACCGTCAGCACCGGCTGGCCCGTGCCCGTGTCCTTCGGCTGGACGTTCAGCGTCTTGCCGTCGACCCACACGTCGTAGCCCTGCTGCTGCGCCAGGTAGGTGATCAATTCCCAATAGGAGGAGGATCGGCTGAACGTATCGTGGCTCGTGCGGGCGTGATCGATTTCGTAGAACTGCCCGGCCAGTTGCGACGTGCTGGCGGCGTTGGCCTGCAACCCGACGCGCCCGGCCAGCGTCGTCGCGATCTGCGCCAGCGTCTGATTGCTGAACGTCTCGGCCGTCTTGGCGTCGATCAGCTTGCCGGAATAGTCGCGGCCTTGCAGGTGCACGGTGCCGCGGTCCAGCACCACCTCAAGTTCCTCGTCGGCCTGTCCCATGAACACGGATTGCCAGGGCACCGCGCCCTCGGCCGCGCCGCCCGGCAGGAAGCCGCCTTGCAACTCCACGTCATACGTGTCGGACCCGGTCCAGAACGCCGGCCCATGCGCCGCATCGCCGAACGCCGCCAGCGTGGCGCTGAACCGGCTCGCCCCGTAATACCCGGTCTGCGTCAGCTCGGCATCGATCACCGGAAACGCCGTGCCGTTCACCAGCAAGCGCAATCGCGGCTGCTTGACGGTGCCGCTCACGTGCTACGTCCCCGCCTGCGCCGGCGTCAGCAGCGGGATGCGCAAATCCGCCCCGTTGACGTTGATGTGCAGGAACCCGCCGGCCGCCGTCGCCGGCAGCGCCCCGCCGGCATTGCCCACCGGCGACTGGATCTGCAACTCGCCCCCGGCTGCCGGGAACAGGCCCAAATTGGCGCTGCCGCCGCTGGCCTGCGCGACATACAGCCCCGGCGCGCCCGCACCCGCGCCCGCCTGGACCAGCAGCGTGGAGGCCGGCATCGCGGCGGTCTGGATGGCGAACAGCAACTGCCCCACGGCATTGCTGATCACCACGCCGGAATCCTGCGCCTCGATCCGCGTTCCATTGGTCGCCGCCGCCACCGTGCTGCGGATGAACAGGCCGATCGCGGACCCAACGCCACCCGCCGGGCTTTCCGGCGTATGCCACTCGATCCCCTGGTTGCGCGCCATCGAGATGGCACTGCCATAGCCGGTGTCGCCCGCCGAACCATTGGTCCCCGTCAGCGAGGTCGCCCCGATCACCAACCCCACTTGCGCCCGCGCCGGGTTGCTGACCCAACTCATGAACGAGGCGATGTCGACGATCGACGACGCGGCCTGCCCACCGCCCGAGCCGAGCTGCACCACGCTCACCCCGCCGCCCACGTTCGGATGGTACGGGTTGACGATGCCGGCATGCGGGGCGCCGAACTCCACTCCCTCCAGCTCCATGCCGAAGCTCGGTTGGTAGCTGACGCCGGCCATGCGCCAAGCCTCGCCGTAATAGGCGTAGCCTGTCGTGCTGCGCGGCGCCGCCGTGTCATCGTCGATCGCCCACGACGCGATGCCGATCGTGGACGGCGTGTAGCCCAGCATGCCCGCATTGGCCGCCGCATCGGATGTGCGGGACCCCGCGAGCAGCCCCATCGTGCCGTAGCGGGCGATGGAAGCCGTGGTCGCGCCCCACACCGCATACGCCCCGATGCTGGTGCTGGCCATCATCACGCTCAGCCAGTCGGTGGACAGCGCACGGTTGGCCTTGGCTTGGCTGTCCGTCGCCGCGCCGACCATCAGCCTGTCGCCATACCGCACCACAGCGGCGCCAAGGTCGGCATAGAAATGCCCGCTGGACGCCAATTGCGGCGCGGCAGCGACGGCCGCGAGCACGTCCGAGGCGCTGGCCTTCTGCCCGGTCTGGATCGTCATCCCCACACACTCCCATCATCCCAGTTGAAGCCACCCCAAACCGCGGTCGCCGGACGGCGCGTGGCCGCGGCGCCCGCATGCGGGGCGTAGATGTCGATCGGCAGCGCCGGGCGTGCGGCGAGCTGGTCAAGCGTGACGATGCCGCCCGTAGCCGTCGGATCCACCGGCGGCAGCGCCAGCGTGACGGTGCCGGCCACAATGCTGTCGGCCAGCCCGTTCAGTTGCGCGATCCGCACCCATTGCGTCGCGTCGCCCAGCGTGGCCGCGGCAACGGCGAACAGGTTCGTGTTCGACACGGTGACGACGCTCATGCCCCGATGCTCCCCGGCATGGTGGCCGTCGCCGCATTGTTGGCCGCCCGCGCCGCCGTGCCGCCCGCCTGCGCCAGGCTCGCGGCCGCGCCGGTCAGCGCCGCTGCGTTGGTCAAATCGTTGACGCTCCCCACCGGGTCGCTGCCTGCGGTCGCGGTGGCGGTGATGCCTGCGATGCCGGACCCGACGACGCCGAGGGCGCTGCCGATCGCCGAACTGGCCGACTGGAACTGCGCCACGGCCTGCGCCGCGATGCCCGGTGACTGCGCGAAGCTCGCCGCCCCGGCCACGATTCCCGCGCCGTTCGTCAGCGCCGTTGTCACGCCGTCCAGGTTGAGCTTGGCCACGTTGGCTTGCTGCGTCAGCCTGGCCAGCACGCCGGAGGCCTGGATCGCCGCCGTGCCGGCCACGCCTGCCAGTTGCCCGGCCGCATCCGCCACGGCGCCCAGCGCCCCCGCCGCATCGGCGCCGATCAACCCCGCAAGCGCCGCGTCGCCCACGCCGCCACCGTCCATCTGCGGCGGCAACACCTCGCAGGTGATGCTGTAGGGGATCCAATAGCCGTTGCGTTCATAGCTCGCCGCGAACCGCTTGATCACCACCTGCGCGGTGAACGGCCCGAAACTCAGCGGCACCGGCTGCGCCGCCAACCGCATCGCGTTCACCTGTCGCGCCCGCGCCGCCGCCGCCGGGCCGGTGAAGCAGCCCTTCCATTCCGGCCGCGCCGGGTCGTCGCCCAGGCTGTCGATGACCCGCGCGCCGCCGGGGAACTTGTGCACGACGAGCTGTTGCGTGCCGCCGAAATTGATGCGCGACGGCACTTCGAACCCGGTGAACACGATCGGCCCGAGTGACACGGAACCGCCCGTCGCAAGCGTGCTCAGCACCCCCAGCACGCTCGTGAAATCCGTCATCGCTTAAAGCTCCAGCAAGTGTGCCCCGTATTGCGGTGCGATGGATGGATCCGGCCGCAGCGTTCCGGACACCTGGCCCCCCATCATGCGGAGCTGCTGCCGCGTCACGGCCCGCGCGATCGTCCGTTCGTCCAATTGGACGTAGGTGACGTGCTGGATCAGCGGCCCGCCCTGGTTGCCCCGCGGGTGGAACGATGGTGCATCCGGCAGTCCGGACTGCGCCGGCGGCGCCTTGGCGGTGCGAACCGCCGGCTCAGCCGGCCTGGCCGATGGCGGAGGCTTGCGCGCCACAACGTCCGGCGGACCCTCGGACAGCCACTTCGGCAGCGGCGAGCGAGTGACGGTCGGCTGCGGTTCCGGCGGGCTGGCAAGCGCCTGGGTCGTCGGCGCCCGCCTTGCCGCGGCCAGTGACGCAGCAAAGCTCGGCCAAACCTGGCTTGGCTGCGTCACTGCCGGGGCGGCGCTCGCGCGGGGCGCAAGCCTCGGCGCACTCTCATCCGCTGGTCGCACGGGCGCCGGGGCCGATGCTGCGACAACCGTCGCGGCCACCGGTGCCGCGCGCTCTTTCCCCGCCTGCGGCATGGCATCCAACGCACGAACGTCCGCCGGTCCATTGCCCAGCCGTGGCAGCACAACGTCACGGATCTGCGTGATCTGCTGTTTCACGGATGGGCGCACGAAGTCGGGCTTCGCCACGGCACGCGGCAGCTCGGGCGCCACGCCGGGCGCCGCTCTCGTCGGCGTCGGCTGCACTGGCTCCAGCGCTGGCTGCGTTGGCGTGGCGGCCGCGTGCACCACCACCGCCAACGGCTTCGCCGCCGCCGAGGGCGAACGACCCGCCCCCGGACCCACCGGCGCGGCGCCCTGCGGCGTTGCGACCGGCAGAACGGCCGGAACAACCCGCGGCGCTGGACCAGGCGGCGCCGGAGCAACCGCTGCACTCACCGCCACCCTGCGGCTGGCAGAAGGCAGCGGCGTCATCGGCTGCACGACCTGCACCAGGGATTGCGCCGCCGAAACCTGTGCCGCCACCGTCTTCACCGGCGCAGCATCACGGCTGTCTATCCCGGCCGAAGCGCTCCGCATGCCGGTTCCGGGATCCATGGCAGCCACCGGCGCATCCGCCGCCTTGGCCGGCCGCTTCCCGACTCCTTGCGGAGCACGGGTGCCGGCTCCGCCGTTCTCGGGCGGGACAGTCACAGCCGGCCGATCCGCCGTCGCCCGGTTCATCAACGCCATCGCGCTGGTCAGCCGCTCCACCGCAACCGCCGCCTGGCCGATCCCCGGCGCCGTCGCCGCCACGCCACCCAGCGCCGCCGCCAACGCCTTCGCCTGCGCGTTTGCCTGCGACAAGCTGCCATCCAAGCGTGTCAGGCTGGGGATCAACGCCTCAATCCCCGCCGCCAAATCGCCGCCAAGTACCAGTTCGACGCCGATCCTGTAGGCCTCAATCATCGCCACGGTTTGCTTCTCCACCCGATGATGTGCCCGCCAGCGCCGCAACCACGGGCGCAACGAACGCCGCCGCTGCCGCTTCCGCCGCCCGGAACCCGCTAATCCCCAGAAAAGACCGTTGCGGCAGCCGGCTGCTGCCTTCCTCCTGCGCCACCGCCACGTCGCCGATGTTGCGGAAAGCGTCGCCCGGCCGTCCGCTGCCGACGATCGCGTCGGCCACGCCCACGACGGCGCGCCCATCCGGCGCCACCGTGGTGCTGACGCTGTCGCGCAACGCGCCCGTCGCGAGTTCCGGCTCATCCGGCGCGAAACCGTGCCGCTGGCGTGCCGCCTCCGTCGCAGCCTGCAACGGCGCCAGCGCCGGGAAGGGTCCGGTATCGCCCCCTGGAGCACCGCCGAAGCTGGCCACCACCTCGCGATGCACGGTCTCCGCCGCCGCCTCGCGGCCTTGTTGCTCGGCTGCCTTCACCCGTGCCGCCAGTTCGGGCAAGAACGCGATGAACCCAGCCAAACTGTCAAAATTCGGCATCGGGGCCTTCCCAGCTATTGTATTCCCAGTCGTGGCGTTCGCCGCGCATTTCGCGGATCGCCACGCAAAAGGCGCGCACCTTCCAAAGCGGCAGCTTCAGCGCGAACTCGAATGGCACCCCGTTCTGCGCCAGAAACAGCGTGTCGCGCAGCGCGGGATGCCGGCTCAGTTTTTTGCTTGTTGCAGCTCCCGGGCCGGAACCCGCTCGGCCATGTAGCTGCTCAGCGCCGCGACGCCGTCATTGCCCAATTGCCGCGCCACCGCGTATAGCTGGTCCTTGTCCTGCGGGAACGGCATGGGCGTGCCATCGATCTCGTCCACCAGCAGGTATAACCCGGCCAGCCGCATGAACCCGACATTGGCGGACGCATCCCCCGCCGCTTCCGCCAGCATCAGCGCGAAGCTGGGATCCACCACGCGCAGCTTGATCCGCCGCCCTTGCGCGTCCGTGATCTCCTCCGCCATCAGGACACCTTGCGCCGCGTCGGCGAGAACCCGGTCAGCTTCTGCTTCACCGCTTGGTCGCCGCTGAACGTGCCGGTATCCACCTTCACGCTGCCCGCCGTGAACGAGTAGGTGGAGGTGCTGCCGTCATTCTCCTTGACGTATTGCGTGATGGAACACAGCGGCAGCGTGCCGCCGTTCCAGAACGACGCCTCGATGGCGGACGCCAGGTCGTCGATCTGCCGGTTGCTGCGGTCGCACCCGATCTCCCAGGTCCAGCCATCCGGCAGCTCGGCCTCGATCGGCGCGCTGTTGAGCGGTTCCGACCTGGCCTTCTTGTACATCGGCGCGGCCCGGAACAGCGTGCCCAGCGGCGGCGTGACGTTGCCGAACCCCGCCACCGTGATGACCATGTTGCCGTCCCGGCCCACGGTGAATATGCCCGTTGCAGACATCGACGCGGCCCCTTTCAGAAGGACGAAGGCGTGGTCAGGCCAGACGCCTGCGCCACGGCGGATTGGGACGTGACGACGCTGGCCGCCGCCTGCAGGTTGACCAGGAACTTCTCGTTAATGCCCTCGATGGTCACCGCGTCATCCGACTGCACGTAACCGAGCGAGGTCCGCCCCTGCGGGTTGTTGGACGCGTCGCATTTGACGGAGAAGGGCAGGGAGCCGTCGCCGTTCAGGCAAAGGTATCCCGCATTCAACAGGGTCTGCAGGAACCCGATCTGCGTCGCCCGGATGTTGGCGAACAGCGTCGGCGTGATCGGCTGCCCGACATAGGCCCCCATGCCCGCCAGCAGCGTCGCCGCGATGTAGTTGTTCATCCTGGTGTAGCTGTCGGACTGGGCCGACCCGATCGTGGCGTTGCTGTTGTGCCCGGTCCGGCAGGTCCAGATCGGCACCGCCGCAGCCCCCGGATTGGTGATCACGTCCCAACCGCCGCCCACCAGGGAGCCGAGCTCCGCCGCGCTGTAGGTGCCCGTGGACGCGCCGCTGTTCAGCCCGCTGCGCTGCGAGGCGACGATGCCGAATAGCTGCTTGTTCAGCGTCGCCTGGTTGGGCGCGCTGGCGCCAAGCTGGCCCAGCACGAACCCCAGCGGAGACACCAGCCGCACGAAGCCGTTCACCGGGTCGGTCCACCACAACCAGTCGCCGAACATCATCTTCAGCCACGAACCGCGCGCGCCCGAACCCGCCAGCGTGGCGACGGCGTTGCCGATGGTGTCGCCGGACGGACCGGTATCCACCATGTAGGCGCCTTCGGAAATCCCGAAGGCCGCTTCGGCGGACCAGGCCGCACTCGCCGCGCAATCCGCCAACCCGATCGCGCCGCAGCCCTGGCCGCGCAGCGAGTACATCCCGCTCCGCGCCGACCCGGCGCCGTCCACGCCGACCAGCGTGGTGGCGGTGACCGCCGCGGCACCGTCGGTGCCCGCCGTGCTGGTGGTCCCCGCGCCGCCGGCCGCCAGCGAATAGCTTTGCAGCGCCGGGCTTCCCGTGGCCGCGGCGCCGGACGCGATCAGGATCTTCGATGCGGGCGTTCCGTTCGGCAGCCCGTTGTTGATGGCGGCGGCGATGGCCGCCCAGGCGGACAGGGTGCCCGGCACGATGTTGTCGAACACCTCTGTCACCAGGCCGGGGCAGGCGACCGTCACCTTCGACCCGGTCCCGCCGCTCGCCGCCGCGAAACTCACCGTGGTGGAGTTGCCCAGCGACCCCGTATAGAACGCCGTCAGCGTGATGCCGCCGGTGATGGTCAACGAGGTCGCCACGTCGCTGCCATCCGTCACCCGCACGCACCGGAAATTGGCGGCACCCTGTTGCTGCGCGATCGTCAGCACCGTCCCCATGTCGTAGCGCCGCGCCTGGATCGGCCCGAACAATGCGGCATACTGCCCGTATGAACCGGCCACCACGGCGTTGTTCACGGCGCCCCAGCTCGCGGTGCCGACGATGCCGACGACGTTGCTGGGCACGCCATTGAGGGAGATGATCTGCGGCGGAACGATCTGCACGTACAGATCAGGGACCGTCAGCGCGGTCGTGTTCAGCACGCCGTATTGCGAGATCGGCATTGCGGCTCCTTGAAATGAAAATGGCGCCGAACGGCGCCCTGGGTAACGGCTTGCTCAGCCCGCGTCAGCCCGGCGTGGATGCCGGTTCCTGTGCGCTGCCGTCCGGGATCGCGACGCGCGTGACGTGCTCGGCCGCGTCCGCTGCCAGGCGGGCCACCTCTTCGGCCTCGGTGATGCGGTCGCCGCGGCTGTACTCGCCGAAAGGCTGCCGAACGATCAGGTGGAAGCTCATGCTCTCTCCTCGATTGCTGTGCGGCGGCTCGCCGCTACTGTGTGATGCTGCCCGCCGGTGCGGCGTTCAGTTCAAGCGAGCCGACCACCATGTCCGGCACGTTCACCACCGCGGTGGTGCCGTATTCCACGGTGTAGAGCAGCTCGCGTCGCCACAAATTCGCCCGGCTCGGCACGTCGTCCAACTGCGTGCCGCGATACCGCAGCCGCCCGGCCGACCCATCCGCCAGCATCAGGAAGTCGATGCCGGCAAAGGTTCCGTCGATCGCGCAGCCGGTGGCGGTCCGCGCATCCGGCGTCGGCGCCAGGATGGTGACGGCGAAGCCCTGCTCCTGCCGCCGCGTCTCGCTGATCGCTTCGGTAAACCCATACACCACCGCCAGCGGCGTCCCGCCCGCCACCGGCAAGCTCAGCACGGCGCCGTTCGCCACCGCCCCGGCAATCCGTCGAGCCAGCGCCGCCGCCACGCTGGCCGGCGTGTCACCCGCCTGCGTGACGTAGGTGACGGCTTGCCCCGACGCCCGCACGCCAACGATCGCGCCGGCCCCGCCGCTGCCGGCAAAGCTGGCCAGATTACCCGCCATGCTGACGCTAAGCGGCAACGCCGCCGGCATCACCGCCGCAGCCTGCCAACCGGTCGCATACCGCGTGGTGTTGCGGGACATCTTGTCCAGCAGCGTCACCGTCACGTTGACCACGCCGGCCGCCAAATCCGCGTTCAGCGCCTCAGCGTTCGGCTCCCCGCGGATGATGCGGCACGCCGACCCGGCCCGCGACGCCCCGCTCGGGCCGTCTGGATAGATGGCGGCCGCCGCGGCTGCGACCAGCGCGACCTCCACGTCGCTCTCATCCGCCATGCTGGCCTCCTTTCACGTCATCGACAGGCTGGCGCTGATCCGCCAGCCCAGCGTGCTGCCTTCCGCCGACACGATCTTGTAGCGCCGCCCTTGCTCGTCGCAGACCACGTCGCCGTTCAGCAGCACGACGCCCGGCCACATCGGCAGCCGGATATCCAGCCGCGGCTGCTCCACGTCGCCCGGCAGGTTCGCCGGGCTGCGCCCACCCTGACCCGCGGTGCCGAGATAGGCCGGCCACGCCGCAAGCAACGTCACTTCCGCCGCCGCCACGTCCCCGCCATATCCGCTCTGCCCGCCAAACCCCATCGGCGCGCTCGGCCGCTTGAACGTGAGCACGTGATTGCAGACGATGCCCACGATCGGCAGCATCGGGTCTTGCGACACGATCGCCAGCGTCCCCAACGGGCCGCCCGTCAGGTAGTCGCCCACCGCCGTCTGCGTGCCGTCCAGGAACAGGAACCGCTCCGGCTTCTCCCAAGTGGGCGCAGCATCGAACCGCCCGTACTGCACGGTCGCCGCCACCGGCAACGCCGGGTTCAGCGGCACGCCGGACATCGGGTTCTGCGGGCCGGCCGGCCGGAACTGCTGGTAAGCGAACCCCAGCGTGGCCGCCGCGGCCGCCATGCCGGCCCAGATCGCGCCCTCGATCGTCGATGCGGACATCGGACCTCCTCAGATAACGATGCCGCGCCCGTCCGGCCGGTCCGGCCCCGGCGGCACGCCGATGAACCCGCACAGCCGCAGCCGCCACGCGTCGAACAAGGCCGTGCGGTCCGCGACCTCCGCCTTGTTGTGCGTCCATGGCCCCGCCGCTTCTGTCGACAAGTTCCCCGCCGCCGCCACGATCGCCGGCTCCAGCGCGCGCAAATTGGTCAGGAACGTGCTCTGCACCACGGCCACCTCCGCCGGCGACAGGTTGTTCAGCCGGTATTCCAGCAACCCGTACGCCTGGAAGAACCGCCAGCCCTGGAACCCGCTCGCCCCGGCGCCATAGGCCGGGAACCAGCAGAACCGCCGCACATCCACCTTGTCCGCCTCGCTGAAGGCGCCCGGCCCCGTCGGTGTGCTGGTCACGTCGCTCATGCTCGCCACTCCAGCAGGTCCGGGTCACGGACGCCGCACAGCGTCGCGGCCAGCGCGGCATCCTCCACCACGCCCGGCGGAACAACGACCAACTGGTCGCGATGCCACACGGCAAAGGCACGCAGCACCACCGGGTGCGGCACCGCAAGCGGGGCAGGGCGCGCGGCCTTCGCCGCGCGCGCCATCAGCCGGCGTGCTCGATCATCACCGCACGCTTGTAGCTCGCGTTGGTGGCGGTCGGCACCGTCGTGGCGTTCGTCGTCGTGTCGGACGGGCAGCAGAACCCGCCGATCCAGTACCAGGACTGCGCGATGATCTGCTGCAACCGGTCCAGCGGCTCGCGCGTGACCATGGCGATCCCGTCGACGATGCTGATGATCGCGTCCTTCGGCGCGACATCGGACGCCGCCATGCCGGCGAAATCGCCTTCCACCAGCGCGCCCTTGCCGCAGATGATCGGCCGCCGCACGTTCAACCCGGCGATGCTTGGGTGCGCCTGCACGTAGGCTTCCGTGGTCGGCATGAAGCGCAGCCCGAGGAAGTCGTTGATCATCCCCGACTTGAACACCTGGTTCGCCGAGGTAGCCCCCTGGAACAGCTGGCGGAAATCGTTGTCGGCGAACAACTGCCGCGCGCTGATCGGGTCCAGGTAGCAGTTGAACACGCCGTCAATCTCCGGCACCGCGTTCACCCGCAGCGACGCCACGGCGTCCAGCAGCGCCGACATGGTCAGCGTGTCCGTGGCGACGATCTGCGACGTGTTGGTGCGGGCGTTCGGCCGCTTGATGATCGAGGCATTGGACGCCTGCACCGTATTGCCCGCCGTCCCGTCTGCGACGCTCACGTTGCTGGCAAACACCAGCACGCCGGAGATCCCGCCCGGCGTCGTGCTGAGGTTGGTGCCATCCACCGCCGCCGACGCGCAAACATACGCGTTGGCCCCCACCGTGACCGTCAGCGTCGCCCCGCTTGTGCCCACCGGAGTCATCACGCCGTTGACGAACGCCGTCTGGAACCCGCGCACGTCGTCCACGGCCAGCGCCGGCCCCGCGGAGCCCAGCGTCGTCCGCACCCGCGTGTTGCCGCCGAAATACGGCGCAAACAGCGCGTTGCGCGCCAGCTCGTCCAGCGAGCGCGCGGCCTGCTCCCCGTTGGCATAGGCGTTCTGCAGGAATTGCGACGCGATCCCGACCCGCGACGTGACCATGTTCAAATCCATGGTGGACGCATAATGGTTGATCGAGATCGTGTACTGCTCGACGCCCCAGTTGCCGGGCGTCAGCCCGTTATCCAGGTTGGTGTTGCTGCTCGGCGCCAGCGGCGTCGTCACCGACGGCTTCAGCCCGGCGCGCGTCCGCGTCAACGTCTCGCCGATGCCGATCGCGAACTGCTCCCGGTCGGCGATCATGCGATAACCCAGCCGGGACGCCAGCGCGTGCTCGAACTCGCGCTCCAGGAAGCCCTGCTGGATGATCGGCTGCAAGGCGAGGGGAAAGTTCTGGATGCCCATGATGGTCCTTCAGATGAAATGTTGCGGGTTGGCTCAGAACCGGATCAGCCGGGCACGCTCCGCTCGCCATTCCGCGTCGGTCATGTCCAGCGCCCGTTTTCCCGTCGCGGGCGGCGCACCCGGCGAAGGCGCCGTGCTGGAGGAGCTACCCTTGTCCGCCGCTGTCTGCTTGAACGCCCACGGCTTGGCGGCCTTCAAGGCGTCGATCGCCTCCTTGGCGCCGACGACGTCACCCGCCTCGTCCAGCCGCAACCCGGTGTCCTTGAGGTCGAGCAGCTTCAGTACGTCCGGGTCGACGATCCCCGCGGCGATGGCATGCGCCTTTAGCCCGGCCCGCATCAGCCGCTCATTGCCGGTGCGTGCCGCGGCCTCGACAGCCGCCAGCTTGCGTTCCGCCTCCGCCCTTGCCGCATTGGCCGCGCTCAACGCCGTTTCGGTATCCTGTGCCCGACCGCGGTAGAACGCCGCCGCTTCGCCGGCCCAATCCAGTCGCGGCTCCACCCGCTGCCCGGGCAGGCGTACAGGATCGCCGCCCGGCTGAGTCTCACTCATGCTTTGCTCCTTGAAAGAACGTCGTCCAGGCTGCTCAGCCCGCCGCGGCTGCTGCCTCGTCGCGCGCGATCTCGGCCAATTCGCTGTCGAGGTCGGCCAGGTCGTAGCTTTCCCCGATCGTCTGCACCGCCTTGCGTCGTGACATCACGCCGCCGCTGACCAGGGTGGTGACGGCGGTCGCCTCCGCCTGCTTGTCGCCATAGGTCGGATGGAAGAACGGCGGCCAAACCAGCGCCAAGCCGGCCGGGTCAAGTGCCGTCTGCCGCTCCGCCCCGCAGAACACGCCGCCCTTGATCTTGCCGGAAGCCAGGCACACCAGCCGCAGCAACGGCATGACTCCGCCATCGCCGTAGCTCATGCGCAGGCGGGCGGTCAGCCAGATCAACGGCTGCTTCATCAGCTCCATCGCCCGGCCGGATTGCGCGCTCGCCAGCTTGTCCCGGTCGCTGGCATCGCCGTGCATGGCGCCCATGGCGTATTTGTGCAGGTGCGCCACGTAGTTGGTCACTGCATCCGCCGCCGAGCCGCTGATCTCCAGCAACTTCGCATCGCCATCGCCACCCACCACCAGGGCGGAGGCGGCACCGCCGATCCGCGTCGGCGCCTCCATCGGCCCGGCCGGCTCCTTGATCAGCAGGGTCGGGTCGCTGCTGTACTTCAACCCGCGACCGCCCTGCGAAAGCTGGTAGTCGGCCTCGATTTCCGTGTTCAACCCGCCCAGGAAGGTGCATGCGCCGTCGGCGCCATCCCCACCGGGCAGGTTCTTGATCCAAACCATCGGCACCACGCCCAGCCCGTGCACCGCGCTGCGGCCGGGGTCCCGCCGCGGCACGAAATCCGCCGCCGAGCACGGCCACGGCACGAACCAACTCTCCTCCTGGGCGTCCCATTGCCGCTGGAACCAGAAAATGTCGTGCCCCTCGGGCAATCCCGTATAGCCCGACGCCACCAGGTTCGCCCGCCGCACCTTGCGCTTCTCCGTCACCCGCAGCAGCGCCCGCGGCGACGCCGGGTCCCATTCCGGGGTGAGATAGGCGGTCGGGAACACGTCGAAATACGGCTGGTTCCCCAGCACCCGGAACAGAATGGCGACGGAGCCGACGCTGCCCGCGGTCGCCGCCTCCGCCATCGTGCTGGCAAGCTGCGTCGCGTCGATCAGCGCCTTGAGCGCTGCCACCGTCGGGTTTTCCTTCCCGCCGTCGTTCGGACCGGACGGATACGGCCAGCGTCCCTGCCCGAACAGCATCGACACGCTGTCATCCACCACCGTCCGACACCACCCGGTTCGGATGGTCGGCCGCCGCCGGTCCAGCGGGATATATTCCCCGCCCGGCGTGCGCTCCACGCTGAACGGCGTTTCGATGTGGTCGTATTGTTCCCCGGCCAACACCCGCCCCAGCGCCACGATCCGCGTCGTGCGCGGCGGATAGTCCGAGTCCTTGATCTGCATGCTGTCCTGCAGCGCATTCCAATCCATGCGGCACCTCCATGGGCAAGCGCCCGTTCCTCACCGATTGGCCGTGTGTACGTCGTCCGGCTCACCGCCCGATCAGCGATGTCGCCACCATGCGGGCCGGCCTCGCGGCATAACGGCCGAACAGGTAATAGCCCGAGGCATCCACCGCATGGTCGAAGCCGCCTTGCTTGTCCGGTTCGTTGCTGCCTTCCCGATACGTCAGCCGTTCATAGGCCTCGATCGACTTGACGCATCGCGGGTCGACAAAGGCGCGCCGCGTGCCGTCCGCCGCGCAAAACCGCGCGTTCATCAGGTTGTGCCGGTCGCGCACCTGCGGGTGGTTCGTCATCGCCAGCACCCGGAACCCGCGCGTGCGCAGGATCCCGATATCCGTGCGGCCCAGCGCGCTGGTGCGCCGCTGCACGCCCGCCGGATCGGGGTAGACCGTGACATGCCCCACGCAACCATCACGGCCGAACCGCCGCTGCAACTCGTCGCACATCTCATCCGTGTTGCTGCCCGGCAGCATGATTTCGTCGACCTGGTGGTCCACCTCATCCCGGTGTTGCCAGACCGTCGCCGTCATCGGGTTGACGTTGAAGTCCATGCCGACATGCAGCTCGTTGCCCGGCCACACCGGGCAGGCCCGAATATTCTCTGCGCGGTTGAACGCGTAGATCACCCGGCCTGCATGGTCCTCGAAGCCGGCCTCATATTCCTGCCGGAACTCCCGCGGCCCCATGCTGCGCATCGCCTCGGCGATTTCCTCGGGTGGGACATTGCCGCCCTGGCGCGTGGTGAACGTCCACGACTTCCAACCCTGCACCCGCGTGCCATCCCTGTAGACGGCACCGGGCTGGCCAAGCACGAACTTGGCGTAGAAGTCGTTGTAGCCTTTGGGCGTCCCGATGAACAACGCGTGGCCCTGCGCGGTGGACAGCATCGGCCGGATGGTTTCCGTCCACGCCTGCGGCTTCGCGTCCGCCCACTCGTCGCCAAGGAAGAACCAAAGCCCCGACCCACGCAGATTATCGTAATTGTCCAGCCCGACGATGCGGATCACGTGCCCGGACAGCAGCGTGATCGCGCAATCCGTTTCGTTCGGCCTGCCGTCGATCCAACGCGACGGGATCGCCCGCTTCAACCGGCGCCAGAACACGCGCTTGCCTTGCTTGAAGGTCGGCGCCCCGTACCAGATCTCGTTATCCGGATGCACACCCTTCCGTACCGCCTCTCTGGCGGCACGCCGGACCTCCTCGACGCCCAGGAACGTCTTGCCGAACCGCCGCCCGCAAGGCGCCGTGCGGAACCGCGCCTCCGCCGTCCAGCCTGCCTGGTAGATCTCCGCTTGCTGGCGCGTCAGTCGGGCGCGAACTCCCTCGGTGGCGGACACGGCGATACCTCCTGGGATGGCGGCGCGGCAGCCCGCCTCGCAAGCGGCAGCCATCGAAAGCGCATGGGCACCTGGGCCCTGTTAGTCTGCGATCTTTGGATCGGCGTCCGCCGCGATCTCCTCCGCGCTGGGCGGGTTCTGCCGGCGCTCGCCCGCCGCCACTTTCTTGGCATGCATGTAGGGCATCAGCGCCGTGGCAAGGTCGATGAACAGCGGGAGCGCCCCGGTCCGCAGCGACCAGCGCATGACGCGCAGCAGGCCTTCCCGCGGGCCGATCTCGGCGAGCTGTTCATGGGTTAGGTCATCAAGGACCCCTTTGATCGCGGCTTCGATCGCCGCATCGGGTACCGCGGCCTTGGCCGGGGTGCGTTTCTGACGTCCGCCAATCTTGCGGGCGGCGGCATCGGGCATGGCTTGCTGGAACTCCAACGGTGGTCGAGGTGGTGCCGGTCGGTCAAACGAGCGGTGATTCGATCACCGCGACAAGGCACCGCAAACGCAAAAACCCCGGAACCTTGGGAACCGGGGTTTGCGTGAACCGCTTCGGCCCACGTCTCGCGATGATGAGAAGTCTCATAGGGAGTCTGGACCAACGTCGCAAGCAGGAAATTAGGACAGGCCTCAGGAACGGCTTGTTTGCTTCCGCACCTGGTCACCGGCCGTGTAATGCTCGGCAAGCCGCATCAGGTCCGCGACGACCATGCCGGCCACCACCCGCCTGTCCTGCTGCAACCGTGTTGCAAGGGCCGCGACGGAAAGCCCATCACTCAGGATCGCCCTTATGCGCTCGTCACCCGCCGTGCCGAGCGCTTCCCGTGCCAGCCGATAGCTCGTCACCGCTGCCAGTTGGCGTTCCTGTGCAAACAGCTTGGTCCCGGTGCCGCGGCCAGCTTTGTCGGCATCGAACGCCCCGTGCTCCGCCATGGCAAAGGCCTCATACCAGCGGTTCGCCGCCAGCAGCTCCGCGCTGCCGATCCGCCCGGAGGACAACAGCGCGCCCAAGGTCCCACGTTCCCGCTGCCCCAAGGCCAGCAGCAATCGGTTTCCATATACCCCTCGCAGGAGAACAGGAGACAGTTCTGATGTATCGCTCAAACGGGCGATTTCCTTTCAACAAACGGGAAAGACGGTCGTTAACGACTGAAGCGTGCACAAGCGCTAGGGCAGGGAGCCTTGCCGCGTCCGCAGTGCGGCGTCCGACACCTGAACGCCCGCTTCGACGAGGGTGTCGTGGCTACCACGCACCCCAGAACCGTCGCAACCAGATCAGGGAAAAACGGTGCTTAACGTTTGCACCGAAACGGCGTTCAACTGTTACCCCGTTAACTTCCGTGAAACGAACTTCGCCTATCACGGCCCGCCTGAATCAGGAGGTCGATGCGTGCGTATCCGTCGAATACTTGACCGTGCCGGCCTGTTTGGCCAGCTCCTCATCCCATCGGCCTTGGCCATCGTCATCGCCGTCGTTGTCGTCGAGGGTTGGACCCTGCGGGTCAGTGAGAATGCTCTTGAGGCCGCCATGCAGCGCAGCCTCACCAGCAGCATGGCCCTCCTGAAGGCATACCTCACGCCACTTGGCACGGACTGGTCCGACGAGGGCGGTCAGTTGCATTTGGGGTCCGCCTCTGTGGCCGACCGGGACGACGTCGTTGACCAGGCAAGCCAGGCAACGGGCGGGGTCGTGACGATCTTCAGCGGTGACCAGCGTGTCGTCACCAGCATCAGAAGCCCTGACGGCCATCGCGCGGTCGGAACCAGGCTGACGGACCCGAACGTCATCCAAACGGTGCTCAAGCAGGGCAAGACGTTTAAAGGGATGACGACGATCCTCGGCAAGGGCTACGTCACGATCTACGAGCCCATCAAGAACGCCCAGGGGACAGTTCTGGGCATCCTGTTTGTCGGGGTGCCGACAACGGAACTGGACGAGTCGGTCCACAACGTCATCCAGCAAGCCGTCTTGGCCACGGTCACCGTCGTGTTCGTGCTGGTTGGCATCGCGGCCTGGCTGCTGTCGCGCAGCCTGAACCCGCTCAACCGCCTCGCCGCGGCCACGCGGCAGGTCGCCGCCGGCGATCTGGCCACGGACATACCCGGCCTGGCCCGCACCGATCAGATCGGCAAGGTGTCGCAGGCGATCGAGGTGTTCAAGGCCGCCGCAAAGGACAAGCTGCGACTGGAGGCCGATGCGGCCGAGCAACGCGCCGCCGTGGAAGCCGAACGGCAGGCGACCGAGGCCGCCAAGTTCGAAGTCGAACAGGCACAGGCCGCCGTCGTGAAATCCCTAGCCGCCGGCTTGGAGAACTTGGCGAGCGGCAACCTGACCTACCGCCTGAACGAAACCTTCCCGCCCGCTTACGAGCAACTCCGCACCAACTACAACCAGGCGATGAGCCAGATCCAGGGTGTGGTCCAAAGCATCACCGGAAACACGCAAGCCTTGCGGTCAGGCACGGAGGACATTGCGCAAGCCGCCGATGACCTCAGCCGCCGAACCGAGCAGCAGGCGGCTACGCTGGAGCAAACGGCCGCTGCACTGGGCGAGATCACGGCTACGGTCGGCAAAACGGCGGAAGGCGCCAAGCTCGCCCGCGACGCCGTCGCCCGCACCCGCGCGCAGGCGGAGCGCTCAAGCGAAGTGGTGCGCGGGGCGATCGCGTCCATGGGCAACATCGAGCAATCGTCCCGCCAGATCGGCCAGATCATCGGCGTCATCGACGAGATCGCGTTCCAAACCAACCTGCTCGCGCTCAACGCCGGCGTGGAAGCCGCTCGCGCCGGTGACGCCGGGCGTGGCTTCGCCGTGGTCGCCAGTGAGGTCCGCTCGCTCGCCCAGCGCTCGGCCGACGCAGCGCGGGAGATCAAGACGCTGATCACCGCTTCCGCCGAACAGGTCGGCAAAGGCGTCGAACTGGTCGGGGAAACCGGTGAGGTTCTGACAACGATCGCGGCCCAGGTCGAGCAAGTGAACGAGGCCGTGTCGAAGATCGCCGCCGCGGCCGTCGAGCAATCGACCAGCCTGGAGGAGGTCAACCGCGCCATCAACCAAATGGACCAGGTGACGCAGCAGAACGCCGCCATGGTGGAGCAAAGCACGGCGGCAAGCCACAGCCTCGCCCAGGAAACCGCCGAACTGGCCCAGTTGGCGCAGCACTTCCAGGTCGAGGACCCAGCCCAATCCACGACCGCCCGTCGGCCTGCCGCCCAACTCATCGCCACCCGTGCGGCGTCAGCCAAACCCCGCCTCGTTCCCCACGGCGGGCAAGCAGCCAGTGAACGATGGGAGGAGGTGTAGTGAGCGCGGGCGACCAAGGCCGTTAAGCCTGCGTAGACGTCTCCGGGCCATCTTGCCGGCATGCCGAAGCACGGAAAACAATCTTTTGTCGATGGGGGCGCATGATGCCACCGCTCTCCTGGGACCAGATGCTCGTGCTGTTCAACGTCACGCCGGCGGAGGTCGCGGCCCTGAAGGGCGGCCGGCAGATCATCGCTGACGTGCTTCCCGGCGTCCTGGAGAGATTGTACCGCGAAGCCGACCCAGGCGCACCCTTGACCGCGGCAGTGAGGATACCCGCCATACGACAGCAGCGGTTTGCGTATTGGGAGGCGGTTGCCACCGGCGGCGCCTCGGGTGACCTGATCGCGATCGGTCACGCCTTGGGCAAAGCCTATGCGGAACACGGGGTGCCAAGCCAGCAATTGACCCGCGGCCATTCCACCACGCTTCTGGCCATCATCGACACCGTCAAAGCCGCCGAAACACGGCATCGGCGTTGGCCAGCCGGAACGCCGTTCCTTGCCGGACGTGCCAATTCCAGGCGGAGCCGCTACCGGCACGCGATGAGCAAGATCACCTGGATGGGATTGAGCACTGTCCTCCAGGGCTATGACGGGGCCCAGGCCCATCGCAAACGGCACGCCTTGGCGACCATCGAGCAAAGCTTCAGCAGCCAGATCGGCCAATCGCTGGACGCCATGGCAAGCGGGTCCTCCGAACTCGACGCAGCAGCCCACTCCCTTTCCGTCGCCGCCACCCGCTCGCTCGACAACTCGGCAATGATCGCGTCCGTTGCGGAGGAAGCCAGCAGCATGGTCGCCAAGGTGGCCGGCGGCGCGGCGCGGCTCTGCGCCAGCGTCACGGAAGTGTCGCAGCAAGTGTCGCACTCGACCGCGCTTGCAACCCGGTCGGTCGAAACCGCCCGGCGCACCGACATCGTCGTCAAGACGCTCGCGGACTCCGCGCAGAAGATCGGCGAGGTCGTGAACCTCATAACCGACATCGCCGCGCAAACCGATCTGCTGGCGCTGAACGCCACCATCGAGGCAGCCCGCGCCGGGGAGGCCGGACGTGGCTTTGCCGTCGTCGCGTCCGAGGTGAAGAACCTTGCCAAGCAAACCGCCCGCGCCACCCAGGACGTGGGCCAGCAGATCGGCCAGCTCCAGCTCGCGACCAACGAGACGGTGTCCGCCATCGCCGAGATCAACGCCGCGATCGGCGAACTGAGCGGCATATCCGGCCTCATCGAGCAGGCGATCCTGCACCAAGGCGAAACCGCGCGCGAGATCACGGCGGAGCTGCAGCGCGCCACCACCCGCAACAACGAGGTGACCGCGCTGACGGCGACCATCCGGGGCGACAATTCGGCGGCCGTCACCGTCGCCACCCACCTGACCGCCGTGACCACCGGCCTGACCGAGCAAACCAACGCGCTGCTGAAAGCGTCCGCATGCTTCGTGCAGGACGCCCGCGCCGCCTGACCACACGCGCCGCTTGACGGCGACATCGGTGCAAGAGCAGGGAATGGTGCCAAACCCTTCCACTGGATCGTGACGGCACCATGACTTCCACCATGACCCCGGATGCGGATGGCTTCCTGCCGCACACCTCCCATTGGGGCGTGTTCTCGGCCCGCTGGCGCAATGACGCGCTGGACGTCCGCCCTTTCCCCGGCGACCCGGACCCGAACGGCATCATCGACAACTTCCCGGCTGCCCTGCGTCATCGCGCCCGCGTCGCCAGGCCGATGGTCCGCCGCGGCTGGCTGGACCGCGGGCCCGGTGCCGACAACCGCCGCGGGCGCGATAGCTTCGTTGCCATGGAATGGGACGCGGTGCTCGACCTGCTGGCACAGGAGCTGCGGCGCGTGCAGTCCACCGCCGGTCCGCAAGGCATCTTCGGCGGTTCATACGGCTGGTCTAGCGCCGGGCGCTTCCACCATGCCCAAAGCCAGGTGCACCGCTTCCTGAACACCGCGCTCGGCGGCTACGTGCGCTCCGTCAACAGCTACAGCTCCGGCGCGTCCTCCGTCCTCCTGCCGCACGTGGTCGGCAATTACGAGGACATGACCAAGCGCAACGTGTCCTGGGAACAGATCGCGGAACACACCGACACCGTGATCGCCTTCGGCGGCCTGGCGCTGAAGAACAGCATGGTGGCCGGCGGCAGCATCAGCCAGCACATCGAACGGGGCGCCATGGCCCGCGCCAGTGCCCGCGGCTGCCGCTTCGTGCTGGTCGGCCCGCTGCGCGACGACCTGCCGCAGGAGGCCCATGCCGAATGGATCAGCAGCGAGCCCGGCAGCGACACCGCGCTCATGCTGGCGCTGGTCCACACCCTGGTGTCGGAAAACCTGCACGACCGCGCCTTCCTCGACCGCTACACGGAAGGCTGGCCGGTGTTCGAGCCCTATTTGCTCGGCACGGTCGACGGCCAGCCCAAGGACGCCGACTGGGCTGCCCCCCTCACCGGCATCGACGCGGACACCATCCGCGCCCTGGCGCGCAGCCTGCACGGCCGCCGCGTCCTCGTCACCGTCTCGCACTCCCTGCAACGCGCGGAACACGGCGAACAGCCGGTCTGGATGGGCGCCGTGCTGGCCGCCGCCCTCGCTCAGATCGGGCTGCCCGGCGGTGGCTACGGCTACGGCCTCGGCGCCATCGCTTATTACGGGCGGCGGACCAACGCCGTCCCCGTGCCCACCCTGTCGCAGGGCCGCAACCAGGTCGCTGACTTCATCCCCGTTGCCCGCATCGCCGACATGTTGCTCCAACCCGGCGCGGCCTACCGCTACAACGGCAAGACCCGCACATTCCCCGCGGTGAAACTGGTTTACTGGGCCGGCGGCAATCCCTTCCACCACCACCAGGACCTCAACCGCCTCCGCCGCGCTTTCGCCCGGTTGGACACGCTGGTCGTGCACGAACTCGGCTGGACCGCCACCGCCCGCCACGCCGACATCGTGCTGCCCTGCACGATGACGCTCGAGCGTGAGGATGTCGGCGGCAACAACAACGACCCGCTGCTCGTCGCCATGCACCCCGTCGCCCGCCCCTTTGGCGAAGCACGCGATGACTATGCGATCTTCAGCGACCTGGCCCGTCGCCTCGGCGCCGAGCAGGCCTTCACCGAAGGCCGCACCACCCGCCAATGGTTGGAGCATCTCTACGAGCCGACTCGCCTGGCCCTTGCGGCAAAAGGCCAACCCGCCCCGGACTTCGAGACCTTCTGGCAAGCCGGCAGCCTGGATCTGCCCCAACTCCCGGATGACGGCGGCAATTTGCGCCGCTTCCGCAACGACCCGGCCGGGTCTCCGCTACCCACCCCGAGCGGCAAGGTCGAAATCTTCTCCGAAACCATCGCGAGCTTCGGCGAGCCCGACTGTCCCGGCCACGCCACCTGGCTCCCGGCGTCGGAGGCGCCGGCCCCGGCCGCCCCCTTGCACCTCATCGCCAACCAGCCCGCCACCCGCCTGCACAGCCAACTCGATTTCGGCGGCCACAGCGCGGACGCCAAGCACCGGGGTCGGGAAGTCGCCCGCATGCACCCCGCCGACGCCGCAGCCCGCGGTATCACCGATGGCTCGATCATCCGCCTGTTCAACGCGCGCGGTGCCTGCCTGGCAGCGGTCCGGGTCACCGACGGCATACGCCAAGGCGTCGTTCAGCTTCCCACCGGCGCCTGGTTCGACCCGGCCGACCCTGAGGATGAGCAGGCCCTTTGCGTCCACGGCAATCCCAATGTGCTGACCCGCGACATCGGCACCTCCGGCCTGGCCCAGGGCTGCACCGGCCAACTCACCACCGTGCAGGTGGAGCGTTTCACCGGCAACCTGCCGCCCATCCAGGCTTACGACCCGCCACCCGGCTAGAAGCAGATCCCATTAGTTGTTTGAGCAAAACGCCCGCCATCTCCCTCTCCCGCTGGCGGGAGAGGGCCGGGGTGAGGGTGGCGTCGCCCGCCTGAACTCAAGGGGAAAACCTGGGGCGAACGACGGGGATCGAACCCGCGACAACCGGTACCACAAACCGGCGCTCTACCAACTGAGCTACGTCCGCCACCAGGGCAGCGGATGTACCGCCGTCACCCCGTCGCGGTCAACCCGTTGCCGTCAGCCGCGCGCCGCGCCGGCCTGCGAAATGCTGCCGCAACCGCTCCACCGCCTCGTCCAGCACCGCGTCGGCCTTGCAGAAGGCAAATCGCGCGTAATGCCCCGGCGGCGGCCCCCCCGCCGCATCGTAGAACGCGCTCAACGGAATGGCGGTCACCCGCGCCTGCTCGGTGATATGGCGGCAAAACGCCACGTCATCCCCGGCAAACCCCAGCGGGCTGTAATCCACCGACACGAAATAGCTGCCCTGGCTCGGCAACACCGCCAGCCCCAGCCCCGCCACCCAGACGCCAGCCGATCCCGCTTCGCCTGCAACGTGCTCGACAAGCCCGCAAAATAGGCGTCGTCCTTCGCCAGCCCCACCGCCACCGCGCGCTGCAGGTTGGGCGGCGTGGTAAAGGTGAGGTTCTGGTGCGCCCGCGCCGCCAGCAGCGCCAACGGCGCCGGCGCGGTGATGTAACCGATCTTCCACCCCGTCAGGCTGAACGTCTTGCCGGCACTGCCGATGCGCAGGCACCGCTCGCGCAAGCCCGGCAGCGTCATCAAGGGGATGTGGCGCCACCCGTCATAGGTCAGGTGCTCGTACACCTCGTCGCACACCGCATAGGCATCATGCTTCACCAGCAGGTCGGCGATGAACGCCAGCTCCGCCCCGGTGAACACCTTGGAGGTCGGGTTCATCGGCGTGTTCAGCAGGATCGCCTTTGTCTTCGGCCCGAACGCGGCCGCAAGCTCGGCCCGCGGCAGCTCCCAGCGCGGCGGCTGCAACCGCACCAACCGCGGCACCGCCCCCAGCATGCGCACGATCGGCAGGTAGGTGTCGTACAGCGGCTCGATCAGCACGACCTCGTCGCCGGGGTTCAGCAGCGCCATCAGGCTGGCCGTGATCGCTTCCGTCGCCCCGGAGGTGACCACCACCTCGGTCACCGGGTCCACGTCCAGCCCATAGAACCGCGCATTCGCCGCCGCTACCGCCTGGCGCAGCTCCGGCACGCCGGTTAGGGGCGGATACTGGTTGCGCCCGTCCGCCAGCGCCGCCGCAGCGGCCGCCAGCACATCGGGTGGCCCATCCCCGTCTGGAAAGCCCTGACCCAAATTGATGGCGCCATGCTGCGTCGCCAGCGCCGACATCACGGTGAAGATGGTGGTGCCGATGCCGGACAGCAGCTCGTTGGCAGGCTTCACTGGACGGCACCCCTTATCGCTAGCGTCCGCCACTATGCCCCCGGCCGGGCAGGCGTCAATCGCCCGGCCAAGCCGCATTGCCCGCTGGCACGGCGCATGCAACTTTGCCGCCGTCACCGCACCGCGGCGGCAGGGGCCTCAGTTCGGGGGAGACGAGGTGAAGAAGATCGAGGCGGTCATCAAGCCGTTCAAGCTGGATGAGGTGAAGGATGCGCTGCACGAGGTCGGGCTCCAGGGCATCACCGTGGTGGAGGCAAAAGGGTTCGGCCGTCAGAAGGGCCACACGGAGCTGTATCGCGGCGCCGAGTACGTCGTGGACTTCCTGCCCAAGGTGAAGATCGAGGTCGTTTGCGAGGATTCCGTTGTGGAACGCGCCGTCGAGGCCATCGTGGCCGCGGCGCGGACCGGGCGCATCGGGGACGGCAAGATCTTCGTCAGCACGGTCGAGGAGGTGGTGCGCATCCGCACGGGCGAGCGCGGGAACGAGGCAATCTAGTCGGCCGCGCAGGGCGGTCGCAGCAAGGAGAGTACGCGGAATGGCAAAGAAGGTATCGGCACCGGCGGCGCCGATGGCGAACATGACGTCCAAGGTCCTGGAGATGATCCAGGAGCATTCGGTCGAATACGTGGACCTGCGGTTCACCGACCCGCGCGGCAAGTGGCAGCACACCGCGCAGCACATCTCCACCGTGGACGAGGACAGCCTCACCAACGGCTTCATGTTCGACGGCTCGTCCATCGCCGGCTGGAAGGCGATCAACGAAAGCGACATGATCCTGCTGCCGGACTGCGCCACCGCGGTGCTGGACCCGTTCGCCGCCAAGCCCTCGCTGATCCTGTTCTGCGACATCATCGAGCCGAGCACCGGCCAGTACTACTCGCGTGACCCCCGCGCGACCGCCAAGCTGGCCGAGGCCTACCTGAAATCCACCGGCATCGGCGACACCATCGTCACCGGCGCCGAGGCCGAGTTCTTCATCTTCGACAGCGTCCGTTTCGGCACCGGCGGCAATTTCGGCCAATACGCCATCGACAGCATCGAGGGACCGGGCTCCAACCTGAAGGACTATCCCGAAGGCAACATGGGACACCGCCCGGTGGTCAAGGGCGGCTACTTCCCAGTGCCGCCGGTCGACAGCGAAAGCGACCTGCGCGCCGAAATGCTCTCCACCATGGGCGAAATGGGCCTGGTCATCGAGAAGCACCACCACGAGGTGGCGCAGTCCCAGCACGAACTCGGCACGCGCTTCGCGACGCTGACCAAGATGGCCGACGAGATGCAGATCTACAAATACTGCGTCCACAACGTCGCCCACAGCTACGGCAAGACGGCGACCTTCATGCCCAAGCCGATCTACGGCGACAACGGCACCGGCATGCACACCCACCAGTCCATTTGGAAGGACGGCCAGCCGCTCTTCGCTGGCAACGGCTACGCCGATCTGTCGGAGATGTGCCTCTACTACATCGGCGGCATCATCAAGCACGCCAAGGCGCTGAACGCGTTCACCAACCCCAGCACCAACAGCTACAAGCGGCTGATCCCCGGCTTCGAGGCCCCGGTGCTGCTGGCCTACTCCGCCCGCAACCGCTCCGCCTCCTGCCGCATCCCCTACACCACCAGCCCGAAGGCCAAGCGGGTGGAGGTGCGCTTTCCGGACCCGTCGGCCAACCCCTACCTCGCTTATTCAGCGCTGCTGATGGCCGGCCTGGACGGCATCCGCAACAAGATCCATCCCGGCGACCCCATGGACAAGGACCTCTACGACCTGCCGCCGGAGGAGCTGAAGGGCATCCCGACCGTCTGCGGCTCGTTGCGCGAGGCCCTGGGCGCCCTAGCCGCCGACCACGAGTTCCTCCTCGCCGGTGACGTGTTCTCCGTCGACCAGATCGAAAGCTACATCGAACTCAAGTGGGGCGAAGTCTACCGCTTCGAACACACCCCCCATCCCGTCGAGTTCGAAATGTACTACTCCGTCTAACCCCACCTCCCCAACCCAAAAACCCTCTCCCTATGGGAGAGGGCAGGGTGAGGGCCAGCCCCCGACAAAACCAACGCACAGCAAGCCGCTACGGCGCCACACCAACCCCCGCATACGGGGTGCCGCCTAGCACATGCACTTTGTATCCGCTGACGCCCTTCCGCACCGCCGTATACGCCTGCGTATCCGCGAACAGCACCGCCGGCACATCTTTGGCGAACACGTCCTGCGCCTGGACGTATAACTTGGCCCGTTCCGCCTGATCGCTGATCACGTTGGCCTTGGACACCAGATCGGTGAACTCGGCATTGCACCACTTGCCGAAATCTCCCGGCCGCGGCTGTCCGTTCGGGCACGCCCAATAGCCGTAAACCAGTTGGCTCGGATCCGGATAATCCCACGTCCCGCCGAGCATCCCGACCGGCGCCTCCCCAGCGCGCACCCGCCGCAGGTACTCGCCCCATTCATAGCTCACGATCTCCGCTTGCACGCCGATCTTCGCCCAATCCGCCTGGATCATCTCCGCTGCCCGCCGGCCGTTCGGCATGTAGGCGCGCGCCACCGGGATCGCCCAAATCTGCGTCTTGAACCCATCGGGATAGCCCGCCTGCGCCAGCATCGCCTTCGCCGCCGCCGGGTCGTACGCGCGCGGCGCCACGTGGTCGTCGTGCCCCCACAGGCTGGGGGAGATCATCGCCCCGGTCGGCTCGCCTGTGCCCTGGAATACTGCGCTCACCAGGGATTTCAGATCGATCGCGGTTGCCAGCGCCGCGCGCACCGCCTGCTTGTCGAACGGCGGCTTGTCGGATCGGAACGCGATATACCCCATGGAAGCAAGCGGCCCGCTCGCCAGTTCCAACTGCGCGTCCGCCTTGATGGAAGCGAAGTCGCTGGGGTTGGGATATCGCGCGATCTGGCATTCGCCCGCCCGCAGCTTGGCCAGGCGGATCGCCGGGTCCGGCGTGATGGCGAACACCAACTGGTCCACCTTCGCCACCCGGTCATCCATTCCGGCCGCCTTCGCCCAACTCTGCGGAAAGGCGCGGAAACGCACATCCGAATCCCGCGCATAGCGCACGAACGAAAATGCGCCGGTGCCGATCGGGTTGGTGTCCATCTGCTCCGGCGTCTTCGCCGCCAGCATCGCCTGGCCATACTCCGCCGACAGGATGGCAAAGGATTGCATGGACAGGATGCCGAGCAATGGCGCCACCGGCTCCTTCAGATCGAACCGGACGGTGTAATCGTCCACCTTTTCGATCCCATTCACCCGATCCCGCAGCAGCGCGTCCCACTCGTCATAGGTGCCGCCGCTCACCGCATAATACGGGCTCGCCTTGTCCAACATGCGGTTGAAGCTGAAGACCACGTCGTCCGCGTTCATGTCCCGCGTGGGGGTGAACTTCGCGTTCGACTGGAACTTCACGCCGTGCCGCAGCCGGAACGTGGCCGACATCGCGTCCGGCGCCACACTCCAGGACTCCGCCAGGCCCGGAATGATCTTGGAGCCGCCACGCTCCGTTTCCACCAGCTCGTCATACACCTGCGCCGCCACGTCGAACACGGTGTTGGCGGTGGACAACTGCGCGTTCAGCACCGCCGGCGCTGCCTCCGTGCAAACCACAAGGGTCGCTGCGCGCGCCATCGGCACGCCCAATGCCACCGCGGCGGTGGCGAGCAGCAACAGGCGTTTCATGCGGCGTTCTCCTTGGAGGAAGCGAGTTCGGGCAGCAGCAGCAGCCAAGCCTGTAAGCCCTCGTCAAACGAGCTCAGCCGGAAGAATTCATCCGGCGCATGCACGTTTGAGTCGGAAACCGCATAGGACAGCATCACCGTTTCCATGCCCAAATGCTGTTTGATCATGGAAGAGATCGGCAGCGTGCCGCCGACGCCGACATGCAACGGCTTGCGCCCGTGCAGCCGCTCCATCACCCGTTCCACCGCCAGCAACGCCGCGTTGTCTTCCGGCAGGGCATACGCACGCGCCGTGCCGTGCCCATGCTCCACTGTCAGCGTCGCATAATCCGGGCAATGCGCCCGCAAATGCCGCTCCACCGCGTCGGCCACGCGGGCCGGGTCCTGCCCGATGCCGAGCCGGCAGGTGATCTTGGCGGTGGCCGAATGCGGCAGCACCGTCTTGGTACCTGGCCCGGCATAGCCGCCGCTGATGCCGTTGATCTCCAGCGTCGGCCGCAGCCACATCGCTTCCAGCATCGGCACGCCGCGCTCCACCGCGCCCGGCCTGGCGCCGATCTCCTCCAGGAAGCCGGCTTCGTCGAACCCGATGGCGTGGATGGAGGCGCGGTCCAGATTGCTGGGCGGCCGCAGCCCATCGAAGAACCCTTCCACCGCCACCCGCCGCTCCGCATCGTGCAACGTCGCCACCATGTGGCAAAGCGTGGTCACCGCATTGCCAACGGCCCCGCCATAGCGTCCGGAATGCAGGTCGCCATCCGCGGTCTGCACGGTGAACTCCAGCGCGCACAGCCCGCGGCTGTTCATGTTGACGCTGACCAGGTCGGGCCGCCATTTGCTGCCATCGGCGGAAATCAGCACCTTGGCCCGCAGCAAGTCGCCATGCTGTTGCAGCAGGGCAGCCAGCGTGCGGCTGCCAACCTCCTCCTCGCCCTCCAGCAACAGCTTGATGTTCACCGGCAGCCGCCCGTCAGTGGCCAGGAACGCTTCCAGTGCGCACAGCATGGTCCAGAACGGCCCCTTATCGTCGGACGCGCCGCGGCAATACACCCGGCCGTCGCGCACGGTCGGCTCGAATGGCGGCGAATGCCACAAGCCCAGCGGGTCCGGCGGCTGCACGTCGTAATGCCCGTACAGCAGCACGGTGGGCGCATCGCCGGCGCCCAGCCACTCCGCATACAGCGCCGGGTGGCCGCCCGCTTCCAGCAGCCGCACCCCGTGCAGCCCGATGCGGGCAAGGTGGTCCATCAGGAAATCCGCCGCCCGCCGCATGTCCCCGGCATGGGCCGGGTCCGTGCTGACGCTGGGGCAGCGCAACAGGGTGAACAGCCCATCCAGCAGCCGATCCCGATGCTGCACCAGCCAGTCCGTCTGCACCGCGCTCACCGGCCCGAAGCCCCGGCGCCGTTCCCCTGAAGCGTCACCATCCCGAACCCTCCCGCAGCGATACCCGATAGCAGCACGGGGTCAGGCCGAAATCCAGCACGCCGGCAGGGCAGGGGCCGCCTAGCCGGCCGGGCTCGCGAAGCGCCGCATCATGCTGGCCGCCGCCGCGGCCGCTGCGAACGCCGCACCCAGCAGCAGCGCCGCCGGCGCCCCATGGCTCGGCGTCAGTTCGAAGCACAACGCCACCAGCGCCGCCCCCATCGTCTGCCCCAGCAGCCGGGCAGTGGCTACCATGCCGCTCGCGCCGCCGCTGCGATGCACCGGCGCCGCAGCGATCATCGCCCGGTTGTTCGGCGAGTTGAAGAACCCGAATCCCAGCCCGCACAACCCTGTCCGCCACACGATGGCCAGGTCGGACGGGTGCGCCGGCAGCGTTGCCATCAGCACCAGGCCCACGGCCATGGCGGCCAGCCCGATGCCGCCCAGGATGGCAGGCGGGAACCGGTCCGACAGCCGCCCGGCCAGCGGCGCGATCAACGCCACCGCCAGCGGCCACGGCGTCAGCAACAGCCCGGTGTTGACCTGGCTGAACCCGAACCCGTTCTGCAACAGGAACGGCATCGCTACGTAGGCCAGGCCTTGCGCGGCAAAACAACAAATGGCCCCAGCCACCGACAGCGTGAACAACGGCACCCGCAACAAATCCACCGGCAGCAGGGGGGCGGTGAGCGTGCCTTGCCGGCGGATCAGCGCCGTCCCGGCCACCACGGTGCCGGCCAGTTCGGCCGCCACCAGCCAAGCCGCTTGGCCATGCGCCAGCCCGTCCACGCCGCTGATCAGCAGGCCGAACGACGCCGCGCTCAGCACCGCGCTGGCCACGTCGAACCGGGCAGGGGACGCGGCGGTGTGCGGCAACGCCCGCCACGCCACGGCCAGCGCGAACAGCCCGATCGGCACGTTCACCGCGAACAGCCACGGCCAGTGCGCCACGGACAGGATGGCGGACGCCACAGTCGGCCCCACCGCCGTCGCCGCCGACCCCACCATCGCGTTGATGCCGATGCCGCGGCCCAGCCGATGCCGCGGATACACGAAGCGGACCAGGGCCACGTTCACGCTCAGCATCCCGGCCGCGCCCAGCCCTTGCAGGACGCGCGCCAGCGTCAACAGCAACAGGCTTCCCGACAAGGCGCACAGCAGCGACGCCACCACGAACAGCGCCAGCCCACAGATATGCACCCGGCGGTAGCCGACCACCTCGCCCAGCGACGCCAGCGGCAGCAACACCATCGTCAAGGCAAGCTGGTAGGCGTTCACCACCCAGATGGACGCCGCATCCGTGACGTTCAGGTCCCGCGCGATGGTGGGCAGCGCGATGTTGGCGATGGCGCTGTCCAACACCGCCATGACCAGCCCCAGCAGGATCGCCAGGGCCGCCCATTGCAGATGCGGCGACGGCAGCCCGTCTGTGGCAGCCGCCCCGTGCGCCTCAGAAATGGATGGCGCGGCCGTAAGCGTCCAGCACCGCCTCGTGCATCGTCTCGCTAACGGTCGGGTGCGGGAACACGGTATGCATCAGGTCGGTCTCGGTCGTTTCCAGCGTCCGCGCGATGGCATAGCCCTGGATCATCTCCGTCACCTCGGCACCGCACAGATGCGCGCCCAGCAACTCGCCGGACCCGGCGTCGAACACCACTTTCGCCATGCCCTCCGATTCACCCATGGCGATAGCCTTGCCGTTGCCGATGAAGGGGAAACGTCCCACCCGCACCGCGTGCCCGGCCTCCTTCGCGCGCGCTTCCGTCAGCCCGACACTGGCCACCTGCGGCCGGCAATAGGTGCAGCCGGGGATGTTGGACCAGTTGATCGGGTGCACGTCCAACCCTGCGATCTTCTCCACGCAGATAACGCCTTCGTGGCTGGCCTTGTGCGCCAGCCACGGCGCCCCGGCGATGTCGCCGATCGCGTACACGCCGGGTTCCCCGGTGCGGCAGAACTCGTCGATCACCACATGGGTACGCTCCACCACCACCTTGGTGCCTTCCAGCCCAAGGTCCTCCACGTTCCCCACGATCCCGGCGGCGGAGATGACGCGGTCCACCGTGATGTCCTGCGTCTTGCCGCCCACCTCGATCGTGGCGGTGATGCTGTCTGCGGCCTTCTTCGCCGCGGTCACCTTCGCGCCGGTGATGATCTTCATGCCCTGCTTCTCGAACGCCTTGCGCGCGAAGGCGCTGATCTCCGCATCCTCCACCGGCAGCACGCGGTCCAGCACCTCCACCACGGTGACCTCGGCGCCCATGTTGCGGAAGAACGACGCGAACTCGATGCCGATCGCACCGGAGCCGATGACCAGCAACGATTTCGGCATGGACGGCGGCACCATCGCCTCGCGATAGGACCAGATCAGTTTGCCGTCCGCTTCCAGCCCGGGCAGTTGCCGCGCACGCGCGCCGGTGGCCAGGATGATGTGCGGCGCCGCCAGCGTCTTGTCGCCGACCGCCACCGTGTTCTTCCCGGCCAGCTTGCCGGCGCCCATCACCACGGTCACCTTGTTCTTCTTCAGCAAATGCCCGACGCCAGACGCAAGCTGCTTGGCCACGCCGCGCGAGCGCTTCACCACGGCCGGCAGGTCGAAGCGGATGTTGTCCGCGGCAAAGCCGAACTCCGGCAGATTGTGCAGCAGATGGTTGATCTCGCTGGACCGCAGCAGCGCCTTGGTCGGGATGCAGCCCCAGTTCAGACAGATACCGCCGAGATGCTCGCGCTCCACCACCGCGGTCTTCATGCCAAGCTGAGCCGCGCGGATGGCGGCCACATAGCCGCCTGGTCCGCCGCCGATGACGATCAGGTCGAATTGGTCAGGCATGGGTCGATGCTCCGCATCATTCTCCCTCTCCCGCTGGCGGGAGAGGGCCGGGGTGAGGGTGGCCACGCTATGGGATCTCGGGCGGCAACCACCCTCACCCAACCCTTTCCCGCCAGCGGGAAAGGGCTTGCGGTTAAAGCATCAGGCTTAGCGGGTCCTGCACGATCGCCTTGAACGCGGCCAGCCATTCCGCCGCAACGGCGCCATCGACCACGCGATGGTCCACGGACAGCGTGCAGGTCATCACCGTGGCAATCGCCAGGGCGCCATCCTTCACCACCGGCCGCGCTTCGCCCGCGCCCACCGCCAGGATGCCACCCTGCGGTGGATTGATGATCGCCGAGAACGATTTCACCCCGTACATGCCGAGGTTGGAGATGGAGAACCCACCCCCTTGGAACTCCTCCGGCTTCAACTTGCCGGCCCGCGCCCGGGCCGCGAGATCCTTCATCTCGTTGCTGATGGTGGCGACGCCCTTCTGGTCCGCCCGGCGGATGATCGGCGTGATCAGCCCACCCTCGGTCGCCACCGCGACGCTGATGTCCACGTCGTCGTACACCGCCACGCCCTCATCGGTCCAACTCGCGTTGGCCGCGGGGATACGGCGCAGCGCCACCGCCGCGGCCTTGATGACCAGATCGTTGACCGACAGCTTGAATGCGGTAGGCCCGTCCTTAGGCGTCTTCGCGTTCAGCTCAGCCCGTAGCTTCATCAGCGCGTCGATCTCGATATCCCCGCTGACGTAGAAATGCGGAACGCTCTGCTTCGCCTCGGTCAGGCGCCGGGCGATCACCTTGCGCATGTTGGTATGCGGAACCAGCTTGTGCGCCCCGGCAATCACCACTGCGCGCGCAGGCGCAGGCGTCGGCGCTGGTGTCGCTGCTGCCGCCGGCGCCGCCGCTGGCTTCGGCACAGCGGAGCCGCCGGCCGCCTGGGCCGCCTCCACATCCGCCTTGATGATGCGCCCATTCGGTCCGCTACCCTTGATTCCGTCTAGCGCAAGGCCGGCCTGCTGCGCCATGCGCCGGGCCAAGGGCGAGGCGAACAAGCGCGTCGCCGCATCATGGCCGTTCGCCGCCGGTTTCGGCGGGGCAGGGGCCGCAGCCGGCTCCGGCGCACGACCCGCGTTTTGCGTCACGGGCTGCGCCACCGCGGCTGCAGGGGCCTTCGCCTCCGACGGAACCGCCTCGCCATCCTCCACCAGGATGGCGATCGGCGCGTTGACCTGCACGCCAGCCGTGCCCTCGGCCACCAGGATCTTGCCGAGCACGCCCTCGTCGACCGCTTCCACCTCCATGGTGGCCTTGTCGGTCTCGATCTCGGCGATCACGTCCCCGGCGGCGACGCTCTCCCCCTCCTTCTTCAGCCAACGCGCCAGCGTGCCCTCCGTCATCGT
Source organism: Acetobacteraceae bacterium (assembly GCA_965199555.1). Lineage (GTDB taxonomy): Bacteria > Pseudomonadota > Alphaproteobacteria > Acetobacterales > Acetobacteraceae > LMUY01. The sequence continues at coordinate 39,752 of CBDASJ010000001.1, read as the reverse complement.
CGGGGACAGCGCCGGCATCAGGATGTTCGTCGGCATCAGACGATCTTCTTCACGGCTTCGACCACCCATTCGGGCTGCGGCAACGCCAGCTTTTCCAGGTTGGCGGCATACGGCAGCGGCACGTCCAGCCCGTTCACCCGCACCGGCGGCGCGTCCAGCCAGTCGAAGCAATGCTCGATCACCTGCATGGCGATTTCCGCGCCGATCCCGGCGAACGGCCAGCCCTCCTCCACGCTCACCACCCGGTTGGTCTTCTTCACGCTTTCCACGATCGTGGCCGTGTCCAGCGGCCGCAGCGAGCGCAGGTTGATCACCTCCGCATCGATGCCTTGTTCCGCCAACGCCTCCGCCGCCTTCATTGCCACGCCGACCATGATGGAAAACGCGACGATCGTGACGTCCTTTCCCGGCCGCTCGATCTTCGCCTTGCCGATAGGCACGATGAAGTCCGCATCCGTCGGGCATTCGAAGCTCTGCCCGTATAGGATCTCGTTCTCCAGCACGATCACCGGGTTGGGGTCGCGGATGGCCGACCGCAGCAGCCCCTTGGCGTCCGCGCTGCTCCACGGGGCAACCACCTTCAAGCCGGGCACGTGCGCGTACCAACTCGCATAGCATTGGCTGTGCTGCGCCGCGACGCGGCTGGCGGCACCGTTCGGGCCGCGGAACACAATGGGGCAGCCCATCTGGCCACCGGACATGTACAGCGTCTTGGCCGCGGAATTGATGATCTGATCGATGGCCTGCATGGCGAAGTTGAACGTCATGAACTCGACGATCGGGCGCAACCCGGTCATCGCCGCACCCACCGCCATGCCGGTGAAGCCATGTTCCGTGATCGGCGTGTCGATGACGCGGCGCGGCCCGAACTCGTCCAATAGCCCCTGGCTGATCTTGTACGCGCCCTGATACTGCGCCACTTCCTCGCCCAGCAGGAACACGTCTCCGTCGCGGCGCATTTCCAGCGCCATGGCGTCGCGCAACGCTTCCCGCACCGTCACGCTGGCGGTGGCACCCCACTGCTGCTCGGGCGCTGCCGGCGCCAAGGCCGGGGTAGCCGCCGTGGTTTCTGCCGGCCGCTTCGGCTCCAGCTTCTGCGGCGCTTCTGCTGTCGGGGGCGCCGCGGCTTCTGCCTCGCCTTCGCCGAGCACCGCGATGGGCGTGTTCACCGCCACCCCGTCGGTGCCTTCCTCCACCAGGATCTTGGACAGCGTGCCTTCGTCCACCGCCTCCACTTCCATGGTCGCCTTGTCGGTCTCGATCTCCGCGATCACGTCGCCGGCGCGCACGTCCTCGCCCACCTTCTTCAGCCAGCGGGCCAGCTTGCCTTCCGTCATCGTCGGGGACAGCGCCGGCATCAGAATTTGCGTCGACACGCTGTTCAGCCCTCCACCAGGATGTCGGTCCACAGCTCGCTCACATCCGGCTCCGGGCTCGACTGGGCGAACTCCGCCGCGTCGTTCACCCGGGCCTTCACCTCGGTGTCGATCTGCTTCAGCGCATCCTCGCCGACGCCCATCTCCATCAGGATATGCCGCGCCTGTTCGATGCAGTCGCGCTCGCCGCGCATCTTCTGGATTTCCTCTCGGGTGCGGTACTTGCCCGGGTCGGACATCGAATGGCCGCGATAGCGATACGTCTTCATTTCCAGCAAATACGGCCCGTTGCCGGCCCGGCAATGCGCCACCGCCACCTCCGCCGCCTGCCGCACCGCGGCCACGTCCATGCCGTCCACCGCCGCACCGGCCATGGCCCAGGGCGACCCGTTCTTCGACAGGTCGCGCGAGGCCGTTGCCCGCTCCACGCTGGTGCCCATGCCGTACTTGTTGTTCTCGATCACGTAGATGCAGGGCAGCTTCATCAGCGCCGCCAAATTGAAGCTCTCGAACACCTGCCCCTGGTTGGCCGCACCGTCGCCGAAATACGTGACGCAGACATGATCGGACCCGCGATACCAATCGGAAAACGCCAGCCCGGTGCCCAGGCTGACCTGCGCACCGACGATGCCGTGGCCGCCGTAGAAATGCTTTTCCTTGCTGAACATGTGCATGGAGCCGCCTTTCCCCCGGGAATAGCCGCCCGAGCGCCCCGTCAGCTCCGCCATCACGCCGCGCGGCTCCATCCCCGTCGCCAGCATGTGCCCATGGTCGCGGTAGGAGGTGATGACCTGATCGCCATCCTTCAACGCGCCCTGCACGCCGACGACCACCGCCTCCTGCCCGATGTAAAGATGGCAGAAACCGCCGATCAGCCCCATGCCGTAAAGCTGCCCGGCCTTTTCCTCGAACCGGCGGATCAGCATCATGTCGCCATAGGCTTTAAGCAGGCCTTCGCGCGACAGCTCCGGGCTGTTCGTGAGTTTGCCACGCCTCGTCTTATCGACTGCTTGCGCCATGGTCCGCCCCCGCCTTGTCTCCCATCCACCTAGCCCCGGTGGCGGCGTGCGACAAGATGGCGGCGGAAAATCGTTGTTGTGCAATGCAATAGCAACATTAACTGTCCTGCGGTTAATCTTCGAGTTGCTTGACGTCACCGTGCGCTGCGATCACCAACTCCGTTCGACAGCGGGACCGCTCTCCGCCTGAATGGCACGGCAAGGGACTTCATGGCACGGCACACCGTCGCGATTGTCGGAGGTGGGTTCAGCGGCACCCTCCTCGCGCTGAACCTGCTCCGGCAGGCCTCGGCGCCGAACGTCATCCTGGTGGAGCGGGAACACCCGTGGGGACACGGCGTCGCCTATTCCACACACAACCCGAACCACCGGTTGAACGTCCCCGCCGGCCGGATGAGCGCCTTTGCCGACAACGCGGACGATTTCCTCCAATGGCTCCATGCCGCCGGACACGGCGGCAACCCGGACGACTTCGTGCCGCGCTGGCTGTTCGGCTGCTACGTCCGCGACCGCCTGGACGCCGCCATGCGCGGCGCACCGGACCGCCTGGACCGAGTGACCGCCGCGGCCACCGCCATCACCATGGCACCGGGCAAAAGCCTGCTCCGCCTCGACAATGGGCGCAGCATCCACGCCGACCGGATCGTCCTCGCCACCGGCAACCCGCCGCCACACCAACTGCCCGGCGCCGACGAGGCGTTCATCGCCGGCCCCTTCTACCGTGGCGACCCGTGGGCGCCGGACGCCCTGGCCGGGCTTGATCCGGACCGGCCGGTGCTCCTGGTCGGCACCGGGCTGACCATGGTCGACACCGTCATCTCCCTGCTCGATGCCGGCCATCGCGGTTCCATCCAGGCGATCTCACGCCGCGGGCTTGTCCCGCACGCCCACGTGCCGGGCCCGCACAAGCCATTCCCCGCGTCCGACGCGACCGGCACGCCCTTCTCCAACCAGTTGCGACATCTGCGTCAGGACGCCCGGGACGCCGCAACGCGCGGCATGCCGTGGCAGGCCGTCATGGACGGCGTCCGCCCCCGCATCCAGGACATTTGGCGTGCGGCGTCCCAGGTGGAGCGCCGCCGCTTCCTGCGCCACGCGCGACCGTGGTGGGACGTACACCGCCATCGGATCGCCCCCGCCGTGGCAGCCCGGCTCGACGCGGCGCGCGCCAGCGGTCAACTGCGAACCACCGCCGCCCGCATCCAGGCCCTGACCGCCGGCCCCGGCGAAGCCTCGATCGTCTACACTCCGCGCGGCAGCTCCCGATCCATCCGGATGGGTGCCGCCCGGGTCATCAACTGCACCGGCCCGGCCTCCGACGTGACCCGCAGCGACGACCCGCTGGTGCAGTCCCTGCTCGCCCAGAACTTGGCCCGGCCGGACGCGCTGAAGCTCGGCCTGGATGTCACCCCCACGGGCGAGCTCCTGCGACCCAACGGCACGGCAACGCCGCAACTCTACGCGCTCGGCCCGCTGACCCGCGGCCTTTGGTGGGAAATCACCTCCGTCCCCGACATCCGCCGCCAATGCGCCAGCCTGGCAACGCACATCGCCGCCGCCTAGCGCAGCGGCACCCGGAGTTGCTCGATCAACCCGGCAGTATGCGGCCGCACGCCGCGCCACCACGCAAAGGCCTCCGCCGCCTGCTCCACCAGCATGCCCACGCCGTCCTCCAGCCTGGCCGCCTCCGCCGCCCGTGCCACCCGCAGGAACGGCGTCAGCCCCCGGCCATAGCTGAGGTCATACGCCAGGCATGACGCCCCGAAACTGCCGGCGCCGACCGGCGGCGCCTCGCCATGCAGGCTTGTCGACGTCCCATTGACCACGAGGTCGAAGCCGCCCAACCCCGCCAACTCGTCATAACCCGCGGCAAGCACGGCACCATGCGCGTCAAATTCACGCGCCAGCGCCCGCGCTTTATCGACCGTCCGATTGGCGACCACCAACACCGCCGGCCCTTGCGCCAGGAATGGATGCAACGCCCCGCGCACCGCGCCGCCCGCCCCCAGCATCAGCACGCGCCGCCCGGCCATCGCGAAGCCCAAATTGCGTTGGATGTCGTTGACCAAGCCGATGCCGTCGAAGTTGTCGGCAATCACCCGGCCGCCCTCGAACTTCATCGCATTCACGGCGCCCGCCAGCCGCGCCGGCTGCCGCAACTCCGTCGCATACCCAAACGCGTCCAGCTTGAACGGCGTGGTGACGTTCAGCCCGAGGCCGCCGGCCGCCCGGAACCCATCGACCGCTGCGGCGAAGCCGCCAACCATCCCCTCGATCGCGTCATACTCGATCGCGTGCCCTGTCGCCGCGGCAAACGCACGATGGATCAGCGGCGATTTCGTATGCCCGATCGGCCGCCCGATCACCGCGTACCGGTTCGTCACGGCGCGGGCGCGGCTGGCGCGCGACGGCGGAATGGCCAGTCTACCAATTCGCCCGCGAACAGCGCCCACCAGACGATCACCGGTTGCAGCGCCAGCCGCGGCCCGTGATACCACCAACTGAGCTGAACCTGCCCAGCCGGAACCCCCTCGAACGCGTGCTTGATGTTGGCCGGGAACACGCAAACCGCATACAGCGCCAGCCCGACCCCGGCCGCCCGCCGCAGCCGGCGCGTCAGCAGCCCGAATGCCCCGGCCAACTCGCACAGCCCGGTGCCGAAGATCACGGCGCGCGGGAAGGGGACCCAATCCGGCGTGATCATCAGGAACGGCTCCGGCGTCGCGAGGTGGAACACCCCGGCCGCGGCATAGGCGACAACGAGCGCGTAGCGGGCAGCGCGGCGGCCCTTGACCATCCCAGCGGTCATGACCCGTCTCCCCCTTGCATCCTGCCGAACGTCCGGGCCAGGCCGTCCGCCAGGCCAACCGGCACCACGCCCAATTGGCGCCGCATCGGGTCGATGCCCCAACTCTTGTCTTCCAACAGCCTCTGCACCTCGGCCCGGCGGATCGTCGGCACACCGGGCAGCAACCGCGTCAAGGGCGCCGCAAGCCGCAACAGGGTTGCCGGCAACGGCACGATGCGGGGCACCGGCAACCCGGCGGCCTGCGCCACCGCCCGCACGAAATCCGCGTAGCTGACCCGGTCCGCCCCCGCCAGCACCAGGGTTTCCGGCCGATACCAGGTCGCCGCGATCGCCGCGCGCAGGCAGCGGGTGACGTCGTCCTGGTAGATCGGCCGCACCAGGGCGCGGCCGCCGCCCGGCAGCGGCACGACCGGCAGCCGGCGCAACATGCGCGCCAAGCGCTGCACGTTGTCCTCCCCTTCCGCGCCATAGATCATCGTCGGGTGCAGCATCACGCCGCAGCGCGAGGACGCCCGGAATGCGGCCTCCCCTGCCAACACGCCTTCGCCATGCGCGTCCGGCCAGCGCGTGAACTTGCGCGTGCTGCCCAGCAGGACGAAGCCGCGCACCGCCGCCGGCGCCGCCTCCAGGATCACCGCGGTGTGCCGGGCATGGGCGCAGGACACCACGATCTCGGCACCCCGCAACGCCTGGCGCAACGCCCGTCCGTGCCGCACATCCGCCACGGCAGCCTCGCCAGGCAGCCCGGAACGCTTCCATTTCGCCGCGTCGCGCACCACCGGCACATACGCCACGCCATCGGCGGCCAGCGACCGGCACAGCGCCATCCCGGACCGCCCGGAAGCGCCAATGATGTGGACCTGCATGGCCGTATCATACGGGCACCCGCGCCGCCGGAAACCCTGTGGTATCATGCTACCACATAGGCGAAACCCTTGACTTCGCAGCCCCGGCCGTCGATACACCGCGCCCTGATGCTGACGGAATTTGCCCGATGAAGACCACCCTCTCGTTGAAGCCTGCGGAGGTCACCAAGAACTGGACGCTTATCGATGCGGACGGCCTGGTGCTCGGCCGGCTGGCAACGATCATCGCCCAACGCCTGCGCGGCAAGCACAAGCCGCAATTCACCCCGCACGTTGATTGCGGCGACAACATCGTCGTGGTGAACGCCGACAAGGTCCGCGTCACCGGCAAGAAGGCCGACCAGTCCGTGTTCTACTATCACACGGGCTTCCCCGGCGGCATCAAGGGCCGCTCCGTCCGGCAGATCCTGACCGGTCGCCATCCGGAACGCGTGATCGAGAAGGCGGTGGAGCGGATGATCACCCGCGGGCCGTTGCAGCGCGCACAGATGAAGCACCTGTACGTCTACGCCGGCCCCGAGCACAAGCATGAAGGCCAGCAGCCGCAGAAGCTGGACGTCGCCGCGCTCAACCGCAAGAACACGAGGGTCTGATGTCCGAAACCACCGAAACCCGGACGGGCACGCTCGCCGACCTCAAGGACTTCGCCGTCACCGGCGCCGTGCCGACCTCCGCGGCACCCGCGGTCGCCGTCGAACCGAAGCGTGACGCGCTCGGCCGGTCCTACGCCACCGGCCGCCGCAAGAACGCCATCGCCCGCGTGTGGATCAAGCCTGGCAAGGGCGACATCAGCGTCAACGGCAAGACGGTGACGACGTATTTCGCCCGCCCGGTGCTCCGCATGCTGATCACCCAGCCGTTCCTAATCTCGGATCGCTACAACCAGTTCGACGTGTTCTGCACGGTGAACGGCGGCGGCCTGTCCGGCCAGGCGGGTGCGCTGCGCCACGGCATCAGCCGCGCGCTGACCTACTACGAGCCGGAACTGCGCGGCATCCTGAAGCTCGCCGGCTTCCTCACCCGCGACAGCCGCGTGGTGGAGCGCAAGAAGTACGGCAAGGCCAAGGCCCGCCGCTCCTACCAGTTCTCCAAGCGCTGAGCCGACCCAGCCAGGTTAGCCATACGGCAGGCCTGGCTGGCGCATCGCACTCAAACTAACGTTGCACGTGCTGGGAACCAGCACTCAACTCGTCGACCACCGTGCAGTCCGCGAAACGACGACAGCCAGATGCGGTGTGGAAGTTCAATTACCCTGATACCGCCGCATTGCACCGAACGAATCGGGCCGCCATTGGCCAGAATGCTCCCAGCAGAAACACCGTGGCAGCGGCTTCAGACCGTCAGCGCTGCATCTGCATGATCTGATCCATCGGCATCATGTTGGCGTTTAGATGCCCGACGATCCAAAGCGATCCCGTGATGATCAGGAAGACGATCAGCACGCCGAAGGCCAACGCCATCACGTTGTTGACGTTGTCTGGCCCTGTCGTGATGTGCAGGAAGAACACCAGGTGGACACCCATCTGCGCGATCGCCAGCACCGCGATGGCCACGGGCAGGCTTGGGGTCCAAACCAGGTTCGTCCCCGCCACGAAAAACGACACGACCGTCAGCAGCGTGGCGAAGCCAAGCCCCACAAGATAGCCGCGCAGGCCTTCGGCAACGGCGCGCCCATCGGCCCGCTCGTCACCCGGCGCCGTGTCGGCGTGATGGGCATCCTTGTTGTGCTGGGAGTGGCTCACCGCCCGGCTCCTATCAGGTAAACCACGGAAAACAGCGCCACCCAAACGATGTCCAGCGCGTGCCAAAACAAGCTGAAACACAGCACGCGGCGAAGGATCTCCGGACGGTAGCCGCGGGCGAAGACCTGCGCGACCATGGTCAGCAACCAAAGCAGCCCAGCCGTCACGTGCAGTCCGTGGCACCCCACTAGCGTGAAGAACGACGACAGGAAGGCACTGCGCGTCGGCCCGGCGCCTTGCGCCACCAGCCCGGCAAACTCCCGCACTTCGAGCCCGAGGAACCCCAGCCCAAGGACGAAGGTCAACGCCATGCCGGTGTAGAACCATGTGGGCTTGCGGGCCCAGGCCCCGATACTTGCGATGCCGCAGGTAAAGCTGGACAGCAGCAGGCAGCCCGTCTCGATCGCGACGCTCCGTAGGTCGAACAGGTCATGCCCGCTCGGCCCGTTTGCCGTCTGCCCGGACAGCACCGCGTAGGTGGCGAAGAACGCCGCGAACATGATGATGTCGCTGAGCAGGAAAATCCAGAACCCATAGCCGACGATGATGCGCTTGGACGCACCGCTACGCTCCGCATGCTCGGACATGTGTTGACGTTGGCCATGTCCGCCGCCATGCCCGACCCGGTTAGGATCGCCGCCCTGCACCGAAGCCTGATGGCCGCTCATGACGCCTGCTGCCACTCGGCCAGGGCGCGGGCACGGGCCTGACGGTTGACTCGGTTGATCCGACCCACCTCTTCAGCCGGGATGACGTATTCCTCCTCCCGCCGCCACGCGAACACCACGAAGGTCGCATACGCGCCGACAAAGGCCACCGCCACGATCCACCAGATGTGCCAGATCAGCGCGAACCCCATGATCGTGGCAAAGAATGCGCAGATGAAGCCGGTCGGGCTGTTCTTCGGCAACTCGATGTCCTCATACTCCGGCTCCTGGCCCATGCCCTGCTGACGCGCCTGCTGCTTGATGCCCCAATAGGCTTCCTCGCCCTCCACGTTCGGCAGCACGGCGAAGTTGAAAGCCGGCGGGGGCGACGCCGTCGCCCATTCCAGCGAGCGGCCATCCCACGGGTCGCCGGTCTCATCAAGCAGCGTCTCGCGGCGGCGGATGCTGACGACGAGCTGCACGACCTGGAGGATGATCCCAGCCAGGATCACCGCCGCACCGCTCGCCGCGACCATCAGCCACGGATGCCATGCCGGCACGTCGTAATGCTGCATGCGTCGCGTCATACCTTCCAACCCGAGCACGTAGAGCGGCATGAACGCCAGGTAAAACCCGATCAGCCAGCACCAGAACGCGGCCTTGCCCAAGCCTTCGTGCAAACGGAAGCCGAACGCCTTCGGGAACCAGAACGTATAGCCGGCAAAGCCGCCAAACAGCACACCGCCGATGATGACGTTGTGGAAATGCGCCACCAGGAACAGGCTGTTGTGCAGCATGAAATCCGCCGGCGGCACGGCCAGCAGCACCCCTGTCATGCCGCCGATCACGAACGTGCCGATAAAGCCGACTGCCCACAGCATCGGCGTGGCGAAGGTGATCCGGCCGCCGTACATGGTGAAGATCCAGTTGAAGATCTTCACCCCCGTGGGCACCGCGATGATCATGGTCGTGACGCTGAAGATCGCGTTCACATCCGCCCCGGCGCCCATGGTGAAGAAGTGGTGCAGCCAAACCATGAAGGCCAAGATGCAGATGGCCATGGTGGCCATGACCATGGAGCGGTAGCCGAACAGCGGCTTGCCGGAGAACGTCGAGATCACCTCCGAGAACACACCGAACGCCGGCAGGATAAGGATGTAGACCTCCGGATGCCCCCAGGCCCAGATGAGGTTCATGAACATCATCACGTTGCCACCGGCTTCATTGGTGAAGAAGTGGAAGCCGAGGTAGCGGTCCAGCAGCAGCATGGCCAAGGTCGCCGTCAGGATCGGAAAGGCAGCGACGATCAGCAGGTTGGACGCGAGCGTCGTCCAGCAGAACACCGGCATCCGCATATAGGTCATGCCCGGCGCGTGGATCTTCAGCACGGTGGTCACCAGGTTCACGCCGGATAGCAACGTGCCCACGCCCGCAATCTGCAGCGACCACAGGTAGTAGTCGACGCCGACACCGGGCGAATACGCGATCTCCGACAAAGGCGGGTAGGGCAGCCAGCCGGTGCGCGCGAACTCCCCCACCACCAACGAGATGTTCACCAGCAGCGCCCCGGTTGCAGTCAACCAGAAGCTCACGGAGTTCAGCGTCGGGAACGCCACGTCGCGCGCGCCGAGTTGCAGGGGCACGACGAAGTTCATCAGCCCGATCATGAACGGCATGGCGACGAAGAAGATCATCAGCGTGCCATGCGCCGAGAAGATCTGGTCGTAATGCTCGGGCGGCAGATAACCCGGCGACTGGAACGCGACCGCCTGCTGCGACCGCATCAGCAGCGCGTCGGAAAACCCTCGCATCAGCATCACCAGTGCGAGCAGGGTGTACATCACCCCGATGCGCTTGTGGTCGACGCTGGTGATCCATTCCCGCCAAAGATAAGGCAGCCACCCCTTGAACAGGATCAGCCCAAGCACGCCAAGAACGACCAGGGCCACCACGCCCGATGCCACCATGGGGATCGGCTGGTCCAACGGGATCGCGGCCCAACTCAGCTTGCCAAGCATGCTAATGTTGCCCCTTGGGAGTGATCTCTACCGCGGCTTCTTTGGTATCCGGTCCCGGCCCAGGCGGCACCTGCTGGCTGACGATCTTCTGGAACAATCCAGGCTCCACATCGCGGTAAACGAACGGCTTCACGTTCAGGCTCTGCTTGGCCAGGTTGGCATAGCCGCCTTCATCCAGCGTCGGCCCAGCCTTGCGGGTATCCGCAATCCAATTCTGGAACTGCTCCACCGGCACCGCGTGCACCTGGAAATGCATGTCGGAGAACCCGTCGCCGCTGTAATGCGACGACAGGCCACCGAACTCGCCCGGCTGGTCGGCTTGCAGGTTCAACTGCGTCGCCATGCCGTTCATCGTGTAGATCATGCTGCCGAGTTGCGGGATGAAGAACGCGTTCATCACACTCGCCGAGGTGAGGGAAAAATGGATCGGCACTCCGGCAGGAACGACCAGTTGGTTCACGCTGGCGACGTGCTGGTCCGGGTAGATGAACAGCCACTTCCAATCCAGCGAAACGCCTTGCACCTGGATCGCCGGCGTGTTGGAGGCGATCGGCTGCGCCGGGTCCAACTCGTGCGAGCCGATCCAGGCCACGCCACCCAACAGCGTGATGACCAGCAGCGGGATGCCCCACACGATCAGCTCGATCTGCCCCGAATACGCCCATTCAGGGAGGTAGCGGGCCCGCCTGTTGGACTTGCGGAACCACCAGGCAACACCGAGCGCGCCGACGATCGTCGGCACCACCACGGCCAGCATGATGGCCAGCGAGTCGATGAGGATGGTCTTCTCCGCGGTTCCAACCGGTCCATGCGGGTCGAGCACCGCCGGCTGGCAAGCCGCGAGGCCAATCGGCGCCAGGAGCACGGCCCACCGCCGGACACGCGCCATCATGCCCGGTCAACCACCAGCAGAATTCGGCGCAGCGGATTTGGAACGTCGGTCATTGCGCCTCGTCGAAATTGGCGTGGATTCATTGAGCGTCAGGGAAGTGGTGCCAGCCCGTGCGGCCGCAAGCAGCGTCTTACCGTGTCCGGTCTGCCACCACACCGCTAGAAGGATCAAGATGCTGGGAGCTTGGCGAACCCACGCCGCCGGGCTGCGGACTCAGTGGAACCGGTCGGGGCGATACGGCGCCGGGTCAACGAACGGTGCATCGCCCGTCATCATGTCGGCCAGCAGCCTGCCGGAGCTCGGGCCCAGCGTTAGGCCCTGATGCGCATGGCCGAAGCAAAGCCACAAACCCGCCTGGCCGGGCGCCGCGCCGATGATCGGCAGCATGTCCGGCGTGGATGGGCGCACCCCCAGCCACGGCGCACCGTCCACCCGCTCCGCCAACGGCAGCAGGCCGCGCGCCACCGGCTCCGCCCGCTCCAACTGCACCGCCGTCGCCGGCGCGTCCCGGCGGCCGAACTCCGCCCCCGTGGTCAGCCGCACGCCATACCGCATCGGCACCAGCATGAAGCCGCTATCCGCATCCAGCATCGGGCGGTTCACCACCGCGTTGCCGCGCAGGCCATAGTGCATGTGGTAGCCGCGCTTGCCGAACATCGGCGGCGCGTAGCCGAACCGCTTGGTCAGCGTGTCGGACGCGTAGCCCAACGCTACCACCACGTTGGCTGCCTCCAACGGCCCGTCCGCCGTTTGCACCACCCACCCTGCCGAACCGCGCGCCAGCGTGGCGGCATCCCCCGTGACGATGCTGCCGCCCAGCTCCGTGAACAGCCGGGCATAGGCGACCGTCAGCCCGTGCGGGTCGCTGACCGAAAGCGGGTCGGTCCAATGGATCGCCCCCGCCTTCGCCGCCAGCAGATGTGGCTCGGCCGCGGCCAGGGCGCCGCCATCGAGCGTGGCGAAGTTCACGTCGAAGTCGCGCCGCGCCACCTCCGCCTGGGCCACGGCGGCGTCCAGCTTGGCGGCCTTCCCGAACAACGTCAGGTAGCCGATCGGGCGCAGCAGCGCCGTGGCGTCCGCATCCCGCGCCATGGCAAGGTGCTCCTCGATGCAGGTGGCGATCAGTTGCGCATGCCCCCGCACCGCCCGGTCGTAGTGCGCCGGGTGCGAGTTGCGCCAATATTGCAGCAGCGGCCCAAACAACCGGGGCAGGGCGGGCATGTGGTAAACCGCGTCGATCGAGCGGTTGCGCGCGATGCGCCACAACTCCCCGGCGGCGCGCGGAAACGCGTGCGGGAACACCGCCTCCCGCTGCACCAATCCGGCATTGCCGAACGACGTGCCTTGCCCGGGCGCCTGCCGGTCCACCAGCACCACGTTCAGCCCGCGCTTGCGCAGATGCACCGCAACCGACACGCCGACGATGCCGGCGCCACACACGATCACATCCCGCGGCATTCGCACCATCCCTCGCTAGACCGCCTTTTTGTGCCCGAGAGTCGGGCGGCTGTCACAGGGCGCGGCCGACGTCACCGCACGAGTTGCCAGACCAGGCTGCTGGGATTGTTGGGGATCAGGTCGCATGACATGGCGAACCCGCCTTGATACAGGCGCGAGCCGCGGGAATACGGGATGCCATTATACAGGCAGTACAACGTCGGTTCGAAGATCGATGGCTGCGCCGGCTTGCCCCGGCACGGCGGGCAGCGGCACGGCCGGCGGCAGCGGGTTCTGCGCGTGAACAACCGCTGGCATGGCGAGCAGGAGCAGGGCTATCACGAACCTCACGGCACAACCTCCCGACAAGGCCGCATACTAGCGCGTTCGCGGCCCTGTCACTAGAGACCTCACCGCTGGGGACACCCCGACCATGGCCGATGCATTGGCTGCCGATTTCGACCTGGCCCAACTGACGCCGGGCTTCCTGGACGACCCATATCCGACCTACCGCGCCTTGCAGCAGCACGCCCCGTGCAAGCTCATGGGCAACGGGCAGTATTTCCTCACCCGCTACGACGACCTGAACGCCATCTACCGCGACACCACCCGGTTCTCCTCCGACAAGACGGTGGAGTTCCTGCCGAAATACGGCCACACCCCGCTTTACCAGCATCACACCACGTCGCTGGTGTTCAACGATCCGCCCTTGCACACCCGCGTGCGGCGGTTGATCGCCGGCGCGCTGACGCCGCGGGCAATCGGCAGCATGGAACCCGACCTGCGCCTGCTGATCGACCGCTTGCTGGACGCCATGCCGGACTCGGCCGACCTGATCGAGGATTTCGCGTCCGCCATCCCCGTGGAGGTGATCGGCAACCTGCTGGGCGTCCCGGTGGAGGAGCGCGGGCCGCTGCGCGGTTGGTCGCTCGCCATCCTCGGCGCCCTGGAACCGGTGCTGACGCCGGAGCAAACGGCGCTCGGCAACCAGGCGGTGACGGAGTTCCTCGCCTACCTCGAAACCCTGGTCGACCGCCGCCGGGCCGCCCCCGGCGACCCGGCGCGCGACGTGTTGACGCGCTTGATCCAGGGCGAAGCGAGCGGCGAGCGGCTCACCGCCGCGGAACTGCTGCACAACTGCATCTTCCTGCTCAACGCCGGGCACGAAACCACCACCAACCTGATCGGCAACGCGCTGGTCCTGTTGCACGACCATCCGGCCGAGCGCGCCCGCCTGCTGGCCGAGCCGGCCTGCATCCGCACCTGCGTGGAGGAGGTCCTGCGCTTCGAAAGCTCCAACCAGCTCGGCAACCGCATCACCACCGAACCGGTGGTGCTGCACGAAATGGCCATGCCGGCAGGCACGCAGCTCGCGCTTTGCATCGGCGCCGCCAATCGCGACCCGGCGCAGTTCCCGGAGCCCGACCGCTTCGATATCGCCCGCGCGCCCAACCGGCACCTCGCCTTTGCCGCCGGTCCCCACCAATGCGTCGGCATGAGCCTGGCGCGGCTCGAAGGCAGCATCGCCATCGCCGGCTTCCTCGCCCGCTTCCCCAGCTACGTGCTGGATGGCGCGCCCGAACGCGGCGGCCGCGCGCGGTTCCGCGGCTACGCCCGCATCCCATGCCGCCCGCACGGCGGCTGACGCGGTCCACGCGCTGCCGCTATTGCGTCGTCCACAACCGGGAAAAGCTGGCAACCGCCGCCCCGCCCGCGAAGCACGCGCCGAGCGTCAACGCGATGGTCGGGCCGTGCTGGACGGAGATGCCCAGGCACAGCGCCACCAGCGCCGCGCCGGAGGATTGCCCGACCAGGCGTGACGTCGCGATGATGCCGCTGGCGCTGCCGCTGCGTTCCGGCGGCGCGGCCGACATCAACGCCTTCAAATTGGGCGATTGGAAGAAGCCGAACCCGGCGCCGCAGATCACCATGCGCCACATGATCGCCCATGACGTCGGCTCCGCCGGCAGCGTGGCGAGCAGGCCCAGCCCGACGCACAGCGTCACCATGCCGATGCCGCCCAGGATCGCCGGCGGGTAGCGGTCGGACAATGGGCCCGCGATCGGCGCCATGATCGCCGTCACCACCGGCCAGGGCGTCAGGAGCAGCCCGGTTTCAACCGCCGTGCGCCCCAGCACGGTCTGGAAATAGAACGGCAGCGACACGAACGACAAGCCTTGTGCCGCGAAGGAGCACATGGAGGTCAACGAGGACAGCGCGAAGATCGGCCGCCGATACAGATCCACCGGCAACATCGGCGACCGCAGCCCCAATTGGCGCCGCACCAGCAGTCCGCCGAACACCAACGTTCCCGCCACCAGCGCCACCGTCACGATCGCAGGCGCGTCATGTGCGCCTTCCCCGATGCCGAACACCAGCAATCCGAATGTGACAGCATTCAGCAGCGCGCTGATCCAGTCGAACCGGTGCGTCGCGCGCGGTGTAGCCGGCAGGGATCGCAGCGCCAGTGCCTGCGCGATCAGCCCGGCCGGCACGTTGATCGCGAACAGCCACTGCCACGACGCGATCGACAGGATGCCCGCGGCGATCGTCGGGCCCAGCGCCGTGAACGTCCCCACCACCATGGCATTCAACCCGACGCCCCGCCCGAGCTGGCTTGCCGGGAAGATAAAACGGATCAGCGCCGCGTTCACGCTCATGATGCCCGCCGCGCCCACGCCTTGCAGCACCCGCGCCGCCGTCAGGCTGCCAAGCGACCAGCTCAACGCGCAGAGCAGCGAGGCGACCGTGAACAGCGCCAGCCCATATCGGTACACGCGCCCATAGCCCAGGATTTCGCCCAGCGACGCGAACGGCAGCAGGCAGGCGACCAGCGCGAGCTGGTAGGCGTTCACCACCCAGATCGAATCCGCCGGCGTCGCGTGCACGTCCACCGCGATGGTCGGCAGCACCGCATTGGCGATCGAGGTATCCATGGCCGCCATCGCCGTCGCGATCATCAGGGTGGTCATGGCCCACCGCCGGCGCGCGGAGGGCAGGCCGTCGGGCGGGCTGGCTTCGGTCATCCCCGGCATCATCGGGGCAGGGGCCTCATCCGTCCAGGGCAGGCGCTAGCCTCACGAGATCGTGACTACCATCGCGGTGGGCACCTGCCGCCGCGGAGGGGAGAGTTGGGCATGTCAACTTCGACTGCCCCGGCGGCCGCCCCAGCCGAGCCCAGCGCGCGCACCCTGTTCTTCACGGTTTTCCCGTCCATCATGCTGCCGATGTTCCTGGCCGCCGTGGACCAGACCATCGTCGCCACGGCCTTGCCCGCCATCGCCGGGTCGCTTGGCGATGTGGAGCGGGTGTCCTGGGTGGTGGTGTCCTACCTGGTCGCCAGCACGGTCGCCGCCCCCGTCTATGGCCGGCTGGGCGACGTGCTTGGCCGCCGCCGCCTGTTGTTCGTGGCACTGGCCTTGTTCGTCGCGGCCTCGCTGCTCTGCGCGGTGGCGCCGACCGTGCTGCTGCTGACCGCCGCGCGGCTGCTGCAGGGCTTCGGCGGCGGCGGGCTGATGACGACCAGCCAGGCCCTGGTGGGCGAGGTGGTCCCGCCGCGGGAGCGCGGTCGCTACCAGGGCTACCTGGCCAGCATCTTCGTCGCGTCCTCCACCTTCGGCCCGGTTGCCGGCGGCTGGCTCACCCAGCAATTCGGCTGGCCGTCGGTGTTCCTGGTCAACCTTCCCCTGGGCGCCGCTGCGGCGGTGCTGGCCTTCCGCCTGCCGCGCCGCGCCGGCAGCGGCGCCCGGCTGCAGTTCGACATGCTGGGCGTGGTGCTGTTCGCCGGCTTCATCACGCCGCTGCTGGTGGCGCTGGAGCGGATGCAGAAATTCGACCTGTCGGCCTTGCCGCTGGTGGCCGGGCTCGTGGCGCTGTCAATCCTGTCCCTGCTGCTGCTGCTGCGGCAGGAACGCCGGGCGGCCATGCCGCTGCTGCCGCTCGGGCTGTTGCGGCAACCCGCCATCTGGCGCTGCGACCTGATGGGCGCCTGCGTCGGCGCGATGCTCGTGGGTATGGTGACCTTCGTGCCGATCTGGTTGCAGGTGGTGCGTGGCATCGGGCCGGGGCAGGTGGGGCTGATGCTGCTGCCGATGACGGCGGGTATCGCCTGCGGCTCCTTGCTCACCGGGCGCATGATGGCTCGCACGCAGCGCACGGCGGTGTTCCCTTCCTTCGGGCTGGCGATCACCACCGCGGCGCTGCTGGCGCTCGCCTTTGCGGCCCCGCATCTGTCGAACACGGCGGTCCCAGTGCTGTTCCTGGTTTATTCAATCAGCGTCGGCACGGCGATGCCCGTCGTGCAGCTCACGGTGCAGTTGGTCGCCGGCCGGTCCAACCTGGGCGCCGCCGCCGCTTCGGTGCAGTTCTCTCGCTCGGTGGGCGGCGCGTTCGGCACCGCGATCGTGGGCGCCGTGCTGTTCGCGGTGCTATCCGCCACCGACCGCGACACGGCCAGCCTGTTCACCCAGATGGTGGAGCGCGGTCCCGTCGCCATGGCCGCGTTGGACGCGGCACACCGTGCGCTGGTGTCCTCCGAAATCCGCGAAGCCTTTCGCTCGGCCTTCCTGACCATCGCCTGCTTCGCCGGGCTGGGGCTGGTGATGGCATGGACCATTCCCGTCCGGCGGATGTAACGGCCACGCGGAGCCGCCAACCCGCCTGAAATCCCCCACTCAACAAGAAGGCGCCGTCCATGCCAAACGATCCAACCCTCGGCAGTGCCCTGGAACCCGGTGCCATCCCGTCGGAAGCCCTTTCGCACCGGCGCTCACCGGAATCCTTGCGCAGCCGCCGCTGGTTCGGCCCGGCGGATCTGCGCTCGTTCGGCCACCGGTCCCGCGCCATGCAGATGGGCTACGCGCCGGAGGAATGGACCGGCCGCCCGGTGATCGCCATCATCAACACCTGGTCGGACCTGCAACCCTGCCACAGCCATTTCAAGCAGCGCGTGGATGATGTGAAGCGCGGCGTGCTGATGGCGGGCGGCTTCCCGGTGGAGCTGCCGGCGCTGTCCGTGTCCGAAAGCTTCGTCAAGCCGACCACCATGATGTACCGCAACATGCTGGCCATGGAAACGGAGGAGCTGCTGCGCTCCCACCCGGTTGACGGCGCCGTGCTGATGGGCGGCTGCGACAAGACCACGCCCGGCCTGCTGCTGGGCGCCACCAGCATGAACATCCCCGCGATCTTCCTGCCCGCCGGCCCGATGCTGCGCGGCAACTGGCAAGGCAAGATATTGGGCAGCGGCAGCGACAGTTGGAAATACTGGGACGAGCTGCGCGCCGGCAAGATCACGGACCAAGACTGGCTGGGCGTCGAGGGCGGCATCGCCCGCTCCTACGGCACCTGCATGACCATGGGCACCGCCAGCACCATGACCGCGATCGCCGAGGCGGTCGGCATGGTGCTGCCCGGCGGCAGCTCCATCCCCGCGGCGGATGCCGGACACATCAGGCTCGCCTCCGAATCCGGCCGACGCATCGTCGACATGGTGTGGGAGGACCTGACGCCGCAGAAGATCCAAACCAAGCCGGCCTTCGAAAACGCGATCGCCGTGGCGATGGCAATGGGCTGCTCCACCAACGCCATCATCCACCTGATCGCCCAGGCCCGCCGCGCCGGGCAGGCAATCGGGCTGGATGATTTCGAGCGTTTCAGCCGCCGGGTGCCCGTCATCGGCAACGTGCGCCCGTCCGGCGACACCTACCTCATGGAGGATTTCTTCTACGCCGGCGGCATCCGCAGCCTGATGAACGAAATCCGCGAGCATCTGCATCTGGACTGCATCACCGTGACCGGGCGCACCGTGGCGGAGAACATCGCAGGGGCGAAGGTGTTCAACGCCGACGTGATCCGCCCGACCTCCAACCCGATCTACGGCGAAGGCTCACTGGCGGTGCTGCGCGGCAACCTCGCGCCGTCCGGCTGCGTGATCAAGCCGGCGGCGATGGACCAGCGCTTCCTGAAGCATTCCGGCCCGGCGGTGGTGTTCGACGACTATCCCTCCTTGAAGCAAGCGGTGGACGACGAGACCTGGGACATCACGGCGGACCACGTGCTGGTGCTGCGCAACGCCGGGCCGCAGGGCGGTCCCGGCATGCCGGAATGGGGCATGCTGCCGATGCCCAAGGCGCTGCTGAAGCAGGGGCACCGCGACATGCTGCGCCTGTCCGACGCGCGGATGAGCGGCACCAGCTACGGCGCCTGCATCCTGCACGTGGCGCCGGAAGCCTATATCGGCGGCCCGCTGGCGCTGCTGCAAACCGGTGACGTCGTCACGCTGGATGTGGATGCCCGCAGCATCCACATGGAGGTCGCGGACGAAGAACTCGCCCGCCGCCGCACCGCCTGGACCCCGCCGGAAAGACGGTTCGAGCGCGGCTACGGCCTGATGTTCACCAAGCACATCCAGCAGGCCGACGAAGGCTGCGATTTCGACTTCCTGCGCACCGACCATGGTGCGCCGGTTCCCGAACCCGTCATCTATTAGGAGCCGCCTGTGGCACTGAGCGACGCGACCCGCCGGGCGCTCCAGCGTGTCAGCACCCCGACGCTGGCGACGGCGCTGTTCAAGCGCGGCTTCCGCAACCAAATGATCCAGGGCGTGCAGCCGCTCTCGCCGCCCCGGGCGCTGTCGATGGTGGGGGAGGCGTTCACCCTGCGCTACATCCCGGCGCGCGAGGACCTCAACGAGCTTTCGGTGTTCCGCAACCCCGATCACCCGCAGCGCAAGGCGGTGGAGGAGGCACCGGCCGGCTGCGTGTTCGTGATCGACAGCCGCAAGGACGCCCGCGCCGCTTCCGCCGGTGGCATCCTCGTCACCCGCCTGATGCAGCGCGGCGTGGTGGGCGTGGTGACCGATGGTGGCTTTCGTGATTCGGCGGAGATCGCCGGTCTCGACATCGCGTCCTACCACGTCCGGCCGAGCGCACCCACCAACCTCACCCTGCACCAGGCGATCGACATCAACGTGCCGATCGGCTGCGGCGATGCCCCGGTGTTTCCCGGCGACGTCATCGTGGGGGACGCCGATGGCTGCATCGTGCTTCCCGCGCATCTGGCGGACGCGCTGGCGGCGGAAGCGACCGAGATGACCGCGTTCGAGGATTTCGTCACCGAGAAGGTCCGCGCCGGCCAGCCGACCCGCGGCCTCTACCCACCGACGGACGAGTCCAACCTCGACGCGTTCAAGGCCTGGCGGCAGGCGAACGGCCGGTAGCGCCTGGCGCGGACGCGCCGACCAAAAGGAGATGCGATGGCAGAGCACGAAACACCCGACTGTGCGGAGCGCATCCGGTCGAGCTTTGCCAAGCAGGGCCTGATGCGCACGCTTGGCGCCACACTCGTCAGCGTGGCGCCCGGCCAGGTGGAGATCGCCCTCAACCCGCACCCGGCGATCGCCCAGCAGCACGGCTTCGTCCATGGCGGGGCGGTGGGCGCCATCGCCGACTCTGCCGCAGGCTTCGCCGCGCTGAGCTTGATGCCGCCAAACCGCGGCGTGTTGACGGCCGAGTTCAAGATCAACTTCATCGCCCCGGCAGCGGGAGGACGCCTGCTCGCCCGCGGCAAGGTGGTGAAGGCCGGCCGCACGTTGACGCTCGCGCAGGCCGAGGTTTTTGCCGAGAGCGAGGGGCGGGAGCAGCTGATTGCCTTGATGACCGCAACGATGATGGCGGTCGCGGGTCGCCCCGGTGTCGAGGACTAGCGACTGTTCCTACCGGCCAGGTCCTCTATGCCGGGCCAACCGCCGCGTCCCAAGGCGGATGATCACCGAACCGCCCGGCAAGGAAGTCCACGAAGCTGCGAACCTTCGGTGACAGGTTGCGCACCGAAGGATACACCGCGAACACCGTCAAGCTGTCCAGCGACCATTCCGGCAGCACCTGCACTAGCAAGCCGGCCCGCATCGCATCCGCAACGATGAAGGTGGGCTGCAAGCTGATCCCGGCATGCGCCAGCGAGGCCGCAAGCAGGGCGTCGCCATTGTTGGCCACCAGATTGCCCTGCGGCCTCACCTCAACCATCCCGTGCCGCCCGCGCAGGCGCCAGGTGTCGCCGTTGCGGGCGTAGGCATACAGCAGGCAGTTATGCTCCCGCAGCTCGTCGGGCCGCCGCGGCGTCCCGGCCTGGGCAAGGTAGCCCGGCGACGCGCACAACATGACGTGGCACGGGGCGAGCCGCCGTGCCACCAGGCTGGAATCCGGCAGTTGCCCGATCCGGACGCCGACATCGTAGCCTTCCTCCACCAGATCGACCACGCGGTCGTTCAAGGCAAGGTCGACGCGGACCTGCGGGTGCAGCCGGCCGAACTCCGCCACCGCCGCGGCCAGGTAGCGCACGCCGAACACCATGGGCGCGTTCAGCCGCAGGGCCCCGCGCGGCTCGGTTTGCCGCTCCGCGGCCGCCATCTCCGCGTCATCCACCTGGTCCAGGATCAGGCTGGCCCGGGCGTGGAAGGCCAGCCCCGCTTCCGTCAGGCTTTGCGTCGCCGTAGTCCGGTTGAGCAGCCGGGTGCCGAGCCGATCCTCCAGCGCCCGCACGTAGCGCCCCACCATCGCCGGCGTGACGCCCAAATCAGGCGCTGCCGCCGCCTGGCTGCCGCGCTCCACCGTCCGCACGAACGCCGCCATCTGCAGAAACCGATCCACCAACCAATACTGCTGGTATCGAACATCGGGATCAACCCGGCATTCCCTATACGCAGCCGCTGCGCCATCTACCTGGCATCATCAGGCGGAGGCATCATGTCGGCCCAGTTGCAAGCGCCGGAGGCACAGCACAACCAGTCGGCCACACCGCCGTTGCAGATTGCTGCCATCAGTCTGGCCGTCCGCGACCTCAACCGCGTGACTGCCTTCTACCGCGACGGTCTCGGCCTGGGCGTCCTGCGCCAAACGGCAGGCGAAATCGAACTCGGCGCGGACGGCGCCGCGCTCGTGCACCTGCTGCACCGCCCAACCGCCATCGCCGACGACCCGGCCGCCGCCGGCCTGTTCCACACCGCCTTCCTGTTGCCCGGCGCCGCCGATCTCGGACGCTGGCTGGTGCATGCCCGGGCGATGGGGCTGCAACTGGACGGCGCTGCCGACCACCTGGTGAGCCAGGCAGTCTACCTCAGCGACCCCGAAGGCAACGGCGTTGAGGTCTACGCCGACCGCCCAAGGTCGGAATGGACCTGGACCGGCCCCGCCGTCGCCCGGCGGATCACCATGGCGAACAAGCGGCTGGACCTGGCCGGCCTGATGGCACAGGCCAGCGCCCCATGGTCCGGGGCGCCCGCCGGCACCCGGATCGGCCACGTCCACCTCCGGGTGGGCGACCTTGCGCGGGCAACGGCCTTCTACGTCGGCGTTCTCGGGCTGGACGTGACGAGCATGGGGTCGGAAGCCGCCTTCCTTTCCACCGGCGGCTACCACCACCATCTCGGTGTCAACGTCTGGCGCAGTCCCGGCGCCGGGCCGCGCGACCCGGCCCGCGCCGGGCTCGCCTCCGTCACCATGGCGGCGTCCGACCCGGCGGTCGCCGACGCAATCGCCCGGCGCGGCCAGGCCGACGATTTGGCGAACACCGGCCTGCGTGATCCCTGGGGCACGCAGGTCAAGATCACCACCACCCATCCCTGAAGGAGACCGAACGACATGAGCAACACCACCATCCCCGTGGCCACGCCGCCGCGCGCGGCGCTGCTGGCCACCACCTGGGCGCCTTACGTCCTCAGCATCGTCCGCATCGTCGCCGCGCTGCTGTTCATGGAACACGGCATGCAGAAGCTGTTCGGCTTCCCGACCGCCCCCCTGCATCCGGACGTGTTCTCCCTGCTGTGGTTCGCGGCCATCCTGGAACTCGTCGGCGGCGTGTTGCTGTTGGTCGGCCTGTTCACGCGCCCGGTGGCGTTCCTGCTGTCAGGCGAGATGGCGGTCGCCTACTGGATGGCCCACGCCCCCCACAGCCCATACCCGGCCGTCAACGGCGGCGACGCCGCAATCCTGTACTGCTTCATCTTCCTGTACCTGGCAGCAGCCGGCGCCGGGCCGTGGAGCGTCGACGCCGCCATCCGACGCGCCTAGCAAACCCGCCGCCGCCGCCCCGAACGGCCGGGGCGGCGGCTACGCGCGGGCGGGGGCGCTCTTGAACGCCTGGGCGAGCGTGGTCCAAAGCGGCTTGCGTCGCAGCTCCGCGTCCAGCGGCAACGGCCGCTGCGCCTGCTTGTCGTCCCGCGGCAAGGAATCGTTCAGCCAGGTGCGGCGGTCGGACAAGCCCCAACTCAGCACGCCCATGACCGCCGGGCAGCTCAGCACCGCATCCAGGTAGGCGCGGGCGTGGCTGGCGACGGCGGCATCGCGTGCCGCCGCATCCCCGGCAATGCGATTGTCCCGCACGTCGAATTCGGTGATGACGATCTTCAAGCCCAGGCTGGCTACGTCGGCGCAGAACTTGGCCAGCACCGCCTGGTTCAGGTCGTTCACCCCCGCTTCCAGATGCGCCTGTATGCCGAGCGCCTGCACCGGCACGCCCTGCGCCTTCATGCGCGCCAACAGCGCCAGCATGTCGCGCCGCTTCTTCTCATGTTCCGGCCAGGTGTAGTCGAGCCCGAAATCGTTGATGCAGCGCAGCGGCAACGGGTCCGACTCGGCGCAGGCGTGGAATGCCACGCTCAGCAGCTCCGGCCCCATCGCCCGCTCCCATACCGTGTCGCGCAGCCCGAACGGCCGGTTGGCCGTCGGGTCCAGCACCTCGTTCACCACGTCCCAATGCACAAGCCGATCCCGGCAATGCGACGTCACGGCCTGGATGTGCCTGCTCAGCAGCGACTCGGCAGTGCCGGCGTTCAGCTCGGCCACCAGCCAATCAGGATTGTGTTCATGCCACAGCAGCGTGTGACCGCGGACCTGGATGCCGCGCCGCTGGGCGAACGCCATCAGCGCGTCCGCCGGCTTCCAGTTCCAGACGTCTGCCTTCGGCCGCAACTCGCCCCATTTGAATGCCGTCTCGCCGGTGACGATGCCGCATTCGTCCCGCACGCTGTTCATGTAGGCGCGGTCGGTGGCCAACACGTGGTCGGCGATGGCGGCGCCATAAAACCGGTTGCCGCCCATCGCCAACTGGTTCAGCCCCGGCGTGCTAGGCGGCGCCGACATGGCGGCAACCAGCCCGGCCGCGCCGGTCAACGCGGCGCGGCGGCCCAGGGTCGGAACATCTCGGGGCAGGATCATCGGCTTCAATCCTCCGGTGACCCGCCCCGAGGGGAAGGTCAGGCTGCCAGGGCGTCCGGCTCCGCCACGGGAAGACGGGCACGGATCAGCTTCTCGATACCACGCAAATGCGCCCGTTCGGTCGCGTCGCAAAAGCTGATCGCCATTCCGGCGTTGCCAGCCCGCGCGGTGCGGCCGATGCGGTGCACGTAGCTTTCCGGGATATTGGGCAGGTCGAAGTTAATGACGTGTGTCACGTCATCCACGTCGATGCCGCGCGCCGCGATGTCCGTCGCGATCAGCACCCGCACGCTGCCATTCTTGAACGCGGCCAAGGCCCGCTCGCGCTGCCCCTGGCTCTTGTTGCCGTGGATCGCCGCCGCCGGCTGCCCGCCGGCTTCCAGATGCTGCACGACCTTGTCGGCGCCGTGCTTGGTGCGGGTGAACACCAGCGTGCGACCCATATCCTTGCGCTTCAGGATCGCCGACAGCAGTGAGCGCTTGCGGGCCGCTTCCACGAACACGACGGCCTGCTCCACCCGGTCGGCGGTCTTGGCTACCGGGGTGACGGCGACGTGCACCGGGTCGCGCAGCAGCGCGGCGGCCAGGCTCTCGATCTCCTTCGGCATGGTGGCCGAGAAGAACAGCGTCTGCCGCTGCCGCGGAATGTAGGACACGATCTTCTTGATCGGCACGATGAAGCCGAGGTCGAGCATGTGGTCGGCCTCGTCCAGCACCAGCACCTCGACATTCGCCAGGTTCACCGCGCGATCGTTGAGGTGGTCCAGCAGACGGCCCGGCGTCGCCACCAGCACGTCCACGCCGTTATCCAAGGCGCGGGCCTGCCGCGGCTTCGGCACGCCGCCGAACATCAGCGCCACGCGGATCGGCGACCCGGCGGCGTAGGAGCGGAAGTTATCGGCGATCTGGCTGGCCAACTCGCGGGTGGGCGCCATCACCAGGCAGCGCGTGCCCTTCTTGCCCGGATGCTTCCGCTCGGACAGCAGGCGATGGAGGATGGGCAAGGCGAAGGCGGCCGTCTTGCCGGTGCCGGTCTGGGCGATGCCCTGGACGTCATGGCCGGCGAGCACGTGGGGGATGGCCTGCGCCTGGATCGGCGTCGGCTCGGCATAGCCCGCGGTGGTCAGCGCGGCGAGCAGCGGCGCGGCCAACCCGAGGTCTTGGAAGGATGACATGGGAGACTTTCGTGAAGCGGACGCGCCATCGCACAGTGCTCGGGAGCGTCACTCGTGATCTACAGGACCACGAACCGGCGCTAGACACTTGATAGGATAAAGGCTGCGTTCGGAAACGGCAGGGCTCGATCGTCGAGGTGCGCAGCTATTTCATACTGCTGCACCGCAGCGAAGTCAAGGATTCCGTCCGCGCGGATTGAGCGCACGGGCAGACATGGTAGCATCGGCCGGGTGGAAACGGCATCGGTTGTCTATGACCTCGCCATCATAGGCGGCGGCATCAACGGCTGCGGCATCGCGCGGGACGCCGCCGGACGCGGCTGGTCGGTTTACCTGTGCGAAGCCGGCGATTTCGCCTCCGGCACGTCCTCCACCTCCACCAAGCTGGTGCATGGCGGCCTGCGCTACCTGGAGCATCGCGAGTTCCGCCTGGTGCGCGAAGCGTTGATGGAGCGGGAGGTGCTGTGGGGCATCGCGCCGCACATCATCTGGCCGCTCCGTTTCGTCCTGCCACACCATCGCGGCTTGCGGCCGGCCTGGCTGCTGCGCCTCGGGCTGTTCCTGTATGACCACCTCGGCGGCCGCAAGCGCCTGCCGAAAACCCGCACGGTCCGGTTGCGGCGCGACCCGGCCGGGCAACCGCTCAAGCCGGACTACACGCTCGGCTTCGAATACTCCGATTGCTGGGTGGAGGATTCGCGCCTGGTGGTGCTGAACGCGCGCGACGCGGCGGATCGCGGCGCCACGGTCGCCCCGCGCACGCGCTGCCTGGGCGCCGACCGCGGTGACACCCACTGGACGCTGCACATGCAGGACGAGCGCACGGGCGAACGGCGCACCGTCCTCGCGCGGGCGCTGGTGAACGCCGCCGGCCCGTGGGTGGGCGACGTGCTGCAATCCGTGGTGCGCGCCAACACCGCTTCCCGCGTGCGGATGGTGAAGGGCAGCCACATCGTGGTGCCGCGGCTGTTCCCCGGCGACCAATGCTACATCTTCCAAAACCCGGACGGCCGCATCTTCTTCGTCATCCCCTATGAACGGGATTTCTCGCTGATCGGCACCACCGACATGGACTACGGCGGCGACCCGCGGGCCGCTGCCGCATCGGACGACGAGATCGCTTATCTATGCCGCGGCGCCTCGGAATATCTGCGCCATCCGGTGAACCCTTCCGACGTGGTGTGGACCTATGCCGGCGTGCGGCCGCTGTTCAACGACGGCGCGACGAAGGCACAGGCGGCCACCCGGGAATACGTGCTGGAACTGGACGCCCCCGGCGGCGGCACCCCGCCGCTGCTGTCCGTATTCGGCGGCAAGATCACCACCTACCGCCGCTTGGCGGAGGCGGCGCTGGCGAAGCTCACGCCGCTGCTGCCGGCAGCCACGAGATTGCCGCCGGGCTGGACGGGCAGGGCGCCCCTCCCCGGGGGCGACTTCGCCGATTTCGCCACCGAGCTTGCCCGCTTGCAGTCGGTCTATCCCACCGTGGCGGCAAACACCCTGCGCCGCCTGTTGCGGGCATACGGCACGCGCGTGGCCACGCTGTTGGGGCCACCCGGCGCGGCCGAACCGCTTGGCCGCACCTTCGGCGCCGACCTGTCGGCCGCGGAAGTCGATTACCTCGTGGCGCAGGAATGGGCGACAACCGCGGCGGACATCCTGTGGCGCCGCAGCAAACTCGGTTTGCGGCTGACCGCCGACCAGGTCGCCGAACTGGAGTCTGCGCTCGCCGAGCGTCAGCCCGTGCCGGAGACGGTGGCGTGACGGCCGCCGTGCTGGTCATCGACCAGGGCACCACCTCCACCCGCTCCATCGTGTTCGGCCCGGACCGCGTGCCGCTCGCCCAGGCGCAACGGGAGTTCGCGCAGCATTACCCGCGGCCTGGCTGGGTGGAGCACGACCCGGAGGACATCTGGTTCACCGCCCTGGCCACCGCGCGCGACGCCCTGCGGCAGGCCGGCCTGGCGGCATCCTCCCTGGCCGCGATCGGCATCGCCAACCAGCGTGAAACCACGCTGGTATGGGACCGGCAAACCGGCACGCCGATCCACAACGCGATCGTTTGGCAGGACCGCCGCACCGCCGACGCCTGCGACGCGCTGGAACGGGCCGGCCACGCCGACCAGGTCGCCGCCTGCACCGGGCTGCGGCTGGATCCGTATTTCGCCGCAACCAAGATCGGCTGGCTGCTCGACAACGTGGCCGGCGCCCGCGCCAGGGCGGAACGCGGCGAACTGGCCTTCGGCACGGTCGACAGCTTCCTGCTATGGCGGCTCACCGGCGGCCGGGTGCACGCGACCGACGCCACCAACGCGTCCCGCACCCTGCTGTGCGACATCCGCACCGGCGCCTGGGATGAGGGCATGCTGCGGCTGTTCCGCGTGCCGCGCGCCATGCTGCCCGATATCCGCGACAGTGCCGGCGCGTTCGGCAGCACGGAGCCGGCGCTGCTGGGCGGCGCGGTCGCGATCCGCGGGATCGCCGGCGACCAGCAGGCCGCCCTGGTCGGTCAGGCCTGCTTCAGCCGCGGCATGGTGAAGGCGACGTACGGCACCGGCGCCTTCGTGCTGCTGAACACGGGCACGAAGCCGGTGCGATCCAGCCAACGGATGCTCACCACGATCGCCTACCAGCGCCGGGGCGAACGGCACTATGCGCTGGAAGGCTCCATCTTCTCCGCCGGCACCGCCGTGCAGTGGCTGCGCGACGGCATCGGCCTGGTCGGGGACGCCGCGGAAACCGGCGCGCTGGCGGCCTTGGCGGACCCGGCGCAACGCGTCTTCCTGGTTCCGGCCTTCACCGGCCTCGGCGCGCCGCATTGGAACAGCCGCGCCCGCGGCAGCATCACCGGCATCACCCGCGGCACCACGCGCAAGGAACTCGCCCGCGCGGTGCTGGAAGCGGTGGGCTTCCAAACCCGCGACCTGCTCGGCGCCATGCTGGACGACGCCGGGCAAACGGGTGAGGTGGTGCTGCGCGTAGATGGCGGCATGACCGCGAGCGACTGGACCATGCAGTTCCTGGCGGACATGGTCGGTATGCCGGTCGAACGCCCCGCCTGCCTGGAAACCACGGCCTTGGGCGCCGCCTACCTGGCGGGGCTGGATGCCGGCGTATATCCGGAGCCCGAAATGTTCCAGCGCGAATGGGTCCGACAAGCCGCTTTCGCCCCGGCGATGGCGGAGGCCGAGCGCCAGGAACGCTATGCCGGCTGGCAGGACGCGGTGGCACGCGCCGTGGCGTGACGCGTCAGTCTAGCCAATCCGGCACCGGCAGGTCCTTGCTGCGCAGGAACGCCGGGTTGAACAGCTTGGACTGATAGCGGGCGCCACCATCGCACAGGATCGTCACGATCGTGTGGCCCGGCCCCATCTGCTGCGCCACCCGGATGGCCGCCGCGACGTTCAACCCGGCCGACCCGCCGACGGACAGGCCTTCGTGCCGCACCAGGTCGAACACCTGCGCCAACGCCTCCGCATCCGGTATGCGGACCGCGCCGTCGATCGCCACGTCCTGCAGGTTCGCCGTCACCCGCGATTGCCCAATCCCTTCGGTGACGGAGCTTCCCTGCGCCGTTAAGTCACCGGCGGTCACCCAGCCATACAGGCCGCTGCCTTCCGGGTCCGCTAGCACGATCCGGATGCCCGGTTGGGCCGCCTTCAGCGCCAGCGACACCCCGGCCAGGGTGCCGCCGGTGCCGCAGGAGCAGGTGAAGGCATCGATGCGGCCCTCCGTCTGCCGCCAAATCTCCGGCCCGGTCGTGCTGCGGTGGCCTTCCCGGTTGGCGAGGTTGTCGAACTGGTTGGCCCAAACCGCCCCCATCTCCTCTGCCAGGCGCTGCGACGTGCGGACATAGTTGCCCGCATCGCTATACGGCTTGGCGGGTACCAGCCGCAGGTCGGCCCCGATCATGCGCAGGAAGTCGATCTTCTCGCGGCTTTGCGTGTCCGGCATCACGATAACGCTGCGGTAGCCGCGGGCGTTGGCGACCAGCGTCAGCCCGATGCCGGTGTTGCCCGCCGTACCCTCGACGATTGTGCCGCCCGGGGCCAGGGTGCCACGTGCTTCCGCGTCCGTGATGATCGCCAGCGCGGCGCGATCCTTCACCGAGCCGCCGGGGTTCATGAACTCCGCCTTGCCCAGGATGGTGCAACCGGTGGCCGCCGATGCCCGGCGCAACGGGATCAGCGGCGTGTTGCCGATCGCCGCCGCCATGCCGTTTGTGCTTTGCATCATGCTGGGGCACCTTCCGCGCCGATTGGGAGAACTGCACATGGTGGAGAACGTCGCGCCGAAACAGGTGTGGGAAGCATTGGCCAGCCATCCGAAGGCCAAGCTCGTGGACGTGCGCACCGATATGGAGTGGGGGCAGATCGGCGTGCCCGACCTCGGCAGCGTCGGCAAGCAGCCGGTGCTGCTGTCCTGGCAGGTTGCCCCGACCATGCAGGTCAATCCCGGCTTCGTGGACGACCTGCGCGCAGCGGGCGTGGCGCCGGAGGATCACGTGTATTTCCTGTGCCGCAGCGGCGTCCGCTCCATGGCGGCGGCAAGTGCGGCGGCGGAAGCGGGCTTCACCCATGTCTACAACATCGCCGACGGGTTCGAAGGGCCGCCGGATGGGCGAGGCGCGCGCGGCCACGTGGCCGGCTGGCAAGCGGACGAACTACCCTGGAGCCGCGACTGACGCGGCCGCCTACGAGTCGTATGTGACCCGCAGCACCACGAACCACGGATAGCGCGTGTCCACCACGCCGGTCACCGGGTCGGCCAGCGTGCCGGACGGAGTGGTCGGCACGTGTTTTTCCGTCACCGTATCGTCCACGTTGCCGCCGATCACCGTCAACTCCCCCGGCGCCGCCGCGACCACGAAGTCGCAATGGCCGGGGAAAGACGTGGTGGGAAGGTCGTCATAGGTCAGCGCCCGGCTGCCGCCGCGGCCGAGGCAGATCACGTCGCCCGCTTGCGGCGCGTAGCGCTCCGGCCGCTCCGCCGTGACCACCAAACTACCGCCGCCGGCGTCCGCCTGTGCCTTGGCCGCATTGATGTAGGTGGCGTGGGCCGGCGAATACGGGAACCGCTCGCCGGCGCCGCCGATCCGCATGATGTAGGAGATGAACGCCGCCGACCACGGGTAGTGCGAATCCTGTGACGCCGGGAACACCGTGCCGTTGCCGTCATGCTTGCCCGTCCAATACGCCGTGACGGAGCCGCTATCCTGGCTTTCCCACCAATACTCGCCAACCCGTTGCCATAGGCCCGGATAGCGTTCCGGCTTCTCGTCCGGGCCGCGGGGCGGCCGGGTGCCGGGCGGGTCGTCGTCGATCGGGGAGCCCCAAAGCCGCCACTCCCGCAATGCGACGGCGATCGCATCGGCACGCGAAAACGACGCATATCCCAGCCGGGAAAACGGCGGCACCTGGCCAAACCCGGCCGAAGGGATGATCGGTTCTGCCGAGTTCAGCACCGGTTTCGGCGCGCGGGACGTGTTGGAGCACGCGGCCAAGCAGGATGCGGCCACGATGACCGGGAAGTGGCTCAAACGCATTGGGGTATGTCAGGCCTTGTCAGGGAACAGGGATGCCAGGCCTGCCGCGGACGCGTCGCACCGCCCGCGCTCGGTCACCAATCCGGTGACCAGCCGTGCCGGGGTCACGTCGAAGCCTGGATTGGCGGCGGGGCTGCCGGACGGCGCTGTGCGCACGGTCGCCACCTTGCCGTCCAGGCCGCGCCCGGTCACCGTCGTCACTTCGCTGGCGTCCCGCTCCTCGATCTCGATCTCCGCCAGCCCGTCCGACACGGTCCAGTCGATCGTGGAGGACGGGCAGGCGACCCAGAACGGCACCGCATTGTCCTTCGCGGCCAGCGCCTTCAGGTACGTGCCGATCTTGTTCGCCACGTCGCCCGTGCGGGTCACCCGATCCGTGCCCACGATCACCAGGTCCACGTCGCCATGCTGCATGAAATGGCCACCGGCGTTGTCGGCGATCACCGTGTGGGGCACGCCGTGCCGCCCAAGCTCCCACGCTGTGAGGAACGCCCCCTGGTTGCGCGGCCGGGTCTCGTCCACCCACACTTCGACCGGAACCTGCCATTCATGGGCGGTGTAGACCGGCGCCAGCGCCGTGCCCCAATCCACCGTCGCCAGCCAGCCGGCATTGCAATGCGTCAGCACGCGCACCGGGCGGCCGGTGCGTTCGTGCACGTCGCGGATCAGCTCGGCGCCGTGGCTGCCGATCGCCTGGTTCTGCGCCACGTCCTCTTCCGCAATCAGCCCGGCCTCCTCGTAGGCGACGCGCCGGCGGTCGGCATGGGCGGTGTTGCGCAGGCGCGTCAGCATGCGCTCCGTGGCCCAGCGCAGGTTGATCGCCGTGGGCCGGGTGGCGTTGAGCTGCCCGGCCGCACGCTCCATGGCGTCCGTTGCCGGGTCCGCCCGGATCGCCAGCGCCATGCCATAGGCTGCGACGGCCCCGATCAGCGGCGCCCCGCGCACCTGCATGCTGCGGATTGCGTGGGCGGCCTCCGCCACGGTGGTCAGCCGCACGAAATCCAGTGACCAGGGCAGCTTGGTTTGGTCAATGATGCGCACGGACCAGCCGTCCGACGGCTCCAGCCACACGCAGCGATAGGGGGTGCCGTCGATCTTCACGCCGAACCTTTAGATGCGCTGGTGCAGCACGCACACCAGGGTGAACAAGCGCCGCGCGGTCTCGAAATCGATGGTGACCTTGCCGTCCAAGCGCTCGGCCATCAGCGCGGCGCCCTCGTTGTGCAGCCCGCGCCGGCCCATGTCGATGGCCTGGATGCGTTCCGCCCGGCCTTCCTCCAGCGCCAGCGTGTGGCTGTCGACCAGCATCTGGTAGTCCTTGAGCAAGCCGCGGAACGGCCCCATTGCCAACACCACCGCCTGGAGCGGCCGGTCCGTTTCATCCCGCACGTCGAACACCAGCCGGCCTTCCTGCACCGACAGGTGCAGCACGTACGGCCCGGGCTGGCCCGCCAAGGCGAATCGGCTGTCAGTCGCCAGGTCGCTGGTCGCCTGGGCTCGATCTGCGTCCTGGATCGGCGACAATCGGGTCAGGGCTTCTCCATCCAGGACGACGCGTTCAATCCGGTCGCAGGCGGCAATGGTCGATTGGCTCACTCTTCGGCCGATTTCATCAGGCCGAGCTTCAGCATTAACCCCAGCGTGGCGCCCTTGATGGGCCGCAGCAGCACCATGCTCATCACGACCGTAAAGGGCAGCCAGATCGCGGCCTGCACCCAGAATGGCGGATCATACGCCTGGTACACCGCGAACATCGCCGCCACCACCACATGCGCCACGATGAACACGGTGAAGTAGGGCGGCGCGTCATCCGCCCGCACTTCACCCAGCGGCGCCCCGCACAGCACGCATTCCGGCACCACGCGAAGGTAGCCGATAAACGCGTGGGTCTGCCCGCAAGCTGGGCACAGGCCACGTGCGCCTCGGGCCATCGCGACCATCAGGGGCGGCACCGGCCAAGGCGGTTGTTCCGGCGAGCGGTCCGGCTGCCACCGGATCGGGACGTTGGTATCGGGCATCACGGCAACCTCGGGCGGCGGTCGATTGCTGACATATAGGGCATTTTGCGCGCCATTGCGACCGACACGATCACGCCTGCGCGTCCGCCCCCCGCTCCAGCCGCCTTGCCGCGCCGGGATAAACGCCCAGGATGCGCAGGTCGCGTGAGAAGAACGCAAGCTCCTCCAACGCACGCGCGACGTTGGGATGGTCCGGATGTCCCTCTACGTCGCACAGGAACTGCGTGGCAGTGAACTCGCCGGCCAGCATATAGCTTTCCAGCTTGGTCATGTTCACGCTGTTGGTGGCGAAGCCGCCCAAGCATTTATACAGCGCCGCCGGCACGTTGCGCACGTGGAAGATGAACGTCGTCACCGTGTTCGGCGCCTCCGGCACGTCCGCCGCCGGCGTGCGGGAGGTGATGTAGAACCGGGTGGTGTTGTCCCGCGAATCCTCCACGTTCGCCCGCAGGATCACCAAACCGTACAGCTCGGCGGCCAGGGCAGATGCGATCGCGGCGTCGGCCTTGTCGCCCCGTGCCGCCACCAACTGCGCGGACCCGGCGGTGTCGGCCTCCACCACCGCCTCCACGCCCAATTCGCGCACGATGTGGCGCACCTGGCCCAGCGCCACGGCGTGGGAATGCACCCGCCGGACGTCGCCCAGCACCGCGCCGGGCACGCCGAGCAGGCAATGCTCCACCCGTTGGTAATGCTCGCCCACGATATGCAGCCCGCTGCCCGGCAGCAGGGAATGGATGTCGGGCACCCGGCCGGCCAGGCTGTTCTCGCAAGGCAGCATGGCCAGGTCGGCGGCGCCGCTGCGCACGGCGTCGATCGCCCCCTCGAACGTGTCGCAGGGCAAGGTGGGGCGGCCGGGCAGGGCGGCGCGGCAGGCCAGGTCCGAATACGCGCCGGGCCGGCCCTGGAACGAGACGGTCATGCCAGCAACGCCCGCGCCCGCGCCAAATCCGCCGGCGTGTCCACCCCGAACGGCCCGTGCTCCACCCGCGTGCAGGCGATGCGCATGCCGGCCTCCAAGGCACGAAGCTGTTCCAGGCTTTCCCGCCGTTCCAACGGGCTTTCCGGCAGCGCCACGAAGCGGGCCAGGGCAGGGCGGCGGAAGGCGTAGATGCCGATGTGGTGCCACAGCGGCCCGTCACCCGCCGGCACCCGGGCGCGGGAAAAATACAGCGCCTGCGACACGGCGCGCCCGTGGTCGAACACGCAGGCGGCCTTCACGAAGGACGGGTTTGCCGCTTCCTCTTCCGACTCGATCGGCGCCACCAAGGTGGCGATGTCGATCGCCGGGTCCGACAGCGGGCCCACCACCACGCGCAACGCCGCCGGGTCCAGCGTCGGGGTGTCGCCCTGCACGTTGACCACGACGTCGTGCCGCGCCTGCGGGTCCAGTTCACCCAGCGCCGCATGCACCCGGTCGGAGCCGGACGGCAAGGACGGATCGGTCATCACGGCCGTGCCCCCCGCCGCCCGCACGGCATCGGCGATCTCCGCCTCGGCGCAGGCCACGGCGACCGGGCCGATCGCGGCCTCCAGCGCGCGGCGCATGACGTGGACGATCATCGGCACGCCTGCGATGGCGGCCAGCGGCTTGCCGGGCAGTCGGGTCGACGCCATGCGGGCGGGGATGATGATGATGGGTGTCACGATGCACTCGCAGGCTGAACGGCGTGTTTGCAAAACAGGTCGTGCAGCTTAGGTATGCGGGCGCGGGCGCGCAAACGCCCTGAACGGTTTGGGAGTGGTGGCATGGGTGGCAAGCTGATCGTTGCAATGGCGTTGCTGGTGCTCCCGGTGGCAGCGATGGCGCAGGCGGGCGGCACCGTCACGGGGCAGCAAAACAGCCAACCCTCCGCCAACCAGAACCAGCCGCAGGCGCAGACCGACAACAACCAGCAGCCGCCGAACGCCAAGGTGCTGCCGCCGAGCGCCGCCGCGCAGAGCCAGCCCAACCCGCTGCCGCAGCTCTCGAAATAGACCTCGATCGCGCCCTCGCGGCCGCCGAGGCGGCTGCGGACGCGGCCGGCGCCGCCATCCGTCCCTGGTTCCGCGCCGGGGTATCCGCGGAGCTGAAGGGTGACGAAAGCCCCGTCACGGTCGCGGACCGGCAGGCGGAGGCCGCCATGCGTGCCCTGCTCACCGCCGAGTTCCCGGACCATGCCATCCTCGGCGAGGAAGCCGGCGAGGACCGCGCCGGCGCCCGCTTCCGCTGGGTGCTGGACCCGATCGACGGCACCCGCGCCTTTATCACCGGCCGGCCCACCTTCGGCACCCTGGTGGCCTTGCTGGACGGCGACACGCCGGTGCTGGGCCTCATCGACCAGCCGATCACCGGGGAGCGGTGGCTCGGCGTCGCCGGCCGGCCCACGCAGTTCCGCGGACCCTATGGCCGTGCCGGCTGCCGCCCCTGCGCCGCGCTGGCGGACGCGGAACTGAGTTGCACCTCACCCGCCGTCTTCACGCCGGCGCAACTGCCGCGCTGGCGGCGCTTGGCGGACCAGGCGCGTCGGGTATCGTGGGGTGGCGACTGCTACGCCTACGGCTTGCTCGCGCTGGGGCAGATCGACGCGGTCGCTGAGGCGACCCTGAAGCTGTGGGACTGGGCCGCCCTGGTCCCGGTGATCAACGGCGCCGGCGGCAGCATCACCGATTGGGCAGGCGCGCCCATGCACCCGCAGGGTGACGGAACCGTGCTGGCCGTGGGAGATGCCGCCTTGCTGCCGGCCGCCTTGCTGGCGTTGAAGGACCCTGCATGAGACTCGTCGTCGCATTCGCCGCCGCCTCCCTGTTCGCCGCGCCCGCCATGGCGGAACCAACCTACGGTTTGTCGCTGCTCGGTCAGTTGCAGCTCCCCGCCGATTTCACCCATTTCCCCGACGCCAACCCCGACGCGCCGAAGGGCGGCACCGTCGCGCTGGCGGCGATCGGCAGCTTCGACAGCCTCAACCCCTTCATCGTGCGCGGAAGCCCGGCCACCGGCATCGGCCGGGTGTGGGACACGCTGATGGCGAGCAACCCGGACGAGGCCGCGACCAGCTACGGCCACCTGGCGCAAACGGTCGACGTGGCGGCCGACCATCGCTCCGTCACCTTCACGCTACGGCCGGAAGCGCATTTCAACGACGGCACGCCGGTGCTGGCATCCGACGTGGTGTGGTCCTTCAACACGCTGCGGGAAAAGGGCCGGCCGCTATACCGCACCTATTGGGGCGACGTGGCCGACGCGCAGGCGACGGGCGAGCGCACCGTAGTGTTCCACTTCAAGACCGACGAGAACCGCGAGCTGCCGACCATCCTCGGCGAGGTGCCCGTGCTGCCGGAGCGTTGGTGGGCCGGTCGCGACTTCACCGCTCCGCTGACGGACGCGCCGCTCGGCAGCGGTCCGTACCAAGTGGACCGGGTCGAGCCGGGGCGCACCATCTCCTATAAGCGCGTGGCCAACTGGTGGGCCGCCAACCTGCCGACCGGCCGTGGGCTGAACAATTTCGACACCATCCGCTACGAGTATTTCCGCGATCCGACGGTGGCCTTGGAAGCCTTCAAGGCCGGCCAGGTGGATTTCCGTCAGGAAGGTTCGGCCAAGAACTGGGCCACGGCCTACGACTTCCCCGCCGTGACGAACGGCCTGGTGAAGAAGGAAGCGCTGCCCCAGCATCTGCCGACGGGCATGCAGGCCTTCGCCATGAACACGCGCCGGGCGGTGTTCAGCGACCGCCGGGTGCGGCAGGCGATGGACGAGGTGTTCGACTTCCAGTGGATGAACAAGAACCTGTTCTACGGCACCTACACGCGGACGGAGAGCTATTTCAGCAACAGCGAATACGCCTCCTCCGGCGTGCCGCAGGGCGCGGAGCTGGCGCTGTTGGAGCCGTTCCGTGCCAAGCTGCCAGCCGAACTGTTCACCACGCCCTTCACCCTGCCCGTGACCGACGGCTCGGGCAACAATCGGGACGGGCTGCGCCGCGCGCTGGACCTGCTGAAAGAAGCCGGCTGGACGGTGAAGGATCGCAAGCTGGTCAACGCCGCCGGCCAGCAGATGAGCTTCGAAATCCTGTTGAGCGAGCCCGCCTTCGAGCGCGTCGGCCTGCCCTACACGCAGTGGCTCGGCCGGCTGGGCATCGACGCGCATATCCGCACCATCGACGCGGCGCAGTACCAGAAGCGCATGGACGATCTGGATTTCGACATGGCCGTGGCGCAAATCCCCGAAAGCGAGTCGCTGGGCAACGAGCAGATCGACTACTGGAGCTGCCGCAGCGCCAACCTGCCCGGCACGCTCAACCTGGCCGGCGTGTGCGACCCCGCCGCCGACGCGATGGTGGCCGCCGTGGTCGGCGCCAAGTCGCATGAGGACCTGGTGACGGCCGCCCATGCGCTGGACCGCGTGCTGCTGTGGAACTGGTTCACCGTCCCGCAATGGCACTTGCAGGAGGTGCACGTCGCCTACTGGAACCGCTTCGGCCATCCGGCCGGGCCGGTGCGCACCGGCCTAGACTTCACCGCCTGGTGGGTCGACCCGGCGCTGGCCAAAGCCACGGACGCCGCGCGCAACCACTGATGGGCGCCTACCTGCTGCGCCGGCTGCTGCTGGTGATCCCGACCTTGTTCGGCATCATCACCATCAACTTCGCCGTCGTGCAGTTCGCCCCCGGCGGCCCGGTGGAGCAGATGCTGGCGGAGCTGCGCGGGCAGGGCGCCACGATGAGCCGGCTGACCGGCGGCGGCTCGGACGTGATGCAGCCCAGCGACTCCAGCAGCGGCTATCGCGGCCGCCGCGGGCTGGACCCGCAAACCGTGGCGCAGATCCAGCACATGTTCGGCTTCGACAAGCCGCCGCTGACCCGATACGGGGAGATGATCGGCGCCTATCTGCGCTTCGATTTCGGCCGCTCCTTCTTCCGCAACGACACCGTGCTGCACCTGGTGGTGCAGAAGATGCCGGTCAGCATCTCGATCGGCCTGTGGTCCACCTTGCTGATCTACCTCGTGTCCATCCCGTTGGGCATCGCCAAGGCGGTGCGCGACGGCAGCCGCTTCGACGTGGCCACCAGCGCCGCGGTGCTGGTGGGCTATGCCATCCCCGGCTTCCTGTTCGCCATCCTGCTGGTCGTGTTGTTCGCCGGCGGCTCGTTCGTGGATTGGTTCCCCCTGCGCGGACTCACCAGCGAAGGCAGCGCCGCCTGGCCCTGGCCGCAGCGCCTGGGCGATTACGCCTGGCACATGGTGCTGCCAACGGTGGCGCTGGTGGCCGGGGGGTTCGCCAGCCTGACGATCCTGACCAAAAACTGCTTCCTGGACGAGATCGGCAAGCAATACGTGCTGACGGCGCGGGCCAAGGGGGCAGGGGAGCAACGCGTGCTGTACGGCCACGTGTTCCGCAACGCCATGCTCTTGATCGTGGCCGGCTTCCCCGCGGCGTTCATCGGCATCCTGTTCTCGTCCGCCCTGCTGGTGGAAATCGTTTTCTCGCTCGACGGCCTGGGCCTGCTGGGCTTCGACAGCGCCATCCGGCGGGATTACCCGGTGATGTTCGGCACGCTGTACATGTTCACCCTGATCGGCCTGCTGCTGCAGATCGTTGGCGACGTAATGTACACGCTGGTCGACCCGCGCATCGACTTCGAGCGGCGGGGATGAGCAATCCCCCGAAGTATCCCTCTCCCGCTGGCGGGAGAGGGGGAAGAATGACCCCCCTGACTCGCCGCCGCCTCGCCATCTTCCGCGCGCACCGGCGCGGCTGGTGGTCGCTGTGGATCTTTCTTGCCCTGTTCCTAGTCTGCGCCGCGGCCGAATTCGTGGCCAACGACCGCCCGCTGGTGATCCGCTACGGCGGCCAGTGGTTCTTCCCCGTCCTGCAAGATTACAGCGAGGACGCGTTCGGTCCCGACTTCTTGCCGATCGACGCGGACTACACGGACCCTGACCTTGCCAAGGCGCTTCACGCCGGCGGCTGGATGCTTTGGCCGGCCGTGCCGTTTTCCTTCGACAGCGTGGTGAAGAACCTGCCCGCGCCGTCGCCCACGCCGCCGTCCTGGCGCAACCTGCTCGGCACCGACGACCAGGCCCGCGACGTGCTGGCCCGGGTGATCTACGGGTTCCGCATCTCGGTGCTGTTCGGCTTCGCGCTGACGGTGGTGTCCTCCATCCTCGGCATCATGGCCGGGGCGGTGCAGGGCTTCTATGGCGGCCTTACCGACCTGCTGTTCCAGCGCTTCATCGAGATCTGGTCCGGCATGCCGCAGCTTTTCATGCTGATCATCCTTGCCTCCATCATCACCCCGACCTTCTGGGTCCTGCTGCTGTTCCTGCTGGCGTTTTCCTGGATGGCGCTGACCGGGGTGGTGCGGGCGGAGTTCCTGCGCGGCCGCAACCTGGATTACGTGCGCGCGGCCCGAGCCATGGGCGTGCGCGACGCCGCGATCATGTGGCGCCACATCCTGCCCAACGCTTTGGTCGCCACGCTCACTTTCCTGCCCTTCACCCTGTCCGGCTCGGTCACGGTGCTGGCCAGCCTGGACTTCCTCGGCTTCGGCTTGCCGCCCGGCTCACCCTCGCTCGGCGAGCTGGTCAATCAGGGCAAGAACAACCTGCAAGCGCCTTGGCTCGGCATCACCGCCTTTGTCGTGCTAGGCGGCATCCTGATCCTGCTCATCTTCATCGGCGAGGCGGTGCGCGACGCCTTTGACCCGCGCAAGCAGCCGCGGTGAGCATCCTCGCCGTCGACGACCTTACGGTCCAGTTTGGCGCCAAGGCCGTGGTCAACCGCGTCTGCTTCACCGTCGCCCGCGGCGAAACCGTGGCGCTGGTGGGGGAAAGCGGGTCTGGCAAGTCGCTGACCGCCTTGGCCGTGCTGCGGCTGTTGCCGCCGGGTGCTGCGGTGACGGGCCGGGTGGTGCTGGACGGGACCGACATGATGTCCGCCGCGCCGGATCGGTTGCGTGCGGTGCGCGGCGCCACCGCCGGCATGGTGTTCCAGGAGCCCATGACCAGCCTGA